>CAWCWY010000001.1:0-562167 GCA_963799375.1 uncultured cyanobacterium
ATACCCCACCGCCATAATCGACGCATCAAACAACACAAAGTTTTTCAAACGATCGCGCTTCTGAGGTAAAACCTCTGTAGATTGGTTTTTTGGTGCGACCCCGCGTTATGCGAAGCGGTATGCTTTAGTACGCCAACAGGCGCACAGTCAAGCTGCATAACGACAAGGGAACGCGCACCAACATGGTTTCAAGCTCCATTTGGCAATTAATCATCGGGGAGAGTTATTAAATATCGCTCTGACAACAGGAAATATTGATGACCGCAAACCAGTTCGTGAACTGCTCAAGGGACAATATGGTCAGTTTTTTGGTGACAAGGGATATATTTCCGCAGCTCTAGCACAAGATTTAAGACAATCTAATGTCGTACTTGTGACCAAATTCAAGAAGAGAATGAAGAATAAATTGATGACAATGCTTGACAAACAGCTATTACGCAAAAGAGCCATTGTTGAATCTGTTATTGACCAACTCAAGAATATTAGCCAGATAGAACCAGATCGTCATCGTTCTCCGACTAATTTTGGGCGAGAGGGACGCGGAGGTTTCTGACCCTTGACCAATCGAGCCGTTGTAGTTAATTTACTAGCAGGCTTGATTGCTTATTGCCATCGTCCTAAAAAGCCATCTATTGCTGTTGATGACTTTGTTTTATCTGCTTCTGCTTAACCCGAACTCACGTTAAGTAATAAGCAATAAGTAATAAGTAACGCCTGATGTGAATTGGCTTCGTTGAAAGGTTAATAGTTAGTAGCTCGCTTAGCTTTAAGCTTTTAAAATAAAACACTCTTTCAATTTGACCTGTATGTATATTGTCCATCAGGCTGATATTTTTTCCTTACACCAAGCGTCCTATTCATTGTCTTTGAGCTTATAGCTTATAGCTGAAAACAAATTGCTCTAATTTTTAATTCACATTAGGCATAATATATTATCGATCTGCAAAAATCTACTTTTATGGGGATGGGGAAACAGAGAGAAAGGCAGTTTAATAAAATTCAATCAAGTAATAGTGTCTCTAGTTTTCCCATGCCGTCAAATAAAGAAATTGCTTTAGTTTGGTTTCGTCGCGATCTACGTCTAGATGATTGTGAGATCGTTGCCGAGGCGACCAAAAATAATCGGGAAGTTATTCCTTTTTTTATTATCGATCCTTGGTTTTACCAGCAGCCAGAAGTAAGCAAAGTTAGGGTGCAATTCTTATTTGAATCTTTAGAAAATTTAGATGCCAATCTCAGACAAAGAGGTAGCCGTTTATATCTATTTGAGGGTGATTCAACAAATATAGTTGAAAGCTTAACGCGATCGCTCTTAGAACAGAAACGGCAGCCCAAACTATATTTTAATCGAGATGTACAGGTAGAGTATGGCATCACTCGCGATCGCAATTTGTTGGATTTTTGCGATCGACACAACTTAGAAGTTCATTTGGGAATCAATTATTTCTTGCAGGTTGCAGGAGAGAATTATGAAAACTGGTGGCGAGATTATCATGATTACCATCAGCAGTCTTTACATCCCACTCCAGAGCAAGTCAATACCCCCAATTTAGATTTTAATTTACCTCAACTAACCTTTACCGAACTACGCCACAAATATCGTCATTTTCTCACCACAGGTAATGGTAACTACCGCTTCGCTGGTGGGGAAGAGCGAGCTAAGAATACTTTAGATAGCTTTTTGGATCGGAGATATTCAGGCTACCATTGGAAAATGTCTCGTCCTTGGATGGCGCAGCAGGGAGCATCATCTCAACTTTCTCCCTATCTTGATTTTGGTAATATTTCATCCCGTACAATTTATCAACGCACTGTTGCCATTAGTGATAAATTTTCTCCCAAATCAAAAAACTATTTTGCCCTCAAAACCTTTTTAGATCGTCTGCGATGGCACGATAAGTTTAGCCAAAGACACTATTTTCATCCTGAATTAGCCTGGCAAAATCGCTATGGGGAGTTTGACCAATATTATTCCCCCCAGCCATTAACAGGAGAAAAACAAGCGTTGTTTACGGCTTGGCGTGAAGGCAATACAGGTTTTCCGATGGTTGATGCTAGTATGCGTCAGCTAAACCAAATGGGTTGGATGAATTTTCGGATGCGGGCAATGTGCGTTACTTTTTTAACCATCAACTGTGGCGTATCTTGGCATCACGGAGCAAGATATTTTATGAGTCGCTTAGTTGATGGCAACATTGCTATCAATCATTGGCAATGGCAAGCTCAAGCAGGAGTTACCAATCCTTTATCTAAGACTTTTCGGATCTACAACCCTACTAAAAATTTAGAAGATAAAGATCCATATTTGCAGTTTGTTCGTCATTGGATACCAGAGTTAAAAGGATATACTTTAGAGCAGTTACTCGCAGTAGACTATCAACAAATAATTATCCTCAGCCAATTTTGGATTGGAAACAGACAAGAAAAATCAACGGTAAAATAGTTTCCGATCTAAGAAAGAAAGTAAGACAACGTTTAGAACAAGAAGAAGGGGAAGAATACCGACAGGCAATGGGTGCAAAAGAAACTATTGAAAAATATCGTGCCGTTAAAGACAAGCAGTATCAAGATACAAAACCTCTTCCCAATTCATATTAGACGTACTATATATTCAGTCATTATGTTCCGAATGCCTTGTGAGCAAATTTTCTTTAGTCAGACTTGAAGGTTATCTGGTGATATGATACCTGAAGCTTAATAGTTTTGTTGTATAAATAACGAAACAAAATCAAGAAATATAGCTTATGTTCAAAACAAATATTATTAACTCTACTGCGCGCTACTTATTATTCCTGAGTTTATTTTTATTCAGCCCCGTTACTTCCCTCAATGCTCAAGAAACAACTGAATCTGAATCTTCTCCAGAAGAAACGACACCAACCGAATCTACATCGCAAACACCACCAGAAAGTATTTTTAGTATTGAAGGTGGCAAAAAGTTGATGACTGAGGCAGACGAAGCTGTTAATAATCAAGATTATGACGCAGCAGCCCAGAAATTACAGAGCGCACGACAAGTGTACAATCAGCTATCGAATTTCTATCTGCAATTATTTAACAGTTTTACTGGTTTAGATAATGCAGCAGCCGAATCTCACCGTACAAAGGCTCTAGAAACTGGCATAGAAAGAGACAATGCCACTTACCAACTAGCATTAGTTCATCGAGCGCAAGATAAACCTGAATTATCTGTTCCTCTCTTAGTACAAATTATCACTTCCCAAAGTCCTGGGAGTGGATTGGGTAAAAAAGCCTACGAACAGTTATTAGAAATTGGCTTTGTCGATGTTCCTTTCACTCCCCCAGGAAAGGGTGATAACCCTCCCGTCGAAATACCACCCGCTTCTGATTCTGAGCAGCCTCCTGCTGATGCCAATCCTGAAGTACCCTCTTCTGTACCGCCAGCCGATCCTAACCTTATTCCTGGGGATGCTCAATAGGATTGGAGTAGGCTTGTTTCTTAAAACAGCTAAAATTTAGATTGCAATAGTAATCATTACCGATCCGTAGATTTTATTCAGTCAAGTACAAGAAATTATGATTAGCCCCGAGCAAGTGCAGACAATAATTCAAGAACGTTTATCCAATGCTGAAGTAAAGGTTGTCGGGGATGGACAGCATTTTGAAGCTATAATTGTTTCTTCAGATTTTGCAGGTAAAACTAGAGTCAAACAACATCAAATGGTTTATGGCGTGCTGCAAGATGAGCTGGCAACGGAAACTATTCATGCTCTATCTTTGAAGACTTTTACCCCCGAAGCATGGCAAGCTACTGGTCAAACTGTGTGACATTGAACATCAAACATTAAACATTTGATTTTTAGTAAAATTTAGATCGCAAGCGTTTCTAGAAAATTAAGAAAATTTAGGTAAATAAGAATTATGACACCCGAAGTTAAATCAAGAATAGACCAGTTAGTTAACGAAAACAAAATCATGGTATTCATGAAAGGGTCAAAATTGATGCCCCAGTGTGGTTTTTCCAACAACGTAGTACAAATTATCAATACTCTTGGTGTACCTTTTGAAACCTTTGATATTTTAGCCGATCCAGAAATTCGTCAAGGAATCAAAGAATATTCTAGTTGGCCAACTATTCCCCAAATCTATATTGATGGAGAGTTTGTTGGTGGTTCAGATATTGCGATCGAACTGTATCAAAGTGGTGAATTGCAGCAAATGGTAGAAGTGGCAATGGCTTCTTAGAATTATATAGCGATTAGCTGTAAGGCTAATTGTTAGGCATCAAAAAACCCCCGTGCGAAGTAGAGGGGGTTTTCTGATATTATAGCGATCGCGATAATCTTTAGTATTCAAACAAAATATCAGTTTCAATGCTTTTTATTCAATGACTATAGTTATCCCCAGTGAATCATCTTGACTGCGGTATTAATTTGCCTGAATTTGATTAATGGGATGAAGTTTTAACTGCATTAGGCTGTAGCAAACTGATAATACTTCCATCTGGAGTGCGCATTGCTGCTACTTTCCCAAAAGAAGGTTCTCTGACATTTCCTTCCAAAGTTGCTCCTCCTTCTTCTAGAGTAGCGATGGTTGAATAAACATCATCTACATGAAAACTTAAAATGGGCGAGCTTCCTGACTGACCATTCTCTGAGGCTGCATGAAGAGCAATAGTAGTACCGTTAGCATCCAATTCTGCCCATCCTGGGCTTGAGGTAATTACCTTGAGTCCTAATCCTTCGCTATAAAATTTTACCGTAGCTGGTATATTCTTAACCATCAACATAATATGCTTAAATTGAACTGCCATTAACGATCTCCAAAAGTTGTGTGTACTTCTTTCTCTTCAGTATACAAATTTCGAGCTATTAATTTACGCCAATTTTATAAGTAGCAAAAGCTTTTAGAATTTCATAAAAAATTGATAAATAATAAGTTTAGCTCAATACTTTTTTAGCTAGCTTAATTTTGGATTAATCTTTGCGATCGCATTTGGGGAATATGTTTTACTATAGGTTTTCCAGTCCACACAATCACAGATAAATAATTGTTAGGTCTAGAAACAATTTTGAACCCTTTATTTACTGGGTTTAGTTCCAGGAAAAAAATTTCCCAGCAAGGAGGTTCGACTACCCATTTAATTGAATTATTGGACGATACATCCAATTGTCGTATTGTTTGACTAGAGAATAGTACGTCTATGGCATTGGGTTTAAATTTATACTTAGAAGCGAAATACTTAACATCTTCCCAATTATCAAACAGCTTTTGACTGCTGAGTAAATGCTCCTCATACTCCGAACAAGTTGCCCCCAACAAAGAAACCAATCTAGTGCAAATTGCCTCTACGCGAGCGCAGTCGCTTTTTAGCAGATCGGCTTCACAGGTGTTTAAAATAGCATTAGATTTAGGCGACCATACTTCAAATGAAGTGTTGCGATCGAGAATAATTTTTCTCAATAATAGATTGGGAAATTCAGTTTCGGGAACAGAAGGAGCGATCGCTAATCTGGGTGGGATAAAAGAAAGAAGCATCTAAGCCTAGAATCTATGATGTTTAAAATTTGAGTAATAAGTCTAGCTTGATACTTTTTTGGCTCTAAATTCCACCTGCAATGCAATAAAAACATCATATAGGTGAAGCAATCGCATATCGAACAACGATTGACTATATTTTATGAGTGCTGCGCGATCGCATTAATAAAACTAAAAGACCAAAAAACAAGACTAATCCAACCCTAATTTTGCTATCTAAAGTTAGCTGTAAATCTCCCAAATAATGAGAGCCTGATAAGATTACGTGGGTTACGGCAAAGATCAAAGCAGGTACGCTTAATAAATGAATTTTACGCCATCTCGTACCAAGAATTTTAGCAGCGCGATCGCTACTTGTTAATGCAGCAGGAAAGAGTAAAAACAGGCTTAAGATGCCCGTACTGATGCCCAAGCGGTGTTGCGGTAACATAAAGGCGATCGCATCTAAATTCCAGTTTAAAGAATGATCTAACATATGAAATGTGTGCGCCAAAGATAAGACAAAAGCACCAACCCCAACGATCCGACGATACTGCAAAGGTGCAGCCCAAACCCCACTCATAGGACGAGCAGCTAAAGCTAACATCAATAAAATTAATGCAATATGTCCTGTATAGTCAATCATGGCATCTGTCCGTAACAAAGTCAGGATACCAATGGTTAACGTTACCCATCCTCCCAAACGAAACAACTGACTCCGCCGATCCGCACTAATTTTAGAAGCAGATATTCCCACTCCCAACATCATCGGTGCTGTACCTAAGCCAAAACAAAGCATAGTTAGCGCACCACCTAACAATTCTCCTGTCTCTACCGCTTTTAGCTGTGCAGCGTACAAAAAACCACAGGGAATTAAACCCCAAACTCCACCCAATAGTGCGGGTGTCCACCACCTATGTCTAGATGCAAGCTGATTCATTCCCGAACTGAGTCGATTATGAACCATACCCTTCAAAGGATGCAAAAACGGTAAATGAGGTAGCCAGTTGGGTTTAATCTGTCCTAAACCAAACCAAATTAACAATATGCCCGTCAAGATTGCCATTACTTGCCGAAAAATGCTGCCTATCCCTGCTAAATGTCCACTAGCAACAAAAGCAGAGCCTAATCCACCTAAAGCTGCTCCTACTAAGCTATAGCTAATAATTCTGCCAATATTCAGCAATAAATGAAACTGCCATCCGTTAATTCCTTTGGAGTTATTATCTTCTTGGGATAAGGCAAAAGCCACTGTTAATGGGCCACACATTCCAATGCAGTGACCAAAACTTCCTAAAAATCCCAATGCCATAATTAGCAGTAAATCTAACACTATGATATGAATGAATACAAAATCGGATAGGTTTAAACCAAGGATGTACTAGGTTCGGAAATATTATTAGACTCGGTTTCTTCTGATAAATTATCGATTACTTCTAACATTTCTCGTTCAAAGCTAACCTGGGCGCGATTAGTTTTTGCCCCAAAATAGAAGCTGTCATCTTGTTCTAATGCCCATATTTGAGAATGGGAAAAGTAACTCATAACTACCCCAATCATTAGTAAAGCAAAACCTGTATATACAATTGGTACACCTGGATCTGCTTTAATTTGCAAACCAGTACTGCCAATGATATCTAACAACTTAATATTAATGCCATCAATATCTACACTTTGACCGATACGAATTGCACTAGTCAATTCACCCTGCTGGTTATAAATTAATGCTGTCCCCTGCATATCTTTAATCAACATCGAAACCCCCGAACTCAGATCGGGCTTGGTAGGAATCCAAGTACCCCAAATATTACCTGCGTTCAAAGTGTCTAGCTTCGCTACGGGTATCTGAAATATGGGGCTGTTGTTTAACTGTACCTGCACCGCAGCAATACTCCAGTTAGTTTGATAAAGAGTCACGCCATCATACCGTAGAGGATGGTTGACAGAGATAGTTTCTCGCTTTAATTCTTTACCATCATCGGCTACTACAGAAAGATCTGAATAAAACTGATCTATATCCCCCTTATTCGTATAGTCAATCCAAAAGCGATTTACCTTGACTGACCAATCATCAGGGATTTGCGGACTAGATAAGGGGCCAGATTCAATAATATTTTGAATTTTAAAAGTGTTGCCACTAGCGATCATTTCTTGAGCGAAAAAGCCTGTAAAGATGCCCCACATTCCACCCAATAATACAATTAGCATTCCTGCGTGGACTATTATCGGTCCAATGCGTCCAATAATACCTTTACGGGCGTAAAGCGTATCATCCTGTTGCCATACCTGATATTTTTGCTGTTTTAATAGAGGAATTAAAGAACTAATCGAACCGCGATCTAATTCGGCACTAAGAGCTAGCTTTTCAAATTGCTTGGGCTTTTGATAATACTTCCATTTACGGGCAGCTTTTAATGCAGGTAGCTGTCGAGTAAAGGTACAGGCTGTCAAACTCGCACCAAATATAATTAATAGAGAGAGATACCACCAGGTACTATATACATGGTTTAAACCCCAGGCTAAAATAACTTTCCAAGTTAGAAAGCCATATAAAGCAGGAGATTCAGGATAATTTTGTTGATAAAAAGTTAGAGTTTCCGCTTGTTCTATTACTGTACCTGAAATACTCACTACTGCGATCGCCAGCAATAAAACAATAGCTAGTTTTAAATTGGCAATAATACCAACAAAACGACGAAATATAAATTTTGGTTTTAAAGATGAATTCATTATAAATAGTAGACTTGATCGGGAATCGTTTAATAAAAGGCTCAAAGGAGAGCATTACCAAACAGACAAATTTTATGCTCATTGGACAACTGTAGTAGAGTCACAAACAACCGAAGATAGATACAGTTGGGAGAACCTATACGAAAGCGATCCAAAAGATAGAAAATAAAAAACCTCTATTGAATAGCAGGTAAACGGGACAACAAAGAAAAAATTCCAAAACCTAACAACAACGCCCCACTAACGGGATTAATCCAACTCGACCAACGACGCAACTCTAAAATCTTTTTGATCGACGCTGTAAAAGTACCCGCAATTACCAACGGCGTAACATAACCAAGGGCATAAGCAACCAATAAACCGCCCCCCAATACCAAATTTTGCGTTGTGGCTACCCAAGTTAATAAGGTAGCTAAGACAGGAGTGCTGCAAGGAGAGGCTATTAAACCAAAGGTCAAGCCTAATAAGTAAGAACGTACTCCACGGGGTAAGTCTTCGCCAATCCAGTCGGTTGCACCCAAACTGGGAAATTTCAGGGGTAGTATTTCCAATAAGTTCAAACCCATTGCGATCGCAACTAAACTAACAACAATCGGCAACCCTACTCCAATCTGCCCGTATACTTTACCGATAGTGGTAGCCAAAATGCCCAATGCAGCTAGAGTAGTAGCTAAACCCAAGGCAAACCAGCTAGATTGAATAGCAGCCTGTAACCTTCCCTCCGATTCATAACCGCCAATATAACCAACGGTGATAGGCAACATCGATAACATACAGGGGGTCAAACTAGTAACTAGCCCTGCTAGAAATATTATGCCCAAACTTACTATACTTAGATGAGTCAGTTGAGTGGATACCACGCGATCGGCAAATCGCTCTAATAAGAAAAATTGTGTTTGTAAAAATTCCAGCATTAAAATAAATATATCGAGTTAGGAAGCTCGCCTTTACTTAAATTCTATCAATATAGTGAGTAGGTGAGGTGAAACAAATTCGGCGCATCTCACTATAAAAGCACTTAATTTTAAAAAACAAGATTAACAATCGAACCAATTAATAGGAAAGCACCAAATCCATATGTTAGGAAATTTTCAGGAAAGCACTTTACGAATTGAAGTTAATGCTTCAGAAGAAAAGATACGAGAAAGTTTAATAGAAAGCGATCGCCTTAAGCAATGGATGTGGCCGCAAAGTTTTGCTTCTCTCTCAGGTAAACTAAGTCCAGGCAATACTTTTGTTAGTTCCCTTGGCTTAGTTGAAATCGAACATCAGGTAGAAAAAGTCGAGGACAATTCACTACGCCTACTGTTGAGCAAAGGAATAGATGGCTACCACGAATGGCATTGGGGCGACGGTTGGTTGCAGTCTCGTTTGGAAGGGGTTTCTATCCTACCTTTGAACTTAGGACAAACTTTTAGTCTGTTTCGTTTGCGTCAGTATCTTAATGTTAGTTCCAATTGAGATAAAAAAAGCGATCGCATTCTGTCGATCGCTTTATCTTTTAAAGTTTATTAAATCGACTTCAAATACTAGTTTCAAGCTGTCTATATTCATCTTGAAGAATATTTAGTAGCTGTTTATTTCCCTGAGATTCTGCTACTTGCGAGCGATGTTCCAAGTTACGACGAACATTTTCTAAATGCTTTTGTTGAGCAACACGATCGCCTAATTGATATCTTAAAATATCCACGGCTAAATCAGCTCCATTTTCTCTGCCCGCATTTATTTGGCATACTCTGGGTGCATGACTAATTTTGCCCAAATTGCGTCCACCTCTATGAGATTTTATTTCGGGTGCGGATATGTGGAGGGGTAAATGATGAATGCTTTGCCAGTCAGAGATTTCCCTTTCCCAGATTTCTAACTGGTGTTTTCTACCTCTAGGTTTGGGATATGAAGATATATTTTTCATTACTTTTAAATAGAGATAGTAAAAATAGACAAATTTATGGGTACATCAGCTATAAGATAACAGTCATCATTTAAAGACAATTTAAGAGGCATTTAGATTAAGTTAGATGTCTCTTATGGTGAAATTAGTCTTTTGTGTAAGAAATTCCACGATAGGTTAATTCTGTTTTGTGGTGACTTTGGCGATGCTGTTCTTTAAGGTGATGAACTTTCCAGGGTTTACCACGATACATTCCACCAACTTCACCTTCGCTGACATCCCATTCTGTATGAGGTGCTTCGTAAATTTTTCCTCTAAATTGCAGTCTCATAATTTGTACCTTTTAAACTATATGGTTTTCTTCTATACACGATTGAAGGAGCGCATATTATGCAATCGTTTTACATATTGATTAGCAGTAAAATATAGTTCTCTCTAAAAACTAAATTTATCTTCTACTTTTTTATATAATAGCTAACTTCTGTAGCCAATGTTACCATTTAACGATAAAATACAATTTAAAACAAAACTTTATAAATGGGCAGTTGACACAATAACCGTGTCTACCTGCGCTAATAAACTATTTAGATCGCTATTGTTATCCAAAACAACATCCGCAGCAGCTACTTTTTCTGCGAGGGGAAGTTGACTATCAATTCTGGCTTCTGCTTGCACCAGAGTCAAACCATTACGTTGCTGTAAGCGTTGGATTTGTGTAGAACGATCGCAATTGACCACCCAAATTTCGGTCACTGTATCGGTTAAATTTGCTTCAAACAACAGAGGTATATCTAATACTATTGTATTACCGTCAGTATGCTGTAGTTCTCGCTCAAAGCGATCGCGTACATAGGGATGAATCTGATTTTCCAGCCATTGCTTTTCACGAGAGTTATTAAAAACAATTTCTCCTAACGCCGATCTATTTAAAGAGAGATCGGGTGACATAACCTTGTCGCCATAGCGACTAAATATTCTTTGTAAGATAGGTGAATCAACAGCAACAGCTTCTTTTGCATAGACATCCGCATCCAACACTGGTAAGTAATATTTTTTTACTAGGTAATTCGATACAGTAGTTTTACCCGTGGCGATTCCTCCAGTTAGTCCAATTAATCTTTTTGCTGAATTTTTCATATTTAATCTAACTAAAGAAAGTTTTTCTCGTTACCGAAGCTTGATAGACTGTTGCGAGACAATTTTAAATTAAGGAGCAAGACTTGTGTTAGACCAGAAAGCAAAAAAAACAATGTTGCGGAAAATTCCTCACGGACTTTATATCTGCGGAGTTAAAGAGGGAGATGAAATGAATGGCTTTACCGTTAGCTGGTTGATGCAGTCTTCTTTTGAGCCACCTTTGGTAGTTAACTGCGTCAAAAAAGGTACTACTTCTCATGAAATGATTGAAAATACTCAGGTATTTGCGATTAGTTTCCTTGATGAAGGACAAAAAGACTTAGCAGCAGCTTTCTTCAAACCCAAAACTCGCGTTGGTAATAAGTTTGAAGATGTAGAATTTTACGAAGGTGAAGAAACAGGCTGTCCTATTATTAAAGATTCTTTAGGCTACATCGAGTGCAAAGTAGTCGGTACAGTAGAACAAGGAGATCACACTGTATATGTTGGTGAAGTAATCGCTTCGGGAATTCACCGTGAAGGAAATCAATTATTGCTATCTAGTACTGGTTGGGAATACGGCGGGTAAGCAATTGTCAGTTAACATTTATCATTTATTAATTTGTTAGCTGGCGAAGTTAACAATGGATAATTTATGAAGTGGAAGGGTGGGCGATGAAGAAAAATTTTATAGCCAAAAGTAATTTTGTCTTGCTCACCACTTATTTGTGCTGACTCTTATTACTTATCTAGTCTTCCTTAAATTGCCTGGCATAAAAACTAGCATATACGCCATTTTTGTGGAGTAATTCTTGATGACTACCTGATTCAATTACTTGTCCTTTTTCTAATACCAAAATTCAATCTGCTCGACGCACTGTAGCCAAACGATGAGCAATTACAAATACAGTGCGATCCTGCATAATTCTTTCGAGTGCCTCTTGTACTAAAGCTTCCGATTCTGAATCTAAGGCACTGGTTGCTTCATCCAAAATTAAGATGCGAGGATTGAGCAAAATAGCACGAGCGATCGCAATTCTTTGTCTTTGTCCTCCCGATAGGTTGACTCCTCTTTCTCCTACATAGGTAAAATAGCCTTGGGATAGTTCGCAAATAAATTGATGAGCATTAGCAATTTTTGCAGCAACTTCTACATCTTTGAGATTAAAATCGCTTTTACCAAAGGCAATATTTTGAGCAATAGTGCCAGAAAAAAGGTTGGTTTCTTGAGGAACAATTCCTATTTGCTGTCTCAAGCTTTTGAGAGTAACATCGGCAATATTAACTCCATCAATTAATATGTTGCCTTTGCCTGCATTATAAAAGCGGGGAAGAAGATTAACTAAAGTGGATTTTCCTGCACCAGAAGATCCAACTAGAGCAATTGTTTCTCCTGGGTTGGCAATTAAACTAAGATTATTAATGACGGGATTATCTGTGATGTAGCTAAAGCTAACAGAATCATATTCGACTTTTCCCGTGATTCCCTGTAAAGCGATCGCATTTTCTTTCTCAATTACTGCTGGTTTGACATCTAACAATTCAAATATCTTATCTACTGATGCCTCTCCTTCTTTAAAACTATTGTAGTTACTGGTTGTATGAGTAATAGGGTCAATTAATAGTGCAACTCCTGCTAGGTAACTGACAAATTCTTTTCCCGTAAGATTGTTTTCTGAAATTTGCCAAGCACCCAAGAAAAAGATCGAGACTACAGTCATCACTAGCAGAAAACCAACCACCACAAATTGAAATGCTTTAGCTTTTTCTGCTTTATACTTTGCTTGACGATTTCCTTCCGCTTCTTGATAAAAACGTTCTAATTCATAATCTTCTGCTGCAAAAGCCTGGACTAAACGAATCCCTGCTAAAACTTCGGTCAATAAAGCAGATAGATTAGAAATACGATTTTGACTGCGCCGAGAATACTGCAAAAGCTTTTCGCCAAATGCGCCAATAATTATTGCCATCAAAGGAGCTAAAATTAGCGTAGCTATCGTCAGTTGCCAGTTAAGCCACAGCATATATCCCAAGACTACAATTAGCTGTAGAATACAGGGAACAAAATCATGAAAAAACTGATTGACTACCTCTCCAATGCGATCGATGTCTTCAGTTAAGCGATAAGTGAGATCTCCTGTTTTAGCGACCTCAAAATAATTTAAACTTAGCTTTTGCAAATGACCATATACAACCTTCCGCAAATTTAAAGCAATAGTTAATGCTGCCTTTGCCATTAAAGAATCTTGTCCGTATTGAACAATTCCTTTGCCAATAAATACAAGTGCTGCCAATCCTGCAAGACGAGCAATACTACTAGTATCTCCATTGCCAATATATTCAGTTAACTCTCCTGCCAACCACGCCTGTATCGGCCATTGAGCAGTAAACAAAAGAGTGCAAATAAAAGCCAAAGCGATAGTTGTACTTTGGGGAAGAATAAAAGGAATAAGCTGCCAGTAGCTAGAGCGATTCTTCAAAATTTATCTTAAGGGATAGATAGTCGTCCTTAGTCTACACCAGAGTTTATTGAATTTGATTGTGTTGTTTCTTTTGGTATATCTGTTTTCTAATTCACTCGCTAAAAATTGGCAAAAAAAAGTGCGTCATGTACGAACGCACCCTTCAAGATTGGTAAATAATAATGAATATCTAGTCTTAAATTAATTATTCCACAAATTTTGGCTAATTCTGGCTAGTTTACAGCAACTTGTCATAAGCTCGAACATCTTCATCTCTTCTTTAAAAAGCGGTGAGTTTTTCCTATTTAGATGTTTGACTTAGATCGAATGTATTGCAAAGTCAGGATAATTATGACGTTTAGAAAGAAAACTTTAGTATATTTGTTCGTTCGATTTGGTTGTTTTAAATTTCAATCTTTATTTCCCATGCACAAAAAAATTCCTGACTAGACAATCATTGCGATCGGTAGGCAGGTATTATTTATTTATTAAATGACGTTTCAATTATTTTCTCTTCATTTATTTCAATACATCAATGATTGCTTTTTCAATCGATCTTTCTACACCTCTTTGAAAACCTTCCATTAGTAATCTTTCAATGCCAGAAGGCTCGCGTTTTTCCTTCTTGGATTCAGATTCTGCTTCAACTTTTTTCTGACCAATGAAAACAAAACTTATATCAGCAGCAGTATGGTCTTTGCTTTTAACGTCGTTTTTTTTGCTTCCTGTATAAAACTTTTTACCTTCAATCAACTTAATGGTTATTTCGCCTCCTTCTTCTGCATCTACCATTCCCGAATGAACAGCAGCACTGCATATACCTGAATTAACTGTATAAACTTTAGTCCCCCAAGTTGGAGCATGAACTAAATCTTCTGGCGCAGATTGACAATCAAACTGATATTTTTGATCGATATTATCTTCTCGATCTAATCCCATGCTGCTTATTCTACTATTCCAGCCAATTTCGGGAACATAATCATCAGATTCTTCTCCATGTGCAGGTAGAAAACTGCTGCTAATGATAGCAACTGCTATTCCTAAAGCTATTAGCTTGAAATTACGATCGACTCTGGGGATTCTCATGAAATTTATCTTGATTATTTTAAATAACTTTTCTTTACATCAATCACATACAGATTAATGTTTACTTTATGAAAAAATAATCGTAAAAATATATTTGATTCATTGTTTTTTCATATTACTAATAATGATTAACAAATGAATATTTGCCTGTGACACTCAACATTGCTTGATGTGACTTAGTGCAATGACTATTCGATCTATCTCTTGTCTTATTTGTTTACTAGTCAGGTCTGAGTTATTAATAACAATACCGATCAGTAGAGTAAAATCATTAGGCGTAAATAAGTATCCAGATAGAGAACCTACTCCAGTTAGAGTTCCTGTTTTACCCCAGAAATTGCCTCGAACTGAAGTATCGCGAAATCTATTTTTCAAAGTTCCACTAACTCCCGCAACAGCCATAGACTGTTGATACTGAGTATCTAATTCAGAAGGTTTAAACATCAAGGCAAGTGTTCTAACCAAAGTCTTTGGAGATACTAAGTTCTGTCTTGATAGTCCAGAAGCATCGATTAAAATATAGTCATCAGAATCAATTCCTAACTCATCTAAGCTTTGATTTATTGCTTCTATCGAATTGTCAGTATTAAGTCTTTTAGCTAACACTTTAGCCAAGGCTTCTGCATATAAATTATTGCTTTCCTGATTTATTTTTTTGATAATTTCGGCGATCGCAGGAGAGGAAATGGTGAATAATTTTGTCTCCAATTCGTTTGGATAATCTTCTTCTACAACTATCCCTCTGGTGACAGTAATGCCAGCCAGATTTAATTGCGATCGCAATGATTCTAGAAAATAATTTGCAGGATCGACTATTGCCATATCCCAAACATCAGGAGGTTCATTAACTGCCAACTCACCTCTAATTTTTAGAATAGGTTTGCCCAAATCTCCATCAATTTCTATGTTGTAGGGAATGTTTTTTTTTCCTGTAATTCCCTGATTAACTACTTGCCATTGTCTAGCTGCGATCGCATCACTCCAGTAAAACTTGACTGACTGTCCTAACTGTTGGGGTAATAGCGTCAGAGTGACAGCATTTTCGTTGAGGATAGTGCTGTTTACTGCTGTAGCAAAGTAACTATGGACATCTAACCATTCCCAAGTAGGATTAATTGCTGGCGCATCAAAATAACTGTCATCAATGATTAACTTTTCAATATGTTTTATGCCCAAAGCTTGCAACTGATGTACTATCCGTTTTAAACTTTTCGTAGATAAACTGGGATCTCCTTGTCCTTTTAGGCGCAACGAAGTGAGATTAGGAGCGTTTCCCACGGCAAAAATAGGGGTAGTCAGGCGATAGTCTGCACCCAGAGTTGATAATACTGCTGCGGTAGTGAGAAGTTTAGCACTAGAGGCTGGGGTAAAAAACTGATGACCATTCTTGCTATACAGCACTTCTCCCGTTTCAGTTTGAATTTCAATTCCCCAACGCGATCGCGCCAATTCAGGACGATTAATAATATTTTCGATAGTTGCAGGTATATCTTCCTGACAAATACTGGGTTGTTCGTCTGCTACTGATGGATTTTTATCTTCTGCCCAAACACTATTATTAGATATTTGCGTAGCAAACAATAAGCTAACCAAAGCAAAAGGCTTCAACCAAGCACGAGTTTTCATATAGCGGTTCTTATTTTAATGCAGTATACAAATGTCCTGGTCTTAGTATGTGTTTAGCCCTATCTGATGCTCACCAAGACGAGGTTTGCCTCGTCTCTATCGCTACTTGCTACTTTTGAAAGGCGATCGCTTTTTCTAAATACTCTTTTGCCACCTGTGGTTTACCCCAGATAACCGTTTCCTTTTTATAAATAACCATTCCAGGTTTTGCACCCTTGGGTTTATAAACATCTTTTGGTTTGGTATAGGTTACGGGGACTTGTTCGCTTTCGCGGGCTTGACTATAGTAAGCAGTGAGATCGGCAGTAAACTGTAAATCTGCTTCACTAGCAACTGCACCAGGATCGAGGCGTAGTAGTACATGACTTCCTGGTATTTCTTGGGTATGAAACCACAGGTCATATTCAACCGCAGTACGGAAGGTTAAAATATCGTTTTGGCGGTTATTGCGACCAACCCAGACTTCACACCCTGAAGGGGCTTTGTAGCGGTAGGGTTGAGAGTCTTTATCTTCTTTGCTATTATCTCCCTGGCGTTCATTAGTAAGATAGTTTTGTTGAATTAATTCATCTTTAATTTCGGCTAATGCCTGTAAATCTTCGGAAGTCTGTTTTTCGTTTTGTAATTGATTGAGAGATGTTTGCACCTGAGACAAGTAATTAATCTCCCCGTCTACTTCCGCAAGTAATGGTATGACTGCATCTTTTGCCCGTTTGAGTTTTTGGCTAGTTTTATAAATTGCCTGGGCATTTTGTGCGGGGTTTTTCTCCACATTCAGCTTTATTTTTATTGGCTTACCCGTTTCAAAGTCTTCTATCATAATAGACCTCATTCCTGGCTGTATTTCGTGGAGATGCGCCATCAATAAATCTCCTTGGTGGCGGTAATTTTCCGCATCCGCAGACTGTTTTAAGCGATCGCGAAAAGTTTTTGCCTTAACGTTAAGTTTCTTGAGTAAATTGTTTAACTTTTGATTTAGCTGATGGTGTAGTTGCTTAAACTGCTGACGATTAAATTCTTGAGTATAGTATTCATTTAATAATGTCTGTGCTGAATCTACAGATGCGAGTTTTATTCCAACCCAACACGGTATAACCATTATCTAACCAACCAGGATCGAACTGCTTTGTCTCTAACACTGTTAACCATTTCTGCCAGTATTTAAACAATTCCTGCCAATTTTTATCCTCCAGGGTATCGGTTTGGACTTGAGGTGATAATCCTGCTGCGATCGCAATTTCTTCCGCTACCCTGGGACTCAAACCACGGTAAGACTTGAGTAACTGACGCTTAAGTTGCCCAGGAATCAAACTCACTCTTTCCTGCCATCGCCCAAAAGATTCTTCTAGCTTGGGAGTCGTCCCAGTCAAAGCGGGTGGTACTTCGTAACGCTGTCCTGTTTGGATGGGGCGGACACTAGATTGGGCTACGCCTATTTGTTTTGCGGGGGTAATAATTTGCAGATCGCCATCGGTTAAAATAACGTTGCTATACTTGCCCATAATCTCTACATACAAGTGCCACAAGGGTTCTTCTCCTGGACGGTTGGCAAACTGGAGGTCTAATACTCTTTCCCAAGGTGCGATCGCTTTTATGCCAATCAACGCCAATCCTTTAAATTGATGGCGCAACTGATCGCTAAAGGTAAAAGTATCTTTGATGCGAGGTGGGGGATCGCCGATATTAATTCTGGCTGCTTCGGGATGCCAACAGATTGTCAGCCAAGGTTTTGCTTTGAGAGTGCGCAGAGCTAAAGAGATCGTAAAGCGATCGCGCTGATACACCTGTTCGACACGGGAAGGAATCCAATCTCGATTTAGTTCGGTACAGGCTGCCATTAGGGTTGTGTAATCAACTGGTTGCATAACAGTAATAAAAAATATAAATATAAGTTATTAATTAAAATATTGTGATTAAGGCTACAGAATGTTTATATTAATGGTAAAAACTAAAATTTCCTTAAATAACCCATTTTTATCCTTAATTTTGCTTGTAAATAGAAGTTTTTAACTATAGTATTAAAACTATATTTCTAAACTTGGCGATAAATCAGCTTAAAAGTCGCAATCAACAAATAATTATGGATATTCAATTAATTAATATTGGTTTTGGTAATATTGTTTCAGCTAATCGTATTATTGCTATTGTTAGCCCAGAGTCCGCACCTATCAAAAGGATTATTACCGAAGCTAGAGAAAAGAATCTCTTGGTAGATGCAACCTACGGTCGTCGTACTAGAGCAGTAATTGTCACAGATTCTTCTCATGTAGTATTGTCGGCAATACAGCCTGAAACAGTAGCCCATCGCTTTGTAGTCAATAAAGACGGCAAAGATTCTTAGCCTAACCACAGTATCATTAATGCCCCCAAATCAACTAGGGAAACTCATCGTTATAACAGGGCCAAGTGGCGTGGGCAAAGGCACTCTGGTCAATTTACTTTTACAACGTCATCCCCAGTTAAAACTATCCGTATCTGCCACTACTAGACAACCCCGCCCAGGAGAAGTGGAAGGGGTTAATTATTTCTTTTTGAGTAAAAAAGACTTTGAGGCAGCAATTCGCGATCGAGAGCTTTTAGAATGGACTGAATATGCCAACAGCTATTATGGTACGCCTAAAGCTGGGGTAGTAGAACAGATTAATTCTGGTCACTATGTAATCTTGGAAATTGAGCTAGAAGGGGCGAGATCTGTGGCTCAAATTTTTCCCGAAGCGCGAGCGCATCTTTATTTTGCCACCCTCTATTGATGAATTGGAAGAAAGAATTAGAGGTAGAGGCACAAATACAGAAGAATCGATCGCCCAAAGATTAGAAATTGCTAAAAAAGAGATTGCTGCCAAAGAGGAATTTGACTTTCAAATTGTTAATGACGATCTAGAAAAAGCGATCGCGCTTTTAGAAACAGCCATATTCACAGATTAATATGGCTGTTTCTAATTTTTAAACCAATTAATTGGCAAATCAATGGACAATTTTTGTACGATCTAGACAAAACTATTAAAAATTAGAAATAACAAATAATTGTGGTGACGACAGAATTAGATAAAAGCGATCGACCAAAAGAGCTAGATTGGCATTGGCAAGGACATAGAATTCGCTACACTGTGGCAGGAAAAGGAAAACCGTTGCTTTTGATTCATGGTTTTGGCGCGTCTATCGGACATTGGAAAAAGAACATTCCAGTCCTGGCAAAGGAAGGTTATCAGGTTTTTGCTTTGGACTTGCTGGGCTTTGGCGGTTCGGACAAAGCCCCTTTAAACTATACTTTGGAACTATGGCAAGAACAAATTAAAGATTTTTGGTCAGAATACATTGATCGGCCTACCGTGTTTGTAGGAAACTCTATTGGTGCGTTGCTCAGTTTAATGCTAATAACAAACCATCCTGAAATTTCTGCGGGAGGAGTTTTAATTAATTGTGCGGGAGGATTGAATCATCGCCCTGGAGATCTCAATCCCATGTTAGGGTTGGTGATGGGAGGATTTGCCAAACTGATTAGCTCTCCTATGACGGGCAAGTTCATCTTTAATAATATTCGTCGTAAAAGTCAGATTCGTCGCACACTGTATCAAGTTTACCGCGATCGCAATGCGGTAACGGATGAATTGGTAGAAATGCTTTATCAACCATCTTGTGATGCTGGCGCGCAAAAAGTATTTGCTTCAGTATTAACTGCACCCGCAGGAAATTCTCCTAGTGAATTATTGGTCAATTTGCAACGTCCTTTACTAGTACTTTGGGGCGAAAAAGATCCCTGGACACCAGTAGCGGGAGCAACAATATATCAAGACCTAGCAGCTAATAATCCTGATGTTCAATTTCAGATTATCGAAGATGCTGGTCATTGTCCTCATGATGAAAATCCTGAAGCCGTAAATTCTAAGATTTTACAATGGCTTCCTAGTTTGAATAGCACCGAAGCTAATTAAATTTATTCAATCAAAAAGTCAGGGGTAAACAAAGTACCTCTGACTTTTTTTTTATATTGTGTTTACACCGATATTGCATTTGCTTAGAGCTTAGAGCTTAAAGCTTACTTAATCTTCGTGATCTTCAAAAGGATCTCCTAGATCGGCAGATGGAGGGCCAAATGCTGTGTAGATAGAATATCCAGTGATAGCGACTACTACAGCCCCTATACTAACGCTAAGAACTATTGCGGGTTCCATAAGTTGATATAAATTATGATTACTCTTCCTTTATAATATTACAGAAGATTACGAAAAACTCGATATTACATCACTATTGGACTATGTCACAAGAAACTCGGTTGGGGAATCTCCTCAAACCTTTAAACTCCGAATACGGTAAAGTCGCTCCTGGTTGGGGAACAACTATTTTAATGGGAGTCTTTATGGCTCTGTTTTTAGTTTTCCTTCTAATTATTTTGCAACTTTATAATTCTTCCCTAATTTTAGAAGGGATTGATGTTGACTGGAGAACTTTAAGTCGATAAACGATATAAACTCAAATAATAATTTATTAACTATTTATTAGCTAATAGTCTAGCTCGATTCTTTTATAACTAAGAATCGAGCTATTATTCATCGTATAACTATTAAAATTAAAGGAATCTAGCGTTATGAACATTTTTGGCATTGGTTTACCAGAAATGGCTCTAATTACTATTGTTGCTCTTTTGGTATTTGGTCCAAAGAAACTGCCTGAAATTGGTCGTAGTGTGGCAAAAACTCTTCGTAGTTTTCAGGATGCTTCCAAGGAATTTGAAAATGAATTTAAAAAAGAAGCGCAAAAAATTGAAGAGTCTGTCAGCATGAGTGCAAAATTAGAAGCGGCTGGTGACTCAAAACCTTCTGAAGCAGAAAATAGCTCTTCTATTAAGGAATCGTAAATGTGTAGTTGGGTAACTAAAACTACAGACTATAGATAAGCCATTCTTCAATAATGGTAATGAAAAGTAAGTATCGCCTATATAGAGCGGATATTCATTGACAATTGACAATTAATCGGCAATAAATTGCTTGTTATTAAAATTATGTCGGGCTAATGGCTGCTTCTTTTATTTAAGAAAAAGCTGTAATTTAATTGTCAATCTTGAAGCATTATGAAGGCGGAAAAAAGAAACTGCGATCGCGTTTACCGTGGTGCGATCGCCAAATACGAGCAAGATTTAATCGAAATTTATTATAAAAGGGGTAAAACCTATCTCAAGCTAAGGGAATATGATTTAGCAATAAAAGACTTTAATACTGTTCTCTACCTAAATCCTCAAAATATTAAGACCTACTTGATTCGAGGATACACCTATGGTGAAATAAAACAGTTTGGTCTAGAAATCGCCGATTACACCGAAGCGATTCGACTTTCTCCCGACTTAGCCAAAGCTTATCGCAGTCGTGGTTATGCTTATGGAATTTTGCAGAATTACGATCTGGCGATCGCTGATTTTTCTCAAGCAATTAAACTAGCCCCCAACTATATCCAAGCCTATTACAACCGTGGCTGTACCTACAATGTCTTGGAAGAACATCAAAAAGCTATAGCCGATTTCACCCAGGTAATTGAATTAGATCCTGATAATGCACCTGCATACTACCATCGAGGCAATCTCTATCGCTTTTTAGAAAATCATCAGCAAGCTTTAGTTGATTTTACTCAAGTGGTGAGAATAGATCCTAATAAAATTCAGGCTTATCGTGCTAGAGGAAACTCTAATTCTATTTTACAAAATCATCATGATGCCATTATCGATTATAGTCAGGCAATTCTACTCGATCCTCAAGACTGGCAATCACTTTATAATCAAGGCAATGAATATATCAATCTCAAGGATTATCACAATGCTTTGGCTAGTTATAATGAACTAATTCGCCTCAAGCCAGAATTAATCTCAGCCTACAAAGATCGAGCCAATACTTACGGCAAATTGAAAAAGTTTGAATGTGCGATCGCAGATTATTTTAAAGCGATCGAACTAGACAGTAGTGATGATGAAGCTTTTTATCATTGCGGTAATGCCTACAACTTCCTGCAAGAATACCAACAGGCAATCCTTCAATACAATCGGTGTATAGTTTTGAATCCCAAACACAGTAATGCCTACTATAATCGGGGTGTAACCTATAGTTATCTCGGTCAATATCAAAAAGCAATTTATAACTATAACGAAGCAGCAAGCATAACTCCCAAGTCGGCACTGATTTATAATAATCGAGGTAATGCTAAAAAAAGTTTAAGGCAGTACAAAAAGGCGATCGCTGACTACACGGAAGCGATTTTCTACGATCCTAACTATAGCGATGCTTATTACAATCGGGGTTTGACCTATCATATTTTGCAAGAAAGAAGAAAATCAATCAAAGATTTATCTTTAGCTGCCGATTTGTTTGCCAAACAGGGTAAAAGCAATATTGCCGAGCAAATTTCTGCCAAAATTAAAGTTCTATATGGTGTGAGGGAAGTTGATTTATTGTTTACACCAAGAGCCTAATCTATACGATAGATAATTTATAAATACCGAAAAGAAATTGATGGATAAAAAGTCTGCATCGTCAAATAATCAGAATATGTTAGCTGAATTGAATCAGATGATCGAACAAAATTCTGATGATGTTGAGGCTTATTACCGCAGGAGTGAAGTTTACTATAGCCAAGGAAACTATAGTGCTGGCATCGAAGACTTGAGCGCTATTTTGCAAAAGGATTCCAATGCCACCTTAGCCTATATGTTTCGTGGTTATGGCTACGAAAAATTAGGAAATAAGCAAAAGGCGATTAGTGACTACACCGCTGCGATCGCTCTTTGTCCCAATTATGCCAAGGCTTATTATAATCGAGGCATCATTTATAGTGAGCTAAAGCAATATCAAAAGGCGATTGACGATTACGACTGTGCTATTAGAATTAATCCTGATTATTTAGAGGCTTATTACAATCGGGGTATTGCCCATAATAATTTAAAACAATATTTACAGGCAATATCTAGCTACACCCAAGTGATTCGCCTTAATCCCAATGACGCAGAAGCCTATTACAACCGCGCTAACACCTACAATCGCGTCAAACAGTATTCCCAAGCAATAGACGACTACGATCGCTCTATCGAGCTAAATCCTGAAGACTTGGAAGCCTATTACAACCGTGCCAACGTCTATCATAAAACAAAGGTTTACCCTAAGGCGATCGCCGATTATAGTCAGGTACTCAACTACAATTCCCGCCACGCACCTACCTATTACAATCGCGGTACAACTTATTTGTCCGATGAGCAATATCAAAAAGCGATCGCCGATTTTTCTCAAGCAATTAAGCTCAATACCAACTATGCAGAGGCTTACTATAATCGAGCCATCAGCTACAACAAAATAGAAAAGTATCAAGAAGCCATTGGCGATCATCAAGCTGCGATCGCTTTAAAAAATGACTATGCAGAAGCCTATGGTAATTTAGGTTTGGTATATCAAACTTTAGGTAAAAAAGATTTAGCGATCGACAACCTAGAGCAAGCAGCAAAACTATTTAAACAGCAAAACAATCAGCCTTTGTATAAATATGTTTCGGATAAACTGCGATCGCTTCGTGGTTAGTCGTTAACGAATTGCTTCTTTGATTGATTCTAGTAAATCCAAAGGTAAGTTAAATTGATTTAATTGCCAGCGTTCGTTTTCTGGATGTTCTAAATCGTAGCCATGATAATCTGTACCACCAGTCATCAATAAATTATATTGCTGACAAAATTCTTTTAAATGATTGACTTTATTATTGCCATGATGGGGATGGAAAACCTCAATACCCATTAACCCCGCTTCTACCAATATGGGTAAAACTTCTTTAACTTTGCCACCACGAAATAAATAAGGATGCGCCCAAACGGGTACACCACCACAAGAGCGAATTAACTTAATTCCGTCTTCTGTACTAAATTTTTCATAATGAACATAGGCTGGCTTATCTTCGCCGATAAAACGCTCAAAGGCTTCTTGAGATGAATCGACATAACCCGCTGCTACCATTGCACTAGCAATATGAGGGCGACCTAAAGCCATATTACCATCTATATTACTCAATTCCACAGGATAACCCATCTCTGCTAGGTTATCGACCATTTTCTTGGCTCTACGCTTTCTTCCTGCCAAACGCTCGGTCAAGGATGCTTCAATTAAATCTTTTTGGGGATAGTAGCCTAAAATGTGGAGCGATCGCCCGTTATAAACCGTACTTAGTTCTACTCCTGGTACAATTTCCATATTGTGGGGAATGGCTGCTGCGATCGCCTCATCCCATCCATGTAGGGTATCGTGATCGGTAATGGCTAAAGCTTTGACTCCTGCATTAGCAGCTCGTTGCACCAATTGTTGTGGTGTCAGTATGCCATCAGAATAGGTAGTGTGAGTATGTAGTTCAATCATTATCGATTAGAGCAGTTAGGACGATAAAAAAGCTTAGACACTTATTCTTTTATTATCGACTAACAATTATCGCAGTGACCACATCTAAATCTTTGTGCTTCTTCGACAAAACCAAAAGCCTGTAATAAATATTGCCAGCGACATTGTTTCGTTTTAAGGTACTGCTGCATCTGTTGTTGATAATATTTCTGGGAATTGATTAAATAATTTGAACTGACTTTGGATGAACGTTGGCGATAATTAAAAGGATCTTGCCAGGATACTAAACCTAAGCTGTGCAGAATACTTAAGGTAATTTCTCCTTGGGGAAATTGTTCTTTAATAGTGGCAATTTCTCCTTGGTGGGGTAACTGTTTAATTAGCTGTTGCGCGGTACGATATTGTTGCTCTAATCTACGATTAAAAAACTGACTACGCTTTTTATCTTCGGGATTTAACCAGCCAGTAGGTTCGCTAATTAAGGTAAGTGTATCGGCAGGGTTGCCATCTCTGCCCGCCCTGCCTATTTCTTGGACATATTCAGCAATCAATTCGGGTGCATGATAGTGAATGACGAACCTGACATCTGGTTTATCGATCCCCATGCCAAACGCAGAGGTACAAATTACAAACTGAATTTTGCCTGAGATCCAATCTTGTTCGATTCTTCTTCTTTCAAGATTAATCAATCCTGCATGATAAGCAGCAACGGAATAATTAAGAGATTTGAACCAATTTGCTAAAGTCTGGCTATCTTGGCGCGATCGCACATATACTAAACCCGATCGATTCTTTCTTGCTTGAATAAACTTTAATGTCTGCTGTTTCCTTCCTTTTGGTGTCCAAATGGTTTTGATATTCAAACTTAAATTAGAGCGATAAGGGCTAGATAAAAAAGTTGCAGGCTGCTTTAGTTGTAAGGTTTTGACAATCTCTTTTTGCGATTGAGGATCGGCAGTAGCGGTAAATGCTGCGATCGCAATTTTTGTTCCAGGTGATTTATGCTTGAGTAAGCTTGGACGCACCGCACCCAAACGACGGTAGGCAGGGCGAAAAGTATTACCCCACTGGATAAGGCAGTGTACCTCATCTAAAATAATGCCCGTTATTTTTATTTGTGGTTGGGAGATAATTTCCCAGACGGGAATACTAAGTAAGGTTTCGGGGGATAGGTAGATTAGATTTAATTTTTGCTGACTGATAGCTTGCAAAGTTTGTTGGCGATCGCTGCGGGGCAGTTCGCTATGTAATAATGCTCCTGATAGACCAAGTTTTTTTAATTGATTTACCTGGTTTTCCATCAATGCAACCAATGGGGAAACCACAATAGTCAATCCTGTTTGCAGTAAGGCGGGTAACTGGAAACAAATCGATTTTCCGCCACCCGTCGGCAAAACAACTAAAGCATCTTTTCCACTCAAAAGAGTCTGGACTACTTCACCTTGAGGGGATCTAAAATCTTCATAGCCCCATATTTCTCTAAACTTCTCTCTAACCTCATCCCTCATCCTTTCCTTTATCCCTTATCCCTCATCCTTCCTCGGATTGCCTAATTTTAAGCCACAAATCTTGATATTGCTTTTTGGTTGCTGGTGTTTGAGGTAGCAAAAATTCGCTTTTATCAGATTGAAGTACTTCAGAATTCAAAAAAGCGTTATTCTGCAAATCTTTAGGCAATTCTGCCGATTTCATTGAAAGTAAGACAGGTGACACTCCGTCAGTAAACAGAGATATTTGCTGTGCTGCTTTAGATTCCCAACAAAAGTCAATCCATTTCTCAGCCACACTAGAAATATTTTTGTTTGTATCTGCAACAGTCCGATCTAAGTTCGGCTTAACCCACAAGTCTGCCCATAAGGATGTCCCCGATTGAGGAATGACAAACTTAATTTCAGGATAGCGTTTAATTGTAGGTAAAATATCTGTTGACCAACCTACAGCCACCCAAGTATCACCCAAGATGAGTGGTTCTAAATAGCGATCGGAACTATACAATTTTGTTTGCTGATGTAAAGCCAGTAATTCCGTTTCCAGGTTCGGTATTGAGCTTACATTTTCAGTATTGTAGGAATACCCCAACTTTTTTAAGGCTAAACCAATAGTTTCTCTAGGAGAATCTAATAAAGAAATGCGATCGCGTAACTGAGGGTTCCACAGATCTTGCCAGTCTGTAATTGTCAATCCCAGTTCATTTAATTTATCGCTTTTATAAGCAATTACAGTGCTTCCCCAACGGTAGGGTGCTCCCCAAATTTCGCCATCGTTTGCTACATTTCCTTTATTATTGCGCTGCACTAATTTTTGCCAAGAAGATGGTATTTTTTTCCAGTTGGTCAAACTCTTTGTATCTAAAGGCTCTAGTAGCTTTTGTTCAATTGCCGAAGATAGCCAAGAATCTCCCAAACTAGTTAAATCGGGACGATTTTTAGATTTATCAAATATTTTATTAAGTAAGTTTTCTTTTTGATTATCTACTTCTTTTAGTTCAGATAATTTCATTAATGAATCAAATGCCTGATACAACTGATTTTGAGGTTTAAAATCAACTTTCCCTTCTGAACCAATCGCCTTACGAAAGTCTCCAATCAACTGTAAGGGTACAGAATTTGCTAAAAATAGTATTTGCAAAATCTTATTTGAATCACTACAGCCTGATAACAATTGGGCTAAAGCTATAGTACTGGTGGCACGCAGAAAAGAACGACGAGACAACTGATAATTCATTATGGTTTAAAGCTTTTAAAAAAGAGTATATTTACCTATTTTATTGATTACAAAATCATCTCTATCGCAAGACATAGTTTCATGAGTCATTTTAATCAATTTTTGCCTTAATAGCAGTCTTTGCCAGTAGTATATATATCTTTATAAAAAGAAGTAGAGCAATTGTTAAATGAATCAGGAATACTAGTAATTTTCTTTGATAATGCCTCTAGCATAAAGATAGAAAATAAATTAAATTGATATCAACAAATATATGGATACATTACAAGTACAAGTTAGCGAATTGCGCAATAAAATAGACAACCTTCACGAGCTTATCGAACACATTGGCGAACAAGTAAAAGCACTAAACACTCAACAAAAAAACAACAGATCTCAAGAGTCTTATTCACTGCCTAATTTTTCTTCTGGATCGGCTAATTTGTCTAGTCCAAGAAAAGATGCGGAATATCAGCTAACTCACAAAGATATTTTGGTAGACGATAATAGTAGTACTAGCTCTACTAGTTCAGGTGGCGAAAACTTTTCTCCCGATACTCAAATTCGCCGTTTAACAGCACAGCTCACTGCTGCATATAATCGTATTGCTGCTCTAGAAGAACAGTTATTGACTTATAGAATTCATTCTTAGATAACGATAGCGAGCGAATAAAGTTTCAATGGCACTAAGTAACTCAGTGGAAGTCCAGTTTTGCATCAGGTGAGTTGCGATCGCGCAACCTCCAGCACCTACACCTTCTTTGACATATCCTCGATTATAGGCTCGAAAGCTCGGATAGCGAGAAGTGGCAAAATTTAACCCAGTACCTATCAGGGGGACTCCACCAATGGTTTTAGCCAAGCCAATCGTATTTCCAGTAGGGTCTTCTGCTACCCAACGAGTTGTTCCCACTACTATCTGGGATAATTGAACTGAGACATTATGATAAAGAGCGATCGTTTCAATTAAAGCATATACCGCCAACATTTGTGTTCCACCCGCTAACATAACTCCTCCGCGAAGACTAGCAGAAATAGCCATCCCTGCTACAACAACCTGCATCGGATCGCCTACTGCTCCTACAACTTTAAAGGGATCGTTAGACTGATGAAGTAAATCTGCTTTAGATAAGCCAGCTTTGACAATCGACCACTTTTGATTGTGATTGCATTGGGGGTGACTACTATTTACCATTCCTCTAGCTTCTATTCCTAGACCAGTCAACACCGCTAGAGCAGTAGTTGTTCCCCCAACAACACATTCTCCAATAATTAGATAACTAGAACTGTTAGATAGCTTTTCTCCCCATTTCAAACCTTGTTGAAACAGATGTCTAACGGTTTTCAAATCCATTGCTCTACCCGAAGAAAGGCATTGAGCCGCAACTCCTCCTAGATCGATAGTGTCTACTGTTGGTTGATGGGGTAAGCCTGCATTAAAAATGTGTGTCGGAATGTTTAACTCTTCGACAACAGTACGAGTAATAAATGTAGGAGAAACTCCTGCGGTCAATATTGGCAAAGGATGTTGATAATTTGGCTGTATTCCTTTGGCTAAAAATTCAGCATCGGCGATCGCCGTATATTCTCGATCTGCTGGTGTTGCTCCTGCTGCGGAAATCCCTGGAATTAAACCCGTAGCGGTAAAACCTAAGATACAGGCGAAACTAGGTTTTGCACCTCTATATTGCCTCAACCAGCTCATTCCTGACTGCAATTGACTATATACATGAATCATTTTTTAAAGCTCTGAGCTATTGCAACTTTATGCGATCTATAAAATATTTTTTTTGAATGTCGAATTCATCTAAGATTAACTCCAGTCAAACAAATGCCCAAGCTACTAACTTAGCCTGGGCATTTTTGCGCTTAATATTTGTCATTTTTAACAGCTGCTAACTAAACACGCTGTAAAGTTTCTTGGTTGTCTGATTTAGTCGATTCAGATTCTGATGAACGCACTTTATATTTGATTATATCTGCCAAATCTTGTAATTGATTCACAGCTTCTGCACCTTCAAGCTTCATTAGCTCTCGATCATCTCGCATTTCTGTCCAGGTAATTCCATAATCTGAAACTAGAAAACGAATTAAATGGTCATCCCCTAAACTAACCATGAACGAAGCACTGTTCATTTCTCCGCCACAGGTATAACAGGATGCCAAGTAACCTCTACTTTCAAGAGCGATCGCCAAAGCTTGAAGAGTCATTACTAAATCCTGGACAAATCGACGATGCTGTTGTGCGAGTCTTTTAAACACTTTGTTCCTCCGAACACCTTAAGATTTATTGTAGACGCTGATGAACTTTTCAAAGATTTTCTTAAGATTTTTTGTTCTTGTCTACTGAAAATCGTTAATTTTCTTTACTAGTGTAACGAAGGTTGTCAACAATGTTATGTGTCTTTTGATTCAATTGGCTGAGATTGAACAACAATCGCGCATAATGGTACAACGCTACTATCGCTCAACACTGCTTCCAAATTGAGTTCCACCGCTGCGGGTATCCCTGCAACCGATAAAGAAAATTCAAAACCACATTGATTGGCATTAGGTATGTCAGGATACTGTTCGGCAACTTTGGGACGACGTACTGTGACGGAGGTTGACAAAATTTGCTCTTTTTGATGAATTACCTGTAGTGCTTCTACCTGAGATTTTTTGCCTAATACCCAACCCTTGACCACTAGCGCACCAGTAGGGATAGTAAAATCGACGTTAGGTGAAATAATGCCAAAACCCCACAAGATATCAAACTGTTCCTTGGGTAGAGTTTTTCTGATCTCCACAACTCGCACAGGAGTTTGAATATATTGCGTCCAGTTTTGGGAACGGGTTATCGATTGTTTTGCTTGACTAAGCTGAGACTGAATCAAATTTAGCTGCTTTTGCTGTTCAAATAATTGCTTTTTGTAGCTTTGAGCTTCGTCATTGATTTTACGTAATTTTAACTGGGTTTCTCCTAGTTCAATTTGAAAGCCTTGATTAATTTGAAGCTGAGCTTTTGTCTGTTCTAATTCTTTTTTGGTTTGCTTAAGGTTATCCTGGCATTTTTCTTGCTCAGACTCTAGCTTTTGTAATTTAGCTTGGGCTGCCGAAGCCTGCTGTGCTTTTTGTTGATATTTCTCCAAATCTCCTTCAGATAACCAGTTAGCAAGTTTTGGAAGCCTCACATTGTTACTCCTCAAGCAATGATGTTTAGTTATGGTGGGTAATACTTTTGCCTTTAAATAACAGGTATTTGGTTTACCACGGTTAAATTTTACCCCAAGATTTAAATTATGCTGGAGATTAAAATTGAATTTGTACTTTGCCTTCTAAAAATCAATGAGCGATCGCCATAGTAAATCAATTCTACGTTTGGAAAACATTAGTCTTAAGGCTAATTTAGGCTCTGATTTTTTATTGCAAGATATTTCTTGTGATTTCAAACAAGGTGAAAAAATAGCTGTTGTTGGCGCATCTGGTTCTGGAAAGACTTCCCTGCTAAGATTGTTAAACCGTTTAGTTTCTCCTAGTGAAGGCAAATTCTTTTTTCGAGACTCTCCAGAAAAAGATATTGCAGCGACACAATTGAGAAAGCTAATCGTATTGTCGCCCCAAGAGCCAAAATTATTGGGAATGAAGGCGACCGACGCGCTGGGCTATCCTCTGCGACTACAGCAATTACCAGAGTCAGAAATCAGGCAAAGAATTGAAACATGGGTAGATTTGCTACATATTCAAGAACAATGGCTAAATAAAACTGAATTACAGCTATCCCTCGGACAAAGACAGCTAATCGCGATCGCTAGAGCATTAATTATGCAACCTCAAGTGCTGTTGTTGGATGAACCGACTTCTGCTTTAGACGTGGGAATTGCGACTCATGTGTTAAAAGTGTTGGAAGATTGGAATAAAAGTCAGAATGCAACTATTGTAATGGTTAATCATCAGCTAGAATTAATCCAAGACTTTTGCGATCGCCTGCTGTTTCTAGAAGAAGGAACATTAGCAGAGGATCTTTTGGCTGAAGAGATTAACTGGCAAACTTTAAAGCAGAGATTAATGCGATCGCGCCAAACCCAAGAACAGGATTGGAATTAGATTAATAGCTTTTCAAATTACATTCTACGAGGGAAATGAGTTACGGTGGCGGTGTTTGCTACAGCTAGATTATTTTGAGAAATATCGTCGTCGTTATCAATCAAATCTGGGTTGAAGCAATAGCCTACGTTACGCACTGTCTGAATTATATTTGGCTGCCGTGGATTAGCTTCAATTTTCTTCCGTAAAGATAAAACATGAGTATCAACAGTGCGGGGGTTATCAATTGCATCTGGCCAAGCTCGTTGAAGTAATTCGGAGCGACTTAAAGGATTTCCCTCAGCCTGAGCTAAAACATATAGTAAACTAAACTCTTGTGGTGTCAGTTCAATAAAACTATTTTTAACCTTTACCCGCCGTTGCGCTAGATCTATTTTCAAATCTTTGCATTCCATCGACAAAGGAACAGTATTATTAATTCTCATCCTTCTGACCAAAGCTTCTACTCTTGCCAAAAACTCCTGCATTCCAAAAGGCTTGGTTAAATAGTCATCAGCACCAGTTTTTAATCCTCGCACTATGTCTTGTTCGTTATTGCGAGCCGACAATAGCAAAACTAAGGATTTTTGCTGTTCGTAGAGCCAGTGAGATAGTTCTAATCCATCTCCGTCTGGCAAATCAGAATCGACGATTACTAGGGTTGGCTGATGTCTATAAAAAGCGTCTCTACCCTGTTGCAGACTAGCAGACTGGCTAACAACATAACCTGACTGTTGTAAATGCCAACCTAGTAGTGAACGTAAGTGAGGGTTACTTTCAACTATCGATATATGTGCTGAAGTCACTTTTGCCTCATTAAATTTCGGAAAATTCCTTTAATAAGAATAAGGCTAGCACCAGCACTGCTAATGTTTTGTAGCGATGGTTACTAGAGAACAGATGTAATACTTTTAGCAAAAAAAATGCAATTGTTAAAAGTTAAAGGATTAAAATGATAAAAAGCCAAAAAACTTTACAACAGTTTAGCTTTTAAGAAAATAAAATATTCAGCAACATTATCTATATCTATTTAGAATCATGATTATTGAAGATCCCAAAACAATTCGTCACTACCAAAAAATTACCGATGGCATGGTGGATTTATGGCGTAGACGCTATTCTTTTGAAGAAATTAGGCTGTATATGGAAGGCTACATCGCCTGTTTGCGAAATAGCGATTTTATCGAACAATATCACATTCACCGTTTAGAAGAACAGGCACTACGCTTTTTAAGAGATCCCTCTAATTTTGAGCTGGCATATCCCCAAACCCAAACAGAGAAAGAAACCGATTATTGGTAAACTCACTTACTTAGTTTCTATTTGAATGGGAATACGCACTTGAAAGGCTGTTTTCCCTGGCTGAGAGCGAAAATTTATGCTTCCCTTATGTTGTTGTACCACTATACGTCGAGAAATATCTAAACCCAAACCACTTCCCTTGCCAACTCCTTTGCTGGTAAAAAAGGGTTCAAAAATACGTGGTTGAATTTCAGTAGGGATACCTGCTCCATTATCGATAATCTCTACCAAAATGCAATTGTTCTCTAAAGCGGTATGAATGGTTAATTTACCTTTGCCATCCATAGCATCGATCGCATTATCGATCAAGTTAGTCCAAACTTGGTTCAATTCCCCTCCATATACGGAGATAGCAGGGATATTCTGACCATACTGTTTATTTACTTCAACTCCATACTTAAGTTTGTGATGCAAAATTTTAAGGGTATTGTCTAATCCTTCATGAAGATCTATTTCTTGTATTGCCGAACGATCCATATAAGAATAGTTTTTAATTGCACCTACAAGCTCGGAAATACGGCTGGTGCTTTGCTCTACCTCATTGACTAAGCCGTTCATAGTTAAGGTGGCTTCTAGCCACATGATAGCTTCACTAAAAGCCTGAGACTCCATTTCATTGGCTAACACTTCCAATTGAGTCGGCTTTATCCCCGCACAAGCCAAACTTGGAGCTAATTCCCAAGCATCTTGTACACCCCGATCTTCTAACCAGTCAGTTAAACTGTCTTCGCGATCGCTTTGCTCTAAGGGGGATAGTGATTCATGACTGGCTGTATCGACTCGCCTGTTGCTGTAATTCCTGAAGTAGCTGACGATGATGGGTTGAGAATTGTTTACCCCGTAGAGATAACATATTCTTTTGTAGAGATGCGATCGCATTACCTAATTGTTTGGCTGCTCTTTTACCTGCTGCTGCGGGATTATTCAATTCATGAGCCAATCCTGCTGAAAGCTTACCTAATGCTGCTAATTTCTCTTGCTGACGCAGCTTTATTTCTAATTCCTTGGAACGTTCTGCCAAGGTTGGCACGAATAGATCGATACTGCTAGGACAGTTTTTAAGTAATTCTTTAAAGTCATCAAATTGAATTACTCGACTGACATCAATACTGCTAGCGGAAGCCTGGGATATACCGCCAGTAAGAGTACTTAAATCTCCTGTAAATTCACCTCGGCGGTGTATGGTGACAACTATTTCTTCTGTACCTAACTGTTTGGTAATTTTGATTTGCCCATCTAGCACTACATAGAAAGAGTTAGCAACATCTCCTTCGGTAAATAGTATCTGATTCGGCTCTAGTTTTAGCAACGTGCCACAGGCTTCCAAGTTTTGGAGATATTCTTCTTCTAAGACTGGAAAAAGAACCGAATCAGAGAGGTTATCAATCATATTAGGTCTAGTTGAAACACTATATCTAATTATAGGAAATAGGCAGATCGTTACTCAAAGAAAGTAGCAGACGACGACGATTATTTAAAGCTTTGTCATAGTCAGGATTAAACTGTAAAGCTTTACTGTAAGACTTTATTGCTTCATTAGTCTGTTTGAGAGCCTCTAATGCAGCACCACGATTATTCCAGGCTAAATGATAATCAGGTTTAAGAGCGATCGCTGATTCATAAGCCGAAATCGCTTTTTCATATTCTTTTAACTGGAGATGAATATTGCCTAAGTTGTACCAGGCTTTATATCGATCTGGTTGTTGCTTGAGTATTTTTTGATAAACACCAATTGCGCTATGGTACTGCTTTAATTTACTCATTAAACTACCCTGAGCGTACCAAGCTTGATAGTAGTCTGGATTTAGATAAGTGGCTTTTTGATAGCCTGCAATTGCTCTTTCATATTTTCCTGTGGTTTCTAACACTTTCGCCATTTGATAGTGGGCTGAATGAAAGTCAGACTTCAAAGAGATTGCTTGTTCGTAGGCTGCGATCGCTTTATTATGTTGCCCCAAATGTTTGTAAGCATTACCCTGGTTATACCAACTGGTATGTTCTTCAGGGTTCAGTTTGATTGCTTGTTCGTAGGCAAAAGCTGCTTGAGAATACTGTTTGAGATAGCTTAGAGCAATACCACGACGATACCATGCTTGTTCAATATCTTTTCGTACAGACAATGCGCGATCGAGGCAAACTATTGATTCGCGATATTTTTTGTGCTGCTGTAGGGCAACCCCGCGATTGAGCCAGGTTTGATAGTGAGCCAAATTAGGGCTATCTTCTGAATCATAACAAGAAATATTTTGCTCATACTTGTTAAGGCTGTTAACTAATTCCCCTGGTTGACTGTAAGCATAATATGTTTGAGCTTTTGTATTCACTTGTTGTGATGCAAGGGAAACACTTGCCGAAGAGGGTGCTACATCGAGCGACAAAACGCTAGTAACTATTCCTGCTATCGTTAACCATTTGGGGTGCTTCATGGACGTTTTATCAATTTCTTTACTTTCTTTATCTAATCTTGATGCTGATTAAATAGCTGCGATCGCAATTAATTGAAGGTTGTGATCTAGAAACGGATGAAATAAGTTTTGAACAATAAAAATAGGCATCTTCATCAATTGGAACTGCCTTACCTAATATTTTACTATCGATCCCAATTGAGATTTTTTAAGCGATCCCATAAGGTGTAGTTTAAAAGAATTGTTTAAAACGTTAAAGCACAATCTTCATCAAAAATTTACCCTTGTGACAATATTTTTAGTTAAATAATTACAAGAAGTGCGGTTTATCTGGTCAAATATACTTACAATATTACTAAAACCATACTTAGCCATAGCTCTATCTCAAACATTAGGTAGGTTACGATGAATAACAAATACATATATACTGCGTTGATCGGTAGTGCGATCGCTTTTGCTGGAACTTCTATCCAAGCTGAAGAAAATTCTCAACCAAATTCTTCTAATACTATTTTTGTCTGTGCGGTACAAGAAAATATACCAACTATGTTTGCCTACACTCCAGGGGAGGTTAATTTAACTTCTTTAATGAGTTGGCATTCTGAATATTTATTACCAGGAGAATCTGGTACGGAAATTTGTCAGCAAACTGCAAACAAACTGCAAGCATCTATTAAACAAGAAGACGATAAATTTTTAAAAGCATATACAAAAAAAGAAAGCAAAAGCAATTTAGTTTGTCTAGTTGGAGAGGAAGATCAAACTTGCGCTTCAGACGAGAGTGAAAAGCTTTTTAGCGTTAACCCAAAATATAGTGCTAGATGCGTTTTAAGCAATAAAACACCTTTGGAATGTATGGCTTTAAATGTTAGAGGTATTTATAGCTATAATGAGCAACCCTATCAACCATTATGGTGGCCGTGGTAGAATTATGTGACATTTCTCTGCTAATAGTTAATATTTTCTTGGTTTTTTGATATAGCGATTTTCATTTGATAAACATTTCACACTATCAAAAGATAAAAGATACTCAATACAACTTAAGCCAAGAAAATAAACTAACAGTAAATTATGAAATGATTGAAAAAGCTGCTTATTAACTAATATTTAGAATCAATAAATCCATAAATACGAAGAAGACATGATTGAACTTGCTAGTTTAATCTCAAAGCACATATATAATCCAGCGCATAGATGCCATTTGTAAGTAAATTCCTTTACTCTTCGATCGCTTTTGTCGTAACCAATAGTTTGTTTTTTTCTACTGTAGAAAAAGCCAATGCGGACAGCCCTATAGATCTAAAATATTCAACTTCAGCAGCAGCACTATCAACAAATAATACTAGTACCAAAATTGCTGTAGAACCCTCAACGCCTTCAGAAAAAGGAAGTCCTTCCTTGCGTCGTCAACCAACAGGAGGAGAAAGGTTTGAACCCCAAAGAATACCATTGCGTATTCCCTTCCCGAAACAACCCTACCGAGCATCTCCTAGCATAACCATAATTAATCCTTCGGCATACGGTGCATCTTGGGGAAGCTTTGGAATTGGTTTTGGATTCCAAGAACGCGCTCGTTTCGTCAATCAATCTGATGGAGTAATTGGTTTAGGGTTTGGTTTAGGTAATCCTCAAAAGAATGTAGGAGCGCAAATTGGAATTAGTTTGGTTGATGTAAGTTCGCCATTGCGCGATGGTGCAGTGAACTTGAAGCTACACCGCCGTTTACCAAAAGATTTTTCTGTGGCTCTGGGAGTACAGGGCATCACAACCTGGGGGGAAACAGATGGCGGATCTTCTGTTTATGGAGTGACTACCAAAAGATTCAAACTTCGTAAAGACAGAACTAAACCTCTTAGTGAATTATACGCAACGTTGGGGTTAGGAGGAGGGCAATTTCGTTCGGAATCAAATATTAATAATGGCAATGAAAACGTTGGCGTATTTGGTAGCGTAGCCGTAAAAATAATTGAACCTGTTGGCTTAGTTACAGAATGGACTGGTCAAGATCTAACCATCGGTATTCCGCTAGTTTTGTTTAGAAAAATACCTTTAGTCATTGTACCTGCTATTACTGATGTTACTGGAACAGCAGGTGATGGGACAAGACTTGTTTTTGGTGCTGGTTATAGCTTTTCATTTTAAACATAATTTTTTTTAAGGAGACACAAGAATATGAAATTATTTCAATTACCTATAAAAATTGCTCTGGTATTAACTTGGTTCTCGATCGCGACTAGCCCTGTTTTTTCTCAGTCGGGTAGAATGTCGGATATCACGATGCCAAACCCTGGAGAGGTTGCTCCAGAAACTCCTGATGATGTTGAAACTCCAATAGATGAACCTGTGACAGGGGATGATGATGTTGAAACTCCAATAGATGAGCCTGTGGCAGGAGATGATCTTGATACCGATACTCCAACAGATGAGCCTGTGGCAGGGGATGACGCTGAAACTCCCACCGATGAGCCTGTGGCAGGGGATGATGCTGAAACTCCAATAGATGAGCCTGTGGCAGGAGATGACGCTGAAACTCCAATAGATGAGCCTGTGGCAGGAGATGATGCTGAAACTCCAATAGATGAGCCTGTGGCAGGGGATGACGCTGAAACTCCAACAGATGAGACTGTGGCAGGAGATGATGTTGAAACTCCCACCGATGAGCCTGTGGCAGGGGATGATGTTGATACCGATACTCCCACCGATGAGCCTGTGGCAGGGGATGATGTTGATACCGATACTCCAACAGATGACACGCCTATGGAAGAGGCAATCATGGGTGATGAAGAAATTACCCCAGAAGATAATATTGCAGGAGATAACGGAATAGAAGCTTCCACAGAAGATGCGATCGCTGGTGGGAACGATACTACGAAAAGACAAGCTATTGATGAAAATGTGATGGAGGCGATCGCTGACGATAGTACTCCTGAACTGGAAGTAGTTACTACTGAGATTAACCAACAAGTTCAGTCAGATTCAATCGAAACAGAAACTAATCTCAATTCTGATACCCCATCTCAATCGGCTGTAGAAGATTCTGTAGAACAAAATGTTGAAACAGGAAATGAAGTAGATTCTCAACAGACGGCATCAGATAACACTGAGAATACTACTGAAGCAGGTAATTTAGCTACAGAAGAAGCAACTACTGACAACACTGAAATTACTGAGGAGACAACTATTGAAAATACTGCTGAGACAGAAAATGTAGCTACAGAAGAAACAACTACTGACAATACTGAAATTACTGAAGAAACAACCGCTGACAGTGCTTCTGAAACAGATAACGTAGCTGAGGAATTAGAAGATAAAAATGCAACAGCATCAGAAGAAACCGAAGAGGAAGTAGCATCAGAAGAAACTGAAGAAGAAGTAACCGAAGAAACCGAAGAGGAACTAGCCGAAGAAAGTGAAAGTTCTCAAGACTTGGGACAAGAAGTAGATCGAATTGCCTATGAAGTACAGGTACAAGAATCACCTACTGACATAGCAATACAGATGCAGGAAGAATTTCAACTGACTCAGTTAATGGGTACTTCAGGGTTACAAATATACGGTCAAATTCCTTCTGTAAAGGAAATTTCTAGTAGATTAGCTGAACTTGGAAAACAAACAGGCAAGAATCCCGCTTTTGTCAATATATCGCTGCAATCCAACCAATTAGAGGCTTTTGTCGTCTTACCCGAAAGCAGTAAATCAGCTAGCAAAGAAACTTCTTTAATAGCATCAACAGATCTAAATAAAATAGACTCACCTACAACCCCTCAAGCTTTGACATTGCGCGAAACCGTAAAGGATACTTCCCGCAAAGACTTGATTGCAACTGCGACTAAGTTCCGCGAAGAAGTCAGTGATTCAAGCAAGCTAGATCAAAGTAGCTATCTAAAATCGTCACAGGAACTATATAAGGTTCTTATTGAGCCTATTGAAGCAGAATTAGAAGCTAACAATATTGATATTTTGGTGTTTTCTATGGATTCTGGTTTACGGTTGTTACCTTTAGCTGCACTTCATGATGGCGAACAATTTTTAATCGAAAAATATGCCGTAGCAACAGTGCCTAGTTTTGGCTTGACAGATACTCGCTATGTCAATTTGAATAAAAGTCCTATTTTGGCAATGGGTGCATCGGAATTTACCGAACAGGCTGCTTTACCCACCATGGCAATTGAATTGGAGACAATTGTGAGTCTACCCCGCCAAGGAGAGGTATTTATTAACGAACAGTTTACTATCGAAAATTTCAAGGCTCAAAACAGACGTGAAAATCCATTTCCTATTATTCACTTAGGGACACACGCAGAATTTAAGGCTGGTAGCCTAGATGACTCTTACATCCAGTTCTATGATGACAGACTCAAAATTCCCCAACTACAAGATTTATCTGATGAATTGGGTTGGAATAGCAATGCTACTCCCATTGAACTTCTGGTACTAAGTGCTTGTGAAACTGCTTTAGGTGACGAAAAAGCGGAATTGGGTTTTGCTGGTTTGGCTGTACAGGCTGGGGTAAAATCAGCGTTGGCTAGCCTTTGGTACGTAAGTGATGTGGGTACATTGGCTTTGATGGGAGAATTTTACGATCAATTAAGCGATACCTTAGTCAAAGCAGAAGCCTTGCGTCAAACTCAACTAAAAATGCTAGGAGGTGATGTCAAGGTTGATAACAAGCAGGTCGAAGTTATCTAGCGGTCACAATTTGGGTTTGCCTCCTGAATTTCCTGAAGGAACATTAACCTTAGATCATCCTTACTTCTGGTCATCTTTTACGTTAATTGGTAACTGGAACTAATTTAAGGAACGAGGAACAAGGATTAAGGAACGAGGATTAATTCTTAATCCTTGTACTAGTAACTTTGTAAGTTACTACACAATTTGAAAAAATATTAAAATGCTTAAAGATGAATTTTTAAGATGAGAATATGAATCCCGAACAGGTAAATTGCGCGGTAGACTGCACTGACGGTTGCGTTTTAGGCGATCGCTGTCCCAATACTGAATATAAAAATGAAGCCTCTAGTTTTATTCAAGAGACTTCTTTGGATAAAATGCTTGAAATGGCAGAAACAGCTCGTCAAAAGAAGTTATCTGAGCCACCTAAATGGGTAATTCCCGACGAGATTTAAACAAATCCGTAGAGATGTACCGTGATGGTATGTCTCTACATAATTTATGAATTAAATTTGCGGTTGTTTTTTGTGCCATTCGGTTGCTTGTTCGTAAGCATGAGCCACGTGAAATAAAACATCTTCTCGCAAGACATTGCTAATCAACTGCAAGCCAATTGGCAAACCTTGACTATCAAAACCGCAAGGAACACTCATCCCTGGTAAGCCTGCTAAGTTAACAGGAATAGTCATTAAGTCTAAAAGATACATACTTAAGGGATCTGTAGTTTTATCTCCTGCTTTAAAGGCTGTTGTTGGTGCAGTGGGAGAAACCAAAACATCGACCTCTTCAAAAGCGCGATCAAAGTCCTGTTTGATTAAGGTACGAACCTTTTGCGCCTTGAGATAATAAGCATCATAATATCCAGCAGACAGAGCATAAGTACCAATCATAATGCGTCGCTTTACTTCTGTCCCAAAACCACTTGCACGGGTGTTGGTATACATTTCCAACAAATTGTCTGACTCTTGGCGCATACCGTATTTAACCGCGTCATAGCGAGCTAAATTTGCCGAGGCTTCACAGGGAGCAATAATATAATAAGCAGGCACACCATAACGGAAGCGAGGACAAGAAATCTCCTTGATTTCTGCACCCATTGATTCTAGTTGAGCGATCGCTTTTTTTACGGTTTCAGCAACTTCTGGATTTAAACCTTCCCCAAAGGTTTCGGTGATGATGCCTATTTTCAAGCCTTTTTTTAGTTCTGGTTGCAGATAGCTCGTATAGTCGGGAATATCTACTTTCAGGCTAGTAGAATCATGCTCATCATATCCTGCGATCGCATTTAACAAAATGGCAGAATCCTCTACGGTACGGGAAAAAGGACCAATCTGATCTAGAGAAGAACCAAAAGCTACTAAGCCAAAACGAGAGACTAAGCCATAAGTCGGTTTTAATCCTACAACACCACACAAAGAAGCTGGCTGACGAATCGAACCACCCGTATCCGAACCCAAGGAAACTACACATTCTCCCGCAGCCACAGCAGCAGCCGAACCACCAGAAGAACCTCCTGGTACTCTCTCTAGATCCCAAGGGTTAGCGGTAGTTTGAAAACTAGAGTTTTCGGTAGAGCCTCCCATGGCAAACTCATCTAAATTAGTCTTGCCGACTATTACCATTCCTGCATCTTTAAGTTTCTGAGTCACGGTAGACTCATAAGGAGGAACAAAGTTAGCTAAAATCTGCGACGCACAGGTGGTTTTTATTCCTTTGGTACACATATTATCTTTAACACCAAGAGGAATACCTTCTAGCATTCCAATAGATTCCCCTGCTGCTATTTTGGCATCTACTTGTTTCGCGCTATCTAAAGCTGACTCAGCAGTTACAGACAAAAACGCTTTTACTTTTGGTTCTACTGTTTCTATATGTTTTAAAACCTCTTGGGCAATTTCTACTGCCGAACGTTCTTTGTTAGTTAATTGCTGATGTAACTCTTTTATACTTCCTTGGTACATCAAATTACCTTTATCGTTATATAAGACCTAGTTGTTTTATCTTGTTCTGGTTGCTCTTGAGCCACCTCCGCTCAAAAGCAAACCAACAATACCTTCACTCTACTATTTTCTGGGATATTCGGCTTACTTAGGCTCAAATGAGAATTAATTCCTCTTTTTTCTGCGCATTTATTGATGAATATTTGTAAACTAACTAGAGAGGTTAATTTTTATACAAATTTTATTTAGCTTATGAAGCGCATATCTAGTACTGAGAACTATTTGCTAATTGGTCATATATTAGCAATGGCTTTTGGTTTGGCAGGGATTATTTTAGTGTTACCAAATCCCGATTTTTTAGCTAAGTTAGCCGAATTTGAGTGGGGGACTAAAATTTTTGGTTGGTCAATGGCTGGAGGAGGTGTAGTCTATATGCTGTTGGCTACTGCTGCTGTCTCTCTCTATGCCTATCGAACTTTAGGGTTATGGCATTGGATGAGCTTTATGATTCCTGCTATTGGTTTATCTTTGGGAAGTGAATTGTTGGGAACTAGTACGGGTTTTCCCTTTGGCGAATATCGTTATTTAAGTGGCTTAGGATATAAAATTGCGGGTTTAGTGCCGTTTACTATTCCTCTATCTTGGTTTTATTTAGGTTTTAGTGCTTATATTATTGCTTTAGCTGGATTAAAAAGATTAGAGATTAAAAACTGGTTGTGCCAACTTGGTGCAATTCTTTGTGGTTCGTTGTGTTTGACATCATGGGATTTTGTTCTCGATCCTGCTATGAGTCAAGCACCTATTCCTTTTTGGGTATGGGAACAGCCTGGGGCATTTTTTGGTATGCCTTATCAAAACTTTGCAGGCTGGATGGGTACGGGAGTTGTCTTTATGGTGGTAGCCACTTTGTTGTGGAAAATCAAGCCTTTGACTTTGCCTACTAACGATCTAAAGTTACCTCTGGCTATTTACATGGCAAATTTTGTTTTTGCTACCGTGTTGAGTTTGGCAGCAGGATTTTATATTCCTGTGTTGTTAGGGATTGTGCTGGGTGTATTACCTTTAGTTATTCTTTATTGGCTGGCTACTAAAGAAGATTTTACTTCTGTTGATAATTTGGCAACTACAACTAATTGATTGATAAGGACGAACAATTGTTCGTCCCTACTATTTCGATTAAAGGTTTTATATAAATGCTTTGCCCGATCTTTCTAAGTTGTCTTGTAGAGAGAAAGTTAGACTGCAAAGATGAATATTACCAGTGGATGTATTTAAGTTGGTATTGGATGGGTAGATAAACTTTTAGCCATTCAACAAACTGTTCGTATAGTCTCGTCATATCGATTAGGAAAGGTAAGCTTTTATATTTACCTGAGTCATAGCTAGGCATAGTGCGATCGAGAAATAATCTGCATATTTGATGTAACTGCTTATATTGCTGATTTTCGTCAATCTCTCCAATCTTTGCCTACTTGGGTTTTTTACTGCAATATTTTAAGCTCTCGGAAACAATAAAAGCACTAAGGGTTTCGGCTAGAGAACCAAAAGTAATATAGAGAAAACGTAAACGTTATAGATAATGATAACGTTCATAGTCTTCAATAATATTGAGCGAGGAAGCCAGCGGAGGTTTCCTCGGCAATGGCAAGTCTCGCTTGAGCAAAATGCTACATTCTTCCCAATCCCCCTACTAGCCCTAATATGCAGTTATCCAACAAAATTACCCAAATCTCGATGGCGATAATTGCCACTATTTTAGTAGTGGCTGCTCTCAAAGCAACTCGTCCGATTTCTATGCCCTTGGCGTTGGCATTTTTTATAGTGGTTTTGGTGCATCCCCTACAAAACAAGTTTGAAAAAAAATTGCCTCGTTGGCTGAGTTCGATTTTAGTATTGCTATTGCTGTGTGGAATAGTTGGTTTGGCGGGAGGAGCATTATCTTTAAGTGCTGAGATTATTGAACCAAAAGTTCCGCAATATTTAGATCGCCTACAAGAAATAGCAAACATAGCGAAATCTTGGGCAGGCGATCGCAATTTACCAATTCCCCAGTTGAATGCTCAATCCAGCAGTGCTTCTAGTGAGTTAACCCAAAGAGCCATCGGCGGTGTGCGTTCGTTTATTTCGGTAATTAGCTTGACTATTTTAACTATCTCTTTGCTGGTATTGCTGCTTTTGGAAGTAACTCAATACCGCAAAAAGGTACGACAAGCTTTTTCTTCTAAGACAGGCGATCGCATAATTAATGCTGTCGGCAATACCAGCGAAAAACTACGGCGTTATCTTTTGGTGATGACTCTCACTAGCGTATTAACAGGCGTTTTAACTATTGTCTGGTGTTTGATCATCGGAGTCGATCTCAAACTTGTCTGGGGTTTAATTGCTTTCGTGCTTAACTACATTCCTACCCTGGGTTCGATTATTGCTGTCATTCCCCCTACCCTAGTCGCATTTCTATTCAATGGCGTAGGTCGTGGCACTGCCACACTCATCGGTTTAGCTGCAATTCAAGTTGTCATGGGCAACTTTATCGATCCGAAGGTGCAGGGCAAAAGCTTGCAGCTATCTCCTTCTGTAGCTCTATTTTCGATCGCTTTCTGGGGGTGGGTTTGGGGTATTCCTGGAGCAATTTTGGGCGTTCCTATGACTATCTCGATTATTCTGTTCTCTCAGGAATTTAAATTAACTCAAGGAGTTGCCATAGTTTTGGGCGAGCTAAATGATTGAGTAACAAGTGTTAATACAAAGAATGTTTCTCAAGTTCCTAAATCCCCGCACCTTCGGTCAAAAAAATATCGTCTCTCTTGAAGCTTGTTATAAGCTTTTGATGGAGAAATAGAATAAATAAGATTAAATTCCATTTCTCCATCTAACTAGATTTCAGAGATTAATGTATCTTTTATTGAACGTTCTGATTCTAGCTGTCCAGTCTTATTGCGTTGCAGATTTGCATCTACATCAAGCACATTACAATACTGTTTAGCGATAATTTTAGGAGTAAAGTTTTCTACCATATATTTTCTTCCAGCTTTGCCCATATCAACCGACGATTCAGGATTGGTAGCCAAATCCACAATGAAATCTGCTAATGCTTGACTATTTTCATTATCAAAAGATGCGCCACATTCAGCATCATCAATTATTTGACGTAGATATGAGTGGGGTTCGCAAATAGCCGCGATCGCTTTACCCGCAGCCATAATGCCATATAATTTACTAGGGGCAACAACTCCTTCTAGTCCTGGTGCGATCGATACTAAAGCTAGGTCACAGGCTGTTAGGGAGTAGGGTAAATTAGTTTTATCTTGATAGGGTAAGAAGGTACAGTTGTTAAGCTTGAGTTCTTTTACCGTTTGGCGACATATTTCGTGTTTTGTTCCCGCACCAATAAAGACAAACTGCACTGGCTCATTTTGTAGCAGTTCGATCGTGCCTAAGATGGTGTCTACATCATGGCAACGACCCATGTTACCAGAGTATAAAACAGTAAACTTGCGGTCAATACCATGCTCGCGGGCAAACCAATTTTCTTGCTTTTGAATTGGTTTGATCCATTCTTCATCTGCCCAATTATGAATCACCGAAATTTTGTCCGCAACTTGAGGATGTCGATCGGTAATTCTTCGTTTCATAGTTTCACTAAGAACTACGAGTTTTTTACTTCTTTGCCAGACAAGAGCATTAATCTTATTCCACAATTTAGTTATAAAACTATCTTCAGAAGTTACACCTAGTTCTACTACCGCATCGGGATACAAATCGTAAATCAAACAGATATATTCCAAGCCTAAAAACAAGTTTGCAACATAACCAGCGATGGATAAAAAAGGAGGCGCAGTAGTCAGTAAAGCCACATTATTTTTGCGCCCATTTTTAAAAAGAGTCAAAGTAGCTCTAAGAGTAAATATAATTCCGCTTAAAGCTTTAGCTCTAATTCTGGTAGAGCCTATTTTTACAGTCCTAGAACGTCGTACAGTGAGGTTTTTTCCTACTTCTTTATTGGGTGCTTGTCCTTGTTGAAAAGCATATCCTGGTTGTCCCGTAAAAACATTAACCTGGATGTTATTTTCCCCCAAGTTGTTAGCCAATTCCTGAATGAGTTGACCTGTTGCAGCGTAATCTGGCGGAAAAAATTGAGTAATAATTAAAAGATTAAATTTATCAGAGGCGACATCTGTTGTGGAGGTTTTGTTTTGTAACGATCGCGAAAATACTTTTTTACTTCTCTTAGACCATAACTTCGATGCCTTAGTCATTATCACTTACACCTAGTATTAAAAATAGTTTGAATAAAATACTGAAATTAGTATTCCCAAAAAATTAAAATTGTTTTTAGGTATAAACTCTGAAAATGTAATCCAAATTACCTTGTTTTTAATTAATCAAAATATTCGATGGCTCAAAGCACTGCTGGAGTTATGTTTTGGCTGTAGGTGAATTGACTTAAACTTTAGTAAAAAATGTAAATGTTTGTAAAATAAATTCTTTAAACATCAAAAAGTCCTGCATTCAATCATGTGTAATGCAGGACTTTCAAAGAAGATTATAAGTTGTAAATGATTTGCCGATTAAGAAACTATTTCTCCACCATTATTCGTAGTTTAAGGAAGCAGAGGTGCAGTTAAAACAACCTTTTGATTTAACGAAAGAGTAGAAATAAAACCATAGTTGTTATTAGTTTGGTGCTGTACTATGACAGGTAAGGCAGAACGAGTTTTAGAAGCAATTTCCGTGGTTTTTAGATCGTAACTAGCAGTAGCTATTTTGGGGTACAAACCAATACCAATTACGGGAATTAATAGACAGGTAGCAATAAATACTTCGCGAGGTTGAGCATCTGCTTGAAAAAGATCCATTTTAAATTCTGTCTTACTTTCTCCATAAAATACTTCACGCAACATCGAAAGTAGATAAATAGGAGTCAGAATTAAACCAACCGCAGTTAAAAAGACGATGCCAACTTTGAAGGCTGTACTGTATACGTCGCTAGTAGCAATTCCCAAAAAGATGGTTAACTCCCCAACAAAACCACTCATTCCAGGTAAAGCTAAAGAAGCCATTGCACCTGTAGTAAACATGGCGAATGTTTTGGGCATTGTCTTTGCCATTCCACCCATTTCATCCATCATAAGGGTATGAGTGCGATCGTAGGTTGCACCAGAAAGGAAAAACAATGCAGCAGCAATCAAACCGTGAGACAACATTTGTAGCATCGCTCCATTTAGACCTAAATCGGTAAAGGAAGCAATGCCAATTAAAATAAAACCCATGTGGGATATTGAAGAGGAAGCAAGACGACGCTTGAGGTTGGTTTGAGCAAATGCAGTAAATGCACCGTAAACAATATTAATTACACCCAAAATTACTAACAAAGGCGCAAATTTAATATGTGCATGGGGCAAAATCTCAACATTAAAGCGAATCAAACCATATCCACCCATTTTTAAAAGTACGCCAGCTAAAATCATCGAAACGGGTGCAGAAGCCTGACTATGTGCATCGGGTAGCCAGGTATGTAGGGGGAAGATGGGTAGTTTAACACCGAAAGCAATTAAGAATCCGACATATGCCAACAACTCTAAAGATTGAGGGTAGTCTTTTAATCCTAGCTCGGCGATGTTGAAAGTTATGTTGTCACCATAAAAAGCCAAACCTAAACCTGCAACCAGAATAAAGATTGAGGCTAATGCCGTATAGAGAATAAACTTAGTCGCAGCATAAAGACGTTTTTTGCCACCCCAGATAGAAATCAAAAGGTATACGGGTACTAGCTCGATTTCCCACATCAGGAAGAATAGTAATAAGTCTTGTGCAGCAAATACACCGATTTGCGCACTATATAAAACTAAAATTAGAAAATAATAAAGCTTTGGTTTATGGTCAACTTTCCACGAAGCTAAAATTGCTAAGGTAGTAACAAAGCCAGATAACAGAATTAACGGCATAGATAGTCCGTCAACACTTACTGACCAATTTAGCCCCAGTTGGGGAATCCAAGAATATGTTTCTTGGAGTTGAAATTCTGTATTATCTAGACTGTAATTTGTCCAAAATCCGTAAACCATTAAAGTTAGATTTGCTAATCCAACACATAGAGCATACAGACGAACTGTTTTACCATTTTTATCAGGAATAAAAGGAATTGCGATCGAGGCTATCAGGGGCAAAACAATGGTGGCTGTCAACCAAGGGATTTGAATTTCCATTTTTTAGGCACATTTACTTATCACTTCTTATACATTGTATTAAGTTTTGTAAAAATAGCCAACATTCAGATCGCAACCAAAGATTTTTGTGCATTGCCTTTATTTACCAGACAAACTTTCTACTTTTCTTACTAGTCAAGATGCGGAAATCAAAGGTATATGTTTTACTGGGATGCAGTAAATAGACTCCTGCAATGATATGACTCGCAACAGTTGGATAATTCTTTGTTTGGCGTATATTGTTGGCTTACTATTCACTAATTTTACTGTTACAAGCTCAGGCTTTACTACCCAACAGCTATGCATTTTAGTTGCAGGATTAAGCGGGTTGGCTTTAGTTGCTGCAATTGCTGGTAAAAAACTAAGAATACCGACTAAGGTTTGGTGGAGTGCAGCGATAGTTGCAATCTTAGCTATTTTTTATTTTCAGTTGCGTATTCCTCAACCAAGCATCAACGATATTAGTTATCAGGTTAGGACAACGGAAACCTCAATTGATACGATAAGAGGAAAAGTTGTCACAGAGCCGAGATTGAACTCCAGTTATAAGCTTAAATTCTGGCTAGAAGCAGAGGAAATCAATCATCAAGAGCGAGTATCAGGAAAGCTTTATGTCAGTATTCCGCTTTTGCAAGGTACGGGAATTAACTTGGGAGAAGAGATCGAGCTTAAAGGTATTTTATATATACCTCAAGGTGCGGTAACTGCCAATAGTTTTGATTTTAAATCTTATCTTGCTCGTCAAGGCATATTTGCAGGTATGCAGGGGTTAGAAGTTATTTCCGACTATAATTCTGAGCCGACTTGGGGATGGTGGAAGCTACGCAGACGTATTGTCAGAAGTCATTTACGGGGTTTGGGAAGTCCTGTGGGACAATTGGTTAGCTCGATGGTTTTGGGACGTAAGGCGGTAGATTTACCAGTCGATATTCGCGATCGCTTTATTGAAGCTGGATTAGCTCATGTCCTCGCTGCTTCTGGCTTTCACGTATCTTTGTTATTGGGATTAATTCTAAAGCTAACTAATCGTTTTGCAGCCAAACCACGATTGATTATGGGAATATGCACCTTAATCGTTTATCTAGGTTTGACTGGTATTCAGGCTTCTGTGTTGCGAGCTTGTTTGATGGGATCGGCAGTACTAATTGCTATGGCATTAGAAACAAGAGTAAAGCCTTTAGGCTCTCTTTTATTAGCAGCGACGCTCATTTTACTATTTAATCCCTTATTAATTGGCGATTTAGGTTTTCAACTCAGTTTTTTGGCTACCTTTGGCTTAATCGTGACGATGCCAGAGTTACAGGGTGCATTAGACTGGCTACCACCAACAATTGCTACTTTAGTGGCTGTACCCTTGGCTGCGTCGATCTGGGTACTACCCTTACTTTGTTATGAATTTAATATAGTCGCAACCTACAGCATTATAGTTAATATCCTTTGTACCCCTTTAATTATGGCAATTAGCTTAGGGGGAATGGTCAGTGCGATCGCAGCTTTAATCTTTCCTTTGGGGGGTAGTGCGATCGCTTGGTTGCTGCTCTATCCAACATTGTTACTAATCAGGGCGATCGATTTCTTTACTAGTTTACCAGGAAGTTCTTGGGCGATCGGGCAAATTTCCCTTGAGGTATTGCTAGCCATTTATGGATTATTACTTCTAGTTTGGTTAAATCAAAAATGGCGTAAACATTGGCGACAGGTATTATTATTTGCTTTGACTTTAATTATTGTTCCCATCGCATATCAGCATTTTAATCTAACCCAGATTACCATTTTACCCGTTCAACCAGAGCCAGTAGTCGTAATTCAAGATCGGGGAAAGGTAGTTTTAGTTAACAGTGGAAAAGCAAAAACTTTCCAATATACAGTTTTACCTTTTCTGACTCAACAGGGTATCAATCATTTAGATTACTACATCGATTTAGAGCAACAATTTGAATCAGACATAACAAATAGCGATCGCATATCCATCAAAAACATTATTGCTCCATCACCATATAACGTTGATAACCCGCAAAACTTAGACTCATTAATAGAAACTAATTCTTTCAAAATATATAGCGATCGCCAATTATCTGTATTGAAACTAGTAACTTTCACAGAAACTTGGTTGATCTTGGGCAAAACAAAATCAAATTATGCTCAAATTCAACAATATATTCAACCAGAAAAACCTCTTACTATAGTCAGTTCATCATTGCCACCAAACTGGTTGCAGCTAAACCCTAAAAACATAGTCTCATCTTCTCCTCTAAAAGTTACTCGGCAAAATACCAATACCCTAAAATCCAATTTTTATCACCTCAAGCAAAAAGGTACATTAACCTGGAAACCCTATAGTGGATTGAAATCAGAGCGAAACACACCATCTTTTAACAGTATTTTTTAACATTTCCTTGCCCATTCTCGACCAAATCTCAGTAAAATGTCTTTGTAGACTAAACAATGCTTATCTGGAGAGGTGGCAGAGCGGTTGAATGCGGTAGTCTCGAAAACTATTTGAGGGTCAAACTTCACGGGGGTTCGAATCCCCCCCTCTCCGTAGTTCATCTTTATGTAAGAAATGCGATTTAAAGAAAAGACAAAAACAGGCAGTGGATAAACCAATAAATAGTCTGCCCGATCTTAGGTTAGAGTGGCTACAATCGATCGATTAAAAAATATATCTCTTCATATATCGTGAATCAAGTCGAGCTGCTCAATCGAATTACTACTAAAATTAGACAATCCTTAGAACTGCAAACAATTTTGGATACAGCAGTGACAGAGGTAAGGGCTTTTCTCCAAACAGATCGAGTTAAAATTTACAAATTCGATGATGATGGCAATGGTCAGGTAATTGCTGAATCTTTAGCAGGAGAACGTCTACCCTCTCTTAAAGGACTAAATTTTCCAGCAGGAGACATTCCACCTCAAGCAAGAGAATTATTTCTCAAGGCTAGAATTCGTTCTATTATCAATTTAGCTCAACAGCAAATCAGTCTTTCTCAACCAGATCGTTTACCTTCTACTGCAACGGAAGAATTGACGGTAGAAGAGGTGCATGACGAATCTCTCAATAATCTTTTACAACGCCCTGTAGATCCTTGCCATGTGGAATATCTAACCCTGATGGGGATTCAGTCTAGTATAGTATGGTAATCCCTTTGGTAAATAAAGCCAAACTTTGGGGTTTACTAATTGCCCACCATCGCCGTGCCAAAGTTGTCTCTAACCGTAGTTTACAAATAATTCAGATTGTCGCCGAACAAATAGAAATGGCGATCGCTCAGGCTGGTTTGTTTCACACAGTACAGCAGAAGGCACAAAGAGAAACTTTAATTAATCAGATTTCCAATCTACTTCATTCTCCTCTAGAGAATGAAAAAATATTACCAGAGGTACTGGCAAAAATAGTTTCTGCAATCGATGGTACGGGAGGTTTGTTATATATGAACAATGCAGAGCAAACTAAACTCAATTGTTATCAATATGGTTCTCTGCCAAAGCTATCAACCAGAGATTGGTCGCAACTACAAAATTTAGTTCCAGCCACTAAAAATGCGAAGGCGATCGATAATATCGAGTCCGAAAAATCAATTGAAAATTTATTACCAGCCTTGAGAAAAAATAAACTTCGCAGCCTGCTTTTGATGCCCTTACGTTATAAACAAGAAAGTTTGGGCAATTTAGCTATCTTCCGTCAAGAAATAGATATAGAAAAACTCTGGGCGGGGCATTCCTCTACCGACGAACGACAATCGCGTCCTCGTCAATCTTTTGAGGAGTGGAAAGAACTCAAACAAGGACAGGCTAAACCTTGGAAAGCTCACGAACAAGAATTGATTCAATCTTTGAGTGACAATTTGGGCATGGCAATTGTGCAGGATAGACTTTATCGTCAGGAAAGAAAGCAACGAGTGCTGGTAGAAATGCGAAATCAAGAGCTAGATAATGCTCGTGAAGAGGCAGAAAAAGCCAGTCAGCTTAAGTCAACGTTTCTTTCTACCTCTAGCCATGAATTACGCACTCCCCTAGCTCAAATTCTCAACTATCTCAAACTTCTAAAAGAAGGCTTTTATGATAATGAAGAAGAATTAATTGAATATATTGCCACAGCTCACCTTTCGGCTGAAAATCTCCGTGATATTGTTGATGATTTGCTAGATATAGCCAAAATTGAAGCGGGAAAAATGGAAGTAGAACTATTAGCAGTAGACTTGAAACCACTATTTATCGAACTATGTAATCTGTTTAAACCAGACACGATTAAACAGAACATCGAACTGATCGTAGAGTGTCAGGTGACTAATATTTATGCAGATCCGTTGAAACTCAAGCAGGTTTTGACCAATCTTTTGAATAATGCCTTCAAGTTTACCCGACAGGGAACAATACAGCTTCGGGCTGTTGTTTCTTCAGAAAACAAGATTAATATTTCCGTATCTGATACGGGGATTGGTATTGAGATAGATAGACAGGCGACAATCTTCGATGCTTTTGTTCAGGAAGATGTTTCGACTCGTCGTCGCTATGGTGGGACTGGTTTGGGACTGACCATTTGTCAAGAGTTAGTAGAGCTTATGGGAGGAGAGATTTCACTCACCAGTGAAGGACGCGATCGCGGAACTCAGGTTACAATTACCCTGCCTAATGTAGAGAGGTGATGACTGATAACAATGAAAAGCCTAAGAATTTTGTTAGTGGAAGATGACTGATTTTTAGCCAAAAGTACGGCTAAACTGCTCGAACGTTTGAGCGGACATCAAGTTCGAGTAACCGATGAGCCTCAAGTTATCTTTGAACTATCCAGAGCAGGGGAAGTAGACATAATCTTGATGGATGTCAATTTACCCGAAGCATTTTGGAAGGGTGAAAAAGTTAGTGGTACAGATTTATCTAGGTTATTAAAAACAGATATAGATACTGCTAATATTGCCATAATCATTCTGACAGCATATGCAATGGCAAACGAGCATAAAGCACTGATGGTTGAGTCTCAGGCTGATGATTTTTTTGCTAAACCAATTAGAGATTACGCAGTTTTGATTGAGGCGATCGAGCGACTGGTTAACAATTAAGGATTTTTTACCAGGTCAAAATAAGCTAAATGAATTAACTTAGAGTCTAGATACTCAGATTTCCCCCTCACATCATGTCCGATTCTCAAGAAAATCCTTTAGACTCTACAACAATAAATAACGATTTTTACGTAGTTGGCATCGGCGCATCGGCGGGAGGATTGAGTGCTTTAGAAGAATTGTTTAGCAATCTCTCTACCGCTAGTGGTGCTGCATTTGTCGTAATTCAACACCTTTCCCCAGACTTTAAAAGCTTGATGAAAGGATTGCTGGAACGACGAACCTCCATGTCTATTCACCGAGTTACCGAAGGTATGGAGCTAAAGGCTAATTCTGTATACTTAATTCCCCCAGGACAAAATCTAACTTTGGAGCAAAATATACTCCGCTTAGAGAACCGTCAAAAAGATAAGAATAAAAAGCACAAACCCAATTTCCCGATCGATTTATTTTTTACCTCTTTAGCCAAAAACTATGGAGAAAGATCGATTGGAGTTATCTTATCTGGTACTGGCAGCGACGGAACTCGCGGATTAAAAGCCATTAATGAAGCGGGGGGAGTGACTTTAGTTCAAGATCCCGACACGGCAGAATTTGACGGAATGCCAGTAAGTGCGATCGATACGGGGATAGTCAATCGAGTCTTACCACCCAGAGAATTATCTCGACTAATTTATCAGTGTATTGTTGCTTCGGTTAATTCTTTTGAAGCCGAATCTAGCACCAACAACTTAATCAATAATGACGATCTCAGTCAAATCGCCAAGCTGCTGTTGTCAGAAGAGGGGTTTGATTTCTCTCAATATAAATCTAGTACTATTTCTCGCAGGATTCATCGTCGTTACTTGATTCACCATTCTGCAAGTATTGCTAAATACATTAGCTTGCTCAAAAGTTCCCCAGAGGAAAGACAAGCTCTCTGTTCGGACTTACTGATCAACGTTACTCATTTTTTTCGCGACTATCGGGCTTGGCAGAATCTAGAAAACAACATTCTGCCTTTGATGATCCAACAAAGTAAGGTCGAGACAGAGTTGAGATTTTGGATTACAGCCTGCTCTACAGGTGAAGAGGCATATTCCTTAGCTATTTTAGTTCATGAAGCCCTTCAAGATTCGAACAAGAATATTAGGGTTAAAATTTTTGCGACGGATATAGATCGAGTGGCATTAGACAAAGCATCCCAAGGAGTTTATCCTCTTTCCATTGCTAGAGATGTTGGTGATGAGCGTCTGCAAAAGTATTTTGTAGCTAAAGATAATTCTTTCCAGATCGTACGAAAGATTAGAGAAATGCTAATTTTTTCACCCCACGATTTAACGAAAGATGCTGGCTTTACCCGAATCAACCTCATTACCTGCCGTAATGTCTTGATTTATATGCAATCTGACTTGCAGTATCAGGTTTTGCGTAATCTACATTTTTCTTTAGTTTCTAAGGGAGTTTTATTTTTAGGCAAAGCCGAAATGCTGGGAGAATTTGAGTCAGAATTTGCATCCTTAGATAAAAAATGGCGATTTTTTCAAAAGCGAAGAGATGTCAGACTACCCCTGCCGTCCACATCCACATCCAAACCTGGTAGAGGTTCGTTGTTGAACTATAACCAGCCTCAAAAAGTTCAGGTTGAGTCAATCTTAGAACAATGTTTAGAGCGATTATCTGATGAATCAAACTCTGTAATTCTGTTAATTAGTAAAGAGAATCATTTACTCCACGTCAGCGGAGATTCTAACAAGATCTTAAGAACCATTAGTGGCAAAATAACCACTGAAGTAACTAAGATGGTGGTCTTGCCCCTACAAATACCCCTTAATACTGCTTTACATCGAGCCAAACAGTTAGGAAAAGCGGTTTCATATCAAGGAATCAAGCTAGATTATCAAGGCGAAACAATCGATGTCAGCCTGAAAGTAATTCCGGCACAAAGCGATAAGACTAGGATCATAGCTGCGCAACGCACACATGGTAATTTCTTTTTGGTCAAAATTAAGCAAGAAAAAGCTGTTACACCTAAAGAAGTTTCTCAAACAGAAACTTCTAAACTTAGTAGCGATGCTTCCGAACGTATTGTAGATTTGGAAAGTGAGCTACAGCTAACGAAAGAAAATCTTCAGGCATTCGTCGAGGAATTGGAAACTACCAACGAAGAACAACAGGCTTCTAATGAAGAGTTGACTGCTTCTAATGAAGAACTTCAAAGTACCAACGAGGAACTTCACTCTGTTAATGAAGAGTTACATACAGTCAACATTGAATATCAGTCCAAAATTAGAGAACTGATTCAACTCAACAATGATGTTGATAATTTACTTAAAAGTACGGAAATTGGCGTTATTTTTCTAGATGAGCAATTGAAAATTCGCAAGTTTACTCCCGCAGCAGTAGCAGCAGTTTCTTTGTTGGATGCAGATTTAAACCGTCCTCTCAGAGATCTGTACTGGAAGTTTGAATGTCCCAATTTATTCGATTTGCTGCACGAAGTATTGGAAACTAGGCAGCACATCGAGTTAGAAGTTAAAGCGAAAGAATCAGAAAATTTCTTTTTGATGCAGATTAATCCTTATCAAACTGATAGTAAGGAAGATGAAGGGTTGGTCATTGGTTTTGTCAAAATAGATGAAATAAAGCGAGTCCAAAATAATTTAGAAAGGGAAATAATCGCCCGTAAACGCACAGAAGAGCAATTAAGAGTTAACCAAGAACAGTTGTTAATTACCCAAGAACGAGTTGAAAATATTTTTAGCTCTCTAGAAGATGCTGTGTGGTCATTCGATCTGCCAGAAAAAAAATTGGGCTATCTCAACACGGCATTTGAAGCAATTTATGGCAGAAGCAAGCAAGAATTTTATACCGATCCCGATCTTTGGTTTGAAGTGATTCACCCTGAAGATAAAGAGATGGTGCAAGAGGCACATCGATTGATTAAACAGCAAGAAAAGCTCGATATTGAGTATCGTATTTTGCTTCGCGATCGCTCGGTACGTTGGCTTCGCGATCGCAGCAAAATTATCTACGACGATCGCCGTACTCCAGTTAGAAAAGATTTTGTCATTAGCGATATAACTGCCCAAAAATTGGCTCAACAGGCTTTAAAAGAGCGAGAGCTAAGTTTTCAGGCTGTGTTCAATTCTACGTTTCAATTTGTTGAAGTCCTAAATCCAGCAGGAATTTTGCTAGAGGCAAATCGAACTGCTTTAGCTTTTGGAGGCTTAAATCCCGAAGATGTTTTAAATCGTCCATTCTGGGAGGCGAAATGGTGGACAATTTCTAAAGCTACTCAAGCACGGCTAAAAAAGGCGATCGCCGAAGGTGCTGCTCAAGGAAAATTTGTTCGCTATGAAGTAGATGTCTTAGGGGCAGAAGATCGCGTTGCCACTATTGATTTTTCCCTTAATCCCGTCACAGACGAGACAGGCAAGGTAGTGCAAATTATCGCTGAAGGTAGAGAGATCACAGAACTCAAACAGGCTAGAGAAGAATTACAGCAAACCAATCAAGAACTCGAACAGCGAGTCGCAGAAAGAACTGAAGCTCTGGCTAACTTTAGCGATCGCCTCAAACAACTACATCATTTAGCAATTAGCGATTACGAGACTCTAGCAGATTTATACAATGAGTATCTCAAAACTGGATGTGAAATGTTCGATCTATCTACGGGAATTGTTAGTCAGGTAAGTAAAGGCATCTATAAAATTTTAGCAGTGCAGTCTCCTTTAGATATGCCTGTGGGAATGGAAATTGAATGTCAGAATACTTACTGTGCTGAAGTAATAGAAGAACAAACAACTGTTGCCTATGCCGACGTGAGGCAGGTGGTCCAAATGCAAAATCATCCCGTGTATCGTCAGTTCGATCTAAAGTCCTTTATTGGTACGCCAATTTTTGTCAACGGCACTTTATACGGAACATTAAACTTTTCCTCTGTTCCTCCTCGCGGTAATGATTTTGAGTCTTATGAGGGAGAAATCATCGAACTCATGGCACGGGATATCGGCAATTCAATCGCTGCATTTCAAAATGAAATCGCTCTCAAGCAAAGCGAAGCAGAGTTTCGTAAAACCTTTGAACAGGCAACAGTGGGTATTGCTCATGTTTCCTTAGAAGGAAAATTCCTCAAGGTCAATTCCCAGCTGTGTAAAATTCTGGGCTATAGCAACCAAGAACTTCTGAAAATGAATCTTCAAACAATTACCTATCCTGAAGACTTGGCTTTAGATGAAAAATATATAACACAAATCATTGCAAAAGAAGCAGACAGCTGCACCTATGAAAAACGCTATATTCATGCTGATGGCTCGGCTGTCTGGGCAAATCTAACCTTTTGTATGGTAGAAGCTGAAGGAGATAATCCAGACTATTTTATTGCCGTGATCGAAGATATTAGCGATCGCAAACAAAATGAAATTGCTCTCTTGCAGGCTAGTCAAGCTAAAGATACTTTTATTGCCCACATGAGTCACGAACTTCGCACCCCTCTAAACAGCGTAATTGGCTTTAGCCATATACTTACCAAGGATTCTCGCCTAGTGCCAGAACAGTTGAAGTTTATCGATCTGATCAATCAATCGGGACAACACTTACTAACTCTGATTAACGATGTCTTAGACTTGTCGAAATTAAACGCTAATAAGCTAGAAATAAATTATCGCGACTTGAATTTAGCTATCTTTTTACAGGATATTACTAACATTTTTCAAATCCGCACTCAAGAGAAAAGCTTGAAATTTGCGACTCAAATTTCAGACGATGTTTTTTCTGTAGTCAATACCGACGAAACCAAGTTACGACAGGTATTGTTTAATTTATTGAGTAATGCGGTCAAGTTTACTTCTACAGGTACGGTTTCTCTCTCTGTAAGTTGTCTGACATCAGATCCCAATCGCAATATTAAGACAGTTCGCTTCCAGGTAGAAGATACGGGTAAAGGCATTCCTGAAGATAAACATGAGACAATCTTCACTCCTTTTGAACAGCTAGACCAAAATAACCATGATGCAGAAGGTACAGGCTTGGGACTGCCGATATGCCAGGATATTCTCAGTCTGATGGATAGCCAGCTATATTTAACCAGTCAAGTAGGAAAAGGAAGTTGCTTTTGGTTTGACCTCGACTTCCAAGAAGTATCGAATCACGGTTTATTTTTAGAAGCTAAGTATGACGACTTAACCACTCGTGTTTTAACTACTCCCTACAAAGTTTTGGTGGTAGATGACAATAAAGAAAATCGATTTTTGCTATTGAAATACCTCCAAAATTTAGGCTTTACTTTAGAACAAGCGATTAATGGTCGAGAAGCAATTGCGATCGCCAGAGAGTTTCAGCCAGATGTTATTTTACTAGATCTAGTAATGCCTGTAATGGATGGCAGAGAAACGGTCGAAGCAATTAGGAAAGATACTGAGCTACAGGACACGGTTGTGTTGATGGTTTCAGCTAATGTTCAATTGATTCAAGATTCATCTAAGATCGAGTACGATGGCTTTTTAGCCAAACCGATAGATCTAGACAAATTATTGGAGCTATTGGAAAAACACTTGCCTCTAGAATGGCAGACTTTAAATGAAGAGCCTCGGTCGAATGCGATCGCTGAAACAGATTTTGTCATTCCGCCTCAAGAGAATCTAATTGAGCTTTTTGAATTGGCAAGTTTGGGTCTAATAAAAAAACTGAGTCAGCAGATAAATTTGCTAGAAGAAATTGATTCTGAGTATATTCACTTTGCTAGCAAAATTCGTCAGTTTGCCGACGCTTGCCAGCTAGATAGCCTAGAAGAATTCTTGGAAAACCTAATAGAATCAGAGAAGCAGAACTAGTAGTTAAATTTATACTTCTCAAAGCAAAAAATTCCCCACTATGATTTTTTAGTTGATTCTGCTTAATGAACGATATTGATACTTCGGAAAAAAGCGATCGCGCTTATTGCCTTTTGCACAACTAATTGATACATTAAGCAATATAACTTATGGACAAGCAGATCCATTTATCCGTGTTTATCTGCGTTCATCTGTGGACATTATTCTATGTTGTCTCAGATTGAAATGCAAACCGCCGTATTACTTCAAAAAAACATTATAGAAAATACGAACAGCCTAATTTTCTGCTAAACGAAACAATAGCAACTGGCTTGTTTGTTCATCATTAAAATTATCATCGCTAATCAATAGCAAACTGCGACTACCATCTGGTAAACGAGGACCTATACTCATTCCTTCCAGATTATCGAGATAAATATTTAAATCTTGTAAATCTAGTAAAAGCCGTTTTTTAAGAGTACGCAGTTGACCTAAATCTCCTTTAAGACTATTAATATTGCTAGTATCCGTGGCATTCCCAATCACCACCTGAAATATTTTTGCTCCTGCACCAGCAAAGCCAAAAGTTCTTTCTAGGCTGAGAAAATAGCCTTCAGTCTGTAGGGCTAATAGTTCAGTCAATCCATTAGAAATGACTTCTATCGGTGCGGGTTCAAGGAGATATAAATGTTCTGCAACCAATACTGGTGAACCTATGGGATTAATTACATAGTGTAAAAAGCGAATTCGCGATCGCTCTTGTGGATCGGGGGGTACATCTTGGATTAGGGATGATTCTGTCGCTGTAAACAGTCTAAATGGATCTTCTGGTAAACCGACACGATTGATCGTCAATGATTCAAAGGCTAAATTTTCTCGTACTCCTTGAGGTCGATCTGGATCTTCACTACTTAAAAAGCGTTGAGGTAAACGCACATCAGAGATTTTTTTACCTGTTTCTAATTCAAATTCGCTAATGAAAGGCTTAATATTTTTGGTAGTGTTACCTTCACTAGAAATAAAAATCGTATTTCTAGGAGAAAGGGCTATTCCTTCAGGATCTATTTTCTCTACAGGATAGTCATTACCTTCTTCGTCCTTGATGAAAGTTACTTTTTCTGGTTGAAAACTCTCGATCTTGATGCGATCGTTTTGTTGCTCTACTTCCAAGTCAAAAGTATAAAAGCGTGCAGGAGAGCGTTTTCCTCTGTCGTCAGACAAAACATAGAATTTATCCTCCTGACGATTATAGGCGATCGCCGATAATCCTCCAATAATCGTATCTTGAAATTGTTCTTTAGGAATTTCATATCGATCGAGAAATTCCAAGGACAAATTGCGAAACATTCTTTCTTCAGCAGATACTCTTTGAGGTGGATTGCAGCCAACTAAAGAGAAAAGAAGACAAACTAAAAAAAAACTTGATAAATATCTGAAGGGAGAATTGAATATGCGTTGGCAAAGCCTAACGAAGTTATCGCTCACAATTTTTTGCTAATAAAACTTACAACAATCAATCTAGCAGGTTAATTACAGGTTGTAGATTACCGATTAGTAAAGGACGTTTACAAAAAATCATTATTTATATCTTATATTTAATTACAGCCATTTACTGAGCTTATAGCTGAAAACCAGATCGCTCTAATTTTTAATTCACCCTCATACACATAATTATTTTGAACTTAGACTTCTGGACAAAAACAAGCGGTACTTGGATCAACATTTTTGCTGTCTTTGTTGGTACGAGTATGGGTTTACTCTTCAAAGATCGTCTATCAGCCAAGATACAAATCATTATTACCCAAGGAGTCGGTTTACTTACCATTTGGATTGGCTTGAGCATGGCTAACAGCATGGGACAAGTATCAATAAATGGCATAGATGGGGCTGTTTTAGGACTTTTAGCAATGGTAGTTGGAGGAGTCACAGGAGAGTGGCTACAAATTGAGGAAAGATTAGCCATATTAGGAGACTGGTTAAAAAAGAAATTTAAAGGAAAAGGTAGATTTACCGAAGGCTTTGTTGCCAGTAGTTTGTTGTTTTGCGTTGGTCCAATGGCATTAATCGGTAGCTTCAACAATGGCTTGAGTGGAGACGACACTTTATTAACCATCAAGTCAACTATGGATGGAGTGATTTCTATTGCTTTGGCAAATATCTATGGTGTAGGTGTGGGCTTTTCGGCATTAGTTATTCTCATCTATCAAGGTGGATTATCTTTGATGGTTGGTTTAGTAGCCAATGCTGTTCCCGATGCCGAAAATAGCCCTTATTTGCTTATTGTTACTGGAGTTGGGGGCTTGATGATTATGGCAATCGGCTGTAATTTATTAGAGCTAGTAAAAATTCGTGTTGGTTCATTTTTACCAGCGATCGCGATCGCGCCTTTTGTTTATTTCTTGTTCAGCTATTTTTGATTTCAAAGATGGATTAATTGTTCTTCCAAAATCGATAGTCAGGGGATAGATATCTGTCAAACTGCTTAACAAATCTTGATATTCTCTGAAATTCAGACTAACTTTAAGATATAGACGATCGATTTCAAACAAGCCAACCATAGAAAATGACCAACACCATCAATCAACCAGCCAGTAACCAAACTTACAACATCGAAGAGTGGAAGAAAGGTTATGATTCTCAACCCAACGAATACGATTATGAAATTACGGAAATAGAAGGGAAAATCCCTACCGAATTGTCTGGTACTCTGTTCCGTAATGGTCCTGGTTTGTTAGATATTGGTGATTCTGCGATTCATCATCCTTTTGATGGCGACGGTATGATTAGTGCCTTTTCTTTTCAAGATGGCAAGGCACACTATCGCAACCGCTTTGTGAAGACAGAAGCTTATCTTAAAGAGCAGGAAGCAGGCAAAATTCTTTATAGAGGTGTATTTGGTACGCAAAAGCCTGGGGGATTTTTCAGTAATCTTTTCGATCTCAAGCTAAAAAACATTGCCAACACGGGAGTAATTTACTGGGGTGGCAAACTCCTTGCCCTTTGGGAAGCAGCCGAACCTCATCGTCTAGATCCAGCTACTTTAGAAACTTTAGGCATAGACTACCTTGACGGTGTTTTAGAGCCTGGAGATGCCTTTGCTGCCCATCCTTGGATAGATCCAAGCTGCAATTTCGATGATGGCGCACCCTGTATGGTTAATTTCCGAGTCGATCCTGGGCTTTCGAGCAAGATTACTCTATTTGAATTTGCTCCTGATGGGAAACTACTACGTCGTCATTCCCACAGTGTTCCTGGTTTTTCTTTTATCCACGATTTTATAATTACTCCCAACTACGCCATCTTTTTCCAAAATCCAGTTAATTTTAATCCTCTACCTTTCTTATTCGGCATGAAAGGCGCGGGGGAGTGCGTAGAGTTTCAGCCAGAAAAGCCAACTACTGTAATTTTGATTCCTCGCGATCCCAACAACACAGAAGTTAAAACCTTTAGCGTCGAGTCTGGCTTTGTCTTCCACCACGCTAACGCTTTCGAGCAAGATAATCAAGTCTGCGTTGATTCTATTACCTATCAAACTTTACCCCAAGTACAGCCCAACTCCGACTACAAAGAAGTTGACTTTGATCGCTTAGATCCTGGTCAATTGTGGCGATTTACCTTAGATCTTGAAGATGGCACTGTACAAAGAGAAATGTTGGAAAGTCGCTGTTGTGAATTTCCCACCCATAACCCCAGTAAAGTAGGCAGAGATTATCGTTACTTATATATCGGTGCTGCACCAAACGATACAGAAAAAAATGCGCCACTACAGGCAATCTTGAAATTAGATGTTAAAACGAAGGACAGTCAAATGTATTCTTTTGCCCCTGGTGGCTTTGTTAGCGAACCTATTTTTGTTCCCAAGCCTAATAGCGAACAAGAAGATGCTGGCTGGGTTCTAACATTGGTTTATGACGGTACGAAACATCGTTCTACCTTGGCAATTTTAGACGGGGAAAATTTAGCAGGAGATCCAATAGCATTGCTTCACCTAAAACATCATGTCCCCTATGGTTTACATGGTAGCTGGTGTGATGAAGTGTTTATTAATCAATAATCGATGAAAAATGTTTTTATAATGGCATTACCCCGTTCGGGAACATCTTGGCTACAGGGGATGTTGGGGCTTTTGCCTGAAATTGCTACTGTGCGAGAAACTCATTTGGTGGACAATTACCTAAGACATTTGATCAAGTCTTGGGACAACGAACAAAAAGAACTTTCTCCTGATGGTTTGAATGCCATTTTAAACGAAGATGAATTTTACGATGCGGTCAAAGTTTTTAGCGATCGCATTTTGCATAAGTTTTGGGATTTTAAACCCGATGCCGAGATTATCTTGGAAAAAACGCCAGATAATCTCAATTTTGTGACCTTGCTTAATCGTTTGTATCCCCAAGCCTATTTTATTCATGTTGTTCGAGATCCTAGAGCGGTAGTAGCCTCTCATTTGGCTTTAAAAAAGGAGAAATGGGGCTGGATTGGTGCAGAGCAAAATCATTTAGACATAGCTTTAAAATGGCATCGGGGGATTGAAAAAAGCGATCGCGCTAAAGATCTAGTACAAGATCGTTTGATAGAAATTCGTTATGAAGATTTAAAAAGCGATCGCAATTCAACCTTACTAAAGATTACTAATTTTCTAGAACTGGACTATTCCCAAGATCGGCTTGATAGCCTGATTCCCCAAGCATCAGCCACAGATTTAGACCATCAAAAAGCCGATGTTCCCACCCATAGCCCTTTCTTTGATACCCGACCTAATTTCTTTCGTCGAGGGGAAGTAGACAGTTGGAAAGAGGAATTAACTGAAGCAGAAATATTTGATATTGAAAGTATATGCTTGCGATCGATGTTAAATCGTGGATACAAACCCATTCAATAAAGTAACGTTAAATTAAAAATAGCTCTGCCTTGTAGGATAAGTGTACGCTTTAAGATAAGAAAGCAACTTGATACGAGTGTCTATTAGAAAACATATACGATGAATATCTCCAAAATCTGTCTTGCAGCAGGAATATTATTTTTATTACCCTCTCGTGCTACTGCCCAGATTACGCCCGATGGCAGTACTTCCACCACAGTAGATAATAACGGTAATGTTTCTACCATAAATGAAGGGGATAGATCGGGAACTAATTTATTTCACAGTTTTGATGGTTTTTCTGTTCCCAATGGCAATGAAGCTTTCTTTGATAATGCAGCAGATATTGACAATATTTTTTCTCGCGTTACGGGGGGAAATGTTTCCAATATTGATGGTTTAATCCGTGCTAATGATGCTAATTTATTTTTAATTAATCCTGCGGGAATTATCTTTGGCAATGGAGCAAGATTAGATATTGGTGGGGCTTTTTATGGTGGGAGTGCTGACAGTATCTTATTTCCTGATGGTATAGAGTTTAGTGCTAATGATACTGCTGCACCTGTATTGACGATTAATGCACCGATTGGATTGAATTTTCGCGACGAACCTGGGGGGGTTTCTGTACAAAGCAATAGTTTAACCACCACAGGACAAAATATTAATTTGTTTGGTGGCAATATTAATTTTGATGGTGGGACGATTAATGCTTTGGGAAGTAAGGTCAATATAGGTGCGGTGTTGAGTGCAGGAACGGTTATCTTAAATGAAAATTTGGATCTGGATTTTAGTAATGTATCTTTGGCAGACATTACTTTTAATAATTCTCAAATCAACGTAAATGGTGACGGTGGCGGGGAAATTACTGTTGATGCTCGTAATTTAAATTTGTCTAACAACAGTACATTCAGCGCGGGAATCAATTCTGATAGTTCTACTCCTGAAACTCAAGCAGGAAATGTCACCATCAACGCCACAGAAACCGTAACCCTAGATTCAGGGAGCATTATTAGAAATAATTTAAATTTAAGTCAAACTAGCTCTGGTAATGCGGGAGATATTTTCATCACGGCAAAGAATCTATCCTTAGCAGATAATTCCAGGTTATCTACTATTGCTGCGGGAAATGGAAATACAGGCAATATCACTTTAAACATTACCGAGAGTACTACCTTAAGCGGTACAGCCGAAATCAAAAGTGAAATATCCCAAGGTGCGGTAGGTAATGCCAATGATATTCAAATCAATTCTGGTTCTCTTTCTTTGACAGACAATTCTAAATTACTAGCTGATGTAAAGGGTTCTGGTGATGGGGGAGATATTATCATCAATGTCAGTACTTTGGATTTAAAGGAACAATCAGATTTCTCCACCAATCTTTCTGGTCAAGGTAATGCAGGTAGTATTAATATTCAAGCCAGTGATTCTATTACTTTAGAAGGCAGTACTTTTCAAACAAGAGTCTTGTCAGGTGCAGAAGGAAACGCGGGAAGTATTGATATCAATACAGATTCTTTAATTTTAAGCAATGACGTTTCTGACCCCTCTCAAAGCTCTCGCATACTTGCCAGTACAGGGGGAACGGGGAATGCAGGAAATATTAATATTGATACCACTACCGTATCTTTAGATAACGACAGTTCCATTCAGACTCAAGTCGAATCTAGTGGAGTGGGTAATGCAGGAAATATTCTAATTAATACTACCGATTTATCTCTGCTCGACGGTACAAAACCCGATCGCAGTTCATTACTTGCCAATTCTGTTGGAGAAGGAGACGGAGGGGATATTACCATCAATGCTTTGGGAGACATTAACCTCGATACCTATGGCTTAATTCTCAGTCAGGGAACAGCAGGATCGGGAGATGCAGGGGATATTAACATAACCTCCGATAACCTATCTTTGAGTACGGGTAGCGTAATTGTAAGTACCACTGGAGATGCAGAAAATCTTGATGTTGCTAATTCAGGAGATGCGGGAAATATCAATATTAATTCCCGAATAACTACTTTAGATCGGTTTTCGGGCATTAGTACTAGCTCAATCAGTAATGCAATTGGTCAAGCAGGAAACATGACTTTAAATAGCGATCGCCTTACTATTAAAGGAGGAGCGGGTATTAGTGCCTTGACAGAAAATGCTTCTGATGGAGGCACAATTGAAGTCAACGCAGCTAATTTGGATATCCTTACTGGAGGGACAATCGTCACCCTGACTAACGGTGCGGGTGATGCAGGGGATATCAATTTAAATATCGAGCAGCAAATTACCATTGATGGCGAAAATCCGCTGATTCCTCCAGAAGAATTTAGATCTCCTTTGGAAGTCGAACGAGAATTAGAGACTGAGACGGGTTTATTTGCCAATACGACTGATATTTCTACAGGGAGTGGAGGAGATGTACAAATTAATACACCTCAAACCGTTTCCATTTTTAATGGCGGGCAAATTACCGTAGATAGTGAGGGGACAGGTAATGGAGGAAATTTATTTATTAATGCTGGTGCTTTGGAACTGAATAATGGGAGTCAATTAATTGCTCGAACTCAATCAGGGCAGGAGTCACAAAGACCCAGTAATATCAATTTGCAAATAGAAAATACCCTAAGTCTCCAGGGAGATAGTAAAATTTCAGCCCAAGCTTTTAATAACGCCAATGGAGGCAACGTCACTATTGATGCAGAGTTCGTGATTGCTTTTACTCCAGTAACAGAAGGAAACGATATTATTGCTAGTGCTAGGGGTGGTGCAGGGGGCAGAATTGATATTACAGCCCAAGAAGTCTTTGGTTTACAAGAGGGCATATCTGAATTAGAAAATGCCACTAATGATTTGGACGTTAGTTCAGAATTAGGATTTGACGGCAATATATCAATTAACACTCCTGATGTTAGTGCCAAATCAGGAATACGCGACTTACCAGTGAACGCCATTAATCCAGGGGAAAATGTTCAACAAGTTTGTTCTGCTAGCAATGTTGGTGGATCGAGTAGTTTAAGTCTTCAAGGTAGGGGTGGAATACCTGCACCACCTACCGATACTTTATCTTCAGATAATATTTTATTTGAGGGTGAATTCTCCCAAGCAAATCGAATTAGCTTTGGGCAAGATACTTCTTTAGAATCAGTAAATTCTTCAGATAATTCTGCGATCGCAACGGCTCAAGGAAAGATATATCCTGCTCGTGGTGTATTGCTCAACAGCACTGGCGAAGTAATTCTAACTCGTAGCGATTGAGGTAATAAGCAATCTTCATTTGCTAGGATTGCTAAATGTTTGACAAATTAGAAATAACGTAAACAACAGATAATGTTGTCTTAGAAGATGTTGTCTTAGAAGACAATGCTTCCAAAAATTGTCCGAACCATTAAGTTTTAAGAGTCCATACAAATGCAATAGCAAGGTAGGGGAGAATGAACATTTCCCCTACAACAATCATGACTAAATTGGATAATGGTTATGATTATTTTTAGTTCATAATAGTTAGAAAAGTGCAGTTAGCTTTCGTATTTAGCTTGTTTTCAGCATTGCCATTTACTGCTTTAACTGTCTTTATTTTTTTATTCAGATTGTGAATCTTGGTCTGATTGCTTTGGTTTAATCACTTCATCAATTTCGGTAGTAGTCACTTCAATGATGTTATCTTCCTGTCTATTTTTATCTCCATATAAGTTCTCAGGAAGTGCTTCTAATACTTCGGCAATTTCTACTGTTTCCAAAGAATCTAGAGAAGATGCACTTGTTTTTTGTTCGATGATTAGCTTTTCTGCGACTATTCCACTTCTAGGTTCTTCTGAATCTGGTTTAACTTCAACTGGAGCTACTTTTGTTTCTTGTTCTGGATCATTTTGAACAGTGCTTTCGGCTGAATCTATTGTTTCTACTATGGTCTGCTCTGTTTTAGGAGGTACAGGCTTTATTTCAACTGGTGTTTCTACAATAGCTGTATCTTCAGCTTTGTTTTCAATTGATGTTTCTTCAATAGTTTCTGCTTTTTTCTCTGGAATAGATTCTTTTGATTGAATGATTTTAGGGGAATCTATTACTTCCTCAACTGCATCATTTATAGCAGTATCTACTGTCTCTTTTGATTTAGTTTGTTCAGTTTTTTCTTGCTTCTCTTCTGAAGTTTTAGCGATAGTTTTTGCTTCAGGGACATTATTTTCCTTAATAGTTACTGGGGCTGAAGGTATTGCTGTTTTATCAGCCTTGAGCGGTGCTTTAGCAACTTCATTGTCATCTAATATTTCATTTAGCTTTGTATTAGTAATTGTACTTTTCTTCTTGTTACCAAAAAATCTACCAAGTGAAGTACCTTTACTGACATTTTTCTGAGTAACTTTGTTATCAGCTGTAGGTAATTTCGCCTCAGCAGAAGTTGTTTCGGGGATAGATATTTCCGATTCCGTTACTACATCAGCAGATTCTTTAACAGGAGTATTGGTAGTTGACTGGAATTTCTTTTTCTTACCTTTCAATAAACCATTGACTGCTTGTAAAACAGAAAAATTACTAATAGCGATCGCTTGTTCGGGATTGGCGATCGCCTTTCTCAACTTGAGAGTTTGCCATATAAATGAAATCAACAAAATTGATACGGATGCTTGTCCCAACAATACTGCACCAGTAATATTTCTCGCGCAAAACCACAGTATCAAAGCATAAAACAGTCCGACTGCACTCCATAAAAAGTCATCTTTGCGATGAATATCCGACATAAAAAAGGCAATTAAAAATAACACCAAACTGCTTATGGCTACGGCGATCGCTAAGGCGTATGACAGCATTTTCCTTACTCCATCTGTTGATTGCTCTATATATTCTGCGACATGACCACCCTCATTTGTCGTAATTACTGCATTTTTTTTAACAGAATGTTGCGATCTCTTTCATTTTTGACCACCGAAATTAGATTATAAATAAAGTTGCTGAAATTTATGTTTAATGAGGTTATTTGGTCATGACTCGAAGAAAAAAGGCTTTTCCTTGTGGTCATAAAGGTTTTGGTCAGATTTGTCATAGATGCGTTCAACTAAAGGCTGTTTTCGAGCAAAAGCAAAAATTAAAGCGAGATTGGGAAGCAAGCTTTAATCAAGATTCGATCGATCTAAGAAATTTACCCAAAAACGTTGTAATTAAGTCTAGACATATTATTCAGCAACTTTCAAAAGAACCTAACTATCGTATCTTCCACGGTAAAAGATTACGCCACAACCGTTTTGTGATCAGTATCCCCATCAACCGTAGTTATCGCTTATTATGTCGCGATCGCGGTCAGTTTTTGTCCCCTGAAGCGGTAGTTTCCCATGAGGACTACAATGTGGTCAAGCCAGGAAGATGAGGAGCGAGCAACTAAAGAATGAGGAAATATATCTAAGTAGGTATTATAAAGTTGCTTTAACGCGAGAGAATAGAGTTAGGTGGGAAGTGATAATTAATAATTAATATTTAATAACTGTATGCAAATTTATTTAGACAATAGTGCGACGACTAAACCCCGCACAGAAGCGATCGCAGCAGCCCAAACTGTTTTACAACAACAGTGGGGTAATCCTTCTAGTCTTCATGACTGGGGAAATAGATCGGCAACAGTTATAGAAACAGCCAGAATGCAGGTAGCTGGATTATTAAACGCTTTTAATCCTGAATCGATTATCTTCACCTCTGGTGGCACAGAAGCTAACAATGCAGCCATTTTAGGGGTAGCCAGACGGTATTCTACACCCCAACATATTATTATTTCCAGCGTTGAGCATTCTGCAATCAATGAACCAGCCAAATTATTAGAACAGTGGGGATGGCAGGTAACTAGATTACCCGTAAATAAATACGGTAGAGTCAATCCTTTTGACTTACAAACTGCTTTACAAAAAAATACGGTTTTAGTTTCAATTATTTACGGACAAAGCGAAGTAGGAACAGTCCAACCTATAGAAAGACTGGCAAAAATCACTAAAGAACACGGCTGTTTATTTCATACTGATGCAGTACAGGTTGCAGGGCGTTTGCCGATAAATGTGCAGCAGCTAGGTGTAGATTTGCTATCCCTCTCTTCCCACAAAATGTATGGTATCCAGGGCGCAGGAGCGTTATATGTCCGTCCAGGGGTAAAATTGACTCCTCTACTAGGTGGCGGGGGACAGGAGGCTAATATGAGGTCGGGAACGCAAGCTGTATCGACAATCGCAGCCTTGGGGGTGGCAGCCCAACTAGCAGCAGCGGAAATGAAAACCGAAGCCGAACGTTTGCGAGGTTTACGCGATCGCTTATTTGATCTCCTGGCAGACTATCCTTGCTTGTCAACCACAGGCGATCGATTATATCGTTTACCCCATCATGTGAGCTTTATTTTAAGCGATCGCTTTGCTGTCAAAGCCCCAAATATCACAGGTAAAACTATAGTCAGACAGCTAAATTTAGCAGGAATCGGCATCAGCGCGGGTTCTGCTTGTCATAGTGGAAAATTGAACCCTAGTCCGATTTTATTAGCAATGGGTTACGGGGCGGATGCTGCTAAAAGAGGTATTCGCTTAACTTTGGGCAAAGATACAATTATAGAAGATATAGACTGGACGGCGATCGTGTTAAAACAGGTTATCTGCCGTATGATGCCTTCATTGGTATGTTGTTGATTGAAGCTAAAAGCTAATAGCTAATAGCTAGGACGAAGCTCGTTTATCAAAAGAATCTCTCACGCTAATGTAACGATCTGTACGAATTTCTTGTATTGCCGAGTTAACTTCCAGGTCATCTTCTCCCAGCGTATCTAAAATTTGTCTTCCCATTTCTAAGGCTGCTTCAAATTCTGGCTGTACGACTTCTGCTGCCCCAAGTTGAGTTAACAAATCGATTTCCTTGTCGTTATGGGAACGAGCTACGATATCAATAGTGGGGTTGATTTCTTTTGCCAGCTTGAGCAAAATACGAGTACTAGAGGGGTCTGGCAGAGCGATCGCGATCGCCTTAGCCTTTTTTAAATAAGCTTTTTCTAAAACTAATTCTGAATCTGCATCACCAAAAATATAGGGAAGATTATCCTGGCGCAAGCTTCTAATGGCAGCCTCGCTATTTTCAATTACTAACACGGTATAGTTGCGATCGCGCAGCACCTTGACTAATACTCTTCCGACTCTGCCATAACCTGCCACCACAATATGATCTTGGATAGTCTGGGGTATAGATATACCCTTGTTTTGCTGTCGCTGTTTTAAAAAATCAGCAATAAAGGGAATAATTGCCAACCTGTTTGCTATTTCTGGTGAGAACTTCATGCCCATGGGAGTAAGCACTAGAGTAATTGCAGTCGTACCAATTAATAGATCGTATTGATTTTGATTGATAAATCCTAGTTTTTCCCCTAATACCGCCAAGACAAAAGAAAATTCACCAATTTGATTTAGTCCCAAACTACTAATTACCGCAGTTTTAAAAGAATAGCCGAACTTCCAAATAATTGGGAAAATAATGCTAGCCTTGCCCACCATCACCAGTGCGACTAAACCAATAATTATCCCCATATTTTGCCACAGAGTACCAGGGTTAATTAACATCCCAATAGATGCAAAAAATAAACTAGCAAAAGTATCTCGCAGAGGTATCATCTTTGCTAAGGCTTGGTCTGCATAATCGATTTCGGAAATAGTTAATCCTGCGACAAATGCACCCATCTCAATCGATAAACCCAAGTTAGCCGTAATTAATGCAATACCCAAACACAAAGCAATTACGGTCAACAAAAACAACTCACTATTCTCAGTTTTTGCCACAGTAGTCATGACGCGAGGAATAATCCAATATCCCGCAGCGATCGCACCAGCAAAAAACAGTACAGCTTTGAGAATTGCTGCAACCAAAGCTGGTAGCAAATTATCTGGCTGAGTTAAAGCTGGTAGCACCGCTAACATCAACCCCAAAGCCAAATCTTGAGCAATCAAAATTGCCAGCATTACCTGACCGTGAATTGTATTGATTTCTCCTCTTTCGGTTAATGTCTTGAGGACTACTGCTGTAGAAGAAAGAGACAAAACCGCCCCCATAAAAATACCTTCTACGGGAGATTGCACCCAACCCAATATCGTAGTGAATAATGCCACTAAAACTATGGTTAGACTAATTTGTAGCAGGCTACCTTTAATAGCAATATCTTTAACTCGTTTTAATTCAGCCAAGGAAAACTCAACACCCAAAGCAAAAAGTAAAAAAGCAACACCTATTTCCGCTAGAGACTTGATTTCTTCAATTTGAGCAATTTGACCCAACCCAAAAGGACCAATTAATAAACCAGCAACAAGATAACCTAGTAAAACTGGCTGCCGCAAACGATGAGCTACAAAACCAGCCAACGCCGAAGATCCTAGTACAATCGTGATATCAAAAACGAAGGTATGATTTGCTACTGCCATATCACTCTGATTTAGTACTCAAATAATAGGGCAAATGGTTATCTATTTCTAGAATAGAACATTAATGTTCTAATTGGTGACTTATGCCTATTGCTCTTTTTCTTGTGCTAGGCATCAGTCATCAAGCGCAATAATGCTTCAGTAGAAATTTTTCCACTTACTTCTGTACCTTCTAGGAGACTATCGGCTAGATCTCTTTTTTGATGGTGTAGCTGGACAATTTTTTCCTCAATTGTGCCTTTAGTGACTAAGCGATATATTGTTACGGGGCGTTGTTGTCCGATACGGTGAGCGCGATCGCTTGCTTGATCTTCAACGGCTGGATTCCACCAGGGATCCATATGGAGAACATAATCGGCTGCGGTAAGATTTAATCCCGTACCTCCTGCTTTGAGGGAGATTAGGAATACATTACCTTCTCCTCCTTGGAATTTATCTACTCTTACTTTTCTTTGTTTGGCAGGGGTACTACCATCGAGGTATTGATAGGCAATATTATTCTGTTCGAGGTAATCTCGCAAAATATGGAGATGATCGACAAATTGGCTGAATACTAAAGCTTTATGCTTGTTTTCTAATAAATCCGTTAATACTTCCCCAAACAACTCCAATTTGGCACTGGGTAAACTACTGTCAGACATTACCAGACGAGAGTTACAGCAGGCGCGACGCAACTTCATGATTTCCGCTAATACCTGGAGGTGTTTTGTCCCTGCTTGAGCGTCAGTATCGGCTAGTTTAGCGATCGCTTTTTGTCTTAAGGCTTCATAGAATGCCGTTTCCTCCTTGGACATATCTACATGAAGGGTAATTTCAGTGCGGGAAGGTAATTCAGCTAATACCTGGGTTTTGGTGCGACGGAGGATAAAGGGTTGAATTAATTTCTTAAGCTGCTTGCGTTTAGCTTTATCCTGATTTCTTTCAATGGGTGCAGCAAAGTTTTGGTTAAACTGTTCCCACGATCCTAGTAAGCCAGGGTTGATAAAGCGGAATAGATTCCATAATTCTCCTAAATGGTTTTCAATGGGCGTACCTGTGGTAATTAATTTAAACTTACCCTGGAGTTTCATGGCAGCTTGCGATCGCTTTGTACTCATGTTTTTGATCGCCTGGGCTTCATCTAAAACGATAGTTTGCCATTCTATCTGGGCTAGCATTTCGGCTACTTCGTCTTGCTGCAATAAACCATAGCTACAGACGAATAAATCGAATGGTTGCAATGCGTCTAAAGTTTCCTGTCTGTCGCCATTGCCAAACTGGATCGGGTTTAGAGTTGGTGCAAATTTCTGGGCTTCACTAATCCAATTAAAACAAACAGAAGTAGGGGCGATAATCAGGGTTGCCCCTTGAGTAGCGCGATCAAGAATTAAAGCTAATGCTTGCAAAGTTTTACCCAAACCCATTTGATCCGCCAAACAAGCCCCTACACCCCAATGTGCCAAGCGCGATAGCCATTCAAAGCCTTCTTGTTGATAGTCTCTCAATTCTGCTTGGAGAGTGGAAGGCAATTCTGGCTGGAGTTCTTTTACTTCCTTAAGCTTTTTAACCTGCTGTTTCCAGTGCTTGTCTGCTTTTACATCACCCATATCGGCGATCGCATCTTCTAAGACAATAGAGGTTAGGGCGTGGAATTGCAAGCCTTTACCCTTTTTGTTACCAAAAGCCCGCAGTTCATCTAGTCTTTGGCGAAACTGCTGCGTTAAAGCGATAAATTGCCCTTCTCCCAAAGGAATAAAGCGACTAGAAGTTTGGTCTAACAAGGCTAATAAATTCTCCATATCTAGCACCATATCTTCATCCAGCTTTAACTCTCCGCTGGCAGAAAACCAATCATTTTGGCGTTTAATCTGCATCTGAAAGTTATTCATCCCTGCTTGATGGGCAATGCGTAGTTTTTCTCCTTCTGGCCACTCGATAATGACTTTGTCTTCTAATTCCTGAAGTTCTAAAAGTAAAGATAAACAGTCTTCTGGATCGTCAATCAGCCATTCTCCAGATTCCGATTCATGACGAGTCAAAACAGAAGAAGACTTAATTACATCGTCTGCCTGTGTCTCTTCTTGTTCCATTTCCCGCGTAGTTTGTAGTCGTTCCCCTTCTATCTCCCCAATTACCGTTGAACCACCCTTCCCTGGGCGATAATAAGAACCTACTTCCCCGAATGGACGACATAGCAAAGCAGCTTTCAAGCCTTCTCCTGCGGGTAAAAGATGAACGTGGGGTGTAGAATTAGCAGGGACTTCTTTGGCACTTTCCAAGCCACCACCAATATCAGAATGGACAGTAACAATGGGGGATACACCACTAATAGCAGCTAATACCTGTTCTGAAGCAGCAGCAGGAACATTGAGACAGTTTTTCTTACCTAATATCGTGGCGATGCGTTGATGTTCGGTAGTAATTTCAATTACTTTAATTCTGGTAGGAGTTTCTTTAACCAGGACAACTTCTTTATCTTCTGCTAACTTAGGCGAAAATTCTAAGGTTAAACGATCCTCTTTTATTTTCTTGACGATTAATTCTGGTTCTCCTCCCACAATATCAACGCGGGTAGTAGGAGAATCTGCCCAAAATACCAAGGGATGTCCGATTAACTCTACCATGGCGCGATCGCCAAAGCTAAACTCGGCTTTACTATAGTAACCATAGTAATCGACGGTAATCTGATTGCAGACTTTTGCGTCTTGAGTCGTAAAATACTCGTACTCTCCAGAATAATTATATAGCCGTTTCATGGCGATCGCCCTGCCTTTACTCCAGCTTCCTTTGGCATTAATTTTTTGTTCGCGAGGTTGCAGCACAAAGCTGCTGGTATAAAAGGTTAACAACCATACCAGACGCTTTTGCTGATTCTACTTTTACCTCTATCTCTGGCTTTTGCAGATTGGCTAAGGCTTTTAAAGATAGTTCCCAGGGTTGCTTAGGTTTGATTAGATCCACCAAAGAAGGTGCTTCTGTATTACCATTGATTTCTGCAACTAGGCTTTTCTTTGTTTTGAGGCGGAACAATAATTCGGCTGCTTCTACACCCAACCAATAATATCCTACTGCCTCCGCGCGATCGCCAAGGAATTTTAGCAGCCTGGGTACGCGCCTTTTAGCTTCTTTTTCATCCACCCAATAAAGACACAGAGAACAAAAGAAAGTTTCAATGCTATGACTCTCTTCATAGGAATCAATTCCATTTTCATAAATCCATTCTTTTTGACTCATATCTCCCTGCTGGATTTGCAGGAGTTTTAGCAGCCAGACATATGTGTAACTAAGCCAGCTATTAGCGGTAGCCATTATCTTGCAATAGCCTTCTGCTTCTTTTAGTCTTACGGAAGTACCATCTTTTAAAAGTGCCAGAATAAAAAAGATCCCACCAATAGAATCAAAAAATATTTTCTTCTTTTTAGTGCTTTTCCGCAGAGATTTATATGCAGAGGTATAAAAATCAATTGCTTGTTCATTATCCCCTTCAATAAAAGCCAACCATCCCCAGAATACATTAGCTGGTTCTTGATTCTGTGGTGATACTTGTTCTAAATTAATTTTGGCGGCTGCAATATCGTCTCGTAATATAAGCTGTTCGGCTAACAATAATCTTAAGGGATCCGAACAACGCCCATCGGGTTTATTCCCCTCTGCCTGGAGTAAAGTAAATGCAGATTTGGCAGGAGATAAATAGATGACTGAATTTAATAAAATACTCGCTAATCCTAATTCATATAGCTGTTGAGGTAGGTGACTAAACCAATCAGGATCGAAGGGATTATTTAACAGTAAATTTAAAATATCATCCAGTTGAATTGGTTCGGGATAGTAGCTATATTTTTGATAACATTCCAACTGTCGCCAGACAAACTCTATGTCTTGACGATAGATACCAATCCGAACTTCTCTAATTAATTGCTCTACACTATTAAAAACCCTCGTATCCTTGCTGTTATAGCGAGTTTGGATAGGTAAATGTGTTTGAGCTATTTTTACCATGTCTTCCCAAACTTCCGCTTGAATGGCATCACGAGTAGCAATTTCGGCAATAAGAGGATTACATTGAGGAGATTTACCTAATTCTTGCACCAACAGCTCTCGATCTAATAAATATTCTAAATGGGGTTTGAGAGTGGCACTTACAAATGCCTTATTGTGCTTGTTTTTCTCACCCAAAGAGTCCAAACATTTTAAAAACTTGCTTCTACTTACAGGTTCATAAATTACCGAATACAGCCTGACAATTTGCTTCCGTATTTTGGGTAATTCTTGATATTCCTGGCTATACGTCTGACGAAGTTGACTAATCTCAGTTTCAGAAGAAAGCATAATAAACCCAAGGAATCGACTTATAGTTATCCTACAGCATTAGTAATTACTAATTAGTTATCATCCACTACTACCTACTACTTACTACCTACGTTTCATAGATTAATTGGTGCGTAACACCAGTCAGTAGTTCATTCACCACGTCATAATGTCAGAAAACAAAGTTTGATAACCCGACACATTAGGATGCAAACCATCTTCTCCTAACTGGGTATTAATCCACTGCGTACCTCTAGATAACCAAAGATCGAAAATATCTAAATAGGGAATATTTCTTGACTGACAGGCTTGCAAAATTGCTTCTTTGTAACGATACTGATCGAAATGATTGTAATAAAGACAGTCCATAAAAGGCATCTTCAACTCATCTACAGGTGTCATACCAACATACAAAACTGGACAAAGATTTTGCGCTACATCAAGTAAACGACTAGTTTGTTGCTTAAACTCTTCAAAGTCGGTCAAAAGCTTACCATCTGGCTTTCCCACACGAGCAGAATCATTTACCCCAACAGACAATAAAATCAAATCTGGGACGCGATTTCTAAGCTCACCACGACTACTAAATTCTTGCTCTAAACGTTGAGCGACTTGACCAATGCGATCGCCTCTTACCCCTAGATTATACAATACATGACCAGCCCCATCAGGAGACATCCATTCTCTGCGCAACCTTTCTACCCATCCACCACCAACATAATCTCCATAGCCGTAAATTAGGCTATCACCCAAGGCGATTACTCTTAATGGTTGACGCAGCTTTAACTTTTCTCGAAAAACGCTATTATTGCTAGCTGTAAAAGTAGAGTTGGGAGAAAGAATAGCTTGCATAAATCAGAACAAGAATTAAAAAAATATTTTATATAAAAATTTTTATTTAGCAACAATCATACACAAAGATGGTCACTATGTTGAAAATTGAGTATATCCGATCCCCAAAAATAATTGCTTGTGGTTAACTATTAGACTTTTGACACAGTGTAAATTGTTGTCAGTAATTGTGCTTAAAACAAAGATTTTTATCCCGTCCTTGCTGTAAACTACCAAAGGGAGTTAAATGCCTCTGTTTAATTGTAGTCAAAGCTATAGTCCAACTCAATTTTTAGAGAGATAAACCAGTGGTGTCTCTCATTTTATTTGAATAATTATTTAAATCGATTTATGAAAACAGCAGATAAAGTTAACGATAAAGCGATCGTCAAAGACTATTTTAATCAAAAAGGATTCGATCGCTGGCGCAGAATTTATGGTGAAACTGACGATGTCAACAAGGTACAAAAGAAAATCCGTGAAGGACATCAAATAACCATTGATACTGTAGTTAATTGGTTAAAAGATGACGGTAATTTAGCCGATATTTCTGTATGTGATGCGGGGTGTGGTGTAGGTAGTTTGAGTATTCCTTTAGCCGAAGCTGGCGCAACGGTTAGCGCGAGTGATATTTCCGAAAAGATGGTAGGGGAAGCCAAGGAAAAAGCAGCAGAAATATTGGAAGATACTAGTAAGGTTAACTTTTTTGTATCGGATTTAGAAACGTTGACTGGTAGCTATGACACGGTTATCTGTCTTGATGTTTTAATTCACTACCCCACAGAAGATGCAGCCAAGATGATTACTCATTTGGCATCTTTGGCAGAGTCACGTTTAATTCTTAGTTTCGCACCCAAGACTTGCGTATTATTTGTCTTGAAAAAGATTGGTGAGTTTTTTCCTGGTCCTTCTAAGACTACCAGAGCTTATCAACACAAGGAAAAAGATATTGTAGCTATCTTGGAAGAAAACGGCTTTGAAATTAAGCGCAAAGGAATGACAAGCGTTAGTTTTTACTATTCCAAAATTTTAGAAGCAGAGAAAGTGAGGGATGTCCTAAAGGATACCGCTTCGCATAAAGGATAAGGGATGAGGGATGAGGATACAGAATAAGAAGTAATTGTTAATTGTCCATTGTTATGGGTAATTTCATTGAAACGGAGACATTTGGTAATAAGGGAGAGGCGGGAGAAAAGTTAGTTTGGGATAGCGTTAAACGAGCTTTTGATTCGCGAGATTGTCTTGGTTATTGGCGTTATCCTATTTTTTCTCAAGAGGGTAAATTTCGCAAAGAACCTGATATTTTAATTGCCGATTATAACCTTGGTTTGATTGTAATTGAAGTTAAATCAATTAGGATTGAGCAGTTAGTTAATATTCAGGGACATCGCTGGCAATATCAGAATTTTTATACTCAATTTGGCAATCCTTATCAACAAGCGGAAAGACAATTATTTGCTTTATTAGAGTATAGCGATCGCGAGCCTTTATTAAGACAAAAAGTTACAGCTAGAGCAATAGTGGCTTTACCTTATATTACCCAAGTTCAATGGCAAGCAAAAGGATTTGCTCAGCTACCTAATTCTCCCCCAATATTATTTCAAGAACATCTAAGCGTTCCTGAATTTCTTATTAATGCGATCGGTAATATTTCTCCTCTTATTTTAGGAGATGTATTAACTCCAACACAATGGGAACTATTACTTGCTGTCTTAGGTGGCACGCCCTTATATAAATCAGATTATCAACATTTACCCTGTTCTATTAATAGTCGTCGTCATCTTATTCAACAAGTGCGATCGCGCTTGAGCCAACTGGATTTACAGCAGGAAAAAATTGCCAAGCAAATTCCTCATGGAATGCAAAGAATCAGAGGAATTGCAGGTTCGGGAAAAACTGTTTTGTTATGCCAGAAAGCAGCTTTAATGTCGGTTAAATATCCAGATTGGCAGATTGCTTTAGTCTTTTTTTCTCGTAGTTTATATGACTCTATTATCCAGCAGGTAGATAAATGGATTCGTCATTATACTCAAGATAAAATAGGCTATCATCCCCAGGAATCTAACCTCAAAATACTTCACGCTTGGGGTAGTAAACAGCAACCAGGCTTTTATAGTACTGTCTGTAAATCAGTAGCCTATTTACCCCTTGCTGTTCCTTTTACAACTAGTAAAAAACCGAATGAGGCTTTAGCAGAAGCCTGTGTAGAATTATTAGAAAATAGAACTATCCCCCAGCTATTTGATGCAGTTTTAATTGATGAAGCCCAAGACTTAATTGCTAATAATTGGAAGTACCAAGATAAACAACCATTTTATTGGCTAGTGTATCAATCTTTGCGTTCTATAAATCCAATTCATCCAGAACAAAAACGGCTCATTTGGGCTTACGATGAATTGCAGAGTTTAGATAGTTTAAATATACCCGAACCAGGAGAAATGTTTGGGGAAGAATTAGGACATTTAGTTACAGGACAATATAACCAACAAATCGATAAAACTGAAATTCTTTGCCGTTGCTATCGCACACCCCACCAAGTTATTTTTGTCGCTCATGGAATAGCCATGGGACTATTAAGGAAGAAGGGAGTAATTACAGGTTCGGCTAATTTGGAAGAATGGCAAGCATTAGGCTATAAAGCGATCGGTAATTGGCAGCAAGATTCAGAAGTTACTTTAATTAGAGAAGAACATAATTCACCCAATATTATTAGTGACTTGTGTGAAGAAGATACAATTTCCTTTGATCGCTTTTACTCTCGCCAACAAGAATTAACTGTCCTAGCTCAAAGAATTAAAAACAATTTAGATCGAGATAGTTTACAACCCGATCGCGAAATTTTGATCGTAGTTTTGGGTACATATTACGACACAGAACCTTTAATCAAACAGACAGCTACTTTTTTAATTAATCAAAAAATAAATATCTATTTACCCACCCAAAGCACCTTCAACTGTTTAGATACTCCTTACGAACAACGAAACTATAATCAGTTTTGGTATCCAGGGGCAATCACTATCTCTACGATTCATCGAGCCAAAGGACAAGAAGCAGATATGGTTTACCTAATTGGCTTAGATAATATTGCTCATAATGAAAGTAATTTATATCTGCGCAATCAACTCTTAGTAGCACTAACTCGTACTAGAGCTTGGGTCAATATTAGTGGCATAGGGGACTATGCTTTATATCAAGAATTGCGTCAATTAATTAACAGCAAAGAGCAAATAAAAATCAAAACTAATACTGTAGCGCAAAGAGAATTAAGAACAAGAGATCGCTCTAATATTTTACAGGGATATGCTTTAGGTAGAACCAACTTTAGGTATTCTAATTTACGTAATGCAGATTTATCTTACTTAAACTTAACTAACATCAATCTCATCGAGGCAGATTTAAGCTATGCGAATTTGCAGGGAACAAATTTAACTAATGCCAAACTTATTGCAGCCAACTTAAATAACGCCAATTTAATCGATGCTAACCTTACTAATGCCAAGCTTATTGGCGCAAATTTAACCGATGCTAACCTTGATAGTGCCAAGCTAGATAACGCTAATTTGACGAATACAGTCTTAGAAACTGATAGCTGACAATTCAAAATTGGGAACTATAGCTTTAGATAATACTCTTCTATATGAACTGTTATGATAAAGCTGCAATATCTTACTCTGGCAACTGCTATTACGATACTAGGGTTAAATATTAAAACTATTGATACAAATGCTTCAGTTATTAAGAAAAGAACAAATTTAGCTCAAAATAATCAAGTTACTTCTTACCAGTTAGCGCAAAAATCTTTGGATCGGAAAAAATCTTCAACTTCAGAAGATATGGAAGCGATCGAGACTATCCAAAAAAGAGACAAGAAGATTCAAGGCTTCAAGGATATGCTCAAAATTGATGGCATAGTTCCTGAAGTGGATAATGAAGGCGAATCTGTCGATACTAGCGATGAAATGATGGATGCCATCCAGAAGAGGCAAAATAAAATTCAAAATCTTAAAGAGCTTAAGATATTAAAAGATAAGTTCAACAAAGAAAAGATTGAAGAATTAAAAAAAGAAGATATTAATCTTAATGATGCAGAAGAATTTGAAGAATTACAATCAATAATTAATGATGAAAGTTTAGATAGTGACGAGATACTTAAGGCTCTACAAAAGCAGAATATCAATATAGAAAGTGTAGATAAACTTCAGAAGATTCAGAAAATAATCAACACTGGAAAACCAAAATCTAGTAGTTTTAAATCTGATGATTCCGATAAGCTATCTCCCATGACTGCTTTTAGAATGTTCACTATTGGTATACCCGCTACTATTTTAGTGTTCTTCATAGCAAAACCTTTTGTAAAGGGAACTTTCGGCGTAGTTAAAAGTAACTGTGGATAAAAAGTTTGGTAAGCCTAAAGTTCCTGATGGTTCAATTACCCTACACATAAGGCTCTAAAAGAAATTACTACTATTGGTACAAAAGCGAACAGAGTCAATGACGATAAGTTTGGTAGTGAAGAATTTCAAGCTACTAATCCATTTTAAGATAGATGTTGCCAAAGATACTGAAGGATACAAAGAACTTAACTATGGTGTTGAACTGCTGAAGAGCAGCAATTATTGCTCAAAAGAGTTTTCTCAAATTAGAATCAACTGAATTACGTTATCGCAGTCGCAGACAACAAGAGTTTTATCAGTACGTTGCCGATAATCTAGAAGAAAATATTGACAAAGAAGCTTTTGCGAAGAAAGATCAAAAAGAAACAAGCAGAAATATTACCTTTAATTAACTACGGAAGAAGGTAGAAATGCACTTGATTCTTATAGTAAGAGACATTAATGAACTTAGTAAGTATGATTTAGGTTTGAAATTATTATCACTGTTTAAAAAATATGACTTAAAGGATTTTTCTATTCTCAGAAATATTTCAGGAGTAGTAGAACGTCTCCAGGGTTCAGATTTATTCTCACCCAAAACGTTTAGTCTTCCTGTTCAAGAAAATTATGACGTCTTTTGAAAAAATTGCTCCAATTCTCGATACTTTCTGAAGCTGAAAGTACTCCTACTACATACGCCAGAATTTTACAGGTAATCGGTTTGGAACATCGTCATGGAAACTCTTACGTCAAGTTCAAAGCAACTTGTTCGACTTTTAAAAAATGGGAACAACCTCACAAAACATTACGATGGTAAGAGAAGGAATATAATGCCAGCGAAGTATAAGCTCCCTCAGAATTTACAGAAGAGAAATTCCAGGAGTGATACTCACGAACAATATGTTGAATATCAGAAAATTTAGCTTAGAAAACTTTTGAGTAAATAATTTAAATCAAGTACAAAAGAAGGAGTGGGCTATTTGTCCACTCCTATTATTTTTGGTTACTTTTTCCAAGGTAACTTTGTTCCCATCTCCGTTGCTGCGGAAAAAACCAAATAAAGAATCAAAATACTAACCCCCGCAAGAAAAGCAATTAAATCATTGTCCATAGATCGCAATATTAAAAATCAACAGGTCTACTTAATACTGTAGTTTCAACTGACTCACTTTCTTAGAGTTTAAAAACATCAAAGGTCTTAATATAAGCTTAAATAAAATTAAGACTGACTGTAACTCATTAGGAGTATTTCTTATTTGCCATTGACCAGGATTGCAATAAAGCATTTGTACTAATTCGCGATGTTGCTCAATGTTAATACTTTCAAATTTGATAGTTGCAATGAGGGCGTTATCTTCGATATGGCTACGAGTTACTTTACCAGGAAGAATAAGCACTTCGGGTAGAAGTTCGACAAACACTTCTGTTTGCAAGTTTGCCGATCGCTCTAAGACAATTTCAACTCCTTCTTCAGATATCTTTTGAGTTACGCTTTGATAGCTATAGTCTTCACTATAAATATTGACTTCTTTTTTAGTTTTAAACCATTCATAGAAGCTAGGCTTGGGTAAATCCAGCAGGGTTATCATCGCTACACTAATGGTTAGCAGGTTATAGCTACTCCAATACAGTGCTAGGTTAAATCCACTTGCTGGAGGATTGAGAATGCTGACGCTGAAGCTGATTACCGAAGCTGCAAACAAAACAGTCATTGGTAATGCTAAAGACCAATTGTAATTAAATTTGTCTCTAGAAGTGCCTTTGGGAGTCACTTTAAATCCTTTACCAAAGGGAACAATCATGACTTTGAGGACAGTAAAAAATACAGGAATAGCTTGAATCAAAGAATAGACATCTGATAGTAATACAGAACGCGATCGCTTGTTTAACCAAGCAAACATAGTAAGCTGCATCATATAGTAAGGCAAAAAGATATAGACAAATTCAGAGGTAGTACTCAAGACAGGATTTAGCTGACCAAAAATACAAATTACAGGGAAAATCAAAAAGAAAACCCGAGGAATACAGCTAAACCAGTGCAGAATACCATCCAAGTGTCCTAATCTTTGCCACAGGCTCAATCCTGGGATAGTTAAAGGATTGGACTTGATGAACAAGGCTTGCAAAGTCCCTCTTACCCAACGTAGTCGTTGCTCAATATGTGCGCTAATGCTTTCTGCTGCTAAACCTGCACTAAGTTTTTCATCTAAATAAACTAATTCGTAACCTTGTGCCGACAATTTAATTCCTGTAAAGTAGTCTTCGCTAATTGAATCAGTGACAAAATCACCAATTGTTTTAAGAGCATTTCGTCTGGCGACAAAAGATGTTCCTGCACAAACCACACTTCCCGCACCATCTTTCATTGGTTGGAGGTGACGATAAAATACTTCTTCTTCAGAAGTCAAGACGTTTTCTAGACCAAGGTTGTGAGCGATGGGATCGGAGTTGTAGAAGCTTTGGGGTGTTTGGACTAAAGCTATGTTGTCTTTTTGGAAGAAGCCAACCGTACGTTCTAAAAAGTTAGTCGTAGGAACAAAATCAGCATCAAAAACAACTATTAATTCACCATTGGTTTGTTTGAGAGCATTGTTTAAATTTCCTGCTTTGGCAAAAGAATTATCCGATCTTGCAATATATTTACAGCCTAATTCTTGAGCTAATTGCTTAACGCTTTGTCTTTTAGTATCGTCTAAAATATATACTTGTTTATTATCGTAATTTAAAGCCTGACAACCAATAATTGTTCTTTTAAGAATAAAGTCAGGCTCATTATAGGTAGGAATAAATATATCTACTGATGGACTGTAGCTATTCTCTCTTCATAGCTGCACTATATTTGTCAGCTTCGCGATCGCGATTTCTGACCGTAAGCTGCAACACCATTTGAAACGCGCCACCCGCCATTGCCAACAACTCCATAAATAATAGAGTCAAGCTAAATATACCTTCTACTGGATTAGCCAAATTCAAAGTGGAAAGCGATCGCCACAAAAAGTACCGTACAAACAAAGTTAATAAAATCATTGCTACCAGGCGACGCGACCAAGTATCAGGCTGGGGTGACAGTTTGATTACGATTTGCGCCAGCAAAAACAATACTACCGTTGGTGCAAGCAAATAGTACTGATTACTGACTTGAGGTGGCATTAACCAGCTAGGAGGATTAGCTTGAATTATATGTAGTTGAATAAATAGCTCTGTAACGTGGCTATTACCTAAAAGCCAAGAGGCAGCGATCGCTACTAAAAAACCTGATACGGACAAGATTACCAAGGTAGCAAAATGCAGGGAAAACCTTTGAGGTGACTTCCGCTTGGCGTAAATTCTTCTGCTAGACTCTGATACTGGCTTGATAGTTTGCATTATATATATAGGAGTGATTATACCTATCCAAGTAGAGCCAGCTTAACAAAACATATGTAAATTTCTCGTTAACATACATTTTTATCTGCTTAATATTGTGATTGATTCTGCCTAATTTTTACTACCATAAGCATTTATGAGTAATCAATATGAGCTTTAGAAAATAGCAAAAATGAAAAATGTCAGCTAACACTTAAAAAAGCTGTATGTCTTACAAAATGTTTGCAGATAGGTTTAGATGAATATTACTTTTGAAAATTAGTGTTTTCAAAATATATTAAAAAAAAATAAACGAAGCTCAACCAACCTAATGTCCGTATTTTTACGTAAGTTAGCTTAAAATTGCGTTAAACCATGCTTAATATGTAACCAATTGAGATCGAGTGTTAAAATGCAGTGATTTTAGTTTTGCTGAAATAAAAAACATTATCCTAAAAACCGCGATTATTTCAGAAATAAAACCCAAATAATAATTCCAATAATCTGATTACATTTAATTTTAGATTGCAGGATATATTTATCTATTTAACTAAGTTAAAGCTTATCAATGGAACAAATTATTATCTTTAGAAAAAACTCGACTAATATTTTAATTTGAGCCTATTGCTTGTTTAGTGACCAATCGTAGTTCAAGTATTTAACCCTGTAGTCATTCTGCTGAAGAAATTGAAGATCTTGAGGACTTATTTTCGTGCTGAGATAGTTTAAAACAGCTTTTTGCTGCTCATTACCCTCAAATTTATCTGCAACACCATAAGTCTCGATAAAGTCTTTACCATACCATTTGAATATGGAAGACAGATAAACTCGATTATCTTGACGTTCTAAATTAAAACCATGAATACTATTGGCAAACTTAACTGTTTGATCCTCTAGTTGAGCATCTAGTTTTTCAGGGAGATATGGCTCATTACGCAGAGGAGGACAACTTATGGCTGCACAGACTAATGCAACGTGAATTCGAGGTTCATTAAAGTTCTGGCGTAAAGTATTATGCTCTATATTATCAAGAGTTTTTTCTTCTCCTGCCAAATTAAACTTTCGTTTATTCCACACTCCACGAATATCTCTAATACTATCTTTGAGAGGCTCTTGGTCAATAATGGATTGGAGGGTAAAAGCATTATAGGCATTACTCAGAAAAGCAATTTGCTCTGCTTCATTCCAAGATTCATAAGTTGCGGGAGATACTGCACCCAAAGACTGATTAAAATGATCTAACTGTTCTCTATTAGCCTGTAAACCCGCATAATCGACTAATCCCTGATTATTTACATATGTTTGTAGCACTTCGGCAAAATCTTGATAATCAAAAGATCGATCAACTGCGATTTCTGTTTCCTTGACTATCGCTGAGTTTGGCTTGTGTGATGTTTGAGAAGAGTTGGCTAAATCGGCACAGCTTGCGATCGCCATTATGCCGAAGATTCCGATCGACAGAGCAGTTTTTTTCATAATAAAGAGTGAAACTACAATCAAGATCATCAAAACAGACAAGAGTGAGTTTTAAATGAGAAAAGGCTTAAATTTTACGCACTAAAGAATGCGCAATGCACTTCATATCATGTCTACACTAAAGAAACTTGAGGACTTTTAAAAACTGAGTATGAAGCTTAAAAATAAAATTCTATTAGGTTATGGCTTATCGTTAGCCCTAATTATTGCGATCGGTGGTTGGGGTATTACTAACCTGCGTCGTTTGGGTAAAGCCAGTGAAGCAATCTTAAAGGAAAACTATAATAGTATTCTCGCAGCCGAAAATACCATTGAAGCACTTGAGCGACAAGACAGTGCAATTTTATTGTTCCTCTTGGAAAATCGCGATCGCGGTAGTCAACAGTTTCAGAACAATCAGATTGAATTTCTTAAGTGGCTAGGACGTGCAGAAGGTAACGTTACTATTCAAGGAGAAGCAGAAATCATTGCTGGCATTGAGGCAGCTTATCAAGACTACCTAAAGGCTTTTTTTGAGCTACAGCAGCAGAATAATCCTACGACTGGAGACTACTACGAAACAATCGCCCCTATCTTTGAGCAAATACGCGACAAGAGCGATCGCCTGCGAAATGTAAACCAACAAGCAATGGAAGAAGCCTCGGAAAATGCTCAACAGGTATCGAGCCAAGCAGTTTGGTCTATGACGATCGCAGGAGCTACCGCAGCAGGAATTGGTTTGGGCTTTAGCCTGTTGTTAACCCGTCGCATTGTTCGACCCCTTACAGAAATGACCACCGCTACGGAAAAGATTGCTAGGGGTGAGTATGATATTGCCTTACAGGTTAAGACTAAAGATGAATTGGGAATACTGGCGCGGGAAATAACTACCATGAGCCAGAAATTAAAGGCATTTCGCGATCTCAACGTGGGGAAAGTAATTGTCGAAAAGCAGCGTAGTGAAGCAATCGTACAAAGTATTGCCGACGGAATTATTGTGGTCGATAGTGAACTCAAAATTATTGCGATCAATCCGATTGCAGCTAACATTGCCAATGTTAAATCGATGCTAGCGACTAATAATCATTTTCTGGATGTATTTAGCGATCGCACTCTTTATCAACATCTCAGACATACTGCCGAAACGGGTAAGCCTCCCCAGTTGGAAGACGATATTTTAACTGTCGAACGAGAACAGCATACTCTGTATTATAAATTTGCCATAACTCCTGTTGTCACGGAAGCTGAAGAGATTGTCGGTGCAATTTTATTGCTTCAGGATGTCACCAAGCTCAAAGAATTAGATAATCTCAAAAGCGAGTTTGTAGCTACCGCTTCCCATGAGTTACGCACTCCTTTAACGGGAATGTCAATGAGCCTAAATTTGTTGGCAGAAACTACTGAAGATAAGCTATCAGAATCGGAATCTGAATTATTAGATACGGCAGTTGAAGATGTGGAAAGGTTAAGGGGTTTAGTCAACGATCTCTTAGATCTATCCAAAATTGAGTCGGGTAAATTAGAACTCGATCTAGTTGAGGTTGAAGTCAACTTTTTATTAGATAAAGCGGTTTCTGCTTTAAATATCCAGGCAGAACAAAACAACGTTACTTTAGTTGAACAATCTCTATCTCAAGATATAAAGACTAAGGTAGATGCCAATAAAATTATTTGGGTGTTAACTAATCTTGTAGCAAATGCTCTGCGCTATAGCGATCCTGAATCGGAAATAACAATTGGTGCAAGGTCAAGAAATAGCTGGATTGAAATATTTGTGAGCGATCGCGGTGCGGGTATACCATTAGAATATCAGAGCAAGATATTTGATAAATTCGTTCAGGTAGCCACAGAAAAAGATGTCGGTGGTAGCGGTTTGGGTTTAGCCATCTGTAAGGAAATGGTTCAAGCTCATGGAGGTAGAATATGGGTAGACTCTACTGTTGGTGAAGGAAGTACCTTTACCTTTACCGTACCCAAAAGTCATACATAGTTAATTTAGTCAGGAGTTCTAAAATGTCCCAAGCAAGAATATTGGTGGTTGATGATGATAAGAACATTAGAAGTACCGTTAGTATGGCTTTAAAGTCTCTCGATTATTTCGTGCATACGGCATTTGATGGTAAAGATGCGATGCTACAGCTAACAGGCGATAAGTACGACATGATTATTACCGATCTGAAAATGCCAGGAATGAACGGCATGGAATTATTAGAACAGGCGATCGCCAAATATCCTGAAATTCGCATTGTCTTGATTTCTGCTCACGGAACAGTAGATAATGCAGTAGAAGCAATGAAGTTAGGTGCGGTAGATTTCTTGCAAAAGCCTTTTACCCCCAAAGAATTAAGAAATTTAGTTTACAACGTTTTAGAAACAGAATCAACTGAAGCAGAATCAGAATACAAAGCTAGTTTAAAATCTGCTATAAACTTCGCTAGAAAACGGGATTTTGATAATGCGATCGCGCAAGCTAAAAAAGCGATCGGTTCAGATCCCGCTAAACCTGATGCCTTCGACTTTTTAGGACAGCTACAGGAAACTTTAGGTGATTTTGATAGTGCAATTAAGAATTATCGTGTAGCTATTAGCTTAGACCCTACTTATGAACCTGCAAAAAAACACCTAGAGCGAGCTACTAGTAATTCTGATCGTGCTAGACCAAGCCTTTAGTAGGGGATAAAGGATGAGGAAGTAATAGCGACTTTATTCGCCAGGTAAAATATCGGCTAGATTTATAGTTAATCCTAAGATCGGGATTATCACTAGATAGCTGTTTTAAAGAGCGATCGCTAATTGAATCTGTAAAGGCTTTTAGATCTATGGTATAAGTCACATCATTTAAAATTGAGCATCTATCGTCTATCAAAATATTATAAGTTGGGAATTGTCTTTAATAGCGAACGTTGTTTAAACAACTCTTTGCAATACTTATGACTATTCAAGATTTAACAGATTTTATCGATCGCCATACAGAGAATGGCACAATTTTTCCTCGCGAACCTTGGGGAGAAGGTATTGGTATTGAAGAGAAAGGTATGGCTTTAGTGAGGTCGCTTGTTGCTAACGATTGGTTGGCTTTATACGAACAATTAACCAGAAAAAGCAATTTTTGGCTTGAATGTTTAATTGAACTTCTCGATAAAGTTGGGACTCAACAAGCACGGCAAATGATAATTCATATTGCTTTAAATGGTACAGAAGAAAGTTTTTTTGATGCGATGGAGTGCATTCATACCTTTAGACGTGATGTTTCTGTGTACACTTGGTTAAAGCTTAAAAACCGTTCTTCTCAAATATCAAAAAGCAAATCTAATTTTAATTAAAATATTTTAATCTGAACATCATACAGTATAAGTTGGCCATACTGAAGATAAAGATATACCTGGAGATCGAGGAAATTTGACAGAAAAAATTGAGAAAATTACATGGGGCTAAAGCCTTTGTCTCATCCTAAATTTCCATCCTTTAAATTTAGAACAAGAATTCTCTCACATAATGTTAAATTTATATGGCAGCATTAATCTCAGTTTTACTGGCAATCACACTATCTCTACTAATCACTCGTATTGCCACCGAAGCATTAACCCTAACTGGTTTATCGCGAACATCGGCTAGATTCCAGGCACGTTCAGCTTTTACGGGTACTGGATTTGCCACGACAGAATCCGAAGCAATAGTTAAACATCCCTTACGGCGACGCATTATCATGTGGCTGATGTTTTTGGGTAACGCAGGTTTTATTACCGTTATCTCTTCATTAGTTCTGACTTTTGTTTCTACTTCTTCCGCTGGAGATGGACTATTCCGCTTGTTCTACCTGTTGATTGGTATTGGAATTCTTTGGCTACTGGCTGTCAATCGCGCTTTTAACCGCATTTTGACTCGTTTGGTGAGAAAAGCTTTACGTCGCTGGACGGATTTAGATCTGCAAGATTATGCTCGTCTTTTGCATCTCAAAGGAATATATAAAGTGACAGAAATTGAAGTCGATGAAGATAATTGGCTAGCAAACAAAAAATTGAAAGAGTTACGATTGGCAGATGAAGGAATTGCTGTTTTAGGTATTGAAAGGCGCGATCGCATTTATATTGGCGCACCTTGTGGCAATACCTGTATCTATCCTGGGGATACTCTAATTATTTATGGACGCAAAGCAGCTTTAGTAGAGTTAGATGTCCGTTTTGAAGGTATAGAAGGAGAACAGGCGCACCAAAAAGCAGTCGTAATTCAACAACAAATCGAGCAGCAACAAAATAATTATGATGCCCCAGTTGCCAAACGACAATAAGAAGGCGATCGCCATTAAACTGTGGATTAATTGCCGAGGTTGTCCAATCTGCGGTTTGTTTACTTAACAATGCGATCGCTTTATCACTAATCATTAAATCTATATCTTTGAGCCGATCTACTTTTTTATCTTTACTGCTATGGTTTGATAAAATAATCCAACTTTAGTCGTAATCCATTTTTTCGAAAAATATATTCTAATGGCATCTCAATATATAGTTGTAGTAGGGTGTGGGCGTTTAGGGTCTATTTTGGCTTCTCGCCTCAGTAGCCAGGGTAATAGCGTAGTGGTAATCGATCCTCACGAAAGTTCCTTTAACAATTTGAGCAGCGACTTTAGCGGATTTCAGATTACTGGTGATGCCTCGGAAATTGAAATATTACGCAGTGCCAAAGTCGAACAGGCAGACTATTTACTTGCTGTTACCGACAAAGATAATATCAATTTGATGGTAGCGCAGGTAGCAAAAAATATTTTTCAAATTGGTATTGTAATAGCACGAGTTTTCGATCCTGCTAGAGAAAAGATTTATCGCGATTTTGGCATTGCTACTATTAGTCCAACACAACTTTCTGCCGATGCTTTTATGGCTAATCTCCCTAGCTAAATTAGAACTATACAATCTATGAAAATTATTTTAATCGGTGGAAGCAAGTTAGCTTATTTCCTAGCTAAACAATTTGCCAGCAAAAATTACTACACCACGATTATTAATGCAGATTTAGAAGAAGCTAAAACCTTATCGCGGACTTTAAAGGCAACTGTTATACACGGACAGGGTAGCGATCCTGCTACTTTGGGCGAAGCTGGTGCATTGCAGGCTGATGTGGTTTTGTCTTTAACCACCGAAGATGAAGATAATTTGATTGCTTGCCAAATTGCTCAAAAAGAATACGGCGTACCTCGCACTATTGCTTTAGTTAACGATCCTGAAAATCAGCAAATCTTTGAGAAACTAGGTATTACCGTGGCATTTTCCGCTACTCAGATTATTGCCAGCTTAATCGAACAGCAAACAGCTACGGGAGATATTCAAAACCTACTACCCATAGCAGAAGGCAAAGTGAATGTTACTGAAATTGCACTAGAAGCCGATAACCCAGTAGTCGGTAAAACTATCAACGATGTAAGGCTTCCCGACGGTACTTTGATTGCCTGTATTCTACGACAGGGTGAGGTAATTGTTCCTAGTGGTGAGAACAGTTTACAGGCTTTAGATCGTTTGGTTGTTATTGGTCAACCAGAGAGTTATGGACAGTTGATGCGGTTATTGTGCAGCGAGTAAAGACAAAGTATCAAGGATGACGATTCCTTACGTCAAGATATTTGTTTGCAACCAGTAATTAGGAATTTATTGATAGGGAGTAGAAATGTTATTAGAAGGCAAAAAAACTAATCGCTACAGTCAGTTTTTACGTCAGCGTTATCGAGCAATTGTAGGCTATACGGGTTTAATAAGTGCGATCGCAGGAATAGTGATGCTTTCTCCTTTATTGGCACTAATATTTTATCCTGAAGAAATTAACTTGGCTTGGGGGTTTGCTTTACCAGGAATTGTTTTAACCGTTATTGGTGGCTTGCTGTGGCGGTTTCTTGCTCCGAAAAAAGTAATTAGTCTTTCCTTACCCGAAGGTTCGGTAATTGTAGTTTTGGCTTGGTTAGTTGCGATCGCCGTTGGCACAATTCCCTTTATGCTAATTCAAGGACTTAATTTTACTCAAGCGGCATTTGAATCTACTAGCGGTTGGACGACTACAGGCTTATCTGTAGTAGACGTTACCCAAGCTTCTCATCTAATGCTGCTTTACCGTAGCAATATCGAACTTGCAGGGGGTGGTGGGTTTGCGATTATTGCCCTCAGCGCGATTTCTGGGCTTTCAGGTGCGGGGTTAACCTCGGCAGAAGGTAGGACTGAACAGCTTGCACCTAACGTCAGGCGATCGGCTAAATTAGTTTTAAGTATTTATTCTGGTTATGCGGTAGTGGGCATTTTGGCACTAGTGCTAGCGGGGATGGGTTGGTTTGATGCGGTCAATCATTCTTTTGCAGCCCTATCCACAGGTGGTTTTTCTACTCGGACTGATTCTATCGGCTATTGGGACTCTCCCGCAGTTGAAGCGGTAACTATCGTCTTGATGATTCTTGGCACAATTAATTTTCTCACCAGCTATTTCTTATTAAGAGGTAAGTTTAAATCCGTTGTTCGTAACGGAGAAGTAAGGCTAATGGGTTTAGTCATACCATTATGTGTTTTGATTATTTTTCTAGGCGTAGCGGTCAATCTTTATGACACTGTAGGTAAAGGAATTAGAGTGGCAATTTTTGAAGTAGTATCTGCTCTTTCTACTACAGGCTTTTCTACCGTTGGTTATAGCGATTGGAATAGCTTAGGCTGGACTATTATGATTATTTTAATGCTAATCGGTGGTGGTACGGGAGCAACCGCAGGCGGGATCAAGCAGTTTCGTATCTATGCACTGTATCGGGCTTTGTTGTGGGAAGTAAAACGAATGTTACAGCCCAAGAATACTATAACCGAACCTGATTACTGGCAGGGCGATCGCCGTAGCTTTCTCGATGACGGTCAAATACGCACTATTGCTTTATTTATCTTTTTATACTTTCTGGTGTTTTTTATTGGGGTAATAATTACCGCAGCTTATGGTAATCCTCTTCCTGATAGCTTATTTGAGTATGCCAGCAGCCTTAGCACTGTCGGACTTTCCATTGGCGTGACCTCTGCCGATGCACCTACAGGTTTACTCTGGACGCAGATTGTCGGAATGTTTCTCGGACGTTTAGAATTTTTTACTGTCGCGATCGGTCTTATTCGCCTATTCAAAGATATTCCTTCTGTTTTTAGTTAAAGCATTCCGCATTACATCAAAGCCTTATCTTTTTGTTATTATGCAAAGCGATCGCTTAATTTCAAACGAGTCTCAAGCAATTAGTTTAATCGTAAAAGCCGATGAAAACACATCGATTATTTTAGATTTTGATGAAACCTTACTATTAAGGAATTCGACTGCTCAATATTTAGATAATTTGCGTCCTCGTTTTATCGGGTTTATTTTGTTAACTGTTTTAAAAATTATTAGACCTTGGGTATGGTTTCCTAAGCCCTTTAGAGGAGAGAAAATCAGAGATTGGTTTTTAGTTGTTGTCCCTACCATCTTGCTACCTTGGACATTTTTTTTATGGCAAAATAAAGCTCAGCAGTTAGCTAAAGACTATGGCAATTCAGAACTAATCACAGCAGTAAACAGTAATGCTCATTCCCCAATAATATTTGCCAGCTTAGGCTTTAACTTTATTATTAATCCAATATTGCAGCATTTACTCCTCAACTGCATAACAAATCATAGTCAGCCTTATCAACTAATTGGCTGTCGATTTTGGCAAGGAGCAAAAGATCGCGGTAAAGGTAAACTATTAATGATGCAAGAAATATTATCAGAATCAGCGATCGCATCGGCTATAGTAGTGACAGATTCCCAAGACGATCTGCCATTATTGCAGGTGGTAAAATATCCTTGTTTAATAGTTTGGTCGACCGCTAAATATATCAATCCCTTTCAAGATTTCTGGTTGCATTCTTTGCTTGATAAATTTAAGAATTAGGCTAATTCAATTTGGAATGGGTAAACCAGACTAAATATGGCGATCGCAAATAGTCCATAAACAGCATTCCGCAACCAAATAATTGCATCCTTCTTTCGCTTGCTTTTGCGTTGGTTAGCCATTATTTATTAATAAAATTGATAATTGCTGTGGTCAATCCTTCCAAAGTATATTCTTCTGCTTCCAAATCGATTCTACCTAGCAATTCTCGACAAGTTTTAGATGTCTGAGGTCCAATAGAGGCAATACAAACATCTTCTAATAAAGAATGAATAGCATCGGCAGATCCTAGCTGCTGCTGCAATAGCTGATAAAAATATTTCACTGTTTTTGAACTAGCAAAAGTCACCACGTCAATCTGCTTTTTTTCCAAGGCTTGCCAAGCACTTGGATCGATTTGTTGAGGACATTGAGACTGATAGGCTGCAACTTCAATTACTGTTGCACCTTGATTCGATAACTCTTTAACCAATACTTCCCTTCCACCAGATTCTACACGGGGAAACAAAATCTTTTGTCCCAATAAATTTTCGGGAAAATTAGCCACCAAGGAATCTGCCACATAGTCTGGAGGAATAAAGTCGGGGTTGAGCTGTCTTTTTTGCAGGCTGGAAGCTGTTTTTCGACCGACAACGGCAATTTTGAGTCCTCCCAAAGCGCGAGCATCATAACCGAGGGCAAAAAGGCGATCGCAAAAATATTCCACTCCATTAGCAGAAGTGAGAATTAACCATTGAAACTGACTCAAATTAGCGATCGCTAGGTCTAAATCTGCCCAATTTGAAGGAGGAGTAATAGCCAATGCAGGCATTTCTACGACTGTTGCACCCTCTTGCTCTAATAAAGCAGTAAATTTGCTTGATTGAGACTCGGCGCGAGTAACCAAAATAGTTTTCTTGGTTAATGGTTTAGGGGAAGATGTTGCTTGAGAATCTGGGCTAAGTTGCACGACTTTACCAATGACAATAACAGCAGGAGAAAGAGATCTATTTGCGGTTTTTTCTAATATATCGGTTAAAGTCCCCCAAAAAACTTCTTGTTCGACTCTGCCACAGTTGCGGATGATGGCAATAGGTTCGAGGCGCGATCGCTTACAATTAATTAAGTTCTCTACTATTATTTTTAAAGAGCGTCCCCCCATCAAAATTACCAGAGTATCAATACCAGCCAAAGCCATCCAATCTAACTTCTCTGGTTGATGTCCACTTAATACTGTAAAACAACAACTTAGGTTTTTATCCGTTAAAGGAATACCCGCTAGTAATGGTGCTGCTAATGCCGAAGAAATACCAGGAACGAGTTCAAAATTACACCCTGCTGTTTGCAAAGCTGCAATCTCCTCATTAGCACGACCAAATATAAAGGGATCGCCACTTTTCAACCGCACTACCTGTTTGCCTTGAAGACAGTAGGCGACCAATAACCGATTGATTTTTGCTTGAGGAGTACTGGCTTGCCCACCCCGTTTACCAACACAAATCGTGAGGCAATCTTCAACGACTAAGTTAAGCAACTCTTCATCTACCAAAGCATCGTAAATTAATACCTCAGCCTGACTGAGCAATTGCTTTCCTTTTACCGTTAAATATTCCTCTTTACCTATCCCCGCACCAACTAAGTAAACTATTCCAGACATCTAGTCCCCAATTTCTCAAGTTCCCAAGTCTACTGTCTACCCATCGCACCAGAATAAACCATACCCCGCTTGGCATCCAAAGTAAGAATTGCTCCTTCTCGAATGATTTGTGTGGCATTTTTTAAGCCAACGATTACAGGGATACCCAACCGTAAGCCAATCACAGCAGCATGACTAGTTAAATTATCTTCTTCTGTAATGATCCCTGATGCTTGACGAATAATATCAACAAACTGAGCATTAGTTGAAGAGGTAACTAAGATTTCTCCAGGGTTAAAGTCATTAATATCTTTGGCTTCATGAACTACTCTAGCTCTACCACTGATAGCACCCTGCCCAATTCCCGATCCTTCTCCCAAGATTGCTTTAACTAATTCCACTTTGATTAAATCGGTCGATCCTGCTACCCCTTGAAGAGTACCCGCAGTCATTACTACCAAATCTCCAGCAGATAACCAGTTTTTTTCTTGAGCAACATTAATTGCTGCTTGAAATGTCTGAGTTGGTGAAGCCAGATCGAGGACTAGCAAAGGCTTTACCCCCCATACCATTTGCAATCTACGAGATACATATACATGAGGGGTAATCGCTAAGATAGGTGTTTTGGGTCTAAACTTAGAAACATTACGAGCCGTTGCACCAGTCTTGGTCAAGGTCATAATCGCAGCAGCGTCTAGCTGAGACGCAATTTGACCCACCGCAGCAGAAATCGCATGAGTAATGGAGCGTTTTGTTCTTTTGAAATTATTGGTTTGCTGCTCTTGCTCAATTCTAATCGCGATCGTCGCCATTACTTCCACAGCTTCTACAGGATAGTTACCCACCGCAGTTTCATTAGACAGCATCACCGCATCTGTACCATCTAAAATTGCATTTGCCACATCTGATACTTCGGCGCGAGTAGGTCGAGGATTGTTGACCATGCTATCTAACATTTGAGTAGCGGTAATAATCGGAATTCCCAATCTATTAGCCGTAGCAATTAACCGCTTTTGCAAGATTGGTACATCTTCTGCTGGTAATTCTACTCCCAAGTCTCCCCTCGCTACCATCACTCCATCACACAGAGAAAGTATCGCGTCCATTTGTTGAATAGCTTCATGTTTTTCAATTTTGGCGATTACAGGGATCGATTTACCCGCGCTAGAGATTAAATCTTTAATTTCTAAAATATCTTGAGGGTTGCGGACAAAACTTAGGGCAATCCAATCTACCCCTTGATCCAAGCCGAACATCAAGTCTTCACGGTCTTTATCCGTCAAAGCTTTAACTGATAAACACACTCCAGGGAAGTTTACCCCTTTATTACTAGAAAGATCCCCCCCAACAACTACCCGACAATGTAAGTCTTGGTTAGCTTTATCTATTTTCTCTACCTTCATTTCCACTTTGCCGTCGTCTAACAAAATGGTGGCATTTTCAGGAACTTCTGAAGCCAGCTTTTTATAGCTGATATAGCCTATATCTTGATCGCACTCTACCTGTCTACTGGTAAGAATATAGGGATCGCCTTTTTTAAGATTAATTTTACCGCTCGCATACTTTCCTAAACGAATTTTAGGTCCTTGTAAATCCTGCAAAATACCAACTGGTTGATCTAGCTCAAATGCAGTCTGTCTAATCAGCCGTATCGCCTTCTGATGGTCTTGTTGTGTCCCGTGAGAAAAGTTAATTCTTAGGGTGGTTGCACCTGCTTTGATTAGCTGACGCAGAATATCAGGTTTTAGTGTAGCTGGTCCTACTGTGGCAACAATTTTTGTCCGACGCGGGTTATTTGGCGATGGCATTATTTTTTTGCTCTTGAATTACTGGATTTACTAAGTTGGTTGCTACTGAGCAACTAAAACCTATGAGTATACATGATTTTTCGTTGCCAGCCTAGTTTACAGGAAATAAGTAAGGGGTGCAAAGCTGTAAATGTCCCCTCTATTTAGTATCGAATATAATGCTCAGTTTTATTCAGTGTGTATTACTATTAAATTACTTATATATCAATGTAAATTGCAGCAATTCTCAATAACAATGATAAGATTATTGCCAACACAGCAATATGAAAATTACTATCCCACGGTCTTATAAGAACTATCCGTAATATCTATAACAATTAAATTTTAGTCGATTCAAGTATTTATGTTTAAGAAAAATAATGTTCTTGCGTTTATATTGGCTTTAATATCAACTTCGGCGGTTTTAGGTCTGGGGTATGTAATTTTGACAAAAATAAACTTTTCTAGGACTGCGACTAAAAGCGATGATTTGGGTAAAAGTAATTTACCTGTTAGTAATGGAGATAACTCCAACGATACTAATTCGGCAATTTCTTTTTCTGCACCAGGGATTGTTCCGATGGGAATATCAGTCAAAATAAATGGCTCGGACGAAATGGGGAATGTCAATAAGCTTTTAAAAAGAAGTTTTCAAAAAGAGTTTCCTGGCACAACTGTTGATGTGGATACTGATGGAAACGAAGCAGGAATTAGACTCCTTCTCTCAGGTCAGGTTGATTTAGCTGCAATTGCTCGTCCTTTGAATGAAGATGAACTTTCACAAGGATTAACTGCTGTCACTGTAGAAGGCAAACATTGGTCAGAAGTCGATCCTTCTGATACAGAAACACTATTCTATGCTTATCGCGAACCTGCCAATTTTAAGGTAGAAGCGTTTTTAGGTCATTTATTTTCCGATCAGGGTCAAGAAGTGATTGTCGATCTCTAAAATTTTTCTAAATATTTGCAGATCGATATCTTAAGGATCTTCTGCATTCGGGGGATCGGAAGAATTGCGTGGTTGAGAGAATTCAATTCCTCCTCCGCGATCGTATATTTCAATGTCCCATTGTCCTAACCGATTACCTTCAAACGCAACAAATCGACCATTCCCACTGATACTAGGGTGGCGAACTTCTCCAATAAAATTTTTAGTTAGATTTTGGCTTTTAGAAGTCAGACGACTATATAAAAAAATATCTGTTTTGCCAAGCTGTTCGGATACATAAACGATATAACGTCCATCTGCGCTTATATCTGCCTGATACTGCATACTACCTGGTATATTCAAGCCAGGAAGGGGGATTAAACGACGACGTTGTAAATCATAGAGAAACACACTACGTTGAGCATTGCGATCGCTATTGTAGATTAGATAACGTCCATCATAAGAAAAATTAGGAGAACCTTCCGCCCTAGAAGAGTTGAGTTTGGCATTGATGGTTTGAGTGGGAGGAGTAATGAATTTTGACCCCTCACAACCAAACAAGCTCAAGGTTGCGATCGCCAAGATTAATTTGACGAATTTTAATTTACTGCACCATTTCATTACCCATTACATGACCAAAACTGGGTAAAGGGCAGCAGTTTACATTATCAATGCAGACTTTTCCCCACTGTAAAGACCAGCGAACTAACTCAACACGATTGGCTGCACCAGTTTTTTTAAGAATGTTGCTGATGTGATTATCAACGGTTCTTTTGCTTATCTCTAGTTGTTGAGCAATTTTGTGATTACTCAAACCTGTCACCACTAGCTCAACTATTTGCAGTTCCCTTCCTGACAACAATGCTTCATGACTCAGTTTCTCTGCTTCCATTGATCTATTGCCTAGTACATTTACTTATTGCTTTTTCTATTCTAAGAGGTAACGTTTGCCAATAATTACCCGCCAAGCCATAAATAAATTATTCTTTAACAATCCGTAAAAAACCAGAAGCTTTATCTAAGAACGCTTCACGCTTACCGTCACTTGCTACTGACAGATGTATCGGCTTCAGTATCAAATTTTACTGCGATTATTTTTCTTAATTCTTTTTTTAGATAGTGATCGCTACGATCCCAATATTCTGTCAGTGTGAAGCTTGCAACCTTAAAATTTCGTTACAAAGACTCTAACCGTATCGGTTATCGATCGGTTTTAAAGTCGGGCTGCTTTCTATTCAGAGACGATTTTACTCCTCTTACAATCTCTTGCTTTTTAAATGGCAGACTTCACACTAGACATTTAGTTAAATTCATTGATTATTTAGAACAATTCTATGCCTCTTTTAGTAGCTGTTTGACTAGATTGTCTTTAACCATCATTTGACGAAACATTTCTAATAAATATTCTTGTGCCTGTTCTTTATCTAGACTTTGAACCTGCTCTTTTAAAACTTTGAGTTTAAATTGTTGTTCAATACTTAATTGTGCTGAGAAATTCATTTATTCGACTCCTTGATTTAGATTGATCTTGCCAAGAAACAATTCTTTCTGCTTATGGTTGGATTTGACCGCGCAAAGGCTTTAGCCGCATGCAGGCGGTGAACCTGTGACCTAAATCTAGCACCGTGACTATAGGTTGTCTACAATGTCAAGTAATAACTAATTAAAGCAACAAAAAGTTATAAAATACTTATGGTAGAAAAGTAATTTTGGTGTATTTTGATGCGGAAAAAATTTTAAAATCGACTAGATAGTAGAAACCAAAGCCGAGTAATTATCGATATATTGATTTATATTAGCCATAAAAAAAGATTATACGAGTATGAATTCAATCAAAGATGCTAAGGAATTTTTTCAACAAAGTGCTGGACAATGGCGATCGCAACGTACAACCCATCACTTACCATTTAGAAGAGCCGAAAGTGGTGGCTCAGATATCAAGGTTGAATTTCTTGACGCTGGAAACGAAAAAATCGCAGCAATATGTGAAATGCACGATATAGACCCTACTACTGCAATTGGCGGTGCATTTGTGAGTTGGGATGGTTCGATGGCATGGGATAAAGAAAACGAAGACCACAAGGGTACAACGGTCTTTGCTTTAATTCCCGATCCAGAAAATCCTAGAGAGGGAAAACTATTAAGAGAAAGAGGTTATGCAGAAATAGTTCCTGTCGCTGGGGAATATAGCATGGATGAAGAAGACGGATTGGTTTTGATTACCGAATACGAAACCATGAGCATTATCGAACGCTTCTGGTTTGTCAATCGGGATTTACGTTTGCGTAGCAGTACTGTTAAAAGGTTTGGTGGATTTAATACGGCTACTTTTTGTGCAGAATCTCGCGTAGATGATACCGACACAGCAGCAAAACCAGATAGTACTGAAACAAAAGCCTTCGCAATCTCAGGCTGGTAATTGATTATTAGGTTAAACAAGGAAAGATTAATTAATAACTCTGTAATATTTTGTTACCGTTGTTTATTGCCGATCCCCTATCTACCGTATGATTGGGACTAAGAATTTTAATAAACTGCACAATAGACGGAGGTTTTGACTTGTCTATTCCTTTATTGGGCTATAAGCCTAGCTCCCAAAATGCTCGTGTTGATGGATACGACATTGGTGGAGATGACAAACCGAGAATTCATTCAGCAGAAAATGCTTTTTCTCTGACTGAAATGAACGAATTGATCGATGCTGCATATCGCCAGATATTCTTCTATGCTTTTCGTGCCGATCGCGCAAGATTTCTTGAATCTCAGCTGCGTAACGGTCAAATTACCGTTCGTGACTTTATTCGTGGACTTTTGCTATCGGAAACTTTTTACAATAGTTTCTACTCCAAAAACAGCAACTATCGCTTTGTCGAACAATGTATCCAAAGAGTCTTAGGACGGGATGTATACAACGAAAGAGAGAAAATTGCTTGGTCGATTAAAGTAGCTACTAAAGGTATCGAAGGTTTTGTAGACGAACTGCTAGATACTGACGAGTATATGGAGAACTTTGGTTACGATATCGTACCTTACCAACGTCGTCGAGTACTTGCTAGTCGCGAAACAGGTGAGCGTCCGTTCAACATCCAATCTCCTCGTTATGACGAGTACTATCGCTCCATTTTGGGCTTCCCCCAAATCATTTGGCAAAGCGAAGTTCGTCGTTATACTCCCCAGGAAGCAAAACCCAAAGCAGGAAGCCCCGCTTTGTATTTAGATATGGCTCGTAGCCTACCTGCTAGAGCAAATGCTCCTAGTACCAGTTCTGCGACCAATATCAACTATATGTCTAAAGTTCCCTATCGTAAGACTACTTAAATTTAGATAGTAAATATTTAATCAAGTAAGTTTAATAGGTTTCCTAAATAGAACAACATAGAGAGGGAGTTGTATATTAGCAGAATAGTTTCTTTGGAAATTATGTTGTTAATTTACAACATCCCTCTTTTTGATTGACTTTTATTGATATAGCCATTGACCTTAGAAAAAACCTTGGAAACTATAATTTTTACCAGGTATCTTTGAAATTTGTAACGCTTCGAGTTTTTCTTACATTATTGTGATGTTCGTGTGGATAAGATTAGTAATTGTCATAAAAAATAAACATCTCTTCTAGAGTTTAAAGATTTTAGCAAATTATCTTCAATTTCCATCGGCAATCGCATTTCCATTTTGTATTCGTAAGTATAAATACTTATAATTATGAGCGTAGCGAAAAAAAGTATTATGCTTTTTACTCATTTTGTCACTTATGATTAAAAAATCACTATAATTGACAGAATATAAAACAATTAAACTTATATTTGAGTGCTGGCACATTAATGCGCCAATTATTATTTAATCGAATACAAATTTGATTAATAACAGAATTTATAAAACTTTAGCTTCAGCATTTAATAGCAATCGATCTCCTGTATTAAAGCATCCATTTTTTAATTTATTGCAGAAGTGTTCATGGAGTTTAAGCGTCGAATAAAACCAGTAGAGGAAACTAAATCTTATCCATATTTAGCCGCCAAAAATATATGGTTATATTTAGTCATTCTTTTTTTGCTCGCTACCAATTCTTTGGTAACAGTGGGAGCGATCGAATACTTATCAACCCAAAAACAGAAAAAAAAGCTCGATCGCATTGCTAATAATTATGTCCAAAACATTAGCGATCGCCTATTGATATCTTTGAACAATTTTGCAGAAACAAAAAACATTGATAGTGAAAATCGAGAAATAGAGCTTGAAAATCGAACATTAGATAAATACTTGTCCGAGATTAATACAGGTGTTTCAACTAAAGTTACGATTGTCGATCGAGATGGTTCAATTGTTGCTAGCAATTTAGCAGAATCAAGCCAAAAGTCAGCCCTTACCAGCCAAAGCATAATATCTAATCTACAAAAAAAGTTGGGTACATTATCCAATTTAGAAAAGTCTAGAAGGCTGAATTTAAAAGTAAACAAGCAAGACTTATCTACCCAGGTAATTCCCTGGGAGAATCCACAATTAGAGCGAAAACGCTTAGTAATAGTTGCCGTTCCCAAATCAGCGTTATTGGCTGACATTGCAGCCGAACAAGATGACCTGTTAGCAAAATACTCAGCTTATTTATTACCAACTATTATTTCAGGGTTATTAACTTATCTTGGGATAATGTTTTTGGTTCACAAGCTAAATCAGTCAAAAACAGACAATTCTACCTTGGCTGGAAGGCTCGCTTCAGAAACAAAGACAAAAGAAAAGCAGATTTTAGCAGCGGAGCAGATTTTTTTGTCAAATAGTCAAAGTGACTTAGAGCGCAAACAGCCTTATATGCTGCTGGCAAACATGAGTCATGAACTGCGATCGCCTTTAAATGCCATCTTGGGATTCGCTCAAATAATGGAGCAGGAATCATCAACAACTCAAGCCGATCTAGAACACATTACCATGATCAGTCGTAGTGGGGATCGTCTATTGGCGATCGTTAACGATGTGGTTGACCTAGCCAAAATTGAGATAGATAAATTGACTTTGGAGCAGAACAATATCGATTTTCATGACTGGTTAGACAACATAGAGCAAAGTTTTAAGTTTCAGGCTCATAGTCAAGGCTGGGATTTTACTTTGATTAAACAAAGCGATCTGCCTGAGTATATCTGTATTGATGAGCGCAGATTACGTCAAATTATTAGAAATATAATTAACTATTGTCTTAAAAAAGACTCATCAACTAATGTAATTCTTGCCGTTAGCTCTGGTTGCGCGATCCCGAAGACAACCGAAACAAATCTGTCAACCTCGAACGAAAGACATAATATTAGTTTTGAATTTAAAAATCCCGATTTTTCAGCCACTGCTACAGAGCTAGCCACTCTGTTCGATCCTATGACCAGAGTGGATCGGGGACGGGAAGATATTGAAGGCAGCTCTTTGAACTTGCCTATTAGCCGTAAGCTATCTCAATTAATGGGAGGAGATATTGTTGTTAAAGACAATGGCGTTGCAGAATCGGGTATAACTTTTAATTTGGAAATTCAAACCGAAAGTATTGCTGCTCAAAAAGTAAAGATTCAATCTACCGTTAGAAGAATCGTTGGTCTAGAGCCAGGTCAAACTGAATATCGGATTTTGGTGGTAGACGACTCTAAAACCAATCGCAAGATTATGTCGCAGATACTAGAATCAGTAGGTTTTCAGGTCAGAGAAGCAGTCAATGGCTCAGAAGCGATCGATGTGTGGTTACATTGGCAGCCTCATATGATTTGGATGGATTTAAGAATGCCTGTAATGAACGGTTATGAAGCCACCGAACGAATTAAATCTTCTTCCCCTAACGTACATATACCGATAGTAGCTCTGAGTGCTACTACCCTAGAAGAAGAGAAAGCATTATTTAGAGCAGCAGGGTGTGATGATTTTGTCGGAAAACCCTTTTCGAAAAACATTATTTTTGACAAAATTGCTCAACACTTGGGAATACGGTATGTCTACGAATCAGCAATTCCTTTAAGCTCTAACAATTTCAAATTGACTCCTAGCTCCTTAAATGTAATGCCTAATAAGTGGTTGAATCGATTAGAGCAAGCAGCAATCGAGCTAGATCGAGATTTGCTTACTCAACTATTGCAAGAAATTCCTTTAGAACATATAGATTTAAAAAATGCCTTACAAAAGCAGATTAACAATTTCGACTTCGATAGGATTGTTGATTTAACCAAGAATAGCCAAAATAATTAACCTTTTGATTTTTTTCCATCTCGCTTAAATCAGTCAGCACACAACGTTGTTAATTCAGATAGTCCATCCTTACCCACGAAAAAACAATGAAAACCTCTACGTTAAACAAACAAATTAGCATTTTGGTAGTTGATGATATTGCCGATAATTTGCACATTTTGGCAACCACCTTGAGCAAGCAAGGATATCAGGTACGCTGCGCCAAAAATGGTTCAACGGCGATTAGGGGTGCGAATACAATCTTGCCCGATTTGATTTTATTAGATATCAAAATGCCAGACCTTGATGGTTATGAAGTATGCCAACAATTAAAAGCTAATGAACAAACTCGCCATATTCCAGTCATATTCCTTAGTGCCTTAGATGATGTTTTAGATAAGGTCAAAGCCTTTGAGGTGGGAGGCGTAGATTATATTAGTAAGCCGATTCAGGTGAAAGAAGTCTTGGTTAGAGTCAAAAATCAAATCTCTTTAAAATTAGCTAATGCCAAGATCAACGAATTAAATCAAAATTTAGAAAAAAAAGTTTATCAACGCACTATTGAATTAAAAAGTGTGGTTCAAAAACTGCGCCAAGAAATTAACGAACGCCAAAGAGTACAGCAGCAGTTGGTACATGATGCTCTCCACGATAATTTAACAGGATTACCCAATCGAGCTTTTTTGATGGGCAGAATTCAATTTACCATCACCCATGCCAAAGCAAATCCTGGCTATATGTATGCACTACTATTTATAGATCTCGATCGCTTTAAAATTATCAATGATAGTCTGGGTCACTTTTTGGGGGATCTGTTGCTAATTGCTGTCTCGAAACTACTCCAGGAATGCGTTAGAGAAAATGACGTTGTAGCCAGACTAGGAGGAGACGAATTTGTTATTCTTCTAGATGGGATTAATAATATTCAAGATGCAACCATTATTGGTAATCGAATTCAAAAGAAATTGCAGTCACCATTTGAATTAGAAGGGCAAAGTATTTTTACTAGTGCCAGTATTGGGATTGTGTTTAGCTCAATTGAATATAGCAGTGCTTCTGATTTGATGCGTGATGCTGACATTGCCATGTATCGTGCCAAAGCCAATGGAAAAGGTCGTTACACGATCTTCGACCAGACAATGTACGATGAAAATCTCAGGCTGGTTAAACTAGAAAATAACTTGCGTCTTGCTCTAAGACGTGAGGAGTTTATGATGTACTATCAACCAATTGTCTCTTTGGATAGTAACAACCTGGTTGGTTTTGAAGCTTTAATACGCTGGCAACATCCCGAAAGAGGTTTTGTTTCCCCTGGCGAATTTATCCCTCTAGCAGAAGACACGGGGTTAATTTTAAAGATTGGTGAATGGCTGTTAAGGGAAGCTTGTCAACAGCTACAAAAATGGCGACAGCAGTTTTCTCTTTCACCACAGGTTAACTCTTTGAAAATGAGTATTAATCTAGCCAGCCAACAGCTACAAGATCCTGCTTTTATTAGTAAATTAGACCGAATTCTATTAGAAACTGGTTTGAGCGGTCGTTTTTTGCGATTAGAAATTACCGAGAGTGCCTTGATCGAGCCAGGAGGAAGTATACAAAGTACCCTCAGACAAATTAGAAATAGAAATATCAAATTGAGTATAGATGACTTTGGCACAGGTTATTCTTGTTTGAGCTACTTGCGACGTTTCCCCATTGATAACCTCAAAATAGATCGCTCGTTTATCGAACAAATGAATTTTGATTCGGAGAATTTTGAAATTGTGCGTCTAATTATCACCTTGGCAAAAACTTTGGGAATGGATACTATTTCAGAAGGAGTGGAAACACTGCAACAGCTAAATCAATTAAAAGCTTTAGGATGCGAGTATGGTCAAGGATATTTGTTTTCTAGACCTCTAGAGCCTAAAGTTATTGAATCGATATTGGCTAAATATCCCAGTTTGATAATTGAAGATGAGGAATAAGTAGTTACCAATTGTCAGACAGTCTTAGTTTCGATTACGCAGAACTTGCAAAAGTTTGGTAAATTCCGCTGGTAGAGGCGCGATCGCAGTTATCAATTCTCCTGATATGGGATGCAATAGAGATAACTGTCTTGCATGGAGTGCCTGACCAGATAAATTGACCCTTAAAGAACGATTTGAACCATAGGTTGAATCCCCCAGTAGAGGATGTCCACCATCAGCACAATGTACCCTAATTTGGTGCGTGCGTCCCGTTTCCAAGAGAAATTGCATCAAAGTATAGTTGCCAATTCGTTCCAGAGTTTTCCAGTGGGTAACAGCTTCTCTTCCCCCCTGTTCGACGGGAATTACCGCCATCTTTTTGCGATCGCTTTTATGACGACCAATCGGTAAATCAATTTTCCCGATCTCGGTAGAAAAAGAGCCATACATAACTCCCCAATATTCTCGACGAGCAGTTTTCGCTTTAATTTGCCCTTGCAAATTTTGATGAGCGCGATCGCTTTTTGCCACCACAATCGCTCCTGTCGTATCTTTATCAATACGATGAACAATCCCAGGACGTTCTACGCCACCAATACCTGCCAGGGTATCACAATGATAGAGCAGGGCATGAACCAACGTACCTGTATAGTGTCCTGGTGCGGGATGAACCACCATACCTGCTGGTTTGTTGACAATGATTAGATGTTCGTCTTCAAACAAAATATCTAAAGGAATATTTTCGGGAGTCAAATCTAATTTTGCTGGTTCGGGAATGGTAATTAAAAGGCGATCGCCAGAGGAAATTTTGGTCTTTTTGCTATTACAAACGCGCTCGTTTAGCCGAACATGACCATTCTCAATTAACTTTTGAACACGAGAACGGGAAAGATCCTCTAATCGATCCGCCAGCCAACTATCGAGGCGATGCCTTCGGCTAGCTCCGCAATCGCCTTTTTCTGTTACTTTTAGTGTAATTTCTTGAATAATACCAAAGAGCAAATATTGCTATAGATTTAAATCAACTCTTATTTTACCGCGCCCTTCTAACTTCATATTTATGACTTCTTGAAAAGCCTCACACCTTTAACAATAAATGTTTAATGTTGAAACGCTTCTAATGCAGTTTGATTGTTATCATCAGATGCAGACCAAAAATCTTTTAACTTAAATAAATCTCTAGTGTTGATCTGCAAGTCTTCAGTTGGAAAATGATACATCGCTTCCACAATTGTCCAACCATCAGAATTACCTGGCTTGTCCGCAGCTTCAATCAATGAAGAACGAATTGCATAAATTCCATTTTGCTTCGGATGGGTTTTAATAGCAGTACCCAATTGAGTCAAAAACTGTTCCCCTTCGACACTGTTGGTAAAGCGATAAACCTCAATGCGATCGCTTTCAAAACGATTGTTTAACCAAAAACGTAGCTGAGTCAAAGTTTCTTGATCCAAAAATTTAGAATACAATTTGAACTCACGGGTCATTTCTCCTGTTTGGGCATATTTTTCTAAGGATTTTACTGAAATTCTGCCATTAAAGGGACCATAGATTAACTTGACTTTTTCCGCACCAATTGCAGCTTCGGGTTTTAGAGTCACCATAGACAATCCCAAACCAATAGTTATCAAACTTTGAAAAGCAAATAAAGTTTGATTTTTATTTATAGTTTTCATTTTATTGATTAATAATAAATATACTTAAATTTTATTTTTAACTAATCGCAACAGTGTGTGATCCGAGTGTTGATTACTATAGATATAGTTCCCAATTGGATTTTAAAAACTTTATAAAGAGACAATGAACGAATCAAATAAATCACTCCGTACCTTAGCTGTAGATATTGGTGGTAGTGGAATTAAAGTTATGGTGCTGGATACGGAGGGAAATCCCTTAAGCGATCGCCAACGTCTCAAGACCCCTAAACCAGCTAAACCTGAAGAAGTTATTGATACTATCCTTACCTTGGCAAAAGCCGAAGAATTCGATCGCGCTTCGGTAGGTTTTCCTGGGGTGGTGCAGAGTGGTTTAATTAAAACCGCAGTCAACCTCGATAAAGATTGGCTCAATTATGATTTAGCTACCAGCTTGACTCAACTACTATCCAAACCAGTTAAAGTAGCTAATGATGCCGATATTCAAGGATTTGGAGCGATCGAGGGAAAAGGAGTAGAACTGGTAATAACTTTGGGTACGGGTTTTGGTTCGGCTTTATTTGTGGATGGAAAGCTAGTACCCAATTTAGAAATGGGACATCATCCCTTTCGTAAAGAAGAAACCTATGAAGAACAGCTAGGTAGAGCAGCTATGGACAAAGAAGGGAAGAAAAAATGGAATCTTCGTTTAGAAAAAGCGATCGCTAATTTAGACCATTTGTTTAATTATGATGCTCTTTACATTGGTGGAGGAGAAACCAAAAACATCAAATTCGATCTACCCAAAAATGCCCAGATTATTCCCAATGTATCGGGTTTGTTAGGTGGAATTAGACTATGGACAAATTAAGGAACGAAGAATAAGGAGTAAGGAAAATTTATTTGTTTTACTTAAGCCCTGGGACACTTTCTACAAGATCTTCTATTTGCTCAATGTTACTGTCTCCAGCTAAATAACCAATTCCGCGATGAAGGTGGAGGGTAAACTGCTGTTTGAGGGTATCTGAATCTGTACCCAATCCATCTTGATAACACCGCTGTTTGAGAGCGATTAACAATATGTCTGCCATTTCTCCACCAAAGACATTCCAAGCTATTTCAACATTACTATTAGTTTTGATGGGTACAGGAGAGGGGACACTAGATTCAGCCAGAGAACGACACAAAGCCCAACGACACAATGTATTCCACTGCTTAATTTTGGTAATACGTTTGAGTTTAATTAGTTGTTCTTCGGCTACTGAAGAAATGCGGACTCGTTCTATAGGATTGTCCATATCATTTATATATCGATCGCTAATTACTGATTATATCTACTACTAATTTAGGGTTAATTTAGTCAAATTAGCGATCTAATATTTAGATATTCTATTTTTATAATTATGGTTTTCTCTGAATCAATAGTAAATGCTTGCATAAAATATGCTTTAAAAAAATGTTTTTACCTTTATATTTACTATTGAATGTCTATATTAAAAGCAATTAAAACAACTGAAGTCCTTTTAGTTACAGCTTATAGATCATTATAAAGTTAATTTCAAAAACAACAATCTACCCTAAGCTGTTAATCTTGCCGATTGCCCATCATTAAGCTATAAACGACTTAATCCATCTCTTTTTAGTTGATTAGTTATAATGCTGAAGAATCGTCTTGGTCGCAAAATAAAAAAGCGCGTAAAACGTACTTTTAAACCCAAAACAGACGTAACCCTAAAATATCGTAAGTTAAACATTGAAATTGAAAGACGTTCAACTAAAATTATAAATTTAGTAGGCTACGTAATTTTACTTTTGATTTTATTGGACTACGGGTTTTTACTTATTTCCTCTCAGCTTTTTGACCCTATCTGGGCATACAATACCGCTGGAAAGTTAGTTGAAAATGTTTGGGGACTTCTATTAGGATTGATTCTAATTTTTTATCGTCGCGATCAGGATGTTGTTAAACCAAAAGAATCTTTTTTCCTCAAGATTATCTCTTGGTTAACCCTTTTGGCTGGTATCAGTTATTTCCTAATTACACCTGTGATTATTGGTAATGGCTTTCGTATCTATCGCAGCAATCAAGCTCAGTTGACTGGTCAAATCAATCTACAAAAGACTCAAGTAGAACAATATACTCAACAGTTAGAAGGAGCAAATAAACAACAGCTAAGCAGCTTACTTCAAAGATACACTGTTGAAGAAAACACCTCGGAAATTACTGCCAATTCTGCTGACAAAATCAAAGATAATTTATTATCTGAAGTCAAAAAACAGCAGGTACAGGCAGAACAACAGTTACAAACAGAATTTGGCAGAAAAAGAAGTAGTCTTTTACAAACAACTACTAAATGGTCAATTGGTGCAATCGTTTCTGGAATGTGTTTTGTTTTGATTTGGAGATATACCCAATGGGCAAGAAAGTTCGGTTAGTTACCTAGTAAGTTATGACTGCTACAAGTCCTTTAATTTTAAGGAACTTTAAATTACTATTTTAAATATTTGAGCGATCGTTAATTTTAAAATAATGGAAAAAGAAACTCAAGCCAAGCTTGCCGATAATCGCATCTGGCTACTATCTATTGCTGCATTATTGATTGCCTTTAACTGGCATTTTATTAACTATAATTCTACCTATTTATTATTTTGGTGTGCAGCACTTTCAATTGCTTGGCAAAAAAAAGATCGGCTAGAGTTGGAAAGTAATCTATTCGCTACAGCGATTGGTTTAATTATAATTGGCTGGCTATTATTTCGCGGTGCGGTTTCTGAATTTCAATCAGATATTATTACTCGCATTTACCCGCTAATTTCAATGGCTGGTATTTGCCTATTAGCAACTAAGCCCAATCAGATTTTTCAGTATTGGCGAGAAATAATTATTGTAGGAATGACAGGCATTCCTTGGGAACATATTTTTGCTTTGATGCCAACTGTAAATAAGATTGCTATTCTTGATGCTAGAATTGCTCGATTAATGCTGTGGTATGTCGGTTTTGATGTACAGCAATCTGGAGATTTAGTTATTTTACCAAAAGGTATAATTAAAATCGCGGGAGCGTGTTCTAGTTTTGATTTATTAGGATTAATGTGGCAATCTTGTATCGTAATTTGCTTTTATTTTACCGTCACAAGAAATAAAAAAATACTTCTTTTATTTTGTTCAACTGTAATAGCTTTTGGTGTAAATGGTATTCGTCTTTGTCTAATGGCTGTATTAGTTGCTGCCAAAAGCCAAGAAGCTTTTCTTTATTGGCATGGAGATGCAGGGGCAGAAATTTTCACAACTGCTGCCATCTTATTATTAGCAGGTGTTTATTGGTTTGGGATCAAGAATAAAGAAAATTCTTTGGACATTCGACCAACAAGTAGCTAATCATAAACAGAAAATATTTGATAAACATTAATGATGTGAAAATCACGACCTATGAATACATTGTCTTGGCGCAATTCTAGACTTTTACTGTTAAGAATTTGTTCTGTTGCTCTGGTTGGAACGGTGTCTTATATATTTTTAAAACCTCAACAAGATGTGTTTCACAATCTTTCTATTTCAAATCAATGGGAAACAGTCGATCGCCATGAAATTGAAATTGTCTATCAAGTAACTGAAAAGAAAGAGTATCGAGAAAAAAATAATCATAATCTTGGGCTAGAAGTTATTTTAATTCCAATTCTACGTGAAGATGTTTTAACCTTGATTAAATCGCACTTGGGATTTAATTTAAAGTCTCAGGATTTAAAAGTGATTGAAGATAAAGATATTGGTTCTTACGGTTTGTTTACTCAAAATAAAGCTGCATATCTTTCTACCTGCATTCATCCTCAAGGAAAAACAGCATTTAGTAACAAGCAGTTTACCGAACTTGCTACTCATAATCTTCGCGATCGCATTCTCCCTTGGGTGTTAGGTTTAGCAGATTTTAGAGATTGGCGTTGTTTTTGGGTCAATATATCGGTTGATTTGGAAGATATTAGTGAAAAGGAAGCGACTAAATTACTGCAAGAAAAGCTAGCTTATATTGTTTCCCAAAGTAAGTTTTAATATTGATATTTATTACTACCAATTATCGTTCAACTCCTTGAATCACTGGGGTAATTTCGTCACGAAAAGGTTGGGGATCTCCTTGCCAATTAAAATCACTAATACGTAAACTAAAAGAGCCAAGCTCTAACACAGGGTTGTAGCGCAAAATGACATTATGGGTTCGGCGACTATATTCTATTGTGTAGTCGGTGCTTATTTCGGTACTGCTATTCAAGTCTAGAGAAGTATTGATTCCCAAACGAATTGGGCCATATAATTGCTGATTAAATCCTAGTTCTAGAGTTTGGCGATCGACCAGGCGATCGAATAAAAAAGGTGATTCATTCCCGCGAATATTCTGGGAGTAGCTCAACTTAAACCCCGTATAGTCTAGCCAAGAACGAGAAAAATGACCTAGTTGTCCTTGAAAACCAATAGTCCCTTCTAAAGACGGTTGGCTTTCGCCATTACTATAAAAGCTAGCAACGCCCGTAATTTCTGTAACCATTTCCAAGTATGGAACTACGGGAATTGGAGTATAGCGTAATCCTTGATTTTTAGTACTCGGTAAAGGTTTTCCCGACCAAACACGAAAGCTTTTATTAATAAACAATGCTCCCTGGTAGCGAGTCAAATTGATGAGATCTCTGTCTTGATGCGCGTTCCCTTGCGTCTTGCGGCGACGCGGGGTCGCATCGCTTTCTCGTTCAGTTTCCAACAAGTCTTGTCTGTCGGTATCGGCATTAATATTTTGAATTGAAGCTTGATAGTTAAATGTCACCCCAGTACCAGGAATCTGAAGATTGGGAGAAGTGACTACTCCACCAATACTATTTCTAACTGTTTGAAAACCTAACGAGCCATTAAACAAGCGATCGCGGTAGTTATATTCCAAGCCAAATTGATAAGGATTATCTAATTTCCCTACAGTCTGTCTTAATCCTACCTCTGCCCGCAAATTATCTTCTAAATCTTCAAAATCGAAACTAGTTAGAGCAATACTGTTATTAAAGCTAGTTCTAGCAGCAATTCCTACCTCTAAACTACTTTTTAGCCCAAAAACTGCTGAATTGAATACACCGCCCTCATCGCTTTCGCTAAACTGAAACGTCGTTGGAGAAATGGCTCTTTGCAAAAAATATTGAGGAGTAACTTTCCAACTAAATCTATCTCGATTAAAAATATTCCAAGAGCGTTCAATAAAAAAACCACCCCTTTCATCTCCATCAAAAGCAAGATTAAATAATCCTGGACGACTAGGGCGATCGTCAAACACAAAAGCACTGAGCAATAAAGGAATAGTCAAACTATCATCAAGCACAAGACGAGATTTACTTGTCGTCAGTTTGTTTCTCTGTCCATCCAGTTGTTCAAATGTTGCTCGATTAGAACGCAATTCTAGTTCAGGAGGGGAAAAAGGATCGTTAGTCAGGCTTAAATTAACCGCTTCCCAGTCTGCACCTTCAAAGTCAATTTTTTCTGCTTCAAATCTAAGACGATCTACTGTACCACCAACTTCTCTTCCATCGTCAATCAAATCAACATCTCGACCGCTACCAATAGTAGTGTTAAACCCATCGCTTGCCGTAACATTAGTAAGAGGCTGTTCTTCTTGTAAGCGATCGCTTAAAGCTCGATCTAAAACTGCTTTTTCCGATCCTAACCTCCGATTCACATCAATATCTTGAGTCAAACTAGGTTGGTAAATCTCTCCTCCAGCATCAAAAATAACTCCCCGATCTGCAACTAAATAATATTCCAGCCTGTCTCCGCGCAAAACCTGTTCCCCCCGCTTGAGAGCCACATTTCCTTTAGCTACGGCGATACGATCTTTCAAATTTATTTCAAGGCGATCGCTGGTCATTACAGACTCAGCAAAGCGCATTACTACATTACCCTGAGCTACAATAACTTCTCTTTGATTATCATATTCTTGGCGATCGCTAATAACCTCAATGACTTCAATGCGATCGATGGGAATTGCTGGTTGAAATTCTGTTTCAGCAGCGGGTATGGAAAACTCTTTTCTTTCTCCTCTTCGCTCTTGAGCAATCAAATGTTTGGGAAACTGTACCTTAATCGAAGGTTGTGGCGGAGTTAGTTGCGATGAATCATTTACATCAAACACAGTTGTCTGTTTGATTTTAGGCGAACCCCAAGCCTTTAAAGGTAGCTGAAGTGAATACGATCCTAAAATCACGACCGTGGATAACCTAAACAAACTAACCATACAAGGCTTTTCTATCACAATTTCGTAGTATAGCTTAATGTGAGTTCGGGTTAAGAAAATTCAATAGCTAAAATAACTATAAGCTGTTTTCCCTCGTTCCTTATCCCTTATCCCTTATCCGAAGGTGTATCCTTTAGGACATCCCTTAAAAATGAATAACTCTGACCCAATTATCGTCGCTCACAATGTTGAAAAGTGGTATGACAACAACTTTCACGTCCTTAAAGGAGTAAGTTTAGAAGTTCAAAAAAAAGAAGTGGTGGTAATTATGGGTCCTTCAGGTTCGGGAAAGTCTACCTTTATTAGGACATTTAACGCCCTTGAGCCATATCAAAAAGGTACGATCGCAGTAGATGGAATTAAATTATCTAACGATCTTAAAAATATTGAAGCCATTCGTCGTGAAGTAGGAATGGTGTTTCAACAGTTCAATTTATTTCCTCATTTAACCGTCCTCAAAAATATTACCCTCGCACCAATGTGGGTACGTCGTCATTCTAAATCCACAGCAGAAGAAATTGCCCTGCAACTATTAGAGAAAGTGGGTATTTCAGAACAGGCTCATAAATATCCAGGACAATTATCAGGAGGACAACAGCAGCGAGTTGCGATCGCCAGAGCCTTGGCTATGCAGCCTAAAGTCATGTTGTTTGACGAACCTACTTCAGCATTAGATCCAGAAATGGTTCGGGAAGTATTAGATACCATGCGTAGTTTAGCTACCGATGGGATGACGATGGTATGCGTTACCCATGAAGTTGGATTTGCTCAAGAAGTAGGCGATCGCATTGTTTTTATGGATGAAGGTATGATCGTCGAAGTAGCCACACCCCAAGAGTTTTTCAACAACCCAACTGAGGATAGAAGTAAAAAGTTCCTATCCCAAATCTTGTAGAATGCGATCGCAATTGCGATACCTAAACTATGTCAAAGTCATCAACAGTGAGATGTTCGGTATTCACACCGTCGAGAGTAGCTAATAGCTCATCACCAAAGCTAATAGTATGACCAGAGAAAGTCAGACTATCATATTCTAAGCCATCGCCCAAACCAAGGCGATCGCTTTAATCAAATAAATTCAAATAAATTGTTTAAAATATTTCAAAGTCATCCGTCGTCAAACTTGCAGTATCAACTCCATCCAAAGTAGCTATTAACTGATTTTCTACACTAATGCGATCGCCATAAAAGCTTAGATCCTCAAATACTAAACCTTCAGACAAGCCCAGATAATCTATTCCTGATTCAAAATCAATAATACGATCTTCGCCACGAGCAGCTTTGAGTATAAAGAGATCGTTACCGTCTCCTCCAATTAAAGTATCATCATCAGAACCACCACCTAAGGTATCGTTACCCTCTCCGCCACGCAGACTGTCCTTTCCTGCTCCACCAAACAATTTGTCCCGATCGTCACCAGCTAGTAAAGTATCGTTACCAATACCACCACTTAAGTTATCCTGACCATCTCCCCCAAACAAATAGTCGTCCCCAACTCCACCAAATAGTTTATCTTCCCCATCGTCACCCAGTAGAGTATCGTTACCAGCACCACCATCTAGAGTATCTTTACCGCTCAAGCCTTTAATTTGGTCGGCACCATCATTACCCAAAAGCTCATCGCGATCGCCAGTACCGTTGATAATAGTCAAATCATCAAAAGTTAATTTGAACAGTTCGGTGTCAACTTCGCCGTTATCGGCTGTAAACAATAATTCATCATTAAAGACAAATAAATTGCTTGGATACGAATCATTAGCTTCACCGTAATTATTCTTACCAGGATATATATCTTCTACTAGGCTCGTACCAGCAGTTGTACCGTCGCTTACCCATAGCTCTCTACCATGTTCCCCATCATCCGCACTAAAATATAGCTTGCCCTTAAACTCAGTTAAATCAGTAGGAAATGAACTATAGGCAAAACCCTCATCACTCTTACCAGGATATATATCTACGGCTAGGCTCGTACCTTCAGTCGTGCCGTCAGTTACCCATAGCTCTTTACCATGTTCGCTATCAGCCGTAAAATATAATTTGCCGTCATACTCAATAAAATCTCTAGGGGTAGAATCATTGACGTAACCATTCCTAATGCCAGGATAAATATCCAGGAGCAAGTTAGTACCTTCTGTAGTGCCATCGCTTACCCATAGCTCTCTGCCATGTTCCCCATCATCCGCACTAAAATATAGCTTGCCCTTATACTCGGTAAAGCTTCCAGCACCAGAACCATTAAAACCATATTCCCCCGTGCCAGGGCGAATATCTTTAACCAAGTTCGTACCATCAGTTGTGCCGTCGCTTACCCATAGCTCATCACCATGTTCGCCATCATTAGCCGTGAAATATAATTTATCGTTAAATTCAATCAGATTTCCAGCATCAGAACCATAAGCATAAAAATAGTCATCATCATATTTCTTAGCACCAAGGCGAATATCTTTGACCAACTGAGTACCGTTAGTTGTACCGTCGCTTACCCATAGCTCATCACCATGTTCGCCATCATTAGCCGTGAAATATAATTTATCGTTAAACTCAGTCAGGTTTCTAGTATAAGAACGAGCAGGCTCGCTACCATAATAATCATTCCCTGGGCGAATATCTTTAATCAGCTGAGTACCGTCAGTTGTACCGTCGCTTACCCATAGTTCTTCTCCATGTTCGCCATCATCCGCCGTGAAGTATAATTTATCGTTAAACTTGACAGTGCTTTTTCTAAAATCACCACCAACATAACTAGAACCTGAATTAGGATTGATATCTGCTAATAATTTCGTGCCGTTAGCTGTGCCGTCGCTTACCCACAGTTCGTTGACCATGTTCGCCATCATTAGCACCAAAATACAGCTTGCCATTTAACTCATTCCCATCTGAAAAACCACCACTATACGGATAGTCGCGAAAATTAGCACCAGGGCGAATATCTTTAACTAAGTTCGTGCCAACAAGAGTCCCGTCAGTTACCCACAGTTCATCTCCATGTTGCCCATCATTAGCACTAAAATATACCTTACCCTTAAACTCAGTAAACGAACTAATACTAGAATATTGTTGAAAGTAAGAGGAATAGTAGTCATCGAAATCATTAGCTATACCAGGATTGATATCTTTAACTAGTACTACTTGACCCAAGTTCTGTTCCATTTGCTTGTTGCTCTCTGGCAATTAAGTAAGTTGCTCCAAATTAGCTTTGCTTTTATCTTTCTGTAAACTTGGTTGATGGGATTTATGCTGTTCGTGAAATAATTGCCATTCGTATGCAATCTACTTTCTTTATTGATTTGCTTGACAAGTCATACTCATTACGACTATGATTTAATCAATGAAAATTTCTGGAGTAAAACAAATTATGCGAGACACAGTACCAAGCGTAGTATTCAAAACTAGAGTACGTGACGAATCTGTAGAAGGACCAAATCCTTTTCGTTGGCAGGATCTATCTACAGAAGATATCTTCAAAGGTAAAAAAGTAATTGTATTCTCTTTGCCTGGTGCTTTCACTCCCACCTGTTCTTCCACTCACTTGCCTGGATACGAAAAACACTACGAAGAATTCAAGTCTTTGGGAGTAGATTCAGTCGTTTGTCTATCTGTTAACGATGCTTTCGTCATGTTCCAATGGGGCAAACAACAGGGTGTTGAAAACGTCTTCTTACTTCCTGATGGTAGCGGAGAATTTACTCGCAAGATGGGAATGTTGGTAGATAAATCAAACTTGGGCTTTGGTATGCGTTCATGGCGTTACTCCATGCTGGTTAACGACATGAAGATCGAAAAAGTCTTTACTGAGCCTGATTTCGGCGATAACTGTCCTACAGATCCTTTTGAAGTATCCGATGCTGACACAATGTTGTCATATTTGAAAGAATCAAAATAACTATTTCAATTACGTAGGAGCATTATATTTTAATACTCCTACATTTAAAAAATGGGAACAATCTATCTCGGTGCGATCGCTAGTTTAGGTGCAGGTTTAGCTACTGCGGTGGGAGCATTGCCCATTATTTTCACTGACAATTTAGATAAAAAATGGCAAGGCATCTTATTAGGGTTAGGTGGAGGTGTGATGCTAGCAGCAACAGCATTTTCTCTGATTGTTCCTGGTAAAGAAGCTGCTGTAGGCTTGGGATATTCTGAAACCGAGTCAGCATTGATTGTTAGTGTCGGTATGATTTTGGGAGCGAGTCTACTGTGGTTGATGCACAACTACTTTCCCCACGAACACTTTAATAAAGGTGCAGAAGGCAAAGTTACCGAGAACTTTCAGCGTATCTGGTTGTTTATTATTGCTATTACCATTCACAACTTTCCTGAAGGTTTAGCTGTAGGGGTTGGTTTTGGCGATGGTAGCATTAGTCATGGACTGCCTTTGGCATTGGGGATAGGTTTACAAAATATGCCAGAAGGCTTGATTGTAGCTTTAGCACTGAGAGAATTAGATTATTCCATTAAATATGCTTTAGGTATTTCATTGCTAACTGGCTTAGTTGAACCCATAGGTGGCATAGTCGGGGCAAGCATTGTCAACTTTGGTCAAGCTTTTTTGCCCTGGGGAATGGCGATCGCAGCAGGTTCAATGTTATTTGTCATTGTGGATGAAATAATCCCCGAAATAGACCGAGAAAGCAAAGCACAAGAAGGCACATTGGGAATTATGGCGGGTTTTGTAGCAATGATGTTTTTAGATATTGCCTTCGGATAAGATAATCAACAATTGTTAGTTGAATCTTAGATATTAATTTTTTTACACTTAGTAAATACAAATGGAGAATTGAATTATGGTTTCTACTGTTTCTAAGCAAAAACTTTATGATACTCGTTTAGATATTCCTGAAGATATTCGAGCTAAAGAAATTGAGATTTTGAATCAAACTCTCGCAGCGACACTAGACCTAAAAACTCAAGCTAAACAGGCTCACTGGAACGTTAAGGGTATGGACTTTTATCAACTACACGAACTGTTTGACGAGATTGCCACCGAACTTGAAGAATATGTTGATATGGTTGCAGAAAGAGTCACTGCCCTTGGTGGTGTGGCAATGGGTACAGCCCGTCTTGCTGCTGCTAATTCTATTTTGTCTGAATATAATCTTGATGCTGTTACTGGTGCAGATCATGTAACAGCTTTGGCTAATAGCTTTGGTACTTATGCCAAGCACGTCCGCGAAGGAATTGCTGCTACTGAAGACTTGGGGGACGCAGACACAGCAGATTTGTATACAGAAATCTCTCGTACTATTGATAAGCGTCTTTGGTTCTTAGAAGCACACTTGGTTGGATAATGGACAATTGTTTTAGTGCATGAATAATTGTAAGGTGGGCGATGCGAAGCGAGTGCTTTAGTGCAATGCCCACTTTACTAAAACAAAATTATGGCAGATACAAAAGGTGCAGACGCAGTTGATAAAGCAATCGCTTTAGGTCAAGATTTAGATGGTTCGGCTATTCCAGCTAATAAGCTAAATCTCTATAACAAGGTGATGGGATTTGAGGCGGGAAGACAAAGAAGTGGGGTAACTAATACAATGCGATCGCGCATCGTTAGAATTGGTGCCAAACACCTTCTTCAAGATGAACTCAATCAAATGTTATCCGATGCGGAGTTTCCTCCCTTGAAGGATAAAGAAGTCGCTTTTTATTATGGTAAAAGGTAAACACTTATTGTTCTGCGAAGCATGAAAAAAGAGAGAAGATTAAAAGAAATAGTTTGATCGCTTTTCTTTCTTTATTCTCTCTGGTCTTTGTTCTTATACTGCTAAACCTATTGGCTTAATACTTTCTTTTTGCGGAGGCAATTAATTCCAAACAAACTTGCCCCTGAAAGTAACAAACCCAAGCTAGGAGAAAACTCAAAAGGAACTGGCGCATAAGCTACTGTTTTAGTTGTCTCATCAAAAAAGACTTCTCCCGTAAAATAAAAATTACGGCTATTGTTACCACCAACAACCTCATAACCAATCTCAAACTCCGATACATTATTATATGTAAAATTAACTGCGTGCTGTTCTTGCTCAACTGTGAGAGCATTCGCGGAATCGATAGTTGATGAAATATTGGGTGTTGTTGAAGAGTTAGGGTTAGTAACAGCGTTATTTGTTGCTGTAAATTCAACAAAATCTCCGTTAGGAGATTCAACTATGCCTAAATATGGTGTTCCATCTACGACAGTATAAGTCGGCAGCCGAATACAAAGTAATTATTTCGTAAGCACCATTGCTGGAATCGTTACCATCGACATCGAGTAAAGAAAAGTCAATAGTCACCAATAGTAATGGATTAGAGGTATTGGCTTCAAAAAGTTTGAACTTAAACCTAGTCGATGAACTAGAGTCAAATTAATTTGTCCAATATTTGAACTGATGTTGCCATTGTTAAAAGTTGACTAACAGGGAGTCCAGTATCCTAATGTTGTTAAAATCTTCTTCATATTGGTCTACTACTTCAACTATCAAATCTAATGTTGTTGAACCATCAAGTAGCATCCTCATAAGTCATGGTAGCTCCAACATTATCTGGATTGCTATTGGTTAGATTTCCTGTAGATGTACTAAAGTCTATTTGAACTCCATGAAGCAGGAACAGCATTAACGGCTAGGATAAAAGAACTTGATAAAAATAAACTACTTTTGAATAAACGAGTTGAAGGACAAGAAATATTTTTAAAATACTTAAAATAGGGATGCTTCATAGTTAGTAAGTATATTAATCATCAAGTTTCAATAGACATCAACCATACTAACTATTGTCAAACACGATGACGTTGAGGTTATTACTGTATTTTTTGACTACTTTACATCATCTGTTCGTTAAACTAGCTAATTTTACTTAAGGAGATATAAGAACATGAGTTATGATTTTGATTTATTTGTGATTGGTGCGGGTTCGGGTGGTATTGCTACCGCTAGACGCGCTGCACAGTATGGGGCGAAGGTTGGTATTGTAGAAAGCGATCGCCTTGGGGGAACTTGCGTTAACCGTGGTTGTGTACCTAAAAAATTGATGGTGTATGCTTCACATTTTCCAGCCTATTTTGAAGAGTCTGCGGGATATGGTTGGACTGTGGGAGAAAGCAGTTTTGATTGGCACAAGATGATTACCGCTGTTAACAATGAAGTAACTCGCCTCAATGGGATTTACAGCAGAATGCTAGATAACTCTGGAGTTGAGCTATATGAGGGTTATGGTAAGTTTGTTGACTCTCATACCATTGCCATTGGCGACAAGAAGGTAACAGCCGAAAAGATTTTAGTTGCTGTTGGTGGTAAACCAGTCAAACCTGATAGCATCAAGGGCATCGAACATACTATTACTTCTAGAGAAATATTCAACGTCCAAGAACAACCAAAACGGGTAGTGATTATTGGTGGTGGCTACATTGGAGTTGAGTTTGCCTGTATCTTGAATGGTATGGGTTCAGAAGTTACGGTAGTAATTCGTGGCGATAAAATCCTCAAAGGGTTTGATGAAGATATTCGCGATGAGATTCAAACTGGAATGGAAAATCACGGCATCAAGATTATCAACAAGTGTGATTGTCGTCTGATGAGTATTGAAAAAACAGATAGCGGTTTAAATATTTCTCTTCCCATCAAAGGCGGTGAAGAAAAGATGATTATTGCTGATGTTGCTAGTTTAGCTGCAACGGGAAGAAAACCCGATCTCAAAGATCTTGGTTTGGAAAATACTCAGATTGAAGTAGTCAATGGCGCAGTTGCAGTAGATGAATATAATAAAACTGCCGAAGATCATATTTATGCAGTAGGCGACTGCACAGATCGCATTAATTTAACTCCTGTAGCGATTAATGAAGGTAGAGCTTTTGCCGATACCCATTTTGGCGGTATGTCTCGACAAATGAGCTATGAAAATGTTCCTACAGCAGTATTTACTACTCCTGAAGCTGCTACTGTTGGTATGACTGAAGCCGAAGCCAAGGAAAAATATGGCGATGCGGTTAAGGTTTATCGCAGTAAATTCCGTCCCATGTACTACACATTGCCAGGGAAACAGGAAAAAACTCTGATGAAGTTAATTGTGGAAACTACCAATAATAAAGTTGTCGGCGCACACATGGTTGGAGACAGCGCAGCCGAAATCATTCAAGGGGTAGCAGTGGCAGTTAAAATGGGTGCAACTAAAGCTGACTTTGATGCCACAGTTGGGATTCATCCTAGTTCGGCAGAGGAATTTGTCACGATGAGATAATTTAATCAAATAATGCATTAAGCGATCGCTTAATGCATTATTAAAAATAATAGAAAGTAAACAGATATGATATCTACTCACCTATCAAAATATTTTGATAATTTCTAATTGCTAATTAATCAACTGCATCTCTAGCTTCTTTTTCTACTTTTGCTGCTGTATCTCTAACTTTAGATTCAGCTTTTTCAGCTACTTTCTTGGTTTCTTTGACCGCTTTTGCTGCTGCGTTGTCAGTCTTTTTGGCTGCTTTTGTAGCTGTTTTTTGTACCGCTTTAACTCTTTCTGTAACTTCTGGAGGACGCTCTGACGTAACTTTGTCCATCATTTCTTTAGCTGCTTTACTATATTCTTCGTTTGAAGGAATAGATTGATTGTTACTCATTATATTATTTTTCTCTAAATTATTGACAAACCAATTATTAAGTAGAATAGCTTTTTTCAAATTGCTAGCTATCTACCAAAAGAAGTAATTGTATTGATATATTAATACTCAAAATCCAATACCTTTCATATCCATGATTTTTCCTTCATGAAATCTAATTTGTATGGACATATTGTTAATAGGATCTGACCAAATAGTTCTACTTCCCTTACTAGCATTGGGATAAAATCCTATAATATCAATTACTTCAGATCTAGAAAGAGATTCGACGTTTTTGGTAGATTGTTTTCGATGAATATTCTTGCTAAGTAGTTCGTTCCAAATTGCAGGGGTTAAGATATCATCGTCAAGTCTGGTTAGATTATCGCAAGCATAACCATCGCGATCCAGGCTACGCGCAGCGTAATCGCTATCCAAATGTTTTTGTTCGGGATAGCGATCGAAGTGTCTTTGTGCAGTTTCTTGATATTCAAAATCTCTGCATTCTTTTTTTTGACTTTGAGAAGTAAAATCTCTAACCTCATTACTTGCGTAGGGATCGTGATAAATGGTCGTGTGTACCGTCGGAGGGCTTTTTTCGACCGTCATATTATGGCATCTGCCTCCGACTATTATGTAGCTATCAAAAGGACACTCTTGAGATAAAGCCTTTTGAGAAAAGATAGGCAAAGCAGATATAGATACTGTCGCCAACAAAAACAGGTACTTATTAAACTTCATTAGTAGCTTGTATTATAAATAAGCTACTAAACTATATCTTTTAAGAAAAGTCAGTTTGTGTGATTTGAAATAGAATAAAAAGTGATCGCCTGCTGTATTATAAAACTGAAAGATAATTAGTCTTCTTCATCCCAATCGACATACTGTGGAGGGCTTTCTCCTGTCCGTTGAGTAACTATTGGATATCGCTTTTTTGGTTTTGCCTTCTTAATGTCTATAACATTAATTTGATGTCTCCAATCATCACCAAAATCAAACTGGTAGCCAAAGGGCTGATTTAATTTTAAATTCAAAGAACCAATTTTGGTCTTTGTTACATCACCTGCATATTGATTCTCTCCCAATTCATTCATAAACGCCACAGATAGTCCATAGCGTTTAGTATTAGGATCGTAGGGACTGTTGCCTCCAATCTGAAACTCATACATATGTTCGTCTTCGCGCTCGAATGCTTTAAAAATAGTATGGTGAAGAGTTTCTAAAGTTTGATCTGAGCGAATTTCTATGGTTCGAGAAATGATAGGATTCTGTTCGATAAAAGTCTCTGTTACTAAACCATCTGTAATGAATACTTCTAAAACATAAACTAAGATCGCGATCGATTTCTTTTGGCTTTACTTCAATTTGTTCTACTTCTGCCGATTCTGATTCTCCCTCGCCAGGAAGATAAGGAATAATGCCCTGCTCGAATGCCTCTACTTGAATCTCGCGAGGGGCATTACGAATATCCATAATGAAGCCATTGACAGAAACCATCCAAATCAGAGGATTATCATCGATTAGACTGGGCAAACACCAATCGGGACTCATTTGAGACATATTCATCATGTCCCGAATCTGTTTTGATTTACCCTGTCCTGTACTTTGTCCTATGCCAAAATGTTTGTAGACTTCGGTCGCTTTAATATGGGGAGTTTGGGAAGAATCGTAGAGGAAATTAACCATACCCAGGGCATGAACTATACCACCAGCCCAGGTTTTAGCTTTTCCTCGAACTAAAGGGGATGGACGCTTGCGACACAAAGCAGCCGTTAACTTGCGGGACATCTCTGCATATTCAGGATTGAGATAGGTCGAACAAAAAGCGTCAGTAAGAGCGGTAATTTCTTCAAATTTAGACTGCATCTGCTTTGGGACTTTATTCCCTGTCGATTTGGTCATGATTTTTAAATAGATTACGTTTTGAATTTATCCTCTACGCTATTCAACCTATCACTACTTTATTTATTTGAAGATAATGTAAGATACATTTGTTTAAATACTTACTTAATTTATATCAGGTGCAAAATAAACATTATCATCAAGCTGTGCTGTCTTAACAGGTTGTACTTGTTCGATAACGGCTTTTTTATTAGGTTTCTTTTTGCCAATGACAGGAATTTCTAGTAAATCCCTTGCACCAGTGATTCCTTGTCCGAAAAATAGCAGTAAGGCAAAGCAATTAAGCCCTATATGAATGTTACGCCAGGTATTAGTGCGATCGCGATAAATATCGTCCACAATGGCAATAGAAAATAGCATCAACAAAGATACGGCAATACCATATAGTAATGCGACCAATACCATTCTTTTTCTAATCTCCACACTCCATCCTGTTGACCGAGAATAATCAAGCCCATCCCTGTCATAGTGGCAAAGATACCTTTCCAAACTGGAGGTTTAGCTTTTAATAGCAGAATAAGAGAAGCGATGGTGGCAACGAACAATAACAGAATCAAAATTGCTTGGGGATTATTTTTCTCCCAGAGTTTGGCTTTAATAAAGCTTTTATAGACAATAGAATAGGCGATCGCAATTAAAGAAGATACAACTACACTAGTAGAAAGCCATTTACCAACTTTGACGTGTTCCCTTCCCACCACCGCAGGGATTTTACTTTTGCCTTTTTTACTCTCCAGACGACGCTGACGAGTTTGCCAAGCAAAGTTAGTCACGATGCCAATCATCGGAAAGACAAAGGCTACTACTATTGCTGGATGAATTAGGGCTACGAAATCTTGATTGCCTAAAGTGCTAAAGCCAAGATATTTCTGATGTTGTATAAAAGCTGTCCATGTATAGATATTCATGATGTTTAAAATATTGAGAGAAATTATTTAAAATAGTTTAGGGATTTTTCAACCTCCTCTCAGCAAGTTAGAACACAATTATTAGAACTAGCTGAATTTTTAATGATCTTAAAATGTGTGAGCAGCCCGAACACCAATTTGTTGATACTTCTTTGAATAACGTCTTAGTTATTATTCCTGTTCGTAACGAAGAAGTAACAATTGCTGCGGTAATTCAAGATTTGCACAAGTTTGGTCTTAACAATATCAGGATAATCGATAATGGCAGTAGCGATCGCACTGCAACAGTGGCGCAACAAGCTGGTGCAGAGGTTTTAGGTGAACCCACAATTGGTTATGGACAAGCCTGTTGGCGAGGTTTACAAGCATATCCCCGAAGGGATCGACTGGATACTATTTTGTGATGGGGATGGTAGTGACGATCTTAGCTGTTTGCCCAATTTTTTCAAATTGTGTGGGCAGCATGACTTAATTTTAGGCGATCGCCGTGCCACTCCCGCAGGTAAAGCAGTAATGACTCCAGTACAGCATTTTGGCAATGGTTTAGCGGGTTGGTCGATCGATTTGGGTTGGGGATACAAATATCACGATTTGGGTCCTTTAAGGCTGATCCGCAAGTCTGCATTAGACAAGATTGGGATGAAAGATCGGGGTTTTGGTTGGACGGTAGAGATGCAGGTGAGGGCAATTGAAGAAGGTTTAAGCATTTGTGAAATTCCTGTTAACTATCGCCCCCGACAGGGTGGAAAATCCAAAATCTCAGGCACTATTTTAGGTAGCTTTCAAGCAGGAATAATTATATTAACTACTTTGGGTAAACTGTACTTTAAAAGAAAGAGGAAGGAAGGGAAAAAGCCCAAGATTTTACTGTGGGTTAGTGTCTTACTATTACTAATTGGTGCATTGATGATTTTGCCTTACGGGGATTTTCGCGATGCTGAAAATGTAATTAGGTTTGGTTACGGTATTGGGGTGATGAGTTTGGGTTTTGTATTTTCCTGGGGAATTCAATCCCTCAATAAGTGGTGGTTTTGGAGTGTTGCGATCGCTTTAAGATTAATTCTACTATTTATGTATCCAGGGGATGATATTTGGCGATATCTCTGGGAAGGCTATATTCAAACTCAGGGTTTTAGTCCTTACGATTTTGCCCCTAATGCTGCTGAATTAATTCCCTATCGTAGTTCATGGTGGTCACAGATCAATCATCAAAGTGTCTCCGCGATTTATCCTCCCCTTACCCAATTGGGATTTTGGGGTTTGGCTGCTATTTCTCCCAGCGTTATTTTATTCAAAAGCAGTTTTGCGATCGCCGATTTATTAACCTGCTGGCTACTAACAAAAAAGTTTACTTATCTCCAGACTACTTTTTTCGCCTGGAATCCCTTAATAATATATTCCTTTGCAGGTGGAGGACATTACGACAGTTGGTTTATTCTTCCTTTAGTTGCTGCTTGGATACTATTAGACAAACAACACAATCCTTATCCTTTATCCTTTATGGGTCGCGGTATCCTTCAGGGCATCCTTTATCCTTTATTAATTGGCATAAGCATTGCGATTAAATGGATTTCTTTACCGATTTTGGCTTTTCTGAGTAGGATAGCCTTGTTAAAAACAAATTTTAAAACAGCAGCCATAATTTCTTTTTTAGGTATTTTGCCTATCTGCTTGTCTGCATTAGTTGTTTGCAGTCCCGATTCTTGCTCTCTCATACCTACTAGTTCAACTTTTGTCAGTCATGGACGTAGCGCAGAATTTTTGCCTCATTTATTAGCAAAAGTGTGGCATGGTTCAACCAAAACTAATAGTATCTTTGCTATTCCTTTGGGCTTAATAACTTTAGCTATATTACTAAAAACTCGCAGCATACAACAGTTTACTCTAAGCTTTTTTACAGCATTACTTATTATTTCTCCTATTATCCACGGCTGGTATTTCACCTGGATTGTTCCTTTTGCAGTGGGAACAAAAAACTGGGGAGTGAGGTTAGTTAGTTTATCGGCATTTATTTATTTTGTATTGCCCTATCGTCAGGCTTTGGGTAATAACAACTGGAACTTAACGGATACAGAGACTTGGCTATTATGGTTGCCGTTTATATTGGGTTATGGATGGAGTATGTGGTACAAGGAAAGTAATGTTAAATGTTAAATATTAAATGACCTCACGTTGGCAGTTTTGGATCGATCGCGGTGGCACTTTTACGGATATTGTCGCTCAAACTCCCCAAGGGGAAATTTTAGTTCATAAGTTGCTTTCAGAAAATTCCGAACAGTATGAAGATGCGCCAATTCAGGGAATTAGAGAGGTGATGGGAATTGCCCCAGATGAGCCTATTCCTACTGATGAGATTGAAGCAATAAAAATGGGGACAACCGTAGCGACAAATGCCCTATTAGAAAGAAAAGGCGATCGCCTTGTTTTAGCTACCACCAAAGGTTTCAGGGATGCTTTACGCATTGGCTATCAGAATCGTCCAGATATCTTTGCCTTAGAAATCGTTTTGCCTCAAATGCTTTACGAACAGGTAATAGAAATAGTCGAACGCTATGATGCTCAAGGGAATGAATTAATCCCTGTTGATGTAGATCGAGCAAAGGAAAGTCTTCAGGCTGCTTACGATACTGGAATTAGAAGTTGCGCCATTGTCTTGATGCACAGCTATCGCTATCCTAGCCATGAATTACAGGTTGCTAAAATTGCTCGTGACATAGGCTTTACTCAAGTATCGGTTTCCCATCAGGTTAGTCCTCTAATCAAGTTTATTAGTCGGGGAGATACTACGGTAGTTGATGCTTATTTATCCCCTATTCTGCGTCGCTATAGTTCACAATTTACTAATAATTTATTTAATAAGCAATCTCAACCAACAACCAAATTAATGTTTATGCAGTCCAACGGTGGACTAGTAGACGCAGATTTATTTCAAGGTAAAGACAGCATTCTTTCTGGCCCTGCGGGGGGCATTGTGGGGGCGGTTAAAACCTGTGCTTTGGCTGGCTTTGATAAGATTATTGGCTTTGATATGGGAGGGACATCTACCGATGTGAGTCACTATGCAGGAGAATACGAACGTAGCCTAGAAACCGAAATAGCTGGAGTAAGATTGCGATCGCCTATGATGGCGATTCATACCGTAGCTGCGGGGGGAGGCTCGATCCTACACTTTGATGGTAGCCGATATCGGGTAGGACCAGACTCGGCGGGGGCTAATCCTGGTGCTGCTGCTTATGGTAAAGGTGGGGATTTAACCGTTACTGACTGTAATGTGATGGTGGGTAAACTACAGCCTGAGTTTTTTCCTCAAGTATTTGGTATTGATGGCAATGCACCTTTAGATGCAGAGATAGTCAGGCAGAAGTTTCAAGCTTTGGCAGATGTAATTCAAGATAATAAAACCCTAGAACAAATAGCCTCTGGATTTTTAGCGATCGCAGTTAATAATATGGCAAATGCGATTAAAAAGATTTCCTTGCAAAAAGGTTATGACGTAAGTAACTATACTCTATGTTGTTTTGGTGGTGCGGGGGGACAACACGCCTGTATGATTGCTGATGTTTTGGGTATGAAAAGAATTTTTATTCATCCCTATGCAGGGGTACTTTCGGCATATGGCATTGGTTTGGCAGATATCAGGATTATGAAGGAAAAGTCTATTGAAGCGGAATTAAATCCTGAAGAAATTAGTAATTTAACCGCAGTTTTTCAGCAGTTAGTTACTCAAGCCAAAAGCGAATTGTCTCAGCAACAAAATACCATTGAAGATATTACCATTCTGCAAAAAGTACATCTCAAATATTCTGGAACTGACTCAAGTTTATTGGTGGACTTTGCTAGTTTAAAGCAAATGCGATCGCAGTTTGAACGAGAATATCAGCAACGCTATGGCTTTATGATTGCAGATAAAGATTTAGTCGTCGAAACCATTTCCATCGAATTAATTTGTCCTACTCATACTCCCAAATCGAAGTTAGTTAAGCGCGAAAACAATAACCCACCTCAACCTATTACCACCGTTAAAATATATACGGCTGGTGCTTGGTATGACACCCCTGTATATCAAAGAGAAATATTACAGCCACAAGATATTATAAATTCCCCTGCAATTATTATCGAACCCACAGGGACAAATATTATTGAACCAGGATGGCAAGGAAAAATAAGCGATCGCCTGGATTTAATTTTAGAGCGTTGTTAATTATTTGTTTAACAAACACAAATTTATTTAACTAGCTTGTTTTAATGGACGGGTAGTTAATATTTCTCTATTAGAAGCTTTAAATCTCAAAATTCATAAGTTGGGATTAACACTTATTTCGCAACAAGTCTATTATCCATTGATGATTTATTGATAATTGCAAAGATTACTTTGTTCTAGATCGGTATTAGTTTCAAGATAGTCTCGAACCCAGTTGCAACCATAGGCTAATAAATCTAACTTATTAATTCGTTCTAAGTCCCAAACAATTACCGTTTTATCTTCACTGCCAGAAACAATTTTGCTTCCTTGGGGACTAAATTTAACTTGCCAGACAGCACCCTCATGTCCAAATAGAGTTTTGAGAAGTTCGCCATCGTTATTCCATAATTTAATACTGCGATCGCTACTAGCGGTAGCAATTAATTTACTGTCAGGACTAAAACTAACTCCTCGCAGACTATCGTCGTGACTCATCGATTCATTTTTCATCACTATGGAAACTCGATTGTTGTTACTTCGATTGATGCGCCACAATTTAGCATAATTATCCCAGCTAGCAGAAGCAAGAGTATAAGTAGTTTGGCGATCAAATATCTCGATCGCAGGAGCAAAATCAACTCCTACTACCGCAGATTGATGTCCTTTCAAAGTAGCCAACAGATCGCCGTCAGTATTCCAAATTTTGACAGTGCCATCCAAGCTACCCGAAGCAATGAGATTACCATCAGGACTAAAGACGACAGTTTTAACTCCATCAGTATGTCCAGTTAAAGTGCGTAGCAATTTTCCTTGATTATCCCAAAGTTTGACCGTATTATCTTCACTAGCGGTGGCAAACATCTGACCATCAGGTTTAAAGGCGATGCGCCACACCAAAGCACTATGTCCTGATAAAGTTTGCACCTGCTTAATTTCGGTAGGACTTCGCGGATAAACTTGCCATAACTTTACTGTGCCATCATTGTGTCCAGAGATAAAGGTGTTGCCGTCTGGACTATATGCCACGCCTAAGACGCTAGCTTCATTTTTCCAAGTTTTTATAAATTTGCCTTGACTATCAATTAGCTTGATTGTGTTGTCATCACTAGCAGTAATAATCAAATCTCGCCGTGGATGATAAGCAACATCAATCACTGCTGCATCGTAATCTCTAAATCTAGTTAATAAAGGATTCTTGGCTCGCCACAGCTTAACTCCATAGCGATCGCTAGCCGTGGCAATGGTATTATTTTTAGAATCTAAAGCTACTCCCCAAATACGTTGACTGCGATCGATAATCGTCTCTAACAATGTGCCATCGACACTCCATATTTTAATTGTTCGATCCCAACTAACGGAAGTTATAGTTTGACCATCATCACTAAAAGCTAAGTCGCTGACGACATCTTTATGTCCTTTAAGAATATTCTTTGCTTTTGCGTCTACTGCGTTTTGGCGATCAATCTTGAAAAGTCTAATCTTTTTATCGTCTCCCCCTACTGCAACCAACTGACCATTGGGACTAAATTCTACCGTGCGGAGATCGTCAGGAGTGTTGATTATTTGTTGGGGTTGGGGACTAATTTTTCCCTTTGCCGATATCTGCCAAAACTCAAGATTGCGATCGTTTCCTACCGTGGCTAAAAGCTTTCCATTAGGGCTGTAAGCCAGATCGTTTATTTGCTTTTCGTGAGCTTGAATCGAACTGATTAATTGACCCTTTAAGTTCCAGATTTTAATAGTGCGATCGCGACTAGCCGTAGCAACGTACTTTCCATCAGGACTAAAAGCTAGACTTAATATCGCATCATTGTGTCCTTTTAGGGTATGGAGTAAAGCACCATTCCGATTCCAAATTTTAGCAGTGCGATCGCGACTAGCTGTAGCAATGTACTTTCCATTAGGGCTAAATTCAACATCCCAAATGCGGGCTTGATGTCCTTTTAAGGTATGGAGTAAAGTGCCGTTTCTCTGCCAGATATTGACCGTTTTGTCTTCTCCACCAGTAGCGATCAGTTTGCTGTCTGGGCTGATATCTACGCTGAATACAGTCCCTATATGTGCAGAGAGACGATTGTATTCTAATACTCCATAAACAGCTTGACGTAGTGCAGACTCTGCCAAGGGGGTTGTTCGTTCTTTTCTATAGTGAGCAAAGATATGACGATTCTTTTGAGTAGCTTCAATCCCCTTGAGTAAGGCTTCAAACCTGCGATCCGAAACATATAGAGACTGAGAAAAGCTGCTTAAGGCTTCAACTTCATTAATAATAGCCTCACAATATTTATCAAAAACTACCACACTTAAAATAGCTGTAACTGCTAAAGCAGTACCAATAGTACCAATTAAAAATTTTTGAGATTTGGCTAATTTTCGTTCCTGAATTAGCTTAGTTTCGATCGCCTGTAGTCTTTCTAGTTCTAATTTTTGCCTCAATTCTTCTTGTTCTTGTTCTTGGGAAGCGGTGATGAAGCGATACTCTTCTTGACTTAAACTATGGCTATTTGCCCAGGTTTGAGCCTCTTTTAAAGCTTTTCCTCTAAGTAAACGAGATTTATCCTGACCGCCAGATGCTAACCATAAACTGACTTCTTTGCCAAAAGGACGCAATTGTTCTAGCTGAGTTTCAATCCAGTTTAAATTGAAAATTCTTTGATAAATAGGATTGCGAATTACCAGCTTACCGCTTTTTTCCATAACTAGGTTTGATAGCAACAAGTCTCCTTGTTCGGGACTGTCATCTACTGCTGCAAAGCCGTTGCGAAATATTTTTGCTGCCAATCCTAATAAAAAACTAGCTTTTTGTTTGTTTCTTAAAAGTCGATCTCTAACTGTTTTTAGATGTTCGGGTTCGTCTTGTGCTTCCCAATTGTCAATAATTTTTTCATTGACCAAATTTTTAACCAAATCAATTTCCGAACCTGATATGGGGCTATCATTGTGGGCGTGACAACTCTTAGTTACCAATTTGCATAGTCTTTGAGTTAAAAAAGGTTGCCCCCCTGTCCAGTCCAAAATCTCTCTTAAAATAGCTTGGGGATCTTTAGAAGTACCAATCAAGCCATCAATCAAAGGCTGGGCTTCTTCTAAAGTAAAACCAGTAAGCTCGATCGCTTTACCAATGTTGAAAGGAGTACGTTGGGCATCTTTAATTAGTTCACTGGGAGTAGCTACACCAAACAAAGCAAAGCTTAAGCGATTAAACCGCTCATCTTCAGCGCGAGCATTATAAAAATAGCGGATTAAAGCAAAAAAATCATCTATGGCAAAATCTAAACTAAGAACACTGTCTATTTCATCAATAAAAATAAAGATCTTTTCCGCTTCAATTTCAGCTAAAACTACATCGTTAATAAATAGATTAAGACACTGAATAGGAGATAACTCACCATGGTCTTTCCACCAATTCTTGAGGGAAACCTTGCCCATCATACCCAGACCCCGCCATATTTCCGATGCCACACTTTTGTACCATTGCATCGGCGAGATCGCCTGACTGCCAATATTGGTCATGTCTAAAGATACACAGGCATATCCCTGGGCTTCTAGTAGGCTTTTGACCCTAACCCGCAAGCTAGACTTGCCCATCTGACGACAGTTAAATACGTAGCAAAATTCCCCGTTTAACAAGGATTGATACAATTGCCTATCTGCTTTCCTAGTTATGTAGTTAGAATCATTAACATTTAAACTACCTCCAACTTGATAATTGCTCATCGCTCATCTTTCTTTGATTAAAGCAATTCTAAGTTTTATTTGTGTTTGAAACTAATTATAATCTGTCTATTCTAGCCAACGTTTTTGATAGGATAAAGAAAAAAATGGCAAAAGAAGTTTATGAGTGTCTCATCATCAACCATTAGCCCTCAGCCGCCAATAACCGAGCAAGTGGTAAATATTCAAAATTTAAGCCATTTTTTTGGTGAAGGAAAACTTAAAAAGCAAATACTATTTGATATAGATTTAACTCTCAATTCAGGAGAGGTTATTATCTTAAAAGGTCCTTCTGGTTCAGGTAAAACTACTCTCTTAACTTTAATGGGTGGATTGAGATCGCCTCAGTTGGGAAGCCTCAAAGTCTTTGGTGAAGAGTTGGTTGGTGCAAAGAAAAGCAGGCTGGTAAATACGAGAAGAAACATTGGCTATATTTTTCAATCCCACAATTTATTAGCTTCTTTAACCGCAAAGCAGAATGTGCAGATGTCTTTGGAATTGCACGACGGGATTAAGAGTTCGGAAGTGGAACAAAGAGCGATCTCTTTACTCTCTTCTGTGGGTTTAGCAGAACATATTGATTACCATCCTCAAAACCTTTCTGGTGGACAAAAACAGCGGGTTGCGATCGCTCGCGCTTTGGTTTCTCACCCTAAGATAGTTCTAGCCGATGAGCCTACCGCAGCCTTGGATAGTAAGTCGGGTCGGGATGTGGTAGAGTTGATGCAAAAGCTAGCTAGAGAGCAGGGTTGCACCATTTTGATTGTGACTCACGATAACCGCATTCTGGATGTGGCAGATCGCATAATTGAACTGGAAGACGGCAGGATTACTTTAGATACGGAACAATAAGCACCTATGCAAAAATTGGTATTTTTTTGTAGTTTGCCGATGCCATTCGTCCCGAAGTCTTATCTAAATAGACATATTGGTCTAACGCAGTAAGATGGACTAAGTAATCCAATGCTTTTTGACAGCTTTTTCCCCCATCGTAAGCCAAGGCAACGCGATCGATCGCTTGGAACTGTTTAGGCGTTACCAAACAAGGCTTTTTACTAGAGCGAACAATTCTTTCCATATTTGCTCCTAAATGTTCTGAAGCAAAGTTGGCGTGTTCTCCTCTTTTGCCTAGAATGATTAAATCGCTCTCTCCTTCTAACTCATGAAATAAATCGACCAGGAAACCAGTTTCATGAGTTAGTTTTACACTACTAATATTGCGATCGCTAAAAAATGTTTTGGCTTCTTGTAAAATAATTTTGGCTCTTTGGTGATTAATCTTGGCTTTTGCTGCTTCGATATCTACTAATTCTTTCAGCAGCTGTTGATAAGAGTCGATACCAATATTGCCAGAAAAGTCAGGACTTTGAACCGCTTTTTCAGCACGTTTGTCTGTTACATACAGAACTTCAATCTCAAAATCCATTTTGTTAGCTAGCCACGCTGCATACTCATAGCTTACCTGGGAGTATGCCGAACCATCAGTACATAAAAGAATCTTTTTCATAAATTGCTAGGCATTAGAGACTAGATTTTTTTTCTAGAATGGCGAATAATGCTATTTTACTGTGGAAGCCAATAAACGCAGACAGCACTCTTTGAAAGGCAGTTTACTGTTCGCGCGTCGATTAACAAAAATTATCAAAAATATTTAACAGCAATGAAATACATCATGTGGGGAAGCTATTGTGAAAACGCCTTGGAAAAACGCACTCCTTACCGTCAGGCTCATTTAGATGGTTTGACTAGTCAAAAAGAACAAGGAATCTTAGTCACTTTGGGACCTACTAAAGACAATACTAAAGTTTTTGGTATTTATGAAGCGGATGATGAAGCAACTGTACGTAAACTGGTAGAATTCGATCCTTATTGGCAAAATGGTATCTGGACAGAATATGAAATAAAAGAATGGATTCAGGCTTTTTAAGCTTAAATCTTGTCTACCCGACGATAATTTTAGCCGAACTTCCTTGATAAATATGTTCGATTTTACGACGAATCATGTTTATCAAGCGATCGCTTATATTGACTGGAGTAACTTTCAAGAAACAAATTAATCTGCTATGACTGGGAAAAAGTTAAGGGGTAAGGGTTAAAAGTTAATTTGTTTCTTTCTGACATTACGAATTAGAATTATTTAGACGCTGATGATTTACGAAAATTTTGCTGTTGAGAATAGCCAGTCAGGAAGTTAAACAGATCGTTAAGATCTTCCTCTAAGTCTGTATAACTCACATCTTGCACCAGTACAAATAAACTTAACACTTAAGGACTGAGAATCAATTTATTATCCTTTTCCCCTTAAGCTTTACCCTTTTCCCTGGCAATACAAATTAATTACAGACTAGGTGCAAGTATCTCGAGTATAAGGTTTAGTTGAATAAAATAACTGCCGAAGAAGAAATCACTTTAGCCTATACCTATCAATTGACCAATAATATTAATTATCTCAATGGTGCGATCTTATCAGTTTAATTGACAATACATAAGCTTAAGTTTGATTTTTAATATGCAAATAGTAGATCGGTCTAGCTGTCTTTTTTAATAATTTGTGGTTGACATTTCTGTATTTTCAATAATTATTTATTCCACATTGTTATCTTAGACAAACTCAATAAAAGCTAACTGTAATTTAGATTACTTTTATAAACATATTTAGTTTATTTTGTTAACTATTAGATAAATTTAGGGAACTCTAAGAACGATCGCCTTTATCTAGTTTTGCCTCAAACTATGCAACCAGAACTAAAACCACCACCACAAAAATATTCAGCTTTAGTAATTATTAGTGCTGTAGCAACAGCATTACTAGCGATCGCAGGTTTGACTTGGTTGAGCAAGCATTTATCTAAAACTCCAGTAGTAGAAACCCAGCCAAAAATTGATCCAGAATTAACAGTAGAAGTGAAGTCTCAAACACCAGAAGCTTTATACGCTTTGCAGGATGCTCAATCTTTAGCGTTACCAGGGAATAAAGTTACAGCTAAAGAACTTAAAGCAACAAAAGTTCCCTATATTCCTGCCAAAACGAGTAAGTTAACTACAGCAGAATTAGCAGTAGCAAAAACAGCCTGGAAATATTTTGAGGCTAACTGGAATGAATCGACAGGATTAGTCAATTCAGCTGATAAATTTCCTTCGGTAACTTTATGGGATCAAGGTGCTGGAATTGCTGCTTTAGTTTCAGCCAAAGAATTAGAAATTATTGAGGCTCAAGAGTTTAATAAAAAGCTAGATAAAATGTTAGCTACTCTAGCAAAACTCGAACTCTACAATGATGAATTGCCTAATAAAGTTTACAACGCCAAAACTTTAATTCCCGTTAACTATGGTGGTTTAGAGAAAAAAGAAACTATAGGTTGGTCGGCGATCGATTTGGGACGCATGGCAATTTGGTTAAAAATAATCGGCGCAAAGTATCCAGAATATAAAACCAAAGCCGATGCTGTATGGCAAGCTTGGGACGTAGAACGTCTGACTAAAGACGGCGATATGTACGGTACAAGCATTAGTAATGGTGCAGAACAATATAATCAAGAAGGAAGATTGGGTTATGAAAATTATGCAGCTTTTGGTTTAAAACTCTGGGGTTTGGAAGTAGATAAAGCCTTAGATTACGAAGATAAAACAGCCTTTGTCAATCTTTATAATGTTGGTATTCCTTATGACCTTAGAGATGCACAAAATTCTGGCGCAAATAATTATGTTCTTAGCGAACCTTTCTTCTTAGATGGTATTGAAACTGGTTTTCAAGCCTTACCCAAAGCCTATAGCGATCGCATTTTAGCAGCCCAAGAAGCTCGTTATAAAAATACCAAACAATTGACAGCTATTACGGAAGATAATTTAGACCGAGATCCCCGTTTTGTTTATAATACGTTGTTTGCTAATGGTAAGCCTTGGTCAACTATTACCGATACGGGAGAAAATTATAATCATTTGCGTTTTTTAAGTGCTAAAGCTGCGATCGGTTGGGATGTTTTATACAACACAGAATATACTAATAAGCTATTTGATTTTGTAGTCGATAATCTAGAATCTGACGCTGGCTGGTACAACGGTTACTACGAAACTTTACAAGAACCTAATGATGCTTTGACGGCGAATAATAACGGCGTTATTTTGGAAAGCCTATTGTACAAAAAGGTGGGGAAACCATTATTGATTTGGGCAGGAGTTAAATAATTAATAATTAATGGTTTTTTTATTATGTGGCAGACATTACGCCAAAAAAGATATTTGAAATTAACTGCATCTTTGTGTGTGGGGATTATTGCTTCTCCTTTAATTACAATTTTTGGTCAACCCAAAATTGTACTAGCACAAGAGAGTAATGAATGTGCGAATATCGTCAATCCCCTGACTCCAGAAGAAGAAATTTATGCCCGTACAGCCTGGCAATATTTTCTAAATAACTATCAAGAAACTACTGGGTTTACCAATGCAGCAGGTGGTTATCCTTCTGGCACTCTCTGGGACATGGGTAACTACTTGATGGCGTTAAATGCTGCCCGCTGGATGGGTTTAACCGACCAAGCAGATTTCGATTTGCGTCTCAATAAGTTTTTGGCTTCTTTAAGTAGCTTGCGTCTATTTGAAGATAGTTTGCCCAATAAAGTTTATAACACCGCTACTGGAGAAATGACGGACTATGGCAATAATCCAGTAGAAAGAGGTATTGGCTGGTCTGCTTTAGATATTGGACGTATTTTGGCTGCTTTTCACGTATTACGCACCTGCCACCCTCAATATAGTGAATGGCTACAGTCTATTATTGATCGCTGGGCAGTAGAGCGATCTATTCAAGATGGTTATATGTTTGGGGCAGCAGTTTTAGAAGATGGTCAAACGTTGCCCGTACAGGAAGGGCGTTTGGGATATGAAGAATATGCCTCTAGGGGTTATGAACTATGGGGTTTTGCCGTACCGAAAGCCTTGTCCTATGAACCCTATAAGATGGTGGAAATTTATGGAGTACAAGTACCCGTAGATACCCGCAGATTTCAGGAAACTAATGCTAATAACTATGTAGTTAGTGAATCTTATATTCTCGACGGGATTGAATTTGGCTTTTTGGGCAAGCAGCAGGAATTTGCAGAGAAAGTATTTGAGGTACAACGCAGGCGTTATTTAGCAACGGGACAGTTAACCGCCGTTACCGAAGATAATATTGATGGCGCGCCCTATTTTCTTTACAATACGGTTTATTCTAATGGTACTGCCTGGGCGACAATTACCGAAAAAAATGAGCTTTATCCTGACAAACGCAGTATCAGTACTAAAGCAGCATTAGGCTGGCGTTATATTTTCCCCGATAGCGAATATGCCCAACAACTTTTTCAGGTAGCCACTGGTTTAATGAGTCCCGATGGTGGTGGTTTTTATGCAGGTTTATACGAAGAAACTAACGAACCAAATAAAGCCTTAACGGGTAACACTAACGGCTTGATTATGGAAATACTCTACTACAAAGCCAGAGGAAATCAGCCTTTGATCGGCGGAGATTTGGTTAATGAGTCTACGGGCGATCCGCAAAAATACGAAGTAGCCGAAGGTTTTCCCGCACCCGCAGGAGTAGAAAGTCAACCCGCACCTGCTACACCACCTCCATCCCCAGAACCAGTTGCGATCGCACCAGCACCTCAACCCCAAATAGAACCACCCCCCTATGCGCAGCGGTATCCTTTAGGAGAACCAAAAGAACCTCAGCCTACTGCCAATAACTCCCCACCAGAAAAGAAAAAGCCAACAGATTTTGTAGCCATTGCCCCCCTACCTCCTATGGGTAGAATTGAACCTTCGTTTTGTTCTGAGTTTACTAGAGATTTAACCATTCCCGAAAAGCGTTACGCCAAGGTAGCCTGGAAATATTTTGAGGCCAATTATCAGCCAGAAACAGGATTGGTAAGCGATCGCAGTGATATGAAAGGTACTAGTCTCTGGGGGATGGGGGACTATCTGGCTGCTTTACAGTCGGCTACAGCAATGGAATTAGTACCCCTAAAGAAATTCGATCTACGGGTGCGTAAGTTTTTAGCAACTTTGCAAAGATTAGATTTATTTTCGGGGGAATTACCCCATCGCGGTTACGATATTCGCACTCTCGAACCCGTAGACTACGGCAACAATCCCGTGTCGGGGGGAACGGGTTGGTCTGGTTTGGATGTGGGCAGAATGCTGCTGGCTTTGCATAACCTCAAGAGTTGCTATCCCCAATACAGCGATACAGTAGACGAGATTCTCTTGAGTTGGTCTTATTTACGGGTAGTCAGAAATGGCAGATTGAATAGTGCAGTAGTCGAGGAAGATAACTTTAAGCGTCGTTTGGCAAAAGTGCATCCCGTTAACCAGTTAGGTTATGAAGAATATGCAGCGCGAGGCTTTCAACTGTGGGGCTTTGATGCGGGTAAATCCGCAGTGGGAGGAGACTATCAAACTCAGTCAGTAGATGGTTTAGAAATATTATCCCAAAGAGAACGTCAGGGAAAACAGCCCGAACACAACTATGTAGTTGCCGATCCCTTTATTCGTTACGGACTTGAATTAGGCTTCGATCCGCAAATGCGATCGCTCGTATATCCCATGCTACAGGCAGAAGCCAAACGTTATCGAGATAAAGGTTTATTCTCTGCTGCCAATACAGTCTTGATTCAAAAAGAACCTTACGTAGTTCACAGTACCATCGTCGGCGATAACGAACCCTGGTCAACGCGATCGGGGTCAGGCGAAACCAAAGATAAACATCGTATTGCTAGCGTAGCAGCAGCTTTTGCTTACGGTTCATTGTTTCCCGAAGATGAATACGCCCAGGAATTACAGCAGGCAGTAGTCGATTTGTACAATCCTACCCTTGGTTATTATGAAGGATTTTATGAGCAGAATGGTAAGGCAGCATTAGGTTTTACCAGCAGCACTAATGCGATCGTTTTACAGTCTTTATATTATAAATTCCGCGATTCTCAACCATTATTAACAGATAATGCCGATTTCGACTCTCCCTGGTGGAAAACCGTGGCAGAAGGTAATTCAGGCAATGGCTTACCCTACGACAACGAACAACAACTATATTTAGTCGAAGATGAGATGGGTGTCTATTGGTCTAACGCTAATTTATTGGATAAAAGCCCTCTAAATCCCCCGAATTCGAGGGACTTACAATCACAATCTATCTCTCCCCAAAATTGGCGAGTTGGGGGGGAGAATAACAACAGCAAAATGGATTCTCCCTGGTGGCAAGCTGTCTCTAAGGGAGAAGGACAGGGTATACCCGATGTGCCAACGCAGAAAGCAAATTTATATCTCGACGATCAAGAATCTTACTGGGCATCCATCACTCCCGTTAAATCTCAAGAGAAAATCAGATCGCACCAACCCCATGACATTCAGCAGTTACCCCAAGTAATTATTCCCGAACAACCAGTAGCAGTTAATTTAGAGTCACTCAAACCAAAACCCGCAAATGTTCCCCAAAATACCTGTTCTGCAAAACCGCAATCAGTCGATCTATCTACCGCAAAACAGGCTTGGGAATACTTTGAGGCTAACTGGAATGAATCTACTGGGTTATTTAATGCTGTCGAAAAATATCCCTGGACAACATTATGGGATCAGGGGAGTGCGATTTTAGGTATTCATAGTGCGCGACAGCTAAATATTATTGACGCAACAGAATTTGATCGCAAGATAACCAAACTCCTTGCTACTTTAAAAACTTTACCTATTCCCGCAACGGGTTTACCCAACAAAGCCTACAGCACTGTTACGGGAAAAATGATGAAGCTAAATAATACTCCCGATCCTAATGGTACTAGCGGTTGGTCGGCGTTGGATATTTCCCGGTTTATGATTGCACTGCATACTTTACGCACCCATTATCCAGAATATAAGCCCCAAATAGAAAGCATTGTAGGTCAATGGGATTTAAGCAAACTAACTAAAGATGGTTGGTTGCAGGGTGGCATTCCCGATAAGCAGGGCAAAATTAATTATTTCCAAGAAGGAAGACTGGGTTACGAACAATATGCAGCTAAGGGTTTACAACTATGGGGGATCGAGGCAGATAATGCCCTAAATAATCCCCCAACAAAAGACATAGAAGTGGATGGCAATACCTTAAAAGTCGATCGCCGTGACTACGCCAATTCTAATGCAGGAAACTATCTCACCAACGATCCCTATCTTATGTGGGGACTCGAAATAGGTTGGTCTGAAACCGACAAACAACAGGCTTTAAAGCTGATTCAAGCTCAAGAACAAAGATATAAGCGCACTGGTGTTCTCACCGCCGTTAACGAAGATTCCTTAGATCGTCCACCTTATTTCTTATATTACAGCGTCTATGCTAATGGCGATCGCTGGAATGCTATCACTCCTAATGGTAAATCTTTCCCTAATCTAAGATTCCTCAGTACCAAAGCAGCTTTTGCAGCTAGTTCTTTGTTTCCCGACAAGTCCTATGCCCAATCCCTCAAGCAAGCAGTAGATAAATCGGGTGTTAAAAATCGAGGCTACCCTGGCGGTATTTATGAAGATAAAAATCTTGGAGTTAATAAGGTATTCAACGTTAATACCAACGCCGTAATTCTCGAAAGCATTTTATATCAATCTCGATAATTGTCCTCTCGCTTTTCACGAGTAACTTTTATTACCTATTACTATTACGGGTGAACGGCGTTCGCCCTAACCAACTAAGTTCACGAGAAATATCCAAACTCGCTTAAAAGATAGAACCTTATTATTTCGCTACCTGACCATTATTAATTTAATTTTTGGTGCTTGGTATCTGCAATGGCGCGTAACTCATTCCTTAAACTTCAATGCCTTGTGGATTTCAATTCCTTTATTACTGGCAGAAATCTATAGCTATCTTGGCGGGGTAATGTTTCTGATTGGTTTGTGGCAACCAGTAGTCAGAAAAATCAGATCGTTTAATTCCTTGCTACCCAAATTTCCCCTTAAAGAATATCCCACTATCGATATCTTTATCACCTGCTACAATGAACCTGCAGAGATGGTAGAAGAAACGGCAAAAGCAGTCTTAAACATTGACTATCCCGTCGATAAATTAAAAGTCTATATCTTAGATGATGGTAACTCTCCCGACATGAGGGCAATGAGTGAAAAACTCTGTTTACACGATCTACAGAGTCCTTTACTACAGCAAGAAGCAGTTAGAATTGACAGAGAGCGATCGCAGTTAGTGAACCGCCTCCAACAGCTAAAAAATCTGACTCCTGATATTATTGCCACTGATAATTATTTGCAGACATCTAAATTACAGGTAGAGAGCAAGTTAGAAGCTTTAAATGATGTACTTGCTTGGTTTGATGACTTAAAGATAGATGCGATCGGCGATCGCGCTTGGTTGGAGTTACAAACCATTGTGGGGGAGGCATTTGATAATGCTGTCAGTCATGCCCATCAAGGGATATCTGAAGATAAGGCTATTGATTTAGAACTTAGTGTTCTCAGTCAGTCGATTGTGTTTAAAATCTGGGATTATGGCATAGAATTCGATTTGGAAGCCCAGAGGAGACAAAGAAAAGGAGAAATAGATCCCGAAGCCGAAAGCGGAAGGGGAATTTTTTTATTAGAGGAATTAAGCGACTATTTTAGCTATACCAAACAGCCCGATGGACGTAACTGTTTGTTGGTAATCAAAGCTTATCAGCCCGAAACGAAAACAAGCCCCAACTTACCATGCCATATTCAAAGCTTAGGGCAATTATTTTCCTTGCTCAATCCTCAAGATAAGAAACTTCGGGATTATCTTCAACGGGAACAAAAAACCTTAGAACAGGCTATCTATCAGCAGGAATTAGCTCTAACCGAACTCTCTCGCTGTCGCTACATTGCCCGCCCCAAACCAAAAGGGAAGGCACACCATGCCAAAGCGGGCAACATCAACTATGCCATCTTTTCAGGAGAAACTACAGGGGAGTTTATCGTCACTCTAGATGCAGATCATATCCCCAAACCAGAATTCTTACATCGAGTCTTGTCCTACTTCTATCAATACAATCTCCATACAGGCAAATACCAACAAAATCAAATTGCTTTTGTCCAGACTCCCCAAGCATTTTCCAACCTACCCCCAGGCGATCCTTTTGGACATCAGGCGCATCTATTTTATGGTCCTATTCAACAGGGCAAAGACGGTATGGGTGCAGCTTTCTATACAGGAACAAATGCCATCATGCGTCGAGAGGCTTTAGTTAGTGTGGGCTTACAAAACTTCGCTGATGAATACGAACTAGATAACAAACGCCTTGATGAATTTGAATTAGTTGGGGGTGTCTCTAGTAACAGTATTACCGAAGATATGAATACCGCCATGCGTCTCCATGCTGCGGGTTGGCAATCTGTTTATCATCATGAAGAATTATCTGTCGGTTTAGCCCCCGACGATCTCAGTTCGACTATGAAACAAAGATTACGTTGGGCGCAGGGAACAATTCAGGTATTGCTCAAAGAAAACCCCTGGACAAAACCAGGCTTAACTTTTTGGCAACGCCTACAATATTTCCAAACTATGTATAGTTATTTTGCAGGTTTTTTTATCGTTATTTTTATCGCCTGTCCCTTAATTTATTTCTTTACAGGCATTATTCCCCTCCGCGCTTATAGTGCAGACTTTGCAATACATTTCTTACCTGCCTTCATTCTTAACCGCCTTACCTTTATCGCTGCAACTTGGGGTATCCCTGCGGGTGAATTATGGAGATCGGAACAATATGCGATCGCCTTTTTTCCTTTGATGATTAAAGCAGTCTGGAGTATCTTTAGTGGCAAAGATGTCAAGTTCCAAGTTACTCCCAAACAACGTCAAGCTGGCAAATATTTTAATCTAATTAAAACTCAATTATTTGTCTTTAGTCTAACTATTCTAGGCATTGTTTATACTATTTATCGTTTCGCAACGGGTAATTTAGAAACTCCTGAAACTTATTTAGTTAATTCCGCCTGGGCGATTTATAACTTGTCTCTACTATGGGTAATTATTAAAGCAGCAGTTTGGCAACCTAAATCTAATTAGGGTTTTGTTTCCCCCTAAAGGATACCGCGACCCATTTACCCACCGCATCTTCCTTTAGGGCGCGTCACGCAAAGACGCAAAAGCGCAGAGAGTTGCGCCAAATTAATTATTTACAGAATAATCATAAATTACAAATGCGATCGCTGTTCTTAATGTAAAAGTAAAAATCTGTCCTCAAAAAGCAATTAGTAGACAACATAGTCTACTAATACAGAAACAACTAAAAACCAGTATTTGTAGACTTCTGGGTAAGACATAGAGTTATACGGGCAGCGTTGTTTTCTGTTTGCTTACCCTTAAATCGCTTTTTAATATGCACCTTGCGAGTAAGTAAGTTCATAACTATGAGAATAGACTTCAAACAGTAATGTCTGAGACGAGTATTTTCTCCCTCAACTCTGGTCATGTAGATCTCACTTACAGCGAACTATGCTCAACAGTTGACTTGACGATCGCAATGAAACTAAAACGTTAGCGAGTTTGCCGAACATATAGATTGATGTTGTATGTTACTGTATGGCGATCGCCATATCATAATAAAACATTATTGCGATCGCAAATATTAATCTTGACAGCTGGTTTATGGTATTGGTTGAGATGCACCATTCAAACTCAGGCTAAATTCTCATGTCCAAACTCGATGTATCTGCCTTAAAAGCTCGAAATAGTTTGCTAACTATGTTTTGCGTGTTAATTGTCTTAGATAGCGTGCTAGTGGCAGTGTCGCGAGATATGTGGGCAATTGGGCGTATTCTAGCAACCATTGTCGTGATGTATTACGTCATGGAGGGCAAAAAATGGGCTAAATGGGTTTTGATCGCTATCTTTAGTTTGGTAATTGTGCTGTTAACGGCATTAATAATTGCACTGCATTCTAAATTATCTACTTTTTTAATTGTTGGCAGTTTAATTATGATTATTCTGAGCTTAATTGCGGGTAGTTTTATGATTTTCAATCGAGATTTGGCTCGTTATTTTGCCTTTAAAAGACAAGCTGCGATCAATTAAAGTTAATAATGCCATAAAAAGTATTAGATACAGATAGTCTATAATTCGATATTTAATGTACCTTTAATAGATTGATTGCCAAAAGTAGTATTGCCCGTGTTGCGATCGCGAACATTAGAATAGGTATATCCTAAATCTAGCTCTACATTATCTAATAGGTTTGCTCCGCATAAGGCTTTATATGTCCAGGCATTATCCGTTGCACCCTCAACACTTTGTTTGCCAAAAGCTGCGGAAAGTTTACAGTCTAATGTTTCATCGAACATTGCGCCTTGCCAGGCGAGTTCCGCATTATAAACTATAAAATCAGGGGGAGAAAAATAACCACTCTCATCGCTTAAATCTTCGGCAAATGCCCAGGTGAATAAGTTGGCAGCTAGGGAAAAAGAACCTAATTTTCGTTCTAAACGGCTAAAGGATTGAAACTCTTGATTGCCATCATTGAATCTGCCATATTGTCCGAGGGTAAACAAACTTAGATTAGGTATTATCTGCCAGTAAATACTCGGGGTAAAACGCCAAACATCAATTTCATTTTCCAATGTCTCGGCATTAAATTTGTATGCCTGATATTGTGCCTGTGCGGATAAAACAAATAAGGATTTTAATTTACCATCTGCGGTAACGCTACTAAACAATGGTCTACTGGCTTTGAGGCTAAATCTCGGTACGGCAGCCAAGCGATCGAATAAATCTACACCTCCTGTAATTGTTAGATCGGTTTTGCCTATTGCTGTTGACCAAGATAAATAGAGAGGAATATTATTGACTGTTTCGATTTCGTCTTGTTTATATAAATTTACGCCAGTATCTAAAGCAAAATCTAAGTTGTATAAATTAAAGTCTATTTGTTGTTCTATTAAAAAATTTGTTTGTCCAAAATTATCAAAATCTAACTGAAAATCAAAAGTTAAATTGTCTATATCTAAAATAGACGAACCAATACTTTGCTTATTGTCTGGTTTGGTTTTTAATTCTATATCTGCCGTGCCAGACTCAATCGATGATTCATTGGATAAAGTCGGTGTTGGTAAAGTTACCGTAGGGGCTTTTGCTTTAGGTGTCGGTGGTGGCGGAACAACCTGGGGTTGAGATTCGACTGGTATTTCGTCTGCTTCATTTTCATTATTGCGATCGCTTTCATTGTCCACTTCGGTTTCAGGCGATGATTCTAAATCGGGATTAAAGTTTTCTGGTGCAGAAATTGCTGCATTTACTAGAGTTAAATAAATTACAATTATGAAATAGAATAATCTCAGATAATTTGCTTATTACCAAGTTAGTTGGCGAGAATTAGAGAATTTGGCTAAATCTAATTTCATTTAATCTCTAAATCCTAAATAGCCAACTACCGTACAGATAAATAAACTTGTATTTTCACTAACTAGTGACAACTAACCAGCAGTTTATTCTGGCTTTTGAAAAACCGCTATGGGTTGAGTTAGTTTTTTAGTTAGCTTATGGTTGTTAAAAACTCTTTTAATTCTTGTTCTACTTGCTGGAACTCTGACTTTGCATTAGATAGTAGAGTCTTAGTACTTCGAGGTTGTTATCTTTGCCTAAGCTGTTCTAACTCTTCGCATAGTTGCGAAAGATTAACAGCACCTAAGTTAGCACTACTAGATTTCATACTATGGGCTGCTTGAAAGATAGATTCTGAGTCTGCTGCTTCAATAGCACTAGCGATCGCCTGTAATCTGATTTCGGTATCATCCAGATAGCTAGTAACCATCTCTTCTAGCAGTAAGCTAGCCTCTTCTCCTGCCATCTCACAAATTGATTCCAACACCGAAAGATCGATTGCCGAATTATTATTAATTTCTTTCTCTCCCTGTCTAGATGCGGGCAAGCCCTTTCTTGTCTCCGCGTCTCCCAATTTTTCGTCAATCTCAACAGGTTTACATTTAACAAGTGCTTCCCGTAATTCTTCGACTCGAATGGGTTTGCTGACGTAGTCATCCATACCTGCTGCCAGACATTTTTCGCGATCGCCCGTCATGGCGTTGGCAGTCATCGCAATGATACGCGGGCGAGTATTTAGAATCAAATTCTTCACAAATTAACTTAGTAGCAGTTAATCCATCCATTTCAGGCATTTGCATATCCATTAGCACTACATCGTAATTTTGACGGCGCAATGCTTCGATTACTTCCATCCCGTTATTAGCTACATCGGCACGATAACCCATTTGCTTGAGGATTAGTAGGGCTACTTTTTGGTTGACTACAATATCTTCTGCCAGCAGGATGTTTAGGGGCAATTCATCAGCTAGGTTGGCATTGATAAAAGAAGTATCGGTACTTTTTACCTTGATTGGCATACCCGCGATCGCTTTAGTTAAAACTCGATAAAGTTGCGATTGGGCGATCGGTTTATTAACGATAGCTGCAAAGTTAATATCATGGGCTTGTTGAAGGATTTCTTGTTTGCCCAAAGAGGTTAACATTACCAAAGGTAATTCTCGATATTGCGATTGCTGACGAATGGTTCTAGCTAAAGTTAAACCATCCATCCCAGGCATCTGCATATCTAAAATGGCTAAGTCTAATTTTATGTCCGTAGACATTAATTCCAGGGTTTTTGCCCCAGATTCTACTGCATGGCTATTCGCACCCCAAGCTTGAGCTTGCAAGGTTAAAATCTGGCGGTTGGTAGCATTATCATCCACAATGAGTATTTGTTTGCCCACAAGATGATTTTCTAATGTCTTTTCTTCCATAGGTTCTGGAGCTACAGTGGCAGAGATGGTAAAGTAAAAAGTCGAACCCACCCCTGCTTCGCTTGCTACCCACATTTTTCCTCCCATCATTTCGGAGAGCTTTTTACTAATTGCCAAACCCAAGCCCGTACCGCCATACTGTCGGGTAGTGGAAGAGTCTACCTGACTAAAAGATTTAAACAAACGATCCAGGCGATCGCTCTTAATCCCAATTCCCGTATCTTTAACTGCAAATTCAATTTGACAGATATTATTACCTTGGGTTCGAGCCTGAGTCATAAAAATACTCGAATCTTCGAGGGATTGTGTCGATTCTATTTGATTTGCTTTGATATAAACAACTACTTCTCCTCGTTCGGTGAATTTGACAGCGTTACCCAGTAAATTGACTAAAATTTGTCTTAAGCGGGTAATATCTCCCAGAATATAGTTAGGGGTTTCTGGTTCGATTAAATAAGCCAGTTCCAATTGTTTTGATTCCGCTTTGGTGGCGACCAGATTAAGAGCTTCTTCAATACAGTAATTTAGTTGAAAAGGTTGATTTTCAAATTCAAGTTTTCCTGCTTCAATTTTAGAAAAATCAAGAATATCGTTGATCAAGGTAAGCAAAGCATCCCCACTACTGCGAATGGTTTGAACAAAATCTTGTTGCTGGGAATCTAATTTGGTATTGAGCAGCAACCCCGTCATGCCAATTACCGCATTCATTGGAGTGCGAATTTCGTGACTCATAGTAGCTAGAAATTCACCTTTAGCTTTGTTAGCTGCTTCGGCTGCATCCCGTGCGTGAGCCAATTTTGTGCGGGATTTACGCCGTTCGATTTCTCCGCCAATCCATTGCGCCATTAACTCTATCAATTCGAGATCGATAGTTTTGAAAGGTTTAGTATGGGAACGAAGACTTGAAAAATTGAGCGTGCCATAAACTTCTCCCCCCACCATAACTTTGGTACCGAGATAAGTCATAGGGTTGGCATCTAAATAACAAGGATGTTCGATTTTTGTCTTCAAAAAACTAACAGGCTGTTGGGCAGAAATTGTGCGCTCGGAACAGGTGTTTTCAACAGCAAATATATTCCCAGCATCGATCTCTAAAGTTGAATTCTCTGGAAGTTTAACGGCAATAATGCGATATTTTCCCCCTTCTATCTTGCTCAAAATTCCTACTTCAAGGTTAAACTGCTGACAACCCATCATTAAGATCTGTTTAACTCTGAGGGAAAAACTACGCTCGGATCTGGTAGTAACTTCGTATAAATTGCGGATAGAAGCCTCGCGACCGCGTAATTCTTGTTCGGCTTGTTTTCGTTCGGTAATATCCCTTTCTACCGCCATAAAATGAGTATAGCTACCCTTGCGATCGGCGATGGGTATGATATTTAACTCTACCCAATATTCTCTGCCATCTTTGCCGTAATTGATAATCTCGGTCTTAATAGGCAAGTATCGAGACAAAGACTGTTTTATTTCCTGTAGAATACGGCGATCGGTTTTTTCTCCTTGGAGGATGCGGGGAGTTTTGCCGATTACTTCGGCTGAAGTATAGCCAGTGATATCACTAAAAGCTTCGTTGACATAGACAATCTTGGGATGCTCTGGTGCTGTCAAAGATCCTGCTTCGGTGATGACAACCGCATCATTAGCATTGACTACTACCGACTCTAATAACCTCAGTCGTTCATCAACCTGTTCACGTTCGCTAATGTCTCGTAAGTTAAGCACAATACCGTTCACTATTGAATCATTTAATAGGTTGTTGGCGATCGCTTCTGTAGCCAACCAGTAACCATTTTGATGGCGAAAAGACAACTCAACAGGAACAGAAATTCCCAGGTTTTGAGCAGTTAAATCGAGAAAATCAACAATGCTAAAGTGTAATTCGGGCAGAATAAAATCTAGTAGACTATTCCCTAGCATCATTTGGGGTTTATAGCCTAAAATTGCTGACGCAGAAGGGCTGGCGTAGGTAATTACCCGTTGGCGATCCAAAATAAAAATTACATCAGAAGCCTGTTCGATCAAGGAACGGAAATATACTTCGCTGCGCTCGATATCTGCTTGAGCCTGTTGCAGCTTTGATTCGCGGGCAATTATTTCTAGCTTGAGATGTTGAAAAGCTTTGGCTAGTTGCCCTGGTTCGTCGTAGCGACGAGCGATCGCGGCGATTTTTTGGGAATCAATGGATGCCGATTCTGCTGCTACATCTTGCGCTCGCCAGCTTTGGGTAACATTAGTTAGTTGTTGCAGGGGTTTAATTACGGCTTTGGTTAACAGCAGATTGATTGCACCCATAACCAAAACAAAAATTGTGATAAAAATTGCGATCGCCAGTAGCCAATACTGATGTGCTTTGGCAAATACTTCGTTGGCGGGGACATAAATAGTTTGGGCAGCCACTATTTCGTGCAGTTTCCACCCAAAACCATTTTCTGTGCCATAAGTATTAATCATGCTTTGAGGTGCATCTTTTGCCCTACCATGACACTGTAAACAGCTAGTTTTTTGAATGGATAAAGGACGAGCAATATAAAATAATTTTTCCCCGTCGCGAGCGTAGTAGCCAGTCTTTTCCGTTAAATTTGGGTTTTGCCGAAACTCTCCAACTATCTCGGTTTCAAGTTCGTCAGCCTTGTCTCTAGGATTGGTGGGATTTAGGGTAGCCTCTTTATATAGAAAGCTTTGGTATTCTGAACGTAGCCGAAAGTTTTCAAATACTTCTCTGGCTGAATAGGCTGGTACGGTTTCAGGAATAAATTCAGACTCCGTTAATAGGCGATCGGCGAGTAAAGGCTTGATATTATTACTGGTATAGTTGCGAACTGAGTTCATCGCCTGGGTTAGAATTTCAGCCCTAGCTGCAACCTCTGATTCTGCACGACTTTGCATCGCAGCAGATAGGGCAAATCCACCAATTACGATACCAATGATAAAAAATAATAGTAATAGGGCGTTGAATTTTGTACCCAACTTAAGCTTATTCATTACGTTGTTTGACCGCTATAATTATCATTTATATCGCTGTATCTTAACTCAAAAACTTGAAAAGTTAAGATCGCTAAACAAGCTGTAAACTAACAGTTGAATAAATTATATCTATTACCTTTACTATGTTAAACAGATTACATAGATAAATTTTAAATTAGATTATGGGCATTATAAATTAACCCTTTTAATATCTTTTTCTATATTTAAGTATGAGCCATAATTCTGACAGAGAATCTCCCTTAATTTTGCTGGCTGATGATGACCAATCAACACGAATTTTATTGCGCCTGATTTTAAAAAAGGATGGCTATCAGGTGATAGAAGTAGAGAATGGACAAGAATGTCTGGCTGCTTGGCAAAAACACCTACCAGATATGATTTTGCTTGATGCGATGATGCCCATTCTCAATGGCTTTGACTGTTGCGAACAACTCAATCAAATAGAAGCAGGTGAATTTAAAGTTCCTGTTTTGATGATTACGGGATTAAACGATAAAGAATCCGTAGATCGAGCCTTTGCAGTGGGGGCAACGGACTATATCACTAAACCAATTCACCCTCCTGTATTGCGTCAGCGTTTGGCACGTATTTTAAAGGCAGCTAAAGCAGAAGCAGCATTGAAAGCCAGTGAGTCAAAGTTATTAGAACAAAATTTGCGTCTACAGTCAGAGTTGAATCAGGCAGCAGATTATATGCGATCGCTTTTACCAAAACCTTTGGATAACAAAACTAAAATCGAACAATATTTTGCTCCTTCTGCTCAATTGGGAGGTGATATTTTTGACTACTATTGGCTCGATTCTAACCATTTAGTAGTGTATTTACTAGACGTAGCAGGACATGGAGTAAGGTCGGCTTTGTTATCGATTTCTGTTTTAAATATATTGCGATCGCAATCTTTATACAATACCGATTTTTACGAACCCTGGACAGTTTTAACCGAACTAAATCGGATGTTTCAGATGAACGAACAAGGCGACAATTATTTTACTATTTGGTATGGGGTAATCAACTTGAGAGATCGCGAATTAGTTTATGCCTCGGCGGGACATCCTCCAGGCATTTTAGTATCTCAAACTAAGCAAGATATTAAGTATTTGGATAGTGATAATATTCCTATTGGTATGCTAGACGAACATTCTTTTGAACAGACTAGCTGTCCAATTGCTATCAATGATACCCTGTATATTCTTAGCGACGGAGTATATGAAGTTCCTCAAGCTAACGGTCAACTTTGGGGATTTGATAATTTAGTCAAGCTAATAGAAAAATGTCAGCATACCGATAACTTCAATTTGGAAAAAATTTGGCATTATGCTCAAAAACAACATAAATGCCAAATATTGGATGATGATTTTTCTTTATTAAAAATTACTATGTAGCAACTATTGAGCATTCACAGAATATTTAGCCTCAAACTGTTGAAAATCTTCAAAGACTTGAAAAATACGCTCCATTCTTGACAATTCAAAAATTATTCTTACCTGATCGCTTAAAGAACAAAGTGCTAATTCTCCACCTTCAGCTTTCACCGCTTTTAAGGTGGCAACTAATGCTCCCAAACCAGAACTATTCATAAAAGTAATATCTTGCAGATCTAGCAAAATAACTTTTACCCCGCCATTAATCTTATCTAGGACATCGCGACGCAAATTATTAGTATTCACGCTATCCAGAATTCCTTTAGGTTGAATCACTTCGAAAATGTTTGTCATCTAAATTACTCCTAGTTACTGTTTTAAACAGTAAGATAATATGTTGCTTTACCTAAGAGTTCCCATTTTTTAAACAAACACAGTAGTAGCATTCATAATTTGTATTATTAGTCTTTGCCAAAAAGCTCGGTCGATAGAAATTAGTTAAGCTAATATTCAAACTATTTCGATCTCCGATAATTTTTACTATCGCTACTTGGATTTACAACAGAATCAGTTTGTTGATTTATTATGATTAGAAATTACCTAACTGTCTCAGCCTTTCCTAAAGGAGAGAAGCGAATTTCTATCCGACGACGACTAGGATCTGGTTCGCGGTTAGCAGGAGAAAAATCTCCACTAGGTAGTTGAATTTGCGCTGCGGAATAGGCATGAAACTGTACTCCGTCCAGCCTTCGGGTTTGCTCTTGGACTGTTTGTAGCTGCTTTACAACTTCTAATGCCCGCATCAAGCCTAAATCGGCGTTTGAGCCTGGTTTGAGACTGTCTACTGACTGCTTTCCTTGGGCTACCTGTTCTAATTGTTGGTCGAGGTTTCCACTGCCAAAGTTTACCTGTCCATCGGTGTGTCCAATGATTTCTACTACGTAAAGATTGCGCTGTTTACTAATACGTTCAATGCGATCGACTAAATCCATCGTGATATAGTTTTTTAAGTCTTTCGGTAACTTGGCACTACCAGAATCAAACTGATAGCCACCAGAATCTTGGATAACTACAGTGGGAGGGGCAGATTTTAAGCGTTCTACCTCTGATTCTAAAATATCAACCCTATTTTGACTCCGTTCGTTGCTATCGAGCAATAGTCTTTGCAATTCGGATGAGGCTTTTTTTAGCTGACGCACATCAGACGTGCTTTCTCCTAATTCGTTTTCTAAAGTGGCTAATTCTCGTTGGAGTAGTCTTACCTGTCTTTCTGTATCGCTCAAGTTTTGTTCGGTTTCTTCGGCTGTATATTTGAGAAACAATGATTTGAATAAAGCCAGCAGCAGAAATAGACTAATAATCATAAAAGCATTAGCCATTAAATCGGTAAAAGATGGCCATACATTCAGGCTTTCTGTTGCTTCGTAATTTCGTAGTTTACGCTTATTTTTCATTATTAACGGTGATTATAATTTCTAGCTGAATGCAAAGCGTTTTAATCAATTCTTCTAATTAGTTTTGATAGTTCTTGTTGAATATCTTTTAAACCTGACTTCTCGATCGCATTTTTTTCTTGACTCAGATCGACTAAATCACTGTATTGTTTATCAATATTATTTACCTGTTGATTTAGTTCGAGAAACTTTTTAGTTAGCTTTTGCATCGAGGTCAAATTGTGATCGAAAGATTGGGTTGATTTTTGTAAGATTAAAGAAGATTGAGAAAATTGATTTTGGGCGATCGCTAGGTCGTTAGTTGCAGAAGCCAAACGTTCGGGAAAGCCACTATTATCTAGGGCATTAGCAGCTTTTTCAAAAGTATTAGCACTGCTTTCGATTCTGCTAAAAGCTCTAGTCATTGATTCTTCAACGGTGCTACCTAGGCGATCGAGCATCCCTTCAAAATCACTACTGAACTTATCGATCGCACCTTCTAATGAACTAATTGGCTGTATTCTGGGAAGATAAATATTATCAACATAATCTTCGAGGTAGCTTAATAAACCCGCCTTAACAATATTAGTATTCCATAACAAATTTAAAACAGTTAAGAAAGAACTACAGGCGATCGCAATTAAACTAGTAGTAAAAGCTACCCCCATTCCTCTTAGGGGAACATTTAATTGTTCGATTAGGTTTGCCACATCATTAACATCTGTTTGGGTAATAGTTTGGCTTAAATTTGCTAGGTTAAAAGTAATCCCTAGAAATGTTCCTAATAACCCAAAAGAAAGAAGTAAATTTGGTAGAATCCGTGACAAGTTTTCAATAAATTCACACCCTAAAGATAATCCTAAAAAGTAAAATTTTTCCTGACTATATGCCCCTTCAATTACTGATGAAGTATTTATTTGGTCTAAACTAACTTTACTATCAACGAATCTTCGCTCTAACTTATGAATAATTTTAGGCATAGATTCCAAATTCGTTCCTACCAAAAGCCTTCTTGTTTTAATAGCTAAACTTTTTAGATGTCGGTATAAAGCATAGCGCAACAAAACAGCGATTATAGTTGGTAAAATGACAAACACAATTGCCAAAAATATTAGATAGCCATCCATCAACGCCAGAATACTAAATATTTGTTGCATAGTCTTAAAATATGTTGGGTTTTGTCTACTTAGTGCGATCTGCTAAACAAGTTTTGTAGTAGCTTTGATTGTGACATCGACTAGATTGAATTGGTGAACATTTTAACAAAACCTTCAAGCTCTTTGATATTGCAACACATTAATCGTTCGTAAACAGCAAAACAATATGGAATTACTACAGCCTTATGGTAAATATGTTTTAATTGGTCTGGGTGCGATCGCAGTAATTGCTATCTTTATCTGGGTATCAGTGGTAGTAATTGTGATGAGAAATACCAAAGGGATACCATTAGTAATTAACGATTTTTTTAAGTTAATTATTGAAGGCAAAATTGATGAAGCTTATCGTTCCACTACAGACAATTTTCAAAGCAGAATGTCCAAACCTCAATTTAGAAAACTAATTAAAAATAAAAAGTTCAAACAATTTAAACGAACTTCGTTAGGAATTCCTAAAATGGACACGGGAGATAGTTCAACCATTGATGCCACTTTAATTTTAAATTCTGGTCGAGAAATTCCCCTAAAGTTTAATGTTGTTCGGCAAAATAAACAATGGAAAATTGATATCTTGGAAATAATCTAAAGCTAGTATTTTTTTATAATTAGAGTTAGCCGATAGGAAGACAAAAGCGAAAAGTACTTCCTTTGCCTAATTCGCTTTTTACTTCAATTTGCCCACCCTGTAACTCAACTAAACGGCGAGCGATCGCCAAACCAATCCCCGTCCCTCCAGAATGACTAGAGCGAGAAGGATCGGCTCGCCAAAAACGTTCAAAAATATAGGGTAAATCATCCTCGGCAATACCCACTCCCGTATCCGTTACAGATATCCACACATAATGACCAACTTTATTTGCACTAACGGTAATTGAGCCTGCTTCAGTGTAGCGAATAGCATTGCCCAATAAATTTACTAGAATTTGTTCAGTGCGATCGCGATCGCACTGAACGGGTGGGAGATCTTCAGAACAGTTTAAGATTAAACTTGGTCCTTCTTCCAATAACTGATCGGCAAAGCGATTTACTAAAGAACTCAATACCTGGTATAAATTGAGCGACTGAGAGTTAATCGACAAATAACCCGCTTCAGCCTTAGAAAGTTCTTGTAAATCGTGAATCAATCTTTCCAAACGCCTAGTTTCTCTAATCAAGCGCAAATACAGTTCTGGCGTACCTTCTATTCCGCCATCTGCTAATTCTTCCAAATAGCCCCTGATCACAGTTAGAGGAGTACGTAATTCATGGGTAAGATCGCTAACTAATTCTCGTCGTCGTTGTTCCACATCCCCCAAACTGCTAGCCATAGAATTAAAACTAACGCCCAGTTGATTTAACTCAGGAATCGCACTTTCAGGAACTCTTTCAGCTAGATCTCCTGCTGCAAATTTTTGAGTGATATACTTCATTTGCTTTACAGGTTTAGTAATGCGTTTAGAAAATATATAGCTGACTCCCCCCGCAGCAGTTGCACCCACAATTACTGATAAAATAGCACTTCTATTCCAGGCATTTTGAAAGCCTTCCACCAAATAAGTTCGAGCCGAGCGAACAGTGAAAATACCCCGTTTTTCCAATTGCTCCAGACGCAAAACAAACATACGAGGAGAAGATACTTTGGCAATAATTACAAAGCTACCCAACCCCACCATCATCACTAATAAGTGAGAAATAAATAAACGCGCTCCTAAACTCAGTTTGGGCATAGTTAAATTAACAATTGTCCACAGTTGCTAATTACCATACTATCTTAAAGAGCCGATAGCTAAGAGCTAGTAGGGTGAAGCCCTTGATGAGAATTGCCAAGAGGAAGAAAGATCGTTAACTCCTTACCCTGCTCTTGTCTTTGTCTAACGGTGAGTTTTCCTCCCAACGCTTGAAAAATGTTCTTTGTCACATCCAGATTTAAACTAAGACATCCCGTTGCAGGTTGAAAAGAAAGCAGTTGTCCCAAGGATTTAAACGGGTTATCAGCAGTATTAGTCGCCTGAGAAAGCACCTGTAGTTTTAGTTGATTTCCTGCGGTGGAAACCTTAACGTCAATATGTCCTCCTGATGGCAAACTGCGAGTGCAGCTTTCCATTAGTCCAGTCAAAACTGTATCTAGCATAACTGGATCGCTAACTATCTTGGGTAACTCTTGGGGAAGGATAAACTCCAGCTTGACATTGCGTCGCTGCGCTTTTTCCTGCCAACGGGGTATGCTCTGTTTGAATACCTGTTCCAAGGCGAATGGTACTAATTCTACTGATTTAGTTTTGGAAGTAGATTCTAATTCCGCAGCGCGAAAGATCAATTCCATGCGCTCTATCTGCTCGGTACATTCACGGTCAATAGTTTGCAGACGCTTAACAACATTTGGTTTAAAATCTTGCTTGCGTTTCAACAGCAGCTTAGTCAAAGTACGAATTGTAGTTAGAGGTGTGCGTACTTCATGAGTCAAAGCCTGTAACAACTCCATCTCTACATAACTAGTAGTACTGTTGGAAGTAAAAGCAGATGCGAATTTTGATTCTGAGGTGGTGGGAACTGTCTCCACTGAACGAGTCTTCCCTATTGCTGAATCAGTAGATTCAGACATATTTTGGATTAACTGACGGCTAAAGCTAGTTACTAAACGATAACTAGGTTCTGGTGGGGCAAAATGTTTGACTAAGCTATCTAAATGTTCTAGATGATGATAGTTGGTCACAACCAAACGCGATCGCAATGTAGCCCAAACGCGATCGATAGTAGCAGGGTCAAAGGAAAAATGGAATTTAGGCATTCCTTGGGTGTCTTTGCCCAAAACCATAATCAAGCCAAAGTTAGCCGTTAAAACAAGACAAAACAATTCTTGAGCGATCGGATCGTTGGGGATTAGAGGAAGCTTAACCACTGATGTGACATCCTGATGTGCAGCACTATCTGTTGCGATCGATTGACGGCAGGGCATCAAAGCATTGGCATTAAAAGCATCCGCAGTAAAAACTGCTGATTGTAGGCAAGAAACTAAATTGGTATTGCTTAATAGAGGTGCAGGGGCAGAAAAAATTAATCCTTGCTTTTCAACCACACTTTCGCGATCGGGATTGATTTGAGATAGAAGTAGGTTTTCAACTGAAGCGATCGCACTATGCCATTCACTTTCTGCTTTAACTAGTGCTATACGGTTATTTTCACTACGATATCTCTGTCCTAGCCTATTTTCACTAACTTGTTGGCTATCAGTGTTTGCTGGTACTTTATGGAAATTAAATTCTGCTAGTTCTCGGTTGAGAATATCACTCAAGTCTTGTAACAACCAGTTTTGCACTTCGGAATCGACCTCCTCTTCTCTTCTCACATCTTGAGTAGTATCCAATCAAATTTTGGTTTAAAGATAATACTTCTCAAGTTGTATTGATAGTATCTGTTTTCTTAGTCTTTTTCCAAGATGTAAAACCGAACTGAGGAAGTCGCGATCTCCGATAGTCTTTCAGCGATCAATCGTTATCGATGGTTAATTTTACCGTTGTATACGACCAATTTTCTTTTCTTGAAGATTCGGTTCACTAGCCTGAGTGGGATTGCAAATATATCCTCCTATACCAACAATAAAATCATCAAAATCAGCATCTTCGTCATTTGTTTTGACTAAGGTAGAACCAGTATCATCCAAATTGATCGACAAACCACCATTAACTAAAGCATTAAACTGATTAGCGTCGAAATCTCTATTTCTGCTTCTTTGAGCTACAGTTTGGGTAGTTAAATCTTCTTTATGAAACAAAGCCTGTCTGTTGCCTTTATTGTTGATTACGTCAGTACTATAAACTACTCCAGCAGGTTTGCCATCAAATTCGGATTCTAGATAGAAAACGTATATTCCCTTAGCTTTGAACTCATATTCTGCCAAGTAATCGGGAACTGTTTCACCAGGAGTACCAAGAAAATCATTACTTCTACCTGCTTGCAAATCAGTTTCGTAGCTAGATTGACGATAGACATCATTGAAATCAAATTCATCGGAAGCTTTAACTTCAGATAATAAGGGAGTTTTAGTACAAGAATCAAAATTGATTCCTCCTCCAGTTCCAGGCTGACAAGTATCTAAGTCAATTACGCCAAAAGTAGATTTATATGCCCCATGAGATTCAATAAATTCAAACTCAACGATTGTATCTTCGTCAAATCTTATTCCTTTGTTTCCCACAATATCTTCTGCTACTGCCGAAAGGCTCATGGCATTAAGTAATCCCAAGACACCAAAAGACATTCCCCAGTAAGCCCAATTGGGTTTAACCATTTTTCCCAATCTAGGTAATAATTTTGCGGTCGATTGTGATAGTTTCATGTGTATTACCCCTACTTACCAAATATTTTTTTCTGGATCGATTAAGTTGACTTGCTCGATAAACTTTTGCGATTCTGCTATTTGTTTTTCCAGAACTTCACGAGCCTCAACAACGGAACTACCTGCATCTTCATTAGCGGCAGAAGCTAATGAATCTGGATTGGGACAGCTATTGCTATTTCTAGCAATGCGCCTAGCCTCTTTATCTAAGGTATTTCGTCTGGTATTGCTAGCAATACGACGTTCTTCTTCTGCTGCTGCCAAGGTATCCAAATTATCTTCTAGTAATTTTGCTGCATCGTTAAGAGTAAGTTTTTGGGGACTATCTTTAGAGGTAACAACACCGTCACCATCTCCTGCACCAGAACCAGAACCAGAACCAGAGCCAAAACCAGAACCAGAACCAGAACCAGAACCTCCGATAGCAGAAGTCCCTAAACCAGAACCACTACCTGAGCTTGAACCCAAACCTGCACCCGAACCACTACCGCTACCAGATCCAGATCCAGATCCAATTTCAACGGGAGTACTTATTATCCCACCCGACAATGTTCCAGTACCAGGATTGAATTGAGTCACAGTAGAAATACCATTACCGTTCAAATTATCGATGGGTACACTTGGTTGTGCAGGCATAGTACCCCCAGAATCATGATTAGTACTATCTTGAGCGATAGAAACCGTTGCTGTTGCTAACATTCCTATTATGGTAAGCAAGCCAGACCATAATATTTTTTTATTGTGCATAATTAACTATCCCGATATGTTGATTTATAATTAAAATCCTGTACCAATTCCAAAGACAAAACGTGCCTCGTCTCCAGCACCAGCAATGTCTCTAGCTCCTAAGCTAATAGTTAGAGGGAGAGTACGAATGGGAGATACGGACAAGCCCATTGCCAAATCTTGTCCAGTCCATTCAGTAACAAAACTAACTGGTCTAGCTACACGAAAAGCAAGACTGGCAAAAGGGTTGAAGCTGTTATTGTCGTCGGCAATATCATCTTCAGAACGAAATTGTCCGTTTCCAATTCCTGCGGTTACTGCTAATCGACTTAATGGTGAAGAAATTTTGTCTCTCAATTTGAGAATTTTTGTGGTGGAAAGGTATAAAGAGTCATCAAAATCTGTGCCATCACCAACACTCAAGAAACTATTCCAACCTGCTGCGATGCCCCAACCATCGGCAATTTTGCGGTGTAGCTTAAGGTTAAATCCACCAGAACCAAAACTACGATCGGTTTGACCAAAACTTGTCATTGTATAGCTAAGTTCTGCTCCAACTAATTTTTGAGCATTACCAAAACCCACACCAAATCCTGCGGTAGCATCGGCATTATTAGGATCTCCATCAAAACCATCATTACGGTTATCAAACTGATAGCTAAGACCGCTATAAAAGCCTCTATCAGAGCCAAATCCATAGGGGTTGGCAATAGTAAGAGAAGGTACGCCACGACTGGGAGTAAAATTTCGCTGGCGAATATTTTGTAGCTGAAACTTTACATCATCTAGTTCGCTATTGTCGGAATCACTCCATCCGCTTTTATCAGCCGTGACTGTTGTTTTGTCCGATTTATCTTCAGTTTGATTGTTGATTTCTACTTCAGAATATACTGATTGTTCTAATTGAGATTGAGTAACTGGATTTGCCAAAGCATCCAAGCTTAAAAGAGGCAAAAACAAGAGAGTAGAGCAAGCAAAAGTTAATTTACGCATAAAATTATAGTCATAGATATAATTTGCTTAAAATTCAAAACGCGATTCACTATAAATATCCATAAAATTACTTAGTTTTAGACAAAAAATGTCTTTAGTATTTATGTTTTTTTATAGCTATTCTTATAATCTAACTAGTTTTAATTTTTAGATTAATATCATTCATTGCTGTTATAATCTACTTTTTTGAAAACCTCAAGTTAATCAAAAATATAGTTATTTTTACTGTAATTAATTATTTGCGATCGGTAGTTTTATTGAGCAGGATATGAAAAGAGTTCTTTTCTATTGTTAGAAATAATTAAAATATCAGTATCATCTGCTATTTCAATTTATCAATAATTTATTGTAGTAAAAACACTTAAGAAGATTTACATAGTTTGAGTAAAATAGAATACAGCTAGCCTAAAAAAGTTTTGATTGTTTATACAGAAGACAATTATCTTAACCAAAGTTATATTTGATTAGACTACAAAATGTTTTCAAGCGACAATTCAATTGAATTAGTTGGTATTAAATTGAATTTCTTTAAGCTATTTTTTTATTTTCTCGTTCAAACAATAAATATATAAAAGCTGAAAATACTATGTTCTATATCTTATCAATGCACTTTTAAAATACTACGGTTTATCTCTATGGCTTTTGATATTAAATTTGACTATCGTTTTGATGGGACTAACTTTTTTACTGATGAGAGAAAAGCAATCTTAGAACAGGCTGGAGATATTTGGAGTTCTTATATTCAAGACCAATTTACTTCTACACCTGCGGGGGAAATATTAAAATTCACCATCAATGGTGTCGAACAGCAAGTAACTTTAGATGAACCAATTGACGATCTAATTATTTTTGTTTCTTCTGTCAATCAAGAGAATTCAGAAAGTTTAACTTTGAGTGAAGGCTCTTATTTTGCCGATTATGTCTTGGGAAGCGATAGGGCTGAAAGAATTGTTGGTGATGACTTTGAACCTTGGCTGGGTACAATTGAGTTTAATGCTTCAGTAGCAGATCGTTTTTATTTCGATCTGACTCCTGAAACTGATGATGATATTCCTTTTAATCGACAAGATTTTCTTAGTTTGAGTCTTCATGAGATTGGTCATGTATTGGGAAGCGGTATTTCTCCAGCTTTTATCGCTCAAGTAGAAAATGGAGAATTTACAGGAAGACAGAGTACTAGTATAAACGGCAATCGACCTATACCTTTGGATGGAGATCTTAATCATATTGAAGATGGTTATACCGTAGACAGTAATTCTGATGCTTTGTTGGATAAATCCTTTACTTTTGGCGAAAGAAACTTACCTACAGATTTGGATTTAGCAATTCTAGCTGATATTGGATACGACATTATTGGTTATGATGCAGTACCAGTACATCGTTTTTTTCAGAATGTAAAAGGATTTCATTTTTATACTGCGGATGAAAATGAGAGAGAAGATGTTTTTGAACGTAGTATTGATGGTGAACTGAACTACGAATATGAAAACGTTGCGTATAGAGTGTTATCTACCGATAAAGACAGTTTGACGGGAGAAAATATTGCAGGTGCTTCCCCTGTCTATCGCTTTTTTAATCGGGATACAGGATCTCATCTCTACACTATGGATGACAATGAAAAAAAATATATCGATCAGACTTTAGACAACTATAGTTTTGATGGTATTAGCTATTATGCTTTCAAGTCTGAATCACCAGATATAGAAACAATCCCTCTTTATCGAATGTACAATACTGTATCTGGTTCGCATCTATTTACTACTGATGAAAATGAATTCAATACTATTAAAAATAGTAGCAATTTTTCTTACTTTGATGTGGAGGGCAATGAAGGAATTACGTATTATGTAATAGAATCCTTATGATTTTTTTGTAAGCGTTCAAAAGCTTTTTGCTTGGATAGTATATGTCTTATCTTTGCTGTTTCATAAACTGACAATAGCCATGCATAATTTTAAAGGATCGAAATATTATAGTTTGGTTGTGTCCTAGTAGAAACAATATGTTAGAAAAGGAAAATATGTTTCTTGAATTTAGGAAGCACAACACAGTATTAAGGCAGATAAAAATATCAACCCAGAATAATCGCCTGTGGCTATTTTATACATTAATTAGTCTTGCTGTTCTTTATTTAGGTTTAGTCTGGAAAATAACGACTAATTTAGATAGCTTGACTACAGAAGCTTTTTTTTGGGGAGCAATTTTATTGTTGTTGTGGAATAAAAAAGATAGCCTAAAATATGATAGCGATCCTATTTCAAGTTTTGTTGGATTGTTCTTGTTGGCATTAGTTTTAGCTAAAACTATTACTCTATTAAATTTTGAATCTACTTTATTACCTTTATTTCCTCTCATTAGTGCGATCGCTTTAGCATTAATTGCTTCTGGATTTAAAGGTTTGAATCAATATATACGAGAGATATTTTTCGCCTGGTTTTTATTTTTTCCGACTGGGGTGATTGGGCGTTTTATTGATGGCGTAATTCACATTACAATCATGAATGCCAAAGTGGCTACTTATTTACTTTATTATCTAGGATTTAATGTAGCAAGTGAAGGTAACGAAGTCCTTTTGTATTTGCCAGAATCAGGAAATTTCAAAGCGATCGTCGATTATCCTTGCGCTGGTGTGCCGATGATTCTTTTAATTTTAAAGTTAGGCTTACTATTTATTAGTTTTGTTTCGTTAAGGAAAAAGCAACAGATATTAATTCCTACATTTGCTCTTATTTTGGGGTTTATGCTAGGAGTTATTAGAGTTTGCATTCTTACTTTACTAATTCCCAATCATGCCCAATTTGATTATTGGCATGGGATGGAAGGATCGCAAATATTTTCTACCTTAGCAATCGTTATCTTTTCAGGATTTTGCTATTGGATCTTGCAAAAAAAAATCAGCAGTCAATAATTAGTCCTAAAGGATACTGCTACGCATATAATTAGTCATCAGTAATTAAATGTTTATATCTGACTTTAAAAAAGCGATGTCTTCGACTAGCTTCGCAATCGCCCTAAATCATTGGCGCAATTATTATTTGGCGTTGCTTGCTATTAGCACTAGCTTAGTAACTATTTATGCTTTAGTTAATCCTGCTGCGGGAAATCATCCCGTAGCTAATTTTAAGTTTCCTCAACGAATAAAACTTAATCTGGGAAAATTAGTTGCTTTGCCAACTTCTACTGATACTCAATCCAATCGCGATCGCCAACAAACAACTGAATTAGAGTCAGAAATAGTTAAAACTAAGCAAGAATATCAGTATATTCAGGATGATTTAAATATCAATTTAGAGATAAGCTATCTAGTTAATACCAGGGGGGATATCGAATCATACCTAAAACAATATACAAATATTGCCTCAAAAGCGATCGCAAACAAACAAATTGCAGAAATAGAAGCAATAGGCTATCACGCCTTATTTCGCGATCGCGATCGCGCTTATTTAAGCAGTTGTGTAAGTCCTCGTAGTCCTAGTAATGTTACCCAAAAGCAATTTTCGACCTATCGTTATCAAAACGACTTAACCCTACAGATAGGATGGGAATGGCTACAGGGAAAGTCCAGTATACGCGATCGCCGTTGCCTTTGGATCAATATGTCTACTCCCCTGATTGGTGACTCTCAAACGGCATATAAAACCCTCGAGACAGCTTGGCAAGAAATATATCCATGGTTATCACTAAACTTCCCGGCACTTTGATTTAGATAACCAATCGTCGATCGCGAGACTATACTAGATAAGTTTAAATCCAAGCAAAATTTTCTAGTAATCCGATGACTATCTTACAAGAGAAAGAGAGACTGATATTTTCCTCTGGTATCCTGCGTTTAGTTGGCTATGGTTTGTTGTTGATGGCAGCAGTAGACATCTTCTTTTTGTTAATTCCTCCCCAATTGATGAATCCAATATGGGAGTTTGAAACAATGGGAACCCTCATCGAAAGAATTCCTGTAACTTTATTAGGGGTAGTACTAATTTTCTATGGAGAAAGAAGCGATCGCGCTCCCATAGAAACTTTATTATTAAAAGTTGCATCTTGGTTATCTTTAATTTCAGCAATATTTTTGTTGTTAATGATTCCTCTCAGTATTAACAATGGGTTTCGGATCTTATCACGAACAAAATGCTCAGGTAAATGCTCAGTTTTTCAATCAAAAAGAGGCTATTTATCAATATAAAGAACAGTTAAATTTGGCTAATTCTAAAGAAGAGATTCAAAAAATATTGCAACAGCAGGCAAAGAAAAGAGTTGAAATACCCAATTCAGTAAATTCTCAAAAATTGAAAACTGATATCATTCAAAAGCTTGAAAAAAATCAAGAAACTATAAGTAGCCAGGTAAATTCATTTAAAAACAAAAAGAGAACTTTGATTTTAAAAAAGTGTCTTAGGTGGAATCTCGGAGGCTTAATATCCTCTATTTTGTTCTTTTTAATCTGGAAAAGTACTGGCTGGGCTAGAATTCAAGTTGTTAATGAAGACTAAAAACAAAAAAGAATAGTCAAACAGAAAACGGTAAAACTACTGAAGCCTAAGAAAAGAAAAAAACTTAAGATAAATACTCAGAATAATCTAATTTTTTCTATCAGTATTTTAACCTTTATCTTTGACTAAGGTTCTGTGAATTTCGTTTGAGAAAAGACGATGTTTACAGATCGAATTAAATATGAGTAACGAAATAACAAGATCGGACGTAGTGGACTTAAGTGCCTTAAATACCCAAGAGGCTGGCTTCTCAATCGCAGAATTTAAGCAAATTGTATATCGTCGCTGGAAACCAGCATTAGCGATAGGTATAACTGTTTTTACGGGATTGTTTTTGGCGACTGCTTTGAAAACTCCCGAATATCGTTCAGAGACGCTGATCTTATTAGAAAACCCCCAAAACCAAGAATCTGCTAGTGTTGCTCCCAATAAAACTGCTGCAAGTCAATATTACTCAATGACCGATCTCTCCACAGAGATTTATGTTCTCCGCAGTAATTCGATGGTGGCAAAAGCAATCCAAACTCTTAGGAATCGTTATCCAGAAATTTCTGTCGGTGAAGTAGTAAGTAACTTGTCGATCTCTCAGGCGGTTAATAATAAAGTACCGACCGATGTATTAGTTGTTTCATATATCGATACCGATCCAGAAAAAGCTAAGGCAGTTCTAGAGGCTTTGGGTGACACCTATATTGACTATAGTTTGGAGAAACAGCGATCGCAGGCAACAAATGCGATTAAATTCATTGATAATCAACTACCTGATGCTCAAGCAAAATTAGACGAAGCAGCTAAAGAAATTCGTCATTTTCGTCAGGTACATCAACTCGTCGATCCTGAAGTTTCGGCAATGACTGCCGGACAACTTAGAGAAGAGATTGCCTCTCGAATACAGCAAACTCAAATTGCGATCGATCTTAATCGCAAACAAAGAGAAGAATTAGAGTACAGATTAAAAGAATTGGGTCAAGACTCAGAAACCATGCTGGCTTCTTCTGTCTTAGCAGAAGACGGAGTCTATCAAAATTTGGCGAGTAGATTAAAAGACATAGAAACTCAATATAATCTGGGTACGGTTGATTTCCGCGATGATTTTCACGTTATGGGCAATCTCAAAGACAAGCGTAAAGAACTTAAAAAGCTGCTGCAAGAAAGAGCAGAGCAAATCTTAGGCAAGTCTATCTCTCCTGAAATACTAGAAAGAGTTATTTTGACCCCTAGCTATACAGATGTTAGTGCCGCAGCAGATAGTTCTAGTACTTCCTCAACTGGCGACTCGGAGGGTGCATCTGCAAACGATCAAGCTGGTGTCTCAAACCCTGATACTAAAACTAAATTATCATCTGAAGGTTCTACTGGTTCAACTTTAGGATTCTTTGGTAGTCGTAAGCTCCAATTAGAAGACGAAGCTGCTACATTGCAAAGTCAATTGGTAAGTTTGCGCCGAGAAAAAGCCGAAGCAGATAATCAATTTATTAATATTCCTGGGTTACAGCAGACCTTTACTGAATTACAACGTCAGGTAGAATTAAAATCTAAATCTTACAATTACCTCTTGGAAAGACGACAGGAGTTGGAAATTTCCGAAGCCGAGGAAACCGCACCTTGGCGTGTTTTAAATGCTCCCTTTTTACCTGGCAAACCAATTTCACCCAATATCAAACAAGGCTTAATTCAAGCTTTGATGGCGGGAGGATTTTTAGGTGTTGCTACGGCATTTATCCTTCAGCAGTTGGATCAAAGTGTCAAACAAGTCGAAGAAATCAAGCAGATTACCAAGCTACCTCTATTGGGTGTAATTCCTAAAGTTGCCGAACCAAGAATCGAAGCCAATATCCACACCACCAGACAGTCTTATTCATACTATTCATCCTTTACCGAAGGTTTGCGCTCTTTAGCGATGAACCTACGTTACCTTGTGGCAGATGAGGGTCAGATAAAAACCTTGGCAATCACTTCCTCAACTTCGGCAGAAGGTAAATCAACTATTTCTTATAACTTAGGGATTGTTTTAGCAGAATTGGGATTGCGAGTGTTAGTTGTCGATGCCGATTTACGTAAACCAAAGCTACACAAGCTGGCTAAACTCAAGAATGAAGGGGGATTAAGCGAAGCTGTTGCGACTGAAAATCCTTGGACAGACTATTTACAATCAAGTTCGGTAGCTAATCTAGATATAATCACCGCTGGTGCGACTTCTCCCAATCCCATTGCTTTATTAAATTCGGCAAAAATGAAGCAGCTAATGAGAGAGTGGGAAGCTGGTTATGATTACATAATCCTTGATACCCCTCCTATTGGGGTAATTTCTGATGCCAAAAGTTTGGCAAGTGAAGTCGATTCGATGTTATTTGTCTGTGCTGTTCAAAGAGCGAGTCGCAAATCTATTAGTAATGCTTTGGATGTGCTGCATAACAGTCAGTGTAGTGTTGCTGGAGTTGTGGCTAATATGGTCGATCCAGAATTCGATTATTATGCCTATTCTTACTATGACTCTTACTACAACAAGTCTGGTAAGAATAACGACAACTCCGATACCGATGCTCAAGAGGGCAAAAAAGGACTTCTACAACAGTTTCGTCGTAATTAGAAATTGATATCTGTATTCGTCGTGATTATTAATCCTCTTCAATCAACTATCAAATAAAAAAATTAAGCGGATTAGTAATGCTTTTCTCGCAGCTAATACTATTTAGTTCTCATTTTGATGTTCTTGTAAAAAGTATCTAGTAGGTTATATGTACCATGTCCAATTTGATGCCTAAAGTTCCTCTCCCTGAAACAGCAGTTAACCAAACTAAATTTCCCTATTGGACTGCTCTTAGACCACACCAATGGTCTAAAAACCTAATTGTCTTTGCTGCACCTTTATTTGCTTTCAGTATCGATTTAAACTCTATATCTAGTAGTTTTTTAGCGTTTGTTTTATTTTGCTCGATTTCTAGCTCTTTTTATTTACTTAACGATGTTGCAGATTACAAATCGGATCGCAACCATCCAGTTAAATGTAAACGTCCGATCGCATCGGGTTTAGTCCCAATTCCTCACGCAGTTTTTATGGCAGCAATTTTGTTTAGCTGTTCTTTAACTGTTGCTTGGTCGAAATTTCCTACTCTCGGACTTATTCTGTCTGGTTATGCCTTGATGCAGGTGGCATATAACTGGAGACTAAAGCGGATTGTAATTTTAGATATTGTTGTCATTGCGATCGGCTTTATCCTTAGAGCTTGTGCTGGTGCAGCAGCGACTAATTTACCTGTGTCTCCTTGGTTTTTGATGTGTACCGCTATGTTAGCTCTCTTTTTAGGCATTGAGAAACGCAAAGCAGAATTAAGATTATCCAAAATAAAGGATATTAAACCCCGCTCGGTTCTCTCTCGCTATTCCCTATCTTTGTTAACACGCATGGAAAGTACCGTAACTACTGGTGCAGTAATGAGCTTTGCTCTGTGGAGTTCTGGCCCTTTTGTTAATGGCGCATCAACCCCCTGGATGCTGTTGACTTTACCCTTAGTTATCTATGGAATTTTTCGCTATCAGCTACTTAGCGATCCTGAAGAAATTACTCGCAGAAGTGGCGGTGTTGAGAGTGGAGGAAAAACAGAACGACCTGAAGAAATTTTATTACACGATCTACCCATCTTGGGAACAGTTATCAGTTGGGTTGTCACTTGTTTTGTAATTCTTTTGTTGAAGCATCAAGGAATCATTGGCTAAATCTATAGTTTAATTAAAAAGTCTGCAAAATGAAGAATCTGATTGAAAAAGAAAACAGTGTCAAGTTTTGGCAAGAAAATACTGTTAGAGTTTGGCAAAATACTAAATTTATTTTACCTTTTGCAATTACAATCCTAATTTGTATTGCTTGGATGAATCGATTTGTTCAAGATGACGCATTTATATCTTTTAGATATGCAGAAAATTTTGCTAATGGTTATGGTTTAGTTTGGAATCCAGGAGAGAGGATTGAAGGCTATACTAATTTTTTATGGACGATAATAATTAGCTTGCCAATATCTGTAGGATTCAACCCTGTTGTTGCCTCTTTTATTGTTGGTATCACAATTTTCTGTTTTTCCTTAATACTTTGCTATAGAATTTCTTGGACAATATTTAACTCAAAATTTATTGCCTTGTTGTCAATTGTACTTTTAGGAACTAATTATACATTTAGTTCTTATGCAACAGGTGGTCTGGAAACTCAATTGCAAACTTGCTTGTTCTTGACTGCTCTTTATCAAGCTATATCTTCAATCAAGAATAATCACTGGAAACTTTCAAGGATTATTTGGCTATCATTAGCCTCAGCATTCGCTATGCTTACCAGACTAGATTCGGCAGTTTTGCTGTCTACTATTTTTGCTATTTCATCTTTGTCTATTCTAAGAGAAGCTAGCTCAGTTCGTGCGAAATTGATTAAGCTATCTGCTTTGAGTATACCGTTTTTAATCTTAGTAGGAGGATGGTTGACCTGGAAGCAATTTTATTATGGTGACATCTTACCTAATACTTTTTATGCAAAAGTTTCTGTAGGAACTTCTCTCGTTGTAGGAATTGAATATGTTAGCAAGTTTTTCATTTCTTATTGGCTTGTTCCTTTTCCCTTTTTGTTCCTTTTTTCCTTTAAAAAGCTATTTGATAAAATAAATACTTACGATCTCCAAATATTACTCATATCTCCAGTAGTTCTCTGGCTCGCCTACATTATTAAAGTAGGGGGAGATTTTATGGAATTTAGATTTATAGTTCCTATTTTACCTATATTCTTTATCTTGGTTGCCTGGTTAATTACAGACGCAATCAAAACTAAAAATATTCAAATAGCTTTAATTTCATTAGTAATTTTTGGTTCTTTTCAGCATTGGAGATCTTTTGGAGTGTTTGTTCGAGCAGGAGGAATCGAACCGATCGCAACGTTGCAAGGGCATCTCAATAATCCGTCCGAAAATTGGGAAAATATTGGCAAAACTCTCAAAAGCGATTTACCTGAACATTCTGATGTATCAATTGCAGTTACCCCAGCAGGAGCAATACCTTATTATTCTGGTTTGACGTCAGTTGATATGCACGGTCTCAATGATAAATGGATTGCGAGAAAAGGTAAATTTTTATCCAATCGACCAGGACATCAAAAAGGAGCTACTTTTGAGTATTTGATGTCTCGCAAAACTAATTTAATTATTGCCCGCCCTCGGATGATTAAAAATGAAGATTTAAAAGAAAAAGAGTTTTTTCTAGAAGACATCAATTCTGATTATTTTTTCAATACTATAGACAAAAAGAATTCTCTTCCCAGTACAGCAAAAATGATCGAAATTCCCATTGATCGAGATATTTCCTTAATTGCCGTATATCTTTTCCAGAACTCTGCGATTGATAACCAAGTTATACATGGAAACTGGAAAGTTTTTCCCATTCTTGAAAGTTAAACAATATTGCTTAAATAAATTGAATCAAAACAAGAACTCATGAATTTACCCGATTCTTCAACACTGGAAACGAATCTCTCTGGCTGGGGTAGATATCCCGTAGTTAAAAGCTATCTTCAGCGTCCTGAAAAGATGGCATCCATCAATACTATTGTTCAAAACTCTAAATTTACATCAGTACTTGCGAGAGGTTTGGGTCGAAGTTATGGTGATGCGTCACTAAATTCTCAAGGTACGACGTTACTTACCGAGCGTTTAAATCGAATGCTTTCTTTTGACGAAGAAACAGGAGTTTTATGCTGCGAAGCGGGAGTAAGCATTGCCGAAATTCTTGAGGTTTTTGTTCCTCGTGGCTGGTTTCCTCCCGTTACTCCTGGGACAAAGTTCGTCACGGTTGGGGGTGCGGTAGCTTCTGATGTTCACGGAAAAAATCATCATTTAGATGGCTCTTTTTCCAACCACATAAACTTTATCCGATTGACTTTGGCTTCTGGAGAAACTGTGCAATGTTCTCGTGAAGAAAACAGTGATTTGTTTTGGGCAACAGTTGGAGGGATGGGACTTACGGGAATTATTCAAGAAGTTTCATTTTCTTTACGCCCGATTGAGACTGCACATATTAAAAGCCATAATATTAAGGCAAAAAATTTAGCTGAAACATTTGCCCTATTTGATGAATTTGAACCACAGTATCAGTATTCTGTAGCCTGGATTGACTGCCTTGCTTCAGGAGAATCTTTAGGTCGTAGTATCTTGATGTTGGGCAACCATGCTGAAATAGGCGACTTTACTTCAGAGCAACAAAAACCATTGCACCTACAGTCCAAGAGTAAATTAAAAATTCCCTTTGACTTTCCTGCGACACTGCTCAACCGTTACACAATGGGAGCTTTTAACAGTCTTTACTACGCTAAACAGTCTAGTCCTAGTGTTAAATCGATTACTGATTATGACTCTTTCTTTTATCCTCTAGATTCTATTCAAGACTGGAACAAATTGTATGGGAAAAGAGGTTTTATTCAATATCAGTGCGTATTTCCTACTGATGTAAGTCAAGAGGCATTAACTAAAGTTCTGCAAATGTGCAGTCAGCAAGGATGGGGTTCTTTTTTGGCAGTATTAAAACGGTTTGGTTCTCAATCAGGATGGCTATCTTTCCCGATGCCTGGCTATACCTTAACTCTAGATATGGCTGTTAAGCCTGGACTCTGGGAATTTCTTAACTTACTAGATGAAGTAGTAATTCATTATGGTGGACGAGTCTATTTAGCAAAAGATGCTCGTTTGAGTGGCGATTCTTTTCGCAAAATGTATCCTAAATTTTCTCAATGGCTGGAAGTAAAGTCGCAAGTCGATCCTGATAATCGTTTTTCTTCAGCATTGTCCCAACGCCTGCAAATGGAATCTGTTAGAGAAGGAGCTTTGGTATGAAGGGAGAATCTGTATTGTTAATTGGCGCAACCTCTAGTATTTCTAGAGCCTTAGCTCATCAAATGGCACAGGAAGGAACAGCATTACATTTAGTAGCTCGCGATCGCACTGAAGTCGAAAGAGTGGCACAAGATATCGCCATCCGCTATCAGTCTCCTATTTCTTGGGATACTATCGATGCTTTTGATTATGAGGGTCATAAAGAATTAGTACCCAAAGCGATCGCGCTTTTAGGGAGTTTGGACGGGGTGGTTGTCTCTTTAGGAGAATTAGGGGATCAAGAAGAAGCTCAGGCAGATTTTGACCTAGCTCAACGCATTATCCACTCCAACTATACGGGGGTTGCATCTATGCTAACCTACGTAGCTAACTATTTAGAGCAGCAAAAGAAGGGCTTTATCATTGGTATTTCTTCCGTCGCTAGCGATCGCGGTCGTCAAAGTAACTATATTTACGGTTCGGCTAAAGGTGCATTGAGTCTCTTTTTACAGGGAATGCGTAGTCGTCTGGCTAAGTCTGATGTTCATGTAATGACCGTCAAGCCAGGCTTTGTAGATACGAAGATGACTTTTGGTAAGTCAGGAATGTTTTTGGTAGCCAGTCCCCAACAGATAGCTAAAGCGATTTCTAAGGCTTTATCCCAAAAGAAAAATGTAATTTATGCTCCTTGGTTTTGGCAGGGAATCATGTTAATCATTCGCTCAATTCCCGAATCTATCTTTAAAAAATTGAAGCTTTAATATAAACCTAGTTTGATATTATGAACTCAAAAAAAACAAGTTTCAGCTTTTTTTACTTGGCTGACTATAATATCAGCTAAGACGATAATATTGTTTGGCTTTGTGATTGCCTATTTAGCTTTATATCTGCGTTTTTTTTCGTCGGCAGTCTTTAAAGGTAGTCTAAACAACTGGGCATTTACAGATTGGCTAACTAACTATAGTGCTGGTTTTGTGAGAAGAGGCTTGAGCGGTAGCTTTTTAATGTTTATGGCGAAGAATCTTAATTTAGATCCTTATCTCGCTATTACTATTTTTGTTTATGCACTGTACTTTTGTTTGTTCGTTTTTTATCTATATAAGATTATTAAAGTTCATAAATCGATAAATATTATTAGTTTATTAACTTTACTATTTTTACCATCTTTATTGTTTTTTCCTTTAAACGATCTTGGTGGCTTAGGAAGGAAGGAGATTTTATTTCTCTTTCCTTTTTTACTTAATCTTAGATTTCTCGATTTAGAATTCAATCAATTAAAAGTTGGCGATCGCGATAGTTTCATATCTAAAGACGATAAAAAAACAAATTTAGCATTAAGACAATATTGCCAAAATGTTTTTATTTGGTTCAACATTTTATGTATTCCTATTGCTCTAATTCATGAATCTATTATCTTTTTATCCTTACCAGTCAATATAATAATCACCATTAGCTTTGTTTCTCTGAAGTTTCCCCTAAGACAATCGATCTTGAGTTGTTTAGTCATTTATTCTCCCACCATTCTCTCAATTATGGCTGGATTTATTTGGAAGGGAGATGCCTCAGTAGCAATTAATATTTGTGAATCCTGGCAAAATTTGAACATACTAGAATGCAGCAATAAACTTCCAGGAGCATTGGATGCCATGGGCTGGTCTTTGAGAGATAGTATTTCTTTATCTTGGAGTATTGTCAAAGCCGAAAAGGGGAAGATTTTTACGCAATGGCTGGTGATTTTCATCTCAAATTTAGTCTTTTTACTATTTGCCTCTTCAAGCGTTATTTCTAATTTATTAAATAAACTAAAATCCGATCGCAATAACGAATTTTATTTAATTAATAACAGAACAATACATTCTAGTTTTAGCTTCAAATATGCGATTATTCCGATGATCATATCTGCTCCCTTATACACGATAGGGTTTGACTGGGGGAGATGGTTTTTTCTTGTGGCTATTAGCTATTCGTTTTGTAGTCTAACCCCCAACTTAGTTTATTTGGAAGTAGCTAATCATAATTTATCTAGAAAAGACGATCTATTACGGGGAATATTTGAGACATCATGTTTGATCTACTCAAAAATATTAAATAGTATTTTTTATACAATCAGAAAATTTTACTGGGTCTATATAATTGCTTTGACCTATATGCTTTGCCTGGTAACATTACCCCACTGTTGTCTTGCTAGCTCTGTATTTCACCAAGGTTTGCTCAACAGAATAATTTCCTTATTTTAATATAAAAAGTAATGAATATATTATCCAAACAAGTGGACGCTTCTGTTATTGCAGTGTTCGACTTTGACAATACTTTAACTAAACAAGATTCCTTAATTCCATTTCTCAAAAGTATTTCCAGCCAGTCTAGTTTTTGGTGGGGAATGGGCATAAAAAGTCCGATGATACTGGCATATATCTTTAAGTTAATCCCCAACTGGCAAGCAAAAGAAGCAATATTAACCTATTTCTTGTCTGGTAAAACAATCGAGCAGCTAAACCAATCTGCTCAAGATTTTGCTACTAATACTATACCTACACTGCTCCATCCTAAAGCGTTGGAGCGTTTACGATGGCATCAAGATAGAGGTGATTATACCGTCTTACTCAGTGCCTCCCCAGAAGCTTATTTGGTACCTTGGGGTGAAAAAATGGGTATAGATAGAGTCATTGGAACACAATTGGAAAGTAAATCTGGAGTACTCACGGGACACATAAAAGGCAAAAATTGCTACGGACAAGAAAAAGTTAACCGCCTCAGAGAAGAGTTGGGAGACTTAGATCGCTATTGCATCTATGCTTATGGCGATAGTAAAGGCGATCGCGAATTACTCAGTCTTGCCGATCGTGCCTACTATAGAAAATTTGATGACACCACAGAAGCAGAGTCCACAAAAAGCCCAACCCAACTGGGAAAAAGGATTAATCCTATCGGCGATCGCAGCAGCAGTACTTTATCTAGGCGTTGTAATTTGGAGTGGTGCAGAAAAATTCTGGGCAGCTTTAAATTTATTACCTCCCTGGCTTATTCCTGCACTACTGACAGTCGTTTTTTCAAGTTACTGTCTTCGTTTCCTTCGCTGGCATTGGTATCTCAACCATATGGGATATTCCGTACCATGGCAAAGTAATTTACAGATTTTTCTGGCTAGTTTTGCTTTAACCGCCTCCCCTGGTAAAGCGGGAGAATCAATCAAATCTCTGCTGCTCAAGCGTAAATATAACGTTCCCATCTCACCTACCCTAGCTGGCTTGTTTTGCGAGCGTTTTACTGATGCTCTATCCGTAGTGCTGTTAGTCTGCTTGGGGTTAGTGTCTATTATGCAGGAAATTCAAGGCTACTGGGTAATTCTGATTTTGGCAGGGATGCAAATATCTTTTATCTTACTGTTGCAGCAGCCAAAGCTGCTTAAAAAATATGTGTTGCAACCTTTAAACCGTGTTCAAAAACTTAAAAAAATCGTCATAAAAATAGAGGCATTAATTAATAATGCAAGCGTATTGCTCAAACCAAAACTGCTGTTGGGGAGTACCCTTATTGCCCTGATAGCCTGGGGACTAGAAGGAGTAGCTCTATATTATATTTTTCAATATCTGGGTGCGAACACAATTACTCTTTATCAAGCTGTTTTAATTCATACAGCTTCAGGTTTGATTGGTGCATTGTCCATGTTACCTGGTGGTATTGGGGGGGTGGAAGCAGCATCTATAAGCCTGTCAATATTTTATGGTGCGACTCAGACTCAAGCGGTTGCTGCCACATTTTTAATTCGTTTGTTGACTTTATGGTTTGCGATCGCAGTGGGAATTATCGCCATGCTTTCAATCCGCAATGGCGTTAGTCAATTACAACGTTGAATGAGAAATAAATAATAAAAAACTGCATCTAACAATAAATATAGATGCAGTTTCTTTTTTAAAGAGCGATCGCTTTCTAACTCTTTTGATTTGTTATATAGTACTACCCATAAGAATAGTATCTTCTGACTCAGAGTTTAGGATTTCACTAATGTCGGAAACTGTTGCCAATTCACTTTCATAGCTATTAATTGAGCTATAAGTACCTGCCTGCGATTGAATATTTATAGTCACAGTTGCAGGATTAGACCAAGCACCTTCATTATCTTGAACTCGATAAGTAAAGACATCTGTTCCAGAAAAATCTTCTGGGGTAGAATATTCTGCACGACCGAAATAATTGACACTTCGGTTTCTAGCATCCAACTCAGCTTGAGTATCGAGAATTTCTACTGTGCCATAGGTTGGCTTTGCCAAAATTTCAACCATTAGAGGATTAAGACTACCATCAGTGTCATAATCATTATCCAAGATGCGGATGAAATTAATACTGTCTTCAAGAACTGTCACCTCATTGTTTGTAGCTACAGGAGCAAGATTCAGGTCTAAATCTTCAATCAGTGCAGTAGAATCAACCAACTGAGCATAATCGGGTAAAGATACTTCTTCTGAGTTGCCTGTCAGATCGACAATACCATTATCGAATTGATAATAACGCTCCAATCCAGGTGTCAGACCATCAATTTCTTTAGCCTGATGTTCCGCAATTTCTGTCTCAGTACGGGCAACAGACCAGATTTTTAATTCGTCTAGTTCTCCATCTAGCCCACCAGAAATAACCGCTGTACCAATCTTGTCGATATTGAAATCGCCATTCCAAATGTGTGTAGAAGTTGAATTAAGCACTCCATCTAAGTAAATCCGAGCAATACCATCTTCTCTGACAAAAGCATAGTGCTTCCATTCCCCAGTCTTAGAACTCTCAGATGCAATTACAGGATCGTTACCAAATTGATAGTTAGAACTATAGATGCGAGGTTTGCCACCATAAAAATTGAGATCGTTGCCATTACGAAATACTTCCTGCACTAACAATTCCATCGCGGTTGTTAATAGTTTTACCTTCGCTAAATTTAACTAAAGTCTCAATCGTGAAATCACCTGATAAAGTTAGATTTTCAATATCAACACCACCACTACCATCAAGAGAAAGAGCTAAATTATTTGAAGAGGTAACAGGTTCAGGATTGATAGTTAAATCGACTGTAGCAGTCGCCTCTCCACCGTTACCATCAGAGATGCGATAGCTAATTGAGTCTTCACCAGCATAATCAGTATTGGGAGTATAGGTAATAGTGCGATCGCTATTAATAACTACCGAACCATTGGTAGCAGAAGCCTCCAAAACTAGAAGAAAGTCGCCGTCATCATCGCTGTCATTAGCTAGGACATCTATAGTCACAGATTGATTCTCGTCAGTAGTGGCATTATCATCCAATGCGATCGGGATAGCATTAGAATCTACATCTAGAGGTTCGACGGTAATAGTCATAGTGGCAGAATTAGACCACACACCCAGATCGTCTTGTACTCGATAAGTAAAGCTGTCAATACCAGTAAAACCAGCTTCAGGAGTATATTCAGCATGACCGAAGTGGTGCATATCCTTGCCTCGTTCATCCAACTCCGCTTGAGTATCTATCATTTCTAACGTACCGTAGCTAGGAGCAGTCAAAATTTCTACCATTTGACGATTAAGGCTACCGTCGAGGTCGAAATCATTATCTAAAATATGAAGATGATTGGTGCTGCCTTCAACCACGGTTGCAATATCATCTACTGCAATAGGAGATAAATTGCTGCCAGATTCTACTGGGGCAGTAGAATTGACCAATTGAGCGTGGTCGGGTATTGCAACCTCATCGGAATAGCCCGTAGCATCGAGAATTCCACCATCAAACTGATAATAACGTTCTAATTTTGGAGTACTACCATCTATAATACTTGTCTTGCCAATGTTAATTTCAGCTTGAGTACGAGCAACAGACCAAATTCTCAATTCATCTATCTCTCCATTAAGCCCACCAGTTGGAACTCCTGAGCCTATTTTGTCGATAATAAATGTTTCTCCCCAGTCAGTGGTTTGAGCAATATCCAATTCTCCATTGACATAAATTTTTAGTTCCCCACTTTCGCGGACAATAGCATAGTGAGTCCAAACACCTGACTGACTTTGATGATTAGCGATTACAACGTCTCCTTCATTAGAACTGTAAAGCCTAATTTGACCCTGATAGAAATTAATATCGTTGCCATTTCCATAAATACCAGAACCAACAAGGGCATCTACATGATTGATGGAAGTGTTATCGGCAAATTTCACCCAGGCTTCGACCGTAAAATCATTGCTGTCTTGACCGACAACCAAATTGGGAACAGCTATGCCATTATCTCCATTTAGAGATATGGCACTTTGAAATACAGCCCCACGAGTGTAAACTGGACGGAAAGTAGCATCTGTTTCGGGTACAACAAAATCGCGAATAGGGTTGTTGTTATTCATATCATCTTCCCAATGAGAGAAGTTATATTCAACACCGTTTAAAACGTAGCTTTCTTCAGCTTCAATTGTATGTTGAAAGTTAATCAGCGTATCGTAAGTATAATCTCCGCGATATGACACCCCATCAAGCAAGAATGTATAGTTGACGGGAATTGGTGCATCAAGAGTAACGTTTACTTTGTCAGGTCGGACAATTACCGATTCAGTCGTACTAATGCCATCGCTGTCGGTGGCAGTAAGGAAAATTTCATATCCAGTATTAGAACTGTAGTGATGACCATCCTCTTTTATATGGAAACTAACGCCATCCTCTTCAACCGCAGCACCCGACAGCACAGGATGACTGTGTTCATTATGTAAGAATACCGCAGACCAGACCACGCTATCTCCTGACAGCGAACCATCTTCTAAATCCGTGGCAAAGCCACTTAGATTTAAAGTGTCCCCTGCACGAAATAAAAGATTATCTGAGGGAGAAGTAATTGTAACTTCTGGTCTATTACCGACCACAATTTTTTGTGAGTCAAAAACTGTTGCTGCACCATTGGCGTCAGTTACTACCAATTCAACAGTATACTCTCCTTTTTCGTTGTAGGTATAAGTAGGATTAGCATCAGTAGAAGTAGTCGTGTCACCAACTCCATCTCCATCAAGATCGATACCGTCTCCAAAAGACCATCGATAACTTAGAGCATCGCCATCTGGATCTACAACATCGGCTTCAAAAGTAACAAGGTGAGGCGTGTTAGAACTTTCTTGTTCTTCAGGGCTAACAACAATGCCTAAACCTGTAGGGGCAGCATTATTGGCACTCCAATCAAGACGATTTACTGCACCTAGAAAAGTAAAGGTGTTACCAGTTTGAAAAGTAGTGATGTAGTAGAGTGAACCGTCGGGTCCTTCTTCAAAGGACAAGACTTGACCAGTTGCATTTTTAAAGAAATGATCTTCAATCAAGACAGGACGATCCCCTGAATAATCGATTTCTAAGTAGCGAATCCAGTTGCGAACCCAATCACCATAAAAATAAGCTCCTTGATATTCTTCGGGAAAATCATCCCCACGATAAACTACTCCTCCCGTTACTGATGCACCATTAGCACCGAAAGCTGGAACTGTTCCTTGTCCTGGCCCATTTAAATGAGGATAGCTATGGATTGGATTACCAGGATCGTCACTGGGATCGAAAAATCCTTCATATGCTGGCCAACCATGGTCTGCACCAGGAGCAGCTATGTGAATGTCTTCTCTCGATGTGTTGTTGTTGTTTCCACCGACTTCACCAATAAATAAACTATTGGATTCTTGGTCATAAGAAGCACGAAATGGATTGCGTAGACCAGAGGAATAAATTGTTTGAATAATATCTTCTGAACTCAAAGCAGTGCTAGTATCAATTTGAGGTGTGTAATTCCCTGCCGTAGCTGCTTCGTAGTAAGGATTGTCAGTGGGAATAGAACCATCAGTTAAATTGATCCGATGAACTTTTCCATCATCATGATTGAGCTTGGGCGAGTTTGAGCCGACAAACTCATCTCCAGTAGTTATATATAATTTATAAGGACTAGGATCGTTCTCATCAATAGGTTCATGAGCGATCGCTAAACCAGCTCCCTGATGATGACCGTGGGAAGTAATATCATATTCTTGCCAAAGTACAGTCTCGCTACTTAACTCACCACGACTAGAAATTCCTCCCTCTTTTTCTTGATGCTGAAAACGGGAAATGGTAATTCTTTTTTCGAGATCGTTGTTGTAAAACAGATAGAAATAGCCATTGTTTTCAAAGTCAGGGTCTACTTCAATTGCCAAAAGACCCTGTTCTTCATGGTCTAAGACTATTTCCCCCATATCCATATAGGTTTGAATATTACTGCTGGGTTGAGTGGGATCTTCTACAATTTTGATTATTCCACTCTTTTCAATGACTAACATCCGACCATCAGGTAGAAAAGCCATATCGGTAGGAAGAAAGAGTCCATCCACTACCTGAGTATCAATAAATTCTCCTGTAAATACATCTTCAGCAGCACCAACAATGGAAGTCCCAGCAGGAGTATGAAGCTCGTGGTCTGTTTCTGCGTTACCAGTGGCATCGACGATATGTCCTACGGGCTGGTCGTCAAAACGATAGTAGCGTTCTAAACCAACGCTGTCTGTAGCGACACTGGTTTCCATATTTTCTGAAATTTCGGCTTCACTACGAGCGACTTGCCATATACGCAACTCATCTAGTTGTCCGTATAATCCACCATTTAGAGATTGAGCAATATGAGAGATAGTAAAATCATCTGTCCAATTTAGGTTGGAAACTCCATCAACCTTGCCATTAAGATAAATTTTGGTTTGACCATTTTCACGAGCGATGGCATAGTGATTCCATTTGCCAGTCTCGGCTGTAGTATTTGATTGGACTACTACTCCATTACCGCCAGAATTCGAGCTATAAAGTTGAAGCTTTCCTTCTTCAAAGTTAACATCGTTACCATTACCAAAAGTTCCCGCACTAACAACCCCATCCTGGTTATTAATATCTTCGTTTGGCTCTAGAAAAAGTCTAAATTCGAGGGTAAAATCTCCTAATAATGATAAGTCTTGAATATCAACACCCACGCCTGTGGACTGAAGTACTAAGTTTTGATTATCGGAATTAGATATTGTAGAGTCCATATTATTTTATGTTTTAAAAAAGTGATTTATAAAATTTTTGAGACTAGCTGAAAATACTTAAGACGGATATTTTTTAGTAAATTTATTTGGAGTAGTAATTTTCGCTTACGTATTTGTACTGCTGTCTTAATATCTAAGTTAATCGCGTTAATAAATAAAAGCTGTAATACGACTGTAAATTTTGTGTTGATTTTTTGTAAAGACAAAAATAAATAGTAAATAAAAGCGGTTCATGGCGGTTCTCAAAAAAAACAAGGCGCAGCCCTAACAACCTGGCTTCTATCAGTTGCCAGTTATTAATCATCGATCAAATTGATTACACAATTAGAGAAAGGCTATGTACTCGCTATTACCTACAAATCGTTAGCAAGAGAATCAAATTCATAAAAGAAGCAGCTTGTAATTCAACTGTTTTCAGCTCATTAATATCACTGATTTTATTGATATCAGAGATCGGTATTTGTAAGTAGATAGAACGAGAGTATTTCTCTCAGTTTGTTTTTTTTATCGAGATAAGTTCGATTATTTATTTAAGTAGATGCGATGAATTTAAGATTCAATTTGTTGCGGGAAATATTATATGCCTCTAGGTTGCTTTTTCTATATCTTTGGAGATTTGCCAATAGCATATATAAATACAATCGCTATATTTTTATAAAAGAAAGATATCAATTTACGCTAATTTCAGTGTTTATCACGAGGTCTTTTAGTATTTTTCACTGATAGACTAGCGACGATTGTTAGTTAAGCATCTCTAATTAAATATCAAAATATAGCTATCTAAGTGAAAACTAAGATACTCAAAAAAAAGAACAGCAATTACGTTTAATTTTAATTTCTAGTCACATTGATTTTTTGGCATTGCCAATTATAGATAGTCGAGCTATGAGTAGATCTACTAAAGAAAAGTATCGTCGTCATCGGCATCAGGTTACATATACCCCAGAAAGTTTTCTGCGATATCCAACCAGAATGCTTTGGGAAATGCAGCGTGATCTATTAGCTTCTAGAGAACTAGCTTGGCGACTATTAGTCCGAGATATAAGTGCTAAATACCGTCAGTCATTCTTGGGTTTTTTCTGGGCAATTATTCCAGCAGTCGTTACGGCTGCTGGATTTACCATGGCAAAAAACAACGGAATTGTAAATATAGGTACAACGGATTTACCTTATCCTGCTTATGTCATGTTTAGCATGACTCTGTGGCAAACTTTCCTTGAAGCTCTTAATGCACCTATGCAGGGAGTTAACCACAGGAAAGGCAATGTTAGCCAGAATTAACTTTCCGCGTGAAGCACTAATTTTGAGCAAGCTGGGCGAAGTACTTTTTAATTTTGGCATCAAGTTAATTTTAATTATTGCACTATTTATCTGGTTCAAAATGCCCGTTACTGCCAGCGTAATTTTAGCACCAGTAGCTTTAATTCACTTGATTGCATTGGGAACTTTTATCGGTTTGATACTTGCACCTATTGGAGCTTTATATCAGGATGTTTCTAAAGCTATTGCTTTAGTGACTAGTTTTTGGCTGTTTATCACTCCTGTAGTTTATCCCAGTACCCACTAGCGGCTTATTTGGCACAGTCGTCAAGCTTAATCCCGTAACACCTTTATTGGTCACTACAGAGAATTAGCTACTACAGGCATAGTATCCGATCCGATGGGCTTTTGGATTGCTAGCGGGATTAGTCTGGTTGGCTTATTTTTTGCTTGGATTGTTTATCGCGTTTCTATTCCTTACATAGTCGAGAGAATTAGTTCTTAGAAAATGATTAATATCACCCCAGAAAAAGTTGACTGAACCTTATAGTGATAGTGATGAAGTAGTTCTTTCGGTTGAAGGAGTATCTAAAAAGTTTTGTCGCGATCTTAAACGATCCTTATTATATGGAGTGCAAGACATTGCTGGCGATTTAACTGGTGTCAGAAGAAAAGGCGATCGCCTGAGAATAAAAGAATTTTGGGCATTAGACAACGTCAGTTTTCAACTTAAAAAAGGAGAATCGATAGGCTTAGTTGGCAAAAATGGTAGTGGAAAATCTACTCTTTTGCGCATCATTGCAGGCTTGATTAAACCCGATCTCGGTACGGTACAGGTAACTGGTCGAGTTGCACCTTTGATTGCTCTTGGTGCAGGTTTCAATCCGATCCTCACGGGTAGAGAAAACATCTATGCCAATATGTCTATCTTAGGGTTGTCTACCAAAGAGATTGAACGAACGGTTTGATGATGTGGTTGAATTTGCCGAAATTGGTGATGCGATCGATGCCCCTGTGCAAACATATAGTTCGGGAATGGCTGCGAGGTTGGGTTTTTCCAGTGCTATACACACTGAACCAGAAATATTATTAATTGATGAAGTCCTAGCTGTTGGTGATGTCAAATTCAGAGGCAAATGTATTCGCAGACTGGCTAAGTTAAGAGAAAAAGGCACATCTTTTATTTTTGTTAGTCATAATTCAATGGCAATTTTAGCTGTGTCTACTTCTGCCGTTTATCTTCAAAAGGGTCGTACCCTAGCTGTTGGTAGTCCAGAAGCAATCATTCAAAAATACGAAGAAGATCTGTTTATTAATGGCAAATTGACTATGCCAGGCTCGATATCAATACCTGAAAAAGATTCAGCCGAAAGTAGCGGCGTAGATCTTCTTAATATCTATTTTCAAGATCGAGAAGGTAATAATATTGAGGAGTTAGCTACAGGTAAGTTTGCTGATTGCGTAGTTGGCTTTAAAGCTCATGAGAAATTCCAGGATATTAGTGTCAGAGCAGAAATAAAAGAAATAGGTGGAGAAGGGGAAACCGTACTATTTTTGAGCAGCTATCTTGACCTCCAGACATTCGATATAGATTCTGGGAAACATAAAATCCATTTAACCATGCCTTATATAGGTTTAAAACCTGGAATTTATACAATGAATCTCAATATCAGAAAAGGTTCTAACTATATTTTTGACACTGTAGAATCTTTTAGATTTGTTGTAAAAGGAGATGCTGCAACTTTTAAAAATGCCTTTTATCAACCCCATTCTTGGGAAATAAGTAATTAAAAAAATTCTTGCTTACATTACTAGTTAAACTTTTTTGAATAATATGAATAAGGTATATTTCGTTAATGATACTTCAGACTGTTCCAATTGGGGGTGTCGTGCCACTACTAATGCTTTCAGAAAAATGATTTTGGAGTCTGGTTCTGAAATCAGCGACACTTTGTATTTGTCTTCTATGCAAACAGAAAATAAATATGTACCTAACAAAAAACTAAGGCTTGTAGGCAAATATTCCGATTCTATAGTTAAATCTATACCCAAAGGTCATAGTGCTATTCAATATTTCAGACATCGGTTAGTTCAACCTAATTGGAACAAAGTCTCTGGAAAAAGAGATGTTATTCCTGAAGATTTGTCTGAGTTTGAACCTTTTGCTCAAAAAGCGATCGCAGGGGAAATTCTTCAGACTGAAATCCAATGCTTAAAAGAATGTGACTTAGTTGTGATTAATGGAGAAGGAAGTATCTATGACCAACAGCGCAAAGGTCGCATGATGCTTTTTATCGCCTATCTTGCCAAGCAGCATTTTGATAAACCTTGCATTTTAGTCAATCACACAGCAGATGTTCATGATCCGATTATGGCTGAAATGGTAGCTCGCGTCTATCCTTTATTAGATGATGTTGTTTTTCGTGAACCACTTTCTGCTGAAGCTTGTACTGGCTTTGTTCGAGAAGATAACAGTTTATTAGCAGCAGACGCAGCATTCACCTATAGACCAATACCTAAGACCGTGTGGTCATCTGTTGCTGGGCGAGAAGGTTACTTTAGCATTTGGCCCGACTCTGCTGTAGGATTTAATCCTCAAAAACCATATATTTGTGTTGGAGGAAGTTCAATTTATTTGAGACCAGATCGACCACAATACGATCCCATTCCAGGCTTTATCGAACTATGTAAAGCGCTACAAGATATTGCTCCTGTGGTTTTAACTGCTCCATGTCAAACTGATGAAAAAATATTTCGTCCCGTCGCCAAAGAATTAAATTTACCTTTAATTGCACTATCAACTCCAACACAGCAGGCAGTAGATATTTTAGGCAATGGTAGTGCGTATATCAGCGGTAGATGGCATCCTAGCATTTTTGCTTTAACTGGGGGAACTCCAATTGTCACCTTGACAGCTAATACATATAAAACTCAAGCTTTACTAAGACAAGTAGGTCTGGATGCTCCAACTTTTGATGCTTTAAGACTTCATGATGAGAAAGAATCAATCGTTGCATTAACTGATTCCTATATCAAAGAAGGAGCAGATCTTCGCCAACGTCTTCGTCAACGTGCAAAAAAACTATCAGAGCTTGCTTGGGAAAATGTTCGCTATTTAAAAGATAAGCAAGTGTCCACAAAAATGGCTCACAGCTCAAAAAATCTATTTAACCAAATTGTATAACTGTGGGCACATATTTAGCAGAAAGTATCAAAATAAAGGCTTTTCTGTAGTTAAAAACATTTTTGGTGATAGTGAAGTATCTTAACTCATAAAAGTATTAAATATTACTACTGGACAAGGGCACAAATAAAGCTATTTGAAAAATAACTTTATGAAAAAATTTAATTTCGATTAAATATTATTTTGGTAAATACTACTAATGTCAATAATTACTATTATTCCTGCTCGTGGCGGTTCTAAAGGTTTACCTGGCAAAAACATTAGAAACTTAGCCGATTTACCCTTAATTGCTCACTCGATTCTTAGTGCAAAAGAAGCCAATTTAGTAGATAAAGTATATGTCTCAACAGACGATCGCGATATTGCCGAAATTGCCCAAAACTATGGGGCAGAAGTAATCGATCGCCCCGAACAATTGGCTAATGATACTGCCTCTTCTGAATCAGCTTTGATTCATGCAGTAAAGCTGATTGAAAATGATGGTATTGAGATAGATTTAGTCGTATTTTTGCAATGTACTTCTCCTATAAGAACGGGTGAAGATATTGACAATGCGATTAAAAAAGTTACAACTGAAAATGCCGATTCTTTATTATCAGTATCGCCAAACCATCGATTTTTATGGCAAGAAGTTGATGACGTAGCCCAGTCGATTAACTATGACTACCGCCGTCGTCTGCGTCGCCAAGATATGCAGCCTCAATATGTTGAAAATGGTTCTATTTATATTTTTAAACCCTGGGTATTAAAAGAATTAAACAATCGTCTTGGGGGAAAAATTTCTCTGTTTCCCATGAGTGAAGCAGCCAGTTGGGAAATAGATTCTCTACTCGATTTTGAAATTGCCGAATCCTTATTAAAAAAGCAGGTAAAAGTAAATGCTTATTGATCGAAATATAGCTAAATATATTGTCTTTTCTGAAGATAATGTGATTAATGCCTTGAAGAAAATTAGTGATAACAAAAGCAAAGTAATCTTTTCGGTAACTGAATCAGGCAGACTAGAAGGAGTGATGACCGATGGTGACTTTAGACGCTGGTTAGTTAGTCAAAATACGATCGATCTCAACCAATCAGTTTCCCAAGTTGCCAACAAAGACTTTAAATATGCCTTTGATGGGGACGAACCAAGTAAGATTCAGTCTTATCTGTCAGACAAGATTGAATTTGTTCCTGTAATCGACAAAAATCATCATCTGGTTGCAGTAGCTACCAAGCGATCGCAAGTCATTCAGATTGGCAACTTTGCCATCGATGCAGATTCTCCTAGTTTTATTATTGCCGAAATTGGTAATAATCATAACGGTAGCTTAGAGCTAGCCCGTCAGTTGATTGACGCAGCAGTATTAGCAGGGGCAAACTGCGCTAAGTTTCAGCTAAGAGATTTGGATTCCCTTTATGTCAATGCGGGGGATGCTGATGATGCTAGTGAAGATTTGGGTTCTCAATATACCTTAGATTTACTGTCTCGTTTTCAGTTAAGTCCAGAGGAAATGTTTATCGCATTTGACTACTGTAAAGAGCGAGATATTTTACCTTTGTGTACTCCTTGGGATGCCAAAAGTCTCAGTCTGTTAGAAGAGTACGGAATGCCTGCTTATAAAGTAGCCTCGGCAGATTTAACTAATCATGACTTTCTTAGAGTATTGGCTAAAACAGGCAAGCCTTTGATTTGTTCGACGGGAATGTCAACCGAAGCAGAGATTACCGAAACCGTAAGCTTATTGCAGCGTTTGGGGGCAATGTATGTCTTGCTACACTGCAACTCTACCTATCCTGCACCCTTTAAAGATGTTAACCTAGCTTATCTAGAACGTTTGCAAGAATTGGGTAATTGTCCTGTAGGCTATTCTGGTCATGAACGGGATATTAATGTTGCGATCGCATCTATTGCTAAAGGTGCAAAGGTAATTGAAAAACACTTTACCCTAGATAAATCGATGGAAGGTAGCGACCATAAGGTTAGTTTGTTACCTCTAGAGTTTCGGGCGATGGTGGAAGGAATACGACAGGTAGAAACCGCTTTGGGTAGTTCAGGCGATCGCCGTTTGAGTCAAGGGGAATTAATGAACCGCGAAACCCTGGCAAAAAGCTTAGTGATTAATTGCGACTTGCAGCCAGGAGAAACTATTACAGAAAAGGCGATCGAGGTAAAAAGTCCAGGAAAAGGCTTACAGCCCAATCGCAAAGAAGAGTTGATCGGCAAAAGAGCAAAAAGAGCTTTTAAAGCAGGAGATTTCTTCTATCCCAGCGATTTAGAACAAGAAAGCATTTCCGCCCGTCCCTATCAGTTTAAACGTCCCTGGGGCTTACCCGTTCGCTACCATGACTTCAAAGCAATCCTTAATAAAACCAATCCTGACTTATTAGAGTTTCATCTCAGCTATAAAGATTTAGAACAGGACATCAAACAGTATTTTGATCGCGTTTACGATCTAGATTTAGTTATCCATAGTCCCGAACTATTTGCAGGGGATCTAGTCCTAGACTTGTGTTCTCCAAATGAAGAGTATCGTCAACAGTCAATTCAAGAATTACAGCGAGTAATTGACCTAACGCGATCGCTTAAGCCATATTTCAGTAAAGCCACTAAACCCTGCATTGTTACTAATGTAGGTGGTTTTAGTGAAGACAAACCCTTACCCGATTCTAGCAAAGGTCAACTATACGAATTATTAGTTGATAGTCTCTCGGCTTTAGATACTGATGAAGTGGAAATCATCCCTCAGACAATGCCACCTTTTCCTTGGCATTTTGGCGGACAACGCTATCATAATTTGTTTGTCGATCCTCAGGACACGGTTCAATTTTGTGAGTCCCAAAACTACCGTATCTGTTTAGATGTGTCCCACTCCAAACTTGCTTGCAACCATCACAAGTGGTCGTTCAAAGAATTTGTCCAGCAGGTAGGTTCTTATACTGCCCATTTACACATTGCTGATGCTGAAGGTGTTGATGGTGAAGGACTACAGGTAGGAGAAGGAGAACTAGACTTTTCTGCTTTAGCCGAAGACTTAGCAGAAGTGGCACATCTAGCTTCTTTTATTCCCGAAGTTTGGCAAGGACATAAAAATGATGGGGAAGGATTTTGGACTGCGTTGGAAAAATTGGAATTATGGCTTTAAAAGTTCATATTTTGATCGATTGATTCCATTTCAATACTAAATACACAATTTTAGACAACTAAATCATGAAACAACTTGTTAAGTCACTAGCTCAAAATTTAGGTTACGACATTACTCAACGCAACCGTCTAGAAAATCTTCCTGGCTCTAATGCTCGTCCGACAGGGAATATGACATTTTTCCTGGAAGATCTAAAAGCAAGAGGTTTGAATCCATCATCAATTTTGGATGTTGGTGCAAATAGAGCAAAATGGAGTAGGGAAGTCAAATTTGTATTTCCTGACGCGAGCTGTATGTTAATCGAACCACAGCTAGAAATGCAGTCTGAACTCGACCTATTTTGCCAGGATTTTCCTGATTCCCAATATATTCTGGCTGGAGCTGGAGCTACCCAGCAAGAGTTAACTTTGACAGTTTGGGAAAATTTTGCTGGTTCTTCTTTTTTACCTGAAGAAACTGATGATTTGAAAGAATCAGGTAAGCAGCGCAATATCCCAATTATCACCATCGATTCTCTCATCGAAACCAAGAAAATTGAGCTACCTCAGTTAGTCAAGTTAGATATTCAGGGGTTTGAGCTAGAAGCATTAAAAGGTGCGAGTAGTTTGTTTGGAGCTACAGAGGTTTTTATTTTGGAAGTTTCTCTATTTTCTTTTATTAAGGGACAACCAGTTTTCCATGAAGTAGTCAATTTTATGGAAAAAAGGGGTTATGTTGTTTATGATTTTGCGGGTTTATCTCGTCGTCCTTATGACGGAGCTTTAGGACAAGTTGATGTTTGTTTTGTTAAGCAAAATGGGTTCTTGAGATCTACTTATCGTTGGAGCGAAAGCACTCCGACAAACTGGATTGCCAAGTAAGCTGTAAGAAAAAAAATGGACATGAATAGACTAATTTTTGCTACGGGTACTTGGCAAATTGTTCTAGCAGCATCGGCACTCCGTCAAGAAACAATACCCGAAGGAATATTATCAGAAGATTATCTAGTTTTATCTGCTTCCAAATTATCTGACGAGATGAAGCAAATAATGATGCAAATAGCATCTTCTGTTTGGAACTGGCAGAAAATTATTTGGGCAGATGACATACTTGATTCTTCTGTTCCTGTATTTACGGATATCAACTTTTCGCCCTTTTTGCAAAACTTTAAAAAACGTATTGGTATAGATAACTTTGGGGAAATATGGCTATGTAAATTAATCGATCAAGCAGAAAAAATTGTAGCCGAATCTTATCCTGATGCGGCAATCGCTGTTTATGAAGATGGACTGCATACATATGTTCCCCAAGAAGATTGGCAGCTATGGGATGCGAGCCTAATCTCTCAGCCCAAAAAATTAGCTAGAAAAATATCTTGTCGAGTTAAAGAAGCAAAGACTAGTTTTAATTGCTTAAATAAGGGAGGCTTGTGTCACAAACATATCGCCAGAATAAGTAAAGCATATTGCTTGAATTGCGATCGCTTGCCACTACCAAGATATTTAAAACCCCATCAGCAAAAAATAGAGAGTCAATCGATTATAGACACTCTCGATATTATCAATAAAGCGATCGCTCCCTTAAGCTCAATTTCTCAAGGCAAAAATTACTTTTTAATCTTAGGACAGTGTTTTTCTCGATGGAATCTTATATCTTGGTCAGATGAATTAAAGATTTATCGTCAAATTTTTAAAACTATCACCGAGCTAAATTTGGTTCCCATTTGGAAAGAACATCCTAGAGCAGATCGAGCGTTCTTCCCTCACTTGGCAGAGAATTGCCCCCTTGAGCCGATTGAACTCAATGTTCATTATGCTTGGCCTATCGAACTGTTTGCCAGACAGCTTAATTTGCAAGGATGTGTATCGGTAACTTCTACCTCACTATTTAATCTCAAAAGTTTATTTGAGATTCCAACTTATACCGTTGCTAATGAACTATCGACTATTTTTAAGGGAGATTTTGCTGAGATGACCACATTAGTTGCCAATAATATTCCCCCATTGAGTTCGATCAATATCTCAAACACCAATAACACCTTAAACACTATCAACTAGAACATCATGAAACCAAATATATCGGTAATTATTTGCACTCATGATCCTCGAAAAGATTATTTACAGAGAGTGCTGCAAGCTCTAGCAAGCCAAACTTTGTCAAAAAATTATTGGGAATTACTATTAATTGATAATGCTAGTAAAACCAATTTAGCAGCAGAAATAGATTTGACATGGCATTGCGACGCTCGTCATGTCAGGGAAGACAAATTAGGTCTTACCCATGCTAGAGCTAAAGGAATTAGGGAGGCTCTAGGAGAATTATTGGTCTTTGTTGATGATGATAATGTTTTAAATGCAGACTATTTAGAAATTGCCTGGCAAATCAGTCAAGACTGGTCGATTTTAGGTGCCTGGGGTGGACAAATTCGACCTGAATTTGAAGTAGAGCCTCCCGAATGGGCAAAGCCTTATTTAAAGTTGCTGGCACTGAGAGAATTCGATACAGATAAATGGTCAAATTTAGTCCATCAGCATCAAACAACCCCCTGTGGAGCAGGCTTGTGTGTGCGTAAAACTGTAGCAGAAGAGTACTTGTCCTTGGTCAACCAAGATTCCAAAAGAGCAGCTTTGGATAGAAAGGGTAATATCCTGACATCTTGTGGAGATTCTGACCTAGCCTATACTGCTTGTGACATTGGTTTGGGTACAGGACTATTTACCAAACTCAAAATGGTTCATTTAATTTCCAAGGTTAGGCTCAATTTAGATTATTTTGAAAGACTACTCGAAGGAATGAGCTATTCTGGGACAATTTTAGAATCTTGGCGGGGTAAGTTACCTACCAAAAAATCGTGGCGTTCTCGACTAGTTCAACTTTATATTCGCTCCAGGCTAGCAGAGGATCAGCGTCGTTTATATGATGCTTCACAGAGAGGATTTGATTTGGCGTTGCAAGAAATAACTTCTAATTAACCCGAATGGAATTACCTGATTTACCAAAACTACTTTACATTGGCGATGTGGCTGTTGAATCTACAGTAGCAGGTTCAGCATTGATTTATCGTCTGCTAGAAAAGTATCCTACAGATAAACTATCTATTGTTGAGGGAAGTACCCATATTTCTAAATTAGAGACTCGCCTCCAGCAAGTTAACTATCAGACATTAAATATTGGTAATCAAAGAATAATTAATAGTCGTTTAAATAAAATTTATTCATCCTATTTATTTTTAACTGCTAGACAAAAAGTAGCTCAATTAAAAGCAACTGTTGAAAAATTTAAGCCAGAAGCAATTTTGACTGTTGCTCATGGTTTTTCTTGGCTAACAGCAGCAGAATTAGCCAAATATTATCGGCTACCCCTGCATTTAATTGTTCACGACGATCTGCCATCCTATATGCCAGGTATCGATCGATTAAAAACAAAGGTTGAGCAGCAATTTGCTCAAGTTTATCGCCAGGCAAAATCTAGATTTTGTGTCTCACCCTATATGGAGCAACATTATCAGGTCAAATATGGTATGAGTGGAAGCATTTTGTATCCTTCTAGGGCTGCTGATGTTCAGGAGTTTGATACACCACCAAATCGAGTTAACAATGAATCTTTAACTTTTGCCTATGCAGGTTCAATAAATACTCCAGGGCAAGCAAAAACCTTAGTTGACTTAGCTTCGGTTATAAATAAATTCAATAGTAAACTGATTATTTATTCTGCTTTAGAACGACAATCTATCGATCGCCTATCTTTAAACCAAACTAATATTGAAGTCCGTTCTTTGATCCCCTACGAACAATTAATTAACAACTTAAGAAAAGAAGCTGATGTTTTGTTTGCACCAATGGATTTTGATGTTACAAATAAATCAAATATGCAGCTTTGTTTTCCCAGTAAATTAACTGACTACACCGCTATAGGCTTACCAGTACTTATTTGGGGCGCAGAATATTGTTCTGCGGTCAAGTGGGCCAAAGATAATCCAGGAGTAGCTGAAGTAGTAGATACGGAAGATTTGGATGCTTTATTTATTGCAGTGGAAAAACTATGTTCCAGTTCAGATTATCGCTATGTTTTGGGACTGAATGCTTTACAAAAAGGAAAAGAATACTTTAATTGTAATAATGTTGTTCGGCATTTTTACCAATCAATAACACTCAACTATATTCAGCGAGGAGTAGTAATTTCATGAGAATTTTTACAGCGGTACGCCACTCAAGTAATCCCTCTTTTTATTATGGTGGACTTTGGAGTAATAATTTTTATCCTGCACTAAAAGAATTAGGTCATGAAGTAATAGAATCCCAAGCTGACTTATTGCCAGCAAGTCATTTTATGGGTATAGCTAATAATTTTACCGAGCAAGAATTAGCAGTTCGCGATCGCATTACCGAGCAGATTATTCAAGAAGTAAAACAGGCTCACCAACAACAGCCGATCAATCTATTCTTAAGCTATTTTTATAACTCACATTTTAATCCTGATGGTTTTGCAGAAATTCATAAACTAGGGATACCAACTATTAACTATTACTGTAATAGTATCTATCAGTTTGACTTAGTTTCGGCGATCGCTTCCAAGGTGAACTTTGCTTGGCACGCAGAAAAAGAAGCCCATAATTCTTATGCACAAGTAGGGGCAAATCCTGTATGGGTGCAAATGGGAGCAGACCCCAAAGTATACTATCCCGTTAACAATAAAACTAAAGAGCAAAAAGCCTGTTTTGTCGGACAAAGATATGCCGATCGCGATCGCTGGATGGCTAGTTTAATTGAAGAACAAATTCCCCTGGATATTTATGGTCCAGGGTGGGGAAAAGGGAATTCTCCAGCTAAACGAAAGTCATCTGAACAAAATAACGAAGAATATCTAGGGCGGGAACAAATTAAGCCTAAAAGCTCCCAAAGTTACCTAAATGCAGTTTGTCAAAATATACGTAAAAGTAATTTGATTGCTGGTTTGATTCGGACTGGTCAACAAATTCAATATCGTCAAGCCACCCATGATTTATCACCTTTGTTTGTTGATTTTGCCAAAGGAGCAATTCCTTTTCAACAAATTTGTTCGGTATTTTCGAGCTATGAAGTAGTGCTTAATTTTAGTAATGTTTGGGCGGATGGTCGTCCTGGATCAAATTTAATTCCTCATGTTCGCTTAAGAGATTTTGAAGCTCCAATGTGTCGTAGCTGCTATTTAACTGGGTACACAGATGAGATCGCAGAATTTTATGAATTAGGGAAAGAAATTGATACTTACCGCACTCAAGAAGAATTGGTAGACAAAACTAAATATTATCTCAATCATCCTACCGAAGCCGAAAATTTGAGAGAAGCAGGTTATCAAAGAGCATTGCGCGACCATACCTGGAAAGCAAGATTTCAACAATTATTTACCAAAATAGAATTAGCGAACTAATTTTATTTTTCATCGAAAACTTTAATCATGAAAATAGAACAAGCTAAAAACATCAAGCCCATATTAGTAACTGGTATACATCGATCTGGGACTACATGGATAGGAAAAATGCTTTCCACCTCTCCTGATGTTGTATATATCCATGAGCCTTCTAATCCTTGTATCTCTAAAATGTTCCCTGGAATTTGCAGTGCAAAATTCAGTTATTGGTATGAATATATAACCAATGATAATGAATTGAATTATAGGAGATCTATTCATAATACTTTGAATTTCAACTACGATCTAAATCAACAAATATTGAACAATACTTGTTTTAGGGACTTAAAACGTACTTTTCAAGAATACTGGCATTTTCACCAAAGTAAATCCAAAAAATTAACTCCCTTAATCAAAGATCCTTTTACTCTGTTTTCTGCTGAATGGCTAGCTAAAGAATTTGATATGAATGTTCTTGTATCAGTTAGGCATCCAGCAGCATTTATCAGCAGCATCAAAAGACTTGACTGGAATTATGATTTTTCTCACTTTCTCCAACAGCCCCTATTAATGAAGGATCATTTATATCCTTTTGAAGAGGAAATGATTGAATATTCACGTAAACCAACTACTCTAATTGAGCAAGGATGTTTAATCTGGAAAATCATTTATACTACAGTCAATCAATATATTAAAAAACATCCTGATTGGATTTATATACGTTACGAAGATATAGCTAGAGAACCAATACCTAATTTTGCCAATATATTTTCACAATTAAAATTAAATTTCTCAGAATCAGTTAAAAATACAGTCAAAGAATACTGCCAAGCTGAAAAATCTGCTAAAAAATTGTCTGGCGAATACTATTTAGCAAAATTTGATAGCAAAAGCAATACTGCCAATTGGAAAAACAAACTAACGCCTTCAGAAATAAAACAAATTAGAAATAATGTAGAGTCTGTCTCTAGTTCTTTTTATTCTGATTCTGATTGGTAATTGTCAAAAAAATACATATTTTAAAATAATTATCCTTTGTCTTATCATGTTCAAACTACTTTCTGTTTCAGCTTTAGTAGCCACTAGAAACCGTAGTATTCCCATAGCTAAAATGCTTAACAGCCTGGCTCAACAGTCAATGCAGCCAGTAGAAATGATTGTGGTGGATGGGTCAGAAGACGATCGAACAAAACAAGTTTGTCAGAGTGAGATTCCCAGGCTCAAAACCAATATTATTTACCATCGAGCCACAGAAAAGGGTGCAGCGACTCAACGCAATCAAGCAATGCAGTATGCGACTCAAAATATTGTTTGGTTGCTTGACGATGACATTATTTTAGAGTCCAATTGTGTAGCAAGACTTTGGCAAGCTCTTAATAGTGATTCTCGGCTAGGTGGTGTCAATGCGATGATTACTAATCAAAAATATTTACCCCCTGGTAAAGTGAGTCGCTCTTTATTTCGACTACTGCATGGTCAAAAAGAATCAAGCTATGCAGGAAAATGTATTGGTCCTGCTTTGAACTTACTTCCTGAAGATAATCCCCAATTACCAGAGGTCGTACCCGTAGAATGGCTCAACACAACCTGTGTCATGTATCGACGGGAAGCTTTGCCCGATCCTTTGTTTCCACCCATTTTTACTGGCTATTCTTTGATGGAAGACTTAACCCTTTCTTTAATAGTAGGCAAACAATGGAAACTGGCTAATGCTCGCACAGCGCGTATTTTTCACGATTCTCAACCAGGGGATCATAAAAATAATTTGGGGGTGCTAGCCAAAATGGATCTAATCAACCGCCACTATGTAATGACTCAAGTGCTAGAAAGAAATGCAGCTTCAGATTATTTAAAGCTGATTATGCTTCAGTTATTTGGCGTTGCTGCTTCTGTAATGTCTAATCAAGGATGGCAATCTTTACCCAAGATTTTGGGGGGTAAGTTGAGTGCTATTTCAGAAATAATTTATCGCCGTTATCATACTGGTAGTCAATCATGAAGTCAATTATCAAGCTAATTGAATCGGTCAAGAGAATAATCCAAGGATTAGCTAGTCGATGGCGTAATTTTTACTATAGCTCTTTGGGTGTCAAGTTGAATGGCTATGTTTGGATGCGACAGGTTGAGATCCCCCGTAACTATGGTGATATTGCGATCGCAGCTAATTGCGCCTTAGATCGGGGTGTAACCCTACTCTGTAGTGGAGAAGCTTTATCTCATCCTAAAATTTCTATCGGTGCGAATACCTATATTAATCGTCACACCTTTATCGATGCAATCCAATCCTTAACTATTGGACGTGACTGCGGAATTGGTCCCAATTGCTACTTGACAGACCACGACCACGGTCTAGACCCCTCATTACCACCCCTTAAACAGCCAATGGTGGCGGAAGAGGTGGTAATTGGCGATCGCGTTTGGCTTGGTGCAAATGTGGTGATCCTCAAGGGAGTAACTATTGGTGATGATGCGGTGATTGGCGCGGGAAGCATTGTGACTAAAGACATTCCCAAAAATGCGATCGCTGTTGGCACTCCTGCAAAAGTAATTAAGTACAAAACTTTCGTAACGGTTAGCTGTTAGATTCTTGGTGGAAGTTATGACAAATTCTAAATTATCCGAATTAGTTTCTATTGGTATTACCACTAAAAATCGTTGGCAAGATCTAGAGATTACTTTAAACAAAATTGTTGAAATTGGTTTAGGCTATTTGCCCATAATTATTTTTGATGATGGGTCAGATATTCCTTGCCCTTTCGCTCTAAATATCTTTTCCTTGTCACAAGTTGAACTCAAAAGATTTGAACAATCTCAAGGACTGATTGCTCGACGCAATCAACTAGCAGATGCTATAGAAACTAAATATTATTTGAGTTTAGATGATGATTCATATCCCGTAATCAATTCTCTAACCGCTGCGGTTGAATTTGCCGAGGCTCAAGCAGATTTATTTTGCTTGAGCTTTCCCATTTATAATCCTGTCCAAAATAAATACGAAAATAGTTCGGATTTACAACAGCCTTATCGAGTTAGATCCTTTGTTGGCTGTGGGCATCTTTTACATCGCGATCGCTTTTTAAAACTAGGTGGTTATCGTGAGGAATTAGTCCATCAAGGAGAAGAAATGGAAGTAGCAGCTAGAGCTTTTCAACAGGACTTATTTTGCTATCATTTTCCTAATTTTTTGGTGCATCATACTGCTTCATTAGAAGGAAGAAGCTGGTGGCGGATGGACTTTTATGGATCGCGTAATAATGTGTTGTGGAATGACTGGTTTGTTCCCGAAAAATTGAAACTTATTAAACAACTTAAAACCCTAACTGCCAGAATATTACACTTTCTTAAAGTATTGCGCTTTGGTGTGTTGCAAGGAGAGTTGGCAGGCTTACGGGACATTTACGAATATAAAAAAAATCGTCAAAGAATGTCCATGTCATTTTTTGAGCAATGGCAAAATCTACCCTACAGCTAGTCACCAATTAATTAAGTATTAATAAATCAACATTTCTGTATATGAACCACTCAGACCAGATATTAGTAGCGCAACTTGGAGCGAGAACTCACTATGCAGTGCCTCGAATCTTGCATCAAAAAGGAATACTCCAGCATCTTTATACGGATATATGTGCAACCCAAGGATGGCCAAAATATTTAAAATTAATTCCCGAACAATTTCAGCCTAAAGCAGTTGCTAGGCTAGCTGGTCGTATTCCCCAGTCTTTGCCCAACAAATTAATCACAGCTTTTTCCAATTTTGGTCTGGAATACGTTAGGCGATTGCAAAAAGCAAAATCTGATTCTGAAGTTATCCAAACTTATTTGTGGGGAGGAGAAACTTTTTGTAAGCTGATTCTCGATCGCGGTTTAAATGGAACAGGAGTCTATACTTTCAACAGTGCGGGGTTGGAAATTCTCACAGCAGCCAAAGCAAAAGGTATTAAAGCCGTATTAGAACAAACTATTGCCCCATATCAAATTCAATACGAGCTTTTACAACAAGAACAGCAATTGCATCCTGATTGGGAAGATCCAATTGAAAAAACGAAATATCACCAGCAATATATCGATCGAGAAAATCAAGAGTGGGAAGCAGCCGATTTAATTTTATGTGGTTCAGAATTTGTCAAAGAAAGTATTCAAAAATGTAATAAAAAAGTCAAACAATTTGCAGTTGTTCCTTATGGCGTATCTAATCAATTTCCCCTGTCCCAACATGAATCAACCCGTAAAGGAAAGCTACGAGTGTTAACAGTTGGATCTGTTGGATTACGTAAAGGTTTTCCTTATGTATTAGAAGCAGCAAAAAGACTTAAAGAACAAGCTATCTTTCGTGCTGTTGGGCCAATCCAAGTTTCTTTTGGGGCTAGAGTATCTTTAGAAGAAAATCTTCAATTAATGGGGCAAATTCCCCGATCTCAAGTACAAAAACATTTTGAGTGGGCGGATATTTTTTTACTACCTTCCATTTGTGAAGGATCGGCAACGGTAACTTACGAAGCATTGGCTTATGGACTACCTGTAATTGCCACACCTAATACTGGATCGATTATCAGAGATGATATTGATGGCTATATCGTTCCAATACGTGATGTAGATTCCATTGTCGAGAAAATCGAGTTGTTAATTTCCCAACCTCAAAAATTAGCTGACATGAGACAAAATGCCATAGAAAGATCTGTTTATGGCAGCATCGATAGTTATGCTGAACGTTTGACCAAAATTTTTAGCTAATGGCTAGTAATACTTAGATTTTTTATTAATTTATATATGCAAATTCATCAACACCTACCCACGCAATATTTAAAATCGCGTCTTTTGAAACGGGAATATCCAATTTATCCAGTGTTAGGAATAATTGGAACAATTTGTGGCACTTTGTTTGCCATATTTCTAGTTCCAGAGGAGTTTGCTACCAAAAATGCTTTGTTTCCTTCTGCTGTAATAATGACCATTGGTCTAGCAATCGCTCCTGTAGCTGCTGCCTGTCGTAGCTTGAGAACTTTATTGAGAACAGAGCATTTGTTAGCTATTTCTCCTATATATTGGCTGTTATTAGATATATTACAACAAGCATACACAATGGAAAGAATACCTCGTGAAAGTATTACGGGAACTTTTTTCAGTATTGGTTTATTCACGACGGGAATGTGGATAGCAGCCTATGCTTTTAATTTTTCTTTGCCCGCTTCCTTGAAAAAATCTGCTGACCATCGTTTAAAAGCACCAACTTTATTTAAATTAATTCTCATATTTTTTAGCTTGGGCATATTCAAATATGCTTATCCTTGTGACTTCGATCCTTTTGTAATGTTTTTCCACTTAGGAAGTGGTCGCTGGGATGCTCCTTGGACGAGAGGAAGCTTAGGTGGCTGGAATGCTTTTATCGATCATTTAGACTATTTTGGTTATCTCTTACCGACCTTAACTACCCTACTAGCAATTAGATCTCGTCGCTTTAATTTTCAAGTATTAATTTCGATATGTCTTTCCGCCACTATGACTGCGTTTCTAGCTCAAGCAGGCAGTCGTAGAATTATTGGTGTAGTTTTAGGCGCTGCAATTATTTGTTGGGTATTAGAACAACAAAAGTTAAAAATAAAACACATTATTATTGTTTTAGCTAGTGTTGTCTTGCTCTTATGGACAATGCAATGGATGCTGGAATCTAGAAATAGTGGATTCCAAGCAGCGTTAGCAAATGAAAAAGAAACTCAAGCCCACTACGAATATCTTCATGTTGACGACAATTTTTTACGCTTAGCTCAAACTATAAGTTTGCTTCCAAAATACTACAATCACACATATATTAATCAAATTATTTTTCCCTTAATTAGACCCATTCCCAGGGTTTTTTGGCCAGGGAAGCCGATTGATTCTGGCTTCGATCTTCCTAGTGCATTAGGAACTGAATACCTATCCCTTAGCTTTACGGTAATAGGAGATTGGTACGTATGTGGAGGAATGATTACAGTCTTTTTAGGTGGGCTGGTCTATGGAGGACTAGCCAAAATGGTCAGTCAGTTACTAGTCAAAGATGCTGAATCCTGTAGTGCCATTGTCTATAGTCTTTGCGCCATGTGTATTTTTGCAGGATTTCGCTCCATGTTGGAGCTGGTCTTGATGAGCTATGCGGTATTGGGGTGGATGTTCATTTCTTGGTTGATGTTACCCAAGCGCCCAAAAAAATGCTAACTATTTAATTACTAAAAAAATGTCTAGGTTGTTAATTTTAACTTATATACCATCGCCCTATCAGGTTGAGCTATTTAATGCGATCGCAGAATCAAATTTATTTAATCTAAAAGTAGCTTATCTTTATAGTAGTTCTAATACAGCGATCGCCAAACTTTGGCAGCAGTCTAATATTCGTCATAACCATATTATTCTCGACGATCGAGATGAGGTTTATCGCCAGCTAGAACAAGATATTACTACAGCCGATTTATTTATTTTTAATTATTATCGTCATCCCCGTATTGGCAAATTAATTGACCGTTGTATAGCGACGCAAACAGCTTGGTGCTTTTGGGGAGAAAGACCAGGATTTAAACACTCTGGTTTGCTTGGATTTTTATACCGACGCTGGAAACTATCCCGATTACATCGTTCACAAGCTCCTATTTGGGGCGTAGGAAAATGGGGAGTCAAGCAATATCGCCGTGAATTTGGCACAAGTCGTCAATATTTTAATATTCCCTATTTTTCCGATTTGAGTAGATTCCAACCAGCTATTGATAGCTCTCCTGCTGATAATTCCAGCATCACATTTCTGTATTCGGGAGCTTTAATTCACCGTAAAGGAGTTGATTTACTTGCCACAGCTTTTTGTCGTCTAGCAACAGAGTTTACTGAGGTCAAATTACATTTAGTTGGAGAAGGAGATTTAAGAGCAGAGTTAGAGCAGCAGCTAGCTTTATACGAAGATCGAGTGAGCTTTTTTGGATTTCAGTCATGGGATAAATTACCATCTCATTATCAACAAGCCGATATTCTATGCGCCCCATCTCGCTATGATGGTTGGGCTTTAGTTGTGCCAGAAGGATTAGCTGCGGGACTACCCGTCATTGGCACCGATCGCACTGGTGCAGTCCTAGATTTAGTTTGCGATCGCAAAAACGGTTGGGTCATACCAACTGATGATGCAGAAGCTCTTTATCAAGCTATGAGACAAGCAGTGCTACTGTCTCCAGAAACCCTCTCAAGCTATTCTCAATCAGCTATTGATAGCGTCCGACAGCATTCTTTAAATAATGGGGTAAATAAGTTCCAACAAGCTGTCATCAAGACTTTAGAAACAGGCTGTCAGTAAATATAAATATTCACCAAACTCTATATTAGTAAAATGAAAGTCCTTCATGTTATTCCTTCGATTGCTCCCGTAAGAGGAGGTCCTGGTCATGCGGTAATTGATACGGTTAAAGCATTGCAACATTTAGGGGTTGATGCTGAAATTGTTACCACCAATGACAATGGTGCAGAATTGCTCAATGTTGAGCTAGAAAAATTAATCGAGTACAAAGAAGTCCCAGTCCGCTTTTTTCCTCGCTTTTCTCCGCCAATTAACTTTGTTAAAGACTTTGTTTTTTCTCGTCAATTGACAGCATGGCTTTGGTCAAATATCGAAAATTATGACCTAGTACATCTACATTTGATGTTTAATTATCCTTGCACAGCAGCAATGGTAATTGCGAGAAAGAAAAATGTTCCCTATATCGTGCGCCCTAACGGATTACTTTGTCAGTGGTCTTTACAGCAAAAAAGTTGGAAAAAGAAACTGTATTTAAAAGCGATCGAACAAGCAAATCTCAATCGCGCCGAAGCGGTAGAATACACGGCTATCCTAGAACAACAAGAAGCTGCACCACTAGGATTAGAATCGGCGAACTTTATTCTTCCTTATGGCTTATATGTTCCTGAAGCAATCTCCGAAGCTCGTGTCCGTCTGCGTCAAATGCTGCAAATCCCCGACAATGAGCCAGTTATTTTGTTTATGTCCCGTCTGCATCACAAAAAAGGCTTAGAACATTTGATTCCCGCCCTACAAAAATTGAGTAATCACAGTTTTACTTTTCTTTTGGCTGGAAGTGGTGAACCTGATTATGAAGCTGAAATCGTCACTCTTTTAAAAGCTTCTGGTCTTTACGAACGCACTCACATGGCAGGATTTGTCACTGGAGAACAAAAAAACCTATTTTTGCAAGGTTCTGATATTTTTGCCCTTACTTCTCATTCAGAAAGCTTTGGCTTGGCTGTCTTAGAAGCGATCGCTGCGGGTTTGGCTATTGTTACTACCCCAGGAGTGCCACTAGCTTCTGTTGTAGAAGAACATCAGTTAGGATTAATCACTTCATTGGAAATAGAAGATATTACTAATTCTTTAGAAAAATGTTTAGATAATTTGGAAACTCATGACTCAACCAAAAATCGTCAAAATCGATCTCGTCAATTAATTTTGTCAGAATATACTTGGGAATCAATAGCTATTAAAATGCAGCAAATTTATCAGACAATTATTGAGAAAAAATCTCAGGTTGAAGCTGGATAACATAAAGATAGATTCTTCTTGGCTGATACCAACTAATAGCGCAAAAGTTAAATTATTATCTCTATTTAGTTAGATTTGCTTAAATCTTTTAACTATCATAAGAGCGAGGGCATCACAGCAATTAATCCTGATAATAACTTGCTATTCTTGCTATTATTTTTCTCTACAATACTAAAATAGGTGCTATTTTCGTCTAATACGAACTTTCTTACTAGGATCTTGCTTTCTAATCCAACTAAGAAATTTTCGCATTTTTGGCTCAGACTGTAGTTTGTCAATGGTGTTAAGATGTTTTGCCAATTCCAAATTGCTATAGAGAGTATGAATCTGGCGATGACAGGGAGAACAAATATCAATAGTTTCTCCTGACTCTGCTTGTTTGCGTTTTACCGTCTGTCGGGGAACAAGATGATGAACAGTAAGTTGTTTAACTTCGCGATCGCACAATTGGCAGGACATAGCTAAAATAAAATAAATTGTTAATAATTGAACCGATATCGTCTATTGTCAGTCTAAAAAAAAGAACTCAATATTTCTAGAAAATGAGCGAAATGTTAGCCAGCAAACAGGCTAGTAAAAAAGATCAGGTAGATGTGGTGGAGTCTGAAATTGGGGTGGAGACAGAACAAGAATTGATTTTGCTTTGTCAGCAAGGCGATCGCGATTGTTTTCGTCTACTCTATCAACGCTATCAACAGCGAGTACGTTCCACTCTCTATCAACTTTGTGGCAAATCGCTACTAGACGATCTGGTGCAAGAGGTTTTTTTGCGAGCTTGGAAAGGATTGCCTAAACTAAAAACAACCAAGTATTTTTCCACCTGGCTCTATCGTATAAGTTGGAATGTAGCAACAGATCAACGGCGTAAGTTAGCCAAGGGTAAGGAGAAAACTAATTTTAGCGAAAAATATTCAGAAAAGGATCGACTAAACCATGACAAAGATTTATCTAATGCTCAAGATGCACCCAGTTTGATGCACCTGCATTATCAAGATTTAGTTCAAAGGGGATTAGATAATTTAAGTTTCGATCACCGCTCTGTACTTGTGCTGCACGATCTAGAAGATATACCACAGAAACAGGTAGCCGAAATTTTAGATATACCAGTAGGAACAGTCAAGTCACGTCTGTTTCATGCTAGAAATTTATTTAAAAAATTCTTAGAACAACAAGGAATATCCTTTTAACAAATTAGGAAGTTCTCTCATGAATAACTCACACAACGACAACCAAAACAATCTCGTTTCTTTTTTACAAAATAATCAGCCTGTTCCTCCCCAGGCTTATCCCGATTTGGAACAGAGAATTATAGACTCTCTCGAACCGCGAAAGTTTAAAGATCGAAAATGTTATAAAACGGTAACATGGACTATTCCTAGTGCGATCGCTACAGGGTTTTTATTTACTACCGTTAGCTTTGGAGTTCGAACTCCTCGTGTTGCGATCGAGCCACAAGATTTGGAAAACTTTCTGGTTAACAATTGGCAAGACACTCTAAATGCTCAAAATACCAGTTTTAGAGAAGATAGGGAAGTTGATTGGCTGTTACCCGACGTATCGGAACCAGAACGCGCTTTGTCTGTCTCGGCAAAGTAAATAAAATTGAATATCTACCAGATACAAACATAAATACCAACTATATTTCCGCTCTTATTATCAACTCTATAATATGTTAAGTACGCGATGGCATAGTCTGTTTTCTCTAACTGCTACAACTTTTTTTATAATTGCAATTGTTCGTCTATCCCCTGTATTAGCAGGTTCTCGACCATCTTTTACAGTTCCTCATAATGGTCATTTTTTGCAGACGACAACTATTGCAGACAACCATTCGATCGCAACAGAACAAAATCCATCTAATTTACTTCATCAATTGGATTTGACTACCAATCAAAAAGAACAAATTAAAAAAATTCATCATCAATACAAACAACAAATCAGTAAAAAAAGAAGTAATTTAATCACATTGCAGCAGCAATTGTCAGATTTGATGGTGGGAACAGAGTCAGCCGAATTGCTTAGAGCGAAAAACAAGCAGCTAGTGAGTTTGCGTGCAGAAATCGGAAAATTGCGTTTTGAAAGTATGCTTGCTACCAGAGAAGTTTTAACCCCTGAACAACGTCAAAAGTTTCGAGAAATTATAGATTCTCAATTGGCTCAATAGACGGCAAAACAATATGACAAAATATGTGATAAATTAGATATTGCCAATAGCATGATGGAATATTTTAAATTTAAAATGTTCTTATTCAAGCTCAACACGCGGATGTGGTGGAATTGGTAGACACGCACGCTTGAGGGGCGTGTGGCTTACGCCTTGCGAGTTCGAGTCTCGCCATCCGCATTGCCTACAGGCTTATGTATAGTAGTGCTTCACTTGCAAAGCACGATATAGGCTCAAGCTTTTTACTCAAAACTTGCTCAATATACGAATACAGGCAAATAAGAAGTTATTTGTCTTTGGTTTGTTTTAGTCCGAGTAATTCTTGTGGTGATGCGAGTAATTTGATTGTGGCTGAAGTGATTTTTAAATCGCGGTTCAAACAGAAATGCCATGCGACATTGACGCTGAATAAGGATGTTTTGACTTTACCTGTTACTTTTATTGGTTGAATACCGTCTTCTATTGTTTGGTATATTCCTTGCTTGGGTAGTAGTATCATCCCTTTTGCTTCTTTGGCTAAATAAGATGCGATCGCAATTCTCCCGACAATTGGCTTTTCAAAAGGCGCGTTTAATTCTCCGTCTTCTGTGAATAAAGCAGCGGTTTCGGTAAATTGTTCTTGATTGATAGTTGTGAAATAAGATGCGATCGCTTTTTCTTCTATACCCTCAATTACAATCGGTTGTTGCGTATTGGTATAAGTCATTTATTTAATATTAATATAGTTTATCTGCATCGAGAATAAGCTAAATTGTAATGCGATCGCTTCTATCTATGGATTTAATTACATTTCTCTTTCTGCTAATTCCATCCAACGCTCGGTAGCAGTATCAATTTCATTATTCAGAGTAGATAGCTTTTTAGATAATTCCTGTACTAGATTAAAGTCACTACAGTTAATTGTTAAATCTTTCTCTAGTTTCTCTTTGTCAGTTTCTAATTGAGCAATTTTATTCTCTAGCTTGTCGTACTCCCGTCTTTCAAAATTAGATAAGGCTTTATTTTGTTTGTCGCTAGTGGATTTATTGTTGCTGTTGTTTTTGGCTTTATTCTCTTTCGGCTTTTCTGCAACCTGCTCTTGTTTAGCTTGTTTATCTGCTTTCTTTTTATGCTCCAAATAAACAGAATAGTTACCAGGATAATTACGTATATTACCGCCAGGCTCGATCGCAAAAATAAAATCGACGGTGCGATCTAAAAAGTAGCGATCGTGAGAAACTACTATTACGCAACCGTTAAAGTTTTCTAGATAGTCTTCTAAAATTGCTAAAGTCTGGACATCCAAATCATTAGTCGGCTCGTCCAAAATTAAAACATTTGGTGCTTCCATCAATACCTGTAATAAAAACAGGCGACGTTTTTCACCTCCAGACAGTTTATGTATGGGTGAATATTGCTGGTTAGGAGTAAAGAGAAACTTCTCCAACATTTGAGAAGCAGTAATCGTATCCCCACTAGCAGTAGTTACAATTTCTGCAACTTCTTTGATATATTCAATTACTCTTTGTTCTTCATTAAGAGCATCCAGCAGATGATCCGAATGCTGATCGAAGTAGCCAATGTGAATTGTCTGACCAATTTCTACTTTACCTTCATCGGGTTCGACTTTCCCTGTAATAATATTCATCAGGGTAGACTTACCCGCACCATTCCCGCCAATGATGCCAATGCGATCGCTGGGAGTAAATTCGTAGGTAAAATCTTTAATTAGGGTGCGATTATCGTAGGCTTTGTAGATACCCTCTAGCTCAATAACTTTTTTGCCGATGCGTCTACCTGGAGTATCAATATTGACCTTTCCTTGAGCCTGTTTAAACTCCTTGTCTTGCATATCGCCAATACGATCTATGCGAGCTTTTTGCTTAGTGCTACGAGCCTTTGGTCCTTTTTTGAGCCATTCTAATTCCCTCCGCAATACCCCTTGATGTTTGCGCTCGGTGCTAGCAGTAGACTCTTCTTGTAACGCTTTCTTTTCGAGGTAGTAAGAATAGTTTCCTGCATAATTAAATAAGTCGGATCGATCTATTTCTAAAATACGATTAGTTACCCGATCCAAAAAATAGCGATCGTGAGTGATTAATAAGATAGCACCACCAAAACGACCTAAATACTCTTGCAACCACTCTACCGACTCTGCATCCAAATGGTTTGTCGGCTCATCCATCAGTAGCAAATCTGGCTCGTTGAGTAAGGCTGTGGCTAAAGCGATCCGCTTGCGATATCCCCCAGAAAGATCCCCCACTCTAGCGTCTAAATCTTCAATACCCAACTTACTAAGAATAATTTTGGCTTTGGTTTCCAATTCCCATGCGCCAACCGACTCCATTTCCTCGGTTACTGTAGCCAAGCGAGACATCAATTTATCTAAGTCATCTCCTGTAGCATGAGCTATTTTATGGGATAAGTCTTCGTATTCCCGCACCAAGTTCATTTGTTCGCCACTGTCAGCAAATACCTGATCGATCACCGTCAGGTTTTCGTCTATTTCTGGCTGTTGGGGTAAATAAATAATTCTCGCACCAGACTTCACCAAACGTTGTCCACCGTCTGTTGGCTCAATACCTGCAATCATCTTCAGTAGAGTAGACTTACCAGAGCCATTAACCCCAATCAAACCTACTTTCTCATTTGGCTCAATGCTACAGCTAGCATCTTGAAGAATCTCTTTAATACCGAAATCTTTTTTAATATTTTGTAGGGTTAAAATGCTCATTTATGACTACTGATTACTAATTACTAATTACTGATTACCGACTACTGACTATGTTGGGTTACGCTTATCCTGTTTTGGTTCGGGCGATCGGTTTTGTAGTTTTTATCCGCTAACCCAACCTACAAATGATTACTGATAAATGATAAATGATTATGCTATGTATTGGACATCGGGGAGCAATGGGATATGAGCCAGAGAATACCTTGCTATCGGTTAGAAAGGCTTTGGAGTTGGGAGTAGATGGAATTGAGATTGATGTTTATAACGTTGAGGATGAATTAGTCGTAATTCACGATCGCGATTTATCTCGGACTACTAATGGTAATGGTTACATAGAAGACTGTAGTTTTGACTATGTGCGATCGCTTGATGCAGGAAAAGGGGAACAAATCCCTACCTTAAAAGAAGTTTTTGACACTGTAAATCGACAGGCTTTAATCAATATTGAATTAAAAGGAGGCAATACAGCTAGATTAGTCGTAAATTTAATTTTACAATATATTAAAAATGGTTGGTTGTATACAGATTTTGTGGTTTCTTCTTTTAATCACTATGAATTAAATTTAGTTAAAGCGATCGATTCCAAAATAAATATAGGAATGTTAATTTATGGTTTGCCTTTGGGACACATAGAAATAGCTAAAAAGCTAACAGCAGATTTTGTGATTGTTGGGTTAGACTTTGTTAGTTATAAATCGATCGCTACCATACACCAAGAAGATTTACAGGCTTGGGTATATACAGTTAATCGACCCAAAGACATTAGGAAAATGAGACAATTAGGAGTGGATGGTATTTTTACTGATTTTCCCGATCTTGTTGATTAAATAATAGCTAACAAACCAATTTCATGAATCGCGATCGCTTGACTCGTTGGCTTTACCCTGCGTTGGGATTTTGCTTATTGGCTTTTTCTTTGTATATCCTCAATCGAGAATTGGCTCGCTACAACCTAGAGGATATTTTATACAGCTTATCTTTAATTAGCGATCGCCAGCTTTTCTTGGCTTTCGGATTTTCTTTTCTCGGTTGTCTTGTAATTAGTTGCTATGACTTAATTGCTTTTCGCTGGTTGAAATATCGTCTGAATATTAAGTGCATTCTGTTTACGACTTTTATTACCTACGCTATTAGTAATACCACAGGTTTTACATTATTAATTGGTGGCGGAATTCGCTATCGTTTTTATTCTTTTTGGGGTGTTCCCGCAAACTATATTACCAGAATCATTGCTTTGGGTAATATAACTTTTTGGTTAGGGTTGCTCTTTCTTACAGGAATTAATTTTATTATCAATCCTTTGCAATTACCTAACCCTCTTAATTTAAATTTAAATTTAATTCGCTTTCTGGGAACTATTGCTTTAAGTTTAATGGGGGTCTATCTATATTTTTGTCGCCAGAGAAAAAAGATAAAAATCAAAGAAAGGATATTTCGCTTTCCTGAATTGACCACATCTTTAGCTCAAATCATTATTTTTTCTTTGGATTGGGCATTAGCAGCAGCAGTGTTATATTCTTTAATTCCTGATTACCCTGATAAATCTTATTTAAACTTTTTTAATATCTATTTGTTAGCAATGACTGCCTCGATTATGAGCAATATTCCTGGAGGATTAGGAGTATTTGAAACAGTCATGATTTTTTTATTACCTAAAAGCTTAATAGCACCAGATATTTTAAGTTCGCTATTAGTTTATCGCGCAATTCGTTTCTTATTCCCTTTAGCGATCGCCCTATTTTTTATTGGTTGCTTTGAAATCAAAAGAAAATTTTAATCCAAAACCAATAATTACCTGTGCGCCCTCGACAATAGCTTCACTTGGGCAAAGAAGGGGTAAGATCAAGGGTAAAAGGGGAAAGAAAGAGACAAATAATTTAATTTAAGCAAGAAAGACTTGGGCGGTTTTTTAATTGATTTGCTGTTATCTCCCCTCAAAAATTAAAGCACTCGCAAAATACTGGGAATACTATTAATCGCATCAAGATTTTTAATTTCTTCTAATGCTTTTCGGAAATTTCCTTCTTGAACATTGTGAGTAACTACAACAATCTCGGCTAACTTATCGCGAAAGCCAATTTGCACTACTGATTCTAAGCTAACGTTATGGTTGCCAAAACCCGTCCCCAAGTGACCAATTACCCCCGAAACATCTTCACAAAGAAAACGAGCATAAAAACGAGTTTCAATATCGGCAATGGGGGTTAACTCGCTAAAATGGTTGTGAGAGCAGCTCAATAAAGGATCTAGCTTTTTAGTAGTATTATTACTCTGCAAAATACTGACAATATTAGCGATATCTGATACTACAGCACTAGCTGTTGCACCTTTTCCCGCACCAGGACCAAAAAACATAACCTGTCCCAAAGGCTCGCCTTCAACCAAAATAGCGTTGTAAACACCATTAACGTTAGATAAAGGATGGTTTTTCGATACCAGAGTAGGATGGACTCTTACCTGAAGAGAATCATTATCTGGATTAGCTTTAGCGATCGCCAGTAACTTAATCACAAATCCCAGATCGTCGGCATAGCTAATATCCGTAGCGTTGATCTGACGAATACCCTCACAGGGAATATCATCCCGTTTAATTCTGCCACCAAAAGCGATCGTAGCCAAAATTGCTATTTTATCCGCTGCATCGTAACCATCAACGTCAGCAGTAGGATCGGCTTCGGCATAGCCTAACTGTTGCGCTTCGGCTAATACATCATCAAAGTCTGCGCCTTCCTCGGTCATCTGAGTCAGGATGTAGTTAGTCGTGCCATTGATGATGCCAATTACAGTCTGGATGCGGTTTACTCCCAAAGACTGTTTTAAAGGCTTAATTACGGGAATCCCGCCCCCTACGGCTGCTTCTAGTAGGACATATACTCCTGCATCATTGGCAGCATTGTATATTTCTTCTCCATGACGAGCAATTACCGCTTTGTTGGCGGTTACAATATGTTTGCCGTTGGCTATAGCAGTGAGAATTAGCGATCGCGAAGGCTCTAATCCCCCCAGCAACTCCACCACAATATCGATTTCAGGATCGGTGACAATTGATTCTAAATCCGTCGTTAAAACTCCTGGGGGTAATTCAGGCGATCTTGCTTTGTCAAGCGATCGCACTCCTACCTTTGCTATTTCAATTTCCTGTAGCAAATTATTCCTTCCCGATGGATCGAGAATAATCTCCGCTGTACCCGTGCCAACTGTACCGTATCCTAATAGACCTATTTTAAAAGTCACAACTTTTGTCCTGACTGCAATACCTTATCTAGATTAACGGTAATAGGTTATTTTGGGAAAGTTTTTCGATCGCTGGGAATTTAAAGTTTAGTTTTGATAGTTAATAATAAATAAGCGATCGCACAATTGAACCTGGAATTAAATCAGCTAAGATCAAACAAGTTGCCGATTTTTAACAATTCTGTATAAGTTATTTCATTTATCATTCACCATTTATCATTTATTCGGCAATGTTCAATGTTCAATGATTGGTCATATTATGTTTAAGTCTTTAAAAAAAATTGCCCCTGTCTTTATTGCTGTTTTAGTTACGGGTATTTATAGCAATTCTGCAAAAGCGCAGGTAGAAACCAATGGAACTCTTAATCAGATCGAACAATATACAACAGAAGGAAAAGAAGATAGTATCAATCAAATAACCAATGTTAATCAGTTGCGAGACGTATCTCCGACAGATTGGTCTTATGAAGCATTAAGAGGATTAACAGAGCGTTATAGCTGTATATCAGGAAATCCCGATGGTACTTTTCAAGGCGATCGCCCTATTACCCGCAATGAGTTTGCTGCTGGTTTAAATTCTTGTTTTGAACAGTTAGAGCGATCGACTAATTCTCAAAAGCAATCATATTTAAGATCCGTATTTCTTGGTAATACACGAGTGTTTACTGAAGAAGATGGATTGATTACCACTATCAATTCTGAAGGATATATGTTTGAGAGTAAATTCGCTATTTTAGGAAGTGAAACTGATGAATTAGAAAGTCGCACTATTCAACTAGAAGACAAGCAATTTTCTCCCACCACTAAGGTAACGGGTGAAACCATCTTTAATGTTTCCGATACGTTTAAAGGTTTTTAAGATAAATATTAATCTCTCTGCGTCTTTGCCCTAAAGGATACCGCTACGCATACGTCTCTGCGTGAGATAGTTATCTCGTCGTCTCAACCTTTGATTAACATCACTCTCATTTCACTTTCCGCTGTAATTAACTTTTCTCCCAGAGGCACGATCGCCAGTCCGTTTGTTTGGGCTAAATTAACTAAATTACCCGAACTATGACTACCTCCAGCTAAAGCAAATTCATAATTGCCCTCAACTAGATGTAATTGTCCCCAAAGATACGTTTCTCGCCTTCCCGCAGCTTTTAGATCGTGACGAGTAGTAGCGGTAACAAAGCGGGGTTGATAGTTATTTAATCCCGATAGTTTTCTCAATGCAGGTTGGACAAAACGCCAACAGCTAACCAAAGCTGATACAGGGTTTCCTGGGATACCAAAATATAAACAGTTGTTGTCTTCAAAAGTAGCAACGGTTAAAGGCTTACCTGGTTTGACTGCTACGCTGCGAATGTGTAATGTTCCCCCCAACTCTGCCAAAATGCGATCGACATAGTCATAATCTCCCACAGATACCCCGCCAGTTGATAAGACAATATCCGCTGACTCGATCGCTGAAGCGATCGCTTTTTTTAAAGCCTCTGGGCGATCGGGTACAATACCTAATTTAATTGGTATGCCACCGTTTTGAGCCACAAAGCTAGCTAAAGCATATTGATTGGAATCTACTATTTGTCCTGGCTGTAATGTTTGTTCGGGGGTAACTAATTCATCCCCTGTCGATAGTATTGCTACACGGGGACGACGATAAACCGATAATTCGGTACATTGTGCCGTAGCTAACACAGCAATCTCAGGCGCACCGATTTTAACCCCTGCTGCTAAGATGGGCGTTCCTGCTCGATAAAAAGCTCCTTGGTGGCGCACAAACTCTTCTTGTTCTGGTGCAGCCAGAATTGTAACCTTGTTTCCTTCTCTTTGAGTATTTTCCTGAATAACTATGGTGTCTGTTCCTTCTGGAAGCATTGCCCCTGTGAAGATACGGGCAGTTTGTCCCGATCGAATGCTGGTTTTAGGGCGATCGCCTGCTGCAATTTCCGTGATGACTTGCAAACTGACTGGATGATTCGCGCTACAGTCTTTTACATCTTCATAGCGTACTGCATAGCCATCCATTGCGGAATTGTCCCAATGAGGAATATCTAATTTACCCTCGACAGGAATAGCTAATATTCTTCCCTGGGCATTTTCTAAACTAACCAATTCACTATCTTTAACTGAATCTAAGACTCGAACCAAATCGAGTATAATTCCTTCGGCTTCATTAACAGATAACATAAAATAATCGAATTATAAAACTTTCAAGTAAAGTCTATTTGTAGAATAGATAGGTCATCTTCAAACTGAAAATTGGGATGCCAGGTTCTAATATATTGCAGTAACCTTTGCAAATCTCTTTCTGGTGTTTGCTGATATTTTTTGAGTAGGCTAATCAGCCTTTCTAAACCCCAAGGAGTGTTGGGCTGTTGTTCAACCTCATATAAACCATCGCTAAACACATACAAACTGGAATTATTATCAATTTGGCAATAATCGTTGACGTATTTAATGTCAGGAAACATCCCCACTGGTACTCCTGGAGTTTTGAGGCGTTTTTCCAGCGATTGATTGGCAGAAGTCAATAAAACTGCTGGAGGATGTCCCGCACTAGAGTAAGTCAGGTTACGCTTTTTCTTGTCATACACCCCATACCAAATTGTAAAATACTTATCATTGCGATCGCTCATTTGAAATGCCTGATTCAATCCTCGCAGTACAGTGTCAGGCTTATAATAATCTACATTGCTCAAGCCACGAGAACGGAGCAAATTAACTACTGCCAAAGAAGGTAAAGAAGCTCTCAAGCCATGTCCTGAAACATCTAATAAATAAAATACCAAATGGCGATCGTCCAACCAAAAATAATCAAAGCTATCTCCTCCCAGTTGCCGTGAAGGAATAAAACAAACATCAATATTTAAAGAAGGATGATGTAGAGGTTCGGGCAAAATCGTACTGACATACTCAGCAGCTTCGGCTAATTCTGTTTCTAATAGCTGTTTTTGAGTTTGAAGATCGGTACTCAACTGATATAGTCGCAAACCAGCACGAACCCTTGCAGTCAACTCGTTCATTTCAATTGGCTTACATAAAAAGTCATCTGCACCAGCATCCAGACCTTTGATGCGATCTTCTACCGAATCCAATGAAGTTAAAAGAATGAAAAAGGTAGTGGAAAGTTCTGGAATTGATTTAATTTGCGCACATACTTCCAAGCCATTTTTGCGAGGCATAATCCAGTCGCAGATAATTAATGCGGGACGAATTGTTTTTGCCTTTATTATGCCCTCTTCTCCATCACTAGCTAGGGTAATATCATAACCCTTCATCTTAAGAGTTCTTTCTAGAAGCAGTTGAGTTGTAAAATCATCGTCAATAATCAGAATTTTAGCCATATTACATTAATAATTGATTTATCTGATGACCTAAGATTATGGCGACCTCTACCTAATAAACATCCCACAAGCGTATGATAATACCATCCGTAAAATAAATTATTATAGACTAAAGAAAAACCATGACGGTGTTATTCAAGAGAATACCATCCTCTCATAATATTTTGCTAAATGATAGATCTTTCATGGACTATTAGAAAGCCGAGCAAATTTTTTCTCCAAAACATATACTGTAGCAACACTTCTGCCGATCATGTTTTCAGAGGCGACGAACAAATTGAAAGTCCTACGAATAGTTAATATGGAAGTTCCTGGGGATCTACAAGAGTTAGATCGACTGCTACTTAAATTTGGTCGAATTTATCAAGATTTTATTCCCTATCAAGATTGGCTACAGTGTAGATTGGCTCTAGCAGAAGGCTTTACTAATGCGGTTAGACACGCACACAAAAATATTCCCCAAGAAATACCAATTGAGATAGAAGTATTGCTTCGGCGAAATTCAATGGAAATCCGAATTTGGGACTACGGTTCGGCTTTTGACTTAAAAGGTTTTATTTTTGAAATGGCTAAAAAACACAAAGGCTGGCTTAGTAGTGGCAGAGGTATCCCACTACTTAATAAGATTGCCTACTATCTCGATTATCAACGTACAGAACAACAAAAAAATTGTTTAGTGATTATCAAAAAGTTTAGTAACTATCAAACTTGATTATTGCTAACTCGACTAAAACAAGCAAAAATGTTTATGGTTTGTCTTGTTCAAAAGCATTTTCGATCACGATAGTTTCCTTATAAGATTTTTGCTGAGAAGAAGAAGCCTTATATTCCGTTCTATCCTTATCACAATATTTCAAAAATTGACTACTATCAGTAGTATAAGTGACATAGTTATAAGAAATTTTAATACCAGTTCCAATACGAATAACATCTCCCGCACTTAATCGGTGAAGGGATTTTTTATCACCATTAATTGTAATACCGTTACGACTCTTTTTTCTCTTACCTTTTCCATCAATAATCCAGTAAGAATAGTCTGCTTTAAGTCCATCTTCTGTATATCTCATCCAAGCAACTGTAGCATGATGACGAGATGCTAAAGGATCGCCTATTACAAGATCGTTGTGAGGATGGCGACCTATAGAAAAAACATGAGAATTGAGCGAAACTGCCCGTCTCGATTCTGGAGACTCAACAATTAGTACGTGTCTCCCCTTTGCCATGTCAGCTTTATTCAACTTTACTAAAGTTAGTTTAGATGTATTGTCAACCATGTGATTGTGACTTTGAGATCTATTTTATGGATATTCGAGCAAGGCAATAATAAAAATTATTTTAATAATTGAAATATTCAGACAATTAGTAAGTTTAAAAGTACTATTATGTTTCGCAATTAATCAGCTATCTTATCCGTTTATATCTCATAATTTATTTTTTGCCCAAGTTGTTCTAAATTTCAAAAGGCAATTGCGCTTGGTTATCCGCCATAGTTTAAAGTGAACTTTAATTTTCTCCTTAGTGTCATCAGTAAAACTATGGAATTATTAATTTATTAGTTGATTTTACTGAGAAAGCAACGGTTCACAACGAGCTTTAAAGCCAGCTTCCTGTAAGGTTTTTACCGCTTTGTTTTCATCTTGAACCCAAAACTTTTGTCCAAAGCGAATAAATTGTCTTTGTTCTCCTTGACCAATTACAGCAATTACAGGAATTTTAAATTTATTTGGTTCGGCAGACTGTTGGGATAAAATTCTTTTTAAATAATTACTTTGCACTCGATCTAGTGCCTGTTGGGGAGTAATTTCTAGCATAATCATTTTGACTTGCTCTACCACCTCGGCATCATCAATAATTAGCTGATATTTATCATTTCGCTTTTGTGCTTTACCCCAAACTATTAGCTGATTTCCTTCTTCCAATAAGGATTCGAGGTCTTGGTAAGTACTAGGAAAAATTGTTCCTTCCGCTTCTCCCGTAATATCTTCCATCTGAACAAAAGCCATTGGATCGCCTTTTTTAGTAATAATTTTCCTGACGGAATTTAACATCACCACTGCACTAATTTTTTGTCTAGCTTTTTGTTCTGGTAATGCGCTTAAATTAATGGGAGAGAGAATTTGTGCTGCTTGGTTAATGGCTTTGAGGGGATGATCGCTGATATAAAAACCAATATATTCTTTTTCTAACCGTAGCTTTTCTGGCAAAGGATAATCTTCTACGGTAGAAGTGCTTGGTGCTTGTTCAAAAACTGGCTCACTCTTTGACTCACTCCCCATATTCATCATGTCAAAAATATTCAATTGACCGCTAGCTTTCTCCTTATTCCGCTGCTGCGCCCAAGAAGTTAAGACATCAATATCATTAATTAACTGTCTACGATTAAGCTGTACGAGATCGAAAGCACCACAATATATTAAAGTCTCCAAGGCTCGACGGTTGACAGTGCGTAGCTCAACTCGCTCGCAAAAATCCGCTAAGGATTTAAAAGCACCATCAGTATTTCTAGCACTAAGGATATTTTCGATCGCACCCTGTCCCAGATTTTTAACCGCCGAGAAACCAAACAGAATGTTGCTGTCATCTAGAGGAACAAAATCTTCTTCCGAACGGTTAATGTTGGGAGGAAGAATCTTGATACCCATTTTCTGAGCATTTTCTCGATACTTGTCTACCTTTTCCTGATTACCACTACTAGCAGTCAGCAAGGCTGACATATATTCGACAGGGTAATTAGCCTTGAGATATGCCGTTTGATAGCTCACATAGGCATAAGCTGTGGAGTGGGATTTATTAAAACAGTTGGATGCAACCGTCCCATTCGCCAATAGGAAATTGTGGTCGCTAGCTACGCCAATATCATATACGTTTTGCTTTCCTAAAGATTGACGACCAACAATTTTTACCATAATGAGAGCTAAAGAAGAAAAAATTAAGTTACAAGTTATAAATCACAGTCAATCTGGAGAGACAGACCGTACTGAATATCGCTAGAATTATCTTATATTGAAATACTTTGATTGAGGTTGGGGCAACGCCTATCGATACTATATACGGTAAATATAAAGGATTAAAATCTAGTCAGGTCAAGGAGCTTAAAAAACTTTATCATCAGAAGTTGCCAGGGGACGTGATAGTTACCTCTGAATTTGCTCAGAGATTGGCAGCTATTAGTACTGATATTAATCAACCAGTCTGTACCTATTTTAACCGTCGCGGTCAGGTAATTAGGGTCGGGGTAGGAAATGCTCGTCAAACCCAAATTCCTCCTTTAGAATTGCCCCGCTATGGAGAAAAACGCCTTTCAGGGATTCGCTGTATTGCAACAAAATTGAAACCCGAACCCCCAAAAGAATCCAGCCTCACGGCAATGGTATGTCAAAGACTGGATGCCCTAGCTGTATTGACTCTTACAGGAACAGGTAAGGTGCGACGGGGTGGTGGTGCAACAGGCTATATTAAGGATGTATATCTGGCTCATTTGTTGCCCCAATCACAAGCCACATCAGGAGAACAAGAATATTGGTCTGTATCTGAGTCTATGACATTGGATGCCTTGAGCAATCAGGACTTTTTAGATCTGGTTGAAGGTTTAGAGGCAGAGTTTGAGCGCGAATATGTCGCTCAACAGGTAGATGCCGATCACGATCGCGTGGTTATGGTTGGTTTGCAGGTAGATAAGACTACCGAACAAGAATTTGCAGATCGCTTAAATGAACTTGAAGGGCTAATTGACACCGCTGGGGGGGAAGTACTAGAAACGATCCAGCAAAAGCGATCGCGCCCCCATCCTCGAACTTTAGTTGGGGAAGGAAAAGTACAGGATATTGCCCTAAGAGTGCAAACTTTAGGGGCAAACTTGGTCGCATTTGATCGCTCTCTTTCTCCCGCGCAAATTCGCAATTTAGAAAGCCAATTTGGAGTGCGAGTCGTCGATCGCACGGAAATTATTCTCGATATTTTTGCTCAACGCGCCCAATCCCGCGCAGGTAAACTACAGGTAGAATTGGCACAATTAGAGTATATGCTGCCCCGTCTTGTGGGTAGAGGACAGGCGATGTCCCGTTTGGGGGGTGGTATCGGTACAAGAGGTCCTGGTGAAACTAAACTAGAAACTGAAAGACGGAGTATTCAAAAGAGAATTGCTCGTTTACAAAAAGAAGTAAACGAATTGCAGGCACATCGCTCACGAATGAGGAAACAACGCCAAAAACAAGACGTTCCTAGTGTGGCGATCGTTGGTTATACCAATGCGGGGAAATCAACTTTGATCAATGCCTTAACTAACGCTGAAGTATACGTAGCGGATCAACTGTTTGCTACTCTCGATCCCACAACCCGCCGTCTATCCATCGCTGATGCCGATACCGCAGCACCACAAAATATATTGTTAACCGATACGGTGGGATTTATACAACAACTACCACCGCCACTAGTCAATGCTTTTCGTGCCACCCTAGAAGAAGTTACCGAAGCTGATGCTCTACTTCATGTAGTCGATTTATCCCATCCTACCTGGGAAAATCAGATACGTTCGGTAATGGAGATTCTGGGAGAAATGCCCATTGCCCCAGGACCAATTCTATTGGTGTTTAATAAATTAGATCGGGTAGATAGCGAAACTTTAAATAAAGCCAAAGATGAATTTCCTCTAGCCTTATTTATCTCTGCAAGCGATCGCCTGGGATTGGAAACCTTGCGTCAAAAGTTGTCTTTGCTGGTTGATTATGTGGGAGTTGGGGAATAAGTAATAAGTAATAAGTAATTACTTAACCGTTTATTTTCGAGATACTTGGTAGTATGCCCATAGCAAAAACTCAAAGGAAGTGCGATCGCTATGTCATCTGTTAACGGTGTAATGATGCAATATTTCCATTGGTATATCGATCCTGATGGAACATTATGGCAAGACGTAGCTAATCGAGCAAAAGACTTAGCAGCAGCAGGAATTACCGCATTGTGGCTTCCTCCAGCATACAAAGGAAGTGGTGGTGGTTACGATGTTGGTTATGGTGTTTATGACTTATTCGATCTAGGGGAATTTGAGCAAAAAGGATCGACTCGAACGAAATACGGTACAAAGCAAGAGTATTTAGACGCAATCAAAGCTGCAAAACAAGCAGGGTTAAAGGTATACGCTGATGTGGTTTTAAATCATCGTAATGGTGGTGACGAAACAGAAAAAGTCCAGGCTGTTCCTGTGGCGTGGGACAATCGTAACCATGAAATGGGGGACTATCGGGAAATAGAAATCTATACTAAATATACTTTTCCTGGTAGGAAAGATAAATATTCTAGTTTTGAATGGAATGCAGACCATTTTGATGCAGTTAATCACAACGCTTATGATTGGAATGACCATCAAATATATCGTCTAACCGATAAACAGTTTCAAACCGATGTTGACCCCAGACACGGTAACTATGACTTTTTGATGGCTTGTGATGTAGACATGAGTAGTCAAGAAGTTCGTGATGAATTAAGGACTTGGGGGAAATGGTATTTTGAGACTACTGGTGTTGACGGTATTCGTATTGATGCAGTAAAACACATTAGTTTTCTGTTTTTTAATGGTTGGCTAGATTATTTGCGAGATTTGCCATCTACTGATAAAAATATTTTTGCAGTGGGGGAATATTGGTCAGACGATATTGCTGCGCTACACGGCTATATAGAAAACACAGAAGGTAAAATGTCTTTGTTTGATGTTCCGCTACACTATAATTTTCATCGTGCTAGTAAAAGCGGTGAAAACTACGATCTCCGTCAGATCTTCGATCACACTCTGACACAGCAACAGCCTAGTTTAGCGGTAACGTTTGTCGAAAATCATGATTCCCAACCCTTACAAGCTTTAGAATCTCCTGTAGAACCTTGGTTTAAACCTTTGGCATATGCTCTAATTCTGTTAAGAAAAGATGGCTATCCCTGTGTATTTTATGGCGACTACTATGGCGCACATTATAAAGATAAAGGAAGAGACGGTAACGAACATGAAGTGTGGTTAAACGATCATCATTGGATAATTGATAAATTACTTTATGTCCGCCAGCACTTTGCCTATGGAGAGCAGTATGATTATTTAGATGATGCTAATCTCATTGGCTGGACAAGATTAGGAGATAAAGAACATAATAAAGCGATCGCCGTAGTATTAAGCAATAGCTGGGGTGGCAAAAAATGGATGGAAGTAGGTAAACCCAACACAACCTTTTATGACATCACCGAACACATTACCGAAACTGTAACTACCAACCAAGAGGGATGGGGTGAATTTGGCTGTGAAGGTGGTTCATTATCTGTTTGGATTCTCGTGAATAATTAATAACTAATAATTGACTTATCGTTTAGTAATTGCACCAGAACAAATAAAAGAAGATCTAATCAACTTAGATCCTCAACAACTACACTATCTATTACGAGTGTTGCGGTTGAAAAACGGCGATCGCTTTATCGCTCTAGATGGTGCTGGAAACTCTTGGATAGCCGAAATTGAGGATAAATCGGCAAATATTATTGAATCAATCGATCTCAATACAGAACTATCCATATCTCTTAATTTAATTACCGCATTACCCAAAGGAAGTGGATACGAACAGGTTGTGCGGTGTTGCACTGAATTAGGAGTAAGTAGTTTTATTCCTGTAATAAGCGATCGCACTATCCTCAAACCTAGTCCCAACAAAGTCCAACGGTGGCGCAAAATTGCCACAGAAGCAGCCGAACAATCAGAAAGACAGATCGTACCTACTGTTTTTGAACCAGTTAAATTTATCGCTGCGATCGATAACACTCAGCCTAATCAAGATAAATATCATCTGCGTCGCTAGAGGCGACATCCCAACACTTTGGCACTGCTTAAATAATAGCAATCCATCCTCAATTGTCATTGCTACTGGTTGTGAAGGAGGTTGGACAGATGCCGAAGTAGAAAAAGCGATCGCTTTGGGGTTTCAGCCTGTTTCTTTAGGCGATCGTATTCTACGTGCAGTTACCGCACCCATTGTAGTTAGTTCTTTGGTAATGGCAGCCTTAGAGCAAATTTAAACTTATCGATCGATAAAGACTACTTGAAAGTAGAAATGATAGAAGGTTGAACTCCAAGATATCTAACCACTAATTGATGTAGCCATATATTCCATAGTGCCATAGTTAATGCTGTTGCGATCGCCCCACCCAAAATTCCCATAGTAGGAATAAGAATAGCATTGAGAATAACGTTTAAAATTGCGCTACAACCTAAGACATAGGCACATTGTTTGTGATGTCCTGTCATTTGCATCAAGTAGCCCACAGATCCCGCCCCCACATTAACCAACTGTCCCAAAATTAAAATGGTCATTGACCATCTGGCAGCAATAAATTCAGTCCCAAACATACCCAATACGCGATCGCCAAATAATATTAACAACAGGGCAAAAGCAAAAGTAGGATAAAACATCCACCGTGCCACGGTAGATGTTAACTGTTGTAATCCTTCATCGTCTCCCTCAGCGTGAAGAGTTGCAAACATCGGCGCAGCGATCGCATTTACCCCAGATAAAATAAAGCTTACTCCAGCAGCAGTCTTAAAAGCAGCACCATAGATTCCTACTTGAAATGAACCTAAAATACTACCTGTCATAATAGTGTCGGTTTGAGAGAGTAAGACAAATGCCGAGTCATTAAATAGCAAAGGTAGGGCAACAGAAAACCATTCACGACGGGCATATACTGCTGAAATTGAGGATAGCTGTTTGGGTAACTTTTGATTGAAGATCCATAGTTGAAGCGACAATACGATGGATAAACTAATCGAAGTGATAATTAAAACTAAATTGCTAGACAAATTTTGGCGATAATATAATCCGCAGCCAATTACTAATAATGGAAACAAAAAGCCATGAGGTAAATAAGCCAAAGTCATTTGTCTAATTCCTCTAGACATTTCTCGTTGATGTCTAACCAACGCCCAAAGAGGAATTGTACCCATACCGAATAAAAAAGGTAATAGAGCAAGATCGGTATTCAATCTAGCCAAGATAAATACAACAAGTATGGCAATAAAGGCAAATATACTACTGCTGATCGAGACATATCGCCAACTACCCCAGACAATTCCTCTCAATTTGCCCCAGTCTTTTTCGACGCTGTATTTAGGAATATATCTTAGTAGACAGTTGGGTAAGCCCAAAGCTGCCAAAAAGCCCAGAAATGTAGCAATGCTAACTAATATAATCATAAGTGCCATATTGGGTTGCCCCCATCCAACGCGCCAATAGTACGTGCATCCCATAGGTAACGCCAATTCCTGCTACCTGAACCAATAAAGCGATCGCTGTGCCCTGAAATAAAGAAGCAAGCAATTCTGATTTGATCGATTTATTTGGGGTTGACATTAACTGTAAACGCTAATTGCTTGAAGTAAATATATGACTATAATCTATCCAACAATTCCAAGACTGCTTTGGCATTGAGCTTATTTTTAAACCAGATTAAATGATTGGGTAAGTCGGTAAATTTAACTCCAGCCTTTTCCAAATTCAGTCTTTCAGACACAGCTAAAATTAAATTATCCGTGTCGCCATTACGGACTTGATAAAACTTTTTTTGTAAATATTCTGGTCGCCAATAGCCGACAATTTCCAATAAAAACTCTCTGCCATCGGGGTGTACTAAACGAAAGTCGGGAATCATCACGCTACCAGGAAGAGGAATAAGATCGACTTCCCTTTCCAGTCGCCATTCAGTCTTAGCCTTTTTCCAGCTTGCAGCAAAAGATTGCTCTAACATACTGTCATAAGGCTTACCTGGGGGATAGTGGGAAACCAACTCACAGCGATCGCTTGTTAAACTAAACTTACCTGTTTTAATATTGCCCGAATATTGATCGCGGTTTTGCAGTTTGGCTTGCATACTCCATTTAGTAACGTGAAGTAAAGCAGGAATCATTTTTGCCAAAGCCAAACCATAGCGAGTACTGGCTTTAAACAGACTAGCGGGGCCATCCATGGTTAAAGTAAAGCCTGTGTCTGCATCCCCTTCTATGTATGCCATCAATTGAAATAGTTTAATATAGCGAAAAAGTAGCTTATATTCACCTGGATCGTTACGATGGGCGTTGATCACTACATTACTCGCACGATAAAAAATTCCTTGAACTTGGGATAGGTTATAGCGATGCAATAATGACTCTGCTACGGGGGCATCAAACTGAGTCAAAATGCGATTTTCCTGCAAATCTGCATATAAACCCGCCTCAATTTCTGTGGGGGATACAGAACGTTTTAATTCTCCTGTTAGGGTGTGGGCGATCGCTTCTAGGGTTTCGCTACGCTGACTGGGTAAGGTAATAGTTTTAGCAGCTTCAGAAAACACTTTCTCTCGCAACATGGGAGGCTCAAGAGGGCTTATAATTTCAAAAGTAGAAAAACTATTTCGTAATATGTGCCCTAGACCTCTTTTAATGCGATAATCAGGGCTATCTCCTTCCAAATCTAAGAGTTGCTTGTCTAACTCTCCTTGAGTCTTACCCAAACAAGCTTGAAAACAATCAATGATTTCTGTTGCGATCGCCAAATTGCGGTTATCGATTCCTAACTTTTTCGGTACTATTGTTTCCCCATTGCGCTTATATATAAGTAAATCGCTTTTTAACATCAGAAGTTTATTTCTAACTCAGAAAAATGTATCAGCCCTTAGAATGCCGTCCCGATAGTTATCAAGAATGGTACAAGCAAGGTAATAAATTGCGGGCAGAAGGCTACTATGAAGAAGCTCTAATGAGCTACGAACGTGCGATAAACTATAAACCCCGCGACTATTGGTCATGGTATCGCAAAGGTGTCGTCTTAGAAGCATTGGATTGTTATTTAGAAGCGATCGATAGCTATACTCAAGCCAATAAAATCGAACCAAACAACTATTGGGCATGGTACGAACAGGGTTGTATTCTCTTTGCTACATTTACCGAATATCAACAAGCGATCGCCTGTTTTGAACGAGCCTTAGCTGCTCATCCCCAAGACTATTGGGCAATATATCGCACAGCAGAATCTTGGCGAAGATTGGGCAAATATCAAGAGGCTATATCCTACTACAATAAGGCTTTAGAGCTACGTCCCCAGGATTTTTGGGCTTTTTATCGTCGCGGAGAAGCCCAGCAACAATGGGGTAATTTGGAATTGGCTTTGCAAAGTTACGAGCTTGCTTTGGATCTCGAACCCGACGATTATTGGACTTGGTATCAAAGAGGAACGGTTCTACAACAGTTAGATCGATTTTCTGAGGCTATTAGTAGTTATGATCGCGTTTTGGATCTCGATCCCAGATTCGATCTAGCTTGGTATCAGCAAGGTTGTTGTTATGCAGAATTAAATAATATAAATTGGGCTGTCATGGATTTAGAAAAAGCGATCGACCTTTATCCCAGCAAGTATTTAGATTTGGCAGCCAATGCACCTGTATGGTCAAAATACCGTCCCAAGACTGGCTTTCAATTATTATTAACTAATAAAAGTCGTAGATATCTGGATTAGATTTGTAGATTTGTAGGTTGGGTAGAGGAACGAAACCCAACAAAACAAATTTTGCACTTGCGATCGTCTATATTTCATTTATTTGTAATAGCCTTTCTGGTGATTTGTTGGGTTGCACTGCGTTTAATCCAACAAATCTCGATCTAGCGATCGTCTTCTCGATTCTGGATAATTATAGGATCTATCGAATGAATACCTATCTGTAGTGAAAACCTTTTTTTATCAAGAAAATACAATCGATTTATTTAAACTTTTAAAACATCAGACACCCCAACGCATTTTTTCTAACCAATTCGATCGCGTTGTCTTTGATTATGTCGATTTTCATGTCGCTGCTTCTCCTGACGTTTTTACTGCCGCTTCCCAGCACGAATATGATGAGGTAATAAATGCTGACTTTCAGCGTATTAATATAGCGTTTCAACCTAACGAAGACGATTTATTGCTGTTTGAGAATAATGCAATTAAGAGGTTGTGGATTCTCAGAACCATAATTTATTTTACTGACTTTACTTTTTTTAGCAGTGAAGCTGAGGCACTCCAAGGATTAGATCTTACAAACAAAACAGATCGGGTTTTAGCCGATCTCATACTCAAAACGCCTGGGTCATATGAACAAATTGTTTGTCATCCACAAAGCAAAGAAGCTGAGGGCATAAACAAAGAATTTGCTAACCTGATTGATGCTGGCATTATGTTGGAAATCGACAACAAATTGCTAATGTGCTTTTCCAGCCATAATGGTTTTGGTATTATCGGAAGAACAATGTCGCCTGATGAGATAAAAGAAGACGTTACACCTTTTTATGAATTCATTGAGGTTGTTTAGGTCGTAGGGTGGGCATCTTCCATTCGTTTTACGCTATTCAAAATCGTTATTCTAATGCCCACCAAATGTACCAATGTTCAGTAATCAGTAATTATTAAACCTGTCTTTTTCCGACTTTTAACCAAAAAACTCCCGACTTTCCCCGACAGACAAACAACAGGAGATTACATAAGCTGTTCTTAAGTCGAGGGACGCTGCTTTGTAAGCAGCTTGTACTAAAGCACTCGCTTCGCATCGTCCAATCGACTTATCGTAAGCAAATAAAACACAGTCAAAACAAGCATTATGTACAAACCAACAATGGATTTAGCGGGAGAAGTTTGTTTTCGTCCGAACTTTTGGCAAACCAAAGAGAGAATTAATTATTTAATCGACGAATATCTCAGTACAGATAAATTATGCGATCGCCTGGAGGATTTACCAAAACAGTTTCAAGATCCCCAACCGCGAAAGCGATCGACTATAAATTGGCAAGATATAAATCCAGAACAAGTCATTGGCATTGAACTGGATATTTTTTTGTCTATTATCAATCAACAAAAGGAAGTTAAAAATTATCAGCTGAGAGTAAATCCTGATCAAGACTTATACAAACACGGACTGCATCGTGTGACGACGGAATACAGTGCAGTATGTCTCTATATCTGGTTGATGTCTCACGCCACAGGCACGACTCAACAAGTGTTAGCTGAATTATTGCAGGATGAGGTCAATCATCTGACTAAGTTTTGGGGAATGGGGATGTGGCTATATCCAGATGGTGCAGAACAACTAATTAAGCATCTTCTTAGCCAAATTAATACCATCTTGCCTGTATCCTATGAATCGGAGTCAAAATCAAGCTTAAAATCTACCTTTCAACGTATGATGTCAGTTCTGAATTGGCAATCTTGGTCAATCTTATCTAGGGGCGAACTAATCTATACCTTCGTCTGGACACTGAAAAAAATGTGGCATTGGAGTAGCCAATTAACGCCAGAATACTTACAATCATGCTGTGCTACTCCAGAATTCTTCGAAGATAATCTCGAATGCGATTGGCACAAAATTATTCTCTTTTAAACCATAAAAATTAGCGTTTCTATTTATTTCATTATTCCTAATTTAAAATAATTTTCATGACAGCCCAACTAATAAACACCTTATCTACCGAAATTAATCTAGCTAAATTGCCCAAGCACGTTGCTGTGATTATGGATGGCAATGGTCGCTGGGCAAAACAAAGAGGTCTACCTCGCATTGAAGGACATCGCCGAGGTGCAAATACTCTCAAAGAAATGCTGCGCTACTGCAAAGATTTGGGAATTAAAACCTTAACTGCCTATGCGTTCTCAACTGAAAACTGGGGTCGTCCCACAGGAGAAGTGAACTTTTTGATGGGGTTATTTGAAAGACTGTTGCAAAAAGAATTAAAAGAAATGGAACAAGAGGAAGTTTGTATCAATTTTATTGGTGACTTGACTCCTTTACCCCACTCCTTACAGCAAGAGATGCGTCGTTCAATGGAACGAACTAAAAATAATAAAGGGGTGTATTTCAACGTAGCGATTAACTATGGCAGTCGCCACGAGATGATTAAAGCTTGTCAAACTATTGCTGAAAAGGTACAGCAGGGAGAATTAGCTGCCAGTGAAATTGATGAATCAACTATATCCCAACATCTTTACACCTCAGCCAGTCCTGACCCCGATTTATTAATTCGTACCAGTGGAGAAATGCGTCTGAGTAACTTCTTGTTGTGGCAGCTAGCCTATACAGAAATATACGTCACTAATACTCTTTGGCCCGACTTTAATAGCGAACAATTCGATCGCGCTATAGAATCTTTTCAACAGCGCGATCGCCGTTTTGGTAAAGTAAAAAAATAAATTAACTTTGCCGAAGCGGGGCAGGCGATCATTTTTTACACTCAATAGTTTGCTTAATTGAACGCAACTTGAGACTCTACTTTTTTCTCTTCTTGCAAAGCAGCATAAAGACGATTTAACGCTTTAACGTAAGCTTTAGCAGAAGCGACAATGATGTCTGTGTTCGCAGCACGTCCAGAATATACTCTGTCGTTATGACGGAGGCGAATAGTAACTTCTCCAATTGCATCAATCCCTGCGGTAACTGACTGGACGGAGAATTCAATTAGCTCGTTGGGGATGTTAGTAACGCGATTGATTGCTTTATAAATCGCGTCAACTGGCCCCGTACCAATGGCTGCATCGGTTAATTCTTCGCCGTTTGGAGTACGCAGGGTAACGGTTGCAGTAGGGCAAGAGCGATCGCCACAGGATATTTGGACTAATTCTAGACGGAAAAGCTCAGGAGGTTGTCTGATTTCATCGCTGACGATGGCTTCGATATCCCAGTCACTAATTTCTTTTTTCTTGTCGGCAACTTCTTTAAAGCGCACAAAAGCTTTATTGAGGTCAGTTTCAGAAAGCTCAAAGCCTAATTCCTTCAAACGAGTGCGGAAGGCATTACGTCCTGAATGTTTGCCCAAGACAAGCTGCTGATTGCCCGTTATACCAATGGACTCCGCGTCCATGATTTCATAGGTTAATTTGTTTTTAAGTACTCCATCTTGATGAATACCCGACTCATGAGCAAAAGCATTTGCACCCACAATAGCTTTATTAGGCTGTACTATTACTCCCGTGCGGTTAGATACTAGACGAGAAGTCTTATAAATCTGCTTGGTATCGATATTCGTCAAAGGTTCGGTTGATTCTGCGGGTTTACCCAAGAAAGGATTAAAGTATTGACGACGCACATGAAGAGCCATGACTAATTCTTCTAGGGCAGCATTTCCCGCACGCTCCCCAATACCGTTAATAGTGCATTCTAGCTGTCTCGCACCGTTTTTAACTGCTTCTAGGAAGTTAGCTACTGCTAGACCTAAATCGTTGTGACCGTGTACCGAAACAACTGCTTGGTCTATGTTGGGTACATTTTCGCAAATTCCTTTAATCAACGCTCCAAATTCTGTAGGAGTCGTATAACCTACAGTATCGGGAATATTAACCGTCGTTGCCCCTGCTGCGATCGCAGCTTCTAGGACTTGATAAAGATATTCTGAATCTGTCCGCACTGCATCCATCGGCGAAAACTCCACATCATCCATAAAGGACTTAGCGTAAGTCACCATTTCTTGAGCGATGTCTAATACTTCCGAGCGAGATTTTTTCAACTGATACTCTAAATGAATATCAGAAGTAGAAATAAAGGTATGAATCCGACCTTTGGCAGCAGGTGCTAGAGCTTCCGCAGCAGCCTTAATATCAGCCTTAATTGCTCGTGCCAAACTACAAATTACTGGACCTTCTTGCGTACCTACCTGCTTGGCGATTTTCTGTACGGCTTCAAAATCCCCAGGGCTAGCAAAAGCAAATCCTGCTTCAATTACGTCAACTCCCAGACGGGATAGAGAATGGGCAATTTCCAGTTTTTCTTCAACGTTGAGAGTCGCGCCAGGAGATTGTTCTCCATCTCTTAAGGTGGTGTCGAAAATAATAATGCGGTCTTGTGAATTGTCCATAATCTAAACTTTGTAGATCGTTGTCGATCGATCGTTGCTAGTGAATTGTTGTTGAATTTGGAGGTCAACAGCTAATAGCTATTGGCTTTTAATCGCTTTTTCGCAGCTTATAAAAGATGCTCGTATTTTGGCATCCTAATTGAGCAACATTACTTAAGAATTATAGGCTATATCCTTGAAGAGAAGAACTAGGAAAAGCGATCGATAAAGAAACAATTTGTTTCTTAGGAATCAATGATTTATCGCCATTGTGATCAATCCTTGCTGACCAACTAGAATCTCTCTGATTAAAGTGCAAAGTCCTACCCAAATAATTGGCGTAATATCTACTCCACCAATGGGAGCGACTATCTTACGTAGAGGACTAAGAAATGGCTCTGTGGGTAGGACTATCAGGCTAAAAGGAAAACGGGCAAGCTCGGCTTGAGGATACCAAGTTAGGACGATTCTAAAAATAAACAACATTGTCATTAATCCGAGTAAAAGACTAACTGCGACTGCTCCCAAACTTGATAAATTCATAGCTTTGATTAAAAGTGATACTATTTTTCAGCAATATTACGGAATGTAAATATCTATTCTGTATTGTACTAGCATTTCGGAGTCGTAGGAATCCTCGAATATGGACGAAAGAAAAAACAGTTACTCTTTATTCCGTCTTCTTTTGACCCCGATCCCCTTACAATATATAGTGAGCTTTAAATAAAAAGCGGTGTTGTAATCAACTTTAGTTTTGGTTAAAAAACTTTTAGAATTACAAAACAACGTAAATTAATAAAAAATAGTCAAAAAACAGTCAGGATAAAAAATATGACTCCTTCATTAGCTAACTTTCTTTTAAGTATTGGATTGGGTGCAGTTATCGTGGTTATCCCCGCAACCATAGCTCTAATCGTCCTCAGCCAAAGCGACAAAATCAAACGCAAATCTTAATTGGATGGGGTTATTGCCAATAAAATATTATTGATTTTTAAGCGACGGAAACACTTTTCTAACAAGAGAAGAGGTAGCATTACCAACAGTTCCGTCGTTATATTTTTATAGGACTATATTTATAGTCTGTTAATTTTTAGATAGAACAGTTATAGCCGTTCTGGGTAGATTATATTTATACATCCCTTAAGATGAGTATAGAAATATTCTTACTCACAACTATGAGAACCAGATTAGGAGAATTGTAATGGTCAATTTTGGGCTGAATGCAGCAGCTATATTAGGTTTATTCTTAGCAGTAGCGGGAGCAGGTTTGTTTTTCCTGCGCTCAGTTCGCCCAGAGTTAGCAAGGGATTATGATATATTTTTTGCTGCGGTGGGTTTGCTTTGTGGAATCATTTTACTCTTTAATGGTTGGCGACTAGACCCTATTCTGCAATTTGGACAGTTTTTATTAACAGGAACGGCAATTTTCTTTGCTTTTGAAAGTATCAGAATGCGTGGAGTGGCTACAGAACAAGCTAGACGCAACACGCCAACAGTCGATCGCGATCGCCCTGTAAGCTCAACTAGGGTATATACCGAAGCCGAATTTGACAAAATTGACCCCTACGATAACGTATATGAGGGTGCTAAACCTAATTACAGTAGTCCCAGATTGAGAGGTTATAACGACCCTCAACCCCGCCCTTCTCGCCGTCCTGAACCTAGAAGAAGACCATCTCCTACTGCCGATATTAGAGATGAACCCCGACGCGCCCCAAGTCGTAACCGTCCCGAACCTACAGATTACGCCGAACGTCCCAGTAGAGGCGATCGCTATCCAGAAAGAGATAGTCGCCCCCGTCGTCCTCCGACTGCACCTCCTAGAGATGAATATAGCGATCGCGTTTCTAGAGATGAATGGGCTGACGAACCTCGTACTTCTCCTCGCTCTCGCCCCCGTCCAACTAGAGAAGATAACTATCCCCAACCCACTCCCCCAACGACTACTGCAAGACGTAGACCAAGTCCAGCGGATTTAGGAAGGAGTTATGAACCAGAGGATAGTTATGATAATTCTGACGATTTGGGAAGCAGCTATGACGATTCTAATATTGGTCGAACCTATGAAGAGGATGAACAGCCTATCCCTGGTGATTATGTAGTTGATTACCAGCCTGTCGAGGATCTGGGTTCGGATTATTCAGATGACTACGATGATTCTCCCCAAGATGATTACGACGACGACACATATGAGGGTGATTACCCTTACGAAGACGATAGCAATTCAAGAGATGAGTACGATGATTATCGCGGTCGCCCTGACAATCGTACACCAATTAACTTCGATAATTAGTAGTTCTATTATTTTTGAATAGATAATATATTGCGATCGCTTTTAGATCTAGCTAGCTGAATATTTATATTAAATAAATTATTTGGCTAGACAATGAATAAAAGAGCGATCGCTCTTTTATTGGATAATACTTTTACCGTGATGGCTTGTCCCATTGGCATACCTGGCTTTTCTTGTAGTGCCAACCACTAACAAAAGGTCTATTATTGTATCCTGGTTAAATTCCATTAATAATTGTATTGATATGCCATATCCATCTATAGAAAGTCATAACTACTCAACCGTAGCCGAATCCCCCCAGTTGGATTTATCAATAGTTGTACCAATATATAACGAAGAAGAAAGCGTTGAAGCATTGGTTATTGCGATCGCCGATTCCGTAGCCCAAACTGGCTTAAATTACGAAATAATCTGTGTTGATGATGGTTCAAAAGATGGTTCAACTCAAGTATTAACTAATTTAGCCAGCAGACGTATTGACTTAAAAGCCGTCATTTTACGCCGTAATTATGGACAAACCGCTGCCATGGCTGCGGGATTTGAATCTGCTGCGGGAAAAGTAATTGTCACCCTCGATGGCGATTTGCAAAACGATCCCGCCGATATTCCTATGCTGTTGGCAAAATTAAATGAAGGCTACGATTTAGTCAGTGGTTGGCGTAGAAATAGACAAGATGCAGCATTAACTAGATTACTCCCTTCCAAGATTGCCAATATTATTATTGCCAAAGTTACGGGAGTGGTATTACACGATTATGGTTGTTCCCTCAAAGCGTATCGTGCAGAATTACTTGCTGATATGAATCTGTATGGAGAGTTACATCGCTTTCTACCAGCCTTAGCTTATATTGAAGGAGCAAGAATTGCCGAAGTACCAGTGCGCCACCATGCAAGGAGATTTGGGCAAAGCAAGTATGGTTTGGGTAGAACAGTTAGGGTAGTCATGGACTTGATGACAGTCTTCTTTATGAAGAAATTTTTAACTCGTCCAATGCACGTTTTTGGATTGGGGGGCGTAATTTCTTTAACTGCGGGGTTAGGAATGGGAATATATTTAACTATCGTCAAACTATTTTTCAATCAGAATATAGGCGATCGCCCTCTGCTCATTCTGGCAGTATTATTAATCTTGACAGGGGTTCAATTATTTTGTTTTGGTTTAGTGACTGAACTTTTAATGCGTACCTATCACGAATCTCAAAGAAGACCAATTTATCGTATTAGAAATATTTTTGGCAAAAAGTAAGCAACATTATGGATGTGAGGTGGATAAGTGAACAAAATTAAATTTAATGATGCTCCCTAAAACTTACTACCTCAAAATTAGTAATTAGCAATTACATCCGTAATTTTACGTAAATGATTAACTTAAAATAATCGAACTTAAATAACAACTTTATACAGACTGCTTGTTTGATAAAGTTTGAGTAAAAATCAAAAATAGCTATCGCTTTGTAAGTAATTATTCTGATACTGTTTGAGAAATCAAATTAATAAAAAAAATATATGTATTTATTGAATAATTACTACAATCTTATGGAGACGAAGAAAAAAAAGATACTAATTGTTGATGATGATTCAGCACTGCAACATCTAATCGATAGATTTCTTAGCTATAACAACTACATTACAGAAATTGCTCCTAATTGCGCGATCGCAAGACAAAAGTTTCAAAGTTTTCAGCCAGATTTAGTTCTTTTAGATATCAACCTTCCTGATGACACTGGATTAAAACTCTGCGAAGAGATGCGCCAAACTAATGTCGCGATCGTGATGTTGAGTTCTATGACAGATAATGCCTATGTTTTAGAAGCATTCACTAATGGTGCAGATGACTATATTGCCAAACCATTCGATCTACAGATATTAAAGGCTAGAATTGAAGCTTTATTTAGAAGAGGTGGGCAGACAAAAACTAGTCATTGCAACAATAATTCCATTATTTTAGATAATCTTAAAATTAATTTTTATCGTCGCGAAGTTATTTTAAACAATCGCAATATTCCTCTAACTGCACTAGAGTTCGATTTATTATATTTCTTAGCTAATAATCCTAATCGTGTCTGGGATAGAGCAGAATTAATTTCCGCCATCTGGAACAAAGATGACTATGATGGAGACGATCGCAAAGTCGATATTCATATTGGTCGCATCCGTAAAAAAATTGGCGATCTCAACAGCGAATTTATTAAAACTGTCTGGGGTAGAGGCTATATGTTTGAGTTATCTAGTTGCAATAAAGTAAAATTGGCAGACTAATACCTAAGAGTCTACACAAGCCGTCATGTTAAGAGCAGGAATCGTCGGATTACCCAACGTGGGTAAATCTACTATGTTTAACGCCTTGGTTGCCAATGCTAAGGCGGATGCAGCCAATTTTCCTTTTTGCACCATCGAACCAAATGTAGGGGTAGTATCTGTCCCCGACAAACGTTTAGATGTGCTTTCTAAGCTATCTGATTCACAAAAAATTGTCCCCACGAGAATTGAATTTGTTGATATTGCAGGATTAGTTAAAGGTGCAAGCAAAGGAGAAGGACTAGGTAATCAATTTCTAGCTAATATTCGAGAAGTTGATGCCATTGTCCATATGGTGCGCTGTTTTGATGATGACGATATTATTCATGTTGCTGGATCTGTCGATCCAGTGCGGGATATTGAGATAATTGATTTAGAGCTAATCTTAGCCGATCTTGCTCAGGTAGAAAAACGGATCAGCCGACAACGCAAACAGGCAAAAAACGACAAAAATGCAAGCGCAGAAGTAGAATTATTAAACAAAATTAGTGAAATCCTCAATGATGGTCAATCCGTCCGTAGTATGGATTTATCGGAAGAAGACCAACTAATAGTTAAACCACTAGGCTTATTAAGCAACAAACCAATCATCTACGCAACCAACGTTTCAGAAGACGATTTGGCGACGGGTAACAAATGGGTAGAAGAAGTTCGCAACTTTGCCAGCGATGAAGATGCTAAGGTGGTCGTAGTCTCGGCTCAAGTAGAATCAGAATTAGTGGAACTATCTGAAGAAGAAACTAAAGACTTCCTCGAAGCTTTAGGAGTAGAAGAAGGTGGTTTAAAATCTCTTATTAGAGCTACCTACGATTTGTTAGGCTTGCGTACCTACCTAACTACAGGAGAAGCAGAAACCCGTGCTTGGACTATCATTGCAGGAATGAAAGCACCCCAAGCAGCAGCGGTAATTCACACAGATTTTGAAAAGAAATTTATTAAAGCCGAAACCATTAGCTATGAGGATCTGATCGAAACAGGTTCTAAAAATGCAGCTAAGGAAAAAGGCTTACTTCGTTTGGAAGGAAAAGATTATATTGTCAAAGAGGGGGATGTAATCGAGTTCCGCATCGGCGGGTAAATCATTTACCATTTACCATCGATCATTTGTAGTGGGCATATGCTTTAGTGCAATGAAAGTCAATTTTGTAGCTAAAACATAAACTATCTTACTGCCCACCACAAAGGTAATTTATTTATTACTTACCGACGTTACGCAGAATAACAAAAAATCTATACTTTCAACAAGCGCGTGGAAGCAGAAAAATAAAATCTACTAGTCAGTGCTACCTACTACCTACTACCTACTACCTACTACCTACTACCTACTACCTAATCTTCATCGATGAAATTAGTGCGTAACATCAGTTACTTATTACTCCTTACTTCCGTACAGTACCCACAAAATGTCAAAGTAAAAGATGATTGTCTTTACTTTCCTAAGATTGGAGCAATTAAGGCTAACTTACACCGCTTGTTCGATGGTGAACTCAAGACTGTAACCGTAAGCAAGACCAAAACTGATAAGTACTATGCTTCTCTGTTATTTGATAACGGACTACAGTCACCCGAATCAAATAATAATGGTAAAGTGCTGGGTGTCGATTTGGGCATTTCTAGTTACTGCATCACTAGCGATGGAAGTAAATATGATAATCCTAGACATCTCAAACAACATGAACGTAATTTAAAGCGAAAACAGCAAAAATTATCTAGAAAGCAAAAGGGGTCAAACTCTAGAAACAAAGCTAGAATAGTTGCAGAGCATGAAAAAATAAGTAATGCGCGAATTGATTTTTTACACAAACTGTCTCGTAAGCTGATAAACAAAAGCCAAGTTATCGTTTGCGAAGACTTAAACGTCAAAGGAATGGTTCGCAACCACAAACTAGCAAAAGCTGTAGTGGTATACGTGAGTTGGGGTATGTTCCTAAACTTTCTTGAATACAAGTGAAAAAAGAGGGGAAGGTTTTTCTACAGATAGATAGATTTTTTCCTAGCTCTAAGACCTGTAATAACTGCCTGAATGTAGTTGATAGCTTGCCTCTTGATATCCGAACTTGGGATTGTCCTAGTTGTAATACCAAAGGTATTGATAGAGATATTAACGCAGCCAAAAATTGCAGAGATGAAGGTATAAGAATAATCTCCTCTGGGACGGGGGAGACTGCCAATGGAGGCAATGTAAGACAACGCAGAGGGCTTAAGTCAACTGTCGTTGCTGTTGCCGATGAATTTGGAAGCCAGCACCCTACCCGATAGGGTGGGTGTCTGGTAGTTCACAAAGGTGGTGTAATTACCACTGACTTGCCAAATCAATAATGGATCGAACTTGGTATTATCATATTTAAAGTGACAATTATCTAGGTTCATCTTCCTTCTTACACAATGTTTAATTGGTTTCGCCGTAACGAAAAAGTAAAGCAAACACAGCCTGAATCAACTTCTAACGAGACTCAACCAGAAGTAACGGAAGAGGCTTTAGAGGAAACGGAAACGCAAGTCGCAGAACCCGATTATCTTGCTTATGCCAAAGCTGCTTATCAAAACATTCAGCAACGCAAAGGGGAAGCAGGAACACCAAAGATAGAAACGGAAGAAGCAGAAACAGAAATAGAAGAAGCGGAAGAAGAGGTTATTTCAGAAGAGATTGCAACAGCCGAAATACCCATAGCTGACAATACTGTTACAGAAGAATTAGAAGAAGATACTGAACCAACGACTGAGTCTTCAGAATCAGAAGTAAAGGAAGAAGAAAAGACAGAAGAACTAGAAATAGAAGCCAAGAAATGTTCCTGCTTGGATGCAAAAGTCTCAGGGATTAGAAAAGCTCAAGGAAACGGCGATAGAAACACCAGTCGAAGAAGCTGAGCAGAACGCAGAACTAGATGAAGATTTTATCTGGTCATCTCAGGTACTAGCAGGAAGTGGTAGAACTGCAGACGATATTTCAGAGGAAGAAATAAGCTGGCTGACTAAATTGCGTCAGGGATTGGGCAAAACCCGCATTGGTTTAGTTAATCAGCTGAAAGTCTATTGTGGGTAAAGGCCCTCTCAATGACGATGCAGTCGATGGAGATTGAAAGTCTCTTGCTGCAGGCTGATGTGGGAATTGAGGCGACCGACTATATTATTGAAACTCTGCAAACGAAATTAAAACAAGAAGCCTTGCCTCCAGACCAGGCGATCGCCTATCTTAAAACTATTCTTCAAGATATTCTCGATAAACCCTTGGAGGGCAAGAAGATACAGCTTTTGTACCCGAAAAAGGACGAATTTAATATCTGGCTTTTGACAGGGGTCAACGGTGCGGGAAAAACTACTACCATTGGAAAACTAGCCAACCTCGGTCAAAAATCTGGCTATAGCTGTCTGATTGCTGCTGCGGATACTTTTCGCGCTGCTGCGGTACAGCAGGTTCAGGTTTGGGGAGAACGAACTAATACTCAGGTAATTGCCAACCCTGGCAAAAATACCGATCCTGCTGCGGTAGTGTTTGATGCGATCGCTGCTGCTAAAGCTAAAAATACCGAATTATTATTAGTAGATACCGCAGGCAGATTGCAAAATAAACAAAATTTGATGGCAGAATTAGCAAAAATCCGTCGAATTATTGATAAGAAAGCCCCCGATGCCAGAGTAGAATCATTACTAGTTTTAGATGCAACTCTAGGACAAAATGGCTTACGTCAAGCTCAGGTATTTTCTGAAGCAGCGAATCTTAGCGGTGTGGTTTTAACTAAATTAGATGGGAGTGCCAAAGGTGGTGTAGCATTGGCAGTAACTCAGCAGCTAAATCTACCAATTCGTTTTATTGGTGCGGGGGAAGGTATTGAAGATTTACAGACCATTTTCTAGCTATGAATTTGTCGAAGCACTACTCAATGGTTAAACAAAATATACATTATTAAATAGCTAGTTTTGTATTGTGGTTTAAGTATTTTTACTCAATTTATTGGCGTATTAGCTATTTCGGGTTATTATGAATCAACCTACACTTTGGTAAGTAAAATATAAGCGTTGTTTTAATTAATTTGCTGTTAGGATAATCATTAGTTAGATAGTTACAAAAGCTATTTTTATAATATCTGATTGAATATTTTAGTATCTGCTGTACTTAGCCAAACCTATTTTTGACGGATGAATTAAAAAATAATGTCAAAATTTGTAGAGGCAATGACTGTCGTACCTTCTCATAGCCATCCCTCTCAAGAAAACAATGGTGTCGAGTACTCTTCTTGAAGAGATCAAATCCTATTGTGGCACTAAAAGAACTGGTGGCTAATCTTCAAAGAGAACAAAACAAAATTCAAGATTTGTTAAGCTCTTTGGGATTTGCTTTGCGTAGCTTTAGCAATCTAAATCAGTTTCTAGAACTAACTCCATTAATGGCAGCTAGAGTTACTGATTCTATTGGTGGTGCTTTAATTCTTATACAAGGGATAACCGAGTATATTTAGAACAAATTCACTGTCAGGATAGTAAAATTGGTTTAGAAGTTAGTAGTGCATTTGAAAGAGTCAACTATCAAATTAATCAGTCATCAGTCAAATCGCTCAAAGACAGTTAGAATGTCTGTTCAACTCTCACAAATTATTGATGAAAAGATTAGCCAAGAATTAACGGCATCAAATCATTTTTTTGGTACGCCAATTTTAGTGGAAAACATCGAACAAGGTCGTCTTTATGTATTTAGTACAGAGTCTGACTATAGATGGACTCCTACTAGAAGAAAATTAACTCAATTAGTTGCAGATCAAACAGCAGTAGCGATCGCAAATCATCGAACTAACTGTCGAATTACGCTCTAAAGAAAGACAAGATCGCGAATTAGAAATCGCTTCAGAAATTCAGCTACGCTTATTACCGAGCAAACGTCCTCAAATCAAAGGATTAGCAATCGCAGCTAAGTGCGAGACAGCTAAGTCGGGTTGGGGGAGACTATTATGACTTCATTCCCACTAATTACGATCGCCTCGAAAATGGTCAATACAGAAGTTGGTTCTGATGTTCCCTGGAGCATTGTTATTGGTGATGTAATGGGTAAAGGTGTTCCTGCTGGATTGATTATGACTATGACTAGGGGAATGCTGCGGGCAGAAGTTCTTAATCGTCATTCTCCCGCTCAGATAATGCGCCATCTCAATCGAGTAATGTATGCTGATTTAGAAAACTCCCATCGCTTCGTGAGTATGTTCTATTCAGAATACGATCCTCAAAGGCAAACCTTATCTTTTACTAATGCTGCTCATAACCCTCCCTTACTATGGCGTAAAGCAACTAATACTCTAGAAAAGTTAGATAGTTGGGGAATGCTGATTGGTTTGGATATGGAATCAGAATACGAGGATGCTACGGTACAGCTTGCTCCTGGAGATACCGTCATTTACTACACTGATGGCTTTACCGACGCTGCTAATGAGGATGGCGATCGCTTTGATGAAGAAAACCTCTGTCTATGTTTTAAATGGGCTTGTCAACATCTTAGAAACCCCAGAAGAAATTTTAGAACATATTTTTTATCAGGTTAAGCAATTTAGCGGTGCTAACAAAAAATCAGGCGATGATATGACTTCGATTGTGATGCAGATTCAGGCGATTGAATAATGAATAGCAAGAAATTTTCTTTAAAAAAGCTAACAGCTATATGCGTAGCGCTGTCCTTTAGGAATAGCTAATGGCTAATAGCTGTCTCAACAGATAAATGTTCTTAACTTAAAAGAAGCGTTATTTCATATCGTAACCAAACAAATTAGCATCTACTTCCCCCAAATCGATATCCCCTAAACCATATTCTTGCCAACGTCTCGATACCATTGCGGATGTATCGTCATCTGACTCCAAAGGTTCACCCCATTCGTGGTCGGTTTCGGGAGCCAGTTTTGAGTCGTTGTCTATTCCCATCCGCCCCCCCAAGCCAATCTTTTCACTGGCAAAATCTAGGGTATCAAAGGGAGTGTCAGGCAAGATAAACACATCACGGGAAGGATCTACTTTAGAACTAATCGCCCATACTACCTGGCGAGGATCGCGGACGTTAATATCCTTGTCTACCACAATTACAAACTTGGTGTAGGTAAACTGAGGTAAAGCACTCCAAAAGGCTAATGCTGCCCTTCTTGCTTGACCAGGATAGGCCTTATCAATAGAGATAATAGCAGCCTTGTAGCTTAAAGCTTCCATTGGTAGAAAGAAATCAACAATTTCAGAGACTTGCTGACGCGGAATAGGAGTATAAATCCGTTAAGAGCGATCGCCATCATTGCCTCTTCTTTGGGAGGACGACCACTAAAGGTAGTTAAGTAAATCGGATCTTTACGATGGGTCATGCAGTGGAAACGCACCAGGGGAGAGTCTTCCACTCCGCCATAGTATCCCATATGATCGCCAAATGGGACCTTCAGGTAGCATTTCTCCTGGGGTAATTGTTTCCTCTAAGACAAATTCTGAATCTGCGGGGACTTCCAAATCTACAGTCTGACATTTCGCCAGTTTAACACCACTACCGCCATATAAACCTGCAAACAACCATTCAGATAAATCTACAGGAATAGGCGTGGCTGCTGCCATAATAATCATTGGATCGACTCCTAAAGCGATCGCAACTTCCAGTTTTTTCCCTGCTTCGGCTGTTTTACGTAGATGTCTTGCACCACCCCGCACAGACAACCAATGAACGGTCATAGTATTTTTCGACTGTAGCTGGAGACGGTTACCCCAACGTTGGGTGTTCCAGTTTCTACATCTTTGGTAATGACTAAACCAAGAGTTATAATTTTTCCCGCATCCCCAGAATAGGGACGAATCATCGGGACTTTGTTTAGGTCTAGTTCATCTCCTTCTAGGATCACCTGTTGACAAGGAGGAAAAAAATCTCGTCCTGGTTTTGCTTTTAAAACATCAAACAGAACTTTGCCAAAGTCTACTGCTTGCTTAATTTTCTTGGGTGGTTTGGGCTGCTGCAACATAGCTAACTTCGACCCCAAAGTTTCCAACTCTTCTGGGGCTTCCATATTCATCGACCAGCAAATCCTTTCTACCGTCCCCATCAAGTTCACTGCGACAGGGAATGGTGAACCTTTGACGTTTTCAAATAGTAGTCCAGGCCACTTCCTGCTTGCAGCATCCGATTGGAAATTTCAGCTATCTCTAACTCAGGATCGACTAGCGCAGAAATGCGTCTAAGCTGTCCTTTTGATTCCAAAATTTTAATAAATCCTCGTAAATCTCTAGCCATATAAAGAAATGTAAAGCAGTATGTATACTATATAGTCTAGAAGAGTTGGGGAGTAATCTTCAATTTGTTTGATGCTGCTTTCGAGGGAGGAGAATTAAATTGTTAGGGTAGCTAATTATCTATTTGTTCTTGAAGATAAGTCTGCAATAGACTATCAAGCTTGTTTTCTGGACAACATTCAATCAAAGCTTCAAAGGCTTCATATAGCTTTGCTGCGCTATCCCCTAAAATGGAGTAATTCCCCAAACATCTTCTACCCATTCTTTCGGGGCTTGTTCGTCGAAGATCATTCTTTCTAATAATTGCTTGGCTTCTGCTTTGGAAAGAGACATAAATTGCCTTTGGTTGAACTAACAATCTTTTATTATCGAGCATCGCGGATTGATAAGCTTAAAGACAAAATATTTTTTACTTAAATCTTTAAAATGTTTGATAATTTCACTCTTGTCTAATCCTTGGGCGATCGCTTTAGCTTTAAACTTTGTTTTATTGGGAATTGCCTTTATTAGTCCAAAAAAACTTTTAACCCCCATTGGCAATATTAACGGTGCAATCTTAGGAATATTAGTTTGGGGAATTTTAGGCTGGCGTGGCTATCTTGTAGTGGTGTTTTATTTTTTAGTCGGTTCGGGCTTAACATTTGTCAGAATGGAGCAAAAAAGAATCTGAAGGCATAGCTGAAGAACGTTCTGGAAAAAGAGGGGCAGGTAATGTTTGGAGTTCGGCATTGACTGCAACAATATGTGCGATCGCAACCTATTTTGTCCTTCCCCTCTCAAACCATTATTTGTATTAGGTTACGTAGCCAGCTTTTGTACCAAACTTTCTGATACCACCGCTAGTGAAGTGGGCAAAGCCTACGGTAAAACGACTTATTTAATTACTAGCCTCAAGCCAGTACCCAGAGGTACAGAAGGTGCAGTAAGTTTAGAAGGGACAGTCGCAGGTATTGCTGGCTCAATTGTTCTAGCTGTAATTGCCTGGGCTATTGGTATGATTAGCCCGATTGGTATAATTTGGTGTGCGATCGCTGCTTTTATTGCTACTACAGTTGAAAGTTTGATCGGTGCAACCTTAGAATCCCGTTTTACTTGGTTAACTAACGATTTGGTTAACTTTATTAATACCGTCATCGGCGCGGTTGTATCTATCGCTCTTGGCTCGATCGCTATTTAATAGAACCAAGAGCAATTGGATCTAGATTTTGTTTCTCAATCGGGTAGAATGCTTGATGGCGGTTTTATTAAGTTTTATGATACTTTAGTCAATCGCCAACCTCAGAGGAATTGTTTCTTCTGGGCATGAAAATCATTGTTTTAGTTAACTTATTACCATTTATTTAGGAGAATTTTATGGACTTATCTCTAATTCCCGCACAACCCGAAGCTGGCATAATTAATGTTTTAATCGAAATACCTGGCGGTAGCAAGAATAAATACGAATTTGACAAAGATATGAACGCTTTTGCTCTAGATCGCGTTCTATTTGCTTCGGTAAAATATCCTTATGACTATGGCTTTGTACCGAATACTCTAGCCGACGATGGCGATCCGCTAGACGGAATGGTGATGATGGATGAGCCTACTTTTCCTGGTTGTGTAATTGCTGCAGACCCATTGGTATGTTGTTAATGATCGACGGTGGCGATCGCGATGAAAAAATTCTCTGCGTACCAGCAGAAGACCCTCGTTACAATGAGGTAAAATCTCTTAAAGATATTGCTCCTCACCGTTTAGAAGAGATTGCCGAGTTTTTTAGAACCTACAAAAATCTTGAAAAGAAAGTAACTGAAATTCAGGGTTGGGAAGATGTCGATGCGGTTAATCCCTTAATTGAAGAGTGCATTAAAGCCTATAAGTAACTAGGATAATTGTATTTGGTAGGTGAAAAGAAACTTAATTATCTCTCCTACCAAAACTATCCTGTAAAATAATTATCTAAATATAAAATATTAGTATGCTTGTAAAATCAACTACTCGTCACGTTCGTATATACAGTGCAGAAGTAAAAGATAATGAGCTAATCCCTAGCGATAATGTCTTGACTTTAGATATCGATCCAGATAACGAATTTAACTGGAGTGAAGATGCTTTACAAAAGGTATATCGTAAATTTGATGAACTGGTAGAAGAAAATAACGGTCAAGATTTGAGTGACTATAATTTGCGTCTTATTGGTTCAAATTTAGAGCATTTTATTCGTTCTTTATTGCTCGACGGCGAGATTAACTACAATCTTGGTGCTAGAGTACGCAACTACAGCATGGGTTTACCACGTATGGAAAGTCCAGATACCGAAGGAAAATACCTCTAAGCATTACCAATTTATATTGTGATAAGAAAGCGATCGCCTTCAATTTAAAGGCGATCGCTTTCTTAATATTAGTACTTGATAGATATTAAATTAGTTTTCCTCATCCCTTATCCTTCATCCTTCATCCCTCCTTTATGCTCTTTTACGCATTTTGCGAGACATAATTTTAGAAGAATCAACCTTTGCGATCGCTTTTCTTAAAGGCAGAATGCGAATTCGACCATCAAAAGTATTTGCCTGATAAACTTTTTGTTGATTGAGATCTAGGGCAGTCATCCAACCACTATTATGATGATACGCTCCTGTTTCAATATCTAACCATCCCTTACCAGCAGCGATTTGTCCTGGCTCTACTCCAGGGAGAGTAAAGGTAATAGTGTGACCTGTAACGATCAGCTTATCTTGAAAAAATGCTTTGCTATTGGCGTGAAAATCCTCTCTGATCCAGCAAAATTGTTCTGCACCCTGTTGTTGAAGAGGAATATCGGGATTGACTCCTGCATGAACTAGCCAATAGTCGCCCAAGTCGTAAAATAAGGGCAAATTTTTCATCCAGTCAATATGTTCTTGAGGAATCTTGCTATCATAGCTGGCTACTGTGGCATGACCACCACTATATAACCACCCCTGGTATAGTTCAATTGAGACTTCGCCAGTACCAACCACATCGAGCATCATCTCTTCGTGATTTCCACGAAGGCATTTAAACTGGTTTCGCATCACCAAATCAACCACCTGTGCGCTTTTGGGACCTGGATCGATTAGGTCGCCCAGGAAGTATACTTCATCATTAGTAGTAGGTGAAATTGAATCTAATAATGCAACTAAAGTGTCATAGTGCCCGTGTACGTCACCAATGACAATCCGACGATTATGGCTCATGTTAGATGGTTTGACTAAGTGCATCCTTTACAATTCTTTTACTGCTCGATGTTTTCTTAAGATAATAGAAGAAAATTGTTAACTTACTAGTAAGTATTCCCTATTAGCTACGGATAATAACTATATCGAAAGTTCAATATCGAACAATCTAAAATAAACGTTACTTAGTATAGGATGACAATGACAAATCGGGTAGCTTCTTTAAACACAAATGCCACCATTAAAATTTTGCAACAGCCATCCAATCCTGCTTGGATCGAACAGGCGATCGCAAACCTGAATACAGTATTACTAGACCATTCCCATTGCGAACGCAAAGCAGCAGGGGTAGCAATTAATCTCATGTTTCGCTATCCCTCTCATCATAAATTAGTTCGTCAACTAACGGCGATCGCAAGAGAAGAATTAGAACATTTTGAATTAGTAAACCAATGGTTAGAAAAGCGCAACATACCCCTTGCCCCCCTCAACTCTCCACCCTATTTTACTAAATTGAAATCTCAAGTACGTCATGGTGAACCAGAGCGCCTGATTGATTCTTTGCTGCTATCAGCCATCATTGAAGCCCGTTCTCACGAAAGATTAGGCTTAATTGGAGAAAATTGCCCCGATCCAGAATTAGGCAAGTTTTATCACAGTTTAATGGCATCAGAAGCCCGTCATTATGGCATTTACTGGGTATTGGCAGAACAATATAGCGATCGCTCTACGGTAGAAAAGCGTTTGGCAGAGTTAGGGAAATATGAAAGCAGTATTTTAAGTACGCTGCACCATGAACCCAGAGTACATAGTTGAGTAATAAGAGACAAGGCGTGCCTTGTTTATGGGAAACAATGAAGAAAAAATACCAGAATTTTACTATTAGAGATTGGCAGAAAAGCGATCGCGATAGTGCTGCGGAGGTAATTCGGCAGGTATTGGAAGAATACGGTTTGCCTTGGCAACCTGAGTTAGCGGATCGGGATGTAATTGAGGTGGAGTCTGCTTATTTGGAGGTAGGGGGAGAGTTTTGGATAGTCGAGCAGGATGGAATAATTGTCGGTACAGCAGCATATCAGCCTATAGCCAGAGGACAAAATGCAGTCGAAATTCGCAAAATGTATTTGTTACCAGAAGTTCGAGGACAAGGATTGGGTGTATATTTATTAGAACAGTTGGAACTCGCGATTGCAACTAGGCAATATCAAGAAATTTGGATTGAAACTGCAACTATTTTAAAAGAGGCGGTAAAATTGTACGAGCGTAATGGCTACCAATCCGCTAGCGGTGTAGAAACTGCTAGATGCGACTTGGTTTATTTGAAGCAATTGCACCATTAAAATTGATAAAAAATACGAGATCTTTATTGAAGCTTATGGAGCAGAAACAGGCAATTTAGCCCTTAAATTACTATCTTATGGTGGAATTTATATTGCAGGTGGCATTGCTGGCAAAATATTACCTTTGATGCAAGATGGTAAGTTTTTAGATGCTTTTAAAAGTAAAGGTAGAGTAAGTACTTTAATTGAAGAAATTCCCGTTCATATTGTATTAAACCCACAAGTGGGATTAGTTGGTTCGGTATTGTATGGCTTGCAACATCAAGATTGATTTGTTGGTATTGTTGCACAATATCTTAAGCTTTTACTGAGCTATATATCATGTCGATTATTTATTCACTACAAGAGAATAACATACCCATCAGTTGGTGAGTGACAGGCAGAGTATCAACGATCATTGCGACGCACAACAGCATCATGTAAAAGATGGAATATTTAAACAATCCTTTTGCCAATTGATTGCTGGTAAGATCTTGTTTTAATTTCCAAGCTTTGTAGAGAAACTTGTATCCAAGATAAGTTGCGATCGCGCCATAGTATATTTTTGTAAAACAATTTCATTAGACTCAAGCATAAATACAAAGATATGAACGTTTTTGGCTGTAATTTGCGATCAATAAAAAAGAGGCTAGTAAAGAGTTGATATCTTTCTTTGCCTCTTGTGATTTTTCTGTCTGTGGAGCTATTGAGTTAGTGCTTATCCACCACAGGCAAAAATCATGCCTAATAGCTGATGGGTTACGGGTAATGTATCTACGATCGCGGCAACACACAACAGCATCATATAGAAGATAGAATACTTGAACATTCCACGAGCTAGCTGATTATTTGTCGGATCTTGTTTTAATTCCCAGGCTTTGTAGAGAAACTTATAGCCTAAATAAAGTGCGATCGCGCCATATACTAGACCTAAATTTCCTAAAGGATAGATTAGCAATAGGCTACAGGGAATTAGTAACCAGCTATAAATCCAGATCTGTTTGACGGTTGTTTCTTCTCCTTCGACTACAGGCAACATCGGTACTTCTACTTCAGCATAATCTTCTTTAATCATCAATGCTAAAGCCCAGAAATGGGGAGGAGTCCAGAGAAAAATAATTGCAAACAGTAACCAAGGGGTGAGGCTCAAATCGCCCGTTACTGCTGCCCATCCTACTAAGGGAGGAATCGAACCTGCTGCACCACCAATCACAATGTTTTGCGTAGTGTGTCGCTTTAGCCAGTGAGTATAAATCAGCATATAGAAGACAATACCCGACATTGCTAATAATGCTGCTAATAAATTGGCAAACACGGTCAACAAACAAAAAGACAGCGTTCCTAAAACAACAGCAAAAATTAACGCATGATGAGGCTGCACTTTTCCTGAAGGAATAGGACGCTTGCGTGTCCGCGTCATGGTGTAATCGATATCGCGATCGTAGATGCAGTTTAATACCTGTGCCGAGGCTGCTGCTAGTGTTCCTCCTAATAAAGTGATTATCAGCAACAAAGGATCGACTCTTCCTTCTGAAGCAATCCACATCGAAGCTGCGGTAGTGATCAGCAATAAGGGAATAATTCGTGGTTTAGTTAGTTGATAATAGCTTTTTAATACCTCGCCTAAATTTTGATTACGGCTGGCTAAACTAGTCCCTGTCATTATAATTCTTCCTATGGTTGGTCTTAATGATGTGTACTGGCAGCAAATTAAAGAGTGACGATTAGATCGTCGATTCTTGCTTGTTGTCTCGCATGGCTAATACGGTAAAAGCGATTAATACGCCTAATAAACTTGCTCCTACTGCCTGATGGGTTACAGTTAGTGGTTCTACCTGCAAGTGAAGTTTAAAAGTAGCAATACCTAATAAGATTTGCAAGCTAACTAAAGCTGCTGCTGTATTGGCTAACAATCGTAAATTTGGATGCAAGCCTGGAGTTTTCCAAGCTAACCAAACCACAGCAACGGTAGCAAGGGTGGGTGGCACTACTCCTAAAATATGGGCGTTCATCACGTTACATAATTGAGAACCACCAAAGCACTGATGTAATGCCCAACGCGAACCGACTAACCCCCCCAGAATACTTTGTAGATAGACTAAAACTGCTGCACTCAAACCAAACCAGCTTAACTTTCGGGCTGATGAAGTTTCTTTGTAAGGCATTAAGGCTGTACCAATGACAACTAAGGTACTAAAAAAGAGCAGTGCCGTTCCTAAATGTGCGGTAACAATATCAAAACGCAACAGTTGAGTTACGGTTAGTCCGCCTAAAATTCCTTGAAAAACAATTAGAAATAAGGCAAAAGTAGCAGCCCACGGCAGCCATTTTGGTAACTCTCGGCGATACCACCAAGATAGACCAGAAAGAGCGATCGCACTTAAACCAATCAAAGCAGCGTCTAAACGATGAAACCATTCTAAGAATACCTGAAGGTTCATCTGTCTGGTTGGTACTAATTGACCGTAACACAATGGCCAATCTGGACAGGCTAAACCTGCATTCATTACTCTAGTTGCACTTCCTACTGCCATCAACAGCAATGTCGCGATCGCAATTTTCCAAACCAAACGTCTAATCCACACTGTTGGTTGAGATGCTGGCTTAGTACTGGTGACGGATGGCTGAAAGAATGATTCGGTCATAGCAAACTTTAAAATATATGAAGATATGTGAGATAAAACCTACAAAATAAGTACTGTTTAGTACTTTCAAAAAAAATGTTTTTCTACTTTGACAATTACAATTACTTTCAAATTAAAGTCAACGATATACCGCATTCGACGGTAATTACTTTCTTTACTCTAACGAGCTTTTTCTATTAGTTCTATCTTTTTAGATATTCTTCAGATTGATACCTTAAATGACTTTACAATACTTAATGTTTATAAAGAAAAAGTTAAGCTTTAATAGATAGTTTTTAATCTAGGTTAGCTCAGGCATCGTGACGATTAGCGATCCCAAACAAAATATAAAGAAAATAAACTTTTTTCTCTAATTTTTAGGAAATACAGACCTATTTATTATCGAGATGATTTAGGCTAATAAACAGACGAAAAAATAATTTTGTAGCTGAAATTTTTATTAAAAATTCTCTTGACACCGCTCTATTTACTCAGTAACAAATTGTAAAGTTCAGTTATTTTAAACTAGTAGATAGATTAAAGACGAATTGTAGAAAATACTACCCCGAATTACCATAGTGAACATTCCTAGCAGCATACTCACTCTCATCGCAGGAGTGGCAATGACCTTAATCAGTCTTTGGTATGGTCAAAACCACGGACTTTTGCCCACAGCAGCATCTAACGATGCTGGAGATGTAGACGAGCTATTTAACTTTATGATGACCATTGCTACTGGTTTGTTTCTTTTAGTTGAAGGTGTTCTAGTCTACTCTTTAATCAAATTTCGCCGAAAAAAAGGCGACACTACAGACGGTCCTCCAATTGAAGGCAACGTGCCGCTAGAGATTGTCTGGACTGCTATTCCTACCGTAATTGTTTTTATTCTTTCGATTTATAGTTTTGAAATCTACAATCGAATGGGAGGATTAGACCCAATGACGGCAGGAGATCCTGGACCTCAAATGGCTCATGCTCATCATGGTTCGGCATTAGTAGCTTTAGATCCTGAGCGACAAAATTTAGCTTTGGGTTTGGGGGCTTCTCCAGAATCAGATCCTAATGCTCAACCTCTCGAAATCAAAGTAAATGGAATCCAGTACGCCTGGATATTTACCTATCCTGATGGGGTCGTATCGGGAGAAATTCACGTTCCTGTAGATCGTCCTGTAGCTTTAAATATGACGGCAGGAGATGTGATTCACGCCTTTTGGCTACCTGAGTTTCGCATTAAGCAAGATGTAATTCCAGGAAGAGAAACTAACTTAGTCTTTACCCCTAACAAAATAGGACAATATCCTGTGGTTTGTGCCGAGTTGTGTGGTGCATATCATGGCGGAATGAAAACCCAGCTTTATGTCCAGACTGAAGAAGACTATCAACAGTGGATTCAGGAAAACACTTTTGCTATGAGTGACGATAGTGAGACTGTAGCGATCGCACCTGAGTCTGAATCCGATGCTGAATTTTTAGCACCCATAGCCAGCGATCTAGGAGTCGATTCCGATATTTTGGCTCAGTTGAAGCCTTAGACTTTAAATCAGTAGAAGCGAATTGGTAGTTGAGTTTTCACTAGCATTTAAGAGTAAGTCTTGAGGCTACGCAAATTTGATTATCGATCGCGCCTACAAATCAGTTGATAGCTAAATTGCTATTAAAACAATTAATTTCGATTACACCTTTCAAATTAAAGAATGAGTACCACAATTGAAAGAAACACCTCTACCGTGTCGGAGGGGCATCCAGAACATCCCCAAAGAAGGTGGACCGACTATTTTGGCTTTAGTACCGATCACAAAGTAATTGGAATTCAATATCTGGTTACTGCTTTCTTTTTCTACTTCGTCGGTGGTTTGATAGCCGAAGTGATGCGTACCGAACTCGCTACCCCCGATCCTGATTTTGTTCAACCCGAATTTTACAATCAGCTTCTAACCATGCACGGAACAATTATGTTGTTTCTGTGGATTATTCCAGCAGGGGCTGGTTTTGCCAACTATCTTATTCCCCTAATGGTAGGGGCTGAAGATATGGCATTTCCTCGTCTTAATGGCGTAGCTTTTTGGATGATTCCTCCTGGCGGTATTTTGCTGCTATGTAGCTTCTTTAATGGTGCGCCTCAAGCTGGCTGGACTTCTTACCCTCCTCTAAGTTTGGTAAGCGGTAAGTCGGGAGAGGAGATTTGGATTCTCAGTATTTTGATCTTGGGAACATCTTCTATGTTGGGGGCGATCAACTTTCTCACCACCATCCTGCTGATGCGGATGCCCGATATGGACATTCACAGTATGCCCTTGTTTTGTTGGTCGATGTTGGCAACTTCAGGCTTGATCTTACTGGGTACTCCCGTATTAGGAGCAGCCTTAATTTTGCTTTCTTTCGATCTATTAGCAGGGACAGCATTTTTCAATCCCGTAGGCGGTGGCGATCCGATAGTTTACCAGCATATGTTCTGGTTCTATTCGCATCCTGCGGTATACATTATGATTTTGCCTTTCTTTGGCGCAATTTCGGAAATATTGCCCGTTCACGCTCGTAAACCAGTGTTTGGCTATAGAGCGATCGCCTATTCGAGTTTGGCAATTAGCTTTTTGGGTCTAATTGTTTGGGCGCACCATATGTTCTCTAGCGGAACTCCTGGCTGGTTGCGGATGTTCTTTATGGCAACCACGATGATTATTGCCGTACCGACAGGAATTAAAGTATTTAGCTGGTGTGCGACTATCTGGGGCGGAAAACTCAGTCTAAACAGTGCCTTTATCTTTGGCGTAGGTTTCGTCGCTTCCTTTTTAGTCGGCGGTTTGAGTGGAGTAATGTTAGCTGCCGTACCGTTTGACATCCACGTTCACGATACTTACTTTATCGTGGCTCACTTCCACTACGTCCTCTTTGGCGGTTCGGTATTCGGCTTGTTTGCAGCCGTCTATCACTGGTTCCCTAAAATGACTGGACGTATGGTTAATGAAACCTTGGGTCAGATTCACTTTATCATGACCTTCGTGGGCTTCAACATTACCTTCTTACCAATGCACCAATTAGGGTTGCAGGGTATGAACCGTCGTATTGCCCTTTACGATCCTCAGTTTCAGACCTTGAACATGGTTTGTACTATTGGCTCGTATATTCTGGCGTTATCTACCTTTCCTTTTATCATCAACGTCATTTGGAGTTTGTATAAAGGAGAAAAAGCGGGTCGTAATCCTTGGAGAGCATTAACCTTAGAGTGGCAGACTAGTTCTCCTCCTATCATCGAAAACTTTGAAGAAGAACCCGTATTGTGGGCTGGTCCTTACGATTACGGCGTAGATACCGAAAGTATCGATGGTGATGAAGATGTCGAAGATATGCTGGCAGCAGTCAGTGCCGAAGGAAGTTAAAAAGGAGTAAGGAACGAGGTACGAGGAATGAGGATGAAGGACGAAGCAGTGCTGTTATATTGTCCTTTTATCCTCTTAATCTTCGCTCGATAAGCCCTTTAACTAAGTAATTAGAGACAAATAAGTTTATTTAATATGCAAGGTTCAACCGTAGATAGTACTCAAATAGCGATCGCTTCCGAACAAGAAGCCGAACACGGGCATCACGGACATCCAGATTATCGGATGATCGGTCTTTATATTTTTCTAGTTTCTGACAGCATGACCTTTATCGGTTTTTTTGCTGCATTGCTAATCTATCGGGCTATTATGCCCGTGTGGCCCCTGAAGGTACGCCAGAGTTAGAATTGCTAATTCCGATTATTAACACTTCGATTCTGGTAGCGAGTAGTTTCGTCATGCACCGTGGTCAAACTGCTGTTAAGAACAACGACGTTAAAGGTTTGCAGGTTTGGTTTGGCATTACCGCAGCAATGGGCGCATTGTTTTTATGCGGTCAAGCTTATGAGTATTTTCATGCTGAATTTGGTCTGACTACTAACCTGTTTGCCAGTTGCTTTTATGTCTTGACTGGATTTCACGGCTTACACGTTTTGACAGGTGTATTACTAATTCTTTCTGTTTTGTGGCGATCGCGTGAGCCAGGACATTACTCTAGTAATAGTCACTTTGGAGTAGAAGCAGCAGAGATTTACTGGCACTTTGTCGATGTTATTTGGTTAGTATTGTTCGTTTTGGTATATCTAATTAATAATTAGCTTTAATCAACTTATTTTTATTCTCAAGAGATGTTTAATATAAGCATCTCTTTTTTTATTTGAACTAATGTTTCTCAAAACTGCTTAAGCTCTTATAGCTTGTAGCTTGTAATTAAAAAGGTTTTACACTAAAGGAAAAATGTATCCCCTGATCATGTAAAGAATTTCCCTCTGGTAATTTGGCATCAATTAGGGGAATTCCTATGCCTATCAAAGCCGAAATATTATCTTTGAGAGATAATTGAGCAGCAATGCCTACCGATGCGAGGGTATTTGTTTCTAGCCGAAAATCATCAGTATTCCAAATACGTGCGAAATCGAAGAAGGGACTCACTTCTACACGCAAATCCCACTCAGGTACATTCAAAACAGTATTGTTTAATCCAATAGAAAAGGAAACTCCGTTATCTCCTTGAATTATATCTCTGCTGTAACCTCGAACACTTGTCACTCCACCCGCCAAAAACTGTTCTTGAGCAAATAAGGGACGATTGGCTAATTGAATTGTTCCTCGTAAACTAAGATTAGTCTTGCTAGAAATCGCTCTTAAATATTGTGATTGTCCTTGCCAAAGCAAATATTTACTATCAGGTGATTCATTATTATTGATAGTTGAACCAAAGGCATCAATACCAATAGCAACCTGAGAAGCTATAGAAAATACACGATCGGTACTGCGATCGCTGTATTCTTGAATGAAGCGTAGAGTAGATATAATGCTTCTACCATCCTCATCTAAGCCTCTGGCAAGATCGAAAAAACCCCGATCGTTAATGGAGAATTGAGTATTTTGGTGAGTAAAAGCAAAGGCTGCAATTAAGTTTTGACTTGGTTTATTAATTACATCTTGAATGATGGTGACTCCGTAGCCAAGGCTATCACTTCCTAGATTTAATGAAGTAAAAGGTTCGAGAACGATTTGGTTTTCACTGCGGTTGTGAGAGATCCTAATAGAAGTTCCCCTCGCACCCAGTAGCGCAATGTACTGCAATCTTTCTAAAGATTCGCTACCTTCGCTTTTAGCGTAACTAACTCGAAATGTGTCTCCCAAACCAGATAAATTTCGGTTATCAATAGAAACTCGACTTCGTAATGAACCCACGCTGGCAGTTATATCATTGTCTATATTTAAGGTTAAATCGAAGCTATCGGCTTCTTCTATTTCTAATTTAAGGAAACTTTCTCCTGGTTTTATCCCTTGAGATAATTCGGCTGAAATCTTTTTAATAAGAGGGTTTAACTGTAGCAGTTGCAAAGCGGATAGTAATTTATCTTGATTGACTGGTGCTTCTGATGCAATCGCAACTCGGCTACGGATATATTCTGGATGTAGTTTTTTTAACCTAGAACCTCGATCTCGCCAATTGTTCCTTCAATGATTCTTACTTTAACAGTGCGATCGCTTATTTTTTGAGGAGGAATAAATGCGCCAGTCGTAAAGTAACCGCGATCGATATACAGTTGCGTAATAACCTGCTGTATTTTTAGTAGTTCGGTAAAATGGAGTGGACGAAATAAATAGGGCTTTAATGCTCGATTTATTTCTGTTTGGGGAATAACATTGTTGCCAACAATCTTGAACCGACTAATAATAATGGTTTCGGGAATATTTTTGGGTAATGTGGGGTTTGGGCGATAAATTTTGCTGAAGGCGATTTGGGAATGGCAACGGCTTTATTGGCAGAAATTAACAAATAGCCAAATATAAAAATTAATACCTTTTCAACCAAGCTGACACTAGACAAAATTTCAAACAGCTTGTGGTCAAATTCTTGGTATCTCATACTTGCACAATTATTTTTCCTAATTTTTATACCATTTAACAGATAACTAGACTAAGGAAAGATTATAACGATCTGACAATTATGCTAACTTATGAGATAACTTATCTAATTACGAAGTCTATAATCTCAATTTCATTTATCAGATAGTACAAATAGTGAATCCTTTATTCGCAAGATTTTTTAGAGCAGTTTATCGCAAAGAACCCGTTTCTGGCTTCATTTTGATTTTGGGTGTAACCGATGCCTTGATTGGCGGGCTTGATGGGCGTGGTGGTTTGTTATCCGTTGGCTTATTAATCGCTTTATTGGGAATAATCATGCGCTGGCGACAAGGAAGCAAAAAATCTCAGGAAACTTTTGCTCCAGAGCAAGTTAGATATCTTTTACCTCCTGGCTCTACTCGTCAACCTTTACCTTTATTGATGAGCAGTAAGCATCGCAAGTAGCAAGTGCTATTGTTATAATTTTGTATGAGCAATGAAAATAAAAGATCAAACTCGCCATCCTCAGAATAGAAAGGATCGGGCAACGGTAGATGGTTTGTTACAAGTCCAGTCTGAGCCAAGCGATCGCAATTTGGTTGAGTTAGCTCGTTTAATCATTCGCTACAGAGATTTTCCTGGAGCAAGAGATATTCAACGTGATTTGCAGGTAGTTTTGGATAGCTGGAGATTGAATGAAGATGAGCTTTACAGGAAAACCAGGGCTATTCATGCTGAAGGTGTAGTGTATCGGCGTACTGCGACGGGAGAACAGCAAGATTGGACTTAGATCGTAGAAACTCGCTCTTTTAGGTAAGGCAAGTTATTGGTTCGTAAGTAAAGGTGCGACCCCGCGTCGACGACAGGCGCAAGGGAACGCGCACCTCCCGAAGGGTAAGTAATAAGTCCGCGCATGATACCGAGACCGTAGGGAATCCTTTAGGGCTACGCACATAATAAGTAGCCAGCTGAAATCGAATTGTCTTGATTTCAATTTTTTTTATCCAAATCAATACGCTATGGTAAAAGAATATAAATAATAATTTTATCAAAATTACCATAAATGATGAATAGTCGAGAATTGGCTCAATATATTGAAGCGACTGATGGGATATCAAAGCCTTGGCTATTAGTGCAGTTGAGATTAAGCAAATTGCAGGAAAGAAAAGATGATATCTCTCCCCATGAATATCTTGGAGAATTAGAAGATATTCAGTCAGATTTGCTCAAGTTGGGGGAATGGTGGAAGGGAAGAGAAGATGAGGTTTTTAAACCGTAATCAAACTTATTGTAGTGGGTATTTAAAGTCAAGAAGCGATCGCCTTTTGTATATTTACAGGCGATCGAGAATTTCGTTAACCAAGAATAGTTTGCTTATTGCCTATTGCTCAATGTTTTCAGGAGTTTCTTCTGTATTTGCTGGCTGTTGTTGCTCTAACATTTTCTGCTGTTGAAGACGCTTAAAGTCAGATACAGAATCATCTAATTGTCCTTGAGAATCTGCTTCAAACTCCGCTTGGGTACGTCCGTTGAGTTGTTGAGCGCGGTGCATTAAATCGACTGGATCTAGCCCAGCAGGTGTATCGCCAAAAACATTGCTTTTTTCATTAGATTGATAGCCATTATCTTCCTCATATCTAGACTGAGACAGAGTAGAAGAGTTAAATCCTGCTATTAAAGTCAAAATCGTACCTAGACTTAAACTGATAGCTAATTTATTTACTTTGTTGTTTTTAAACATAATAAAACCTTTATATCAATTATTAAATTAATCGTGGGTCGGGCAAAAATAGATTCTACTTTTATTACCATAGCTATTATATTGCCCCCCAAAAACGATCTTAAGCAAAACGACGACGTAACAGGGGTTGAATTGCTAGTAATATCAAAGCGTCAAAGGCTAAAAGCACTAAAATAACGCTGGTAAAACTAAATCCAATCCAAGGAGTCTGCATCACGATACTATTAATTGCCCAGTCTGCGTGTCCATAAATATAGCGAATTGGTTCGATCGCATAAGTTAAAGGATTGAGACTAGCAACTACCTGTAACCATCCAGCCATAAAGCTTAGAGGTGCAAGGGCAGTACTGGCAAACAACAAGGGTAGGTTAGCCACAAAGATAACCGCAAGTAGCTCAATATGACCAGGTAAAGCAAAAGCTAAACCAAGACTCAAGGCTGTCACTCCCAAAACAATCAGAAATACGATTAAAGCGATCGCGCTTAAACCGACAACTCCTGGTAAACCTGCTCCAAAAATAGCACTAGCAAAGATAATTACTGCGGTTTGAATAAAGCTCAAGGCAATAATATAAATTGTCGAAGCTGCCACAATTGAATAGCGGGAAGACAACGGCGCGACTAATAAACGATTGAGAAAACCAAATTCGCGATCAAACATGACGGGTAATCCTGCATTTAATGCTCCTGAAAAAGCAGTAAAGACAATTACTCCTGGTGCGAGGAATTTAGCGTAACTCAAGTCATTACCAAATAAACCCGAAGGTGCTTTGCTAAAAAGTGCGCCAAACAAAACCAACCACATAAATGGCTGGATAATTCCTGCAACTAAAGTCGAAGGACGACGTTGCAGTTGAATAAATAGACGTTTAGTTAGAGCTAATGTTTCCTGAATAAAATCACCCAAGGAATTAGTTTGCTCGTTGTTTTTTCTATTGATACCTGGGTTTGGTGCTAGGGCTGACTTTATATTTTGACTGGATATTGTCATAGGTATTTATTATGTTGGATAGACAGTTTATAGGTTAAGTTACGTTAAGGGTTAAGAGTTAGAGCTAATAACTAATAGCAATCATTTCATCATCTGCTTCTTCTCTTTTTTAAGATCTCTAGAGCTAGATGCTGCTATCTGAGCATCCATTATAGTTTGACCCGTAGCAGCTAGATATACGTCATCCAGGCTAGGACGAGACTGAGCCAGACTAAAGGTTGGTAGATCTACTTCTGAAAGAGATTGCTCTATTTTGCTGAGAGAGCTTTGACCAGATTTGACAATTAAGTTTAAAGAATTACCCTGTACAGTATTAACAATAACGCTTTCCACAAAGGGTAAAGACTCAAGGATGTATTTGGCTTTATTTGCCTCTTCTAAGGCGGTAAACTCGCGGATACGCAAAGTAACGCGATCGCCTCCTAATCTATCCTTCAAATCTGACGGCGTGCCTTCAGCAATTACTACGCCTTGGTCAATAATCGCCAGGCGATCGGCTAAAGCATCAATTTCTTCTAAATAATGGCTGGTGATTAAAACGGTTGTTCCTGCTTCTCGCAGTGCTTGCAAAAACTCCCACACTACCATGCGACTTTCAATATCTAAGCCAACCGTAGGCTCATCTAATACTAATACTTCAGGCTGATGCAGCAATCCTGCTGCCAAATCTAACCGCTTGCGAATCCCACCAGAATAAGTCCCAGTTTTCTTGTCGGCATAATCCTGTAAACCAAGGACATCAATTAATTGATTAGTGCGATCGCCGATTGACTTTTTGGGCAAATGATAAAGTGCTGCCTGTAGCTTTAATAATTCTCTACCTGTTAATACCTTATCAATAGCCACTTCTTGAGCCACATAACCCAGTCTTTGTCTAACAGCCTTGGGAGATGCGATCGCCGAAACACCGCCAACCTCTATTTTTCCGCTGTCGGGTTTTGCTAGAGTACACAAACATCTAATAGTGGTGGTTTTTCCTGCACCATTTGGACCTAGTAAACCAAATATCTCTCCTGGTTGAACAGTAAAGGAGATATCCTTGACTGCGGTCACATCACCATAGCTTTTCTGTAAGTTTTCAATTGAAACGGCAGCAGCCATACTCTCTATCTAACAATTTTGTGTTCTATATACTTATTGTAATAGTTTGGTCGAGGTATAGATATTAATTGTTTGTTTACCAAATCCAATCTAAGTACTAACAGACTGAGGTATTGGTTCACTGGGTTGAGAATATTCGAGATATCGATCGACCACATCATCAGCTTTGCCAATCATTTTTATTTGTCCCTGTTCGAGCCAAATAGCTTTGTGACAGTTTTGACGAATCAATTCCATCGAATGAGAAACTAACAATACAGTGACGTGGTCTTGCCAAAATTCTTCCATCCTCTGACTACATTTGTTTTTAAAAGTGACATCTCCTACTGAAAGCACTTCATCAAGAATTAAAATATCTGGCTTGGTGTCCGTGGCGATCGCAAATCCCAGACGAGCGGTCATCCCCGAAGACAGTCCCTTGACGGGAACTAAAGCATAGTCTTCTAATTCGGCAAATTTTAAAATTATCTTCGCTCTAGAGCGCATTTCTTCCTGGGAATAGCCCAACATCACGCCATAAAGAATAATATTATCTTTTACCGACAAGTCTGCATCAAAACCAGCACCCAGTTCAATCAAAGGTGCAACTTTTCCTTTAATTCTGACTGTGCCAGAGGTCGGTTTGAGTATTCCTGAAATTAGCTTGAGCATAGTGGATTTTCCCGAACCATTCGCGCCAATAATGCCAACTTTTTCACCGCATTCAATCGTGAGTTGGATATTGTCTAAAACTATTTTTCTAGCTGGATGACGATACTTCCCTTCGATAAAAGAAAGGATAGTTCTCTTAAGATCGTAAGAAAACTCTTCTTGAGTTCTACGCCAAAGGGAAACCCCGTCTAATCTAATCGATTCTTGCATTACCAAAATTTATGTTTAATTTAAAATAGTTACGGCTATAAAGATAATTTTGAAACTTATAGCCTATGAATTTAGGATTTTTTATAGTAGATCCATAAACTGATTACGCCAACTCGAAAAAGCTATTGCCCCAATAGTTAATACTATCAATCCACTGATCAAACTATGGGAAATCAGCACTAGATCGGGAGTATTTCCAGAAAGAGTAATCTGACGAATACTTTCAATAATCGGCAAAATTGGATTTAAGACCAAAAATCGACTAACGGTATCAGGAACAATATCTGGTGGATAGAAAATAGGAGAACCCATCCATAAGAGAAAAGTTACTAGCTCATAGAAATAAGAAAGGTCGCGAAAAAATACATATAATGCGCTCATCAACATTCCCACTCCCGTACAAACTAAAATCAAGCCTATGATGGGAAAAATTAGAGCTATAACGTTGAGAATATTTTTAGAAATAATCAAGGTCACTATTGCCAGTAGTGGAAAAGCTCCCATCAATAATTGAAAGACATTTGCGCCAATAGTAGCCAAAGGAAAGATAAACAGCGGTAAACGTATTTTATTTACTATGCCTCCGTTTTCTACTACGCTTGGCAAAGCTTGTGCTGTGGAAGAAGAAAAGAAGTTAATTACTACTAAACCAGTGAAAGCTGCCAATATATAGTTCAAAGAAGAATTATCATAATACTGAGCAAAAGCAGCACCAAAAATCGCGGTATACAAGCCAGTCATTGCCATCGGATTTAACAGCGACCAGTAAATACCCAAGAACGAGCCTCTATATCTTCTTTTGAGATTACGTCTAATTAAGACAGTTAATAGTTCTCGATACCAAGTCCATTCAGTATTCTTTTCTTTATGGGGAACAGTTGTAACCATATAGTGCTTTTATCGGTTTTTCAAATCAGGCTCTATTGTAATCAAAAGTAGCAAAAAAACTGATAATAACCAGTTTTACGTTGAAAAACAAGGGATAAATTGTTTCTCAACGAATTGTACTTCAAAAAAACCAAAGATCGGATTATTTGCTTTTTATTTCTAACCATTAGCACCTACTTAAACTACAGCAATCTAATTAGTTTGAAATCTTTATAATCGATCAAAAAATGTTTGCCAAACTACTTTATAAAGAATAGAGAGATTGAATATAGGCTTTCTCAAGTCAGCGAAGTATACTCTTTGACAGTCAATAATCCTGAACCAACAACTAACAACCAACACAAACCAAGGCATCTGACTGTACCTTATTAAAATGAGAACCGCTAAAATGAATCAGTTCAACAAGATTAACAACTTCAAAGGGGGTATGTTTTGCTTTAAACTGTGAGATGGCTCATTATAATTTGGAACAAATTAATAACAATGGAAATCGGGCAAAAAGTAAAAGTCTATAGAATCAAAGACAGAGTGAATGGCAGTGTAGCTGGCAAATTAGGCAAAGTTGGTACTGTCAAAGAATACAAAATGACTGATGGTAGTGGTGTGGGTGTAGTAGTTCAGTTTGACGATCGCACTTCTACTTGGTTCTTTGAGGATGAAATTAAGCCCGTAAACTAGTCATAATAAAATAATCCATATAACAGACCAAATTTTTAAATATGTCCTCGATCGTCACCTTTATAGGTAAAGGCGGAACAGGTCGCACCATTAGCGCGATCGCAACTGCAAAAAAACTAGCTACAGAAGGCAAAAAAGTTCTTTTAATTGGACAAGATTCTAGTCCTGCTTGGGGAATGTTGTTAGGAATTACCCCGACTAACGAGCCACAAGAAATGGCAGCAAATCTTGCCACAGTGCAATTGAACTCTACTTTCTTGCTAGAGAACAATTGGGAAGAAGTTAAACGACTAGAAGCTCAATACTTGCGATCGCCAATTCTTAAACAAGTATATGGTCAAGAGTTGGGTATCCTTCCTGGTATGGATGTAGCCCTAGCTCTTAATGCTATTCGTGAATACTATCAAAGCAATAAATACGACGTAATTGTCTATGATGGCTCAGGAGGAATCGATCCTCTAAGAATGTTTGGGATGCCAGAAATATTGAGTTGGTATTTCCGCCGTTTTCGCGGAATTTTCACCGAATCAGATATCGTCAAGACTCTTTCTCCGTTTGTGGGACCAGTTACTAGTGCCGTATTAAACACAACCTGGACGGCAAACGATATTACGGGGAACAGCAATAATCCTGCCACTCAAATGCTAGAAAATGGTACTAAAGCTCTTAATCAAGGCAATGTTTTGGCTTATTTAGTAAGTACTTCTGACCCCGTAGCCTTAGCTACGGCAAAGTATCTTTGGGGTAGCGCGCAGCAGATAGGCTTAACTGTAAATGGAATCCTGATCAATCAAGACCAAGGTACGGATAGTATTTCTACAGACTTTGCACCTTTGACGGTTTCTAATGTACCTAAATTTGATGGTAGTAACTGGCAAACTTTAATTGACGGATTACCTGCTATGTCTGGAGGAGTCAGCGCTCCCAAGCCAATCGAATTTGTCATGAGCGATCGCAAAATTAAGGTGTATTTGCCAGGATTTGACAAGAAAGAAGTAAAACTAACTCAATACGGTCCAGAAATAACTATCGAAGCGGGGGATCAACGTCGCAATATTACCCTACCTCCTGCTTGGCGTGGTAGTTCAGTTACAGGGGCAAAATTTCAGAATGGCTACCTGGAGGTAACTGTTGGGTAAGGAATTAAGTAATAAGTAATAAGTAACAAGTAATAAGTTTCTCTGGAAAAGGTTTAATACAATACAATCATGTCTGATTCGCCAACTAACATAGAAAAGCCAGATAATTCAGGTAACTCGAAAACTCGCCAGCTATTGGGTATGAAGGGTGCAGCATCGGGAGAGACTTCTCTGTGGAAGATACGCTTGCAACTGATGAAGCCTATTACTTGGATTCCCCTTATTTGGGGCGTAATCTGCGGTGCTGCATCTTCGGGTAACTATACCTGGACGGTCGAAAACTTTCTGTTGTCAGCAGCCTGTATGCTTCTTTCAGGACCATTAATGACTGGTTACACTCAAACGGTCAACGAACTGTATGACCGTGAAATAGACGCAATTAACGAACCCTATCGCCCGATTCCTTCTGGGGCGATTTCTCTACCCCAGGTCAAAGTGCAAATTTGGGTGTTGTTATTAACCGCTTGGGCATTAGCCTATGGATTGGACTTGGCAACGGGTCATGATTTCCCCACAATCCTTTGTTTGGCTCTTGGTGGTTCGGTTATTGCTTATATTTATTCTGCTCCACCATTAAAGCTAAAACAGAATGGTTGGCTGGGTACATATGCTTTAGGCTCTAGCTATATTGCCCTTCCCTGGTGGACTGGTCATGCTTTATTCGGTGAATTAAATTGGCGAATTGTGATTTTAACTTTGATCTACAGTTTTGCAGGGTTGGGTATTGCCATTGTTAATGATTTCAAAAGTGTTGAAGGCGATCGCGCTTTGGGTTTAAAATCTTTACCTGTAATGTTTGGCGTAACTACTGCTGCTTGGATTTGCGTCATTGCGATCGACGTTTTTCAAATTGGCATCGCAGGTTATCTTGTGGCAATCCATGAAAATCTTTTTGCTACCATTGTCTTTCTGCTAGTTATTCCACAAATCGTATTTCAGGATATGTATTTCCTCCGCAATCCTTTAGAAAATGATGTTAAATACCAAGCTAGCGCACAACCATTTTTAGTATTTGGAATGTTGTTTACGGGTATTGCATTAGGACACGCAGGGATATAATTAGCAATTAGCGATCGCTTTTTTCATCACTGATTTGATGTATTCAGTTTTTCCTTGAGTATATGCTTCTCTGTCTCCTTTGAAGCGTTGAGCGAGGTGGTGTTTTAGTTGAGAATATTTAGCTGCTTCGTCTGGATGTTGACGTAAATAATCCCGAAATAGTAAACGCTCCCACAAAACACTATCTGGCTCGACCATATGAATATGATGAGTGCGAGGACTATTAGGTGGCAAACCTTTGACGAAAAACATCCTCTGGGGATCGGGATTGTTTTGCCAATAGCTATAGCCTAGTAGTTTTAATGGTGAGATGGCTATTTGCTTGGCAAGTTTCAAAGAATTGACTCCTACCAGTAAATCAATAATTGGTTTGGCTGATAAATCAAGTACTGCAGTACTGCCAAAATGCTCGATACGAGTTATGAGATTCATATCTAACATCTTTTCTATCCGAGCAGCCTCTTTTTTAAAAAGCATTGTCCAATTTGGATCGTGTTTAAACAATTACGACTTCGTCCATATTGGTCATCATTCAATCCATTTGATTGTACGTTTAGTCTAAGATTTCTTTTTAAGCATAAAAGTCAAATCGGGCAGTTGATTAATGTCAATAGAAAATTTATTAACTCCATCTTTATTAGCTTCTAGCAATCAAGCTAATTGGAAGGGAGTATCTCTAGAACATTATTTATATCCAGCCTATGAAACTCCAGAACATACTTTAGAAGATCATCATATCTGTATTTATCTGGGAAAACCTTTGACCTACGAACAAGTTATTAAGGGAAAATTGCGATCGCAGACTTGCATTTATGGCGATATGGTAATTTATCCTGCGGGTTTAACTCAAAAACTGAGTTGGGATAAAGAAGCCGAAATTATTCAGTTAGATATTAAGCCAGAATTAATTGCTCAAGCTGCTTTGTCAGATAAGATTGAACTTATTCCTCAGTTTGGCTTTAAAGACGCTTTGTTGCAGCAGTTTGCTCTTACCTTACTGACGGAATTGCAGCAAAACACAGCTGAAAAATCGGCTATATATTGATTCTTTGTTTACTACTTTATGCCTTCATCTCCTCAGACATTACAGTACATCTACAAGAATTATTGACCGACGTTACGCAGAATAACAAAAAATCTATACTTTCAACAAGCGCCTGGAAGCAGAAAAATAAAATCTACTAGTCGGTGCTACCTACTACCTACTACCTACTACCTACTACCTACTACCTACTACCTAATCTTCATCGATGAAATTAGTGCGTAACATCAGTTAGATAACGATGCTATTTTACTCGGTTGTGGTTTACCAAACTTTTTGAATAGACGTTTAGATGAATATATCCAGGCAAACCTTTCCCAGAATATTACTTTAGAAGATCTGGCTCAAGTAGTTGGTCTGAGTACCTCTCACTTGACTAAACTCTTCAAGCAAAGTCAAGGAATGTCTTTATACCAATACGTTATTTACTGTCGCATTGAAAGAGCTAAACAATTATTAAAGCATAAAAAAGTAGCGATCGCAGAAATTGCCAATCGGGTTGGTTTTGCCGATCAAAGTCATTTAACTCATCACTTTAAACGTCACGTTGGGGTAACTCCCAAAGTTTTTAGACAACTTTAAGTCAGAATCTTCTAAAAACACCAGAATTTACAATATTTACCATTGCAACATCTCTTACCCTGTGAGCAAGTTCTATCTACAGGAGATGTATTTATGTCTGTCGAAGAAAACAAGAAAATTGCTTTACGTTTTGCTCGAGATGGTTGGGGTACGATGTCTAATTGGGAACAAGTGTGGGATGAATTAATGTCATCCGACGTGGTTTATCACTTCAATAGCAGTTCCAAACCAATTATCGGACTGGAAGCTAATAAAGAATTTAACGTTAGTTTATTCCAAGGATTTCCTGATATTAAACAGACGATAGAAGACATAATTGCTGAAGGAGACAAAGTTGTGTACCGCACTACTATAGAGGGAACCCATACTGGAGAGTTTTTAGGCATTTCAGCAACAAATGAATCAGGTAGAATTAATGACTTTACACTGTTACAAATTGCTGATGGTCAAATCGTAGAATGGTGGTATGAATGCAATTTGCTCGAATTAATGACACAGCTTGGGCTGGCGTAGTTTTTTGAATATCCATAGGCTTTGTTAATTAACAATTTATAAGGTTTATGGATATCGAAGCAATTTATAAGTGCGATCGCAATAAAAAAATACAGGCTATAGCTTTTTCAATACAACAAGCAAAAAAAGTAAGAAAAAGGCGACTGTCTCTCGCAGTCGCCAACCATGAGGTATGAATCAACAGTTGACTAAAGCCAACCATTTATCACTTAGACTTAAAAGCATTTTATTATGCGTTTCTTTTAATCTCTTAATATAAGGGGTGTAATTACTCACAAAAAGCGATCGCATAGTTTCCTGACTTCTTTTTAGTTCTATTGATAAAGTGTTATTGATATAAAACAAATTAGATATTTTATAAATGGTAGGGTTTTTACCCAATAAGGGTGTAGACAACCGTATAAATAATATGTTGCGTGTACAAGCAAGTCTTTGTTACATTTATTTACATAGAACAAAACAAAACTTAACACAGCGGAGGTCAGACATGACAACCCTATTAATTGCAGTATTTCTCATTGGTTGGACAGCAGCAGCCCTAATTGGTACACAGGCTTATTTTCGAGGCGAACAAACCAAGCCTATTCACGAACGCAATTTGAAATCTGAATCTTTTGAACAGCTAGCAAAGTCTTTCACTGGTAGAGATACTGACTATAGCGAGCGTACTCCTGCATTTGCACTAGATACATACACCAGCAACAGTCTTTCTCAGAAATAGAAACCTCAACTCAAATTTAGTTTTCAATACAAAACAACCCTAAGAGCTAGAGAGCAATAAAGTTAGATGAATTATCTAATTTAACCGCAACCCAGCTTTCAGGGTTGTTTACTTTTTTTTGTATTTAGTTTTGCGATCGCTCTTGATTCAACTATTCTAAAATTATTCAGCAGTAGCCAATTCTGTGCTGCCACGAGCGCGACGACGAGTTAAAGTATTAAATAGCATTACGCCGATCGCTTTAACCAAGTTACCTTCTAGCTCTTGGAACAATTTCATATTCATAGCAAAGGCTTCATTAGCCTCATCGACAATTCTTTCTGCGGTAGCTTCATCGATAGGCAAGTCGTTCATCGCTTGGCGATAATTATCTTTGAAAGCTTTTTCATCAGAGATATCGGCAAACTCATAAAAAGCTGTTCCCTCACCATCAGAGAGATTCATTGCTCTTTGAGAAATTTTCTTCAAAATTTGTCCACCAGACAAATCTCCCAAATAACGAGTGTAACAGTGAGCTACAAGTAATTCAGGGCTAGACTGGGCTATTTCTCTAATACGGGCTACATATTCTTTCCCCGCTTTGGTGTTTTTTGCTTCTTCGCGCCAGTTAGCACCGTAATAGAAATGCAAATCTTCTTCTAAGCTTTGTTTGCGATTTAGCTCGGGAAAATAGATGGGGGCAACTAAAGGATGATCTTTGAGTCGTTCCATTTCTTCTTCCATTGCAGAATAGACAAAGTAAAGACTTGTGACTAATTTGCGATAGGATTTCTTTTCAACAACTCCTTTAAGAAAACATTTAACAAAACCAACATTTTCCGCCATTGTGTGAGACTTCTTTGTCCCTTCACGCAACATTGTGGCTAAATTAACGCTCATACTAAATTTCCTACTTTTATGATTAACTTACTGGTCTATATATTTATGACAAAGATCTAAAAATCCACTTAGTCTACTAACCTAAACTGAATCAATGAGTATTGTTATTAAGAATTCTTACACAAGAAAATAATCTACAAAACATCAAATTTAGACAAAAAAAACATCAAATTCAGACAAATAAAGGTTTATAAGTCAAGATAGATGCAATAAATATTTATTGCCACACAAAAAGCATATCTTTTCTGTACAGTACTTGATAGTAGTATTCCCTAATAAATGCTAAATGCTAACTGATGTATGCTTTAGATAGAGTCTTTATTAATAATTAACAGTGACATCTTCTAGTAATAATTTTACCTATCCTTCCGCCCATCAGATAGAACAAAGCGATAACTACCACGGAGTAACTGTAAAAGATCCTTATCGTTGGCTAGAAAATCCCGATTCGGCAGAGACTAAAACCTGGATAGCCGAGCAAAATAAAGTTACAGGACAATATTTAAGTAATATTTCAGCAAAGGAAAAAATTCAGCAGCGTTTGACGAACCTTTGGGATTATGAAAAATATGGTAGTCCTTTTAAGCGAGGAAACAGATATTTTTATTTTAAAAATGATGGCTTGCAAAATCAAAGTGTTTTGTATACTCTTAACTCTTTAGATGATGAGCCAAAAGTATTATTAGATCCCAATAAGCTATCAGAAGATGGTACAGTCGCTTTGTCAGGTTTATCCATTAGCGATGATGCTAAGTGGTTAGCCTATGGTTTATCTACCGCAGGATCGGATTGGGTAGAATATCGAGTAAGAGATGTTGAGACAGGAAAAGATAGTGCAGACAATTTGAAGTGGATTAAATTTTCTGGCGCATCTTGGACAAAAGATAACCAAGGTTTTTTCTACAGTCGCTATGATGAACCGAATGAACAAACTAAGTTAGAAGACGTTAATTATTATCAAAAGCTTTATTATCATCGCTTGGGTACAGAGCAAGCAGAAGATACTCTAATCTATCATCGTCCCGACCAAAAAGAATGGGGTTTTGGCGGTGGTGTTACTGAAGATGGCAAGTATTTGATTATCGGCGTTTGGTTAGGTACGGATAGTAAAAATTTGGTTTTCTATAAAAACTTAGAACAGCCTGATAGTGAAGTTGTTGAATTAATTAGTGAATTTGAAGCTAGCTATGGCGTAGTCGATAATGACGGGGATACCTTTTGGGTACAAACCGATCTTGATGCGCCTAGAGGAAAATTGATTGGGATCGATCTAAATAATCCAGATAAAGATAACTGGCAAGAAATTATTCCCGAAGCACCAGAAACCTTAGAAGGTGTGGGAGTATTAAATAATCAATTTGTTGCAGACTATCTCAAAGATGCGCGATCGCAAGTTAAGATATTTAATCTAGATGGTAGTTTTGCCCGAGAAGTAGAATTACCAGGCATAGGATCGGCGGGTGGTTTTGGCGGGAAGAGAGAAGATACTGAAACTTTCTATACCTTTACTGGCTTTACTACTCCTGCAACAATTTATCGCTACGATATGGTGACGGGAGAAAGCAAGCTATTTCGTCAGCCCAAAGTAGATTTTAATCCCGATGATTACGAAACACAAGCAGGTATTCTATACCAGCAAAGATGGGACAAAAATACCGATGTTTATTACCCACAAAAAAGGGATAAAACTGGATGGCAACAACCCCACTTATCTTTATGCCTACGGTGGTTTTAATATTTCTCTGACTCCTAACTTTTCCATTAGTAATGTAGTTTGGATGGAGATGGGAGGAGTATATGCCGTAGCTAACTTAAGAGGTGGTGGTGAATACGGCGAAGCTTGGCATCAGGCGGGGATGAAAGATAAAAAGCAGAATGTCTTTGATGATTTTATTGCAGCAGCAGAGTGGCTGATCGAAAATAAATACACCAGTACTGAAAAACTAGCGATCGCAGGAGGAAGTAATGGCGGTTTATTGGTTGGTGCTTGTATGACTCAACGCCCTGATTTATTCGCTGCGGCACTACCTGCGGTGGGTGTATTAGATATGCTGCGCTTCCATAAGTTTACGATTGGTTGGGCATGGTGTTCGGAATATGGTACGCCTGATGATGAGGCAGACTTCAAGACTCTTTATACCTATTCTCCCTTGCATAACTTAAAAGAAGGTACAGCATACCCTGCCACTATGATAACCACTGCCGACCACGACGATCGCGTTGTTCCTGCCCACAGCTTTAAGTTTGCTGCTGCGTTGCAGGCTGCCCACCAAGGAGATAATCCTGTTTTAATTAGGATTGAGACAAAAGCGGGACATGGTGCGGGTAAGCCTACCACTAAAGTTATTGAAGAAGCTGCTGATAAATGGGCGTTTCTTACTGCTAATTTGAATGTCGATCTAGAAAGTTGATTCATCTTCGGAAACTCTGTTTTTTCTTTGTTTGTACAATTACAGTCGATCTCTCTAAATGAACTACAGGTTCGGATACACCCTTATGCGAAGCGGTATCCTTTAGGGCGGCAATAGCTATATCGGGGGAACCCCTCAACCGCTTTGCCTCGCAAATGAGAATTATTCCTATTTGTATCCGAACTTGGTAGAGTTTTGAAAAGATACGGAAGATTAAAATAAAGATATAAATTAAAAGCCTTCTGCAAAAAAGAATAAGCGATATCGAAATTTGCTAATAGACATCGAACGCATAAGACAGCAAGCACGAAACGAAAATACATCGCCAAAAATGTTAGCCAGACTAACTATGAAGAACAAGAATGGGCTAATAGCTCTATTTTTCCTTCTGAATTGACGATCCAGCTTTTTGCTTCAGTTATAGAATTGTCTGTAATAGGTTCTTGTTGATAAATTCGAGCCAAGTTTTGAGATGCAACCGTTTCAGTAGAAGATCCCCAAAATTTCAAATTTATCCCTGTAGATATAGAATTAAAGATTTTATTTATCGCTATGACTCTCATTTTGTTGGGTAGCACAGGTAGAAACAGTTAATTCTGTCGGATTGTTTATTGTTTGGGATAGTTTGATCGCATTTATCGGCTGATTACTATTAATTCTGGATGCAGCAACAATAATATTCTTTAATTGTTCGTTTTTGTGGTCAATATTGGTAATTACTGTCTCCTCCGCTAAATTTAATTCGTTAGCCTCTATGGAAATTGCTCCATCTTTTCCCAAACCTAAGTTAGTAGCATCAATACGATTACCATCACTAAAATTGATTACATCACCCGTAATTCCGATATTACCTGCATTACCAATAGCATTAATATTGCCTTGACTAAAAATACCGCTATTGTCTCCATTAGCAATTACACCGTTGGTTTCAACAATGATTTTCCCTGCATTCCCTGCTGCCAAAGTATTGGTGCTGACTTTTCCTCCACTATGAAGATGTAAAGTATCCGCAGCAAGATATATTCCCCCTCCGTGACTATCTCCTTTTGTCTCAGTAGAAATATGACTATCATTGGCGATAGAAATAGTGTCAGAATTTACTTGAATAATTCCCCCGCCTTGAGTATAAGTAGAGCTAGAAATACTGCCAGAATTTTCGTTCTCATTATCTAACGACGTTACGCAATATAACGAAAAATAAGTAGTTCTAATGAGCAATAGAGAAAAGATGGATTAACCCTTTACCCCTTCCCCCGCAGGTTCACGCCTTTTGCATTCGGGTACTTGCCTGCGGGCGCCTTTCCGAAGGGGCAGTAATCGGAGCGTGCATCCGACTTTTAATACGCCGCGATCGCCCTTAACCTTATGCAAAGCGGTATCCTTTAGGATTACCCAACCTTATGCGTAGCGGATCCTTTAGGACAACAGATTAAAAGCGTGCGTAACATCAGTTACTTAACTTTCGTCGCCTTATTCGCTCCTCGTTCGAGTTCGCGCATCTTCTTACCACGCCAAACAAGTTTTACAGGTGTTCCCGTAAAGCCTAACTGATCTCTAAATTGGCGATCTATATAACGACGATAGTTATCATTAAAACGCTTGGGATCGTTAACGAAAAGGGCAATAGTAGGAGGCTGAGAAGTTACTTGTGTACCGTAATATATTCTGCCTTGTTTCCCCTGACGAGAAGTTGGGGGAGAGTGCCAGCCAACAGCTTCTTCTAACACTTCATTGATTACAGAAGTAGTAACGCGACGACGGTGAGATTCTGCTGCAACATCTACCATATCAAGGATTTTAGTTACTCTTTGACCAGTCATGGCACTGACAAAAATTATTTGCGCCCACTCCATAAAGTAAAGACGAGCCATAATTTCTTTTTTATATTCATTGATAGTGCCAGTATCTTTTTCAACTGCATCCCATTTATTAATTACCAGGATAACCGCCCTACCTTCGTCAATAATTCTTCCTGCTAGTTTTAGATCCTGTTCGGTGACACCATCAAGAACATCAATGACAAACAGCACCACATCCGAACGACGAATCGCCTTAAAGGATCTATTAATGCTAAAAAATTCCGCACCGTAGTCAACATTCTTTTTACGACGAATTCCCGCAGTATCAATCAGGCGATATGTTTTATCATCGCGCTGTATGGTGGTATCGATCGCATCGCGAGTTGTACCAGAAATGGGACTGACAATAGAACGATTTTCCCCTAACAAGGCATTGAGCAAACTGGATTTACCCACATTTGGACGACCAATTATGGCTACTTTTATTTCATCATCTTCGACTAGTTCGTCAATGGGTGGCAAATGGGTAATCAAGTCATCTAATAGTTCTCCTGTACCGCTACCATGAATGGCGGAAATAGGATAAGGATTACCCAAACCCAATTCCCAAAACTCCCCAGCCTGAGCCATCCCCATGTCTACAGATTCGCACTTGTTCACTGCTAAAAGCACAGGGACAGATTGACGACGAAACCACTCAGCAATTTCGCGATCGCCTTCAGTCAAGCCAAATTGTCCGTCCACTAGGAAAATTGCCACGGAAGCCTCTACCAAAGCAGCCATTGCTTGCTGGCGAATGAGAGGTAAAAATTCTGTATCGTCATCAAAGACTAATCCACCCGTATCGACTATTTGAAAGTCACGATCCTGCCAAAATGCAGGGCGGTAAGTGCGATCGCGAGTAATTCCTGGTTGGTCGTAAACAATTGCCTGTTTATCTCCAGCCAAACGATTGACAAAGGTAGATTTCCCAACGTTGGGTCTACCAATTACAGCTACAATAGGTAATTTCATATTCTGTTAAGACGCTACACATCACGCCTATAAATTGAGTAAACATTGAAGAGGTTAAGCTGTTTTTTACACAACTTAATAGTTAAAACATCATACCTTATTTCTCTTTAAAATACGGGGGTATTTTAGTTTTTGGCTGACCATCCCTTTATATTATGGAAAAGGTTCTACCCGCGAGTAAAACTCTTATTGCTGAAGCTAATTTGTTGACCGAACAAGGAAAACTTAAACAAGCAACATCTGTTTATATTGATGCTCTTAAGTTAGACCTAAGTAATCATTTGGCATATTACCATTTAGGATTTTGTTTAGCTAAACAAAAAAGATTGAGTGAAGCTGCTAGTTTTTACTATTATGCGATCAATCTTAACCCTGATTTTCCTCCTTCTTATTATGCTTTGGGGGAAGTTTTATTTACGCAAAATAAATTAGATAGGGCGATCGCTTGCTATCAAAAATCAATTAGTCTTAATCCCAATCGACCACACTTTTATATGGGTTTGGCTAAAGCTTTAAAAGCCCAGGGAAATTATTTATCAGCTATTGGTTATTATCAAAAAGCAATTACTCTCAAGCCAGATTATTTTTGGGCATATTTTCAGTTAGGTGGCATTTGGCGACAACATAGTAAATATCAACAAGCAGTTGAATGTTATATCAAAGCAATTGAAATAAATTCTGATTTTCAAGTAGCCTATTCAGTCTTAGAGTTTATTCCTGTTACAGAACAGCAGTTAGATAAACTAATTTCTGTTTACCAAAAAATAGTCCAACAAAACCCTAATTTATATCAAGTTTGGAAGAATTTAGGTAATGCCTTGACTCAGAAGAAAGAGTTGGACAAAGCCCTAAAATGTTACCAGCAAGCTTGTTATTATAAAACTATTGATACTTATCCCCAGCTTGCTGAAGTTTATTCTAAAACTCCTAACAAGAAAGAGCCAAACTTTATTATCATAGGCGCAGCAAAATGTGGAACGACTTCTTTATATCAATATCTCAGTCAACATCCACAAATATTATCTCCAATTAATAAAGAAATAAACTTTTTTAATTTTAATTTTGATCGAGGGAGGGATTGGTATTTAGCACATTTTCCCTCATTACCAGATAACCAAAGTTTTATTACTGGAGAAGCAAGTCCTGCTTATTTTGCTCATCCTGATGTCGATCGCAGAATATACGAGTTTTTTCCCCAGATAAAATTGATTATATTGCTACGCAATCCAGTTGAAAGAGTAATCTCTCATTATCATCATCGAGTAAGAGAAGGTGCTGAGAAAAACGCATTAGAAGATGCTTTAAACTCAGAATTAAAGTTGATTAGACAAGCCACCAAAGTTCAACTTTCATATTTAGGAGGTTACTTGGGTACTAGTCTTTACTTTTACAAGCTCAAGAGATGGCTGTCTTTATTTTCACAAAAGCAAGTCTCAATCCTTAAAAGTGAAGATTTATATCAAAATACACCACAAATTATCTCTCAAACTCACGACTTTTTAAATTTGCCCGAGCGAGAATTAATTAAATATTCTCGATACAATTCAGGTTCGTATAAGTTACAAGATGAGAATTTGAGAGTACAACTACAAACATTTTTCAAACCCCACAATCGGCAATTAGAGGCTTTAGTAAATCGTAAGTTTGATTGGAATTAAACTTAAATAACAGAAACTAAAGTTGAGCAAAAAGCTGTTCCCAATTAGTAGTAGGAGGTCTTTCTCCCTCATTAACAATAGAAAAGTCTTTATTAACGGCGTTGTCATAAAATAGTGATTCCACGCAAGCATTAGCCACATCAACGCGACTAGTATCGCCATTAAGGTTATCCCCTGCTTCTATAACTACAGCTTTTTTCCCATCAGTTTTAGCTCGTAATAAAGTATTTAAATCGTAGGAAGTATAAGGACCATCAATCAATCTTCCTGGACGGATAATAGTGTAGGGTAAAGAAGAGGCTGCGATCGCTCTTTCTCCCATTAGTTTGGCATCAAGTACCCCAAAAGCATTAAGAATATTAAAAGGTAATTGGTTTTTGCGCAATACTCCACAGGAAGAGACAAATACAAAGCGTTTTAAATCTTTGGGTGCAGCCGATAATAAGTTTTTAACTCCTTCTCCATCCACTGCTTCGGGACTATTGGAAGCTTGAAATAGATTAGCAAAATCCCATTTAGTCGAAGGAAATGCGGTTGTCCCCGTACAGCAAATTAAGTAATCTATATCTTTTACTGCATCAATTAAAGTATTAGGATAGCGGATATCACCTTCCACTAGCTCGACTCTCCCCTCAAACATAGATTCTGCTTTGGCTTTGTTTCTGGTCAAGCCACGAACATTGAGATCTTTTCCTAGTAGTTTTGCTACTACTAGTTGTCCCACTCCACCCGTAGCACCAGCAACTAGAATTTTATCGGTGTTAGATACCATTTTTTTATATATATTGAGTCTTCTCTATTTATCCTCGCAGAAATCATGATGTGAAGGTAATTTTTTTTATTTTTGGGGAATTATGAAAATAAGAAGGAATATCTATTAATTAGATTATTTCTAATTCAACTATTTGTCTTAAACTATTTAAATGTAAGAAAATGCAGCCTTTTGTATCTATTTTATTTTCCACGGCGATTATATTTATATTAATAGCTTTTATTGCTTTGATGTTTGGTATTCAAATTTATAACAGTTTAATTCTTAAAAAAAACCAGGTTAGTAAATCTTTTTCTAGCGTTGATGTCCTTTTGAAAAAAAGATGGGATTTAATCCCCAACTTGGTAGCAGTGGTTAAAAACCATATGGAATTTGAACAGCAAACATTAGCAGAAATTACTAGATTGCGATCGCGTGCTATGTCGGGCGATATTACTCCAGAACAGAGATTAAACACCGAAAATCAAATTACTCGCACAATGGGTAATATTATGGCGTTGATTGAAAACTACCCCGATTTAAAATCTAATAATCATGTAACTCAACTATTAGAATCATTAAACGAAACTGAAGAACAAATTTCTGCTGCGCGACGCTTTTATAATGCTGCGGTAACTGACTACAATAATGCAATTGAAATGTTTCCTAGTAATATTGTAGCTGGCTATATGAGATATGCAGCCAAAGAGTTATTTGTGACTCCTGCTGAAGAACGAGCTAATGTTAATGTCGGAGAATTATTTAATTAGTTATTAATACATAAACATTGGTCTTAAGTCTTTTATTTTATAAATGTGGATAAATCAATATCGGATATAGATCGTCTTTTCATCGAAGGCGATCGCAATTTATATCAGGGAAAGTTTAGCGCAGCAATTAATATTTTTGAGCAGCTTTTAGAAAAGTTAGAACCGACTCATAATCAGTATTTTAATATTCAGCGAAACTTAGTCAAAGCCTACCAGCAAAACGAACAAAACGATAAAGCGATCGCTCTTTGTCAGCTAATGATTGAAAGCAGTAATAATACTGTTTCTTTGTGGAGTAGCAAATTTATGGCTAATCTCGATCCACAGTTTGAGGAAGAAATAATCGCTGAATCAGTTGTCCAAGAAATAACAAAATCATCTTCAAATATTGCTATTCCTCGTATTAAATTAAAAACCCTTTATGAGTTTAAACAATATTGTCAAAAATACTTACTTAGTAATTTAAAAGCCGTTGAAAAGAAAAGAATCGATGCTCTTGCTAGTATGTTTGTTGCAGGCATTATTACTTTGATATTTAATTGGGCTTTTATACACCTTACCTTATACACTTTTGGCGCACGGCAGAACGATATATCGCTGTTATATATTTTTGGTTTATTCTTTCTGATTCCCATTTGGGTAATTTTTTGCCGTGGATGTATTCAAATATATCGAATCGGTTTCAAACGAAATGTCATTGAAAAGATAATTGATTTTATTGGTGACGGAGGATCGTTAAAGTATGCCAGCAACTTGTTGTTAGAAGATAAACGCCAAACTATTTTAGGATTTACTCGCAGTCAAATATTTCGTAATGAAATATACGAACCCGATCGTTTAGAGCAAGAAGACTGTGTATATGGCAGCATCGGCAACACTGATATATTCTTTGCTGAAATATTGGTAGAGAACACTAAGTCATCATATTTAAATGAATTTGAGATTAAAGAATCCATTGGGAAGTCTCTTATCTTTCATGGATTGTTTTTTGAAGCAAAATTTGCCAAAAATTTTGTCAGTAGGACTTTTATTCTCCCCAATACCCTGAAAAGTAAAGTTACACCTTTAAATAGTTGGCGGGGAGAAGAGGTGAAATTGGAAGATCTAGAATTTGAGCGCATTTTCAAAGTATATAGTGATAATCAAATAGAGGCTCGCTACCTTCTTTCAACTAACCTGATGAGTCGTTTGGTTGAGTTTAGCTATAAAGCCAAGCGCAAAGTATATATTTCTTTTGTAGATGGTTTTATGTATATAGCTATTCCCTATCGTTACAGGCTATTTGAACCAAAATTATTTACAAACATGAAGTCATTTTCTCCATTAAAAGAATATTTCTTAGATTTGCAGTTAATGATTGGAATTGTCGATGATTTAAATCTAAACCGTCGTATTTGGAAGTGATCTTGAAAAATCAGAATATACCAAACTGCCGAAAGAAAATAAGCCACTTACTATTTTCAACCTTTTTAATTTTGGCTAGCTAATTAGTTTTGCGTAATTACTTGCCACTTTGCTTTCGATTAATCTAAGATTTTTTTGTCAATACCACTCTGTCCGTATTTACAACTAATAATATATAAAGCTTTTCTTTTTTTCGGTGCTTGCACTTATCCTGAAAATCATTGATAGCAGCTACAATGTCCAATGTGACCAGTATATTGTTGATTTAAATCGACTATTTATTAACTTGTGATTTTATATTTGGCAAGCGGTTAATACTTTGTAAAAAATATTAGCTAGCTTAAAAGTGATTTTATCTAATAAAATTTTTGCCAAATTAAATTTATGAATTATTATTGTCGTATCTAAGATTGAGGTATTTTTTTGAAACACTACTTAGGACAGGGATATGCTAAAAAAATTAACTAATATCTTTGCTAAGAATGGAGATAATATTGGAATCGAGATCAATCCGCAAAAAATAAACATTGCCCAAATAGTCTAAGAATGGACAACAATATAAACTGCTAAAGAATGTTTCTGCTGATATTCCAGCTGGAGTATTTGAAGATGGTAGAATTGTTGATTCTTTGAGCCTATCTGAGTTGATTAAAGATACTCTTAAAGCTAATAAAATTAGTGCTAAAAAAGTATCAACTGCTGTACCCATGAGGGAAGCAATCATTAGGGTAATTCCTGTTCCCGCAGAATTGGATGAAAACGAACTCAAAGATATGGTTTTGGTGCATGAAGCAGGAATGTATCTTCCTTATCCCAGAGAAGAAGTAGATTTAGACTACGCAAAACTAGGCTATTTCATGGATGAGGATGGCATCGAAAAAGTAAACGTTCTGTTGGTAGCAACCAAAAAAGAAGTGACCGATCTTTATAACGAGATCTTTCAACAAGCCGATCTTCAAATGGGAGTATTAGAAATCAATAGCTTTGCTTTGATTAGAACTATTAGAGAGCAATTGAGACAGTTTGGTTCAAAAGAAGCAGTAGTGCTAGTTGATGTTGAATTTGATAGTACTGAAATCGCTATTGTTGTAGAAGGAGTTCCTCAATTTTCTAGAACTGTGCCTATTGGGACGTATCAAATGCGTGCTGCATTTTCTGATGCGATGGGTTTACCCAATACGGGTGAAACAGAACTACTCCATGACATAGATATTATCGATGGATTAAGTGATTCAGGAGAGATTGATTCATCGCAAATTGAATCAGGTAAATTAGCTTTGATGAAAGTTATGGAAGAATTGACTGAAGAATTGAGTCGTTCAATTAACTTTTATATTAATCAAAGTGAAGACTTGGAAATTGCTCAATTACTTCTAGCAGGACCAGGTGCAGGTATCAGTCAAGTAGATGAATTTTTTACTCAAAAGCTGAATTTACCTACTATGAAAATTGACCCTGTAACAACTCTTGGTTTAGATATCAGTCAAGATATTGCGCCAGAATATCGTCCTGGCTTGGGTATAGTTCTAGGATTAGGAATGCGAGATATTTAGAGTTTAATTTAATACTTATCTATTCAATATTTTATAGAGACAATATTAAATCGAAAAAGACTCATTATTCTTGAAAATGGTATGACTTTATGTATAACTTAGATATTAATTTTCTTAGGGATAGAGGACTAGAACAATCACCAGATATTAGTGATAGTAGTTTTGTCCAAAAGAAAGAACCCAGTATTGTAGACAAAATTCCTATTGCGGCAGGAGTATTAATAGCGATAATAGCGCCAACAATTACTTTTGTTCATCTACAAGGCGTTAATGCTAAAACCGTCAAAGTAGAAGCAGAAATTAAGCAAATTGAGAGTGAAATAGCCAACCTTGGTAATCAAAATCAAAAAATTGAAGCAGCTAATGCGGAAATTCAACAAGTCGAGCAAGAAACATCGGCATTGGTAGGGGTATTTGAAAAGATAAAACCCTGGGCAGCCATTATGCAGGAAGTGAGCGATCGCACTCCTCCTGGAGTTCAGGTTGACTCAATTCAGCAAAGTGGTTCGGGAACAGGAACAGGGCTAAATTTAGCTGGCACAGCACGTTCTTATGCTGATGTCAATGACTTTGTTCTGTTTTTACAGCGATCGCCATTTTTTGATGCTAACAATATCAAGATCAATACTGCTGCTAGAACTAATTTCACTGTAGACATTGAAAACGAAGAAGACTTACCAGGTAATGTTTCTTTTGAAGTTCCAGAAGGAATTAAATACACAATTTCGGCACAACTCAAAGACGTACCTACCTCTAAATTAATTGAAGAAATTAACAAAAAAGGTTCAACTGGTTTAGTAACTCGACTCAAAATATTAGAACAGAAAGGAGCAGTCTTAAAATGACCTTTGCTGACGATTTTGCCTCAGAAGAACAGAGTCTGGAAGGAGATTATCCTTCTGCATTTGGAATCACGTTTACCCCCACAATCATGGGAATTGCTATTGCCGTAGCAGGTATTGCTTTAGCTGGATATGGTTATATTAATTTTGTTAAACCTGCTCAAGAAAAATACCAACAAGCATCAGTTAAAAAACAAGAACTTCAGGGTCAATTAGACAAGATAAAAACAGGAGATTTGCAGCTAAAATTAGCTCAATTACAATCAGATTTAGCCCAGAGACAAGTATTAAAGTCTCGCGTCATATCTATGTTTACGAGTGAGGAAGATTTAGAAACATTGTTGATCGATTTCGATAATTTTATTGCAGCCAATCAAGCAACTCTAATCCAGTATCAACCTGACAGTAATATTAGTACTATTGATGATGCTTCTTTGGGTTCAGAAGTACAGGGAAAGCTCAAGCGCAAAGGAATTTCTATGACAATAGAAGGAACTTTTACTGAAACAAAACAAATTTTGCAGGATTTAGAACGTTTGCAACCATTGCTGATGATTCAAAGTATTAGTTCAACAGTAGATGAAAAGCCAACGGCAATCTTCGCTAGCAATAATACTGAAATTGTTTCCAAAAAGGAAGCAGAGCTAAAAACTCAGATCAAGCTGGATGCTATTTTACCTTCTAGTCAAGCAGAACTAGAACAAGCAAAGAAAGCAGATGAACAAGCTCAATCTGAAGAGCTTTCTAAACGTGAAATTAGACGTAGAAATAGAGAAGCTAAAAACAAAGAAGCATCTGATATTACTAACTAATCTTAGTTTTACTAAGTATATATTTACTAACAATATAGGTTGAGGATTGAACAGTGAAAAACTATTGTGATCGCCTTGGATTTTTGAGCGCATTAATGGTTGTAATGATGGCGACTCCATCAATGGCTGCCGAACGAAATATTACAGATATTGAATTAGAAGAAAATAATAACAAACTTGAACTAAAATTATCGGCAGATAAAAAATCTGATGGTAAAGCATCTTTCTTTACTCTACGTAAAGACAATATTATTGAAGCCAATCTGCTCAATACCAATTTAGATTTATCAGTTGGCAATTCTTTTAAGCAAGAAAATCCTTTACCTGGAATTAAGGCAGTAGAAGTTAATCAGGTTGACAAGCAACATACTCAAATCCTAATTTCTACCGAACCCAATACACCCATCGAACACTTACTAGAAGAAGATGGTGAGAATTTAATTCTTAGCCTTAATCGTGTAACCAAAGCTCAATCTTTTCAAAGAGAAGTAAAAGAATTGGGTCATAAAGCAGTTACCAATATCAAGCAAACCTACAAATCTGCTGTAAATCCAACAAAAACAAAAGACAACAAAAAATCTGATATCGCTTCTGGTAAAAATGATGCAAATCCCGATGTCTTAATTCCCAACCCAGAAATTGTCATCAACGACGATAGAGTCAACGATATCAAAGAAAGAATCTTCACAGCTCAAGATTCAGATTCTGAAGCTACTCTTCCCAGAGCAGTCGCTCCTCCTGTGGGAGATATGGCTGTTTCCAACATTAGCACTATGCCTGACATGGTAGATTTAGGCTCAAGATCGTTAGTTCCTCGCCTAGTATTGCGTGATGCACCAGTAAGAGAAGTATTATCCCTTCTTGCCCGTTCTGCTAATTTAAACATCGTATTTGCTGCTGATGAAGAACAGGGCGGTAGAAATGGCGAAGAAACAGGACCTACTATTTCTCTAGATTTAGAAAATCAACCCGTACAGGAAGTATTTAATTCGGTTCTTCTTGTTTCAGGCTTAAACGCCAACCGAAGAGGAAATCTTATCTATGTTGGCGAAAAACTACCAGCACAGGCACGGAATTTAATTAGTCGTACTTTGCGGTTGAATCAAGTAACGGCTGAAAATGCAGCTTTATATTTTAGCTAGTCAAGGTGCAAAAGGCAAAAGACTAACTAACGAAGTAGAAGAAATCATCGATCCTGAAACTGGTAGAGTTGTCCAAAGAAATGAAACTAGTCCAGAATTAAGTGATTTGGATGGCGGAAGTGAGGATGAAACTGGTACTAGAAGCATTAATGCTAAGAGGTTTACAAGTTTCTACCGATGGCAGGCTCAATGCCATTACCTTAGTTGGCGAACCCCGCAAAGTAGAAGTAGCAACAGCAATGCTAACTCAATTAGATGCTCGTCGTCGTCAAGTAGCAGTTAATGTCAAAGTGCTTGATGTTAACTTACTTAACCAAGATATCTTTAACAGCAGTTTCTCCTTTGGGGTAAACGATACCTTCTTTATTCAAGATAATGGTTCAGCAGTCTCAACTTTGGTGATTCTGACCACCAACAATGCGGAATAACTAGCAGTCAAACTTTCCAACCGTGAGTGCTTTACAATCTCCAGGAGGCACGAAGCTGTACCTTTTTTTGATATTCAGAATAGTCCTTTTGATGATATTACTCAAGGCATAGACGAGTTTACTGATAGGTTTCTCCTTATGCGCGTCCATTTTGGAACAACAATAATATTTTCAGCCAGGTATTTCTGATGTAGATGTAGATAATGAGGGTCGATAACTTATGATATACTAGCTCTTCCTAGTTTATATCAATATCCTGACAAATTCCTAGCACTGTTAGAAGCTAAAGTTACTAGTGGTAATGCCAAAATTCTTACCGATCCTACTTTAATGGTACAGGAAGGACAACAAGCAACAGTCAAACTAGTTCAAAATATTGTTGAAAGTGTCAAAACTGAAATTGACGGTGATTCTGGAACAAGAACTATTACTCCCGAAATTGCAGAAGCTGGTGTGGTTTTAACAGTGAATGTAGAGCGTATTGACGATAATGGCTTTGTCTCAATGTCTGTTAGTCCTACCGTTAGTTCTGTTGGTGCATACTCAAAACTTTGATAGTGGTGGTGGTGCAGTAAATGTACTGAACTTACTCAGTAAGCGCGAACTAAGTTCTGGTTTGGTACGTCTGCGAGATGGTCAGACTCTTATATTGTCAGGTATTATTCAAGACCAAGAAAGAACTACTGTTTCTAAAGTACCTATTTTGGGTGATATTCCTTTATTGGGTTCTTTATTTAGAAGTACCGATAAAGCTAGTGAAAGAGCGGAAGTAATAGTTTTGTTAACTCCTGAAATTGTTGAAGAGGATGCAGGGTTGGCAAGTAACTTTTCTCCTAGCAAAGAAAGCCGTGAAATGCTTAACAAACAAGGGATTGATGCTATAGGCAGCGATGGTTTTTAGCTTGTTTTGTGGCTTAATTTTGGTGGTTGAAATCGAAAAACTTGTTGAAATCTATATAAATTAACGCTTTCGACGATCCATATTAGTCATGTAGAGCTTAGAATAAGGCAGTCACAAATTATGTGACTGTTGAAGAAGAACATAGTCTATAAAAAATGTTGTGGGTTTTTGTAACTCAGATGCTATAAATTAGGCTGGTTAAATAATTTTTCAATTCTTCGTTCTTATTGATCGAAAACAAAATACACACAAGCCACAAATAAACACAAGAAGGAGACCAAAAAAAATGAATAAAGGTGAACTAGTCGATCGCATTTCTCAAAAAGCGACTGTAACTAAAAAACAAGCTGATGCTGTATTATCTGCTGCTATTGAAACCATTATGGAAGCTGTATCTGAAGGAGATAAAGTGACTCTAGTTGGTTTTGGCTCATTTGAACGTCGCGATCGCAAAGAAAGAGAGGGACGTAATCCTAAGACTGGAGAAAAAATGTCCATTCCTGCTACTAAAGTTCCTGCATTCTCCGCAGGTAAGCTATTTAAAGAAAAAGTAGCACCTAAAAAATAGTTTGAGATTCAGTTAGCTGATTTTGAACAGACCACTCCACGGTGGAAATTTGAATTGGGCAGCCACAATTGCTGGTTGTCCGATTTCTGCTTTAACGGATTTTTCTGCCAGCATTAACCCCCTGGGTACTCCTCAAAGCGCGATCGCTGCTATTGTTAACAGTACTGACAAGTTGACGGCGTATCCCGATCCAAACTATCCTCAATTGCGATCGCATCTGGCGCAACATCATCAAATCGATCCTGAGTTTGTTTTGCCTGGAAATGGTTCGGCTGAACTACTAACTTGGGCAGGAAGGGAGTTAGCACAACAAAATTTTACATATTTAATTACCCCCGCCTTTAGCGATTATGCCAGGGCATTAAATACATTTGATGCCAACATTATTTCTTGTCCTTTGATTCTAGGCTTAATACCCCAAATCTCAGTAAGGGCGTAGTTCGCGAATCGCCCCTACCGTATCCGATACCTTCTAATCCCACATTCTCAATCGGGATTACTGCTAAACAATCCTCACAATCCAACGGGCAAATTATGGACGAAAGAGGAGATATTGCCGTATTTAGATAAATTCAACCTAGTGGTGATTGATGAAGCCTTTATGGACTTTTTAACGCCCGCTCAGGAGCAAAGCCTGATTCCGATGGTGAAACAATATCCTAATTTGGTTGTTTTGAGATCTCTGACTAAGTTTTATAGTATGCCTGGACTACGTATTGGCTATGCGATCGCCCATCCAGAAAGATTACAGCGATGGTATAAATGGCGCGATCCTTGGTCAGTTAATGCTTTAGCAGCAGCAGCAACTATTGCAGCAATTCAAGACAAAGAATTTCAGCAGCAAACGTGGAATTGGTTGGAATCGGCGCGATCGCGATTATACGAGCAACTACAGGCTATTCCAGGATTGCAACCTTTTGAGGGTGCAGCTAATTATTTATTAGTTAAAACTGATACTTCTGCAACTCAACTGCAAGAAAAATTATTAACGCAATATCAAATTGTAATTCGAGACTGTATTAGTTTTCCTGAATTGGGCGATCGCTATTTTCGGATTGCAGTTCGTTTACCAGAGGAAAATGACCGTTTGGTAAAAGCAATATCCGACATTAAATTAAACTCTTGATTATATGCGTAGCGAGAAAGGTGTCACCGCATCTTCCTTTAGGACTCATTTCTATTCTGCTGAGACTTAATCGCATTAGCTGCGATCGCATCTACTAAATTGGGTGCTAATAATTTTAACCAAAGTCCCAGCTTTCCTTTTAAAGTCATGATTAATTCTCTTTTACGCTGTTTCATGGCTCTAATAATTAGATTGGCGCATTTTTCGGTTGACATGACATTTTGTTGTTCATTACTCAAAGTTGCTTCAATCGGATTTCCTGCTGAACCAATAACGTGCTGACGAATATCTGTCGCCACAAAACCAGGAGAAACAACCAAAACATCTACCCCCGTGTCTTTTAATTCAATTCGCAAAGAATCAAAAAAACCTTGTAAAGCGTGTTTGCTAGCTGCATATCCGCTACGAGTGGGGACACCAGTTTTGCCTGTTAAGGAAGAAACCGCTACTAATAAACCACCTGACTTTTTCAGGTAAGGTAAAGCGTAGTGGGTACAATAAACCGAGCCGAGATAGTTAACCTGCATTATTCTGTCAAATAAGGTTAGATCTTCTACGCGATCGAATCTTGTCCACATGGTCATTCCTGCATTATTAATCAAACAATCGATCGCTCCAAAAGCGGTTACAGCTTCTTTTATTAACTTTTGACAAGCTGTAGGATTAGTAACATCAGTGGGGACAGTAATTACCTTGCTTCCTATTTCTGTGCATTTTTGAGCAACTACATCTAAATTAGATTTATTTCTAGCTGCCAAAACTAAGTTTGCTTTTTCTTTTGCTAATTTAATCGCTAAGGCTTCTCCTATACCGCTAGAAGCTCCAGTAATGATAATCGTTTTATTAGTAAAGTTCATTGATTTATCTAAGACTCAATAACAAACAAATAATAAACATCTTGTTGTAGGCTACAAAAAACTACGATATATGTAGAATAAGACTTAAGCGGGTATATCTTGTCACCATCGCCCTCAAAACACGCGATAAAATAATAAAACTCAAAAACTTCATCAGTAGCCTTAACTCAAAGGATACTGTTTGACCATTGCTGCATCTATTAAAGCGATCGCCTTTTAATAATTATGAACGATGCCATCTATTCCAATTCAGGATTTGATTTTCCCTATGTCGATCCTGTTCGAGACTCTGAACTTGTTAAACAGCTAGGCTTTATTCCTGGTTTGAGAGAGTTTTTGATGATTCGACAGGTACACGCTTTAGAACACGCTACCGTGTGGATGTTGAGCGATTTAACAGGATTGAGTAAGGATAAATTATCTTCTAGCTATTTATCTACAGATAATGAGACTATTGGTGGATTATCGACAGAAAAAGGATTTTATCTTTATGGTGAGATTAATCCTCTTCAATTAAAAAGAGCGGTGAATTCTGCTTTAAATCGTTTACAAAAAGGGGAATGGGATCTGGCACTACATCCCCGTTGTGGAACAAATTCTTCGGTAGCAATGTTACTCACCGCAGGAATGACTATGACGGCACATTTCAGTTTACCTAGAGAACCAATTCATCAGTTTTTCGGCATGGGATTAGCAACTTTGGCTGCTAATTATCTTGCTCCCGATATTGGTATTTATGTTCAAAAATATATTACTACTTCTATTCCTTTTAATTTAAAACTGAAAAAGATCGCTAGATTTATTAGTAAATCTGGCGATCGCAGTTATTTTGTACAGTTAGATTGGGTTTGAATAACTACAATTCTTGAGATTCAGTTAATTCTATTTTCTTGAATGGTTCAGCCACACCATTGCTGCCAGTTAAGTTGTTGGCTACCTGCGCTACATCAATTCCTGTAGCTTGCTGCAATTGTTCCACAAAAGAGGCAATCTGAGTTGCTTTTCCGCCATCTTTGCCATCAATTACGGTGAGGCTTTCTACTTCCACATTAGGTACACCCGTAGCCATCATTTTCATTAAAGTTTCTAATTTTTGGAAGAGGAAAATATCTTTAGCATCTGCCCCTGCTGCTTTCCAAGACTCAGCCAGACGTTGCGTACCTTCTGCCTGGGCTTTACCATCTTCAATGATACTGGCAGCATCGCCTTTGGCTCTGGCGATCGCTCTTTTACATTCAGCTTCGGCTGGCGCAACTATATCTGCCTGTAGCTGTTGTTTAACTTGCTTTATACGTTCATTTTGTACTGCGAGTTCGGCTTGGGCTTTGACTACTTTTGCCACAACTTCAGCTTCGGCTTCAGCTACAAGGGCATCTCTTTTGGTGACAGCATCTCTTATCCTTTGTTCGGCTTCAACTTTAGCAATTTCTAGATCTCGATTAATTTGCCTTAAAGAAGTAGATTTTTTATTGGCGGAATCTTGAATAGTAGACTCTGATTTTGCAGTAGCCTCTGCTATGCGGGCATCTCGCAATAGTTCTGCCTGTTGTTGTCGTCCAATTGAATTAAGGTAATGTACTTCATCGGAGATATTTTGAATTTGCAGGTTGTCTAAAACTAAACCAAGTTTTTCTAAGTCGTCTTCCGCTTCATCCAATAAACTTTTAGCAAAAGCAATTTTATCTTCATTAACTTGTTCTGGTGTAAGACTAGCTAACACTCCTCGAAGATTTCCCTCTAAAGTTTGTTTGGCTAATGTTTCAATTTGCTGACGGCTTTTGCCCAACAGCCTTTCGATCGCATTATGAATAGTAGGTTCTTCCCCCGCTATCTTAATATTGGCGACTCCTTCTACCGTTAGAGGAATACCACCCTTACTATAGGCATTGGCTACTTTTAACTCGATAATCATGTTGGTTAGATCCATGCGGAAGGCTTTTTCCAACATGGGAGTTCTAATACTGCTTCCGCCTTTAACTAGGCGATAGCCAACTTCTTTTCCATCATGAGTTCGAGTCTTTGTACCTGCAAAGATTAAAATCTCGCTTGGCTGACAAATATAATAATAATTTTTAATCATGAGCCATCCTGCCGATGTGCCTAAACCACAAATTCCTAATAAAACTGCAATAATTTCCATTGTTTTAATTCCCACTTATTACTTATTACTTTTAGAATTCAAAGTGCCAATTACATCTATACCCAAGGTGTCATTAACACTGTTAAGAAACTGTGCGACGATTTCGGGATAGACATTTACTAAGCTGGCTAAAGATTTTCCATCACCGTTGTCAATCACGTTTACTTTTCCTAGCTTGAGTCTTTCAGGTATGGCTACTGCTTCCCCTAATACAGTTTCTAGCTGTTGGATTAGGAACAATTCTTTGGCATCTTCACCCGTTGACTGCCATACTTCCCCCAACATTTTGTTGACTAAAGCTGCTGCTTCGGCATTTTCTTTCAATGCTGCTGCATCTCCTCTAGCTAATAAACCTTTTGCTACTCGATCTGCCTCGGCGGGTAATACTCGATCTGCTTCTAGTCGTAATCTTTCTAGCTGCGCCCTGACTGTCTGTAGCTGCTGTTGTGCTTTGGCTTCAGCCTCTAAAGCTGCTGCGGTAGTGCGTTCTTCTTCGGATCGCGCTTCTTGTTCTAATTGGGCAGTAATTTTTCGTAGTTCATTTTCCTTGTCTTGAATGATAATACGATCTTGAGTAACGGCTACGGCAGTCTCTTCTTCACGTTGAGCTTCTATTTGTTCGGCTTCGGTGAGGGCATTTGATTCGGCAATTTCAGCGTTTTTAATCACTAAAGCAATCTGTCTTCGTCCCAAAGAATTAAGATAGTCTACATCATCAGATATGGTTTGAATTTTGAGAATATCCAACTGCAAACCTAGTTTATTCAAATCTCGACTAACATCAGATGCAATACGCTGAGAAAACTGTAGGCGGTTTTCATTTAACTGTTCGGGAGTTAGAGTAGCTACAACCCCCCGCAAATTACCTTCTAAGGTTTCTCTGGCTACGCGGATAATTTCTTTACGATCCTGATCCAAAAAACGTTCGATCGCATTTCCCACTACCTGGGGATCGCTAGATATCTTCACATTAGCGATCGCTTGAATATCTAAGGGCGTGCCACCCTTAGCGTAGGCATTAGTTACTTTTACAGGTACGGGCATAGTCGTAACATCGATGCGTTTGATGGTTTCTAAGATAGGAATACGAATTCCTCTCCCCCCTGTAAGTACTCGATAGCCTATTTCTTGACCACTTTTAGTTTTACGTTTTCTACCCGAAAGGATGACTACTTCGTTTGGTTTGCACACACATAAAAAGGAGTTGAGAAACCAAATTAGTAGTACTGTGCCGAATATTCCCAAGGATATGGGCAGAAAGGTGTATAAAAGACTGTTAGCATCGGCATCCCGTTTTACTTGAGGAAGTTGTGCAACTATGGTTTCTTGCACCTCAATATTGTTTATATTTTTTTGTGTTTCCATAATTATTTGTTCTATATATTCAACTAATCGATTTATATTGCTTGATGTTGCTTGTTATGCAATAACCAAGACACATAACAAAACTTCTCTGATAAACGTAAGTAGAAATAAATACTTATTACTTATTACTTATTTAAGAGTCGTGGCGCGTTACCCAAACTTTATTGCTTTGCATTTGAATAATTAAAACGCGATCGCCTACCTGTAATCCTTGGCTATCATCAGTTAGGGCTAATAAATCCACCATTGAACCTTTGACATCAACTCGTATTTTGCCTTTACTATCAGCATCAAAAGGAAGCTCAACAACACCACAAAGCCCGACTAAATCCTCTGGCTTCATTAGACTATCGATGATTTCTCGCCGTCGCCAAAAGTAAATAAACCAAACTATTAATGCTCCGATAAAAACACCAATGGCGATGGATATCCCTGCAATAGTTAAAATTAAATAGTTCACTGGCTTTAATATCGTTGATGGTTAGTTTTCTTCTGGGAAATGCTTGATTTGATGTATTTAAATAAAAAAATCGTTAATTTTGCAAGCATTTTTAAATACGTTATAACAAGCCCATTGTATGCAAAAATATTCGTCAATATTATTTGATTGTTTTCTCCTTATAGTAATCTCACTCTTTTAATTTGAACAACTAATATTTATTTTGTTTCTGAAATTTACTATGTTTGAGAAATTTACGTGCTGGCTTTGAAGTTTTTTGTATCCCAATTCTCTTAAAAAGGTAATTATGAATTGTTACAATCTCACATAGATGTATAAAGTTAGATAGATGTTCGTAATACCGCGATCTCTTAGGACAGTCAAATAAATTGTTCGTAAGTAATAAGCAATAAGAATTTTGATAGAAGTTGAAAAGTTTATAGCCACAAAAAAACAGTAGCTAGCATCAAAAACGACTACTAACTACTGATTCAATAATTTTTGATTATTTAATTAATACTGGGGAATACTCGAATCAATCTCTTGACTCCAAGCAGCAATTCCACCTTTAACGTTTGTGCCTTCAATTCCTGCTTCTTTGAGGATATTTAGAGCTTTTGCCGATCGCCCGCCTAGTTTACAATGAGCGATAAGACGATGACCATTAACTAATTCTTTGACTTTACTAATTCCGCTACCGTCTTCTAATTCTGATAAAGGTATTAATACTGAACCGTCAATTTTAGCAATTTCGTATTCGTTAGGGTTGCGGACATCCAACAAGACATAGTCTTTTTTACCGCTGTCCATAAGTTGCTTTAAGTCTTGAACCGACATTTCTGCGATCATATTTCCTGCTTCTGCTTCTGCTGCTGCTGCTTGTGGTATACCACAAAACTCTTGGTAATCAATTAGTTTTTCAATTACGGGACGTTCTGGATTAGGTCGCAATTTCAACTCGCGGAATTTCATATCCCAAGCATTGTAAAGTAGCAGTCTACCACTAAGGGTATTTTCTGCACCCAAAATGATTTTAATGGCTTCTGTTGCTTGAATTGTACCTATGATGCCACAGAGAACCCCCAATACCCCTCCTTCTGCACAAGAAGGAACCATTCCTGGTGGTGGTGGTTCGGGATAAAGATCTCTATAGTTAGGACCACCTTGATAATTAAAAACTGTAGCCTGTCCTTCAAAACGGAAAATAGAGCCATAAACGTTAGGCTTGTCTAACAATACACAGGCATCATTAGTTAAATAACGAGTAGGAAAATTATCAGTCCCATCAACAACTACGTCATAGGGAGCGAGGATATCTAAAGCATTTTCCGAACTAATGGCAGTTTCGTATAAATCTACCTGACAATGGGGATTGATACTGTGAATACGGTCTTTAGCAGACTCAATTTTTGGTTTGCCTACCCATGATTCACTATGAATAATCTGACGTTGCAAATTGGAACTGTCAACAATATCAAAGTCTACCAAACCAATCCTGCCAACACCTGCTGCTGCAAGATATAGCAAAAGAGGAGAACCAAGACCACCACTACCAATACAGAGAACACTGGCTGCCTTTAGGCGTTTTTGACCTTCTAATCCTACTTCTGGGAGGATAATATGCCGCGAGTATCTTTGATACTCATCTTTATTAAGTTCGATTGCTTCCAAATTTGGATTAAGCATGGTTATAAGAAAAGCGAGTTAGCGAAGCTTAACGAAGTTATCGCTGCCTATATGTTTAAGGTCAGCTTTATACTGTAAGCATTCTATTATATAGAACTTTTTGCTGCTAAATATTTTTATTGCTAAACGTTGAGTTATTCAATTACTAAAGCAGGTTATCCATCTCTGTAAAGCTAGGTAGGGCATAGTAAGCGATTCCTTCAGATTGGAAATCTGGCAATTCTGCCACACTGTCTCTTTCCACCACAGAAGGAGTATAAAAATGCGCTCCTGTATTGGAATTAAAAAAGCGATAAATAGGAATTGAACCTTCAGCTTCAGTGGCATAAGCAAAAAATGCTTCACCTTCAAAACTATAGTTGCTCAAACTTTCTGTAGCTTCTCGCTCCACTTCAGACACGGTATACAGGTGAACTCCTGTTTCTTGATTTAAGAAACGATATACAGGGACGCTTCCACCAATTAAGGGATCTATACTCTTGTAAGATGCACCTTCAAAACTAAAGTTGCTCAATTCTTGAACAGCATTTCTTTCTACAGCATCAGATGTATAAAAATGAACTCCCGTATCATTATTGAAAAATCTGTATACTGTTGCCTCTTCGTTGATGGTAGCTTCTTGAGAGTTGTTGAAAAAGTCAATAATATCTTGAGAATCAATAATATTATTAATTCCTTCAATCGAACCTGTGGTTAATTCTTCTTGTCGAGCGAAAAAGTTAACAATAGTTAGGTCATTTTCCGTTTCAGCTATACCATTGCGATTAATATCAATAATTAAATCTGTTCCAGACTTTTTCAAACCGATAATGCCAGGTTGAGGAAGAGATAATTCAACAGCAGCATCACCATATAGAGAAGGATCGGAATAATCAACTAAGCCACTCGCCAAGCTGTCTACATCGGTATTTTCTGCTACCAGACCTACAAGGTCAAGACCTGATGTATCTTCAATTATTACCCCTCCTCCAGAATTTAAGGAAACGGTATAATTATCGTCACCATCTCCTCCCTGTAAAGTGTCTCTACCGTTGATAGAGCCTGGGCTTGCACCAAATGTACCGTAAGTAAGAAAATCATTTCCAGCACCGCCAAACAACAAGTCATCTCCTTCAAAACCATTAAGGCTATCGTCTCCCGCACCACCTTCAATAAAATCATCGTTTGCTGTGCCATCAATAAGGTCGTTCCCCTCTGTTCCAGTTAGGTCGGCTAAATTGGAATTTGTCAGACTATCGGACAATAAATCGACAATATCCTGAGTATTGGTAATATTATTAATTAATTCAATCGATCCTGTACCCAACTGTCCTTGTTCATCAAAAAAATCAATTATAGTCAGGTCGGTGTCTGCTTCAGCTATACCATTGCGATCGATGTCAACAATTAAATCTGTTCCAGACTTTTCTAAGCCGATAATACCAGCCTGGGGAAGAGATAGAGTAATAGCAGCATTACCATAAAGAGAATCATCAGCGAAAGATTCTGGAGTATTTAATTCAGTTAAATTGGTATTTTCAGCAAAAATTAAAACAACATCAGTTCCTGCCACATCTTCAATTTGACTTCCTCCCCCACCATCGAGACTGATTACATATCCATCATCCCCAATACCGCCTTCGAGGGTATCTCTACCGCCAATAGAAAAACTCACGTTACCACCGACTAGGCGATCGTTACCTGCGCCACCAATCAGGGAATCATTGCCAACATCACCCATTAGAAAATCATCAGTTTCTTGACCCTCAAGTACATCATCTAAAACAGTGCCAAAAAAATCCATATTTAATTAAATGTTTTGTCTTAAATCTAGTGAAAAATAGTATTAGCCTTTTTTATTATGGGAATAAATCTTTTAATATAAGCTGTTTTTATAGCACTTTATGTTTAAGAAATATTTCATGGTTTGGGTTTAAGATAATATTTCAAGTTACCACTACACAACAAGGATAGTGATTGAAATACCAGCAGTTACATCGATTAATATCAAGGCAACAATTGGTCATGTTTCTTGATGTGATTTAACCTGGGCAAATATTCTCAGAGCTTACGTTAAAGTTATAGGGTTGGGGGTCAATAAAAAAAGGTATGAAAACAACAAGAGATATTCTGATTGTTGGCGGTGGCGTAATGGGTTTGGCGATCGCCATCGAATTAAAACGTCAGGGAGCAAAAGTCACTGTCATCAGTAAGGACTTTGTTCAGGCTGCGGGAAATGCAGCAGCAGGAATGCTCGCGCCAATGGCGGAGAAATTGACCTCCAAGCCGATGTTAGAGCTATGCCTACGATCGCGCTGGCTTTATCCAGAGTGGACGCAAAAGCTGGAAGAATTGACGGGGATAGACACGGGATATTTACCCTGTGGTATCCTTGCTCCCGTTTATAGTCTGCCAGAATCAATTGTCGAAAGTGACAATGCAGTTTGGCTGGATCGACAGACAACCAAACTATACGAACCAGGATTGAGCGATCGCGTAGTGGGTAGCTGGTGGTATCCCGAAGACGGACAGGTAGATAATCGATGCCTAATGCGATCGCTTTTACAGGCTACTCAAACTTTGGGTGTAGAAATCAAAGAAGGGGTAACTGTTAAAGCCATCCAACAAAAACAGGGCAAGGTCAACGGAGTTCTGACTGACATAGGCTTGTTGGAAGCAGAACAATATGTTCTGGCTGCGGGTTCGTGGTCTGGTCAACTTCAGCCTTTACCAGTGCGTCCTGTAAAGGGGCAAATGCTGTCGCTTAAAATGCCCCAAAGGTTACATCAGCCCTACCCCCTACAGCGAGTTTTGTATGGAGAGGGTGTTTATCTCGTACCCAGACAAGACGGCAGATTGATAGTTGGAGCAACAGTAGAAGATGTAGACTGGACTCCTTTCAATACTCCTCAAGGAATTCAAAACCTATTAGACAAAACCACCCAACTCTATCCTGCTGCTGCTGACTGGCAAATTGAAGAATTATGGTGGGGTTTTCGTCCTGGTACTCCCGATGAGTTACCTATCATGGGTCGTAGTGCCTGTGATAATCTATTTTTGGCTACGGGACATCATCGCAATGGTATTCTCCTCGCACCGATTACCGCCTCTTTGATGGCAGATTTAATCTTAGAACAAAAATCTGACCCTCTTTTAGCAGAATTTAGTTATCAACGTTTTCATCAAGTAAGAAACATGACATCTATTAGCAGCAGTTCGCCCAAACTTCCTCTTCAAATAGAATCAAACCCCCAAGCACCATTACCCCCCTCCTCAACTTCTTGGTTGAGCGATCGAGTAGTAATTGAAGATACGGACAAGCTGACTATTGCAGGAAAGACTTTTAATTCTCGTCTGATGACAGGGACGGGAAAATATCCCAGCATGGAGGCGATGCAGCAGAGTGTGGCAGCTAGTGGCTGTGAAATTGTTACCGTTGCGGTTAGAAGAGTGCAAACCAAAGCCCCTGGACATGAAGGATTAGCCGAAGCGTTAGACTGGAGCAAAATTTGGATGCTACCAAATACAGCAGGTTGTAAAACAGCCGAAGAAGCAATTCGGGTTGCTCGTTTGGGTAGAGAAATGGCAAAACTTCTCGGACAGGAAGACAACAATTTTATTAAGCTAGAAGTAATTCCTGATGCTAAGTATCTCTTACCAGACCCCATCGGCACACTAGAAGCAGCAGAAAAGCTAGTTAAAGAAGGTTTTGCTGTATTACCCTACATCAATGCCGATCCCATCTTGGCAAGGCGTTTAGAAGAAGTAGGTTGTGCCACCGTAATGCCTTTGGGTTCGCCTATCGGTTCGGGACAGGGAATAAACAACGCTGCTAACATCAGCATCATTATTGAGGAAGCTAATATTCCTGTAGTTGTCGATGCTGGTATTGGTACACCCAGTGAGGCAGCTTTAGGGATGGAAATGGGGGCAGATGCACTGCTGGTTAATAGCGCGATCGCTTTGGCTCAAAACCCTGCTGCTATGGCAAGAGCCATGGGCATGGCAGCGGTCGCAGGACGCATTGCCTATCTATCTGGCAGAATCCCTGTTAAACAGTATGCTAGTGCCAGTTCTCCCTTGAGTGGAACAATTAGTTGAGACAGTGAGAAGACAATAAAAAACTTCCAGTATTTATTTACTGGAAGTCAAAGTAACTAAAATAAGCCGATTAAGTCAAACGGTGTCAATTTTTATTGACCTTTAAAGGACTTGACCCAAGATCTCAATTCCTCTTTAGCTACCTCTCTACCACCTAAACCGAAGGCTAAGGCGATCGCCACGGCAATTCCACCAAGGATTAAGCCGAAGGCTAGGTTAACAATGTTTGGCGCAATACCCATACGGTTTAGAGCCATAGCACCAACCAAAGTCAAAATCGCTACTCTAGCAGACTGTGCTAGGAAACGAGATTGAGTAGTTCCTGAAGCAAGAATAAGGTTGAAAGCTAGATTAGCTAGGTACAAACCAATAGCAAAGACAATTACACCAATTAAGACTTGAGCTGCGATCGCTAAAATTACAGCAACAACTTCTTGCAGGGCTGGAATTCTTAGTATGTCTACTGCGGTTAAAGTAGCAACTAACATGATTCCAACTTGGCATAAAATACCAACTAACTCTGAAGGAGTTTTTGAACCAACAGTAGGCTCTGTTTGAATCATGGTGGGCTGTTCGGAAGCCATTCCAAGATCGATAGGTTCTAAACCTGATTCTCTAGGGGTAGTGCTAGTGCCAGGCTCTGACGAAGAAATGCCTAACCACTGCAACAGGTTATTGAAACCAATGTTGGTTAGGATGTTGGTGACAAATTCCGCTACAAACTGAGATGCAACATAGAAGAGTCCTAATACCACTGCTGCTGCAAATATTTTAGGTATCAAGTCTAAGACTTGATTGAGCATATCGGTTGCAGGTTCAGATATAGCGCGGATCTGTAACTGTTCTAATGCCGAGATAATACCAGGGATTAGGATTAGTACAAAAACGACTGTACCAATAATGGAAGAAAGAGACTGCTTGCTAGCACCTCCACCCATACCAAATTTGCGTCCAATGTTGTCTATGCCAGTAGCAGCCAAGAGGTTAGTAACAATGCGTTTAACAATGTTAGCTACGAACCAGAATACTGCTCCAATAATGATTGCACCCAAAATATTGGGTAACATTGCCAAAACTTCATCGAGCATTCCTTGAATTGGCTCAAGAGTTCCGTTTAGCTGTAGTGCATTTAGTACTGCTGGTAAAAACAGCAGAAAAATAAACCAGTATAAAGCGTTACCCAAAGTTTCAGTTAGAGAGAAACTAGCTGACTCTCCTGAATCCAAACCCAGACGTTGCTCGATATTTAAAGCTCCTAGCCCTCTAGTAACGATAGTTTTTACTATAGTAGCTACTACCCAGGCAATACCTAATAAGAAAGCGGCGCCCAGAATTTTGGGAATAAAGCCCGTTATCTGGTTTAGAAGAGTATTTAAAGGGGCTGATACTGCTTGAAGATCGAGCGCATTTAATGCAGCTATGACCGCAAACAAAATAATTAGCCAGAAGAATAAGCTGGCAATCCAACTTTCAATGGGGATGGAATCTCCCCCTCTTTGTCCAGTAACAGCAGCAGCAAGCTTATTGTCTATATCAGTGCTGTTGAGTATTTTCTTGACAATACCCTTAACAACTATGGCAATAATCCAGCCTGCAATGAAGATGAGAAGAGCTTTTACAAAGCTCCAAACATCTACCCCTAATTGAGTTTGGAGCTGCTGTATTGGATTAGCCTGTGCTAAGAGCAAAGGATCTAGTGACGAAATATTACTAATTATTTGTGTCATGTTCTTTAGTTTTAATTCATCTGAATATTCCCGCAATTGATATTAGCGATAAATGATACAGATGTCTTGTTATTCGTGGTCGTCAAATACATTTTTCTGCGATAATTATGCCAAATTAATTTCGATCTGCTCAAAAAGTTAATAATCTTCGCTTCTTTTCAGCAAATATGCTTAGTTTAAACTTAATATTCTTTTGCTTCTTTCAAGTTTTATAAATACTACTTTTCCCTGGGATAAAAGAAATAAGATCGTTACTTTTTCTTACTACGAGAAGGTTTTTGCTTTGCTTTTCTATTTTTAATCATGTAACAAGTAATGTTTCATAAAAAACAATTGAGGTATAGCAATTTTTCAAATGTTAAAAAAACATTAAATATAGATCGTGTATATTTATAAAGTTGATAACTGTATTCTTCTTTACCTTTAATTTCATATCCAAAAAAACTATAATGTCATCGCTTCAATTTTTTGAACAATCGATTAGGATAAAAGCTAGTGCTGTAATTACTGAAGAATGTCTGACGGATTTAAAATTAATGCACCGTTGGCTAAATCCGATGTTAAGATGCGAACCTATTGGTACTTGGAGTACTAGCGTTAACAGCTTAAGTCGATTTACGATTAAGATTCCTTTGTTACAACCAAGTCTCAGAAGTATTGTAGCCCAAAGAGAACCTGGTTTAATCGTCTGGGAATTTGATGGTTTTTTTAAAGGTCGCGATCGCTGGGAATGTCAGCCGACTGACGATGGTACTTTTTTGCTTAACCGTTTTGAATTTGAAATCCCTAATCCTGTGGTTAATTGGGGGTTTAACACCTTTGCTGCTAGTTTTACCAAAAAAGATATGCAGGCTCAACTACGTAGGCTAAAACGGGTTGCTGAAGAGGTATATCGGCTAAGTGATAATTAAACGAACATAGCGGTAAGCTCAAAATCAATAAATCCGATTATTATCGATCCACACTAAACGTATAAAATAAATCAAGATTGAGTATCAGCGACACATTTAGTAGAGGGCGAACTGCCGTTCGCCCTTACTCAAATACGATCTGTTGCAAACATTAATTAAATCGGTATAACTATTGTTGATTTCTTATGAAAAACTCCAGCAAAAAATACAATATAACCACTTTCGGTTGCCAGATGAACAAAGCTGATTCTGAGCGTATGGCTGGCGTACTAGAAAAGATGGGATATGAAGCTTCAGAAGACCCGTTTCTAGCGGATTTAATTCTCTACAATACCTGTACTATTAGAGATAATGCAGAACAAAAAGTCTATTCTTACTTAGGTAGACAGGCAAAGCGCAAACATCAACAGCCAGATCTTACCTTAATTGTTGCAGGATGCGTGGCACAGCAAGAAGGAGAACAATTACTGCGTCGTGTTCCAGAATTGGATTTGGTGATGGGTCCTCAACACGCAAATCGTTTAGAAGACTTATTAACCCAGGTATTTGATGGTAATCAAGTAGTAGCGACAGAACCAATTCATATAGTTGAAGATATTACCAAACCTCGTCGCGATAGTGATGTTAGTGCTTGGGTAAACATTATTTATGGCTGCAATGAAAGATGTAGTTATTGTGTTGTACCTAATGTAAGAGGCGTAGAACAGTCTCGTACTCCTGAAGCAATTCGGGCAGAAATGGAGGAGTTGGGCAATCAAGGATACAAAGAAATTACCCTATTGGGGCAAAATATCGACGCTTACGGCAGAGATTTGCCTGGTAGCACCCCAGAAGGCAGACATAAGCATACCCTGACCGATCTGCTGTATTACGTCCACGATATCCCCAATGTAGAACGGATTCGCTTTGCCACTAGTCATCCTCGCTACTTCACCGAAAGATTGATTAAAGCCTGTAAGGAATTACCCAATGTTTGCGAACATTTTCATATTCCTTTTCAATCAGGGGATAACGATGTTCTCAAGGCGATGAAACGGGGTTACACTCACGAAAAATATCGTCGTATTATTAAAACAATTCGAGAGTATATGCCTGATGCTTCTATTACCGCCGATGCAATTGTGGGTTTTCCTGGGGAAACAGAAGAACAATTTCAAAATACTCTTAAGTTGATTGAGGATATTGGATTTGATTTAGTCAACACCGCTGCTTATTCTCCTCGTCCTGCAACCCCTGCTGCTTTGTGGGAAAATCAATTAAGCGAAGAAGTAAAAAGCGATCGCCTGCAAAGATTAAATCGTCTGGTTCATGTTTCTGCTGAAGCTTGTTCTAAAAGATATTTGGGACAAGAAGTTGAGGTTTTAGTCGAAGCTCAAAATACTAAAGATCCCAGTCAAATGTTGGGTCGAACAAGAACAAACCGTCTTACTTTCTTCCCTGGAAAAATTGAGGATTTGAAGGGCAAAACTGTCAAAGTCAAGATTCATGAGATTCGCTCCTTTAGTATTACAGGCGAGTTGGTTGATTAGAGACAAGGCAAGCCTTGTCTTTGCTTGATGTTCGTCTGTAATAAGTTTGTTTATTGACAATTGATAATTGATTCCATCGTCGCATTGGTTTTAATGGCTTGAGGATTGATATGGGTGGCTGCTGCTTGGTAGCCTTGTTCTTGTAATGTCTGAATTAAATGCGATCGCTTTGGTAAATCTAGTTTGCCAAACTTACCAATTTCTCTAAGGGTATAAAAGTATGGTGGTAAGTCTATTTCTCCTGCCATGATGGTTAGCAAGTTTACTATTTTTTGCCATTTCCATTGTTTAGCTAAAGCAATATAACGCTGTATCAATTCAGGATCGTGCAGGTTTCCCAACCACATTGCACCACTAACGGTAACATTGGGATCATTGCAGCTACAGTCAATTTGATTCAACTTGCGCCAGGATATAGTTTGATAATCGCCACAGTGATGACAATAACAAAGGAAACCATAGTTAGCTTCAGTTGCGGTAGGTTTTGATACCAAACGCATCATTAAACGGTAAGTTTTTTTCGTAAACAAGGAAAATACTGGTTCAATTCCCAATCCTTTAGTAGCTGCTTGTTGTTGAGTCGCACCAATCAACAATCTCAAAGCCTGTTCGTGTCTTGCAGGATGAGAACGAGCGATCGCGCCGTAAGTTTGGACACTTTTTTGGGGAGGATGTCCTGTCAAGGTTCTTCCATCAGTACTAGTAAGATACATCAAACCACTAATCTTGGTCGCCCATAACATTGTGTTGAGATAGGGGACAGCACTACCAAAACAGTCCACATCTACTAAATCGTAATAGTCAGAGGAATCGTAGCAGTCAAAAAAAACTCGATGGGCATCCTGATGAGTAATATAACAGCAATCGCTATAATTTTTAGATGCTAAGTTTTTTCGTATGATAGGACTACAGTCGGGATTTCCTTCGTTAAGCCAAACATAATCAGCCTCAGCTTCTTGCAGATAACGCAAACTGCGAACACCGCAACCACCCAAAGCATCTAAAACTCTCAAACTGCCGATATCCTGCTTTTGCACAGTTGCAGCTAAAATGCCCAAGTCACGGACAAATTTACTGTCGGGATTATAAAAAGCACTACCTACTTGAAACCTTGCTTGTCCTTCCTGATACCAAATATCTTCATCCACTAAGTTAACTCTTAACGATTAATTTCCGATCCACTGTCAACAACAATTCATCAATAATTCGGTTACGAAAATGATGGGGAGGATTCCACTTGACCCATTCCGATGAACTATGTTCCGTCATTACAATTTCCAACTCTTCGCTTACCCAACCAAAAAAAATCACCAAAGATTTTTCAACCTTCTGTCCATCATACCGCCGATAACGAGGATAATAGATCGTTCTAAAGCGAAAATCTAGCTCCAAGCAAATTTGCCTACTGCTAATTCCTGTTTCCTCCCACAACTCCCTCAAAGCACACTGTAGTTCTGTTTCTCCTGGCTCGATATGACCCTTGGGCAAATCGTAACGATGCGATCGCTTCATCAATAAAAATGACGGTTGTTTAGTTCGAGTAAAACAGATGACACCACAGGACTTTACTTTGTGCATGGAAAGCGATCGGATCACAGGAGCGATCGTAATTAAGATAAGAGTTTGCTAGACCATAATTCATATTATTAATCCTTCAGGTAGAGAAAAACTACCTTCAGCATTGCAGGGGAAAGCAACTGCTTTAATTACTGAATTAATGGGTAATGGGCAGTAAAGATGAGGATAGGACTCTGTTCCCCCCTCCAGATTTTCCTCTACCAGACTGCTACTTATTGTAGAAGATTCAATTATCAATATTACAAGACCATCTTGCCCTTTATAAAATCGATGCGCCACTGTTAGAAGTTGATGACGATAAGAACAATGGATAAATCCTTCTTTAGCAAAACCCTGTGGTTTATATTCTCCTTTGGTTTGAGCAGCATTCCATTCTGATAAGGAAGTTATGTGATAGAGAAATTTATTATTCATAGCAAAGTAATCGGTAATTAACTATTCTCCACTAACATGAACGATAATTTCTCGTTGATTACTACGTTGCCGATGTTCCCAAAGGTAAATTCCTTGCCAAATACCTAAAACCAATCTTCCTCCAGAAACAGGAATATTTTCGGACGTATGGGTCAAAGCAGAGCGAATATGAGCAGGCATATCGTCCAATCCTTCTGCACTGTGAACATAACGTGTTGCATCTTCGGGAACTAACTTGGCAAAGAAATTCTCTAAATCGACTAATACATCAGGATCGGCGTTTTCTTGAATCAATAGAGATGCAGAGGTATGACGTACAAATACTGTACATAAGCCATTCATGACGGAAGACTTTGCCACAGCTTGCTCGACTTGATTAGTAATTTTGTGAAGAGATTTTCCAGTGGTTTTAATTTTTAAAGCTGTTTGATGGTGTTTCATAAATCAGTAGTCAGTAATCAAAAGAGACGAGGCATACCTTATTTGTACAGTAATTATTTGGGCGTTTTTTCTATATCAGGCTCATTATTGGGTTTTTTATCTTGTTCACTATTATTTTTACCAGGTTTTTCAGGTTTTCCCCCCTCTTCTGCTGCTAACTCTTGAGGAGAAGGATTGAAGTTGCAGCGAGTAAATAAGTGTTTAATTACCTTTTGTTCCTCATCTGGCAGAGCAAACCACCAGGGAAGATGACCAGTAGGTGCTTCATTGGGATTGAAGTCTAACTGATCGTAAAGTAGATAACCGCTTCCGCTAGCCACATCTCCTTCTTTCCAGCCTACCTGAGTGGCAAAACTGCGCCAAGTTTGAGTAGAGAAATCACCCTTTTGATTGACACTTTGCCATACTTCTTGCTGGGAGCTAAAGCCAAATTTATTGCCAGTATACTTTTTCCACAGAGAATCAATCGTCCTAATATCAGGACAAGAAAATTCAGCGATGGTTTTTAATTCAATAAAGACGTGCTTGTTTTTTTGTTTAGCGGTTTGAACTATTTGTTCTACTAATTTATAAGTTTGCAGATCGGCTTCTGACCATTTTTCTGCCTTGAGTGAATCTCTTAGAGGAGTATAATCAATTCCTGTCTTCTTAGAAAATAGAGGAATTTTTCTAGTGGTAGTTGTGGTACTTACTTCTACGGTTTCGGACTCTATTTCTTCTGCTTCTGTTTCTGTTTCTGCTTCAGGTTCGTTGTCAACTTTCTTATTTTCTTCAGGTGCAGACTCTTCTGTAACTTCTGGCTCATTTGCAATCGCAGATTGCTCTGTAGCTTCTGCTTCAGGAGTCGTTTCTACAGGGGGATCTGGGGTAAAAGTAGGTACGGAAGATATATTGTCAGGATTAGCTGTTTCTGACGATTCTGGTGGGGGTGACTGGGTTTCGGGAGAAGCTTCAGGCTCTACTGTCTGGGTTGATACATCATTTACTGGTGGTGATGCTTCTGGGGTATTTGCTGTATCCTCTGGTGGGGCGGTTTCCGCAGTAGGTTGATTTAAATTAGCAATCGCTGTTTGGTAACTGTTAATTGGAACAGCATAATTAGAAGTACCTCCAGATAAAGCATGAACATTAGCTTCACCATGAACTCCAATTACCAAACCATTTTGGTTAAATACTGGACCACCACTCATACCAGGAAAAGCTTCGCCGTTATATACCAAAGAATAGCCATTTTCGGTAGGTTTTGGCAGAATACCCACTAAATTTGCCGAAAAGAAGCGGTAATAACGATTGTCTTCTCGACGCAATTCCCCAGGATAACCAGCAAAATAAACGCTTTGTCCTTCATTGAGATTGTCAGAATCACCTAATTCAGCTACTTGATAGTTTTGATTGCTAGTGAATTTCAGAATAGCTAAATCTAATCCTGGTAGTTGTTTAATACTGTTTTGATCTACCTGATGTTGTCTGCCATCAATTGTACTAACAACATATTCTCCCTGATTCTTCATTACGTGCCAGTTGGTCAACACTGTATAAACACCGTCCGAAAACTCAATTAAAGAACCAGAGCCAACGCTAGCACCGTCTATACGAACAATAGTTTGTTTTGCTCGGAGATTTACTTCTTCAGGAGAAAGAGCCTGTGCTATTTGAGCAACAGTAGCTTGAACCAGATATGGTTTATTAGCAAACAACCCACTTAGTACCAACGCCAAACCTATTGTTCCACCCGTTAATAGTTTGTTCATCTTTCTCGACAACTTCATTTGCTTAAACTCCGCTAAATTCAACCAACAACTTACTTATTGACGTTGAAACTAACAAGTGTTCCCCACTAAAATATTTAATTAAAATTCATATGCTAACATCACTATCTTAAATGTTCTAATGAAGACTTTCGACCGAAGCCTGGCTGTAAGAATGAGGACACTTCTCATTTGAGCTATTCCTTTGCTCGATTATGCAGGATGAAGGATAAAGACAGTGCTATTCTATTCTTCGGTAGTATACGTTCTCACTAATTACTCATTACTTTTACTGACGTTTCATGAAAGCGGTGAGAAAGGGGTGATAGTTACGGCTGAAGCCTACTCGAACAAGCAATTAGCTTAGGTGTTTGTGTCTAGTCAAAAAGTAGGATGCTCCCTTAATTGACTGGATTTAATAAAATAAATCTAATCAACTAATAATTACTTTAACCCCAACTTTTTCCTTAACTCAGTTGCACCCATAAACAATAGTGGAGTAACAACTAAACCCGTCATGATGAAGTGGAGAGGAAAGTGAAAATAGAAATACCAGAGAATCAAAACTCCATAGGTAGAATCCATGTGGTCTACGAAGTAAAATAATTTATTGCTTTCATCACCAGGGGGAATAGCCAAACGACGCTTGACAAAAGAATTAGGTAATTCTGATAAATTAAAGACAAATCCTACCAACAAACCAAACTGCAAAAGATTAAAGTTGGAGAATAAGATTGCATCTTGAGGAAAAGCTGGTATAAATGTTTCGGCTAAATGCAATAAATATACGCTAGCTAACATTGCTAGAGGCAAACTTATTAAGCCACGCCATTTTTTATTTGCGCCAAACCATTGGGTTTGAATTGGGACATTGAGCAACTGAAAAATGCTGGTTTTCCATAAAAAAGCTTCAATAACTCCCGCTAGAAAAAGCCCTAATGCTAGCCAAAGTAAATTAAGCGTGTCCGAGACAAAAAATTGTATCCAATTAATCATTTATCCATTCCAATTACTTCTTTTCTGTCAAAAATTTATGAAACACAATCTTATCTTCCCCCGCATCGTAAAATTCTCGAATTCGCGCTTCTTCCTCATAGCCACACTTATGATAAAACGATCGCGTTTGCTTAAAACTGTCTAACCCCGAAGTCTCCACTAACAACAATCTTTCTCCTCTTTCCGCCAGTGCTTGCTCAATATAGTGCATCATTGAAGTACCATAGCCCTTTCCTTGATAATTAGGATGAACGGCAATTAAGTATAAATTCCAAGTCCCCTCGGTCATTTTTTCTGGCGCACAGTATGCGATCGCAATAGGCTGATCATCTTCGTAGGTAAACCATAAATCACTACTGCTTTCATTCTGAAAATAGTCCGCTATCATCTCATCCAGCATATCTGAGGGGAATAATTCATTAGCATCGATTACAGTCTTTAAGGCAGGAATATCTTCAGGCTTGATCGGTCTAATTTTGTCAGATATTGCCATAAGTTGTTTATTAGATTTAATTAAATTATTCCACCAGATCGATACCAAAGACTAGAATGCGATCGCTTTAAAATATTAATCTATAAAAAAGCGATCGCCAGTTACGTCAAAAGCTAATCACTAAAAAACTGCCCTGCCAAATCGGTAATATCAGTTTCAGGAATTTCTGACTGCTGCCATTGTGCCACTGTATTCAAACTGCCATCTAAAAACATACTCTGGCAAGCACGACGCTGAATTTTGCCGCTAGATGTTTTAGGAATGCTGCCAGTTTTGAGCAAGGAAACGGCAAAGACATTAGCCAGGTTTTGTTCTCCTACAGCCAGACGAATTGCGCCAATAACCTCTTCTGCATTAAGTTTACGCAAGTCGGTACGATTGATTTCATGTGCCACAACCAATTGTTCTTCTCCCCCAACATCGACGCTAAAGGCTGCGCCATGATTGGGACGTAAAGCAGGATGACAGGTTTCTACTGTTTCTTCAATATGCTGTGGGTAATGATTGCGTCCCCAAAGAATCATCATGTCTTTGATTCGCCCAGTGATATAAAGCTCACCGTCTTTAATAAACCCTAAGTCCCCTGTACGCAAGTAGGTTTTATCAGGATTGTCAGCTAAGGTAGCTTTGAAAGTAGACTCGGTTTGTTCTTCTCTTTGCCAGTAGCCGACACCAATATTTTTTCCTGTCGTCCAAATTTCCCCTACTCTATCTTCCGCGCACTGAGTTTTAGTTTCTGGGTTGACAATGATAACTTCGTCTCCCAACCAAGTATGACCACAGCTAACCGCAGCTTTGGCATTGGGATCGTCGGCTGTCACGATTTCAATCTTATCTTCAGTTAAAGCTTGTTTATTCAAGTAGGTAATAGTTGGATACTCTCCCGCATCTATCCCCGTAATAAACAATGTCGCTTCAGCCATTCCATAACAGGGATAGAAAGCTTCTTTTTTAAAGCCACAGGGTTTGTATAATTCGGCGAATTTCTCTAGAGTCTCAGCCCTTACAGGTTCTGCCCCACTAAATGCCACCTGCCAACTACTCAAGTCTAAACTCGCTTTTTGTTCGTCAGTGATTTTTTGACATAATAAGTCATAGGCGAAATTAGGACCCCCGCTAGTAGTTATTTTGTACTTAGATATTGTCTGTAGCCACAAAAATGGCTTCTGCGCCAAAGCAATAGGGGACATCAACACCGCTGGTAATCCTGCATAGAGTGGTTGCATAACTCCACCAATCAAGCCCATGTCATGAAACATTGGTAGCCACATCAAAATTTTAGTGTCGTCATGATGTCCAAAGGATTGGTAAATTACTTCGGAGTTATGAATAATGTTGCCATGAGTAACCATGACTCCTTTTGGTTGCCCTGTCGAACCAGAAGTATATTGCAGATAAGCTAAGGTATCTTGGTCAATATCTGGTTGTTGCCACTTTTGCGCCAAATTAGTATTAACTTCATCTGTAGCTATCCAAGGCAATGCCTTTAACTTTAGTGCCACTCCAGGGTGTGATATTAATTGCCCCTTAACTCGGTCAACAAATTCTTTGGTTGTTAAAGCGATCGCAGCTTGGCAGTCAACAATCCGATCTTGATATTGAGTTAATGACTTGATGTGCTGCCTGGGATAGTCGGTGACGGCAATAACTCCAGCATAGAGACAGCCCATAAAACTCGCAATAAATTCTAAACCAGCAGTGTAGGGATATACCAATAAAGCGCGATCGCCTGGATTCACTTTGGTCAAGATTTCAACCGCGATCGCTTTTGCCTGGAGGTCTAATTCTTCGTAGGTACAGCTACCCGATTCGTTCTCGCCATCGGCTAAAAAAGTGTAAGCTATTTGCTTGGGTTGGCTTAGAGATCTATCCAATAAAATGTTTACAGGAGTGGAATTATTTACCATTCGTTTACTATTTTTTAAACAATGACTGTAAGATTTCCCTATAATGTAGTCCAATAATGGAGGAAGGTTAAATCGTGGGGAGCATAAAAATCGCAATAGTAGGGGTAGGAAACTGTTCTAGCTCGCTTATCCAAGGAATTGAATATTATAAAGGCAAAAACGCATCCGACGCGATCGGTTTAATGCACTGGGAGATTGGCGGCTACAAGCCTTACGATTTGGAGGTGGTTGCTGCTTTTGATATTGACCAGCGTAAGGTCGGTAAAGATGTTTCGGAGGCTATTTTTGCTCCTCCCAACTGTACTACGGTTTTTTGTGAAAACGTGCCCAAAACAGGGGTTACAGTAGAAATGGGAGCTTTATTGGACGGGGTTGCAGACCACATGAATGGTGCTGATGAAAAGTATACCTTTGTTGTAAGCGATCGCCCCGAGCAATCTAAAGAAGAGGTTGTCACTAGGCTAAAAGAATCTGGTGCAGAAGTCTTAATTAACTACCTTCCTGTTGGTTCGCAAGAGGCAGTGGAATTTTATGCAGAATGCGCTTTAGATGCGAGTGTTGGTTTTGTTAACTGTATTCCTGTCTTTATTGCTAGCAACCCATTGTGGGCGGACAAATTTAAACGCCATAATATTCCAATTGTGGGAGATGATATTAAGTCTCAGTTTGGAGCTACTATCAGCCATAGAACCCTCGTAGATCTGTGTAAAAAGCGTGGTGTTAAGGTCGAACGTACCTATCAGCTAAATACGGGGGGAAACACCGATTTTCGCAATATGCTCGATCGCACTCGTTTAGATTCTAAAAAAGAGTCAAAAACTGAAGCTGTACAGGGAGTTATTGCCAAACGGTTAGAGTATGAAAATATTCACGTAGGACCTAGTGATTATGTACCCTGGCAAAAGGACAATAAAGTAGCATTTATTCGTATTGAGGGTAAATTATTTGGTGATGTTCCGATGAATTTGGAGATGAGACTTTCGGTGGAAGATTCTCCTAATTCTGCGGGAGTAGTAATTGATGCTATTCGCTGCTGTAAATTGGGCTTAGACCGTGGTGTTGGTGGCGTTTTGACTGCACCTTCGGCTTATTTTATGAAGCATCCTGCCGAACAGTTTACTGATGATGAAGCCTATCAAATGACCGAAGCATACATAAACGAACAATAGATAATTGTCAGTGATTTAAATCAATTATTAACTTTAATTAAAAAGCTAAACTTTTCTTATTAGTAAGTTTAGCTTCTTTTTTTTGAACCTTATGACTGCTAAGAAAGGAAACTAGTCTTATTTATTCGATCGAGTATTTTTACTAAAATAATTTACCGTAGTTTTTTGAGAAATTATCGTAAATTATCTTTGCTTTTCAAAAATAATCTTTGGCTTGATACTATTGACTCTCGAACTTATATTTCTTGATATTATTTCTTGACTCATAAAATAATCAACCGTAAGAAAACTAAAATAATGTGAGCTTCAAGCTCGTTGCATTTTTGATTTTCTAGTAAATACCTATTTAATAAATAAGATGCGTAATCTGAATATTTTACTTAATAACCATTACGCTAAAACACATGGATATAGTTGATTTTCTAAATGTATCAGTCCACAATACTACGACCCAAGAATTATTAGAAGACCTCAATCTTAACGGTGGTGCGGTGGTAACTCCCAATGTCGATCACTTAATAAAAATGCAGAGCGATCGCGAGTTTTTACAGGCTTATTATACTTCTGATTATCGAGTCTGTGATAGTAAAATTTTACAGTATATTTCTTTTATTCTTGGCAATCCGATTAAGGAAAAAATATCAGGTTCGGATCTATTCCCAGCTTTTTATCAATACAATAAAGATAACGAAGATATTAAAATATTTCTTCTAGGTGCCAAAGAAGGCGTTGCCGAAACAGCTAAATATAAGATTAATCAAAAAGTAGGCAAAGATATTGTGATTGGCGCACATTCTCCCTCTTTTGGGTTTGAAAAAGACGAGCAAGAATGTCAGGCAATTGTCGAACGAATTAATCAATCTGAAGCTACAGTTTTAGCCGTAGGAGTTGGCGCACCCAAACAAGAAAAATGGATTGCTAAATACCGCCATCAACTACCTAAAATTAAAATATTTTTAGCCATCGGTGCAACCATCGATTTTGAAGCAGGAAATGTCAAGCGATCGCCGCAGTTTATGGGAGATATTGGCTTGGAATGGTTATATCGTCTTTCTGCTGAACCCAATCGGCTTTGGAAGCGTTATTTAATTGATAGTTTGCCTTTATTTTGGTTAGTAGGCAAACAGAAAATGAACCAATATCAGTTTTCTCCCTGTTTACAAACCGAGTATTTACCATTAGGAGAAATATTACAGCAAGCAGGATTATTATCATCTCAAAATATCCGTACAGCCTTACAAATTCAAAAACAGGCTAGAGACTATCGTTTTGGCGAAATTTTAATTCAACAAGGTTATCTTCCTTCGGAAACTATTAATTTCTTTGTCAACGATCTACCAAATTTAGTTCACTGCGATCGCAAATTGCGTTTGGGGGATTACTTAAATAATGCTGGATTACTTTTACCAGAACAAATTTCTGAAACTTTACAGCAGCAATCTTTGACTCAACGTAAATTTGGCGAAATTATTACTCAAAAAGGATGGGTAAATCCAAAAACTCTCAACTGGTTTGTCAATCTACAAAATGCTTAGTTCGATTACGCTACTCGTAGCTATAATAATTTATGAAATAGCTAGCCAAAATCTAGACATATTTAGCTAGCTATACATCAGTTTGATTTTATTGCAAAACTATTAAGCCTGGCAGTTTAGTAGTTTTTTTCATTGGCAAAATAAGCCAAAGTCCCTAAGCCTACTGCCATTAAATATCCCGTCGTAATTACAGAAATTAAAGCGATCGCGTAAAAAGATAAAGTCATCTTCAAACCTCGTTGTTAATTTGCACCCACAACTTAACAATGATGTCAACAAAATTCAATAATTATTAACGATCCCGATACATTGTTACAAACAGTCACTGACTACTCATATTTTTTGCTAATGCAATTTATATAGATTAGTTCAGTCTTTTTCTTACTATGAATGAGCCTTTGGCGACTTTGAATTGACCAACATTTGCAAGATGAACATGAGAATATTGAAAGTTGACCTGGCGATTATGAGAATAACGAAAAGTTAAATAGTACACATTTTGATTATTTATTAAAAAGCTTTTAGCTCTTAGCTGTTAGCCTTGATTTAAGACAACTTAACCAAGAAACCTAATAACTTCTTCGTCTTTTCTGTTAGCAAAGTTCGACGATAAGTATCCGCAGCTTGTTTAATCGCATTAGCTTGGGTAGGATAAGGATGAATCACGGTAGACATTTTGCTCAAGCCCATCTCACCAATCATGGCAGTGGTAATCTCACTAATCATTTCACCACCATGACGAGCGACTATAGTAGCCCCTAAAATTTCATCAGAACCTTTTTTATGCAAAATTTTGAGAAACCCTTCGGTTTCCCCATCAGCTAAAGCTCGGTCTACGTCATCAAAATCAATTTTAATTGTATTGCAATCAATTCCCTTTGCTTGAGCCTCCTCTTCATACATACCAACATGGGCAATTTCAGGATCGGTAAATGTTACCCAAGGCATTACCAAATCGCTAAGTCTAGATTTACCCAAACCAAAAGGAGAAAACAGAGTGTTTTTGATTACAATACGTGCTGCTGCATCGGCTGCGTGGGTAAACTTCCAGTTCATGCAAACATCACCTGCACCATATATTTTAGAATTGGTAGTTTGTAAATTATCGTTGACCTTAACACCCTTACGAGAATCGTATTCTACCCCTACCGCTTTCAAATTCAGACTCTCCACATTGGGTTGTCTTCCCGCACCCGCTAAGATTTCGTCTACAACTATTGATGCCTGTCCACTATCCCCAACATAGCTAATCACTTTGCCTTCAGGACTTTGTTTTACTCCTTGTAACTGGCAATTGAGAACCAAACGAATGCCTTCTTTAAGAAATGCCTGTTGAACTACCTCTGCTGCATCGGGATCTTCTTTGTTTAATATATGAGAATTTTTATGAAACAAAATTACTTGACTACCCAAACGATGAAAAGCCTGGGCGAGTTCGCAACCAATAGGACCTCCGCCAATTATTGCTAATTTTTTGGGTAATTCTGTCAAAGAAAAGACATTTTCGTTAGTTAAATAGCCTACTTCTTCAATTCCCTCAATTTTTGGCTCAACTGCCCGCGCCCCAGAAGCAATTACTGCTTTCTTGAACTTAAGAGTTTGTCCACTAACCACAATAGTATTGTTGCTGGCAAAGCTAGCTTCACCAAAAAAGACATCTACCCCAGCTTTTTTGGCTGCAACTGCCGAATCTACAGGACTAATTTTGGTTCTAACTTTACGCATTCTTGCCATTACCCCAGGGAAGTCCACTTGAATATTCTCTGGTGGCTGCACTCCATAAGGAGTAGATTCTTTCATTTCCGCAACTACACGAGAAGAGCGAATCAAACATTTAGATGGAACACAACCCACATTTAAGCAATCTCCCCCCATCAAATTCTTTTCGATTATGGCTACTTTTAAGCCAATATCTAATCCTGCTGCCCCTTTAGCAGTAACTAGTCCTGCCGTTCCTGCCCCAATCACAACTAAATCGTAACAGTCTGCTGGCATAGGGTTCGCCCAGTCTGGGGGATGAACATTAGCCAGCAATTGCTGATTATATTCGTCCATTGGTGTAATAGTCACTGCATGGTCTTGGTTATTCATAATTAAAATAGACAAGGCATACCCTGCCTGTACAGTAATTAGCAATTAGTAATTATTAAGCTGGCTTTTCTTCTGCTTCGGTTGTCTCGATGGACTCGTCTAAGGCTTTGCGAGCAATTTTGGTAACGTAGAGAGTAACCGCAACTGTCGCAATAAAACCAATAATCCTAATTGACCATTGAGCAACAGGATTTACATCAGATTGAGGCTCTCCTCCGATGGTCGCAATGCTACCTGCCAAAGAGCCAATATAGACGTACATAATAGTGCCTGGAATCATTCCTACTGAACCTAAAACATAGTCTTTGAGAGACACCCCAGTAACACCCAAACCATAATTGAGAAGATTAAAGGGAAATATAGGAGATAATCGGGTTAATAGAACAATTTTTAGCCCTTCTTTACCAACAGCCTTGTCGATCGCTTTAAATTTTTGATTTCCCTCAATCTTCTTAGATATCCAACCCCTTGCTACATAGCGACCTACCAAAAAGGCTAAAGTCGCTCCAATTGTCGCCCCGAAAAAAACAAAAATAGAGCCTTTAATAATACCAAATAAAACCCCTGCACCCAAGGTAAGTACTGAACCTGGCAGAAATGCCACCGTAGCAACAATATAAATCAGCATAAAAATAACTGGAGCAATTACTTTTATTTCATCTTGTCCCAACCAATCTAAGGCATTTCTCAATATTTGCTGCGGGTTAAAACCAGAATTAGTAGCAGCTTCTTGCGCCTGTGCTGGTGCAGCTACTATGGTTATGCCAATTATTATTAGGACAACTATCTTGAAGTATTTATGAATTCTCATGACTTTTAAGGATAGATTTGACTCTACTTTAACGTGAGTTTGGGATAAGAAAACTTATCGGTGGAGCTAGCTATTAGCTATCATGGGTCGCGAGAAAGGTGTCCTAAAGGATACCGCTCTGCATATACCCACCGCATCTTCCTTTAGGGCAGCTATCAGCTTTTGAGAGATTCTACATTAATCTAAAGTTCCGAAATTACCTTAAAAAACTATTTTTCAAATCCTCTACTATAAGGGGTATAGCTCAAACCGAACTGACGTTACTTTGACTGCATAATTTAAATTCTCAAAGTTTGCTGAAAATGACCTTAGAAATAAGCTAGCTGTTAATTAATTTTGCATCCATCCAGTATCGACTATTTTCCAACTGCAATATATGGTCTTTAGTGCCTGAACTAGATAGTAAAAGTTACGTCAAACATGAAAACTTAATATATTGTATTAATTTCACAAAATCACAGTTAGTTGCTTTAACCTTATTGGAGATCTCAAGCATATCTATCCCAACTGATGAAGCCTAATAAAACAGCATTACTTACTGGAATTACTGGACAAGATGGTTCATATTTAAGCGAGCTTTTAATCTCTCAAGGTTACGAAGTACATGGCATTATTCGCAGAACTTCAACCTTTAATACCGATCGCATTGACCATATGTATGTCGATCCCCATAATGAAGATGCAAAGCTGTTTTTGCACTATGGAGATCTTACAGACGGCACAACTTTAAGAAGAATTTTAGAAGAAGTCAAACCCGCTGAAATTTATAATTTGGGTTCGCAATCTCATGTAAGAGTTAGCTTTGATTCGCCAGAATATACGGTAGATTCTGTGGGAATGGGAACACTACGCTTGTTAGAAGCAATTCGCGACTACCAACAACGCACAGGAATCGAAGTTAAATTTTATCAAGCTGGTTCGTCAGAAATGTTTGGTAAAGTTCAAGATGTTCCTCAAAGCGAAACCACGCCTTTTTATCCCCGCAGCCCTTACGCCTGTGCCAAGGTTTATGCTCATTGGCAAACTATTAACTACCGTGAATCTTACGACTTATTCGCCTGTAATGGCATTTTGTTTAACCATGAATCTCCTCGTCGTGGAGAAACTTTTGTCACCAGAAAAATCACTAGAGCAGTCGCCAGAATAGTTGCAGGTACACAACAAAAACTATATTTGGGTAATCTTGATTCTAAAAGGGATTGGGGCTATGCCAAAGACTATGTCAAAGCAATGTGGCTCATGCTTCAGCAAGATAAACCTGACGATTATGTTGTGGCAACAGGCGAAACCCATTCAATTAAAGAGTTTTTGGAACTGGCGTTTAATTGTGTAAATCTTAATTGGCAAGATTATGTTGCTTTCGACGAGCGTTATCTTCGTCCTGCTGAAGTCGATCTATTGATTGGCGATCCCACAAAAGCTAATCAGAAATTAGGTTGGCAGCCTTCAATAGATTTTCCTGATTTGGTTAAATTGATGATCGATGCAGATTTAGCTGCTCTTGGTTTGGCTACAAGTGATGGAATTGAAGCTAAAGAAGCGAAGCTTGATGGAGATTTTCGAGTGATGAATCGTGGTTTAACCGCTACGGTTGACTAGAATCGTAGTGTTTTGATCTGTTGGGACTTGTGAAGTTACTGGCTCGGAAGTAGGAAGTAGCCGATGTTTATAGTCATTTTTTAAAACTACTGTTTACTACTTCTGAACCGATAATTCAAATTTTCCTAATTTGATTTTGTACGGCTATACATCGCTGACTTCAACAATAGTGATGTAATTGATTTTAGTATTTTCTCCACCAATTGCATCAACAGTTAATCTACCATCAGTGACTTCGACTGTAGCTGTACCTGTAGCAAATGCTTGCCCATCTAAAGGTAAGAAACCATTTTCGACTGAGCCAGTTGGTACAAAGCCAGAAATTGCCGACTGTCCTTCAATATTAATCGCGTGATTGCTATCAAAGAAGTCTGGATCTCCTACTCCCACAGTCACTTGATATTGACCATCGGCTACTGCATATTCCCAAGCAGCAGGAGTTGTGATTGAATCATCAGAATTGCCCAATCCTGTAGGATACTGCAAATGAATCAAAGAATCTCTGACAGGTTCTTGGAACACTCCCCCTTGTCCATCGTTGAATAAGGTATTGCGATCGCGAGCATTGGCAAATAAATCAATTGGAGTAGGATTATCGCTTCCCGCACTGTCTTGAGTTACCCAGCCATATCCTCGCTCTTCACTGTAAGCTGCACCAATATCTTGAGTAAACCCAGTAGATAAATTTGCGGCGGCTGTACCAAAGTTAACATTGAAGCCACCTTCAATCGGCTCGACAGTTTCAATAACCCCGCCTCCTTCTACGGGAATAGGAACTTCCCCTGGGATTTCAATCGGCGTAACTTCTATAGGAGCGTTAGTAATTGCAGAGCCATCCCCTGAAGTAATCTCAACGAAGTTTAGTTTAGTGTTTTCACCACCAATAGCGTCAATAGTTAATTTGCCATCAGTAACTTCGACGGTAGTAGTTTGAACGTCAAACAACTGTTCTTCTGTGGGTACAAATCCAGAAATTACTGAATTTCCTTCAATATTAATCACATGATTACTATTAATAAAATCAGGATCGCCAACGCTAACTGTCACAGTATACTCGCCGTTGGGCAGTTCATATTCCCAAGCTGCGGGAGTCTTAACCGAGTTCTGATTATCAAAAGCATCTGAGTATTGTAGATGGATTAAAGAATCAAAAGTGTCCTCTTGAACCGTATTGCGATCGCGAGTGTTGGGACTAATATTAATAGGGGTTGGATTCTCACTACCAACACTATCTTGAGTTATCCAACCAAATCCTCTGCCATCACTATATTCACTACCAATGTCTTGAATATATCCTTCAGTAGCAAATGCTGATGCGGGAGTAAAGTTGACTCTGACTGTCTCACCGTTTCCTAGATTGTCTTCATCTCCATTATCCGAGTCACTGTCATCTGAATCTACAGGAGTTTCTAAATCAGTATCGTTAGTATCTCCACCATTAAAATCACTCTCTGGAGTAATTTCGACAAAAGTCAATTTGGTATTGTCTCCACCAACAGCATCAATCGTCAATCTACCATCAGTAACTTCTACTAATGTAGTAGTTTCGGTGAACAGCAAATCTTCTGTAGGAACAAAGTTAGATATTACGGACTCTCCTTCAATATTAATCGTGTGACTACTATCAGTAAAATCCAAGTCTCCAACACCAACGGTAACAAAATAAGAACCATTCGCAATGTCATATTCCCAAGCAGAGGGAGTCTTGACAGATGATTGGGCTAAAGGACTAACCAGATCGTCTGGATATTGAAGGTGGATCAGAGTGTCCGCTGCGAAACCACTACTGGAATTGCGATCGCGAGTATTGCTACTAATATTTATAGGGGTAGGATTATCACTACCTAAGCTGCTTTGAGTGACCCAACCATAACCTTGCTCTGAACTATATCCTGCTCCAGAATCTAAAACGAACTCGTTTGATATAGCAGAATCTTCTGGGGCGAAATTAACTTTTATTGTCATTTAATATACTTTATTATACGGTCTGTTCGTGGGATTTTTAAGAAAAAGTATACAGGATTTGTAAGTAATAATCAAAAGTGTAATGACTTATAAAAACATTAACGTACTTTATAAATTACCTTTTTTATTTTTTGCAGTACATTTATTTTCGGCATCACTTTTCAGTTGTACAAACCATCAAATTAAGGTCTGATTGCATTTAACCAATTTGATAAGACATTGATAAACATAGGTGTCGAAGCATTATGAGCGGTTGATTTATGAGCTATAAATGTTATGTTCAATTGATTTTGCCTTGAGCATTTTATTTAGTGCTGTTTAAAATAGTTTGATAACAGTTTTTGGTAATTACCTTATAAACATTTAAAACAATAAAGAATGTTACGCACCAATTAATTTGTAATGTCATAAAAAAGGTTTAAAAGCAAAATGATTCGATTCGTCGCCTATTAGAGTAAAGAATTCTTTTTTGAATTTTTATAGAAACAATGTATTATATGAAATACTTAATATGGATATAAAATAAGTAAAATTATTTCTAGTGAGATTACTGATATATTGATGTATTTAGCACTGTGGCAGATTTTATTCCGAAGAAACAGATTCCTCCATCAAGCAAGCGAAGGGTTATGACTAAAGAGCAAAATCACCTAAGAAGTAGAAAAATATTTATTTTTGGTATTCTGGCTGCAATTTTATTTTGCATTTGGTTGATCGACCAAAAAAAAGCCGATTTTAATGGCAACAAGAGTCAAGAAAAATCATTTTTAGCAAATTGGCTATCTATAGGTAAAAATAAGAAATTTAATTCCGATTCCACAGTCGAACAAAGATTGAGTTTTGGCGAAAAGATTTTGATAGGTGCTGACGATAATCCTGACAAGCAGTTGGCAGTTAAAAACTTTGCAGCAGGGGATTTTCTTAAAGCACAAATACAGTTCACCAATTCCTTAGAAAGTAAGCCAAACGATCCTGAAACGTTGATCTATCTCAACAATGCTTTAGCAGCAAGAGAAAGCCAACCCATTACAGTTGGAGTAAGCGTTCCAATTGGCGGTAGTCTTGATGTGGCAAAAGAAATTTTGCGGGGTGTAGCCCAAGCACAAAATGAAATTAACCAAAAAGGCGGTGTTAAGCGAAACGGAATTAAAACTTTAGTCAGGGTACAAATTGCCAATGATGATAACAATCCTCAAACGGCTCAAGCAATTGCCAGTAGTTTTGTCGATAATCCAGACATCATGGGAGTTGTAGGACATAATTCTAGTAGTTCTTCCCTGGCAGCAGCACCAATTTATCAAGAGGGTGGTTTGGTAATGATTTCTCCTACTAGTGTTGCTAGAGAACTGTCCGAGGCTGGCAATTACATCTTTAGAACTACTCCTAGTACGAGAATTTTAGCGGAAACCCTGTCTCAATATGCAGCCAATGATATTCGTCGTCAAAAGATTGGTATTTGTCTTGATTCTAGTTCTCCAGCCAGCGTCTCTTTTAAAGATGAATTTTCATTATCTTTATATGAAGCAGGAGGAGAAATAACTCCTGTTGACTGCGATTTCGCTAGTGAAAACTTCAATTCCGATGAAATTCCTTCAAAAGCGATCGCCAATGGTGCAGAAGCACTATTATTAATTCCTTCCGTTGATAAGATCAATCAAGCCTTGGAAGTAGCCAGAGCAAATCAAAATCGTTTAGTTATATTAGGTAATCATTCAATGTATACCTATGAAACTCTCAATATTGGTCAGTCAGATATTAAGGGGACAGTTTTACCAACTGCTTGGCATCCTCAAGCAACAGCAAATTCTGAATTTAACAAAAATGCCCTTGAATTGTGGGGAATGGAAGGAAACTGGCGCACTGCCACAGCTTATGATGCTACTAAAGCAATTCTCGATGGGTTAAATTCAGTTACTACTCGTCAAGAATTGCAAGAGGCTTTAATTAATCCTGGCTTTGGCATTCCTGGTGCTTTAGGGGAAATTACTTTTAAGCCATCTGGCGATCGCCAAATAAATGCCACTTTAGTCAAGATTCAGCCAGGAGACAGTTCGGGTACTGGATATGATTTTATCCCCTTAGATTCTGCAATAAGCAACAAATAGTCAGTTTAAAAAACAGTTAGCCAAACAAAAATCACTATTGGCAAAGCTAAAGTGCTGAGTAATATACTGCTAGCTGCTGTCTGTCTATCTAAATCGTATTCTTCTGCCAAAATAATACTGGCAAAGGCAGTAGGCATACTAGACATCAAGACTAGCACCAAACGGGCATCCCCTCCCAATCCAAATAAGGTAAGTAACAGCCCTGCAAATCCAGGAATGATTAAGGTTTTGAGAGTAGCGGGTATAACTCCTGAACTTAAGTTTTGCCATTGTTGCAGCTTACTCAATTGCATACCAATTAAAATAAAAGCTCCTGGTACAACAAACAATACTCCTTTGGAAACAACAGTTTCAATTATTGAAGGTAAGGGAATATCTCGACCAAAATAGCCATAGGCAAATGCCCACAGAGATGGTAAGAATAACAAACCCTGTAGCTGATTCAACCAGTCGTTTTTTTTATTAGACTGACTGTAGTGATCGGCGATTAGTACCCCTAGTCCATAGCTTCCCAAAACATTGTGAGTTAAGCCATACAAAACAATCCAACTCCAGTAGTTGCTGTCAACAAAAGGTGGTATCAGTGCCAAACCGATAAAGCCTGTATTACCCAGGATAGAAGCAAGAACAAAACTACCAGTACTTTTTCTATTTTCTGGCGTAGCGCGATCGATAAACTGTCTGGTTGATAAAGGAATAGACAATCCCACAGATAGAAACAAACCTTCAATCTGATTTTGAGGAACGAGTTTAGCGATGATCGCAAAAATAAACTGTTTCAACGTCTCGACGATGAACACAGTGAATAATAGACCAATTAGTATTACAGCGATCGTCATCAAGGGAGGCAGCCAGACTACCCGATCGAAATTTGATTTTCGCGCTAGGAAAAAAATCTGTAATGGTACTCCTACCCAATACAGAGTACGACCTAATAATCTTGGCAAATTCTCATCAACAATCTTTTCTCGATATAAAATCGTGCCGAAGATTGCCCACAAGATGCTCTGAAGAATAATTAGCATTCGCTTATCCGTAAAAATGCAACAATAACAATAAACTTTTACGTAGTATTTCTAAGTAATCTTACGTACTCGCGAAGAAAATGTAAAGAAAAGTTCAGTAGATGTATAGGATTTCAGATATATCTAAATATAGTCAGTTGCAAAATTTATAAGATCGTTTAACAAAAACTATGCCTCTCATCAAAGTTCAATCCTCCGTGTCTCAACCAGAAAAAAGTGTTGTCGAAAGTTTGTTAAGCAGTCTTTCCGCTAAATTAGCCAAACATTTAGGCAAACCAGAATCTTATGTTATGACTGCTTTTGAATCAGATGTTCCCATGTCCTTTGGCGGTACATTTGAGCCTGTATGCTATGTAGAAATCAAAAGCGTTGGTAGCATGAGTTCATCCCAAACTAAAGCAATGAGTCAAGATTTTTGTAGTCAAATTAGTGAAAAGCTAGATGTAGATAGGATGCCGATCGCATTTATATTGAATTTGCCGATGCGAAAGGCTATATGTGGGGCTGGAATGAGTCTACTTTTGGTTAAATACATACGCAAAAAGACCAAAAAACCCTTAAGTCTGATTTAAGATTGACTTAAGGGAAAAGTCTTTTTAATTGAAAAAATATTTAATATTAGAAGTTAAATTTCAGTCCAGCTTCAGTAGAAAACAAGTTGATTGTGTCTACATCTTCATCAGTGGGTAGACTTGCATAACGTAATTGCCCAAATACTCCAATTGTTTCACTAATAGCTACAGTAACTCCTCCTTTGATTTGGTATGTGAAACCAGTGCTACTATCATCAATATCACGAGTATTTTCTACTCCTTCGTCTTCGGCGTTGAAGTTAACATTGGTTTGAGATATTCCAATACCAGGACTAGCATATAGGCTAAAACTACCACTTTCGGTTAATGGAAGCTCGAATCTGGGATTTATATAAAATGCAAAAGCCGAATAATCCCCATCTGCTTCATATTCGCCAACAATATCAAAATTGCCTTCATTTACAAAATCATTTAGTTCATCTGTATCTAAATTCCCAATTCCTAATAAAAGCTCTATATCCGCACTAAGATTTTTCGTAAAGCTTATGCCACCAAATATGCTACCAGCAAAACCCGTGTCGTATTCTGGAGTAGGAAACTCAGTTCCTTCACTATTAGTCACTTCAACTCCCCCGTCAGGAAAGCCCACACCAAGACTGAATCCACCATAATATCCCGCTACTTTACTTTTTCTCTTTCTAGGTCTACGACGAGCTTGAGCAACTTGGGTCTCTTGTGATTGGATACTCAAATTAGATGCACATTGAGCATTTAGCTCACTATCAGAAAAAGGATTGCATGAAACTTGAAGGGTTTCATAGGTTTTTACATCTTCGGCTTTGGCACTTACAGAAAAGCCTAATACTACTGCAACAGCTAGGGTTGCATTTTGCGCCATCATCCAAAGATTGCGTTTTGAGATAGATTTAAACACGATCGCAATTATAAAAGGTCATAAGTTTACGATGCCTAGTATACTTCGTATAGGTTTCACTATTTTAATTATTTTGTTTAAATTCCTCATTCCTCTTTATCCTCTATCCCTTTTAAAGTCCCCAATACTCAATTCTTTCTTCTAACCAACCAGATTGTTTTAGTTGGGCGATCGCTTTATCTATCTTCAAGCGTAGTTCTTTATACTGTAAGCCTTTGGGCATCACTACCGCTAAAGCAGCCCCCGAAAGTCGGGCGGGTAATATTTTATAGGTAGGATATTCTTGTACCCAACCTGTGAGGATAGAGCGATCGCCTGCGAAAGCATCAACTTGTTTGGTTTCGATTAATTTTAATGCTGATTGATAAGAATCTACCCCAACTAAAATGGCATTGGGTAGACGATTACGCACGACTGCAATAGTGACTGAATCTTTGAGTACGGCTATTTTGCTACGGTTTAAATCGTTGACTTTTTCTAGATTAGATTTGTTGGTTACAATACTTGTCCCGTCTAAATAGTAGTGAGGACTAAAATCCACTATTCTGGCGCGAGGAGTTGTTACAGAAACTCTGGCGATCGCAATATCTACTTCATCATCTAAGACTACCTGCAATCTTTCCTGGTTGTTTACAGATACCAACTCCACAGCCTCTTCGTCGCCCAATAATTCTTCGGCTAACTTATAGGCAATATCAATTTCTAAACCGACTAAACTCACCTGCTTCATTGGTAAAGCCAAGGGGACGCAAATTATTTTTAACCGCAACTTTCAATTCCCCTTTTGATTCAATTTTTGATAATTCTCTAGCAGCGATTGAGTGAGGGGTAGCTGCTATAAAAGCGAATCGCCATAATTAGATTTACGAACTGCTTCATTACATCTAGTAACCAATTTTTTCCTAATTAGAAATTAATTCAAAAAGCGTAAAACTCGGCTTTGTGACAAAAACCGAGTCTTATACGACTAATAGTCATGCAATCTTAAATTTAGATTTAACTTGCTGCTGAACGCGCAACTTCTACAACTTTTGCAAAAGCATCGGGATCTACCATTGCTAGTTGAGCTAGCATTTTGCGGTTTAAACCTACTTCAGCTATTTTTAGTTGATGAGTTAACTTGCTATAGCTCAAACCATTGATTCTCGCAGCAGCATTAATACGAGTGATCCAAAGGCGACGAAAATCACGTTTGCGCTTACGGCGATCGCGATAAGCGTTACGTAACGCTTTCATTACCTGCTGATTTGCAGTACGGAATAGCTTGGAATGTGAACCTCTAAAGCCTTTCGCTAGCTTAAGGATTTTCTTACGACGTTTACGGGCGACGTTACCCCTTTTTACTCTACTCATTGTTTATGAAAAATGAACTTTAATTCGATCGATATTAACAACTAAATTTAGTAGCAACTTTTGATAGTTACACAAAAACGAACCCCAAATTAGCTATATGGCATCATTGTGCGTACTGCTTTTTCATCAGTCTCATGCACCACAGCCATATTGGACAAACGACGGCGAGTACGCTCTTTGCTTTTGCGTTCTAATAAGTGATTTTTGAACGCTTTACGACGCATGATTTTTTTGCCACTGCCTGTAATACGAAAACGCTTGGCAGCAGATTTTTTTGTTTTTAGCTTAGGCATGGGCTATGAATAAATTAGACACAATTCATCATTATACTTCGTTTTGTTAGTTACACAACTGATTTTAAGGGATGCCCTAAAGGATACCGCTTCGCATAAAGGATAAAGGATGAAGGATGAGGGATTAATATCCAAGTCCCCAAGTCTCCTAAGAAACCTTCTTCTTCGCAGTAGTTTTCTTAGCGGAGGTCTTTTTAGCTGTCGTTTTCTTCTTTGCAGTGGTTTTCTTCTTGGTAGTCTTTTTAGTTGCAGCTTTTTCGGCTAACAACTCTAAAGCTTTTTCCAAAGTAATTTCTTCTACTGTTTCATCCTCTGGCAAACCAGCATTCATCTTGCCGTGCTTAATATAATTGCCATAAGGACCTTTATAAATGTTGACTGGCTCTTTATCTTCAGGATGAACTCCTAATTCTCGTAAAGGAGTCTTTTTGCTACCACCACGTCCCCGTTTGGGTTGTGCCAGTAATTCTAAAGCACGTTCTAAAGCAACTGTTAAAACGTCATCTTCTTTTTTGAGCGATCGATAATCTCGCTGTATCTTGGTATCTTCAGGGCCTTTAAATTCATGAACTACATAAGGACCAAAACGACCCAAAGCAGCCTTTATTTTGCCTCCTGTGGCTTCGGATGTTGACCTAATAGACGAGGAAGAGATAACAAACCTACCGCCATTTCTAGAGTCACGTCATCCTTAGTAACGTTGGTTTTACTATCCTTTTTAGGAATCGAACTCATTTTAGGCTTAGGCTTATCTTCGCTTTTGTCTCCCAATTGAACATAAGGACCATATTTACCGACTTTAAAATAAATATGTTCGCCAGTTTCAGGATGAATACCAATTTTTTCGGGACCTTCTTTCTTTTGGCGAATTAAAGCTTCAATTTGCTCTGGATTAAGATCGGCAGGTGTCAGATCGTCAGGAATAGAAACTTTTAAGGCTTCAGATTCTTCTCCACCTTCAGTTTTAATTTCAATATAAGGACCATACTTACCAATACGAACGGTAGCATCAAGGTTTTCTAAACTGTATGGTTTTGGCGATCGCTGATTCGATTTCCTCAGTTTTAATATCGATCTGAGTTTTTAAACCTGTTTCTCCCTGGTAGAATTTCTTCAGATAGGGTATCCACTCTGCATCCACCACGGGCAATTTCATCGAGGGTTTGCTCCATTTTGGAAGTAAATTCTGTATCAACTAAATCGGGGAAATGTTCTTCTAATAGTGCAGTGACAGCAAATGCCGTAAAGGTAGGGATTAAAGCTTTACCACGCATCTGGACATAACCGCGATCAACAATTGTTCCCATGACTGTCGCATAGGTACTAGGACGACCGATGCCTTCTTTTTCTAAGGTTTTAACCAAAGATGCTTCGGTATATCTGGCGGGGGGTTGAGTTTCGTGTCCGATCGCTTCTAAATCTTTGCAGTCGGGTTTGTCTCCTTCTTTTAAAGGAGGTAGAGAAATTTCGCGATCTTCTAAAGCAGCATCAGGATTATCTGAACCTTCGACGTAAGCACGGAAGAAACCAGCAAAGTCAATACGTTTTCCGTTAGCACGAAAAATTGCATTTTCTACACTCACGTCTACCGCAATCTGAGTCAGTCTGGCATCAGCCATCTGACAAGCTACAGTACGCTTCCAAATCAGATCGTAAAGCTTGAATTCGCGGTCTTTTAGCTTAGTTTCTTTAGGAACGCGAAAAGTTTCTCCCGCAGGACGAATTGCTTCGTGTGCTTCCTGTGCGCCCTTGCTTGTAGTGCTGTATTGACGGGGTTTGGGACTTAAATACTTCTTGCCATATTTTTGTTCGATACATTCTCTAGCAGCCGAAATTGCCTGATTGAGATAAATGGGTCGAATCTGTACGCATATAGGTAATAAAACCCTTTTCATAGAGCTTTTGTGCCACGCTCATGGTTTCTCTAGCGGATAGACCTAGTTTGCGGTTGGAGTCTATCTGTAAACTAGAAGTGGTAAAAGGCGCGTAAGGCTTACGAGTAGAACCTTTTTCAGTACGACTTGTTACTGTCCAAGTTTTATCAAAAATATTATCTTTGAGTTTCTTGGCTTCGGTTTCATTGAGCAAGACAACGTCTTTACCTTCGGCAATTTTTCCCGTATCGGGATCGAAGTCACTACCAGTCGCTAATCTCTTGCCATCAAGACTAATTAATTTTGCTTCAAACGGCTTTTTGTTTTGTTCCAAATCTGCCTTGAGATCCCAATATCCTCCAGACTGGAAGGCTCTACGCTCTCTTTCTCTAACTACAGTCAATCGTACCGCTACAGACTGTACTCGCCCTGCGGATAAACCCCAAGATATTTTTTTCCACAGCAAGGGAGAAACAGTGTAGCCCACCAAACGATCTAAAATACGTCGCGTTTCTTGAGCGTGAACTAAGTCTGTGGTCTACTTCTCGACAGTCTTGCAAAGCTTTTTGAATTGCCTCTTTAGTAATCTCATGGAACACCATGCGTTTTACTGGAACTTTGGGCTTGAGGATTTCTAATAAATGCCAGCTAATGCTTTCCCCTTCTCTATCTTCGTCCGTTGCCAGAATCAATTCATCTGCTGTCTTGAGAGCAGTTTTTAATTCTTTGACTACTTTCTTTTTCTTCTCGGGAACAACATAAATTGGCTGAAATTGATCCTCTACATTGATGCCCAAAGTTGCCCACTTCTTATCTTTGTAAGCAGGGGGAATCTCTTTAGCTGAGGGCGGTAAGTCTCGTACATGACCCATCGATGCCTCAACTTGATAGCCAGCAGGCAAATAATTACGGATAGTACGAGCTTTAGTAGGAGATTCGACAATAACTAATGTTGACATAGAGATGGAATTATCGCAGTAAGATAGCAGGTGTTGATTTTCTTGATCGATATTTAATGACTAATCTATAGTTATAGTCCCTTAATCGGCAAATATATTTTTTTCAATTTAGTCTGATGGTCTATGCTTAATTTCACCATAACCAAGATTTGCCTATACTTCATCCCCAAGTTGTTAAGAAGATAAAACATAATAAGCTTATATAAGAGCAAGAGCATAGGAGTACAATCCTTTGTATAGCTTTTTAAGCAATTTTTCAATTGTATCTACTATCTGACAATACCCAAAAACTCTATGGATTTTTCTAGCAGCGTAGCTTCTCAGCTTCATGCAGGGACGATTTTGCCTGAAGGCATTGTCATAATTACCCTCATGACTATTTTAGTCGGCGATCTCATCTTTGGGCGTAGCTCCTCTCGTTGGTTGCCCTATGTCGCAATATTTGGTTTATTTAACTCTATTGTGGCACTATTCTTTCAATGGAATAATCCCAATGCGATCGCTTTTCTCGGTTCGTTTAGCGGTGACAACCTCAGTATTGTGTTTAGAGGTATTGTAGCCCTCTCGGCGATGGTGACTATCCCTATGTCTATCCGCTATATTCAGCAGTCGGGAACATCTTTGGCAGAATTCATCGCCATTATGCTTACTGCTACTACAGGGGGGATGTTTCTCTGTGGGGCAAATGAACTTACCATGGTCTTTATCTCTTTGGAGATGTTAAGTATTTCTTCATACTTGATGACGGGATACATGAAACGAGATCCTCGCTCCAATGAAGCTGCATTAAAATATTTATTAATTGGGGCTGCTAGTTCGGCAATTTTCCTCTATGGAATGTCCTTGCTTTATGGTTTATCTGGAGGAGAAACAAATCTTAATACAATTGCTACCAAAATTACAGCAATCAATGGCACGCAGTCGTTAGGATTAGCGATCTCTCTTGTATTTATCATTGCTGGTATTGCCTTTAAGATTTCTGCTGTACCTTTTCACCAGTGGACACCAGACGTATACGAAGGTTCGCCTACTCCTGTCGTAGCTTTTTTATCAGTTGGTTCAAAAACTGCGGGTTTTGCCTTGGCTATTCGCCTCTTGGTAACTGCGTTTGGCTCAATGACCGAGCAATGGCACTTTATTTTTACTGCCCTAGCAATTCTTAGTATGGTGTTGGGTAACGTGGTGGCTTTGGCGCAAACGAGCATCAAGCGGATGCTGGCTTATTCTTCCATCGCCCAAGCTGGTTTTGTAATGATTGGTTTGATTGCGGGTACGGATAATGGCTATTCCAGCATGATCTTCTATCTGTTCATCTATCTATTTATGAACTTAGGTGCGTTTACCTGTATTATTCTCTTCTCCCTCCGCACTGGTACAGATCAAATCAGTGAGTATGCAGGACTATATCAAAAAGATCCTTTATTAACTTTGTGTTTAAGTATCTGCCTACTATCCTTGGGTGGTATTCCCCCAATGGCGGGATTCTTTGGTAAGATTTACCTCTTTTGGGCTGGTTGGCAAGCTGGTTTGTACGGTCTAGTATTGTTAGGCTTGATTACTAGCGTTATCTCCATTTACTACTACATTCGCGTAGTCAAAATGATGGTTGTGAAAGAACCCCAAGAAATGTCTGAATCAGTGAAAAACTATCCTGAAATCAACTGGAAGTTAGCAGGAATGCGTCCTCTACAGGTGAGTCTTGTATTTGCGACAGTTGTTACTTCTTTGGCAGGGATTTTATCCAATCCTTTATTTACCTTGAGTGCTAATTCTGTTAGCTAGTACGCCAATATTGCGATCAGCTATAATTACCCAAGAAATTCCTCAAAGTACCGTTCAAGTATCTTCGATTGAAGATTTAATGAATAAATAAAAAGGCGATCGCTTTTATTTAGCTCGCTTCGGCGGGCTTTTTTTATGCTTGAATTTTGAAAAAATTGAAAGCCATAGTAATAGTGATGAGTGCTTCTATATAGAGAACACCACATAAAATTTTTTTCTCGTTCCTCGTTTTTCGTTCCTCGTTTCTCGTTCCTCATCCTTTATCCCTCGATAAATATCCTCTAGGAGTAATCATCCACTCAGCGTAGTTGCAGGTGCTACTATTACCGATAATCACAGTAGTGAGCATATCTATCGGATGCTCTAACATTTTAGCTAGGGTAGTAAGAGTTACTCGTTCATCTTCTCGATATGCCCGCTCGACGATCGCCACGGGAGTATCGGGGGAACGATGTTGGGAGAATATTGATTGAGCGGCGACAATTTGTTCGGTTCGTTTTTGCGATCGCGGATTATATAAAGCAGTAATAAAATCTCCGCTAGCTGCTGCGTTGAGGCGTTTTTGAATTACATCCCAAGGCGTTAGTAAATCACTCAAACTGATAGCACAAAAATCGTGCATTAAAGGTGCGCCAACTCTAGACGCTGCTGACTGCAAAGCAGATATACCAGGAAAAACCTGCACTTGGGGCGTTTTGCCATTCCAATCCGCTGCCTGCAATTCTTCCAACACCAAACCTGCCATGCCATAAATTCCACAGTCACCAGAAGAGACTACTGCTACGGTTAAACCCCACTGGGCTAGTTCAATCGCTCGTTGCGCCCGCTGTTGTTCTTGAGTGATGGGAGAAGGCTCAATTATTTGCCCTGGTCGTTTTAAGGATTCGATCAAATCAATATAGAGATTGTAGCCAATGACAACATCTGCTTCAATAATTGCTGTTTTGGCTGCGGGAGTGATTTGATTGAGATTACCTGGACCAATACCCACCAGATATAATCTTCCAGTATGCCCAATATATTCTACTTCAGCTTGGGCGATCGCTACTGTTACTGCTCCCGATCGATCCTCTGATTTAAATATTTGTTTTGATATTTTTAAGTTCTTTCCTGCTAAAATGGCAGCAGCTTCGGCAACACTGGGAGTTCCCACTTCCTGCTTGACTATTTCTGAGGGAGTGGGAACGTTAACCTCTTTAAGTTCTCCAGAAGTATAGGTTTTGAAGCTCAAGTTGCGTCGTTGACAGACTTCAATAATTCCTACCTCATCTGCTTTTAAATCAATGCTGGCAATTCCTGCGATCGCTTCAGTCGCTAAATGATAGGTTTTACAGGTTTCATCAATAGCTGTTTCGATCAATTCTGCTGATGTACCTCGTTCACAACCAACACCCACCCATAGTACTTTAGGATGCCACTGCACTTTGGGAAAGTCTGATTTGGGGGCAATCTTACGTTTAGTCGAACTAATCCAAATACGAGCCTGGGGATTGAATTCTACTTGAGGTTCAGTAAATCCGAAATGAAAAGAATGATTTTCAGGTAAGTGTTCTTGCCAAAGAGTCGAACCAGATTCTTGTATTACCTGCACTGTTTCTTGTTTTGCCACTGCTGCCATTGCACCAGTCCAATCTCCTTCACCTTTGCGCCAACCATAGGTAAAGCCAAAAGTATCGATCGCAGGAAAAGATAAGCTGCTAGATGCTCCTGTTAGAATTGCTTCTGCCCCAATCTGGCTAGCAACTACCTGGGCTAGCATATCTGCTTTACCTTGATGTCCACTGCAAAGACTAATAACATAATTCCCACTCCCATCGACTACAACTACAGCAGGATCTTCTGCTTTATTTTTGAGTAATGGGGCAATCAATCTGACTACTGCACCCGCAGCTAAACAAAAGATAAAAGCCTTATTTTCCGACCAAATAGAAGTTAGGTGTTCTTTGAGAGAATATTCATAGTGTCGAGAATTTCCTTGTTTCTCAATCGAACTTGGCAGCCAAAGCTGAACATCCTCTTGAGTTAAAGGAGCTAATACCTGCGCTGCTTGGGGATGGGTTGCGATCGCCACAATAGGAGCAAACTGGTTAAAACAAGAATTACCCACGATGGAAATCTCCTAACTATGAAAGGGGCGAACATAGATAATATACCAATTCACCCCAAGCGACGGAAAGATTGTGTCTTCAATTAAAGCTTAATTCAACGTCCACTACCATTGACTCTCAACAAAGATAAGTGAGATTGAACTTCATTGAGATAAGTTTCATCATTAGCTTTACTGGGACTTAACTTTCCTTGAGCGATCGCTCCTTCCACTAAAGTTTTTGCATCTATTTTTCCTAAAAATACAGCTTGACGAAAAGTGGCATAACCTGCAATTCCTTCGCTTTTTAAACGTCCCTGATATCCTTGAAATACCAGATTGTGAGGAGTCACTTCTGCTGCGATCGCTGGAGCAGTAATTGTTGCTGACAATATAATTAAGCTGCCGTATAAAAAGTTTTTCATGACTGGAATACTATATTAAATGATTAACGATATGTTGCGATAAAAACCTAGCTATTAGAATTTATTAAAATGCTGAATAAAAAATAATAGAAATTAATTCATGTCTAAAATATTTTAAATTCAAACTAATTGTTAAAAAGCAATTGTAGCTTCAGACAATTGTTTTATCTAGCCTCATAAGTCTTATCTAATAAGTAAAAGTACCACGCTTTTATTTGTTAAGACATACTATTCTTTGCAAAAAAGCAATAAATTCATCAATCATTATCTAATATGTAAACCTGCGAACTAGACAGTAATATCAATTTGTATATTTATTAATTACTGTTTGTTTTGATTCGATAAAGTTTGAATCTATAGCTTGTTTAAAATCTATTTAAAAGGCGAACATAATACTTTTGCAATTATTATCCTGTTCCGCAGGATTACTTTATTTTATTAATGATTAATAATATAGTGAAAGGACATCTAAACCTAATTGGATCGGAAGAATCTAGCTGGCTAGGAATACCAACTCTAGCTGATATAAGAGAACATTTAATCGTCAAATTGCAAAATTTGGAAGGCTATATTGAACTACCAACAGATGCCTGGGATTTGATTCATCTAATGGCAAAAACTCCCGCAGGAATAACCAATCTGATGCGCTACTATTATGAACCGTCCGATGAAGACCGTTTACTAAAACGAAAGCTTCCTAGTACTTTTCACACAAACTTAGCTCATTCGATTGAAATGAAGTCAGGACAGATTATTGTTACTACTAGTCGCGATCGCTTAATTGAATGGGGTTTGGCAAAAATTGGTATTACTCCTCAAGTAATTAAAAATAATAGCAGTCTGTCAAATTTAATTCCTTTGAGCCAAGCCAAATGCACCATAGTCAAGCTGAATGGAGATTATCTAGACTGCGATCGCCCTCAGTTTAATAAAAAGTTTAGAATCTTCCTAAAAAGGGAAATACAACAAATTTATAAACCAGCTATTGAGAAATGTTCCTCAGCAGATAGAGATAAATTCTGTGAATTCAATTTTTGATCGCTGAAGTTAGACGGGATCTTTACTGACCAATCAATAATCTTTTACTACCCAGAAGATTTTACAATGGCATAAAGATAAACAAATTTAGTTCTCAACCATCAAAACAGTTACCCCAATTCAAATAGTATAAATCAGTGTCTTGGATTACACTAAAGACGACCAAAGCTCGGTGGGAGGCAGAGTTAATGCAGCAAATATTAACAGCATATGATATTCCTTCTCGTGTCCTCAATATTGGTGCGGGAGTCTATTGCGGACAAGGAGATCAAGCAGCATTGCAGGTAAGATCTAAAGATAGATGGACGGCTTTGTTGCTTTTAAGCCCCCCAGAAGATAGTCAAGAAATAAGTTAAAACCCTATAAAAAAATATAAATTAAATTTATGTCTTCTTTATTCGATTGGTTTGCCAACATTAGAAAAACTGAACCTGCGGTACAAAAACAACAGGAAAGAGAAATTGCTGATGGACTATGGACAAAATGTAGCTCTTGTAATGCAGTAGCATACACTAAAGATTTACAGGCAAATCAACTAGTGTGTCTAGAGTGTAGCTATCACAATCGGGTTGATAGCGATGAAAGAATTAAACAGTTAATCGATGCTAACAGTTGGAACCCCTTAGATGAAAATATTCATCCAATCGATCCTCTCAAATTTCGCGATCGCAAAGACTATCAGGCGCGACTACAAGACTATCAATCAAAAACAGGTTTAACCGATGCTGTCAAAACAGGAACAGGTTTAATTGATGGTTTACCCATAGCCTTGGGAGTGATGGATTTCCGCTTCATGGGTGGCAGTATGGGTTCAGTGGTGGGGGAAAAACTTTGTCGTCTAATTGAACTCGCCACTGCGGAGAAATTTCCTGTCGTTATTATTTGTTCTTCTGGTGGGGCGAGAATGCAGGAGGGAATGTTTAGTTTGATGCAGATGGCGAAAATTTCGGGTGCATTGCAACGTCACCAAGAAGCCAAACTGCTTTATATCCCAGTTCTAACTCATCCAACGATGGGGGGGGTAACAGCCAGCTTTGCTATGCTAGGAGATATTATTTTGGCCGAACCCAAAGCCACAATCGGTTTTGCTGGACGACGAGTAATTGAACAAACCCTCAGAGAAAAGCTTCCCGATGGATTTCAGACTTCAGAATATCTTTTAGAACATGGTTTTGTTGATTCAATTGTGACTCGTACCCAACTTAAAAAAACTTTAACCCAGTTGATTAGTCTACATCAGCCTTTTTATGCTTTGATGTCTCCCATAGAGCAAAATAACGCTCATCATTCTGAAGTAGTAATTTAAGGGCAAACCATATATTTTCTATAAAGTGTTGAATAGCGAATGAATATGTTTTCAGTTTTTAAACAGCCATTATTGATCGCGACGCTAGTGATTGCTACAGCAAGTTTTTGTTTATTACCCCAAAGCCTTAAAGCAGATCCTATGTCTTTAACTCAAACCGAAATAGACCAAAAAATTCAAGCTGTTCCCCAATGGCAACAGGAAGACAAAACTCTTACCCGTACATTTAAATTCAAAAACTTTGTTGAGGCGATCGCTTTTGTCAATCAATTGGTTGAACCAGCAGAAGCAGCAGGACATCATCCAGATATTGCTATTTCTTACAATAAGGTCACTGTCTCTTTAACTACCCATGATGCGGGAGGGCTGACTGAAATGGACTTTGATATGGCTCAAACTATTTCACAATTAGCTGAATAAAAAGAGTTTAATTACTCAAATTTTTATTGTAGAAATTCGTTATTTGTTGATAAGGTAGATGCGGTGAAGATTACCTTTATACTTTTAACAAATACATACATTCTTTGTTGAAAGCATCAATAGAAAATATAAACTTATTACTACATTAATCTTTCAATCTGTCGGTTTCTGTCTTCTTATGCAGCAGTTTTTCCATGCAAACTCTAAAACCATTGTTAGCTTAGCAACCAAACTAGTTTCTGGCTTGGCGATCGCCTCTTTTATAATCCATTCAGCGACCGCAAGTACTGTTGTTGAAGAAGCTGAAATATACCAAATACGCAATCAAGTAGACATCAACTACAGAGACAGACAGAATTGGGATTCAGCAGAAGTAGGGGACAAAATAATCCCCAGAGATTCTATTAGAACTGGTGCAAATTCTCGTGCTGATATATTGTTTAATGAAGGTACTCTGGTTAGAACTGGTGCAGGGACTACCTTTCGCTTTCCTAAAGGTAAACGTCGCTTTGAACTAACTAGCGGTGCTGCCTTAATTATGATCCGTCCCGAACAGGGTCAAAGTACTATTCAGACTCCCCAAGCCAAAGTTGTTTCTCAGGGAACAGCCTTATTTGTTCAGCATAACCCCCAAAATAACGCTTCTTTGGTGGGAGTTCTGACAGAAAGTCCTGCGGGGTTGGTTGAAGTAACTAGTCCCAATGGAGAAGTAACCCTTCAATTGCAAGCTGGTCAGTTTGTTTCGGTTGTTCAAGGGGTAATGGGTTTGGTAGAACACTTTGTTTTGCCCATGTTTTATGAAACCGCAGAATTATCAGCAGGATTGGGTCAACCCTCCGAAGAGATGGAAGCTGCGATCGCCAAAGAGTCTCCCGCAGTTCAGGCAACTATTAAAGCAGTACAGGCAGAAGCAATTGGACCACTACAAAACCAAATTGCTTGGCTACAGGGGTTTTGTCAGCTTGATGTAGAAACCCAAAACCTATCTCCCTTGATGCAGCTTTTGGGAATGGGTGTTTCTGATGCTAAGGTGAATTTAGAAATTCCCGAAACAGATTTATCTATAATTCCCTTTAGATCTGTCAGTGGAGCAACTTGGCTGAGTCAATACTGCCATGGCGATCGCTCTTTGCCTGGATTAGAGCCAGAATAATAAAATATCATTATGTTAAAAAAAATTAAGCAATACAAAGCTTAATTTCAAGATCGAGCTTTTTCTGACTATTAAAGCTTTTGTTAGTGTAAAAATTCAAGCTAAATTAAATTAAAACAAATGAAAGTGTAACAAGATTTACTTAAACATTACAGATTATTACTTTGTTTTTAATAAAAGAGATTTTAGTAGCCTTAATCTTTTATCTTCAATATCGACGGGTGAACGAAATGCACATTCGTCAAATTAGATAAAAACTAAATTTGTTGTCAAATAATTAAGGAGAGCTCAATGCTTGACGCTTTTTCCAGAGCTGTAGTAAGTGCAGACAGTAAAACTGCTTGCATCGGTGGAGACGAACTACAATCTCTAAAAAACTTTATTTCTGAAGGAAACAAACGCTTAGATGCTGTAAATACAATTGCTGGTAACGCTAGCTGTATTGTATCTGATGCTGTTGCTGGTATGATTTGCGAAAACCAAGGCTTGATTCAAGCTGGTGGTAACTGCTATCCTAACCGTCGCATGGCTGCTTGTTTGCGTGATGGTGAAATCGTTCTTACGTTACATCACTTACGCTGTTCTTGTCTGGTGATGCTTCTGTACTAGAAGATCGTTGCTTGAATGGCTTGAAAGAGACTTACACTGCTCTTGGTGTACCTCTTCAGTCCACTGGTCGTGCTGTTGGTATCATGAAGGCTTCTTCTTTAGCTCACATCAACAACACTAACTCCGAAACACAAGCTGGTAACAGATTCCGCAGAATGGAAATGAAAGATGGCGATTGTTCTGCAATCACTTCTGAAGCTGCTAGCTATTTTGACAGAGTAATTTCTGCTCTTAGCTAAGTTTTAGCTTAGTGTCAATGTCCATACCTCAACGTTAGACATTGAAATATAACGCATTTCGACTATAAGCAATTCAGGAGATAATTAAAAATGAAATCTGTTGTAACTACAGTTGTTACTGCTGCTGACGCAGCGGGACGCTTTCCCTCTACTTCTGACCTAGAGTCAGTACAAGGTAGTCTTCAACGTGCTAATGCTCGTATGGAAGCTGCTGAAAAACTAGCTAGCAACCTAGATAACGTTGCTCAAGAAGCTTATGATGCTGCTATCAAAAAGTATTCTTACCTAAACAACGAAGGTGAGGCTAACTCTACTGATACTTTTAAAAGCAAGTGTCTTCGCGATGTCAAACACTATATGCGTTTGGTTAACTACTGCCTAGTTGTTGGCGGAACTGGTCCTTTGGACGAATGGGGTATTGCTGGACAACGTGAAGTATACCGTTCTTTACAGCTACCTACTGCTCCTTACGTAGAAGCTTTGACTTTCGCACGTAACCGTGGTTGCGCTCCTCGCGATATGTCTTCTCAAGCTCTTGTTGAGTACAATTCTCTAATCGACTATGTAATCAACTCTCTTTCATAAGAGACTGACTAATAGTCCAGTTTAATAACAAATAGATAATATCTCTGTTTGGAAAATGGGGGCTTTAGGTCTGTTGCTTTGACTTTAAATAGTTTGAGTATCAGTCTTAAAGCTCCCGTTGTTTTTTGATTATTTTTTTAGTTATCTTATATAGTATGACTACAGACGCTATTTTTGAAAAACTGAAACATCCTAATCCCAATCTACGCGGTAGAGCGATGTGGGAACTAGCCGAAGCTAGGGATGAAAACACTATTCCTCGTTTGATGAGTATTTTAGACGAAGAAGACGTAAGCTACAGAAGGACAGCCGTAAAAACATTAGGGGTAATTGGTGCAGATGTTGTTCCCCTGGTTGTAAATTCTTTGCTCAACAGTGATAATCCGACAGTGCGCTCTAGCTGTGCCAAAGCACTAGCCCAGGTAGTAGCCCATCATCCTGATGTAGCTATGCCAGAAGCAGGAATACAGGGATTAAAACAAGCTTTGGACGATCCTAATCCTATAGTATATATTCCTGCGGTGATGACCTTGGGTGAAATTGGTTCTCCTGTCTTCGATTTATTGGCAGAAACCCTCAAGACTACGGATAATCCAGCATTAGGAGTAACTATTTTAAATGCTTTGGGTTCAATGGGAGACGAGCGAGCAGTAGAAGTACTGACCGAATTAAGTCAAGATGATTCTGCCGATCCCTATATTAAAGAGTCAGCAATTAGTGCTTTATCTCGTTTAGAAATGGTAATGAAGTACAGTAGTTGATTAGGATAAATTTGCTAGATCATCTCAAAAAAAGCGTCATCTAATTCGTAGCCAAATAGTTTTGCCATCGATTTTAAACGCGATCGCTCTGGAATCCCCTGCTTTTGTAGCCAGTCAGACAAGACAAATATTTTATTCATCACAAAAAGCTCTAGTGCTTCAGGATTGAAAATAATTCCTTCAGTACGATTAAACTGATGGGGTACTAGCATTGCTGTATAACGAGCTAATTCTCCTGTTTTCCAGTCGAGCAAAAACGGTAGCCAAGGATATACCGAATCTAATCTAACATACCACAATCTAATTTCTGGTATCTCCGAAAGTTCGCGGGGATCGTCAGCTTCCCTTTTGTATTCGATCAAAAACTGTAGTTGCTGTTCGTAATCGTTCAGCTTTTTATTTTCAACTAAAGGCTCAATCTCATTTTTAACAGTTGACAAGTCTAAGCTGCTTATGGTTTGGGTGTTTAAAGCTAATTTTATAGTCACGAAAAATATTACAAAAGTAGAGAACAACAGAGCATTTGTATTAAGCTAAGATTAACAATACAAGCTTCTATGTTAGACATCGATCTATATTTTAGGTTAAAGTGGTAATGACTATGTGTAAGTTGTATAGGCTCAGACTTACTGAGTTTTGTATATGAAAACGACTGAGGCAAACCTAACACCAATAAATTCTTTTGAAGATGCCATAACTCGCTGCCAAGAATTGGGGATGCGAGTAAGTCGTCAGCGTCGCTATATTTTGGAATTACTCTGGAATAACGAAAACCACCTTTCTGCTAGAGAAATTTACGATTTACTTAATCAGGAAGGAAAAGAAATTGGTCATACGTCAGTCTATCAAAATCTTGATGCTTTATCTGCGGTCAATATAATCGAATGTGTTGAACGTTCTGATGGCAGACTATACGGCAACATAAGCGATTCCCATAGTCATATCAACTGTCTTGATACTAATCAAATCATTGATTTAGAGATTGAGTTACCGCCGTCAATGATTGAAAAGATTGAAGCGGAAACAGGGGTCAAAATTACTGACTATCGCATAGATTTTTTTGGTTATAAAAATTCAGCAGCAACCAAATAAAAGAATTATCAACAAGATTATCTGTATTAACTGATTAACGCAAGGCAAACTATGAGTTGCTCTAGCCTACTTTTTTTACTATTTTTACAACAAAGGCTTGTATTCTTTGTTACAGAAATGAGAAAATACTAAGTTCTTGGTAAGTTGTAATCGGACAAACATCAAACACTAAATTTCTTGGATGTAGAAAAATTGTGATCTACAGCTTTGAAGGTGATTTTTGGTTTGGCAAACCAAAAATAAACAATAATTGTGTTTTTATATTTTTCAATGCCAATATTTCGACACTACAGCCATTTGCAGACGCTAAGATAAAAACAAAGCCCTAGACCGAGAAGCCCTAAAAGACAAACACCCCTCCTGATAGTTATTTAAGAAGAATATGGTTCAAACTCCTATCAAAACATCCAAAGTAGAAAAACTAAAAGAACGTAGTAACTTTTTACGAGAGCCTCTTTTAACCGAACTCAAGCAAGATACAACGCATTTTACTGAAGATGCGATCCAAATCTTGAAATTTCATGGTTCATATCAGCAAGATAACCGTGATAATCGGGTAAAAGGTCAAGAAAAAGACTATCAAATGATGCTACGTACTCGTAGCCCTGGAGGTTTTATTCCGCCTCAATTGTTCTTGGCGTTAGATAAAATGTCTGAAGAATATGGTAATCACACTTTAAGGGTGACAACTCGCCAGGGATTTCAAATTCATGGAATTTTGAAACGGAATATCAAAGATGTAATTCAAGGTATCTTGAAAAACATGGGTTCTACTTTAAGTGCCTGTGGAGACGTAAACCGTAACGCAATGTCTCCCCCTGCACCGTTTAAGAACAAGCCTGAATATCAGTATGCTTTTGAGTATGCCAACAATATTGCCGATCTGCTTAATCCTCAAAGTGGTGCTTATTACGAGATTTGGTTAGATGGGGAAAAAGCTATTAGCGCAGAAGAAGCACCCGAAGTAATAGAAGCTAGAAAAAGCCAAGGCAGAGGGATGATTATTGAAAATAGTCCCGAACCTATATATGGAGAACAGTTTTTACCTCGTAAGTTTAAAATCTGTGTAACCGTACCTGGAGACAACTCCATTGATGTCTATACCCACGACATTAGTTTAGTGGTGATGACCAATAAAAAAGGAGAACTACAGGGATTTAATGTACTTGCTGGTGGTGGTTTAGGGCGGACTCACAACAAAGAGGAAACCTTTGCGAGGATCTCTGATGAAATCGGCTATGTGGATAAAGCAGATGTCTACGATCTTGTGAAGGCAATTGTTGCCACTCAAAGGGATTATGGCGATCGCTTTAACCGTCGTCATTCAAGAATGAAATATTTAATTCATGATTGGGGCGTAGAGAAGTTTAAGTCTACTGTCGAAGGATATCTTGGTAAAGAACTCAAGCCTTACAAAAAGCTACCAAAATGGGAGTATCAAGACTTTTTAGGTTGGTACGAACAAGGCGATGGTAAATGGTTCTTTGGTATTGGCGTAGAAAATGGCAGAGTCAAGGATGAAGGTGCTTTTCAGCTTAAAACGGCTCTGAGAGAGATTATCGAACGGCTAAATATACCCATGCGCTTATCGGGTAATCACAATATTATTTTGTGTGAAATAGCTCCAGAAGACAAGGAAACTGTGGAAAATATCCTCAAAGATCGGGGTGTAGAAACAGATCCTAATGCGATCGAGCCTTTGACTCGCTATTCTATGGCTTGCCCTGCAATGCCCACCTGTGGGCTAGCCGTTACTGAATCCGAACGAGCTTTGCCAGGAATTACCGATCGCATTCGGTCATTATTGAATAAACTAGGAATGGTAGACGAACACTTCGTGATTCGGATGACGGGATGCCCCAATGGCTGCGCTCGTCCCTACATGGCAGAGTTAGGATTTGTTGGTAGCGCACCAGGCAAATACCAAATCTGGCTTGGTGGCACGCCAAACCAAACTCAACTAGCCCAACCATACGAAGACAAGATGCCCGCAGAAGAGCTTGAAACCTTCTTTGAGCCTATTTTCGTTTTCTTTATGCAAAACCGCAAATTAAAAGAAAGCTTTGGCTCATTCTGTAGTCGTGTTGGGTTCGCTGCCATTCGCAATTTTTCTGCAAACTACACCATAGGAAGCTATATGGATACAGATACTACTACAAAACGCAAGTTCCGCAAAAATCAACGTCGCGTAAGCGTACCCGATGAGCTTTTTCCTCAACTAAAAGAAATTGCTCAAAAAGAAGGAAGACCAATGAATCAAATTATTGCTGATGCCTTAAGCGACTATTTCACTAAAAGTAAAGAAGCCTAATCTTAGCTAGTCAAAGCTAAAATAAACTAGTTTTTTGAGAGATTACCAATTTGGTAGTCTCTCAATTTTTTATTTGTTTCTTGAGAGTTAAATAACTGATGTTACGCATAACAACGACAAATCAATAGTTTCAATGAGATATAGAAACAGACTAATTATCCCTTTAACCTTTTCCCCTTAACCTTTTCCCTGTCCTAACAGATTGATTAGTGCGTAACATAAGTTAAATAAGCTATTTGCGATCGCCTTCAGCGTAGTAGTGGCTGTAGTAGTGATAAGAATTACTACTACGATTTACCTGGTTGGCAATGACTCCCAATACTGGCACATTTGACATTTTAATGTTGTCGATGTTTTGTTTGAGTAGAGAGCGATCGGTTTTGCCAATTCTCACTACTAGTACTACACCATTAGTACGAGTAGACAAAATTCTACCATCAGCGAAGCCAAGAATAGGAGGAGTATCATAAATAATCAGATCGTACTTTCGGCTACTCTTCAAACGCTCCATCAAAGCGTACATTTTCTGCGAAGCAAGCAACCTTGTTGGATCTGGTGGAATATCTCCTGCGGTGACAACAGATAAGTTCTCCCACTGAGGAACTTTAATAATTGCTTCTTCTATATCCAAACCAGTAGCCAAAACATTACTCAAGCCTTCTTCATTTTCAACTCCAATCCAGCGATGAACTTGAGGGCGACGTAAATCAGCATCAATCAAGAGAACTTTTTGTCCCATTGCAGCAGCAGCTTGAGCTAAATGACAAGAAACAGTTGACTTACCTTCGGAGGGAATAGAAGAGCTAATTACAAAAGAACGAATTGAACTGTCTGAACCCAATAACTTAATGTTGGTGTTGAGGGAACGGAATGCTTCTAAGAAAGGAGATGCACCATACCACTTCTGCTTGCTATCAATAGATTTTGGCTCTGGCTGAGAAGTATTAAGGTTGATAGTTGTATTACCTACCTGTAGTTGAGGCAGGTTCAATTTCTCTTTCTTAGGAGCAGTTTCCAGTTCATCTAAAGGCTTGAGATCTTTCTGAATAGGAATTAAACCGAGTATGGGAAGATTAACACTTTCTTTAAGTTCTTCTGAAGAATGGAATACGGGATCTAAACGTTCAGCCAATAAAGCTGCACCCAAACCCAATAAAATCCCAGATACCAACCCAAGGGCTATATTACGAGGGGGATTAGGAGATATTGGATTTTCCGTGACAGTAGGTTTTGCTATTGTTTGCCAAGGCAAGGCTTGTTGCGCTCCTTTTAGCTGTAATTCTTCTTGAGCAGTTAAGAAACGAGTCAAGCTTTGGGTAGCTACAGTCAACTCTCGTTTGAGATCTGTGTATTGACGAGCAATTATCGGCATTTGCTTCGTCAACTCCTCTAATTGAGACATTGCTTCTGATAAAGCTTGTTGCCTAATTTCTAAGATTTGAATCTGATTAGCTGCTTGAATATATTGCTGATTGAGTTCTAAACGTAGGGAACTAGGAGAAGTGAGGTTTGGAGTACTATCTACAGTATTGGATAAACCTTCACCCAAAACTCCATTAGCTTCTTGTTGTAGAAGGGTTAAAAGTCTATCTTTCTTTTCTACTAAATTTTGCACTGCGGGGTTGGAAGGCAAAAAGCGAGCAGATTCTTGAACTAGCTCAACCTCAATTTTTTGCAATTCGTCGAGTAAGTTTTGGTATCGTGGTGACTCACTTAAATAACTAGCGGCTAATGCTTGTTGGGGTTGTAGTCCTAGTTGTTTTTGTAAAAGAGCATATAAAGAATTTGTTTCTTTTAATTCAGCTTGAGTTTCAAAATATCTTTGCTCAAAATCAACCTGTTTTTTTGCTAAAATTTCTGCCTGTTGTTCTGGGTTGATCAGATTATATTGCTGACGAAACTTCTGTACTTCACCTTGCAGCTCGTCAACCCTAGTTCTAACTTCTGGTAATTGGCTTTCAACAAAATCAATTCCTTGCTTGACTTCTACTCTTCTTTCTTCAAGGGAATAAAGTAGATATGCCTCGGACAAATTGTCTAAAACAAACTGAATTTTTTTAGGATCGGCATCTATATAAGATACTTCTATAATCTTGGTTTTATCAAGCTGCTTGATTTTGAGAGGAGATTTGCTGGCTTTAATTAATTTTTCGTATTCAAGCTTGGGATATTTATTATTGAGAGTTTCGACAATAGGATTTAGAACACGAGGACTTTGTAATACTTCTATTTGGGTGTCGTAATCTAACCCTCCTAAATCTTGCTGTAACACAGATAGTGGATTTTCTTGCTCTTCAGCTACAGGCTCTACCAAAAGCTTAAACTTACCTTGATAGAGGGGTTCTTTGATAAATGTCAATAATGCTGCTGCTGCGGTCACACCAAAAGCAACAATACTAATCAAACGCAAGCGATGCTTAACAATGCTCGTTAGTTGACGCAGATCGAGACCGTCTCCATCTGCTTCACTGCTTACGGCTTGATTGACAACAGGCAAGGAGTAAACATAATTATCATTCCCATTCTTATCGTTGACTCGATTGCCGTTTCCATTCATTACAGGAGGATAAACAGAACTATCTGAACTTCTATCGGGCATTATGTCATCAATCCTCACAACACGGATTTTTTAAAAATTTGTTATTGGCATAGTAACCCATTGCTTCTACTTTTTGATAGAAGCAATGGAGGTTTGTTTATGGTAAATAAAGCCTACCTAAAAATGGCGTTAAATAAACCAAATACTCCCCCTAGAGGACTAGTTACTTTTCCTACACTATCAAACGTTTTTGTTGAACCAGAACGGTTTACAACGACAACATCATTTCGGTTGAGAACGGGATTGGTTTCATCGTTGACCTCTGCTCCAAGGTCAATTTTGATTTTACGCTTATCTACTGTACCGTTCGGTTTTAAGCTGACTAATTCTACCTCGCCTTTATTAGCGCGCTGATTATCAAAACCACCAGCAGCAAGAATCGCTTGGTTTAAAGGAGTGTTTGGTGGTACCTGTACTGGTCCAGGACTAACTACTTCTCCCACAACATTAACCGTAATTTCCCCTGGAGAGATAGTACCAGAAGCAATAGTCTGACTCTCTTCATCAGTAATTTTGTCTGCTCTAGGAATAATAACTTTATCGCCATCTTGCATAATCAAATCTTGGCTGGTATCCCCAGACTGAATTAAATCCCACAGGTTTACAGAAATAAGCTTTTCCGAACCATCCCAAGAAGTACGCTTGATTTCTACTTCTTTTATATCTGCCAAAGGCTTAATACCATTAGCAGCAGCGATCGCTTGGCTTAATCGAGGAGGAATAGATTCTTGTCTATTTTGATTGGCATTGTTGCCATTGTCTCCTCGACTCAACAATTCTGGCTGAACAAAGTGAGAACCAGGACGGTATACTTCTCCCACTACAGCCACCTGAATTGGTTTATCGGACTGTAAACCAAAACTAGCTTGAGCTAATCTATTTAATTCTTTGGTATTTATTTCGTCCGTAGTAGGAATGAAAATATTATCTCCATCTCTCAAAGAAATATCTTCTTTAATCTTACCTTTAGTTAATAAGTCCCAAAGGTTAGCATTGTAGACTGCCTCTTTTCCTTTGATTTCTCTACGAACTCTTACGTTACGTACATCAGCAATAGTCGTAATACCACCAGCTTGCTGAATCATGTCAGTAACGCTAGGAAACTGTGGACTTGCCCCATCAAGAGCGACTTCATAAGAACCAGGGTTGTCTACTTCACCTGAAATACCAACTTTAAGCGGACGAGGAGCAATCAACCCTACAGTGATGATTGGTCGTTTTAAGTAAGTAGAATACTTTTTAGAAACTTTGTCAGATGTTTCTTTTAGGCTTAATCCACGAACATCTACTCTGCCAACCAAAGGTAAGCTAATAGTTCCGTCAACCAATACAGGGTATTCACCGCTATATTCTTCTACCTGAAAGATGTTGAGGTTGATTTGATCTCCAGCACCAAGGGTGTAGTCGCTTTCTTCAGTAGCAAATTCAATACTCTCTGCGGGTAGAGGAGATGGTGAATTGGGCTGAGAAAAATTATTATTTTCTAAAGGGGGTAAATCCCTATAATTAAGGGGTTCTTTTTCAGTTGGTGATTCAGTAGAGTTTGTATCTTGCAGTTCTATAGTGTTGTCTTGAGCCATCACTGGGGCAGATGCAAGAGCCAAACATAAGGACAATGCGATCGCACTGTAGCTATTAATTCGTTCTAAAAATAATTGATACAAAACGGATGTATTTTTCATAAAAATATCACAATGAAAAGAAGTTGATTATTGCGACTAGACTAACATTATTGTCTCTTGAAGTTAAAATGTCGAAAAAACGAAAACAAAAGTTTCCTTTTTTACTGGGTTCAAAATGGACAGCTAAACAAAAAACTTGGGGTTGGAGACATTTCCAAGTTATGAATCGCAAAAACCAAGGGAAATGGGTTTTTGCAGAAATGATAGCATCGTGCGATCCTCAGACCAAATTTTGGCTTAATGCGGTTCAACTTAAAGATGATTCTCTCTGGCTACCTGGATGGAAAACCACTCAGGAGATAGAAATATTAGAGGACAGTAATGATACTAATAATTTTAGCTATTAAATTTGTTTATATGTTTAAAGATTCAATCAAGTTTTTGCTAACGATGTTTAATAAATAAGGTTTGAAAAGATAATAACACTATCCTTGGTAATTGTTATTTTAGTTTCTGTAGGGAAATTCAAGATAAATATAAAGTATAGATGAACAACGTAGCAGTCGTACTATCAAATATATGCAAAATACATGATAAAGCAACCTTGGTAGATAACCTTTCTTAGACTATTGAATCGGAAAACTTTTGCTTCGTTGAGCCTAAATGGAGCTAAAAAATCGACTGCTATCATAACATTAATTATCTTGACTCAGCCAAACAGGGGAAATATTGAAGTCGTAGGAGAGGATGAGTAACGTCTGGTGCGACGGCGTTAAACGCAACACTGGAGTTGTTTGGCAATAAATAAGTGCAGATGGAGAATTTTTAGTTTGAGAAAATTACGAATTTTACGGCAGGATGCACCACATTCCTAATTCTGAAAAACAAAAACCTATCAAGCAATTGCTACGATATATAGATTTGGGCGATCGCCGTAATTGTTCGAGACATTAGTTAAATTAAACGGGATTCCTTTATTATGTCTAATTAATCTGTTTAAGGAATGATTTTCTGTCCTATATGAAAAGTGAGCAACAGCAATGCTGCATAATTAAGGTAGTTGAGTTTTTCCCAATCTTGCTTTAGTTCGGCAAAAGCGATCGCCAAAAAAATAAACAGATTGAAGACAAATAGACCACCTCCATACATCCAGTAAGTACCGATATTGGAGAAATCTATATTGGCAATTTGAGTAGTTAATAATCCGTGAATTAAACCCAGGCAAATAGTCATCAACAAGCTTACATAACAAATATTGAAAACTTCTTTTTTATAACTGATATCCTTTTGAAATAAACGAGTTAGGGTCGGCGAGACAACAACACAAGAGCTAAGCAAAGATAATATCCCCGCTGCATTAGCTATTAAATTAGTTCCAATCATGATTGATATTAATTAGGTCTATAAAAATTTTGGGTTATATACAGAAGACTATAAAATAGCCCTCTCCGTTATTTTGCTAAATATAAACAAGTTAGTAGTTTTCGACTAAGTATTGTCTAAAGTCAGCAGCAAATTGGGAGTCAATACTCAACCAAAATACAGCATATAAAATTGCAGCAGTAGCTACAGTTTGAAACTGTTTCACAATCGTTTATCTCCTTATTTAGTGATGAATTCAAATTATGACTACGATGAGCATCGTTTGAATATGTACCTGAGTATTTACTTTTTTAGGTATATTTACATTTATACTTCATAAAAAACTTTTTGTGTTACAAAAAATATAATTATTAGGTGAAATTAACTAAATAATTATGAAGACTTTTAATAATAAAAAAAAGCACCTTCATAGATAGGCGCTTTAAAGTAAGTTAGATAAACTGTGTGAAGAAAACAACTCTTGTTTAAGATATTTGGCAGTATATCGTCATTGATTCACCGCCAAAATCTATCCATAATAGTTTACGCAAGATTAATATTAATAAAAATAAATTGCCAGGGGCTAAATTATTAAAATTTAGGCTACTTGAGGCTCTAACATATTACCTAGCTGTTCAATGCCTTTATGTAAGTGTCTAGTGACAGTCATTGGACTTATGCCAATATGTTTTGCTGCTTCTTTGCGGGGCAAATCCCAAAGAAATACACATTCAATGGCTGCTTTAGTTTTATCTTCTAACTGATTCATTGCTCGCTGCAACTGTAATTTGTCATCTTCTAATTTACGCTGTTGATGATAGTGAGGATCTGCAATAGTATCACCAAAAGTAATTGATGAATCCATTGAATTATTAACCGCAGCATCTAGACTGATAGGTAGACGATTTTGCAAGGCTAATTGGCACTCACTCCACTCAGCTAGAGGTACGCCTAGACCATCTGCTAGTTCAACATCTCTTGGTAAACGTCCCAGCTTTTCAATCAGATCTTTACGTAATTTTTTGCCTTTTGTATAGAGTTCTTGCCATCTACGAGGAATTCGCATCATACTACCCTTATCTCGTAAGTAATGAAGCATCTCGCCACGAATATAAGGAATCGCAAAAGAGCTAAATGCAGAACCCTGTTGAGGGTCAAAGCGTTCAATTGCTCTAATCAATCCTAGATAACCAATTTGTTCTAAATCTTCATAAGGTTCAGCGCATTTACGACAGATTTGGTGCGCTACTTTTCTCACCAAACCTGCATTTAACTCTACCAATTTATTACGTAATTTTAAAGATGGATTGCGATGATAATTTTGAAGAAAATCCATGCAACGATAACTAAGAGTTTGAGTAGCCATAAAAATAAAGTTTTTCAGTACCAACAATCTATTCTTGCGAATCTAAATCTCATTTTCTATTGTTAGAAAAATCTAGACCATAGTTGTTTTACGGAAAAAACTTATTCAAACTTTTTTGTCTACGAACAAATACGCATAATTTGCTTGATTATTTTCTGTAAATTATTTTAATAAACTATTTATTTTAAATGAGCAAAATTGAAATTTATTAAATACACGATTGGCGAATATATTTAGATTGCCCGAACATTTATAAATATCTAAAAAAACATATTTGGCTATTTGTGCGTCCACGGTACAAGCTTGATGTTAATAGGTTTTACTTATTTATAATTTATAAGTTTGATAAAAATATCAACAATAATTTTGAATTTTTTAAACTATAAAAGATACCTTATATTTCAAATACATTGATGTTTTTAAGCTTAAAGAATAAAAAATCGCAAGATTGTAAAATACTAATCTTGCGATTTTAAGGTTGATTAATTTTTTATAAGGCTATAGTTTATTAAGTTCTTCCTGTAGAATATTTACGGTTAAACTAATTTGCTCTACTGTATGATTACAAGTAATAAAAAATCGTAATCGTGCACCATTTTGAGGCACAGAAGGATAGATCATAAATGGGACATTAATTCCTCTCTTAAACAGGTTTTGAGATAACTTAATCGATTTAAGAGAATCGCCAACAATAATAGGAATGACTGGAGAATCTTTACTCATTCCTGTGTTAAGACCTTTTTCTTTAGCCAAATCTAAGAATAATTTTGCTCTAGCCTGAAGAGTAGTTGCTCTTTCTGGATTACTTTTGAGAACCTGGATTGATGCGATCGCAGCTGCGGTGTTTGATGGTGACATCCCCACACTAAACACAAAACCAGGAGCAGTATATTTAAGGTATTCGACCAAAGCAGTCGAACCCGCAATATAGCCACCACAGCTTGCAAAAGACTTGCTAAGTGTTCCCATCCATAAATCTACGTCCTGGGGGTTAATATTGCAATATTCGCTAATCCCGCGACCAGTTTTACCGATAGTCCCCATTGAATGAGCTTCATCGACCATCAAGAAGGTCTTATATTTTTGCTTCAGTTTAATAACTCTAGCCAAATCCGCAATATCACCATCAGTGCTATAAACTCCTTCTACCACAATTAATACTCGTTGATAGCGGTAACGGCGATCGCGTAAAATTTCCTCTAAAGCTTCGTTATCATTATGGGGAAATGCCACGAGGCTAGCCCCTGAAAGAAAACAGCCTTGCATGATGCTGTTATGACCGAGAGCATCATAAATTACCAGGTCATTTTTACCAAATAGATGACCGATAGTGGTGACGTTGGTAGCATGACCACCAACCATAATAATGCTATCTTCTACACCAATAAAGTCGGCAATTTCCTGTTCCAATTCTCGATGAATTGGTTTTTCACCTGAAATTAAACGACTAGCACAGGCAGAAGTACCATAAAGTTCTGTTGCATCTTTTGAAGCCTGATTAACAATAGGATCGCCACACATTCCGATGTAATTATAAGTGGCAAAATTGATTAGTTCCCTACCATCGATAGTAGTGCGATCGTTAACTACCGTCTCTTGAGGAACAAAGAAAGGATTACCATTACCCAAACTAGCAACTTGTGACTGCTGGGCTTTTAATTTTTTATATTCGGGAAATTCATCAAATTTATAATTTTCTGGTGCAATTTCTAGACGATCCTTAATATCTCCTGATTGAGATAAATCGGCAGAAGTAGCAAATTCCAGATCTTTTACTTGATCTTGCAGCAAATTACCTGCTGCCAAATATCTTGCCAGATCTTCAATATTTTGATAATCCCAAAGCAAGGTAGGTGGTAGGCGACAACCAAGATAATCTTCCAAATCTCCCGACAGATTAATTGCTTCGGCTGATTCCAAACCATATTCTTCAAAATCTTGTCCCACATCAATTTGGTTTGGCTCAAGTTCCAAAATCTCTGCCAATCGATCGATCAGCCACCCTTGTATTGCCTCTGCTTTGAGGACAGTACCCGAACCATTTAGGCTAATATTTCTACTAACAGAAATACTATTGGTTTCTTTACCGTTTAACGTTTCTTTGAATAGTGTCATTAACTCACTCCTACACCACTTAAATTAAAAATCTACTGCTGGAAACTTGTCCAACCGCAGAAAAGGGAAATCATTGGGGTCGTTTATTTATTGGTCTAGCCGACACCTTCCAGACCATTATTGTGATACTTGATGGTTATTTTGCCATGAACCCCCGCGAAAATACCAGGGTATTCAGCGGGGGTCAATACTCGTAATTCTAGTTGTTTAGTTTGTAATATTAATATAATGGCGACCCCACTTTTTGTTATAAAGATACAGAATCTATTGAATAATAGATCGAATCTATAACAAACTCGTGTAGATCGCCAGTTTTTTGAGAAAATATATTTTAGATTTTAGCTAGCAATATACTCTCTAACGTAGCTCCTGCGACGTCTCAGCTGGGCTAGAGCCTGATGTTCCAGCTGACGTACTCTTTCTCGACTAATACTCATTCTCTGACCAATTTTAGCCAGAGATAGTTCTTTGCCATCATCCAGACCAAAGCGTAATCGAAGTACTTCTTGCTGTTGGGGAGACAAATCCGCCATCAAACTGAGTAAATCTTGACGTAGAAGTTGTTGGGTGGCATAAGTATCGGGAGAAATGCCATCGTCTTCTAGTAATTCAGATAATTCAGTATCTTGATTGTCCCCGACACGAACATCAAGGGAAATTGGTTGACGGGCAATACTCAGATATTCTCGAATCTGAGAAGTCTGAAGATCTAGCTCAACAGCAATTTCTTCTGGATTGGCACTACGTCCTAGCTTTTGAGACAACTCTCTCTGAGTTTTCTTAATTTTGTTGAGCTTTTCGGTAATATGAATTGGCAAACGAATTGTACGAGCTTGCTGGGCGATCGCTCTAGTGATTGCTTGACGAATCCACCAGTAGGCATAAGTAGAAAACTTATATCCTTTCGTGGGGTCAAATTTTTCTACACCCCTTTCTAAACCCAAACTTCCTTCTTGAATTAGATCGAGAAACTCCATATTGCGTTTTTGATATTTTTTAGCGATCGCTACTACCAAACGCAAATTTGCCTCTATCATTTTGCGTTTTGCTCTTTGTCCTTCTCTAACAATCCTGTTAAGTTCTACTTCACTCAGTTGGGCTAATTTAGCCCACTCCTTCAGGCTGAGTTTGCAATCTTGCTGCTTTTCTAACTCTTCTTTTTTAGTTAACAGGATCATCATTTTCTGTACTTGTTTACCATAAACAATCTCTTGTTCGTGGGTTAACAAGGCTACCCGTCCAATTTCATGCAAATAGGTTCTCACCATATCTGCTGAATAACTCATTTTGACGGCTGTTTTGTCTATTTTGGCTTTAGGCATTTTTACAGTTATGACTCCTATATAAACAGATTAAAAGTCAGCGATACTTCTTCTTGAATGTGTTCTTTGTGGGAACTGTCCGACTATGTCTTTAGACGTTGTATTAGTTCTAAAGGTTCAACTTTTTTTAGATATTTTTTCGATACCTTAATTTTTGATTATTTTTATAAATCGATGACCTGCTAGTTTCTACGATGGACTTTGAAAAGTTATGCACTCTTCATGATTTACATTTTGCAGATTATCAATCTTGTCTGAAGATAAACCAACCAAATACTGAGAAATTAATAAGAATTTGTTTTCCTAGTGCATTTTTAATAAAGTCAAACTGATACAAGCGATCGCCAGCCATAACAAAAAACAGTTGCGAGTTAAATTCAGAGCCTGATGAATTTTGTCTACAGAAATTGCTTCTAAAGAATCTCCTAAAAGAGGTTTTTCTTTTACAACACCTTGATAAGCATTCTTTCCTCCAAGCTGCACTCCTAAAATGGCAGCATAAACCGCTTCACTCCAACCAGAATTAGGACTAGGATCTTTAATTCCATCTCGACGACATATTTTTAAAACTCGTAATGGCTTTCCTGAAAACAGACTCAAAGTCAATACAGTTAAACGACAGGGAAGCCAAGTCAAACAATCTTCTAGCTGTGCGCTAAACCAACCGATGTCAATGTAAGGTTCGCGGAGATAGCCTACCATCGAATCTAGGGTACTAGCAGCTTTGTAAGCCAATGCTAAGGGTAAAGCACCCACACCTGGAACAAACGAGCCTAATATGGCATAAAAAAGGGGGGCGGTAACTCCATCTACGGCATTTTCTCCCACTGTCTCTAACAAAGCTCTTAATATTTCCGCTCGAGATAAGTTGTCCGTATCCCTGCCTACGTAAAGACTCAAGCGCGATCGCACTAGTTTTAAATCTTCTGAATTAATCGACTGTATAACATCTTGGACTGCTACCCGAAGGCTTTTCCCTGCAAAGCAGCTAGCTAATAAAACGATCTCAACTACATATCCTAAGATGGGATGAATGCTTGCCGAAGTTGTTACGATCGACCATCCAAATACGGCACTACCAACAATTAAGCCGAAGCCTAAAAATACTCCCGCAACACGACGTAACCAGCCTGGTGGAATCGATTTAACTACTAAATCTGTATATTTTTGTATTACCCAACCCATTACCTGTACGGGATGAAGCCACCCCCAAGGATCGCCAATCAAATAATCCTCTATTGCTGCTAAGGATAAAACTAAAATCGAATGAGAAATTAACACTGTAGAAAAGAAAATAGTCGCAAACCAATCAATAATGTGAAAGTTGATGGCTCATCACTCCAGAGCAAGCTTATAATCAATCTTGAATTTTATCTACGTTCTTTTGCCAGTTTTGACCATCAAAAGGTTTGATTTTCAAGCTATTAGTTAAATCCCGATCTAAAGTACGAATATTGATATCAATCAGATTGGGATGTGAACGGGGGCGGTAAAAAGAATGAATACCACAAACTGAGCAGAAAGTATGTTTGGCTATTTTAGTGTTGAAACTGTAAGAAGTTAAATAATCTTGACCTTGAAGTAGAGTAAAATTTTCTGGAGGAACGATTAAATGTAAGAATCCTTTTTTGCGACAAATAGAACAGTTACAGTCATATACTGTATCGCGATCGATTAATACTTGAAACCTTACTGCTCCGCAATGACAACCTCCTTGACAAACCAAAGGTTTTATTAATTTATTCATAGCTAGTTTTTCTTTCAAACAACAAAATTATTTTCTTCTCCCTGTGCGGCTTGCCAACTACGAGCATCGTAATATAAATCAGCTAGGGTGATATTATATAAAGCTTCTTTCAATTTTTGATGTAACCTCTGCCACAGACCAAATGTGACCCAATCTTCAGCTAACTTATTATCAGGGGAGTAATTCTGCAAAGGTTCAATATTTTCTCCTACTGCTTCTAGAATTTTACCTAAAGAAATCTGCTCTGGTTTGTACGCTAACTGATAACCTCCTCTCGATCCTCTTACCGATTTAACTAAGCCCGCACGTCTCATTTCTATCAGCAACTTTTCTAAATAAGGAGCAGGTAAATCTTGTCTTTGAGCGATCATTTTTACTGATGTAGGCTTATATCCTGGTTGTAAACTAAGGTCTAATAATGCTTTTACACTATAGTGACCACGAGTAGTTAGCTTCATCTTTTGTGTTTTATAAAGTGGAACTAGTTAAAAATTGTCTGTACAATCCAATATTATTTTTATCTAGTTGACAAAAATATATTTTTTTATACTGCTAACTATATCTTCAATATTCAAAAATCAAATTTTTATTTAGTTAATTATGCTCAATAAGTGTAATATGGTTCTAGATAAAGATTGCAAAGCAAAATAGATCGACTTTGTATTACTTTAGTTAAAAGCAAAATTGTAAACCAAAATAAATTTTTAGTTGTTTCAAGTTAATGGCAAAAGCAACCCAACCACAACCTTTAGTAGGTTCAATATTAATCGATAAAGTCAAAGAGCTAGGTAATCTCTCAAAAGAAGAAAAAGCAAGAGAGTGTGGCTATTATACAGTCACTAAAAATGGTGTAGAAAGAGTCAACATGATGAAATTCCTCAATGCATTAATTGATGCTGAAGGAATTGAATTAGACAGTACTTCTAATGGTCAAGGTAGAGGCGGTCGCTCTGCAAGTTATCGTATTAGTGTTCAATCTAATGGTAACTTGTTAATTGGTTCTGCTTATACCAAAAAAATGGGGCTAAAGCAAGGCGATGAATTTGAAATTACCCTGGGTAGAAAGCATATTCATTTGCGCCAAATTGGTGTAGAAGATGAAGAGTAGGTAATCGCTAAGATTGGGAAACTTATCCAATCACACCAATGATTTTTACTAAAAAATCAGTTAATTTATTTAGAGGAGTTCGGCGAAACATACTGTTGGAGAGCCGTTCATCCTCAATTTTATTACTAATAATACTGTTTCAATCTAAACAATTCTCTGGCTTTTTACAACGGGACATAATTAGCTTAAGCCTAAGACTTTTTGATGGCTAATATCCAGTTTAGGGAATCAGATTGAGGATTTGCAGTAATCATATCTGGAGGAATATTTAACTTTTTAACAGTGGCTGAATCAATGAGTAAATAAACGTCAATATTGTGCTTGGGATCTTCTTGCCAGTGACTTTTCAAATCGGCAGTTGATTGAGTGACTATTTGGCGATCGCTATAAAAGTTTAAGCTAGGTCGCGTCTCGGACATGGAAGTATAAACTATTTGTTCCTCTGGAGTATATTGCTGAATCAATGCTGCAATTGGTTTGACAGGTTCGACGGCTTTTAATTCCCAAATCCAGTGAGGAGAAATAATTAAGAGAAAGATTGAAACAAAAAGACCCCAAAACAATAAGGGTACAAACTGCTTTTCTTGTTGAGCAATGGTGATTGCCGTTGCTGCAAAAGTAACAGCCAAAGATCCACATATAAATGGCAGATAAAAATCAACATAATTGCGAATGCCCCAATGCAATCCTGCAAAAGCTGCGATCGCAGCCATCAAAGCAAAACTATAGGTCCAAATTTGGGGATAGTTTACATAGCTAGGTAAATTACGAACTAGGTCAAGTTGTCTTCCTCCTGCTAGGGCTAAACCTGGATATAGAGGTAGAATAGACCAAGAATTTTGATTGAATGCCAGTAAGACCAGAGTCAAATAAACTCCAATCCAAACTGTAATTAGCTTACCCCATCCCCAGTGAACATTGCGACTGGCTAATCTTAAACCAGCCACCATAATAATTACCCAAGGAAAAATATACTCTAAACTCCGAATCAAATAATATTTGAGGGAAAATAGAGATTTTGATCTAGCATCAGATATTTGACCCAAAAACAACCTTACAAGATCTCCCAAACTGTTTAGCTCGTAATAATGCAACCATTGGGCAAGATACCACCCTACTCCTGGAGTCGCTCCCAATAAAAGTCCTCCCAAGAAATAAGGTGAAGTCATTAGACGGGGAGTATCCCAGAACAAAAATCCCGCGATTATAGCCACTATTTGCAAGGTAACGATTCCTTTTGTCAAACTCATCAATCCCAAGCCGATTCCTGCGGCTAATGACCATCGAAGATCCCGACGCGATCGCAAAATTGCCCAGATAGTTATTAACTCAAAACAAAGTAAAGGTCCATCAGACATAGCCAAACGGCTAAAGCGCACCACAGGTAAACAGGTCAAATATATTAGTGCCGAACACAATGCAGGAAAACGAGCAACAAAAATTTCGCGACCAATATTGTAAACTAACACTACAGACACCGCCCCCAGTAAAGCTCCTGGGAAACGAGTGGTAAATTCGCTTACTCCACCTATCTTATAGGCGATCGCAATCAACCCATGTATTAATGGCGGTTGTGCTAAATATGGTTCACCCCATAAAGTAGGAAAAATCCAGTTAGACAAATTATCTGATTGTTGATAAATTTCTTTAGCTACCTGTGCTACTACCCCTTCATTCAAATCTAATAAAGGTAGTCCGCCCAAATTAATCAGAAACAAAATTAATGCTGCCAAAAATAGACTAGTAAAATAAAAACACTCTAGCCAAATTTCACTTTGGCGCAGTTTATTCGGTGAGCGTCTCCAGATAGATGTAGGATGGGATGGCATAAGTTGAGGCAATTTGAGCGTGAAAATTATATGGGTTGTTGATTGCAGTTAATAAGAATATAAATATTTAAAAATGCTTTCTTTCAATAGCATTGACGTTTAACTTTAGTTTTTCACAACAAACATATTTATCTTCATTAGTCTATCTCTTTCTGTTACTAGAGAGGCAATCCAGGTCTGAGTAATAAACAACTTTCATTTTTACTCAGATGTTAAAATATGACCGAATAAAATACTTATGACATAATTTAGTAATTTTAATTGTTAGTTTGTTTGATCTTAAAATCGAATCAATCTATTTCAATAAACAGATCCAATAAACTAAGTTAACTATCAATAAAGTTAAATAATCTGAGAAACTTATTTTTTCTTTATTTGACTATCACTCTGCACAAGAATGCTATTTTTTTATACAGCTTATGGAAGGATCTTTTGAAATTACCCTACAAATAATTATCGCCGTTCTTGCAGGCATCAGCGCACAAGTGGTCGCCGAATATTTAAAAGTACCCAGCATTGTGTTTCTCTTACTGTTTGGGATTTTATTGGGGGCAGATTCTCTAAACATACTCCATCCTCACAATTTGGGTGTAGGATTAGAAGTTTTAGTAGCCCTTTCTGTAGCAATAATTCTTTTTGAAGGCGGACTGAACCTAGAGTTAAGAGAATTAGGAAAAGTTTCTGGCAGTCTGCGAAATTTAGTGACAATAGGAACGCTAATAACTCTAGTTGGTGGAGGAATGGCAGCACATTGGCTAGCAGAATTTCCTTGGTCGATCGCTTTTCTTTACGCTTCTTTAGTCGTAGTAACTGGCCCGACAGTTATTAGTCCTTTGCTCAAGCAGGTAAAAGTAGATCGTCAGGTAGCAACTCTTTTAGAAGGAGAAGGGGTACTAATTGACCCTGTAGGAGCAATTTTAGCGGTAGTAGTGCTAAATACCATTCTCAACACAAATGCTGCCCCCATAGACATTATGAGTGGCTTAGTGTTGCGCTTTGGAATTGGTGCAGTAGTAGGGGGACTAGGAGGTTGGTTATTAGGCTTATTTCTCAAGAAAGCCAATGAACTATCAGAAGAACTTAAGAACCTAGTAGTTTTGGCTGGTGTATGGGGACTATTTGGGCTGTCTCAAAGCTTACGTAGTGAATCGGGGCTATTAGCAACGGTAATTGCAGGAATTGTTCTTAAAGCTTCTGCTATTCCTGAAGAAAGATTGCTCAAGAGATTCAAAGGTCAGCTGACTGTTCTATGCGTTTCTGTCTTATTTATTCTTTTAGCAGCAGATCTTTCTATAGATAGTATGTTTGCTCTAGGTTGGGGTAGCGTCTTAGCAGTTCTGGTGCTGATGGTAGTTGTCAGACCAATTAGCATTGTTTTCTGTACCTGGAATAGCAATATGAATTGGCGACAAAAGATTTTTTTAGCTTGGATTGCTCCTAAAGGTATAGTTTCTGCTTCAGTTGCTTCTTTGTTCGCGATTTTGTTGACGCGAAAAGGGATTAATGGGGGAGATGCCATTAAAGCTTTGGTGTTCCTAACTATCTTGATGACAGTATTCTTTCAGGGTTTAACCGCACGATGGGTAGCAGGTTGGCTACAGATAACCTCAAGCGATGCCAAAGGAGCAGTAATTATTGGCTGTGATGCTCTAGGGCGTTTTATGGGTCGTTTGTTTCAACAGCTTGGAGAATCAGTGGTGATGATTGATACTGATCCAGAAGCCTGTAAAAAAGCAGAAGCAGATAATCTCACCGTGTTCCAAGGTAGTGCTTTAGTCCCCGAAGTTCTGGATGAAGCAGGAATTGAATCGATGGGTACATTTTTAGCTTTGACCAACAATGGTGAGGTTAATTTGGTTTTGGCTCAAAGAGCCGTAGAAGAATTTCAGCCCCCCAGAGTTCTAGCTGCATTTCCGCAAAACAGTTTAGTTGAAAACACCAAAACCAAAGTAAACCAAGCGTTAATTCCTCAGTTACAGATCAAGACTTGGAACACTTACATTGATGATGGGCAAATCAAATTAGGCTTGACCGTTTTGAAAGAGCCTGAATTTTCATTCAAATTAGCTCATTTGCAGGCATTGATTCGTGCTGGGGAAATGCTTCCTTTATTGGTAAAGCGAAAGGATAGTCTTCAAGTGGCAGTAGCAAAGGAAGAATGGCAAGTGGGAGATGAAATTTATTATTTAGTTCACGATCCTCGACCAAAGCTATTAAAACGTCTTTCGGGAGGAAATCAGTCTTCTCGTCTTTTGTTAGAAAAGCTTCCTGAAGTTGAAGAAATCCCTTTAGCTGCACCTGTCAAGGAAAATTCTTCGGAAATTATTGAGGAAACTATTTGATTAACAGATTGTTTGCAGAATTGTCTTAGGTATATCCCACTATCATGGAAGAGGAATTTTATTAAACAAGATGTGAGATAGTCATGGATGTTAAATTAATTTTATTGGTTTTGACTGGGGTCTTTACTGTTGCTTGCTTATTCTTTGGTACAAAGGGCGGCTATTACGATACTGATAAATACGATGGTAATGGTTCGGCTCACTAAGAAAGGATTATTACCTGCGCTACTTGTTACGAAAGATAAGTTTAGCTCGGCACAATCTTCAATCAAAATAACGAAACTTAATTTCTCTTTAGATTAAGCTAAGTTTAATCGCTCCCATAACTTAAGATTTTAAACAAGGACACTAGATTAATTTGGTGTTGTACGTTTATTGTAAGTCTGAGTGATCGGGAGTTAAGGATATGAAAAAAAGACAGGGACGAACTATATCTAGTTCCCTGCCTTTGTCCTGCTTCGTCTATGCAGCAGGGCATGAAGACGAAGGTGTCTGTTTGCTTTTACATATTGGCAAATATCGCATTCTGCTTGATTGTGGTTTGGCAGATTTGCAAGATCTGCTAGAAGGAGACAATCCCCCAGCGGATTTAGTCTTCTGTTCCCATGCTCACGTCGATCATTGTCGTGGCTTATTGCAATTACATCAAAATTTTCCGACATTACCAATTTATATTAGTGAGGTAACATCTAAACTACTGCCCTTACAATGGCGGGGAGAGGATAATTTGGGCAATTTAGATTGGTGTCGCACATTGTCATGGCGATCGCCTACTATGGTTGCTCCCGATCTACAAATAGAGTTAGTACCCGCAGGGCATTTACCAGGAGCAGCAGCGATTATAATTACCTACACTACGACAGAGCGTAGCTACAAGGTAATGTATACGGGAGATTTCTCGGTTTCCAATTTTCAATTGGTGGAAGGAATGTCCATTGAAAATTTAAGGGGACTATCTCCTGATGTGCTGATACTAGAAGGTAGCTATGGTACAGTACGTCATCCTCATCGTCGCCTTCAAGAAAAGCAGTTGATGGAGCGTATCAATCAAGCTCTCGCTGAAGGGAAAAATATTTTACTTCCCGTTCCTCCCATCGGCTTAGGACAAGAAATTCTTAAGCTATTGCGTTCTCATCATCAGTTTACTGGCAGAGATCTAGATATTTGGGTTGATGAATCGGTTGCAGTTACTTGTGATATGTATTTGGAGCTTTTACCCCAGTTTCCTTTGTCTGTTCAAAATTTTGCCAAACATCAGTCTTTATTTTGGGATGAGCGAATTTGCCCTCGTATGCGACGGCTCAACCATCTCGGAAATTCAGATAGTAGTCAAAGCCAAAAGTCTGGAGTATTCTTAATAGACTATCAGAGCGATTTCTGGCAATATCTAGCTGGAGAAAAAGACTGGCTGATTTTACTTGCAGAGCATCCCCAAGAATATTTACATCCAGATTCGTCTAGCTTAAGTCTAATTAAAAACTTATCCTACGTAACCATTGAAACCTATCTCCTTACCGAACATAGCGATGGACGCAACACGACCCAATTAGTCCATAATTTGCGACCTCAGCACGTTATTTTTGTTCATGGTTCTCTAAGCTATCTTTTGGAGTTGGCTAGTCTAGAAGAGTTAAGGAACCGCTATCAGATACATTCTCCTGTTGAGGGAATACTTGTTGATTTGCCTATAGGCGATCGCTTTGTTCAACCCAAACCATTCCAACCTGTTTATTACGAAGGAGAGGTTAATGAAACTGGTTCGGAGATCGCCCTAAACCTGCCCAACACCATTAGTAGCGATCCTCGCTGGCAAAATATTGCTGATACAGGAATATTTCAAGCCCATTGGCAAGGGAATGAATTAATCATCAGAGGTGTATCTCAACGAGAATTGTTGAATGCTAATAGCCAGGCTCGTATCTCGTCAGATCTCGACTGTTGTAATCGTTGCCAATACTATAGCGATCGCCGTTGTTGGAATAGAGCGTCTCCTTTATGTGGTTTTAAAGTAATCCCAGAAGGTTACTGTCCTGTATTTGAAGCCATAGAAGAAAATAATTAACTAGTCTGGATTGTGTTCGGGTGACTGGGGATGAATTTGTTCTGCTTCTGGGCAATCATCAGACACGATAATTTCTGTATTGGTTTTAGAAACTGATGCCAGTTTTTGGGTAACAGCACCAATACTTTCTAAACGTACCATCTCTTCCCAGGAACTAACTTCGTCTTCTTCTTCTGTTTCATAGCGAATTGTTACAATATCTCCCTCGAAATCAACAATACGACCTCCTTCGATCCAACGTTGTTGATCCCGCAAGAAAATACAAACTTCGCGACCATCTTGACAGAGTTGATAAATCTTGCGGTGTAACATGGGTTTCTCCTGTTGCGAGTAACTCCTAAAACTGTATAGTATCTATTATTGTCATTTTCGCTCTACGACACAAGAATAAATTCTCTTCTAGAGATTAAGATATTAACAAATTAGGGGATAATTTTTAGAGCAATGCAATAATACTAATTATCTCGATCAGCTAGGGCTAGGTTGACTTGCCAAATATTGAAGAAATTCTAGTAGTTGATCGTCCGTAAGTTGAAGACGACTACGTTTTCCATAGTGGCTTTTGAGAAATTCTCGTCCATCATCTCTTGTCCAGCCTAATCTTTTGATTTCTAGATCGGTTTGATGTTTTATTTCGTTGAAATTGACTTCTGGTAAAGTATTAGATTGAGGGAGTTCTGTGTCAGAAGAAGTCTCCGTCATAATTTCCCCATCTTGTGAAATATCTTGAGATAAGATATCTGGGTTAGATGCTCCCTCAAATAAATTAGCTGAATTTAAAATAGCTTCTGGTTGCGGTTTGACTACTTCTTCAGCACTTTCTGTATTTATCTTGGGTTCAACATTCGGCGGAGAGGGAACAGAATAAGATTGACTTTCTTTTGCAGGATAATCAGCGAAATCTACAACGTTACTATTTTCGGTAATATTATTATCAGTTAGTTCGACTTGCTGATGGGCAATAGTCAATGGTGGTGCGGATTTAATCGGCGGTGATGTCTGAGAAGAATTTATGACAGTATCTTTTGGAGTTTTAGATTCGGCAACAGGACTATTTTGCGCTTGATTAGTTGTATTGTAACTATCCAACATTAAAAGAGCGATCGCTCTTTCTCTAGCTAGATCTTCGGCAGTCTCTACCCGATCTGCCCCCGCTAAACCAGTAGCCAGAATAGACTCGTTTACGATTACTGACACTCGCACAATACATATTCCTCGGTCAATATCAACCAATTCACTGACCAAACTTCCTTGGGGATAACGCTGACGAAATTGAGCTAACACCATCTTAATTTAATATACTCTTAGTTTAAATGTTAATACAAATTAACTATTTAAATATCTTTTAAATTTCAAGTTAAATAAATAGTAAGTTTTTCAATTAAAGAAATAACCAGGCTATAAAAGTCTAAAATATATAGTCAGTAAATCCTATTGTTTTTCTCAAGCCTTAAAAGTCATAGATTACTCCGCCATGAGACGAAAGTAAGATGACTTTTGGTCAGGAAATTACAAAGCTCACAACTACAATAATCAAAACCTAAGTCAAATGCAGAGTAGAAGCTATAACAGTTTCTAGCAGTTATTTTAACTTCTGTTTTGTAGCAAGGTAATCAAAATTTCAATGTCAGGGATATCTAAAACAGCGAAACTTGCCGTTTCCATTGCAAGATGCCCTGGCTAAGGAAAAAACCTACCTAGTACAAAGAGATCATACGAGTTACTATAGTCATCTTCGCTTCTGTCGTCTGTTATTAAAATAAAATTGGATAAGGATAATTTTTAGATGGAATTTTCAATCGCTACATTACTCGCTCAGTTCGTAGATGGAAAACTAGTCGCGGGCAAAAATTTAGAAAAAAAACTCGGTTGTGAAGACGAGGAAAGCATCAATAAATTGCAGGTTACTTTGGATGCTCTAGAAAAAATTGGCGTTTTGGTCAAGGAAAGAGGAAAGTATCGTCGTATCTATGAAGATGATGTAGTAGAAGCCAAATTAAGATGTTCTAGTAAAGGATTTTGCTTTGCAATTCAGGACGAAGAAAACGCCGATGACATTTATGTAAGGGAAAGTCATCTTAGCAACGCTTGGAATGGCGATCGCGTTTTTGTCAGAATCATTAAAGAAGGTAGTCGTCGTCGCTCTCCTGAAGGTGAAGTAAAGTTAATCCTAGAAAGATCTAATCCTTCTTTATTGGCGACGGTAACTAATAAAGAGGAGAAATATCATGCTATACCTTTAGACGATCGCCTTTTGTTTGAACTCGATTTAAAAGAAAACGGTCAAGATTTGGATACAGCTTTAGAACACTTGGTTCATGTATCTGTGTTGCGCTATCCTTTGGGACAGCATCCCCCTTTAGGTAAAGTAACCAAAGTTTTAGGTAGTGATGCAGAAGAAGCTGCGGATGTAGATATTGTTTCTTGTAAACATGATTTACCTCAAGATTTTCCTGAAAAAGCAATTAAAGCAACTTCCAAACTTCCTACTGCTCGTATTCCCGCAGCAGAAATCAAAAAGCGTCAAGACTGGCGGGACAAACTGACATTTAGTATCGAGTCCGAGTCTAATATTAACAATACTCCTTGGGTAGAAAATGCCTTTACCTTAGAAAAAACTGAAGCTGGCAATTGGCAGCTAGGCATTCATATCACTGATGTTGCTCACTACATCGAAACCGATAGTATTCTAGACCGTATTGCTAGAAAGCGAGGCACAGCAGTCAACCTGAGAAAGCAAGTTTTACCATTATTTCCCGAAAAGGTAAGCAAACTATGCTCATTAATTCCAGGTAAAAATCGTCTTACTGTGTCCGTCATTATTACTATTGAGCCTCAAGGTAATATTATTGAATATGTTATTGCGCCAACGGTAATTTCTGTAGATCATCAGCTAACTTATCAAGAGACTCAGGCGTTGATTGGTGAAGAGAAAAAACCAGGTAAAAAGTTTGCCACATTAGCTCCTGTACTCCAAGACTTGTTTTTTACTCTCAGTCCTCTAATCAAAGCGCAGCGTTTACAAAGGGGTGGTTTAGAAATTAGTACCCCAGAGATTAATAGTCTCTACAAAGATGAAGGAAGAATAGGTACTATTCTTAGTCTCGATAGTCTTCCAGTTTATTCAATGCTGACAGAATTGACTATCTTGGCAGGTAAGGTAGTTGCTCAACACTTACAAGCTTTGGAAATACCAGGGATATATTGCACTCAATCAGAGCCAGATGTAGAAGAATTAGAAGATCTATTAAAGCTTGGTAGTAATTTAGGTTTGGAACTAGATATTAATTTAGAAGAAGGAGTAACTTCACAAGACTATCAACGATTGACCGAGCAGTTTTCCAATTCTTCTGCGGTAATGGTATTAAATTATTTACTGCAAAGCACTTTCAAACCTGTCAGATATTTAACTCAACCTAGTAAGCACTTTGGCTTGGCTTACGAAAATGGCTACACTCACTGTATTTCCCCTGGTCAAAGATATATCGATTTAATTATTCAACGCATCCTAAAAGCAGTGTTTGAACACGGAAAAGATCGCCGTCATAGTCGGACAAAAGAAGGGGTAGACCTCATGAGCAGCACTTGCCACGGAAAAATTAACTGGAAAGTATTACCGCCTAAAATTCAGGAAGAAATAGAAACTGATATTCAGACAATGCTGCCCTTTTTAAACGATCGCGAAAAACAAGCTGAAGATGCCGAAAAAGACCTGGCTGGTTTAAAAAAAGCCGAACAAATGAAAGAACGCACGGGTAAAATTTTTGAAGGTTTAATTACAGGTGTTCAATCCTACGGTTTCTTTGTCGAGATTGAAGACTTATTAGTTGAAGGCTTGGTTCATGTTAGCTCTTTAAAAGATGATTGGTATGAATATCGCTCCCGTGATAGCTGTTTAAAAGGCAGAAAAAATCGCACAGCATATCGTTTAGGCGATCGCGTTGAAGTAGAAGTGAAAAGCGTTGATTACTATCGTCAGCAAATTGACCTAGTTACCGTAGGTGGTGGTAGTGATGCGGACACGGATGCCGATAATGAAAATGGCAATGGTAGATGGGAAGAGGAATAGGCTTGAGGGATGAAGGATAAGGAATGAGGAATGAGGAATGAGGAAAGACTACTTGAAAAAAGTTTGACCTCGTTTCTTTGTTCTTTGATTAATCCATTGAAAATAAATTGATTTGAAAAATATTGATATAAAAATGAAAGATAAAGTAGTCGAGCAGGTAATTGAACTTGCCAAGAAAAAGGGTATTGATGCCGAGGTTTATTATGTCTCTAGCCAAGATACGCCGATTGAGTTTGCGAATAATCGTCTGAAGTCTCTAGAGACTAAAGCTTCTGAAGGCATTGCCCTCAGAGTGATTGCCGACAATAAGCTAGGCTTTGCCAGTTCAACGGATCTGACTCGTTTAGAAGATTTAGTTGATGCTGCGATCGCAACTGCTGAGATTGGCGATCCTGTCGGGTTTGATTTTAGTCAAAATTTTAATGCGATCGAGGATAAAAGCGATTTTCAATTCCCCAAGACTGAGAAGTTGGTCGAAGTAGGGGAAGATTTGATTAGTAAGGTTCATCAACACAACCCTGAAATACTAGTAGACGTTAGTTTTCATAGTCGCTCTGGTCAAGCAAAATTAGCTACGACGACTAATGTGTATACCGAACAAAATGGTCAAAGTCTCAGTGCTGTCTTGTCAGGAAACCTGGTGCGGGGAGAAGACTTTTTACAAGCATACAGCTATGAAGTAAGTCGCGATCGCGAACCTGATTATCAAGCAATTTTGGCAAAGCTGATCGAAAAATATCAACGTGCTTCCAATAGTGCCAGCATCAAAAGCGGTACTTATCCTGTCCTTTTTACTCCTAGTGCTGTTAGCAGTACTATGGGCAGAATGTTTGGGACGATTTTTTCTGGTCAATCTGTGGTGCAAAAATCTTCTCCTTTGACGGAAAAATTGGGTGAAAAGATGTTTGATGAGCGCATTACTGTCTACGAAGATCCCACGATTGGCGTATCAGCCTGTGATTTTGATGATGAAGGTGTCCCTACTAGCAAAAAGAGTTTGGTTAATAAAGGAGTTATCGAGCAGTTTTATTGGGATAGACGTTGGGCAGCCCGTCATGGCATAGAATCTAGTGGCAATGGTTTTCGCGGTGGCATATCCCGTCCTAGCCCCAGTTTAGCTAATGTTTGCATGACTCCTGGTTCAACCAGTGTAGACGATCTGATTGCAGGGATAGAAGAAGGAATCATTGTCGATCAGGTGTTGGGTGCAGGACAATCTAATGTTTTGGCTGGAGAGTTTTCAGTCAACATCGATTTGGGTTATAAAGTCGAGCAGGGAAAAATTGTCGGCAGAGTAAAAGATACAATGGTGGCTGGCAATATTTTTGAAGCCTTTAGCAATCTAGTGGATTTAAGCGATCGCGCTGAATGGGTAGGAGGTAGTTCTTATGTTCCCCATATTCTATTTGCTAAATTGGGCGTAGCAGCAAGAGGTTAAATTATCTGTACCAATTTCATTGACCAGTTTAAGTTAGGGAAAAGGTAAAAGGGAAAAGGGGAAAGGAATGAAAAAGAGCAGATTGGTGAGATTTTTATTGCCCGTTGTTTTATGTTTAGCAACCTTGCTAACAGGCTGTGTTGATTATGATGTTGGGGTGAATTTTTCCACTCCCTATCAAGGAGAAATTACTCAACATATAAAAGTCAACGACACCCTAGCAAGTTTTGCTCCATCGGAAACTAAGAAATGGTTGAATAGTGTTGAAAAGCGATCGCGAGAATTAAAAGGCAATATCAAAAAGCTCAACTCTCAAGAACTCCTACTGACTATTCCTTTTGGCAATGGTGCAGAATTAGCCCAAAAGTTTAATCAGCTTTTTCAAACTACGATTGTTCCTAATGCGACTATCCCCCAAGGAAAAGCCGATTTGATTCAGCTCAATTCTCAAGTATCTTTAGGTCAAAATAACTTAGTTTTTGTCGAGCGCAACAGCATTGATTTGGCGATCGATTTGAGAGCATTGGAAGTATTGACCAAGCAAGACAAAATAACCATTGCTGCCGATTCTTTAGCCAATTTGGAATTCCAGTTAAATACTCCTTGGATTGCTTATAGTATCTCAGACTCAGACTATCTCCAGCCGATAAACAGCACTTTGAAGAAAGGTTTAGTCTGGCAACTCCAACCAGGAGAAATAAACCACATTAAAGCCGTATTTTGGCTTCCAAGTCCCATTGGTATTGGTACAGGATTGATTATTCTTTTGATGTTGCTTGGGTTCTTGTTAAAGTATCGCCATTTCCCAGGAGTAGCTTAAACAATCAATAATTATTTCTTTGCCGTAAGATAAATTCGGCGATCGCCAAATCTACAGGAGTGGTAACTTTCAAATTAGTTTCCTCTCCTTCAACAATTTTGACAGGAATATTGCATTTTTCTAATAGGGCAGCATCATCTGTAACCTGCCATCCCGATTCTTTTCCCTGGGCATGGCATTTTTTTAGCAGTGAAACATCAAAACCTTGCGGGGTTTGAGCAGCCCAAAGGTTACTGCGATTTGGTGTATCTGTAATGATTCCCTGACCATCAACGACTTTGATAGTGTCTTTAACAGTTACCGCAGCAATAAAACCCTGACAATGATTTAAAGCTTCACTACAGCGATCGAATAAATCGGGAGTGGCAAGGCATCTTGCTCCATCATGAATTAATACTCTCTCAGCATTCTCTGGGAGAGCCTGTAAGCCATTGTAAACGGATTCTTGCCTTGTATCTCCTCCAACAATTAATTTGACTGATTTGCTTAAATTCGATTGGCTCAGAATATTTTCAAAATCAAAAAAATCGGCAGACTGCCCCATGATGCCGATCCATTTAATGCTTTGAGACTGTTCCGCAGCCGTCAAAGTCCAGGCTAATAAAGGCTTGCCTAATAATTTTAATAAAAGTTTATTACGATCGCTGCCCATCCGACGACCCATACCAGCAGCAGGAATGAGTAAGTGCATTTAATATGTTTTCCTTAAAATTAAGTATGTTTAGCTCTATCATCTACTAAAATTGACCTCAGATAAATATAAGGACTATATCTTCCTCATCAATGATGCGTATACTGGCTCTCATACCTGGCGGAATTGACAATCAACTCCTCTTTTTCCCTACTTTGGAAACTCTCAAACAGCAGTATCCTCAAGCTGCAATAGACGTATTAGTAGAACCGCGCTCTAAAAAAGCTTACCGAGTCTGTAAAAATGTTGATGAAGTTTTGGTCTTCGATTTCCAAGATCGCAATAGCTTTGCAGATTATCTCAACCTTCTAGGAATAATGCGCGATCGCGAATATGATGCGGTAGTTAGTCTTAAGACTACTTGGCGAATTAAACTGCTATTGTGGCTCAATGGAATACCTACGAGGGTAGGATATCAAGACGATACGCCAATTTACCTATCTGAATCTGTTGCTCGTAAACCCGAACAATATACTGCTCAGATGTATCACGATTTATTGACAGGATTTGGGATTCAAACCCCTTGTCCACCAATTACCATCAATGTACCCACAGAAGACATTGGATGGGCAGAATCAGAACAAAAACGGTTATCGATCGAAGATAGTGGATACGTAATCTTCTGCGATAATCCTGCGACAGAATCAACAGAGGAAAATGTTTATCCCATTAGTAGTTGGCAAAAAATTATTGAAGATCTTGAGCAAAGACAAACAGGATTATCTATTTTGCTGTTACAAACAAGCACAAATCGCGAGTGGGTAACAGCAATGATCTCAGGTAATAGCAATCTCAAAGCGATCGCTCCTGCTGATGTGGGCAAAATGGCAGGTATCATTGCTGGTGCTAACCTTATTTTGTCTAATAATGGTACTCCAACACAGCTTGCTGTAGCTGCTAAAACCTATTGTTTTGCCTTGCTAACTCAGCAGGATAGCCAAACCGTCCCCAATCAAGGCGAAAATGCAACTAAAATTGTTTCTAGCAGTTCAAATTTAGGAGACATTGCTCCTGAAACAATTATCCAACAGATGTGGCAACAGTAAACAACGAAGAATGAAGGATAAGGGATGAAATTATATCTTTATTATAAAAATTATCCTGAGTCCTAATTCCTGCTATTTAAAGCGAATCGAGACGAACAAAAATAATATGTGGTACTTTTAAGCCAACAAACGCGATCGCCAATGAAACAAAATAGTTGGAAAAAACCAAATTCGTTTACTGAGACAGTTGAGTTAGTTGAAAATTTCGCCAGGCAAGAAATTGTTCGCGAAACTGAAGAAAAACAACTTTACTATCACACCATCGACCATGCCATAGCAGTTAAACGTCGCGCTAATCGCATTTTTCAGGCAGTTAAATTCACATTATCTAATAAGCTGTCTCCAACAGAATTAGCTCGCTTAGAGAGGCTGATAGCTCTTTGTGCAATGACTCATGACATGGTGCAACAGTTCACCTTATCTAAGGAAATCAGAACACCACGCAAGCGTATTCCAGGGGTGAGTGAAACTGCAACGGTGAATAAATTGGTCGAATACCTAAAAAATCTCAATCAAGAATTATCAGTCAATCGGCATAATTCTTCAATTTTGTTTAGTAAGGAAGACTTAGCGACTATTGAAGAGGGGATATTAGCAACAGTTTGCGATCGCGATCCCCAAGCAGGAAAAGCTCCTTACAGTTTTTCTGCTCACTCAATTTATCAACCCTACCTCTATGATTCTCAATCCAAAATTTCAATTGTGGGTCAAATTATTGCTCTGGCAGATTTAGGAACATTGGGAATGGATGGAGTCAAACCATATATTAGAGAAGGCATCTTAGTCTTTTTGGAAGACAATTTAGATGTTAAAAGCCTTATTTTAGACTGCGATTATCCCAATCCATCAATTCAAACAGCAACTAAAGCTAGACTGCTAAATATGGCTCGATTTATTGTCAATTTGGCTCAAGAAAGGAAAGCTAGGTTTGAACTAGAAATTGCTGGATTTTGTCCCGAAGCTCGTAAAGTTTTGCGAGAAAAGGTGTTTACCCATTTCAATCAAGAAAATATAGAAACAATCAAAGCAATTGTACCGATCGGTGACAATGTTAGTCTTGAAGAATTAACCGATTTTTTCTGCTTGAATAATTTTGCTGAATTAAGATAATTTTAATGTTGATATTCAATTTTTAGTTTGTTCTAATAGGTGACTAAATTGTTGCAGCTTGATATCTATCAGCCACCTAAGCATTATTCGCTTATGACAGAAGTGCTAACTTGAGATTTCTGCCATAGTTGGTAAAGAAAATATTCGCTACTGTCGTTTAGTTCGCAGACAAACACTCCTTCTTCACTATCTTCGCTTTGTGCAACCCAAGTACCAGATAGAGAAACTTCTACATACTCTTCATCACAAGGAGTAGTTTCAATTATTTTTCTTGCTTCCAATTCCACTAAATCGGCTAAATAAGGAGTGTAAGCAGGAAGCACTAGACAAGCAGTAATTGATTCTGTATAAATGCTAGCACCAGCACGTAGGCTAACCAACACTCTGGTGGCTTTCCATGCTTCAACTGACTCTTGTAAGTATTCTAAATAAATTCCGTCTTCTAAATAAGTGATTTTTAACATGATATTTTTTTCTCCTTCAAAATAAAAGTCTTCTAAGTAAGTTATTAGAGACTCTGCTTTTTTCTTCAAATCTCCATGACTAAATATTTCCTATTTCTGCGGTATCTGCACTGATGCAAATCACGTTCGAGTTGTTTTGCCAAACCTAGCCAAAAGTAAAAACGGATAATAAAAAACCCTGCTAGTTGAAATTTCTCAGCAGGGTTTAGTTAATTTTTATTAAGATAACTATTTATTTTAAGATGGTTATCTTCCATTTATTATTCCTGCTATTTGGTTTTTGTGACCCTTGATAACTATCCAGCCATGTTGTGCAATCCTTGACATATTCTGATTTACAAGCTTTCATATGTCTTAACTCTGGTAAATATGCTCTTTCATTGCTACTTTGTAAAAACAAAAAATTTTCACTAAAAATCATCCACAAGCTCATATCTGGGTGCGCTATATTGAGTCTCAGGGGTGAAAGTGAGAAAAAGAACATTAAATTTCCTGCAAAGCCTTTTCAAACTGCGTATTTAATACTACACTTATAGTACCGTATATGTCTAGTATCTAGAGGAAAAAAAATGCGAACCCTAACTCGCACATCGACAACTGAAATGGAAGTTACCAGCATTCGTCTGGAACGTAGTCTCAAGGACAAACTAAAAGAACTATCGGGTAATCAAGGCTATCAGGCTTTAATCAGAGATATTTTGTGGAACTATGTCCATCAAAAATCTGGTGATTATCGTCCTCAATTTGCTCGTTCTGATATTCGCGCTACCGTTGAAGCTACTGCACGTAAGGATGAAAGCTGTGCTTTAACTGGTAAGCTAATTCAGGAAAATGAACCTATGCTTCTTGGGTTTACTATTTACGGAGATCTAGTTCCCTTAAGCGTGAGTAGCGTAACAGAATAAGATCCTCTTGGCAGGAGAGTTAAGAAGTTAAGCATATTTTGTACGGTTGCTTGATTTTTTAACTCTCCGTCGAAAAATTGTTCTAACCCTCTAGATTGTTTTACTAGACATAAAAATTTATAAAATATTACCAAGTTAGTTTTTTTTAGAGTCGTCAGTAGTAAAAGAACTTAAAATAAAGAATATACGAATCTCATAGTAAATCTTTGGCAATTGTGAAAAGCTAACAATTTACTAATTCAGTACAAATTTAACAGGAGTTATCAGCGAAGATGACAGAAGCCACCAAAACTATTCAAAGAGGTATCCAACTTACCCCCAACGCTTTTAAGCATATTAAAATGCTGCAAGAGCAACAAGGAAATAAAGAGCTTTGTCTTCGAGTTGGGGTTCGTCAAGGAGGCTGTTCGGGAATGTCCTATATGATGGATTTTGAAGAGCCAGATCAAATTCAAGACAGCGACGAAGTATTTGACTATGATGGGTTCAGAATTGTTTGCGATCCCAAAAGCCTTTTGTATTTATATGGTTTAGTTTTAGACTATAACAATGCAATGATTGGTGGCGGGTTTGATTTTACTAATCCCAATGCTGCTCAAACTTGCGGTTGCGGTAAGTCTTTTGGCGTTTAGAAACCGACAATGAAGATTTTCAATAATTAGTAGTTAAAACCGAATATTTTACAAAGACAGTCTGGATATATCTAGGCTGTTTTTTGTTTGCAAGCCCATTTTTCCTCTATATCTCATACAGTCTGGGTTGTATAGAATAAAAAAACAATAATATAGTTGACTTAAAAATCAATTTTGTGTATGATTATATTATTGATTTAAAAATCAACTAAAAATATTCAAGCGATGAATCTAAGTCGCGACAAGACTTAGAGCAACAAACCCCAATTAAGCAGTTTTGAGGGAAAGATCATGAAACAACCTAATTTAAAAGATAGTAAAGATGCTATTTGCACGGCTTTTAATCAATTATTAAATCAGTATCAAAAAAGTGAATCTAAAATAGCTACGAAAGAAGAAGAAGCTGAAAAAAATAAGAATCAGCAGCTATTAAGTAAAACTTTAGACTATACCGTCGATAATATTGTTAACGGTATGGCTTCCCTGCAATTGAGTTTTGGTAGTGTAGTTAATGAATTAGCAGATAACTTAACTGTTGAATCTAATAAGTTAGACGAATTACAAAAAGCGATCGCAGTTGAACAAGAACATTTAGAGCAATTAAATAAAGTCCGCTTAGTTGCTGATGCACTGCACATTTTGAATCAGGAACATCAAGAAAAGATAACTTCACTTCAAGCTCGAACAACAGTAGAAAAAGAAGCTATTGAAAAAGAAATAGCCCAGAATAGAAAACACTGGAAGAAAGAACAAAAAGAATTTGAAATTAGGGTGCAAGAAGTGCAAGAAGTGCTAGTTAGAGAAAGAGAAGATGAACAAGCAGATTATCAATATGAGCTTGAACGTCAAAGAACAATTGAGTATGACGAGTATGAAGAGAGCAAACGTTTACAAGGCAGGGAACTAGCTGAAAAAGAAGCTATCAATAATAAAAATTGGTTTGAAAGGGAAAAATATTTGACAGATAACAAAAAAGAATTTCTGCAAAATAAAGAACAAATTGATGGTTTTGAAGCCAAACTCAAAGAAGAACATAATAAAGCAAAAGGTAATGCTATTAAAGAAGCTGATGGCAAGTGCAAAGTAGAAGCAGAATTGCAAGAAAAAGAATGGTCTGCTAATCAAAAAGGTTACGAATTAAAAATAGAGTCTTTAACAACAGTAATAGAAAGACAAGTCCAACAAATTGCCGAGATCGCGACTCAACTACAAGAAGTCAATACTCAAGCACAAAATTTGGCAATGCAAGCATTCCAATAATAAGTAATAAGTAATAAGTAATCATGACAATTAATTCTAAAAGCACTAAAGCAGAAATTCTCGCAGCATACAAAGAAATAGAAAAGCAGAAAAGAAGTTTAGAGTCCGAAATCAAAAATACTCCCAAAACTAATTCTGTTGTTAATCAAGCTGCTAGCCAGCAAGTTAAAACCGTATCAGTAGCAACGGTGAATAAAAATAATAATAAAAATATTTCCAATACAATTCTTTCCTTGTCGCAAATTAAAAGTGGCTTTGGTGGAGCAGTTAGTAGCTTATCAGAACACCTAATTACAGAAGCGACTCAACTGGAAAAGGTTAGACAAGAAATTGCGTTAGAAAAACTGGAATTAAAAGAATTACATAAGTTAGAAAAAGTCGAAGAATCAACTATTGATAGTTTGATTAAACAATATCAAGCAAGTGCCAAGAAGTTTGCTGAAGAGTTAAGTCAACAGCAAGAAAGCGATCGCCTAGAAATTGAGACATTAAATCAAGCTTGGATAAAAGAGAAAGAAGCACAAAATAGATTTATTAAAACTAGAAATGAAGAACATCGTAAAGCACAACAAAGAGAGAAAGAAGAGTATGAATATAATTTAGACTTGGCAAGAGATTTAGATGAAGAAGAATACAATCAAGCCCAAAAAATCAAACAGGAAGAACTAGAATCTAGCCGTCAGACATTAGAAAAGCAGTGGTCAGAAAAAGAATCTGCGATCGCGCTTTTAGAACAGGAATATGTAGAAGCAAAAGAAAAGGTTGCAGCCTTTGAAGAACAACTACGTAGCAAAATAAAACAAGCCAAAGAAGAAGGTAAAGGAATTGGTGCTTATCAAGCCAAAGTCAAAGCCGATCTTCGAGCCAGAGAAATTGAGGGAGAAACTAAAAACTATGAGCTACGTATTGAATCTTTAGAACACACAATTAGACACCAAGGAAATAGAATTAGCAAACTATCTGAACAACTGGATGCTTCCTTGCAACAAGTACAAGATTTAGCGGTTAAAGCCATTGAGGGTTCATCAAATCGCAATTCCTTTGAGGCGATGAAAGCGATCGCCATGGAACAAGCAAAAACCCAAACTAAAGGAAAGTAGAGAGCTTTAACCGATCGAATATCCAACTTTCTAGGGTGTGTAGGGATAAATTAATTTCTGTCCCTACTTTTTTATTTAGTCACATACAGACTGTCTCAAGCGACGAATGCGATCGCTATAGCTTCTCATAACTTCTAATGCAAACATCGGAGTCTGTTGCACTGCAAAAAGAAAATTTTTTCGTTCCATAAAAGCAAGTTTACAGTCAGTTTTTGCGATCGCATTACTAGCTCTTTTGCTATCCAAATGTACGAGTGCGCCTTCTCCGAATATATCTCCTTGATAGATTGTTTCTAGAATTTTACCGTTGACGCTAATTTCTACTTTTCCTTCTAACAAACCATACATAACATCTCCCGAATCACCATCAGAAAAGATTATTTCACCTGCTGCAAAGATTTTGGGACTAGGGGATGTTTGAAAGATTTCCACGGTTTTAACAGGCGATAGCATTAACTTAGTCTCCTAATTGTTATGTGAGGGAAATGCTTACCGTTTAGTAATTTGACTGCTTAATATATTTAGGTAAGCATTTTATTAGATAAAGACTAGGTTAACAAAAGGTTAACAAATTTGAAAGAGGCTAAATTAGTTTATGTAAATTAAATGAATTATTCAACTTCGATTCCAAACAGTTACGCTTTCTGGTTTATCAATCAAAGTAATGCCTTAAGCCTGTAATTCATCACTAATGCGATCGCTTTTTTTATTAATTCATAAGAAACAAATTAATCTGTTATTGAGGGCGAAAGCGACGAATTTCAAAACGGGTAAATTCTCCTTCTTGGTATTCCAGAATCTCAGTTTGCAAATCATCAACTTCAGCAGATGGCGAACCAGATTTAGCCCAATCCAATAGAGAATCTACCTTAGTATCTTCTCCTGCTGCAACTATTTTCACGTTGCCATCAATCAAATTTTGCACAAATCCTACTACGTCAAGTTGCTTTGCTTGAGACTGGGTATACATTCTAAATCCGACTCCCTGGACTTTTCCTGATGCGATCGCCTGTATTTTTTTCACAATTAAAATAGTGTCTCTATGATAATTTTATAAGAAGTGACTGGTTCAAAGAAATCAGCTTGAATACGTTCGGGATATTCGGTAATGTTTAACTTCGATTCCAAATAGTTACTCCTCCTGGTTTATCAATCAAAGCAATACCTTGAGCTTGTAGTTCGTCTCTAATGCGATCGCCTTGGGCATAATCTTTGTTTTTCCGCGCATCAAGACGTTGTTGGACTAAACTATCTATTTCAGAATTACTCAAGCCATCAGTGTTGTTATTTTCTTCAGGCTGCGCTTCAAAACCTAAAATTGCTGCAAGGTGAACTAAAGTTTGCCATTGTTGCTCTAATTCTGCTGTGGGAGTTTGGCTTTCTCCTTCATGGACAATAAGATTACCTTCCTTGCTCAAATTCTTAGCGATTTCAAATAAAATTGCCAAACCCCCCGCAAAGTTAAAGTCATCATCCACGGCATCTTTAAATCTGCTAATCAATTCTTTATTATGCAAAGACGCATCAGGAGAAGTTGCAAAACCCAATTTTTCGCCATACTGATAACCAAACAACAAGCCTTCTTTGAGAGTTTCCCAACCACTAGTAGCACCAATCAACGCTTTTTTAGTAAAGTCTACTGGCTTACGATATTGAGCCTGTAAAATAAATAATCGCACCGCCATCGGATCGTATTTATCTAACACTTCGCGGATAGTAGTGAAGTTGCCTAATGACTTGGACATCTTTTTGCCTTCCACGATAATCATGCCGTTGTGCAACCAATAATTAGCTAAAGGCTTTCCTGTAACTGCTTCAGATTGAGCAATTTCATTTTCATGGTGGGGGAAAGTCAAATCCCCACCACCGACATGAATATCAATGGTTTCTCCCAGTCTTTCTCTAACCATTGCCGAACACTCTATATGCCAGCCAGGACGACCATTACCCCAAGGAGATTCCCAAGCAGGTTCGCCTTCTTTTGCCGCTTTCCAAAGGGCAAAATCAAAGGGATATTGCTTCTTGCTGCCTTCAGGATCTTCTGCGCCAACTCTACCACTAGCACCAGCCTGCATATCTTCTAGTTTTCTTCCTGACAGCTTGCCATATTCAGGAAATTTTTGAACGGAGTAATAAACATCACCCTCAGCAGGATAAGCAAAACCTTTTTGTTCTAGCTCAAACACTAAACGCTTAATACCGTCTAAGGTATGGGTAGCACGGGGATAGGCATTTGCTTTACCTACTCCCAGACTTTCCATATCTTCAAAATAAGCTGTGATGTACTTTTCAGAAACCGCTTCCATTGATGTCCCTTCTTTTCTAGCGCGGTTGAGAATCTTATCGTCAATATCAGTAAAATTTTGGATGTAGTTTACTTCGTAGCCACTCCATTCAAGGTAGCGACGCACCACATCCCACACCAAACAAGTTCTGGCATGACCGAGATGGCAATAGTCATAAACTGTAATGCCACAGCAATACATCCGCACCTTGTTTTCTTCAATAGTTTGAAACTTTGATTTACTGCGGGTGAGAGTATTGTATACAGTTAAGGTCATGAGGTTGATTGAGGTTGGAAAAAAGAACGCAAGTATCAACAAGGTGATTAGAGAGGGCGAGGCAACCTCCCCCTCTCTCACCTTCAATTATCAATTATTGACGAACAATTATCAATGACTATAATTTGCATTTGATGTCGTTCGCTTCGTTGGAATTTATTAATTTCTCGATCGCCAATACCGCTACGCTGTTAGCTATCCAGGTTAGGTTTGAGTTCGTATTTAAAAAAAGCCGATCAGTAATCTATTTTTTGGAAGTGAAAAAAATTTTATACTATTCTCCATCCAACCATCTACTACAGTCAACCGCTTTTTTCGGGTTGGAAGTTTTGTCTTGTTTGAGTTGTTCTATGTATTGCTGATTGGCAACCTCATCTTTGATGTCTACAGACTGCGATCGCACATTTGATCGATTATCTACCAAGATAACGAGATGCCATACCCATCGCATCAGCTAAATCCACATCGCCATCACCATCGGAATCTAAAAAATTGCTGACTACTGGATTTTGAGCCTGTACATTGCCCCTTCTATTCCCAGTTTTGAGCATATTTAATACCAGAGGCACTAATATGGGTAACATCGATAAAATTACTTTGGAATCCAAACCAGTACGAAGACCGATCTTTTGAATCATTTCTTGTATCTGATTATTATTGAATAGGGTAGATATAACTTGGGAGTTTGCTCTAGTACCGCCAAACTGGTTAACTAATTGATTAACCTGCCCTATGTTGCCGTTATTGCGTTTCTGCTGTAGGGCTGATTTTGTATAGCTACCAACGATAGACATCGCTGACTGAATAGCGTCTGGCTTGGCTTGAGTACTTCCACTTAACTGCTGTACTGTGTCTAAAATTGAACCCAGTTGACCTTTACTCGCTTCCATTTCAGGATTATCGATCGCACTTAGAATTTGGTTAAAAATACTCATATTTACTCTCTATCTTGAATTTCTCTGGCTAATTTAAATTATCGATCGAATTAGAAGTGAAAAGAGATCCAATATACATTTGTTTTCAAGAATTAATTTTGTGAATTCCATAAAAACGCTGCCAAAACCTGTCTCTCGCCCAAAGAGGGAAAACTTTATTCATCAAAAAGACAAGAGTATTGCCTCCCGTTGCCAAGATATAACGAGGTTTGGGATTAGATTTATTTATAATTCTAGCGATCGCTTTTGCTGTTTTTTCAGCACTCCACCCCAGTAAATCTAGCTGTCGATCGATCGCTTCAATGTTTCTGAAAAACAGGCGCATAGGGAGTTTTATCGTAATTAGGAATACTCTCTTGCACTTTTTGCCAGGCTACTTTAAAAAAGCCTGTTACCACAGGACCAGGTTCAATTACAACAACCTTAATATTAAAAGCCTTTAATTCCATCCTGAGAACATCGCTCAAGGCTTCTAGGGCAAATTTAGAACAGCTATACATACCTGCTGCGGGAAAAGGAATTCGACCACCAAGGGAACTAATATTAATAATTTTACCCCTACCTTGCGATCGCATTATCGGAATTAACTCCTGAGCCAAAACTAGTGGTGCATAAAAGTTAACTGCCATTTGCTCTTGTGCTGCTGCGGGAGAAATCAACTCTACTGGACCCATTTGTCCATAGCCAGCATTATTAACTAAAATATCGACTATTCCATATAAAGCGATCGTCTTTTTTGCTAAAGCCTGTACTTCTTCTGGCTGTGATAAATCGCTGCAAATTACTGCGACTTCTGCGCCATTTGCTCGACACTTACTAGCTATCTTTTCTAACTTACTGTGATTGCGAGATGTTAAAACCAAACGAACACCTGAATACTGATCGGCTAAAGTTTCCGCTAAAGCTGCGCCGATACCACTAGATGCCCCTGTGATTAAAATAACTTGTTCAGTTAAAACCAATTACTTTTCCGCCAGTTAATACCAAACATCCTTCACGATGTAAAAAGATTCAAAGCATCCTTCAATTCTTTGATTTCTGCTTCCAAATTTCCCTCATTGACTGCGCGGATCAAACACTCTTCCAAATGCTCTTCCAAGATAATTTTAGCTACGCCAGATATTGCTCCTCTTACTGCTGCTACCTGATTGAGAACTTCTGGACAAGGACGATTTTCCCGCACCATAGTTTTAATCCCACGCACGTGACCTTCAATACGAGACAAACGATTAATTATTCGCTTTAAAGATTCTTCATTATGAACATGGGGAGAAAGTTCAGAATTTTTAAGTGATAATTGCTGCGAGTCATTTTCTTTGCCGATCATTTAGTTTCTATACCATCTTAATAATAAGCGACCAAAATTTTAAAATTTCGTGCCACTATACTCTTTTATTGTAAATACATCAGCATTGAAAAGGCGATGCTCAGACATATATTAGAAAAATCTAATTAATCTTCACACCGCCTATTTTACAAGTCTTTTTGGCAAGCTTGCTATTTACAGACTCAAGGTAACTTTATTTACCATCACCGTCAGCTTTGTTTTTTGGATCGTTCAAACCCGTATAAGCTCTGGCTGACTGATCGTCCAAAATAACGTTTTCATCATCACTCAAAGTTTTATAAGAGCGACGAGGAGTTGTTTCTGAACCACCTTTCAAGTCTTCTGCTGTACGATAAGACTCAAAGTCATCACCGTATCCATATGCTCCGCTACCCCGTGGGCTAGACTCACCATCACTTCTGGGTTCTTCAAGAGCGTTGAAGCCAGTACCCGCAGGAATTAGACGACCAATGATTACGTTTTCTTTTAATCCTCTCAACCAATCAGACTTACCTTCAATTGCTGCCTCGGTTAGTACTCTGGTAGTTTCTTGGAAGGAAGCTGCGGAGATAAAGCTATCCGTATTCAGAGAAGCCTTAGTGATACCTAATAATACAGGGGTGTATTGAGCAGGTGCGCCTCCAGTAATAGACATTGCCTCATTAACTTGTTCGATTTGACGAAGTTCGAGTAATTCTCCAGGAAGAATAATCGTATCTCCACCATCATCAACTCTGACTTTTGCCGTCATTTGTCTGACGATAACCTCAATGTGTTTATCAGAAATATCGATTCCTTGACTGTGATATACAGACTGTACTTGACGTACCAAGAATAGTTGAGCTTTTTGTAACCCAATCAAAGATGCTTCATAACAGCCTTTTTCTGGTAGGTGATAGTTAAAGTAAGTCTCTAGAATTTCGTGAGGATTAGCAGGTCCATCAGTTAAGGGTTCACCCGCTTCAACTTTCTGTCCATCAGACACGATCGCATTTTGTCCAGGCTTGATGGGATAGTCACTGACCACACCATCGTCTTCAATGATTTTGATGTCTACGGTTTCATTGTCTTCATAGACTACCTGACATACCCCAGAGCTACGGCTGAGGATACAACCTTCTTTAGGTTTACGAGCCTCTAATAGTTCTTCAATACGGGGCAAACCTTGAATGATATCCCCTGTTTTAGCACGTTCAAAGACCAATAGCACCAAGTTATCACCACGCTGTACCAAATCTCCATCGTCAATATGCAGTACCGCACCTTGAGATACGCGGTAAGGACGAGTATGACGCAGCACAACCTTAGTTTTGCCACCTGCTTGCTCGGTTAGCTCAATAACCTGTCCTGATTGTTCTAGCTTGATTCCCTCGCCAATATCCGTACCAGAGACTAACAGATCTTTTTCTTTGAAGTCACAAGCACTTTTGGCTACGTTTAATTCATGGGTGACTACATCACTTTCACGAACTACCAGAACACGGCGAATTGCTTCTGTTCCTTCTCGAATACCTTGAACTTCTCCAGTGGACTTACATTGAATTTCTGTCCGAGCTATGGTCGCGCCTTTTTCTATTTCCTGACCATCCTCAACCATGATTCTAGTTTGAACATCACCACTGTGAGGATCGACATCAGTATCTCTTCTCAATACTAATGACTCTAGAATTACCATCTGTAGTCGTTTAGTGTCAGGATCGTCTTCCTCTGGCTGTAATTCAATATCAGCACTTAGGTTGGCAATGATATCGCTTTCTTCTGTCGTTTCAATTTCCAGAACTAGCTGAGTACTGATTAAAGATAGACTGCTGACAGATTTTACTCGTTCGCCATCCTTATAAAAAATTCTTTGAACAGAGCGTAATTCAATCTGGCGACCATCATCTTGATTGATTGATGCCTGAGATGGAATTGAAGGTTCGTCTGCTACTTCGAATTCTTTAACAGGACGCAGAATTAAAGCTGGCCCTTCAGTGGTTTCGACTACCTCTCCATATCTTAGCTCATCAACAGATACTCCTGGAAGCACTTCTGTTCCTGGCTGAATAAGTTTCTCATGCCATTCGTTTTTAGTATCATCTAATTGATGAACATCTCCTGGCTTGATAATAATCTCTCGCAGAATATCATTTTTCTGAACGACTTCCACAATACCTGAAGATTGACAGAAGACATCTTTAACTACTTCTGCACCTGCTTCGACAAATTCTCCATCTTCGACAATTAATAGAGAAATATCTTTATTAACTTCGTGGCTTTCTTCAGGAATCCAAAGTAGAGTACCACCTTTTTCGACTTCATAACCCTGTTTGCGATTACCTTTGCCAATGGTAATACCACCGTACTTAATAATTCCACCTGTTTCTGTGCGGTAGCAATCGTCAATTAGTTCAGCAACAATCTGACCGTTTTGAACTTTTGTCCCTGGAGTTGCCTTGAGCAGGAACTTACGCTCGTCAGCAGTGTAAATAATATACTGCTCGCGACCACCATCACTCTCAACTTTGACTTTTGCCTGATCCAAAGAAACCGAAGCAGTTACGATTTCTATTTCACGACTGTCTGGCACCATTCTGACTACACCGCCATTGGCAGCAGTAAGTCTGGTTTGGGCTAATAAATCTCCTGGCTTAACACTGTCACCATTCTTGACCAATGCTTCTGCACCAGGAAGCAAGTTATAAACTTCTCCTGATAGAACCCACAACAAGCCAGATCTTTGAGCAATACGAGTAGTATTACCCTGACGGTCTTTTTTGTCTTCAGGAACGAGGTCGGCAAAAATGACTTCTCCAGCCAAATCTGAACTTACGTCCTTAGCAGCTTTTTCAGTTGATTTTTGTACCTGCTGTTTAGCTACTTCAACTAATAGCTGACCTTTTTTAACTTCTTCTCCATTTTCTACATAGATTAAAGAACCAGCCGTTAGTGCGGTGTTGATCGTCTTACCTTTACTGGGGACTAGTTGAATATCACCAATAGTTTCGACTTGGTTTCGTTCGTCACCGTGACGAGTACGAATTGCACGAGTGCTCAAACCTTCGCCGAACTTGACAACTCCATCAACTTTAGCCTTAATTTGACGAGCAACTTCCCCCGTAAATACTCCTCCAGTGTGGAAGGTACGCATGGTTAGTTGTGTTCCAGGCTCACCGATAGACTGGGCTGCAATAATCCCTACTGCTTCTCCCATATCTACCGTATGTCCATGAGCTAAACTCCAGCCGTAACATTTTTGACATACGGAACGAGCTGCTTGACAAGTTAAAGGAGAGCGCACCATTACTTCTTCAACGCGATCGCCTATTTCTTGAGCTAGATCTTGGTTGATGTCCTGGTCGCGCACAGCAACAACTTCCTTGGTCTTATTATCTATTGCATCTCTGGCTAAGACTCTACCCAACAAGCGATCGCTTAATTCGATCATAGTGCGATCGCCATCTTTCATCGCTCTGAGATGAATACCGCGATCTGTACCACAGTCTACTTCTCTGACAATCACATCTTGAGAAACGTCTACCAAACGGCGAGTTAAATACCCAGAGTCAGCCGTACGTAGTGCCGTATCTACTAAACCTTTTCTGGCACCGTAAGAAGAAATAATATATTCTGTTACGGTCAATCCTTCACGGAAATTAGTTTTAATCGGTAAATCGATGATTTCCCCTTGAGGATCTGCCATCAAACCCCGCATTCCTACAAGCTGACGTACCTGAGATAAATTTCCCCTTGCTCCACTAAAAGCCATCATGTAGACAGAGTTTAGTGGATCGGTAGAACGAAAATTAGTTACCACTTCATTTTTAAGATTTTCTGAAGTACTCGTCCAGGTATCAATTACCTTTTGGAAACGTTCTACTTCAGTAATCTCTCCACGAGCGTAACGTTCTTCTGTCTCTCTAATTTCCACCTCTGCTGCTTCTAACATTTCAGCTTTAACTGGTGGAACTTTTAAATCGTCTATGCTAATAGAAACTCCCGCTACTGTTGCATAGCGAAAGCCCAATTCTTTTAGGGAATCAGCCATAGTTGCACTATGAGCCGAGCCATATTCGGTAAAAGAAAGAGCCATCAGTTTTTTAAGACGACCTTTATCAACGATGTGATTATAAAATTTCATGCTGTTATGTTCTGTTCCTGGCTATTAAGATTTTGGCAATGCTCTAATTTAGACAATGTCTGCTAAACTGCTGCTTCTAAAGCTTCTTGCACTGTTTTGTTATAAATAATGCGACCGACAGTAGTATCTATGTATTGCGAAATTTCTTCTCCCTCCACAGATCTACGGACAAATCTTTGGCGATAGTATTCAATCTTGCTACCATCCCCTAGCTTTTCTTCTTCCAGTATTTCTACATCTGGTTCTTCTGTAACAACTTCTCCTTCATAACGCAGCCATACACGAGCATGAAGATCGACGTGACCTTGCTCGTATGCCTTAATCGCATCGTCTAGATTGCCAAAACGACGACCTTTTCCTTTTTCAGCTTTGGGATCTTCTGCGGTCAGGTAGTAGCAACCTAAAACCATATCTTGAGATGGAGCAACAATTGGTCTACCTGTTGCTGGAGACAAAATGTTGTGACAAGCGAGCATAAGTAGTCTTGCTTCCGCCTGAGCTTCTAGAGAAAGCGGTACGTGAACCGCCATTTGGTCTCCATCAAAGTCAGCATTGAATGCAGGACATACTAAAGGATGAAGTTGAATTGCTCGTCCTTCTACTAAGATAGGTTCAAATGCTTGAATACCTAAACGGTGAAGAGTTGGGGCGCGGTTTAGCATTACAGGGTGTCCTGCAATTACTTCTTTGAGTACTTCATAAACACTAGGATCGTTACGCTGAATCAGCTTCTTCGCAGCTTTGATATTGTTTACCATACCGCTATTGATTAAGCGATGGATTACGAAGGGTTGGAATAGCTCGATCGCCATTTCTCTAGGCAATCCGCACTGATAAATCTTGAGATTAGGACCAACCACAATTACCGAACGTCCAGAGTAGTCTACCCGTTTACCCAACAAGTTTTGACGGAAACGCCCTTGTTTCCCTTCAATAATGTCTGACAGAGATTTTAGGGGGCGATTATTTGCACCAACTACGGTACGACCACGACGACCGTTATCAATTAAGGCATCTACTGCTTCTTGAAGCATCCGTTTTTCATTACGGACAATAATCTCTGGAGCTAAAATTTCTTGCAATCTGGCTAGACGATTATTACGATTGATCACTCGACGGTAAAGATCGTTCAAATCAGAGGTGGCAAAACGACCACCATCCAACTGCACCATTGGGCGTAAGTCTGGGGGGATTACAGGAATTGCTGTAACTACCATCCATTCTGGGCGAGAGCCTGTAGCGACAAAATTATCAATTACCCGTAAGCGTTTGATTAGCTTGGCTCTTTTTTGCCCTTTGGCATCGCTAATTTGCTCTCGAAGCTTTTCTGCTTCTTCTTCTAATTTAACTTCCTCTAACAGCCTTTGAACCGCCTCTGCACCAATACCTACTTCAACCCCGACTAACTCTGAGTCTTCACTATACAGTTGGTCTTCAATCTCAATCCACTGATCCTCAGTCAGCAGTTGCTTGGCTGATAAATTTCCTGCATTTCCAGGATCGAGAACCACATAAGCATTAAAGTAAACTACCTGCTCCACATCCCTAAGAGGCATATCCAACAAGATACTTAAATAGCTGGGAATACCTTTAAGATACCAAACGTGAGTTACAGGGGCAGCAAGTTTGATATAGCCCATGCGATGACGACGCACCCGCGACTCTGTTACTTCCACTCCGCAACGTTCGCAGACAATACCACGGTGGCGCACTCGCTTGTATTTACCACAGTGACATTCCCAGTCTTTTGCTGGACCAAAGATGCGCTCGCAAAACAACCCATCCATCTCTGGCTTGAGAGTACGATAGTTAATAGTTTCGGGTTTGGTTACTTCTCCAACTAACTGACCGTTAGGTAGAGTTCTTTCTCCCCACTGACGAATACGTTCGGGGGAAGCAATACCGATCTTAACGTAATCAAATCTTTGTTCTATTTGGTTTCTCATTGATGAATAGAAATTAATTAGGGAATAGGGGCTAGGGAATAGGGGCTAGGAAATAGTGAGAGGAATTGAGGAAGAGGATAGAAAATAAGCTTAGTTTTCCTCATCCTTTATCCCTTATCCCTCATCCTTTTAGTTAGACTTCTTCAGTGGTTTCCTCTCTCTGTAAAGATTCATAGGTAGGTCGATTAGGAGTGCGACGAGGGGTATCTGCCATCAGATCGACTTCTACATCGCGGGTACTGCCATCTTCGAGAGCTTCAAGTTTGTGTACTGCAATATCTAAACCTAGAGACTGCAATTCTCGCATCAATACTTTGAAAGATTCTGGCGTACCAGGACGAGGAATAGGCTTACCTTTAACAATCGAGTTGAGAGCTTCATTTCGTCCCTGCATATCATCAGATTTAACTGTTAAGTAGCTCTTGCAGAGTATAGGCTGCACCATAGGCTTCTAATGCCCATACTTCCATCTCTCCAAAACGCTGTCCACCCTGTTGTGCTTTACCACCCAAAGGCTGTTGCGTAACCAAAGAGTAAGGTCCAGTTGAACGAGCGTGAATCTTATCATCTACTAGGTGAACTAGTTTTAGCATATAGGCTTTACCCACGGTCACAGGGCGATCAAAAGCTTCTCCAGTACGTCCATCAAATACCTGAATTTTGCCTGGATTTTTCTCGTCGTAGACCCAAGATTTGTTAGGTTTGCGAGCAGCTTCTTGAATTTTGCCGTGAACGGTTTCTCTTGATGCTTCTTTGCCGTACATTTCATCAAACGGCATCATTTTAAAGCGCATTGCTAGATTTTCTCCAGCCCAGCCTAAAAGACACTCAAATACTTGTCCCACATTCATCCTGGAAGGAACACCAAGGGGATTGAGGGCAATATCAATAGGCGTACCATCGGGTAGATAGGGCATAGATTCAATGGGCAAGATACGGGAAATAATTCCTTTGTTACCATGACGACCAGCCATTTTATCCCCTACTTGAATCTTACGTTTCTGTGCCACGTAAATTCTTACCACCATGTTTGCACCAGGAGGCAGCTCATCTCCTTGTTCCCTAGTGAAGACCCTCACGTCAACAACTCGACCTTTTTCTCCGTTAGGCACTCGTAATGAGTTATCTCTGACATCTCTGGCTTTTTCACCAAAGATTGCTCTGAGTAATTTTTCTTCAGGAGGCTGATCGGATTCACCTTTGGGAGTTACTTTACCGACTAAGATTTCCCCTGCCTCTACCCAAGCACCAATATGGATAATGCCTCTTTCGTCTAGGTTGCGTAAAGCATCCTCTCCGACGTTGGGTAATTCTCTGGTAATTTCCTCTGGTCCTAATTTAGTTTGTCTAGCTTCTATTTCAAATTTTTCGACGTGGATACTGGTATATACATCGTCGTAAACCAAACGCTCACTAATTAGAATCGCATCTTCGTAGTTATAGCCTTCCCAAGGCATATAGGCAATCAAAACGTTTTGACCCAGGGCTAATTCTCCACCCTCGGTAGATGAACCATCAGCCAATACTTGACCAGGAACTACATCTTCTCCTGCATAGACAAGAGGACGTTGATTTAAACAGGTATCTTGGTTGGAACGCTGATATTTTTGCAATTTATAGGTAATTTCCTGTCCAGGCTCAGGTGCATACAGACCGTTTTCACCTTCTTCTACTCGGACTCGAACAACTTCGGCATCCACATAAGTAACAATTCCGTGGGTGCGAGAAACTACTACCATTCCTGAGTCACGGGCTGCTTGAGCTTCCAAACCAGTACCTACTAAGGGACGTTCGGGACGCAATAAAGGTACAGCTTGACGTTGCATATTAGAACCCATTAAGGCGCGGTTAGCATCATCATGTTCTAGGAAAGGAATTAAACTAGTAGCTACAGAAACAATCTGTACAGGAGAAATTGCTACATAATCTACCTCGTCAGGATTACAGGTAGAGAATTCTTGACGATAACGAATTGCAATAGTTTCACCCAAAATATAGCCGTCATCATCGGTAGCCACGTCTCCAGGTGCAACTCTCATATCATCTTCTTCATCCGCAGTCAGATAGACAACATCCTCTTGCTTTAATACCCGACCGTTATCTACACGATAGTAGGGAGTGGCGATAAAGCCATAGGGGTTAACGCGGGCGTAAGTTGCTAGAGAACCAATCAAACCAGCGTTAGGACCTTCAGGAGTTTCTACAGGACAAATACGACCATATTGAGTTGGGTGAATGTCTCGTACTGCAAAACCTGCTCTTTCTCTGGTTAAACCACCAGGGCCTAATGCAGAAAGACGACGTTTGTGAGTCAACTCTGCCAAAGGATTGGTTTGATCCATAAACTGAGATAGCTGAGATGAACCAAAGAATTCTTTGATTGCTGCTACTAGGGGTTTAGGGTTAACCAATGCTGCGGGAGTCAAGCTGTTAGCTTCACTCACTGTCATCCGTTCGCGAATGATTCTTTCTAAACGGTTTAAACCAACTCTGACTTGGTTCTGTAGTAGTTCTCCTACAGAACGAACTCGACGATTACCTAGATGGTCAATATCATCGGTACTACCGCCGTCAAACTCTAAGTTAATTAGGTAAGCTACTGCTGAAAGAATATCAGTCGTGGTTAATACTCTGGTAGTGTCGGGAACAGTAAGACGAAGCTTTTTATTTATTTTGTAACGACCAACTCGCCCTAGATCGTAACGTTTGGAATCAAAGAAACGAGATTCTAATAATTGCTGTCCACCACTTACTGTAGGAGGTTCACCTGGACGAAGCTTACGGTATAGTTCTAATAAAGCTTCTTCTTCACTAGGATTACCTTCTTTATCCAAAGTTTTCTGGTAGAAATCAGGGTGACGGATGCCATCCATAATTTCGTTATCGCTCAAACCGATCGCCTTGAGCAATACTTGAGCCGAAAGTTTGCGAGTCTTGTCAATTCTGACCCAGACTAAACCATTTTTATCGGTTTCAAACTTCAACCACGCACCACGGTTGGGAATTAAAGAAGCAGAATAGGTACGACGACCATTCTTATCGGTTTCTGCTTTGTAATATACCCCAGGCGATCGCACTATTTGATTTACAATTACCCTCTCTGCACCATTAATAATAAAAGTACCGCGATCGGTCATCAAAGGAAGATCGCCGATAAATACTTCCATTTCCTTAATTTCACCGCTTTCTTTATCAATCAAGCGAGTGGGAACATATACCTGGACGTTATAAGTACTGTCTCGACGTTTAGACTCTTCCATCGAGTATTTTGGTTCTTTGAGCCGATATTTTTCTCCCATGAAATGCAGCTCGAATTTACCTGTATAGTCGGTAATTGGAGAAAAACTATTTAGCTCCTCAATTAATCCTTCTTCAAGAAACCAACGAAAACTGGAACGTTGAATTTCAATTAAGTCCGGTAGCAGGTTGTATGTCAGATTATTCATGAAGATTCTAGTTGGTACTTTTTTTGATTTTGGCGGTGAACTAGACTGAAATAAATCCAGCTAGTAGAACCATCCCCTTGGCTTTGAGAAAAATTGAGAAATCTAATTTTTTTTAATAAAGATTTTTCTTTTCGGATTATCCTTGGCTATCTAGCTGAATATCAAACAGGCGACAGGCATTAGCTGTAGTTTGCTTGGCAATCGTGTCTAAATCAGTTTGACGCAGGGTAGCTATTTGCTCGGCTACATGACGCACGAAGGATGGTTCGTTTGTCTTACCTCGATGAGGAACGGGTGCTAAAAAAGGACAGTCAGTCTCGATCAACAAGCGATCGCTTGGAACTATTTTGGCTGCTGCTTTGACCTGTTTAGCATTTTTAAAGGTGACAATCCCGCTATAGCTGATGTAAAAACCTAAGTCTAGAAACCACTGGGTTTCTTCCTCATTTCCTCCCCAGCAGTGCATTACTCCTTTAACTGAGCCTTCTGTCAACCAGAAATTAGTTAGTACTTCCTTCAGTTTAGCTGCTGCATCTCGACAGTGGATAATTACGGGAAGATCGAGTTTTTGGGCAACTTTCAACTGCTCAATCAAAGCTGTGACTTGCTTTTCTGGGTTATCTGCTTTATAAAAGTCTAACCCTGTTTCTCCAATAGCTACAACCCGACTATCCGACTCCGCCAACTCCTGAATTTGTTCTGCGGTGTCAGAATTCCATCGATCTACGTCTAAGGGATGCAAGCCAATTGCAAATGACAATTCAGGGAAACGATCCGCTAAAGATTGTATTCCCTGAAATTCTTTTGGCTCTACACAAGAATGTACTAAGTGAACTACACCAGCATCTTGCCAACGTTGTCTTAACGAGCTTAAATTCCCTTGAAAAACATCGAAATTGATGTGAACATGGGTATCTATTAACTGCATCTACTTGTTGTATTGCCTATTATTTTATGATTTTTAAAGATGTGCTACCGTCCTTTAAACAGTAGCAGTAGTAGTAAGGCGATACCCTTACTATTAAGCAGTCGCTGCTTTTTTCAAAACCCTAGCTATACGAGCTTTTTTTCTAGCTCCATTATTCCTATGAAGAACATTGCGTTTAACCGCTTTATCAATTTTGCTATAGGCTGCTGACATAGCTTGCTTAACAGTTTCCATATTCTCAGGAGTGGGTTCGGCTGTATATGTCTCTACAGCACCAAAATAACTTTTGGTCAGGGTTCTAAGGGCAGATTTGTAAGCCTTGTTACGCAAGCGGTTACGCTCTGCTGTTCTGATACGTTTGATTGCCGATTTGGAATTAGCCACAGTTGTTTAAACAGAAATTTGCTTTGATGTAAGTAATTTAAAAAGTACACATAGAATTGGATTTTACAGTCTAACAAGTATTTGAGAAATGTGTCAAGGACATAAATAAAGCATTTTCAAGATAGCCATAAAAAAAGCAGGTCAGAACCATAACGAATCAAGCAACAGACTATAGTTTCACGTTAAACTAGATATACATGAAGGTTTTACCGTAAAGATTTCTATAATAGGTAGGATAGTGAAAGCTCACTACGATTGTTTAAAAGCTAAAAATGGAAATGGGGATCTCGATGCTGCGAATAGTTGATCGGCAAACAGAGGCACAGACAGAATTGATACGTATTGGCGATCGCACTAATGGTGAAGATATTCAACCCAAAGAAGCCATCGTCCGAGAGATTGTTACTAATATCAGAAAAAATGGCGATCGCGCGCTCTTGGAATATACGGAAAAATTCGATCGACAGGTTTATACTGCCAACCAGTTAAAGGTGAGTGGTTCAGAATTGGATGCAGCATATCAACAAATATCCAAGGATCTCCTTAGTGCCATTCAAATAGCCTGTCAAAAAATAGAAGCTTTTCATCGCCAGAGAGTTCCCAAATCTTGGGTACAGTTTGAGGAAAACGACGTTGTTCTTGGTAAGCGATATACCCCCGTTGACCGTGCAGGATTATATGTGCCTGGGGGAAGAGCCTGTTATCCCAGTACTGTTTTGATGAACGCTGTTCCCGCAAAAGTCGCAGAAGTTCCTCATATTGTTATGGTTACACCTCCTGGTCAGGATGGCAAAATTAATCCCGCCGTCTTAGTCGCAGCTCAAGAAGCAGGAATTGAAGAGATATATCGTGTAGGGGGGGCGCAAGCAATAGGAGCGTTGGCTTATGGTACTGAAACTATACCAAAGGTAGACGTGATTACTGGTCCTGGCAATATATATGTCACCCTAGCCAAGAAAATGGTTTATGGCACAGTGGGAATAGATTCCTTAGCTGGTCCGTCTGAAGTTTTGGTAATTGCTGACGAGGAAGCTAACCCTGTGTATGTCGCAGCAGATCTGTTAGCTCAGGCAGAACACGATCCTATGGCAGCCGCAATTCTAGTTACAACCAGTAATGACCTGGCTAAAAAAGTACAAAAGGAAGTCAATAAACAGTTAGAGAATCATCCCCGTAAGGTTTTAACAGAAAAGGCGATCGCTAATTATGGTTTGATCGTAGTGGTAAATTCTTTAGAAGAAGCAGCAGAACTTTCTAATTTATTTGCGCCCGAACATTTGGAGTTGGAAATAGCCGAGCCTTGGGATTTGATTAACCAAATACGCCACGCAGGAGCAATTTTCATTGGTAATTCTACCCCAGAAGCCACAGGAGACTATTTAGCAGGACCAAATCATACTTTACCTACTTCTGGAGCAGCCCGTTATGCCTCTGCCCTGGGAGTGGAGACATTTATGAAGCACTCTAGCTTGATTCAATATTCTTCAACGGCTTTAAAAAAGATGTCCAGCACTATTCAAATTTTGGCTCAAGCCGAAGGTTTACCTTCTCATTCTGATTCAGTAAAATTCAGAACGGAATAAATTATCTTTTCATCAAGCATCTTGAATAGATAGTAGGGATGTTTCATAGAACGTCAGTATGGTCATTAGTTGCAATAGCAGAAATTAGGTTGATAGTTCTTAATTCAATCGGCTTCAATTTTGGCTTAATTTGTTTAACTACTAACCTACTGTTCATAAACATTATGTCCTTAATAATTTTCACTGGCTTAGATGGAATATTATTGCCGTCAGAAGATATTGACTACGACCCCGTAGTAGCGATAATTAAGAATTTGCAACAGCGAAACATTCCTTTAATTCCTGTGACTAATAACACTCGTGCAGAAGTGGAAGACTTATTAAACAAAATTGGTTTAAATACTTCCTTTGTAGTAGAGCAGGGTAGCGGAATTTTTGTTCCTCAAGACAACAGCAACTTCAACGTCTTGGAAACAGAAATTGTAGATAATTATCATCTCCATCAGCTTGGCTGTAGCTATACCGAAGCAAGAGCAGCGTTAAAAGCCGTACAGGAAGAGATAAGTAAGATTTTGCGTGGTTTTGGCGATTTGGATGAAGAAAATATTCAAGCCATGATGGGGGTATCTTCCGCAGCAGCAAAAAGAGCAAAGTCCAGAGAATTTAGCGAATACTTTTTAACGCCTAGTCGTTTAGAAATAGAAAAGTTGCAAGAAGTAGCTGAAGAATATGGCTTTAAAATTATTCCAGAGAGTAAATTATCTTTAGTAGCGGGGGGAAAAGCCGATGAAGGAAAAGCGGTAGGCTGGCTCAAAAAAAATTATCAATCGACCAATTCAGATAAAGTAGTTACTGTTGGATTGGGTAGTACAAAGTCAGATTTATCATTGTTAAGTGCGGTAGATATACCAATTATTGTACCGAGTTCGACAGAAATAGACCCTGCTTTTGCTGACAAAGATTGGCAGATTGCAAATGGGATAGGCTCTATTGGTTGGATCAATGCGATTGCGCCCTAAAGGAGGCGGAAACGGTCGGGTCTCCCGACCATGTTCCACGCCGTGATACCGCGACCCATAAAGCTAGCCGCCCTAAAGGATACCGCTTCGCATAAAGGCATCGCCAGAATTCTTCAAGATAATCATTGATCAAAAAAATATCTTTCATAATTTTGTAACACGAAGTTTTTTTACTTCTTGTTCCTTATTGTTTCCCACAGCCCAAACAAATCTGTTATAATGCTAAATCGATACGGCAAGGAGAGGTGGCTGAGCGGTTGAAAGCGGCTCCCTGCTAAGGAGTTATGGGGTGTAAACTTCATCGGGGGTTCGAATCCCCCCCTCTCCGTATTAAGCGAAAAAAGGTTAAGAAAATATTTTCTTAACCTTTTTTTACGGATAATCTTTGCTATTTCGATTACAATTCCAATCTATTGAACCCAGATTCAAATCAACCTGGAATTGTAAGTATGAAATATTTTAATTTAGCTCGCCCTATTGCTTCTAAGATGATGCTTGTTTTAGCCTGTTTGGGTGGAGGAGTTTTACTAACTTCTTGCCAAGGAGGAGAAACTGGAGGAGCAGATGGCAATCAATCTGGGGTCGCTGAAGGCAATGGTCTTAAATTGGGTACTCTCGCCCCTACTACGGGAGATTTATCTTCAATTGGACAGAACTGGCCCGCTGCGGTTCAATTAGCGGTAGATACTATTAACGCTTGTGGTGGAGTTAATGATGAGCAAGTAAGTCTAACTGTGGAAGATAGTCAAACTGAACCTACTGCGGGCAGTGCTGCCATGACTAAACTGGCAGAGGTAGACAAGGTTGCGGGGGTTGTGGGAGCTTTTGCTAGTAGTGTTTCTGGTGCAGCAGTAGACGTTGCAGTCAGGAATAAGGTGATGATGATCTCTCCTGGGAGTACGAGTCCTGTATTTACCGAGAGGGCGAAAAATGGAGAACTTAATGGCTATTGGGCGCGTACTGCTCCGCCAGATACCTATCAGTCCAAAGCATTGGCAGCATTGGCACAAAAACAAGGTTTTAAAAACGTTTCTACTGTTGCGATCAATAATGACTACGGAGTAGGCTTTGAGCAGCAATTTGTGGAAGCTTTCAAAAATACAGGAGGCAACATTGTTGGAAAACCAACACGCCACGATCCCAAAGCAGCAACCCTTGATAGTGAAGCTAAACAAGCCTTTAGTGGTAAACCTGATGCCGTGGCAGCAGTACTATACGCCGAGACTGGCAGTGTATTGTTAAAATCTGCTTTTGAACAAGGATTGACTGACGGTGTAACTATTCTTCTGACAGATGGAGTTTATTCTGATGACTTTGTGCGTCAGGTGGGCAAAACTGCTGATGGTAAATCGATTATTGCAGGATCTTTGGGGACTGTACCAGGAGCAAACGGAGCAGCTTTAGAAGAGTTTACGGCTTTGTGGAATGAAAAAGTTGGCAAAGAAATGACTGCTTATGTTCCTCACAATTGGGATGCAGCAGTGCTAATGATGTTGGCAGCAGAAGCGAGTGATGCTAATACAGGAGAAGGTATTAAGAGCAAAGTATTAGAAGTGGCAAACGCCCCTGGCACAGAAGTTTCGGATGCCTGTGAAGCAATGGAATTAGTTCGTAATGGAGAGGATATTAATTTCCAGGGTGCGAGTGGAAATGTAGATATTGATGAAAATGGAGATGTTGTTGGTAGTTATGATGTGTGGCAAGTTGGGGAAGATGGTAGCCTGAGTGTAATCGATACAGTAGATCCTGTTGGTGGCAATTAGCAGGCTGTTTTAGATTGACAAACTCAGAAAAGCTAAAGATTTGCGCTCTTGCAAACTACCCCTATATCGCACTAAGCTAGGAATTAGAGATGTATATACCATCGCGATCTATATCTTTCAGTAAATCTGAACAGTCTCAATCTAAAATTATTACTGTTTTAAGTAACACCAAATGCGATCGCCCTAAAACCATAGCTAAGTCTAAATGACTTGCGATCGCGATCGCAACCCCAACGCGCATTCTAGAAAATTAACACCATAAATTATGATACTGAAACAAGTTATTGCCCAGGTCAAAAATTTGTTCCCTGCACCAGAAGCTCACGCTCATTGTGATGGTCCTTGTGGAGTATACGATCCTGCTTCTGCTCGTATCACCGCTGAAGCTGTAGTTTCTATGACTAAGAAAATCGTAGATCTTGAAGTTCCTTCCCATGATGACAAGAAAGCGATGATTGCATATCACAACACTCTTTCTCGTTATATTGCAATTAAAGAAGAGCAGGCACAAAAAACTAAAGAAGATTTATTAATCCTATGGACAGACTATTTCAAGCCTGTACATTTGGAAAAATACCCCGATCTTCATGACACTTTTTGGAAAGCTGCCAAACTTTGTTCGGCTTGCAAAGTCGAAGTTAGTACTCAGCACGCCGATGAATTGATGGCAGCAGTGCAGAAAATTCATGACATATTCTGGGCTACCAAAGGACGTGACGTTAGCTTTGTTAAAGCTAGCTAGTTAAGATACGAAGCATTAAATATTGATTTAGGATGAGTTAGATTAAACTAGCTCATTTTTTTTGGATCAAATTAAATATTATTTAAAGAAATACTGTGAAGTATATTTGTTCTTAATTGCTTAAATTTTGTTTATAAGAGTTCATAACTTACAGTTTTTTTCCCAATTGATTTTCAACAATGCCAGAATAGGGAAAGATTAAACTTTCATGCTAATTTTCGGCTTAAAGCTTTGCTAAACACTAATGTTATATCTTAGTGCTTGAATTTTGCTGTGAAATTTCTCAGTATAAATAAAGGGGAGCTTAAACGAAGTTAAACATGATTTTGGTGTGAGAGAGGACTATTTGTAATGTTTAAGTTATGGGGAAAACTAAACCAAATTGTCCCTATTTTTGGTTTATGTTGCTTATTTTTGCCAAGTACAAAAGCTGTGGCAACGGAAAGACTTGCGATCGCAGAGCTTTCAACAGTAAACAATCAGAATACAGATAAGCAAGATAAAGTCACACCAAGAATTATCGATCGTCAAGAAAATTTAGTAGATAATTTTGATTTAGATCGAAATGATACTAGTCTATTTTTTTCTCAGGTCAACAGTATTGATCGATTAAAAGATATTCAGCCAACAGATTGGTCTTATGAAGCTTTGAGGGGTCTAATAGAACGTTATGGTTGCATTGACGGATTTCCAGATGGAACTTATCGGGGAGAACAAACCGTTTCTCGTGCAGAATTTGTGGCAGGTTTAAATACCTGTTTGAACGAGCTTGAAAATATTCTGACTAATTCCGATCGCATATCTCAAACTGATGTAGAGACTGTTTTGAAGCTGATGCAAGAGTTTCAACCAGATTTGGCTATATTGCAGGGAAGAACAGACGGCGCACAAGCTAGGATAGACGATTTGGAAGCAATTCAATTTTCTGCAACCACAAAACTACAGGGGGAAGCGATTATAGGATTGGGAGATGTTTTATCTAAGAATAATGATACTAGTACTATCTTAGGCAGTAGATTGAGGTTAGATCTAAAAACTAGCTTTAGCGGAGAGGATCTGTTGTTTACCAGACTATCTCGTAATGATTTTCCTGGCTTTACTGAGGAAGTAGACACTTTTCAAGGAAACTTATCTTTTGCCGAATCGGGTACAGATGATTTTAAGTTAGAGGAATTAAGCTACAGCTTTGGAGTAGTTGACAACCTTGATTTTATTTTGGGCGCAGCAGGAGTTGATGCTGATGATATTGCAGGCTCAATTAATGTTTTAGATGGAGATGGGGGGTCGGGTTCTATTTCAACTTTTGGCACTCGCAATCCCATTTACAATCCTCCTGGAGATGCAGGAATAGGGGTGGTACATCGTCCCCTCGAACAAGTTGAGATTAGTGCTGGTTACTTGGCTTCTCCTGCTAGTGAACCTGACTCTGGCAATGGTTTATTTAACGGTCCCTACAGTGCTTTGGGACAGATTACGATCGCACCTTTTGACAGTCTCAGTTTAGCTGCTACTTATGTTCATAGTTACAATCAAAGCGACAGTGAAACAGGGACGGACGAAGCCAATATTCAGTCAGAAACAACTGAAGTGTTTGGCGAAGAAACGCCAACTGTTAGTAATTCCTATGGTTTAGAATTATCCTGGGCAATTAGCGATCGCATTGTAATCGGTGGTTGGGGTGGTTTGAGCAAGGTAAGTAATCTTTCTACTTTAGATCGAATAGATCGAGGGACTCTAGATATTTGGAATTGGACAGCAACCTTAGCTTTTCCCGATCTGGGTAAAGAAGGTAGTATGGCGGGAATTGTGGTGGGTAGTGAACCTACTGCGACCAATTCTAGCATTGATAATCTTGAAGCAAATCGAGAACGTGCTTTACATTTGGAAGCCTTTTATCAATATCAACTCAGTGATAATATTGCCATTACTCCTGGGGTAATTTGGGTAACTGAACCTGATAGTAATATTGAGGATTCTAACGATTTGGTTATTGGTACAGTCAGGACTACTTTTAGTTTTTAATTTATTCTCAGCCGACTACAGAGATACCATCAACGATTAAAGAAGGGGTAAAGCACGAACCATTCCAAATAGAATCATTGCCCAATGCTACGACTTGTTTTAATACCTGATAGACATTACCAGCGATCGCAGTATCTTTAATTCGACCAGTAATCTTGCCGTTTTCTACTCGATAACCCAAGTCTATGTTGACCGAAAAGTCACCACTGATATCTGCACCACCGCCCAATATTTGATCGACGATGATTCCGTTGTCTAGCTGAGTAACTAACTTAGAAAAATTAGCATCACCAGAATTGACAATTAGATTTACTAAGGAAGGATTGGGATAGGTATCCAAACCTGGACGAAAACCATTCCCTGTCGGCTCGATTTTTAATTCTCTGGCAATAGTGCGATCGCAATAAAACTGATTTAAAACACCAGCATCAATTAGATTTAATTCTTGAGTCGGCATTCCTTCATCATCAAAAGGACAATCATAGGGTTGTTTATCTGGCTGCTGGGACAAACTGATTTTTTGGTCGAGAACAAGCTGTTGGTGTTGACTACTCCAAGGAGAAGATTTTTCTTTAATTCTCTTGCCATTCAATGCAGCAGAAACAGTACCCCACAACAAAGTGGCAGCATTTGCAGTCAACAATACAGGAACATTACCTTGAGGAGAAGTAACATTTTTCTTTGCCCAATCCAAACGCTGAACAATTTGCTCGATAATTAAATCGATGTTGAGCTTGTCTTTACTATATTCTCCGTCGTAAATACCTAAAAAGTCTTCCCCTCGTACTAATTCCACCCCAAGATAGTAGCTCAATGCAGACTCGCTATACTGGCAATACAAACCCTGAGAATTAATTAAAGTAGTAGTTTCTTGTTCTGATTCTAATTCTGCCGAACAAATTAATTCAGGACATTCTTCCCGCAATTGACTAATAGCTTTCTTGCCTAACTCTACCAATTCAAGAACAGAAGCCGTTGCACCGCCTAGATTGTGAACAGCTTTTCTTGACGGTGCTAGTTCGATCTCTTCAGGTTCATTAAGTTTAGAAAGGGCGATCGCTTTTTCTACCAGTAATTCAGGATCGATCTTGCCATAGGCTACTGCCAAACCTGGACGATTATCCTGCCATAATCTTAATGCTGTACCGACTGACTGAGAGCTTTCTAGCTGCTTGAGATGGTTTCCTTCAAAGAATACTGGCTTAGACTCAGATGTTACCTGATAGACTTCTCCATGACTTGCTCCTTTGCTAGATGCTAGCTCTAGGAGTGATTCTAATTCTTGGCTCATTAATTTTGCTCGGTAACTTTAGACAGTAGTTTTGAGTTTAACAAGCTGGTTGAATTTATTTGAATCTATTTTCCCTTGCTAGACGTACTAGTCATGAGGAGCGAGTCAAAAATCCTGGGGTAAAAAAATGATGCGTCTGGAATTAGATGCCAAAACTAAAATATTAGGCGATCGCTATTATCTACATCACTTAGTAGCTCAAAGTAATTGCAGTAAGATATTTTTGGCTACAGATTTAATTATTAACGGTCGAAAATGCGCTATTAAACAACTTTATCCTAGTTATTGTCCTGCTAAAATAAGACCCAAAGTTGAGTCGGCATTTTTGGACGAAGCAAAAATATTAAAACAACTCGCTCAAAAGCATCCTCAAATTTGCCAATTTTATAATTATTTTCTTGATTCTGGCAATCAATATATAGTTCAAGAATGGATTGAAGGAACTACCCTAGAAGCAAGATTGCGTCAAAGACCAAAACTAAAACAGTCTGAAATCAAAAATATTTTGGTAAATATTTTGCAGATTTTAACATATGTTCATAGTCTGGGAATTGTTCACAACGATATAAAACCTGGCAATATTGTTTTGCGACTTGAGGATAAATTACCCGTACTGATTGATTTTGGTGTTGCCAGAAAAGTTAATACTGATTACGGACAAAATATAGTCGGTACTCCTGGCTATATGTCCGTAGAACAGGCAATGGGTAAAACTATTTTTAATAACGATCTATACAGCTTGGGTTTGACTGCGATTTATTTGTTGACAGGTAAATCTCCTCAATCAATTAATTTTAATGCCAATAAAAACAATTTTTGGCATCGGGAAAAAAGTGCATTTGACCCCAAATTGGTGGCAACAATAGATCGTGCGATCGCTTCAAGCAGAACAGCGATTTACCTCAGCGACAGAAATGCTGGATATGCTGCAGTTTTCTCCAAAAATATCAGTTTCGACTGTCACAAATCGCGATCGAGTAAAATCAAAACCGACCAATCTTATTTTATGGATTGCGTTTGCCATATCAGGTGTGTGGTTATGGATGAGTTATTTTCAACCTCAACTAGATAACGCCACCCCCAGAAATATTGTAGATTCAATTAATGACGAATATTTGTCACCTTCATCAACCGTGGATGATTTACCACCCAAAAAATTGAAGGCGATCGATCCTATAAATAATGCTTTATCTGATGTAATTTTTGTACCTGGGACTTCACAGAGCAGGGTTTTACAGGCTTTGGGCGAACCCTTATGGCGCAAGCCTGGTTTCTGGGCAAATAGTACTGCTTGGTCTTATGAAAATATTGTGGCTGAGGGGTTTGACATCGGCTACATATTTGACAGTCAGACTAATACCCTGCGCCAAGCAGAAATAGCCGTACCGCCTTCAACCAAATTGAGTACGGTTCAATCTGCGATGAACTCATTTTTAGCAGTAGAGGGTTCTACTGTCGATATCGAACAGGGCTTACAGGCAGTATATCAACGTCAAAAAAATACTCATAATTTTGCCGTAGGAAATTTAAAAGGTATTATCCAACGCAATCATAAAGATCGAATTTACATCGCTGTTTGGGAAGCTGATTTCCATTAATTTAATTTTATTTGAATCCAATTTTATTGTTTGGGCGTACTAGTTATAGAGGCAAAGAAAAATTACCTTTGTCCGTAGTAGCCATCCATCGAAGCGATCAAGCAAAAGTTAGGGATTGACTTTAACGTTAACGTTAAATGCTAGTTGTTGGTCGCATTTTCGATGGTTGCGCTGCTATTCGTTCAATAACAGCGTCTCCTGCCTTATTAACCAACCATAAGGCAAGTTTCGCTATGAAAAAATTAGCAAGATAAAAAATAATGGAATTTACAGTAGATTTAGCTGCACTCAATACCGCCGAGCCATTTGGTTCTGATGCTAGTGGCGAAGCAACCCTTACCCTCGATGCCCCCAGTGAAGATATTCGTACTTTACAAGTTCAAATTGATGTTGACGGGTTAGAAGACGTTAGCGGTTTTGGGGGAATTCACGTTGCTCACATTCACGGTCAATTTTTGGGCAATGCCGAAAATCCTTTTTTAGAACAGGGAGACGGTAGCTTTTTTGATGGCATGGGAGGAGAAGCAGCAAATTCAATTCTGCCAACCTTAGAAAGCAGCGATGTTGATGGCGATGGTTTTGTTAACTTCCTCGAAGGTCGTCCTAGCTATGGTCCAGTAGTGCTTAACTTGACCTCAGAACAGATCGAATCTGCACCAGAAGGTACACCTCCTTTAAGCTATTTCTTGGAACTTGCAGGAGCAGGAGAGATTAACCCCGCCGAGCTATTCCCAAGCGGTACAGAATTTGATTTAGATACTACTTATACTTTCGATTTAACCGATCCAGATCAACTGCGTCAGTATAATAATATTACCCCTTTAGACGAACGAGAAATAGTCGTACACGGTTTGACTATTCCTCTAGAAACTTCTGAGGCGATCGATGAAGCTGCAATGGGTACTGCACCAGCAGGAATCGATCTTGAGAATGGAGAGGCTTTCCGCATTACCGCACCTGTAGCAGCAGGGACAATAGAGATTGAAGCATCAACAAATGTTTCTCAACTTGTTGCTTTAACCGACGATAATACTCTAGTGTCTTTTGATTCTAATAATCCTGGCGCAAGTCAGTTTACTGATATTACAGGGGTCGAAGGAGTCTTGCTAGGGATTGATACTCGCCCTGCCAATGGTTCTATCTACGGTATTTCTACTGCCAACAATATTTATACTATAGATCCTGATAGTGGTGAAGCGACTTATGTCAGTACCCTCGATACGCCTTTTGAGGGGGGAACTATTTCTGGATTTGACTTCAATCCTGTGGCAGATCGTTTACGTTTAGTGGGAGACAACGACCAAGACTTCCGTATTAATGTAGAGACGGGAGAAGTCACCGTTGATGGTACTTTAGCTTTTGCTGAGGATGATACTAATAGTGGTGTAAATCCCAACGTCACCGCAGCAGCCTATACCAATTCTTTTGATGGCACTGTTTCTACTGAGTTATACGATATTGATACTTTGCTCAATGACCTAGTGTTGCAAGATCCTCCTAACGATGGAACATTAGTTACTGTAGGGGATTTGGGAATTGATTTTGATACTCTTGGTGGATTTGATATTGTTTCTGCTGTAGAAGGTGACAATACCGCTTTTGCAGTTTCCAATACAACTTTGTATTCTATAGATTTGGCAACTGGTGATGCTCACAGCCTGGGAGAAGTAGGATCGATTAATCCTCTTAATCTGCAAGGATTAACAGCAGTTCAAAATAATCAGCCAACAGTGGAAGAGATTTTAGATAACTCTGAGTTTGTTACTTTGAGCGACGACAACACCTTAATATCTTTCGATCCTAGTAATCCTGCTGAAGTTGATTCTACCTCAGTGACAGGAGTTGAGGGAGTGCTGCTAGGTATTGATACTCGTCCTGCTGATGGTTTAATCTATAGTATTTCTACTGCCAACAATATTTATACTATTGACCCTAGCAGTGGCGAAGCTACCTATGTTAGTACCCTCGATATACCCTTTGAAGGAGGGACTATATCTGGATTTGATTTTAATCCTGTGGCAGATCGCCTGCGTTTAGTTGGCGACAATGACCAAGATTTCCGTATTAACGTGGATACAGGGGATGTAACCGTTGATGGTACTTTGAGCTTTGCTGAAGGCGATTTTAACGCTGATGTCAATCCTAATGTTACTGCTGCTGCTTACACTAATTCTTTTGATGGTACAGAAGCAACTCAACTATACGATATTGATACTTTGCTCAATGACCTAGTTTTACAAGATCCTCCTAACGATGGAACATTAGTTACCGTCGGAGATTTGGGAATTGATTTTGATACTTTAGGTGGCTTTGATATTGTCTCTTCCCTTGATGGAGAAAATGCAGCTTTTGCTGCGTCCAATTCGACTTTATACGCCATCAATCTTGGCACTGGCGAAGCATCTAGTTTGGGTGAAATTGGTGATTCTAGTTTTGCTAATCTTCAAGGATTGACTGTTGTATCTGATTTTGAAGATCTTGCTGTTGAGTCTGATTTTGTATAAACACAACGATTTTTGATTTGACCTGATAAGCTATGAGTAAAGTCAGAAAATAGCTTCTCGATCTTGCTCATAGCTAAACAAATCTTTAAATTGCGATTTTTCTATCTCAGATAACATTTTTAGCCTATTTTTTAGCTAAAAAGAATGTAGATGGACTAAGAAAAGATATTATGTAGCAATGCCATATTTCGTCTTCATTTATGTCTTCTGAGCCACCTAGCAATTATTCTGAGGGTAATAATCTCCACCAGACTGATGCAGACTTGTTTGTGCAGTTACGAAATGGAGAAACAGAAGCTTTGGCAATTTTATACGATCGCCATGCAGGTTTAGTTTATGGTATAAGCTGGAAATTGTTGGGCGATCGGGCTGAAGCAGAAGACTTGACCCAAGACATTTTTTTGAATCTTACTAAAAAATGCAACTATGACCCTCAGAGGGGAAGCTTACGCACATATTTAAGAATATTAACCAGATCCCGTGGCTTGGATCGTCTTAGGGCGCGATCCAGACACCAAAGAATTCGCAACCAAGCGTTAAATGAAGATGCTAGAGTGTTGTCTGAAAGCCCCATGGAAGAAGCCGTTCAAATAGAGCGGTCGCAAGAAGTCTTGTCAGCTTTAGAACAGCTATCAACAAACGAACGACAGGTATTGAGAATGGCATATTACCAAGGATTGAGTCAATCAGAAATTGCCAAAAGATTGGATACTGCTTTGGGAACAGTAAAGTCTAGGACTCGCCGTGGCTTGCTCAAGCTGCGTCAGGCTCTTGCAGATTTCAGGAAGCAGTCTTAAGATTATGTCAACATTACCGCCAGAATGCGAGCAATTATTAATATCGGGTTATGTATTGGAGACTTTAAGTCCTGCTGAAGCATTATTGTTTCAGGAGATGCTGAGGGAAAATCCAGATTTGAACGAGCAGATTGTAGCAATGCAAGAGGCTTTGGATTTGGCATATGCTCCTTCAGAAATAGCACCTCCTCCCGATCTTCGCGATCGCATTTTGGCAGCAGCGAATGCAGAAGTTAGCATTTCTACGGCTAGTGAGACATCTGAAACTTCTGTTACTCCAAATCATATATTACCCTGGAGCAAAATCTTTGGCGCGATCGCGATCGCCACAATTACAGTATTGGGCGTTACTAACTATCGTGTGTGGCAATCAGTGCAAACTCCTAAGACTACAGATACTCAAGGGGACAGATTAACTTATTTATTACGGAGTGAAGATCCAGCTGACAAATCAACAGCAGAATTAATTGTTGACCGAGATCGACTTAACGCAACTTTAGACGTTAACAATTTGCCGACCTTACCTCCAGAAAAAGCCTATGCTTTATGGACGGTGGTAGGTAAAGATGTACCCTACACTACAGACGAAAAAGGCGCTATTTTAACTGCGGTTTTTCAAGTAAATCCGTCGGGTAACTTTACTCAAGAAATTGCTGTCCCTCAACCCCATCTCGAACCCAAAACAATTCAGAAAATTGCCATAACAGTCGAAGATGTTTCTGCGCCTCAAGCTCATCAGGGTTCGATTTTTATCTCGACAGGACAATAAATAATGAGTAGGGAGTAGAAAGTAGAAACTAGCTAAATTAGTGGTAAATTTATTATTCTGAGAATAACGGCTTATCTACTCTAAGTATTTTTTAAAAATAAAGCCTAGATATTTATTATGACTTCTATACTAAAACAGCTTCAAGATTCTGTTGGCGATGCTTTGGTTGCTGCTTTCGGTGCAGAAATGGCAGATAAAGATCCTTTGATTGCATCTACTAGTAATCCCAAATTTGGTGACTATCAGTCTAATGTAGCCTTATCTTTGGCAAAACCACTCAAACAAAATCCAAGAGCGATCGCGCAATCGATTATCGATAATATGCAAATCGAAGAGATATGTGAGACTCCTACAATTGCAGGGCCAGGTTTTATCAACTTTATGCTAAAATCCGATTACGTTGGGGAACTGCTGCAAAAAATTCAACCCGATGAACGACTGGGTATTGCCCAGGTTGAATCAGCAGAGAAAGTTATAGTAGATTTTTCTAGTCCGAATATTGCCAAGGAAATGCACGTAGGACACTTACGTTCTACTATTATTGGTGATGCGATCGCTCGTATCTTAGAATTTCGGGGTTACGATGTATTGCGTCTCAATCATATTGGTGATTGGGGTACTCAATTTGGGATGTTGATTGCTTATCTAAGAGAAGCATATCCTGAAGCTTTGACTACTGCTGATGCTTTGAATATTGGTGACTTGGTATCGTTGTATAAAAAAGCCAAAGTTCGTTTTGATGAAGACGAAGAATTTAAGCAAACTGCCAGAGAAGAAGTAGTTAAGCTGCAAGCGGGTGCAGAAGATAGTCGTCATGCTTGGAAATTGCTATGCGATCAGTCTCGTCGTGAGTTTCAGGTAATTTACGATTTGCTTGATATTAAATTGGAAGAAAGAGGGGAATCTTTTTACAATCCTTTTTTGGCAGATATTGTTGGCGAATTAAAAGAAAAAAGTTTATTGAAAAAAAGTGAAGGTGCGATGTGCGTCTTCCTTGATGGCTTTACTAACAAAGATGGCGATCCCTTGCCTTTAATTGTGCAAAAAACTGACGGCGGTTTTAATTACGCCACTACCGATTTAGCAGCAATTAAATATCGGGTAAAAGAAGACAAGGCTAAAAGAATTATTTACGTTACTGATTCGGGACAAGCTAACCACTTCGCAGGAGTATTTCAAGTAGCGAGAAAGGCAGGAATATTACCCGAAGATGTGGAAGTCGTTCACGTACCTTTTGGCTTGGTACAGGGTAAAGATGGCAAAAGATTAAAAACTCGTTCTGGTGCAACAGTCAAACTAAAAGATTTATTAGACGAAGCAGTGGAAAGATCTAAAAGCGATCTAGAAACCAGACTAAAACAAGAAGAAAGAGAAGAAACGCCAGAATTTGTTAAGCATTCAGCTCAAGTAGTCGGATTAAGTGCAGTCAAATATGCCGATCTTAGTCAAAACCGTACTTCTGATTATAAATTTGACTACGATAAAATGCTCGATTTAAAAGGCAATACCGCCCCATATTTGCTTTATGCTTATGTGAGGGTACAGGGCGTAAGCAGAAAGGGAGATATCAATCTTTCTAAGTTGGATAATGATACCAAAATTAGCTTAAGCGAAGATAGAGAATTAGCTTTAGCAAAACATATTCTACAGTTAGAAGAAGTCTTAAAAGAAGTCGAGTCAACTTTATTACCAAGTCGTATATGTTTGTATCTGTTTGAATTAAGTCAAAAATTCAATCAATTCTATGAACAGTGCGCTATTTTAAACGCGGATGAACCGCAAAAAACTTCTCGTTTAATTCTGGCAGATTTAACAGCACGTACTATTAAATTGGGCTTGTCTTTATTAGGAATTGAAGTCTTAGAAAGAATGTAATTCTAAATACCTAAAATTAAACAAGGTTAAAACTATAAAAAACATTACATAATCATTCATGCTCACAATGCTGCTTGAATGATTTTTATATTCAACTCATATAATTTGTATCTTCAATATATGATGAAAGTCTTTACAAGCTTATCCAGGTTATCTAATGTTAGCAATTGCTGTTATTATCTTGTTCACAAGCACCAATAGAAACCCAGGTACTAGCACCATCTGAAAACCACTCTTTTTTCCAAATTGGTGCATTATGCTTCAAAGTATCGATCGCATAGCGGCAGGCTTCAAAAGCCTCTCCACGATGGGGACAGCCCACTGCAACAATTACGCTAATTTCTCCGATAGTTAGCTTTCCTACTCGATGATGAATTACAACTCGATTAACGTCTTGCCATTGTTGCCTAATTTCGGCTGCAATAGAATTAAATATTGCGATCGCCATTGGTTGATAAGCCTGATATTCTAAATACTCGACGGGCTTTCCATCGGTTTGATTTCGCACCGTACCACTCATCATCACCACTGCGCCATTAGCTGCATCATCCCCTAAGTTATAAGCTTCTTCCATAGATAAGGGGGCGATAGTGATGGCAAAATTATCGTTGGGATGAGCGTTTTTCGTGGGAAATACAGGGGATGAACTCAGGTTGACCATAATCTCTATCGAAATATTCTTTGTCTTTGGTGTATTTTATCGGATTTCCCAGGGTTATAGTAACGCTGAATATATTATAAATGTTTCAGATTTTAACTTTTTATTTAATTTTTATTCGCAATCATCCAAACAATTTGATCGGCAGTATTCAAGATAATTTTTAAGATTTTTCTTCTTCTGATTGAATCTGATTGGATTCCAAAATAGCCAACAATTCTAGTTCAGCTTTTTTCACATTTTCAATAGTCTGCTGTAAGTCCATCTTAGATTTTTCCTTTTTACTTAGTTCTTCAAGAAAAAAATTTTGATTGTTTTGTATAATCCACTGCTCGATCTCTAACATATTGCTAAAAAAATTAATCTAAAAACTCAGCCAACATATAGTAAACTTCTATACTTTATTCGATATTTTCCCTGTTTTTTCCTTAACTTCCTAAAAATCACTGGTTATAATTACTCAAATATAACATATTGAAATTGTGCAGTTGAAGCGCATTCACTCGAAAAGTAAAATGAGATTTATTCGTGGAAATATCCTGGTTATAAGGCAAATAAACATCATAATCGCGCGTTTATGATGCTACCTATCTTTAGCAGCTAAACAGCTGATTTGATATAGTGACTATACAAAATTGATGTAATCAAAACCATTCTAAAAGCTCGAAGATAGTAATCGTTCGGAGTTTCGAGAAGTTCACCAAGAAGTATCTCTTAATCAAGCAGAATACAAATCTCAATGAACACACAGGTTGAATTTTTCAGTAGGGGAGATGAGTTGCCCACAGCATCAGATTCTTTGTGGCTAATTGTCGATGGAGCAGTTAAAAGTTATACGGTTAATCGAGAAGGAAAAATAATTATCTTGGGATTTTGGGGAAAACAAGAAGTAGTAGGCAATTCATTGTCTAATGTCACGCCTTACTTTCTTCAGTGTATGAATGACGTACAGGCGAGCGCCATTTCTTCAAATGAACAAGATGCTATATTATTCGGCTTATTAGACCGCATTAAACAAATTCAAGAAATATCATATATCGTTCGCAACTTTAAAGAAGATCGCGTGTGGCTATTCTTAAAATTGTTAGCTAAAAAGTTTGGTGATGATACTTCAACAGGAACAGTAATCAATTTTAAGTTAACTCAGCAAGAACTAGCTGATGCTTTGGGTATGAAAAGGATTCAGGTCAGCGCAGTATTAAATAAACTCGAACGGGAAAACCTAATTTTACAATTAGAAAATCAGTATATTCTGCTTAGAAAATAAAAGACATCGTTACATTCTTTTTAGTTCGTCTGCGATTACACCTTAAAGAATTAGTTTTGTCTGTTTAATTCTGTGGTTAAATCCAGACCACTCCATAGCAGTAGTTTTTATGCGATAATTCATAAAAGAAAAATATTTTAATATTTGCTTAATATAAAGCAATGAATGAGCCAGCAAAAGAAGAACAACCAGTTCAAGAGGAAACTCTTTCTCCAGAAAAAACTCTAGCTGAACAAGCCCCACCAAGTTACGAATGCCGCTCTTGTGGATATGTATACGTACCATCCAAAGGAGATAATCAAGGCAATATCTCTGCTGGTACTTTGTTTACCGAATTGCCCAATGACTGGCGTTGTCCCGTCTGTGGAGTTCGCAAAACTCAATTTGTCAACATTGGAGCGCAAGGCGCACCATCTGGTTTTGCCGAAAACTTAGACTATGGTTTGGGAATTAATCGTCTAACTCCTTCTCAAAAAAACATTTTGATTTTTGGAGCATTAGCTTTAGGTTTCTTATTTTTCCTTAGTTTATATGGCTTGAATTAGCAATCGTCTTGCCTTAATCGAGAAAATAAATAATACATTTATTATTTTATTTTGCTTAATCTGAGAATGTTTGTGCTTTGCCAAACATTGCTTTTATATGCTTTAACCAGTCACAAAAACGTTTATGAATTCATTGATTCAACAACGTGGTTGGATACACTCCATCAGACGATGTATCCCCCCCGTTCAAAAATTAAAACAAGTAGTTGTCTTATTAGCAGTTTGCATATTTTGTATTAGCTGTAGTCAAACACCTTCCACCGTAACTAATCCTTGGAAAGTACTTACTCTACCTTCAGAAGCGATTTTTTCTGATATTGATTTTACCAGTAATCCCGATCGCGGTTGGTTAGTCGGGACTCAAGCCAATCTGTTTGAAACCAATGATGGTGGAGAAACGTGGTCACAAAAAGAGATCGATTTAGGAAAGGAAAAAGTATCTTTAGAAGCGATTAGCTTTAATAAAGATGAAGGCTGGATTGTCGGTCAGCCTTCAATTCTGCTTCACACTGAGGATGGTGGAACTAATTGGTCTCGTATTCCCTTAAGCAGCAAATTACCAGGTTCTCCTCTAGATATTATCGCTTTAGATAAATCTACAGCAGAAATGGTAACGAACTTGGGTGCTATTTATAAAACCAGTAATGGTGGTAAAAATTGGAAAGCCTTAGTAGAAGGTTCTGTAGGGGTAGCCAGAAGTATCAAACGTTCTGATGACGGTAGATATGTCGCAGTTTCGGCTAAGGGTAACTTCTATTCTACTTGGGAGCCTGGAGCAACAGAATGGGTTCCTCATCAAAGAACTTCTTCTCGTCGTTTACAAAACATGGGCTTTAACAAAGATGGTAGTCTTTGGTTACTGGCTCGCGGTGGTCAAGTTCAATTCAGCGAATCTGCAAAAGATTATGAAGCTTGGGGAGAACCCATTTATCCTGAGTTTTCCGCTAGCTGGGGATTTTTAGATGTAGCTTATCGTACCCCTGAAGAAGTCTGGTTATCAGGAGGTAGTGCTAATCTATTAGTAAGTGGTGATGGTGGTCAAACTTGGTCAAAAGACCGTGATGTTGAAAATGCACCATCAAATTTTTACAAGGTAGTTTTTGTTTCGCCCCAAAAAGGCTTTATTCTAGGGGAAAGAGGAACATTACTTAAATATGTACCCGAAGCTGGTACTGCTACCTAGAAACAATTTCTAGTTGTAGGCAGATACCTTTGTTTCGTATTATGTAGAAAGCTTTAAAACTTTTATAAGGAGAAATAGAAATTATGGCTGGAGATACTGGAGAACGTCCATTTTCCGATATTATTACAAGCGTTCGCTATTGGGTCATCCATAGTGTGACTATTCCGATGCTATTTGTTGCAGGATGGTTATTTGTAAGCACTGGACTAGCTTACGATGCTTTTGGTACTCCTCGTCCTAACGAGTATTTTACTCAGGACAGAATTGAGCTACCAGTTATTAGCGATCGCTATGACGCTAAAGAGCAAATTAAAGAATTTAATCAATAAAAGTCGAAAAAATAGAAGGTAAAAAAATATGACAGGCAATAGTCCTAATCAACCCGTTTCTTACCCCATCTTCACCGTTAGATGGTTGGCAATTCACACCCTTGCAGTACCCACCGTATTCTTTTTAGGGGCAATTGCCTCTATGCAATTCATTCAACGATAAGGAACAAATAAAAAATCATGGATAAGCAAACAAATCCCAACAGACAGCCAGTAGAACTAAATCGTACTTCCCTTTATTTGGGTCTACTTTTAGTTGCTGTACTTGGCATTCTGTTTTCTAGTTACTTCTTTAACTAAAAAATCAGTATTTAGACCAATTTAATTATTAATAGCAAGTAGGAGATTTATACAATGTTTGCAAATGGAAAAATTCCCTTGTGGATTGTGGCAACAGTCGCTGGCATGGGTGTCATCGCCGTTGTTGGTGTCTTTTTCTACGGTTCTTATGCTGGTGTTGGTTCAGCAATGTAGAACCATATAAGTATCAGATTACACCTTAAAAAGTAGAATAATTTAGGTATAAAAAACCGCCCAGTGTTTTGACTAGGCGGTATTTTTATGGTTATTTTTAAACTGTCGATCCCATAGTTTCACAATATGTTTAGGCAGCTACTATCAATTTTTCTTCAATCCTCCTGTCCACTTTGCGATCGCACTGCGGATGAATATATCTGTCAATACTGTTTGGCAAAACTATCAAGCTGTCAATTAAAGACCAGAGAGCGACGTAGCTGGTGGGGAACAATGCCTGTTTTTGCCTGGGGTAAATATGATGGACAGCTAAAAAGAGCGATCGCTTTGATGAAGTATAGTAATCATCCCGAAGTCGGTATAATCTTGGGAGAATTATTGGCAAAAGCCTGGTTAGAGAGCAATCTAATTGAGTTTAAGCAGGTTACTGTAGTTCCCATTCCTCTGCATCAGCAAAAGATTAAGGATCGAGGTTTCAACCAAGCAGAAAAAATCGCCGAAGGTTTTTGTCGTTTAACAGGATACAGTTTATCTCCCCAGACTTTGATTCGAGTCAGGCAAACCCAAGCTATGTTCGATCTAACTCCAGAGGAGAGAATGAAAAACTTGCAGGGTGCATTTCGCTTAAATAAAAATTTACCTAAACAGCCCCTATTGCTGTTAGATGATATTTATACAACGGGAACAACCATTAATGAATCAGCAGAGATATTAAGACGCAACAAAGTTAATGTGATTGGTTCAATCGTGGTGGCAAAAACTAGCTTGAGATAAAGTTTTTGCAGCAAACCCTATTTACATCCTTGCTAGAGCCGATATTTTGGACAGCATCTCAGGTTTTAATCCCTTCAAATCTTCCAAACTAAGCCATCCTTCTTTGACCAGATTGGCAAAATCGAACACTACACTAGAGGCATCATAAGTATATTTTCCATCTATTTCGTATCTTTTTGTACTCAATAGATCGTGCAGATACCATAAATCATCTAATTCTGTAATTGAATCGGCGCGATCGCGAACATTAGCAATCAGTGCTGAAGTCTCTCTTTCATATGCTGTCTGTAACGCCTGTTTAGCTATTTTTTCTGCCGTTGCAGACGATGTTGTTTCACTCACTTGTAATATTAATATTGAACTTCTATTTAGTATATTTTTCTTAATACAAATATCGTACTTCAAAACCACAATCGACAGGTAGGACTAGGTTTTGAAGTTGCATAATTGTTGCGGATTAAATGTCAAACTAGCGAGCTAGGTTGAGCAATTCCTTGGGAGATGCCAAAAGATCGATTGCCACAAAAAAGATTTTATTTTCAGAATTGAGCAAAAATCTCCAAGACATATTCATGCCTACACCAGCACCAAACCAAGGTGTTTGCACTTTACCTGTAACTTTGATTTGAGTATAACCATCTTCGACTGGTTCTTCAATACCGCGCTTGGGGGCTAGTTTAAGATTGGGACATTCTTCAAAGAAGAACCTAAGTACAGCATCCTTACCAACAATAGGCTTTTTGAAAGGAGGTTGTAGCGCACCATCATCTGTAAACAGTTTAATTAATTCATCAAAATCATTTGCATTCAACAGATTCATATAACTCAATATTGTAGGATTGCTAACACCCTCTATATTGACTTTGGTTCGCTTAGAGATTTCTGTAGGAGGAGCAACTGGTTCGCTAATGCTCTGGAAGTTCTTCATCTTAGCAGTATCAAATCCCATATCTACTACAGTGTTGCGTAGTACGGTAATTTGTTGACCCGAATCTAATCCTTGAAGTGTGTTTAGTACCGCATTGGCATTAGCAGAAAGCTTATATCCTTCAGGAATAGGAGCTACAATACCTTGCTCCATCCACTCGCCAAGCTTGTACCAAAAACCTAGTTTGATATTAGAAGTCCAGGTAGCATAGGTGCGACAAATTTCTGTATCAGCATGGTTAGCTAAATCGCACATCGCCTGAGATTGTGCTTGAAAATCCATTGCCTTAATCGCATCTAAAGTAGGCTCGGCAAACTGCATATTAGCTGCACCAGGAGCAGCAACAGTTACGGTTTTGCCCATTTCAAGATAAGCAAACCAAATCCAAGCTAACTGATCTTCTGCGCTAAGTTGATTAAATCGTGCTGTCAACGCTGGTACTGCATCAGCAGATAATGTATTGGATGAGAATATATTACGGGCTGAATCAATAGTAAATGGCACTGATAGTTCTCCGTTACTTTTATTGGGTTCTGTAACAACGGTAGCAGATAATGTAACAATATATTTATAAAACTTGACATTTTATTTTTTACTCAATTTGGGATAAAAGCACAAAAAATTCCCTTATCTCGATGGAATAAGGGAAACAGCAATTTACTTTTATTTTTTTACAGAAATTTTTTATAAATCCAAAACAATTTTACTTGTCTTTGGTTTAGAGATACAGATTAATACCGCACCATCATCAGGTTCACCAGAAGGATCTTCAAGATATTCTACTTCTCCTTCCTCTAGCTGACACATACAGGTCAAACATACTCCCTGACGACAGCTAAACTCTGGATTAACATTATTTGCTTCGGCAAATTCTAGGAGAGTACCGTCTTCTGGTGTCCAGGTTAAGGTTTTATCAGATTGAGCAAAAACGACTTCCGCGCTGTCTATATTTCCCTCATTACTGTTAGCAGCCTTGGCTTTACCTTTGGTTTTTCCTCCGCCAAAGGATTCAAAGAATACTCAATCTTCTGATACATCCAATTCCCTCAACCCTTCTTTGAGAGAATCCATAAATGCAGGAGAGCCACATAAAAAATATTCTGCATCAGTTGAACCATCGTGACTTGATTTAATTTCGGGAATAATAGTGTCTGCTAAAAGTTCCTTGTCTGCATAACCTTGATTATGATAATTTCCTTCGTCTTCAGGACGAGGACGACTATAGCAATAATAAATATGGAGATTGGGATGAGATTGGGTAATGCGATTTATTTCTTCGCTACAGGCGTGATATTCGCCATTACGCGCACCATGAATAAACCATATATGACGTTGGGAATTTTCCCTGGCTACGGCTTTTGCCATACTAATCATGGGAGTGATACCTACTCCATTGCTGATTAATACCGCAGGAATAGAGTTGTCAACTTCTAAATAGAATTTACCACTGGGAGGTTTGCAAGGAATAATCGAACCTTCCTGAATACTATCGTGCATAAAGTTAGAAGCAACTCCAGGAGGTACATCCAAATCTTTGGGCGAACCTTCTCGTTTAATTGATAGGCGATAATAGTCTTGGGATTCGGGATAATCAGAAAGAGAATAAGTGCGAATTACGGGACGATCTTGTTCGGGTACGTCTAACTTGATGGTTAGAAATTGTCCAGGTTTGAAATCGGTTAGTTTTTCTCCATCAACAGGTTGAAAATAGAAAGAAGTAATTTCTTGGCTTTCTGTTTCTTTTTTAACTACTTTAAAATCGCGCCAGTCTTTCCAGACGTTATCATTTTTAACTTTGTTCTTTTGAACTTTGCTTTTGGGAGGAGAATTATCTTTGACGACTAGACCAACTCCTGCACCAGCGATAAAGGCTAATAAGGAAGCGTAGACACCAACTTTATTAGCCGATTTATCTTTGGGATTAGTTAAACCAATTGCTACTGCTGCAATTAATGTTGCCATTGCTAATGAAGTGCTTGCAGCAGTGATACTTCTAAGTAAAGGGTTATTAATCTTACCGAGGCTACTCAACATATGTTTTGTTAGGTGCTTTATTCTGACGTTACCAACGAAAGGTGTAAAAAGATCTTATTGTTTAGATCAATTTAATTTTTGATTCTTTAAATCATAAAATTTATTGACTTAATGGTGCGTAGCCAAAGGTGACGTTGTATTGTTCGCACCAAATAGCTACGGATTGATAGCCAGCTAAATCTAGATCTTGAGGAAGTTGATAACGCTGTGAACCGTTGAATGCTTTTAATGCACCTAAATTTAGATATTCTCCTGGCTGTACCTTTTCGCTAACGGAGGGAGAATTATGTAAAATTACCTTGAGATCTGGTCCTCTATCGGTTGCGAAGTCGGAACTGATTTCTAAGTATTTGACTCCATTTTCTTCAATAATATTGACCTGTCCTTGAGTTGGATGATCCACCCCAACAAAACTACCGCTATTTCCTTTTGACGCTAACAAGCTACTGCGAGTAACTTCTGAAGAGTTAACTGCATATTTATCCAGAGTGCTAGCATCAACAGAAGCTGACATACTAACCACAGTCGCCAAAATTATACCAACCGATAAAAATTTCATTTTTTTTCCTCATTAATCTACTTTCTATAGTCTGATAGACAAGGCTTAATCTTGGCTGAGTGACTAATGAGATTTATCTGCAAAATTAATGAAATTGAATTCAGCGTAATCCTGGTATAGATTCACGTTTATCGATCGCTTCTAATCTATCCCAGTTGTTAACTTTGGGATTACTGAAAATTTGAGCGATCGCCATTTTTTTGCGATCGCCAACTAAGATCACCGCAACTTTACAAGCGCAGAAGAAATCAATCAGGTTTTGCAGAGTGTCTTGGGGATGAAGATGACAATTATCGATGATAATCATTTTTAACTCAGCATCCTGAATCGTATTAAGCAAAGATTGTTGCGAATTTAATTCGCAGTCACCCAATTTGGAAGCTAATTCTTCTCCTAAAGTATTGAGAAATTCCACTGCACTTTCTTCAGGGAAAGCCTGATAGTAAATAACAGGGGTTTTGAAATGGCGATCGCAATCTTCGATAAACTCTTGAATGACACTAAAGCTGTTTGAATCGTGGGTATCGAAAATAATTCCGTTATTATTGTCAATCGACTTCTTTTTTAGCCAGTTTAATATTAATGTCATTTTACTTAATTGAATTATGATACTTACTATATATTTTTAAATAACTGAGCAATTTTTACAGTAGCTAATTATCCTATAAGCTCAAGGGCTAAAATGTCTTAAAATTAAAAAATATTCACAAAAGATATTTGGCTTGTTTTCTATAGCCTATAACTTAGTGTAATTCCATCTTTGAATGAACAGCATCCGCTATTTAGCTTATTTCACCCTAACATGCTTATATCCTCTCTTTTCAGCCTAAATCTATCTTTTAAAGTATAATTGTTGTATTAAATTGATCCTTTTACTTTACAAAAAACAACAATCAATTTAATTAGTTGATTTCAAAAAATAACATTTAAAAAGCTTATTTTTTATAAAAAGCTATTATTTATTATCTTATAAATTAGAATAATTTCATTGTTACTTTTGTTAACCAGCGCAAAGCTTGATTGTTAATCAATCGTCAAAGCTCTCTCTTCAAAGTTAAAGGTTCACCAGAATTGAGATTTCTCAGTAAATTGCGCAAATTATACGCAGGTTGCAGTTGTCCTGCTTGAAAGGTACGACTCATCACTACATAAATTGAAGTGCGATCGCAACCAATATCTGCCGATACTACTTCAGACCAAGATTCGGCATTTAACCAATCTTCTACTTGCCAATGCCCGTCCTGCCAGGACAGACAGCGAGAAAACTGATAAGGAGCAACTTCCTTGCCTGTAATCAGTATTTCTTGTAATATACGGCGAATTAAATTGGGAAAAAATCGTCCAAAAGATAACATCACCAAGCGCAAAACAATTAGGTTAAAGGAGTTCATCTGTTTTTGCTTTGCCCAGCCCAAGTTACCCGCGATCGCAATTTTATCCGTATCTAATTCAATCTGATAGCTATCTACCAAATGTCCCACGGCATTTTTGAGCTTATTATTCTGCTTTACTAATAAAGAGAATTGAGTGTCCGAAACAACTAGCTTGTTATTGCGAAATAACTTAAAGACACCTCCTTTATTTAAAGCAATGTACAATTCCGTATCGCCACGACGGTCGATTAAAATACCTCCTTCCTTAAGATAAAAACGTCCTTGAGGACGAGGCTTGAGAGGGGGACGAATGGTCACAAAATCACGCCAGGCTAAAAGATAGTTCCAAGTGTGATGACCAATAATGCGATCGTCGCTATAGCAAGATCCTAAACCGTTTTCTAGTCCGATTAAAAAGCGATCGTTAATATTGAGTGCAGCAGGTAGCCACTTTCCCACCAATTCAAAACCATGGGGAAAAAAATTATAGGTATTACGGCTGGTATATTCTCCCCCATATGAGCCATCGGGATGAACAAACTGTGCTGCTAACTCCACTCCTAAAGCGATCGCTTTTTTTAATCTCTCATCAGGATTTAGTTCATATACTTGAGCTAAACAAGAGATAGTCAAAGTATGATAGCCAGGATCGCAACCCTCATATTCAATAAACCAGCCTTCAGGATTTTGCCAAGCTAATACCTGTTCTAAACGCTCCTTTTTGCTGTTTTCCCAGCGATCTGTGTTTAATAAATCCCCTAACAATTCTAGACAAAGAACGATCAAAGCTTGATGATTAGTTAAGCGTCCACTTTCTTGATGTCCTGCTAACCAATCTGCCCGTCGAGCAAAGAAATCCAAAGCCACAGGATTGTTCAACCCCATCAGCCTATAGCTTTCAATACAGGCTAGCAAAGAAAAAGCTGCTGCCCCTGCTGCTCTTTCATAAGGAAAATAATCATCACACGAACCATTAGGATGGCTGCTTTTTATCGCATACATGATTCCTGCTTCTATCCATTCTCTAATAATAGGCTGTTGATAGAAGATGTTATCAGCCAGGTTGCAATGATACGCCAATGCTAAAGGATAAACAAACTCTTGAGACATTCCCGCAGGAAAATCAATCACTTTATATTGCCAAAAAGTTCGATCAAAACAACCATAGGTGGGACTATGAGGATTGCGATCGAGTAGAGTTAAAATTTTGGGAATTTGAGCCAAGGCTTCTTTAGCAAAGATATCTCTATTACTCATAAATTAGGTTAGTAATTAAATATTAGGAATCTTCTCGATAACTTGAATCAAAATCAGTTAAACAGATATTCCGCTTGCCAATAGTTATTAGTACCTGAATTTACTTATAGCTAAAATTATTTGTTGAATGTGCGATCGTTACTTTAAATTAAACGATCGATAAATAAACATTATTTTAATTATTAATTGATTTTTACCGTGTCATATAGATACTAGACAGTTAATGTAATTCAGGCAACATTGTAATCCAACTTACCTTTTTTGCTCCTAATCTTTATAATGTAATTTGTTTAACTCAGAAAAAATACTGTCAAATAGATTGCGTTAGTCTAATCAAAACAAAAAAAATATGCAGGAACATTATTAAAAACATTCCTACACACAAATTCTAAGTATTAACTATTAATTAGCTAAATCAACTAACAGGTACAGGAGGATTGGTAGCAGAAGGACGACGAGAAATTACCTGATCGATCAAACCATATTCTTTTGATTCTTCGGCAGACATAAAGAAATCTCTTTCGGTGTCATCTTCAATTTTAGAAAGAGGTTGACCTGTATGATCTGCTAGGTGTCCGTTAAGCTTTTGCTTGAGATATAAAATTTCTTTGGCTTGAATTTCAATATCTGTCGCCTGTCCCTGTGCGCCACCCAAAGGCTGGTGAATCATAATACGAGAATTAGGCAAACTCATCCGTTTCCCTTTTTCTCCTGCACTGAGCAAGAAAGCACCCATGCTTGCAGCCAAGCCAATACAAATAGTGCAAACATCAGGACGAATTTGATTCATAGTATCAAACATTCCCATGCCAGCCGAGACAGATCCACCAGGAGAGTTGATGTAAAGATAAATATCTTTCTCTGGATCTTCCGCTTCCAAAAATAATAGTTGCGCCACAACTAAGTTGGCGATTTCATCGGTTACTTGCTGTCCTAAAAAGACAATTCTTTCTCGAAGCAAACGAGAATATATATCAAAGGCGCGATCGCCGCGACCTGAACTTTCTATAACTGTAGGAATCATGCAGCTATGCCTTATATATGTTTTATCTAGATTGTATAATTGTAGCTAATTTAGGTAGAGTACCGTTCACTGATAGCGGTCTAATAGGGCTTGTAATCCACCTTGATAACCTGCACCCACCGCGTTAACCCGCCATTCCCCATCTTTACGATATAGTTCTGCCATAATTAGCGCAGTTTCTACCGAAAAATCTTCTGTAAGGTCATAACGAGCTACTACTTCTGTGTTTTCGGCATTTACTACCCTTACAAAAGCATTCTGTACCTGACCGAAGTTTTGCTGTCTTTCTTCTGCTTCATGGATAGTCACCGTCATGACAATCTTATTTATCTCAGCAGGAACTTGTTTGAGATTAACTTTAATAACCTCATCATCTCCTTCCCCCACACCTGTACGGTTATCCCCCAAATGTTCTACAGATTTATGAGGATCGGGGCTAGCGAGATTATTGTAAAAAATAAAATGATTATCCGAGACAAGCTTTTCATTGCTGTCCACTAGAAAAACAGACGCATCAATATCAAAATCCCCTCCAGTATCAGTAACGTTGGTATCCCAACCTAAGCCAATAAATACTTCACTCAATCCTGGGGAGACTTTTTCTAAAGATATGCGCTGTCCCTTACTTAAATTTACTGCCATATTTTCTTTTTGTTAGTTGTGTTAGTTGTCAGTTATTAGTTGTTACTTTTGATATCTATCTACTAAAGCCTGTAAGCCACCTTCATAACCAGCACCTACGGCATTCATGCGCCATTCGCCATCCTTGCGATATAGTTCTGCCATGATTAAAGCAGTTTCGACAGAGAAGTCTTCGGTTAAGTCGTAGCGAATTACTTCTTCTTCGTTTTCAGCATTCACAATGCGTACAAAAGCATTGCTTACCTGTCCGAAGTTTTGTTGACGTTGTGCTGCTTCGTGAATGGTTACTGCAATAATTACTTTATCAATATCAGTCGGGACAGTTTTGAGATTGACATCAATAATTTCATCATCTCCTTCCCCTGCACCTGTACGGTTGTCTCCTCTTTGTTGGATAGACTGATCTGGATCTGGGCTAATAGGATTGTTATAAAAAATAAAGTGCTTGTCAGAAATTATTTTTTCGCTGCCGTCAATCAGAAAAAGAGAAGCATCAATATCAAAGTCTCCTCCAGTATCAGTTACATTGACATCCCAACCCAAACCGATAAAGATTTGCTTCAATCCTGGTGATGCTTTCTCTAGAGAAATTCTTTGTCCTTTACTTAAATTAATTGCCATTGTTAATTTCTTTTATATTTTTATTACGGGGAATGGTGCAGAACCAATAGTTATGTGTGTCATTTTTATAATAGCTATTTTAATTAGCAATGTTTTGGACTACTTTCAACTAAAGTAATTATTAACAGTTAGGGTTCTAATCATGATTGGCATTTTAAACAAACCACCACAAACTTATAAAGGGCAATTTGGAGACTATACAATTGACAAAGACGATCGCACCGAAGTGATTATCTATCGAGGAGGACTAGTCACCGCAGCAGCAAGTTTTGCGATCGCAGCTAATTTGTTTTTTGCTCGGGGCGAAGCTGCACTACCTCTCATCACGCCTTTGTTTGCCTTGTTCTCTATTGGTTTGGGAGTTAGCCTCTATTTTATCCATATTTATATGAAGCCTTTACATCGCTTGCTTCAGGTATTTTGGTTGATTGGCACAGTGGCGACAATTGCGATCGCATTTTCTAGCAGTGAGCCTTTGGCACTGTATATTTACAATCATCCCCTCACCTTATTTGGCACAGGGTTTACTTTTGCAGCCTTGACAGGAATCTTTTTTAAAGAGGCTGCCTGTTTTAATCGCACAGAAACCAAAATTCTTACTCCCATTGTTCCTTTACTGTTGTTGGGACACATGACAGGAATTATTCCTGTAGAAATGGAACAGGCTTTATTAGGCATTTGGTCGATTGGTTTTAGTATTTTTGCCATTCGCAAGATGACCCAAGAGATTGACCCTGATATTGGCGACAAGTCAGTCTTCGCTTATTTAAAATCCCAAGCAGAAAGTAGTCAGTAGTTAGTAGTCAGGACAAATCTTTTGTTGTATTACGACAAACTGCATAAAACAGTTTGTTGAAACATATTTTAGTTGCAAGCAAGCAGAATAAACACTTGATTTTGATTGCTTGCTGAACAGACAACATTAGATCGAGGAAGTAATTATGGCTACATTCAATGGTCCTGACCAAACGATTGGCACTAACGAAGCCGACATTTTCAACGGCAGTAATTCTGATGATATCTTTTTTGCCCTGGAAGGTAATGACACCATCACTGGTGAAGAAGGTAATGACATCTTTTATGGCTATGAGGGAAACGACAGTATCCAGGGTGGAGAAGGAAACGATTCTCTCTATGGAGATTGGGGCAATGATACTCTCAGGGGTGGAGACGGTAATGATGAGCTATCGGGAGGATCGGGTGATGATAATTTGCTGGGTAATTCTTCTTTTACAGCGATCGCATTAGATACTCTTAGGGGTGGAGAAGGTGCAGACACATTTGTTTTGGGTGATTACCATGACAACCTTTATGGAAATGCTGGAGATGCTGACTATGCCTTGATTAGAGATCTTCAGGTCGATGATACGATTCGTCTTGACCAAGGTACTTATGAATTTGCAGCATCACCCATTGATGGTGTTGAAGGTACAGCAGTTTATGAAGGTACAGAATTAATTGCTGTCCTGGCAGGAGTTGACTCAGCCAATTTAACCACGGCTAATGAAGGTTTTTACACCAACATCACTGGTTTTAGAAGTCCTGAAATTAACGGTACGGAAGGGGATGATAATTTGATTGGGGAATCTAGTGATGATATTATCAATGGTCACGGAGGAGACGATACTCTTAGGGGTGCAGCAGATTCGGTATCAAATGAAGTAGACCAATTTATTGGTGGACAAGGCTCGGATTTATTCATTTTGGGCGATTTTCACGATAATTATTACGATAATGCTGGTAATGAAGACTATGCTCTGATTAAAGATCTTCAAGGCAATGATACTATTCGTCTCGACCAAGGTACTTATGAATTTGCAGCATCACCCATTGATGGAATTGAGGGTACAGCAGTTTATGAAGGTGCTGAGTTAATTGCCATAGTAGAAGGCATAGAAGCAGACGACTTAATTACACAAAACCAAGGCTATTACACCAACATAACTTCAGATTCAATCACTATAGAAGCGGAAGACTTGAATTTAGAAAATTATGTAGTTCAGAATTTTGCCGAACTAAATACTGGCGATGGTACTTTGGGTGCTGATGCGGTGGGTATTACTCTTTATGACGGAACAACTTTATTAGAAGAGGGTTCAGCTTCCTTGTTAGCCAGCGATTACGATCTATCTGGAACGTACGATTTAAGCGTCAGCTATTTTGATGAAAATGATGGAGTTGCTACCCTGCAAGTCTTGGTCAATGATGAAGTAGTCGATCAAATATTACTCAACGAAGCAACTAGTAGCGGTTTTGCGATCGAAGATAATCGTCGAGAATATGTATTTGAAGACTTGGAAATTGCCTCTACCGATACCGTCGCTATTCATGGTATTGCCGATATTAACGACCAGGGTAGTGAATGGGCTAGAGTAGACTACATTAGCTTTGAACTAGATTCTGAGGTGAATGAATTAGTTGCATCTGATATTTTATAAGGTATAAATCTCAATTTCTTACACTATTCGATACTTTAATTCATGTTGTTTAACTTAATCAGAAAGTATTGGATTTTCCTTACGCTATTTATTCTGACTGCTATCACCATCTTGTCTCTTTCTCCCTTAGAGAAATTACCTCCTGTACCCAGTAGTGATAAAGCACATCATTTTATTGCCTATGCTGCGTTGATGTTACCCACTGCTATTAGGAGGTCAAAATATGGAATAGCAATCGCCCTGTTCTTTATTTGTTGGAGTGGGGCGATTGAACTGTTACAACCCTATGTCAATCGTTATGGAGAGTGGCAAGATTTGGTCGCTAACATTATAGGCTTGTTGTTTGGTTGGTTATTAGCTCAGTTGGTTGAAAAATTTATGCCCACAAAATGAACTAAATTCCTGGCAATTTATCAGAAGATTTTCATCAATTTCTAAGGATGTTGAGTAAGAGTATAGGTATTCAACCCAAGCGCGATATCTAAACAATTTAATGGAATTTTATCAGAGATCGAGGCAATTAATCCATCTCCCACAATCGATCGAAGATGTCGCGGTTGTTCATAATAGAAACAAATTTATAGATTTATTTCCCCTCAAACCAGTCCTAAAGGAAGATGCGAGTAAGGCTTATCCCAAAGGATACCGCGACCTAAGCCGCAACTATTACCCCTTTCTCGCTTCGTGTCTATCACGGATACGGCAAGCATAATCAAAGGGAATGCGAAGAGTGCATATGCGAAAATTACTAGATACAGCTTCGTTAAAAGTAAGATTGACCATTGGTATCGCTGGGGTGGCAGCTTTGGGAATGGGCAGTTTGGCTGCTTGGACAAGTATGAGAATGCAGCATATTTTAGTTTCTACCCACAAGGAAAACATGAAATATATTGCAGGGCGTTTTCCTAGAGATGTGCAGATCTATAGCGAAATGATTCCTTTGGAAGAGGGGGCGCAAAGAGCAATCGCATCTTTATCAACCCCTGAAAAACTTATTTGGATTAAAGATGCTAAAGGCATAGTACAAGCTAAGTCTGAAGCATTAAACCAGCCTGAAATTGGCGATACTCTCTTAGGGGTAAAAAATGTTCCTCTAATCCCCCAAGTAAAAGATTTAAACGGCAGCTATTGGCTGATGTGCGCTACACCTCTGCGAGTCAAAGGGAGTAATTTAGGTCAATTGTATTTGGCACACGATATTACTCACGATCAAATTATGTTTTTGAATTTGATCCGTAGTTTGACTATTGCTACAGTAATTGCGATCGCTATGATGACGACGATTATTGCAATTTACATTCATCGCTCAATGCAGCCCCTCAAAAGAATTAGTCAGCTTACCTCGACTATATCAGCCGATAAACTAGACCAGGCTCATATTAATCTAGAACAAGCTCCTACTGAGGTAAGAGAATTAGCCGAAACCGTTGACCAGATGTTAGTTCGACTAGCCGAATCTTGGGAACATCAACGGGAGTTACTGAGCAATGTCTCCCATGAGTTACGGACACCTTTAACTATTATCTCTGGCTATATTCAAAGTATTTTACGCCGAGGAAGCAATTTGTCAGAGATGCAAACCGAAGCTTTAACTACTGCTGCATCAGAGGCAGATCGCACAGTACAGTTACTACAGGATTTATTAGATTTAGCTCGATTAGACAGTGGTAGATTGCAGTTTCAGCCAGAAAATATTATCCTCAACGACCTAGTTAAAGAAGTAGTTGGAATGGCAAAACAGTATAGCAATAGAGCGATCGCTGTTGACTTAGAGCCTGATATCGTGGCAATCAAAGCAGACAGTCACCGTCTCAAACAAGTCCTACTCAACTTAATTGATAATGCGGTTAAATACTCTGAGCCAGAAACCCCTATAACTTTGAAATTGATCGAGCAAAACAATTTAGCCATCATTCAAGTTTGCGATCGCGGTGTGGGTATTCCACTACAACAGCAAGGTCGTATATTTGAACGCTTTTTCCGTGTAGACGAATCCCGCAATCGTGCTGGAGGAACGGGATTAGGACTTTCTATTGTCAAAACTTTGGTTGAAGGAATGGGGGGCAACATTTCAGTGCGATCGCAACTCAACGAAGGCAGCACTTTTACCATTAACTTTCCTACATAATAGTAATTAGTAATCAGTAATCAAATAGAATCCCAACGTTCGGCTGGAGCAATCGAAAAGCGATCGGGATTGGTTTCTACCTGGGGAACAATTAGGCAAATAACGATCAGACTAGTTAGTACTATCGTACCTTTAATTCCGCCTTTAATCTGCCAATCAAAATACTTTCGAGTTAGCCTATCAGTAGGTGGTAGTAAGACCAAACCAATAGAGAAGAAAAGAAAAGCGATCGCAATATATGGTGGTGGATTCATCAGCGCACCAAAAGCAGCAGCGAAAAACAAAGTTCCGATAAACCAGTTGAAACGAGAAGCCATTAATCTTTTTATAGTTAACACAGGTTAGATATTAAAGCTGAAACAATCAGCACACTTTATTAGGATTCCCAGGTTAATCTAAAACATATCAATATGACACTAATTTTAATGACAATTGATAATTAACAATTGTCCATTGTTTATCCGATAGCTTTTCCAACAGTGACAACGTAAAATAATTAAGTTTAGGATAATAAACTTATCCAATCCCCGATCGAAGCAAACCAATAATTTTCCATTATTTGCTATTGTTCGTTTGTGTAAGCAATCACCCAAAACATCTAGAGAGTTAGAATTAATGATCTCTGCCACAGTTACCTTACCTAATCTCGATTTAGCTCAAGTAAACCAACAATTAGAAAATGCAGAAGCATCTTCCGTAGCGGAATGGAGTGCTGAAACTTTTACCAATGGTTTGGTTATGAGTACTAGTTTTGGTATTCAAGCTGCGGTGATGCTTCATTTAGTAACGCGAGTTATGCCCAACATTCCCGTAATTTGGGTAGATACTGGCTACTTACCTGTAGAAACTTACAAATTTGCCGAACAATTAACTCAAAGGCTACAGCTAAATCTCAAGGTTTATCAGTCTCCCATGTCTCCTGCTCGTATGGAAGCTTTATATGGGAAACTATGGGAACAAGATGATATTGAATCCTTCAACCGTTACGATAAAATCCGCAAAGTCGAACCAATGCAGCGAGCATTACAAGAGCTTCAGGCTACTGCGTGGTTAGCTGGATTGCGTAGAGATCAGACCCAACATCGCCAAGATTTGACTAGAGTTGAACAACAGGACGGTCTTTATAAGATCTATCCTATTTTAGATTGGAATGCACGGGATATTTATCGCTATCTAACATCCCACGATCTCCCCTACCATCCTTTTTTCGACAAAGGTTATGTTTCTGTTGGAGACTGGCATTCTAGTCGCCCTTTGACTGCGGATGATGATAATGGCAGAGATACTCGTTTCCGTGGCTTAAAACAGGAATGTGGACTACATCTGCCTCAGACTGAAGGAGAATCAGAAAGTCTTAATTCCAGCAGTTTGTAAATTGTTATTAGGTAAGTCAAGCTAAATAATAAATAGAATTTTGCTTATTTAGTCTGAAATATATTCTGCACCATCGGCTTATCTATTCCTGCTGCTGCACGATCTAACTCCGCTACTTCTCCTGCATCGAGTTGCCAATCTTTAGCAGCGATATTTTCTTGCGCCTGTTGAATATTCTTTGCCCCAGGAATAGGAATTGCACCTTTAGCAATACACCAATTAATCGCTACCTGTGCCATAGTTTTATTACGTTCTGTTGCGATCGCATTTAAGCAATCTAATAAAGACTTTGCTTCTGGTACTAATCTTCTAAAGAGTAAGCCCCGCAAGCCTTTTGGATAGCTTTTAGAATCGGTATATTTTCCCGTTAAAATACCCAAACAAAGAGGACTATAGGCAATTAATTTAATTCCCAGTTCATCACAGGTTTCCTTGATGCCCAATTCCGTAACAGGATAGGTAGATAGTAAAGAATACTGCACCTGCAAAGTCGTAATAGGAATACTGCGTCTGCTAAATTTAGCATGGATTCTTTTCAATCTCTTTGTACCGTAGTTGGAAAGACCAATTCCTTTAACCAAACCCTGTTCGTATAAATCCCCCAATCCATCTAATAATTGTTCTTCTTGCCAAGGAAAATAGTTTGCTGTTGACCAGTGCATCTGTGCCAAGTCTACCCTTCCCATCCTTTCCATCGAAGCTTTAGCTGCATTCACCATCGACTTTCTAGACAATCGCCAGGGATAAGCAGCAAGTTTAGTGGCAAGACAGATATTATCTTTGTTTACTCCTTGATACTCACTGTCAAATTTACCCAGCAGTTTTTCACTCTGACCATTTAGTTTGCCTGTGCCATAGGAATCTCCTGTATCAAACAAAGTCACCCCATTGCTAACGCAGAGATTAAAAACTTCCTGTAGCTGACTATCCATACTTTCGTCATAGCCCCAGAGGAGACGGTTGCCCCATGCCCAAGTACCGCAACCCATTTGAGGAAAAATCAGCTTTTTAGTAGTTGACATAATAACGTTTTGTTTCAATTTAATAGGATTTTAAAAACTAAATCGGCTAGAATTAGCTGAATAAGCCTAGTTAACCAGAAAAACACCAATTATTCACAAAAAACTAGAGCTGGAGATCGACTATTTCTACTACGTAAGTTAGTTCGATTCTCCCTTAGAAACCACTGAAATAAGGCAAAACATGAACTCGCAACTCCCTTTAGGTTCAGTCATTCAAGGTTCTTTAACCAAAGGCTTAGAAGTAAGATTACACCCCGACGTATCGGTGGAAGATATGCGAGTCGGTAAGTTTCTAACGATTCAAGGAAGGCGATCGCGTTTCTTTTGTCTGCTGACTGATGTATCATTGGGATGTTCGAGCGATCGTATTATTGCCAATCCTCCACCAATTGAAGACACTTTTTTACGGGATGTCCTAGCAGGAAGCGGTACATATGGGACAGTGGCTTTATCTCCCATGTTAATGTTTACTCCCACTGCAACTAATAGCGATTTCTCTACCCTTCCCATCGATACACCAAAAGACACTAGTTTAGGTTCATTGCAGGTGAACACCAGCGCGGATATGGAATTGTTACCCGTTAAAACTATTCCCGCACACTTCAGCCAGGTTTACGAAGCGACAGAACATGATTTTCGTAGCGTCTTTGGTTGGGAAGACGATCCTTTTCGCCGTAATTTTTCCGTCGGTCAACCTTTAGATATGGATGTCCCTGTCTGTATCGATCTAGACCGCTTTGTCGAACGTAGCAACGGCATTTTTGGTAAATCTGGGACGGGTAAATCTTTTTTAACCCGATTGCTTTTATCTGGAATTATTCGCAAGGATGCAGCAGTCAACTTAATGTTTGATATGCACTCTGAGTATGGTTGGGAAGCGATGAAGGAAGGCAAGCAGGTAAGTACTGTTAAAGGGTTGCGCCAGCTTTTCCCTGGTAAAGTAGTTATGTATACTCTTGACCCCGAATCTACCAAACGCAGAGGCGTTAGGGATGCTCAAGAACTATATCTTAGCTACGACCAGATTGAAATTGCCGATTTGAAGCTAGTCGCTGCCGAATTAGGTCTTTCTGAAGCTGCAATGGATAACGCCAATATTCTTTATAACGAATATGGCAGATCTTGGATTATGCGTTTGATCAACATGACCAACGAAGACATCAAGCTGTTTTGCGAACAAAAAGGACACGCAGGATCTATTTCTTCTCTACAGCGAAAGCTACAGCGTTTTGATACTCTCAAATATATTCGTACCGCTTGCCCTCACAACTATATCGATCAGTTGATTCAAGACTTGGCTGCGGGTAAAAGTGTAATTATTGAATTTGGTTCCCAGTCTAATATGCTGTCTTATATGCTGGCAACCAATATGATTACTCGCCGTATTCATTCGAGCTACGTTAGACAAGCGGATCATTTTTTACAAACTAAAAACCCCCTTGATAAACCTCGTCAGCTAGTGATTACCATCGAAGAAGCACACCGTTTCCTCGATTCTAGTATTGTTCACCAAACTATTTTTGGGACTATCGCCCGCGAGATGCGAAAATATTTTGTTAGTCTTCTCGTAGTGGATCAACGTCCATCGGGAATTGATAACGAAGTCATGTCCCAAATTGGTACTCGCGTTACCTGTCTGCTGAATGATGAGAAAGATATTGATGCCATCTTTACTGGTGTTTCTGGAGGGGCAAATTTAAAATCTGTATTGGCGAAGTTAGATTCTAAACAACAGGCACTACTTCTAGGTCATGCTGTACCGATGCCTGTAGTAGTCCGTACTCGCCCCTATGACGCTCAATTCTACCGCGAGATTGGCTGTACTGACTGGGAAGAGATGCCTAGCGAAGAAGTATATGCAGCAGCGGAAATTGCTAAAGCAGATTTAGGATTTTAGCAAAATTGGCAAAATAAAATCGATCAATAGGAGAGATCTTATGGATGAGATACCTGAAATATGTATAGCTGCATATCATAATGACCTTGAATGGATCAAAAAGTGTATTGCAGGTGGAATGTCTGTAAATAGCACTGACAAAAATGGATGGACTCCGATAATATAGGCTATTGATATGGTTTGTACTGCAAAACTTGGAGTCGCTGAAGAAATAGTTGAATATTTAATTGATAATGGAGCATCTATAAAGTTTAATAATTATGAATACTCAAATATTATTGATTTTGCTATGTCTAGAGATGAGGATTTTGCAAAATATCTACAACAGTTATTAAAAAAGAAAAACAAATATGTTTGATTTACATATAAACTGAGCTATTGAATAATAATATTGACGTGATTTTAATTAGTTCTCAAGAAATAATTTGATTGACAATATGAGTCACTGAGTCAACAAAATCTTGATCGAGGATAATAGAAGTGGTTTTCCACCATCGCTGACTTAGATCGATAGTTCGCACCTGTTCTGCTACTACCGAACCAGTAACTTTCAATCCAGTTGGTAGAGGAATCAAAGTTTTTATTTGGGGTTTAATAGTATTAGTGATGGGGGAAACAACAACAATTCCTCGACGACGCTGATTGAACTTAGTATTACTTAAAATTAAACACGGTCTAGCTTCACCTTGTTGTTCTCTGCCTTGAGTTGGATTTAGATTAACTATAATAATTTCTCCTCGTTTTACGCTATTCATAAAAGTTCTTGACCTAATGATTCGCTATTCACAAAATCAGCAATATCTTCTGGATATTCAAAATCATTGGGAATGCTGTTTAAAATCTCATCTAAGCTAGGCTGAGAGGTTTCTTTTTCTAAAATAATGCGATCGCCTTCTACAATCAAATTCACTTTATTATTTTCTGCAATATTCAAACTATCTGCAATTTGATAGGGAATTCTCAAACCTAAGCTATTACCCCATTTTTTCAACTCAACTTGAATTTTCATATTTACCAGTTTGCTTTACATAAATGTCTTAATTATACATTGTATAACCAATTGGGCGACCGCTTTATTTGCAAGCAATTTATCTTTGAAAATCATCCTCACTATGACTATTAAAAAACTTTGCTAGTTTATAGATTCTCAGACTAATAATGGTTCTAAAGATCCAATAATTTAGTACGTCGCAACAAATTATTATAATAATGCCCACCTTAATCTATAAAAATAAATATTAGAAATATTAACGATAATAAATATGTTTGAATTATTAGCAATAGTGGATACAGCCAGAATTCACGATCAAATTTTAAACTCAGCCAAGATTGCCTTAGTGGCAAAAGCTAACAATATAAATCGCAATACATCTTTAATAGCTGCCGAAATTCCTAAATCTACTGGGACAAAAATAACCCCAGATAACAACAATTTTAATTACTCAGGTCGAGTCAATTGGGAAAATTCTCAAACGCCAGTCTTTAGCTATCCAGGGACAGCAATAGAATTTAAATTTACTGGTACTAGTTTAAAAGTTGAACTGTCAGAAGATAATTGGGGTAGCAAAAACTATATTGACGTTTATCTCGACAATAATCCAAAACCAATAACAATTGAGTTGCAATGGAATTTGGGTAAACCAGTGGTTTACGATATAGCTTCTGGATTAGAAGATAAGGTTCACAATGTAGTTATAGTTAAGCGTACTGACTATGTTGCAGGAGGATTCAAGTTTAATGGAATTATTATTGATGGAGAATTGTTAGCAGCAAATTCAGATTCAGAGAACAAGATAGAAGTTTATGGAGATTCTATCTCCGCTGGTGCTGTGGTGGAATATGACCGATCGGGTGTTCAAGATCCTGATGGAGAGAACTATAATCTTTATAATGCTTACTATAGCTATGGCTCAATTCTTGCTAGAAACTATGATGCAGAGGTTTCTTTGATCACTCAATCAGGTGCATCTTTAATTGATGGTTTTGGCTATTGGCATCGAGGTACGGGGATGGAGGCTTTTTATAATAAGTCCGCACCTTTAGATAATGCTCCTGTTTGGGATTTTAGCAACTATAATCCAGATTTGGTAATAATCGCTCTCGGTCAAAACGATTCTGCAACCATTGAAATTGGCAAGGATTTAACCGCAGAAGCTTGGAAAAATCGTTATAAGCAGTTTATTGCTAATTTACGAGCCAAACGTCCTGATGCTTACTTCGTGGGTATGTTTCCTAATATGTATCACGATCGCAAATGGGACGTATATTTAACCGAAGCGATCGCAGAATATCGTCAAGAATATAATGACAATCGAGTTTTCTCTTTGATTCATGAGCAAGTCACCCCTGGTCATCCTCGTATCAGCGAACAACAAATGATGGCAGATACTCTGAAAGAATTTATTGATAATACTTTAGTGGAAAATGGCTTTAATTGGGAGGTTGCTAATTAAATAATTAAAGGAATTTACTGAATTCTAAGTCTAAAATAGCGATCGCGCTTTGGAAATTAAGTTTGACCATCAAGGCATTGGTCACAAGTTAAGCACGTAAGCTAGTTGTCAAAGAGGTTGTGGGAGGAGATTGAAAGAAAAACTGGTCAGAATCTCGCTGTTTATCTGGAAAGGGAGCAATGATTAGCTTTTTCTTTGATTTTCTCTGCCGTTTAATAATGCCTAAGTCTGAATATCGGGATGAGAAAAATATTTACTTGGAGTTCCCTTACTAGCCCCTAGTTTTTTAGCTGCAACCAAAAGCAAATTATCCACTTTCGTAGTCTTAAAGCCCTGTTGTTGGGGTTCAATTCCTAGTTCACTAGCCAGTTCTGCTTGCTGAGTAATATCTTTCATCGTTGCGATCTCTCCAATCTTCTATCCTTTGCTATCAAAAATAGGATTGCCGTTTGCTAGCATAGTACGGGGCTTACCCTGGGGAGGAATAATCATCACGGCTATATACACTATAAATTTTAGTCTTGTAAATAATATTATTGGGTATATACAATCCTTAGATATTTTTAAGTCTTGAACACAAAGACTTATTCTGATTCTTCTAAGGAAGATTTTGATTTTGAACGATGTATTTTAATAATAAGTTTTAGAATATTTTGCCTTTTTTATCTAAATTTTTATTTTTATTTTTGTCACCACAAGTATAAAATATTACATCGACTCAATAGTTTGTTAAACAGAGTAATGGCAACTTTGACATTCTACTAAATACAATCGACCAATAAGCTATATTTTCAAAGTTTTGTTTTGTAGTTGAAGACTTTTACTTTGAAACTTTACTATTAAATAAAGTTATAAGATGTATTTTGCCTGTTAATTCATTCTATTCAATTAAATGGGGTTGCTTTTTACTACAAATCAATTTTAAGTAATTTTTGCTTTTTTTTATATAAACGGATACTCTATGAACAAGTTTCATATTATACTTCTTAAGAAAAATTGTATAAGTGTTAAATTTATAATCCTTTAGATAGATGGTTTATATTTTGAAAAATGCCAATATAATGATATTAAAAAAGTTTTAGATTTATCATTTTCAGACCATCCAAAGCTTTTTTAATATCATTTATAAACTTCTAATAAAAAATTAGAACGAATATCATGAATAATGTTTACCACAAGCGTGCTAGCGGTCTATTTGATAGTCGAACTGAGGCAGAAGCAGCAGTCCGTAACCTCAAAGATAGTGGCTATGATATGGACAAGGTTTCCATCATTGCCAAGGATGCTGACAAAATCGGCGATGTAGAAACTACTAAAGGAATTGGCAACAAAGCTGATGATGGCGCAGCAACTGGAGCATTAACAGGCGGTACTTTAGGCGGTATTACTGGTCTACTGGTAGGTTTGGGAACATTAGCAATTCCTGGTATTGGACCAATTTTGCTTGCAGGAGCAGGAGCTACAACCATCGCCACCACCTTGGCTGGTGCAGGCATTGGAGCAGCAGCAGGTGGATTGGCGGGTGCATTAATTGGATTGGGAATTCCTGAAGAAAAAGCCAGAATCTATAACGATCGCGTTAAAAATGGCAGTTTCTTAGTCATGGTTGATGGCACAGAGTCGGAAATTGGTCGTGCTGATACGATCATGAATCATCATGGTGTTGATGAATTTGGCATTTATGACGTTCCGAAGGCAACTTCGACATCTGTCGAACATATAGATGAAGACATCAGAAATAGAGCAGATATCAGCGATGTCGAAAAAATAAAACTCTATGAAGAACGCTTAACGGTTAATAAACACCGTGAAAAAACTGGCGAAGTGGCAATAGGTAAGCGAGTTGAAACAGAAACCAAGAGTGTTTCTGTTCCTATAGAAAAAGAGCGTCTGGTGATTGAGCGGACGCAAGTTAATACAGGAGAGGTAATTGCTTCTGATACTGCCAACTTTGGCGATGGACAAGTAGTAAGCGTCGATCTTTATGAAGAAACTGCCACGATTGACAAGGAAGCTTTTGTCCGTGAAGAAGTGAGCGTTCGTAAAGAGGTAGAGCGAGAAACTGTTGAAGCCAGAGAAACTATTCGTCGTGAAGAATTGGATGTGGATGTAGAAGGAGACGTGATGCAACGCTAGACCGAATATTACACGAGGATTGTAATACCCAGATATATATCTGGGTAGAAGGTGAAATAGTAGAACTATCTAAAAATGCTTTGAGCGCAAACTTCTAATTCATCTGTCTGAGTCGCAATTGTTTAATTAATTTAATTATTAGCTAAGTTAAGAGGGAAGATAATGAAAAAACTAACAGTACTTTTGTTGGGCAGCACCTTACTTTTTGGTGCGGTTGGTTGTGATGTAGCAAGAACAAGTTCCGATGCACCTACTTCTACAGATGGCAAGGTAGAAGAGGTTACTCAAGTAAAGGATAGTAAAGAAGATGCTAGCAACGAAATTCGCCAAAAACAGTTAAATTCTGACATTCGCGCTAGAGAACAACGCAATGATATTGCAGGCGATCGCACTAAAAGAGCCGATTCTGATTTGGAAAGCGAAATTAGAGCCAAGATAGAAGCTAACATTCCTCGTGCCAAACTAACAGTAGAAGCCGAAGATGGTGCTGTAGTTATTTTGGGAACAGTTCCAGATCAAAAAGAGTATGATACTGTCGCACCGTTAGCACAAGAAATTCTTGGTGTTAAAAGCGTCAATATCGAAGGAGTTAAAATCGTAACTACCGAGTCATAAAGGGCTTTACCTTAGCTTTTAGCTCATTGAGAAATCTTTAGAGCTAGAAGCTTTTTAAATGTATAGCTATATAGCTATTTCTTTGGGAAAGGTAATGGTAAAAGTCGAACCTTCTCCTAACTGAGAAACTAAGTTTATATCACCCTGGAGTAGCTTGACCATCTTATCCACAATTGATAGTCCCAACCCAGTACTTTCAGGCGAGTTATTATTTTTTGAGCCGACTCGATAATAGGGTTCAAAAATTTCAGACTGAGCTTCTGGAGCGATACCAATGCCCGTATCAGCAACCACTAATGTCCAGAGATCGTCATTATTAGCTTCACAAGTTATGGTGATGTTTCCTGATTCGCTGTAGCGGATTGCATTACTAGTTAGATTAGTAACAATTTGCTGTAGTCTCAAGCGATCGCTCAATATTTGTTCGGGAGCGCGATCGCAATCTATCACAATTTTAAGATTTTTTTGCTTGGCAGAATATTCTAGAGCGTCTGCGACTGCTTGAATAAGCGGTCGTATATCAACTGATTCTATATTTGCCTTCATTTTTCCTGCTTCGTAGCGAGAAATTTCCAGGATATCGTTGATTAAACGTAGTAGTTGCTTGCTATTTTTAATTACCTTTTCAGTAAGTTGAAGGCTTAAAGAATCATCTCCTCCGCGATCAATTTTTTGCTGTTGCTGTAAAAGCAGAGTGGAAAAACCCATAATCGAATTGAGGGGATTTTTTATTTCGTGAGCTAAATGAGAAAGGTCTTCTTTTTGATCTGCTGCGAGGCGCGTCAATTCTTGGTTGGTAAGTATCAGTTGACTTTGTAGCTGCTTGAGTTCTCCCAATCGCATTTCGATATAGCTTTCTAGAGACAAAGAAACTACTCGATCTATTACTCCATCGACCAATTCCACATTTTGTAAAATTTCTGTTCCAGAGCCAGCTAGAAAATCTGGTTTCAAAACAGCAAAGATGACCTTACGCAGTAAAGCATATTCCCTCACAATCTCCGCAACATTGTAGCCTTGTTCTGCTCTAACTATTCCGTGTTCTAAACCGTTACCTTCTAGTTCGTCTGGTCGATCGGGGAGGGATTCTGAAAGTAGAGTAGCGATCGCTTCCAAAACCAAAGGAATACTATTCCGTACCGACTTATAAGCCATGCTTTTAGCACTTTCTACATCTTTGTCTTCACGAACAGAGTTAACCCAGATATCAATTATAGTGTCGCTTTTTGCCAGTAGAATCTTGCCAATATCTTTACTCACAGAAAAACCACCTAGACGAACCTTTAATTGATCACAATAATTATTTTATAATTTGATGTCGAAAATAAACTGTTTGTAATTAAAGTATAAAAATACTACTTATAGCCTATTCCTTTTTTTTCAAATACTTTGGTAGTCAATAATTAATAATCAAGTTAACTTTGAAAGTAATATTTGATGTGTGTTGGTTTAATGTTGACTAGTTTAAGCAAGTTTATTGGTGCGATGGCAATGATATCAATCTTATCTTCTTGCCAGTCTCAAGCAACGATCCCAGAGCCACCAAAGATTTTACTTCCTCTATATATATATCCCAACTGGTATGAATCTGAATATGCGTGGTCTGATGTGGTCTCGGCAGCAGCAAAAGTTCCAATTGTGGCAATTATCAATCCAAACAACGGTCCTGATGGTAAACCGCCTAACGATGACTACAAAAGGGGATTAAAAGATTTGAAAGAATCAGATATTACTATTTTGGGTTATGTCTATACCAAATATGGCGATCGCTCGAAAGCAGAAGTCATTCAAGATATTATCCTCTACGCCAGACATTATGATGTCGATGGTATTTTTCTAGACGAGAGTGCTAGTAATGCCCAGCAGGTAGATTACTATCAAGATATTTATAACTACATTAAACAAGAAACCCATTTAGATCGGGTCATTATCAATCCTGGCACGACTACTGACGAAGAATATTTAACTAAACCCGCAGCAGATACGGCAGTAATTTTTGAAAACTATCCTCAACCTTGGGAAGAATACCAACTTCAATCTCACAATCGCAACTATCAAGCCAAACGTTTTGCTAGCCTGATTCATTCTGTTGCCGATTCTACCAGTATGAAAAAATATATTGATTTGGCAATGGCTCGTAATATCGGCTATATCTACATTACCGATGATAGTCCCCAAAGCAGTGATGGCGATCCTTGGAACAGTCTGCCTTCCTATTGGCAAGAAGAAGTGGACTATATTCAATCTTTGATGAAGAAATAGTAAAAACCGTCTAATTACACAGATCGATCAATGCACATTCCCAGACTAGGCGGGGTTGAACATAACTCAAAAGACACTTGCGAGTATGCTCCCATTTTTGCATTAATTTAACCTGGGGCGTTTTTTGCCAATAATAATATTGCAGATAGTCTATTAACCAAAGTTGAGCTTGTCCATCTAATTCCTTGGTGATGGTTTGAGCCAATTCAATTGCCTGTAGAGGTGTAGTGATAGATTGTTTTAACTGTTGTAATAGCTCATTAGGAATGGACTGTAATTGATGCCAAGCTGCGATCGCTTTTCCTGGACTCCCTTGGGCGATCGCAACTAGTTCGGGATGTTCTAAGATGTCTGCATAGTCATTATTTCTCAATACTTTGGCTAAATTGGCGGTTGACAAACTATAAAACTGAATCCGCTGACATCTAGATACTAGAGTGGTTAGCAAAGAATCTGCATCAGGAGCAATTAGAATAAGAGTTGCATTTCCAGGCTCTTCCAAAGTCTTTAATAAAGCATTCGCTGGTGCTTCAGCCATTGTTTGAGCGTCTTCAATCACTACAACCTTTCGGCTGGCTTCTAATACAGGGCGATGGAGAAACTGAGTAATATTGCGAATTTGCTCGATTCTTATTTTGGGTGGAGTTTTGTATTGCAAACCCCTATCCCTAGCTTGTGATGCTGTATATAGCTCTCCTTTACTAAGATAAGTTGGCTCTACCCAAAGCAGATCGGGGTGGTTTCCTGTAGCTAACTTCTTTTCAATTATGGGATACTTTTCTGAAAGTAAACCATCAGTAAGCAAGAGTTTAGTAAAGCTTTTTGCACCAATACTCCTTCCTACACCCAAAGAGCCAGAAAATAAATAAGCAGGTGCAATACGTTTTTGCCTTACCGCCTGTATTAATAATTCAACTGCTTTATCTTGACCGAGCAAATCATCGAACATTTATCATTGAACATTGATCGTGGAACATTTATTATAAAGGACTATATTATTGCTTATGAAAAAACGTGGATTCATCGATCGCTGATTTAAGACAAAACTATACTCTGGCAGGGCTATCGGAGGCTGATGTAGATTCCGATCCGATTAAGCAATTCGGTGTTTGGTTTAAACAGGTATTAGATGCCGATTTGCTCGAACCCAATGCTATGACTTTGGCGACTGCTACCCCCGACGGTAAACCTACTGCAAGAATTGTATTGCTCAAGGGAGTAGATGAACGGGGTTTTGTTTTCTATACTAATTACGAAAGTCAAAAAGGACAGCAGTTGATTGCTAATCCTTATGCAGCACTTGTTTTTCTTTGGGATAAATTGGAAAGGCAGATTCGCATTGAAGGCAAGGTGGTTAAGCTGGATCTAGAAGAGTCTGAGGCTTATTTTCATAGTCGCCCCAAGGCTTCTCAGTTGGGTGCTTGGGCATCAGATCAAAGTCGGGTAATTCCCAATCGCGAGGTATTAGAACAAAGATTAGAAGACTTAAAAACTCAATATAAGGATGAAACTGTACCTATCCCAGAACATTGGGGCGGGTTTCGGGTGATTCCCGATCGCATTGAGTTCTGGCAAGGTCGCCCCAGTCGTCTTCACGATCGCTTAATATACGATCTACAGGATGATGGTAGCTGGCAGGTTCAAAGATTGTCGCCTTGATTAAGTAATAAGTAATAAGTAATAGGTAATAAGTGAATGATTTAATTTCCCTAGATACATTGGATTTAGCATTGTGTTTGGGGATGATCGGCATTGCGATCGCTTTATCTCTGTGGCAAAAGTTAGGTTTGGAAAAGCAACTGGCTTATAGTGCAGTGCGCTCTTTAATGCAGCTTATTGCGATTGGTTATATTCTTGATATTGTCTTTGCGATCGATGATTGGTGGGCGGTGGTAGCTATTTTGGCTGTAATGCTTTCTATTGCGACTATTGTTACCCGCAACCGTATCGATCAAAAGCTGAAAGGGCTTTTATCCACCGTGGCACTGTCTCTGGTTGCTAGTAGTGTTTTTACTTTGGGCTATGTGATTTTATTAATAGTCCAGCCCGACACTTGGTATGAACCCCAGTATTTAATACCCCTTGCAGGAATGCTGTTTGGCAATGCGATGAATAGTGCTTCTTTAGCAGGCGATCGCCTTTTAAATAGTATCAATCAAAATCGTTTGGAAATTGAAACCCATCTTTGTCTTGGTGCTACCGCCCATCAGGCGATCGCAGGCTATAAGAAAGAAGCTATCCGCACTGGTTTGATTCCTATTCTTAATAATATGGTGGTGGTGGGTTTGGTTAGTTTACCAGGAATGTTTACGGGGCAGGTATTAGGTGGTAGCGATCCTTTAGATGCAGCTTCCTATCAAATTTTGATTTTGTTTGCGATCGTCTTGACTAATATTATTTCTACGATATTGGTTACTCAAGGGATTTATAAGCAATTTTTTAGTAAAGACGATCAATTGATTGGTTAATAAGCCGGTGAGCAATTATCAATTATATCATTATAAATTTTATAAAAAGAATAGCCTAAGCTAATAATGCCTTAAAAGATTTGCAAATTACCAATTCTGAAGTTTAAGTAGAAAATAAGCTTTCGTAGATTCCTTGAATCATCAAAGATTAAGCTTATCCCGAATTAACGCCACTTTTAATGAGCAATTAACAATGATCAAATGGCAACTTTATCATAAAAACAACTAATATAAATAGCTAATATTGCAATTATTTGTAGCTTATAAATAAGTTTTCAGAAAATAAGTGAAACACAACCATACCGTCAGGCAATGAAATAATTAATGTCACGCTGTAGGCAAATTGATCTAAAGCTTTAAAACAGCAATTATTGATGGCATTTTAATAATTCAGAAAATTCAAAAACAACCTTACCATCAGGCAATGAAATAATTATTCACGCTGTAGGCAAAATTAACTACAGAAAAAGCGAACCTGGTATGATGCTTCAATATTCAACCTTTTTAGATATAGATGGTGTTGTTGCAGAGTGAAATCAATGAAATTTGGATGCTGTTTGAGAAGCAAGCTAATGAATCAGGATTAAATACAGCAAGTATCAGTGCTAGTTCTCCTCCTGCGGTGAATAAGTTTTTTATTGGCGTGCAACAGACACGGCACTTTATTTTTGAAAAAGATGAAAATGGATTTTGGCAACAAACAAAGCCAGAAATAGATGATAGTGAAGTCGATCAATATCAAATTAATTTTGGTGTGATTGAAAATAGAAATGACGTATCCTTGGTGTTTGAAGATTCAACATCAATTCCTTTATTAACCAGAGACACAGGATTCTATTTTGGCTTTACCATTTTCCCTCCAAACAACAATCCTTATAATTATCATTTTCTGTGGTTTACTCCCGAACAAACTAGCGTTTCCAATGAAACTGGTGAGATTATCGAACAAATAACCTCTGCAAAAGATGCTAAACCAGGATTCCATTTTCCTACTAGGAGAACATCAGGAATTACGACAATGCCTATGTGGTTCGATCCAAGAGATCCTTCAGGCGAATATCGAATAGAATGTTACATCAATGACGTTGCAATTCGTTCGATGGACTTTGCAGTCTACGATCCAGAGTAAAATATCGGACGTTGTAGGGTGGGCAATGTACCCTAAAGACAAATCTTGTATTTAAAGTAAAATTTGTATTGCCTATCAAAAGTAATTAGCAATCAATGAGTTTAACCCCCGAACAACAAACAGCAGCCTTTGCACCCTGTAGCGTGGTAATTACTGCGGGGGCAGGTACGGGTAAAACACATATGCTGGCGGAGAGATATCTATATTATCTGCAAGAGAGAAATTTATCGCCTTTGGAAATAGTTGCAGTTACCTTTACCGAAAAAGCTGCTGCTGAATTGCGATCGCGTATTCGGGCTTTGGTTAGTCAACGTTTACCTTTGCGTTTGGATTTGTTGGCAGAGTTGGAAGCTGCTCAAATTAGTACGATTCATGCTCTTTCTGCCCGTATTTGCCAAGAACATTTTCAATTAATTGATATTCCAGCAGATTTTGAGGTTTTAGATAGTTTAGAGGGACAAATCTGGTTGCAGGATGGCTTGCAAACGGCATTGACGGGTTTGCCTCCAGAGATATTTCAAATTATTCCCTATTCTTTATTGCAGCAGGTATTAAATAAGTTATTGGACGATCCTTATACTGCCAGGAAAGCTTTGCATCAGGGAGTTCAAGATTGGAATAAGTTAATTGCCGATGCTCGTACAGAGGCGGTTAAAATTATTGTCAACGATCCTGCATGGCAATCTAGTGGCTCAATTTTAGAACAGCATCAAGGACAAGAGGGGGATAAACTAGAAGTAATTCGTATTTCTGTATTAAAAGCGATCGCAGATTTGGAAGATGCAGAAAATATCGATCGTGCTGTTGCAACTATCGATAAGGTTAACTTGAGAGTTGGCAGTAAGAAGAATTGGCAAGATGATGGATTAAAGATAGTTAGAAACGCTTTAAAAGTTCTGCGGGAGAATGTTAGGCGAGTTACTAGCCAAGGGTTGCTGGATTTAAAATTAGGTGATGCTGATGAACAGTTGAAGTCTATTATTCCCGCTTTAGCAACAGCCTATCAACAGGTAACAGATTATCTCAGTGGTTTGAAGCTACAAAGCAAGATACTTACTTTTAGCGACTTGGAAATATACGCCCTGGAGGCTTTAAGTCAGATTCAGGTACAAGAATATTATCAACGCCGATGGCAGGTGTTTTTGGTTGATGAGTTTCAGGATACTAACCCCACTCAAGCCGAGTTACTTACTACCTTAACTAGTAAAGCAGAATTAACTATTGTCGGGGATATCAAACAGTCAATTTATGGTTTTCGACGGGCGGATATTCGAGTATTTCAGCAGTTTCGCGATCGCATTTTAAGCAATGGCGGTAAAGAAGTAATTCTCAGCACCAGCTTCCGTACCCATCAAGCTTTAATCAGTCGTTTTAATCAGATATTTGCACCGTTGCTAGAAGAAAACCATCAGGATTTAACAGCTTTTCGCGAATCAACCCCAATACAGGCAGAAAGAGGCAGTAATTACAATTACCTCCAGGTGTTAACTATCGGCGATTCTTTTACTCCAGAAGGAGAAGAGAAACCACCCAAACCAAGTAAAGCCCAGCGTCAAAGAGTAGAGGCGTTTAATCTAGCCGAAAGAATTAAACAAATGCTAGATAATAAAATTCCTGTCTTTGATAAAGAAACTAGAACAACTCGCCCTATTCAACCAAAAGACATTGCTATTCTCACTCGCACTTGGCAACCTTTAGAAATATATAACGAAGCCTTATCTGCGCAGGGGATTCCTGTTGCGCCAGGTAGGGGCGGGAATCTATTAGCCACTAGAGAAGCGAAGGATGGCAATATATTACTGCGTTTTTTAGCCAATCCTCAAGATGATATTGCTTTAGTGGCAGTGTTGCGGAGTCCTTTTTTTGCTATTAGCGATCGCATTTTATTTCAATTACGACAAGGTTTTAACTCCCCCCAAAATGGAGGAGAGAAATCTGTAGAAACTTACTGGTGGGAGGAAATACAAAACTCTCAGTTACCCCAATTGCAACATTCTATTAAAATACTCAAGCAGTTATTAATTGCCTGTCAGTCTCAAACGCCATCCCGCATCTTGCAAATTTGCGATCGCCTGACGGGATATACTGCTGTGATAGCTAACCTCCCTGGGGCAAACCGCAGGCTGGCTGATTGGCATGGTTTTGAAGAATTGGTTAAAGATTTGGAACAGGGTACTTATAATCTATTTGCCGTGGTGCGTCGTCTCAAGCGTCTTTACGAACAAGAAGTCGCCGTACCCCGCCCAATGTTAACGGTAAGCAATGCTGTTTCTTTGATGACTATTTTTGCTTCTAAAGGTTTGGAGTGGGGTTTAGTTATTGTGGCAGATCTTAGTAAAGAACGTCCGAAGAATTTTCCTGCCGTATATTTCGATCCAAACTTGGGAGTAGCGGATTAAAAGCAAAAACTCTTTAGGAGAAATCCAAAAACCAGTACTGTATAGCTGGTTGGAGTACGAGCAAAACAAAAAAGAACGAGCCGAAGCCTATAGAGTATTATATGTGGCACTAACTAGGGCTAGGGATTATTTATGGTTGAGTGCAGCAGAACCCTACAAGGGAGAATTAAACCGTTTACAAAGAGGTTTAACTGCTGCAAATATCCCCACCTTTACTATTCCCTATACCGATGCCAAAGCATTACCTCCCATTCCCCAAACTCCTACTATTCCTCAACAGTTACCGCCTCTACTATTAAACTCTGTTGGTTCGGGATTATCCGAACTGCCTGTCACCGCCTTAACTGACTATGGTAAATGTCCCCAAAGATTTAAACTACACTTTATTGATGGACATCCAGGCTTAGGGGAAGGGTCCCTAAAGGATACCGCTACGCATATAGCATCGGGGATGCAGATAGGTACGTTAGTACACAAAGCCCTAGAAAATAATCTTACCCAGCCTCAAGATTTAATCCCCTTTGGTTCAGGAGAATGGGCAGAATCGGTATTTATAGACGCGATCGCTTTAGCCCAAAGATTCTTCCAACTGCCCATCTATCAACACTTTAGAAGCACCGCAATCGCCAAAGAACAGCAAATCAGCCTAAAGTTGGGCAATATTACTTTTAATGGCGTAATCGATTTAGTAGGAGACAATTGGATATTAGACTATAAAAGCGATCGCACTATGCAACCCAAGGATCATCGCTTTCAACTCTGGGTATACGCTCAAGCATTACAATACCCCAATGCACACATCGCTTATCTACGTCACGATCGCATTCACAGCTTTGGAAAGACAGAATTAAATGCGATCGCACTTGAAACAAATAATTTAGCCCAAAAAATACGTCAGGGTAACTATACAGCTACCCCAACTATGGAAAAATGCGCCTTTTGCCCCTACATCGCCTTCTGTAACGACGCTATGATTTAATTAATGATTAATGTTCAATGGTTAATGTTCAATGAATTAAGCTTCATCATAGGCTTCAATATCCAACAGATGAACATAGGATTCGACTAATTCTTCTCTTTGAAAAGCGATCGCTCTAAGCAAATGCCAGTCTTCCAAAGCTTCAAAAGGAGTATTATACTCGTCTTGTTCTAAACGGCTGGCAATAGTAGCTACGTCTTCTGCCGTCATTTCAGCAATGTCTTGTCTTGTCAACTTTAAAGTAGTCATTTGCTCTATGTCTCTATGAAGTTGGATAAGCGATCGGACTCTAGCCTAAATTTTAGCTCAATTTGTAAACTATTAGGAAGTTTGATTGCAACGGTTCTAATTTTAAGGAGGTGTAGTCTAACGTATTGGCTTATGTTAGAGAAAAGGCGTGCCTTGTCTGTACTGTTGTTGGTTTAAAGATTTTCATACATTTCAACATCCAGGGCATATCTGCTTTTTACCAAGGCAATTAATTCGTTAGTATATAAAGAGCTTGCTGTTGGCAATTGCTCAAATTCTCTGAGCTGTTGAGGATACATTTCGTGCCAATCTTTTTTTACTGTATTTTCACTATAGTTGGTTTTATTTTTAGTTTTTTTCTTACTAATTTCAATTCTCATTCTTGACTCTAGTTTTTGAATGATATGACCAACGTTTTCTAAAGAATCAAACAAGTCAAATTCAAATAATCCCATACCCAAGAAGAAGTATTGAGAACGCCAATGCTCATTTAGGTAATGATCTTCTGTTCTTGCTAGATAATGGATAAAATCGCTGAATGTTACCGATTTTTTTTGATTTGGTTTAATATTATTAAATTGATAAATATCTCTAATTACGTTTTTAACAATTGGCGTTACTTTTTTGGGTCTAACAAATTTATTGAGATAGGCACTGACTAAGCGATCAAAAGGATTTCTGACCATGGCTATTTTTAAATATTCAGGATTAGATAAATAATTAAAGTCACCCAGCTCAACATTATTTTGTCTTACATATCGATGAACGTCTAAATCTGAATCTTGAAAATCAGACTGATGCTCACTATTACTAACTATAATTTCTTTGAAAAGAGTACAGGCATTTTTAGGAATAGGACAATATATAAGCTTATATTGGTGATTGATTATATAGTAGTTTTCAATCCATTCTTTGTATAATTTTACCGCTTCATTCTGTCGATTTTGCTTTGTTTTTACCGCCTGCATAATAGGCAATATATCTTCTGCTAATCGAGGATTATGAACGATCGCTTTGCGAAAACAAACAGTACAACGGTCAAATTCTTCTAAATCATAGAAAGCATGAGCTAAATTACTATAAAAAACTGGAGAGGGATGAATGGCTAAAATGCGATCGAGTTCCTTCTCCTGAATTTTTTCTCTTCTAATTATGTATTTGGCTAATGCGGTACATATTCTTTTATTGGGTGCTACTTTAACTGCTTTGATATAACAGGACAGTGCCATTTCATAGCTTTGCTTTGATTCATAGAGTTTGGCTAATTCAATTAACTCAGGAATAGTTAGAGGTTTACTTTCTTTATCTTCGGTAATTATTTCTGCGTTAGTACGAGTCATAATACCGACTAATTTAATTTTTTTGACTATTTGTTCGGCATTAGTTATTTCTCTTCGACAGGCAGAATAATCTACTGCTTCATCAGTTGTTTTAATTTCTACCTCAGTCATCTGGGAATATTTTTTGGACAAAATTATGGTGGTAAAGCGATCGTAGTGACACCATTTATCCCACAGCATAACCTTCTGCGATCGATCGTCAGCGGAAAATTCGATCATTCCTGAATCTCTACCAACAATGACCATTAAGCCAATCAATTCTCCTTTCATTTTAAATTGAAAGCTATTGTCAGATGCTATTTCAATGTATTGATAATCTTTATTTTTACTCTGATGATTTTTAACTTTGTCACTACACGAACCTTGGGTATAATTGTTTTGTTTTGACAGAAAGCTTTCATTGACATAAACAATAGCTGTATCACTATAATTATCAGGATAGACAGGATTCGTATTTTTATAATCGGTGTCTTTTATATTAGATTCAAATATAGTTTTTAATGCATCGGCGATATAGTTTGCTGCAACTTCAGAACCTAGCCTGTTCGTATGAGTATGATCTTTAAATAGCTTTTCACGAGCGTATTTTTGTCGCTCAATACAGTCTTGAATATATCCCCCAAAATCAATTGAATTTATCTGATAATATTCGGCTATCTTTTCATATTCATTCAAAGCATAATGATAGCGATCGCTAATCAATTCTTGCTCGATATAACGATACAAAAAGATGATTTTACAATCGATTTGATTAAGCTTTCTAACTATCCCCTCGATCGCTTTTCCTATTTCCGATTGAGGTGTATTGACTTCAATGCGATCGCTCACCATATACTCAATAAAGCAAAGATCTGGAGCGTAGTCGATTACATCTTCATCCATAGTGAAAACCCCTGTAATCGCTCCCACACCACCAATAGCAGCACAAATTTCTAGATGTTCTTGAGCAAAGTGTTCTCGCAAAAACTTTTGCAAAAAAATTCTATATCCTTCTTTTTGTACTGTGACGCTCGAACCCATATATGCTATTTTGCATACACCAAAATTTAGCTTTTGCTTTAATCCATCTAGATTCGATCTAATTTGAGCATGGTTATCCATTTGTTCTTCAACTAGCAACATCAAACCTTATCTTAAAGCCAAGTGAATGGCTGCTGTAAATAATCTGTTAAACGCTGATTGTGGACATGGAAAAAATCAGCAATCAATTTGTATTTAAGATCCTTATTGTCTAATTTCTGATATGAGCCTGGAAGATGATTGGTATATTTTTCACTTTCAAAAGCAGGTACTTCCAAAAAGCTAAAAACACTTTTCATCGTTTCTTTTGACCTTTGATACAAATCTTCGCTTTTTATAATTAGAAATTGTTCTTGATCGAATGCAGACATCCACTTTCGTAGGAAATAAACATACAAACCCGTAAACAAATATCCTTGCTCTCCCGACCAATTCTTAGTCTCTTTAACTAGATCGATATCTGGTAAAATTGCGATCGCTTCCATTTCTGCGGTCATCGCTGCCTCAAAAGAACGTAGCTCTATGCCATGCTTAACATTATGATAATAGTGAGAAATTGCTCTTTCAACGGGATTTCTTAAAATGGCAAGTAGCTTTACTTGAGGAAAGGTATCTTTGACTTTTTGCTGAATTGTATTGCACAGATACCCAGGACTAGCTTCTCCAGTAAGAAAGCTACCGACCGGGGGAACAGAGGGAAAATGAGAAAGATACCAATCAAGACCTTTTTCAAAATGATGCACAAAAAAGTGTACTTCTTTTTGAGCGCAGGGTAATACCTGGGGGTGCTGAATAATATACTCATAAAGAGAAGTTGTGCCAGCCTTCATTGCACCAATAATGATAAAATTAGGACCCTGGGCTTCTCCTTCTTCCCAATGTTTTCGGGTATATTCTGGCTTAAGCCAAAGATTTAATTTGTAGGTTGCGCTATTATAAGCTTCTATAGCTTCGGGTATTTGTCCTTGCTTTGATAACAAGTCTCCCAAACGAGTATATAACCAGCTAGCATTTGGCTGTTGTTGGATGTTATATTTAAATGCTCCAACCACTTCATTCAACTGCTGTGGTTCGAGTCGGCTAAACATCAATTTTTGATAAGCAGGAGAAAAGCCAGGATCTATTTGTAAGGCTTTGGCGTAGTTCGATATAGCCTCTGTGGATTTGCCTTGTTTTTGCAGAGAAAAACCCAAATTGTAGTGATTCCAAGGATTCGCTTCAAACTTCACTGCTTGGCGACCATGATTCGCAGCATTTTGCCACTGTTTTTTAGTGAGATAAATACTACACAAATTATTGTACAGTTCAGCAGTCTGATAACCCAAATTTAAAGCTGTTTCGTAGGCTTTTTGTGCTGCATCAAATTTTTGCTGTTGGCGTAAAACGTCTCCTAACTCACTATATGCTATGGCAAATTCAGGATCGACCTCTACTGCTTTTTGATATGTTTTTACAGCTCGATTTAAATTACCTTTTTTCTTTAATGCTATTGCTAAACGACGATAAAATCCTTTGATAGTCGGATTTAATTCAATGGCCTTACTAGAAGCTGCTATTGCATCTTCTAGTTTATTTTGCAAAGTCAAGACTTGACTCAAACCATGATACGACCAGCTAAAATGAGAGTTTAATTCGATGGATTTATTGTAAGCTTTTGCAGCAGCTTCTAAAGAGCGATCTCTAAGAAGAAAATCTCCCATATAGTAATAAGATCTATAATAATTTGGATCGAGGTCAATAGCCTGTTGAGCAAGAACGATGGCTTTCTGTACTTCCCCTTCCTGCTTGAGTCCAATAGCCTCCTCAATTAATTTTTCTATATTTTGCTTTTGATTATCAACTGATGAATCCATATTTGTTCGGTTAATTTTAAAATTATTTATCAATATTTCATAATTATCTATTATTTCAGAATATTGTGTTGTGAGAATTTAATAATACAATAAGTGCAGTTTTTAATAATCTCTACTTTTTTTATTTAGTAAAATTCAGAACATTTTAAATTAATTTAGATCAAACATGAATTAAACATTGTATTATTCTAATAATTATTTGTGCTTTGCATATATAATTCTGAAAACTCTGATTAATACTCAATTTAAATTAATATTTGCGCAACCAAAATGTCTCAAACGAAGAAAGCTATAATTACGGGAATCACTGGACAAGATGGCTCTTACTTGACTGAGTTTTTATTATCTCAAAACTATGAAGTTCACGGTATCATAAGACGCACTTCCACTTTTAATACGGATCGCATAGACCATATGTACGAAGATCCCCATAGTCCTGGTGCAAAGCTGTTTTTGCACTATGGAGATCTAACTGACGGGACTACCTTAAGAAGAATTTTAGAAGAAGTAAAACCTGTTGAGATTTACAATCTTGGTTCGCAGTCTCACGTAAGAGTAAGCTTTGATTCTCCTGAATATACCGTAGATTCTGTGGGAATGGGAACATTACGTCTATTAGAAGCTGTTCGTGATTATCAGCATCGTACAGGAATTGAAGTTAAATTTTATCAGGCTGGTTCATCAGAAATGTTTGGTAAAGTTCAAGATGTTCCTCAAAGCGAAACCACTCCTTTCTATCCCCGTAGTCCTTATGCTTGTGCTAAAGTTTATGCTCATTGGCAGACGATAAATTATCGCGAGTCCTATGACTTATTTGCCTGTAACGGTATTTTATTTAACCACGAATCTCCTCGTCGCGGAGAAACCTTTGTCACCAGAAAAATTACTAGAGCAGTGGCTAGAATAGTTGCAGGACAACAGAAAAAGCTCTTTTTAGGTAATCTCGATGCCAAACGAGATTGGGGTTATGCTAAGGACTATGTTCAAGCAATGTGGTTAATGCTTCAGCAGGAAAAACCAGACGACTATGTTGTGGCAACAGGAGAAACCCATTCCATCAAAGATTTTCTGGAGCTAGCTTTTAGTCATGTAAACCTTGACTGGAATGACTATGTGGAATTTGACAAACGCTATTTACGTCCCACTGAAGTTGACTTATTAATTGGCGATCCGACTAAATCAGAAAAAAAACTAGGTTGGAAGAGAACAGTAGATTTTCCTGGTTTAGTTAAGTTGATGGTAAATACAGATTTAGCTGCGGTTGGCATATCTAATGGTAATGAAGACGGCTCGGAAGATTTTTCGTTAATGAACAGAGGATCTGCTGCAACCGTGGACTGAGTCAATTAAATCTTGTCTTCGCATTAAGGCAAGATTTACAATCACTAATAAACAAAATCTTCACAAGTTCCTCAAATTATTAATTTATAAAAGAATTATCAACTTCAAAGCATCATTAAATATATGCAATGAGGCAATAGTTAGGAGGAACTAGAATTTGTAATCGGACGTTGCCGATCGAGTAATGTCGTACAGAGGATAACTGATTGTAGCTACAGGCTTTTTTAAATCAAACTCTATTTTTGAAGTGATAAAAAAATGCTTCATAGCATTACGATTCAGCACCTCCCTTTTTTCTTCTGACTATTATTTGGCGAAAGCCGTCGTTTATCATTTCTAACCTTCACCCAGAAGTATAAACCATGATTAACAAAATCCTAATCGCAGTAGATCGTTCTCAAAACAACAAACTTGTCTTTGATACGGCAGTGTCTATGGCTCAAGCTACAGGCGCAGACTTAATGTTGCTGCACATACTCTCTAAAAAAGAATTAGATTATCCTATTGCACCTACCTATACTTATTATCCAATCTTGGAAGAATCCAATTACGAAACATATAGAAAAGAATATGCTAAGTACCAACAACATGGCATTGAGTTTCTCAAAAACCTCACCGAAGAAGCAACCGCAGCAGGAATCTCAACTGAATTTACGCAACTAGCTGGCAATCCAGGATCCATGATTTGTGAACTGGCAAACAATTGGTCGGCAAATTTGATTTTAGTTGGAAGTCGCGGATTAAAAGGACTAAAAGAAATGTTTCTTGGTAGCGTCAGTAATTACGTTACTCATCATGCACCTTGTTCAGTGCTAATAGTTCGTCAGCCAATAGATATTGATTTAGAACAAACGTTAGCCGAATCAGACAAAACGAGCGATAAACAAGCACATAACGTCTTAAATTAAAGAATCAACTCTTGAATTACCGATCGCTCTAAGATTAATGCTCAGGATCGCGATCGATATTGGTTTACTTGTTCGTTAGCTATAACCGCGATCGCCTAAAACGACATTACCTTTTTAGCTGCGATGGCAATCGCCCAATCTTCCTGAGTATGAATTACTAATATCTGTACTTGTGATTCTTCTGTAGCAATGTTTTTATCTACAGGATCGGCATCGTTTTTAGCCGTATCTAACTGCAAGCCCAAATAAGCCAAACTTTTACAGGTTTTTTCTCGCAGCATATTTAGATTTTCTCCTACCCCTGCGGTAAATACCAGTACATCCAAACCCCCCAGACTAGCTACCATTGCCGCGATCGCTTTTTTAAGACGATAAAGATAAATATCGTAGGCTAACTGGGCTTGGGTATTGCCATCATCCATTGCTTTGACTATGGATCTCACATCATTAGAAACACCGCTAACTCCTTTTAAACCAGATTCTTTATTGAGTATTTGACTAATTTCTGCTGCGCTCAAACTATATTTTTGCATCATATAAATAGGAATTTGTGGATCGATCGAACCGCAGCGCGTACCCATCATCAAGCCTTCCAAAGGAGAGAAACCCATTGTGGTATCAATACAGATGCCGTCTTTAACCGCAGCTAAAGAACAGCCATTGCCTAAATGACAGGTAACTATCTTGAGTGATTCTAAAGGCTGTTGGAGGATTTGGGCAGTACGGTGAGCGCAATATTGATGAGAAATTCCATGAAAGCCATAGCGTTGTATTCCCTGTTCGTAATACTTGTAGGGGATGGGGTAAACTTTAGCAGCTTCGGGAATAGTAGTATGAAAAGCCGTATCAAAAACTGCTACCTGGGGAATTTTTGGTAGCATCTTCTCGATGGTATTTATACCTTCTAGATTGGCAGGATTATGATTGGGTGCGAGGGGAATCAGATCGGCGATCGCTTCTTTGACATCGACATCAATCATTACAGGCTGACTATATTTTGCCCCACCATGAACCACGCGATGACCCACGACATCAATCTTATCGAGGCTGTCTATAACCTTAGTTTCTCCTTCAACCAAAGTATTCAAAAGAACTTTTAAAGCCGTATCGCGATCGCTTAATTCAATCTCTTGTTTTATGCCATTACTTTCAACGGAAAGAATACCTTTTTGTTCTGACTGCCAATCAATATCGCCTTCCCACAGGGGTTTAAGAGGATCTTCAGGGATAGATTCCGCAACACCATGATTGGAGATGGCGAGAAAACCTCGTCCTCTCTGGCGGTCAAAATCGTAAAGACAGCTTTTTTGACTACTAGAACCTGCATTGAGAACTAAAACAATCATGATTATTTGATAGCTGTTTTACAAGCTTAAAGTCCCGAATATGGAGAATCCAGGAAATTTTATATTTCAACAAGCAAGTATTTTTATTTAATACTAATATGGTTTTGTCAAGAGCAGATGTTCAAGATAAAATTTTAAGATTTGTCAACGTATCTGTAGATGAGGGAGATTTTTGATATAAAGCGATCGAGTTTTTTGGCGAAGCAATTTAATGCTGTACGTAAAAGAAGTTAATAGTTAGCTCTAATATTTTGAGCAGCTTTAGCTACGGTGTCTGTAATTCTTTTATCCCTAGTTGCTGGACGTTTGGCATTTTTAATCCATTCCAAAATACCTTTTTTAACTGAGGGAGGAAAACCCGTCCAATTCTCAAAAGCTAGTTTATTACTATAAAAAGCAAGCTTTAAATCGTCAGGAAGTATTAATGCTTCGACATCATCTAAAAAAGACCAAGATCCATCTTGTTTAGCCTGTTCGATTTTTTGCCAACCTGCGGGATGTATTAATCCTGCTTGCTCTAATTGGGCTACATATTTCTTGTTCAATTTCGACCAATTACTACCTTTTTTTCTGGGTGAAATATAAAGCATAGTTTTTACCTCATCTAGCTTGCGAGGTAAACTGTCTATCCAACCAAAACAAAGACATTCTCGAACAATATCGCTGTAGGGCAAATAATACTCGCTCCTTTTTTTATAGGTTACTAACCAAATTCCTGTTGTTTGCTGATAGTTATTTGATAGCCATGTTCTTAAATCGCTGCGGGTTTTGACTTCAACTTTTGGAACGTTTTCGAGGAGTTTTGTCATGTCTTCGGAAATAAATATTAAATATCGGCGTTGGTGAATCTATATAATTTATTAATAGAGTTAATTTGCTTGCAATACCGCATTGTTTTGAGAATATTATATTAATTTTATTGGTACGGGCTTGGTATTCCAAATATCATCGCAGTATTCTCAAATCGAGCTAACTGCTTTTCTGCTGAGGAGAAAAGCAGTTAGCTTTTATATCTATCTAGGGCTATATCTATTCAAAATGATAGATGAGTATTTAAAAAACCTGATATTCAAAAGAAAAATGTATTGATTACTAAGTCTTAATATTTACTTTACCTAGACCACATATTGTTAACTGACAAGCAATTAATCGATCGAGAAACAAATAAATGACTCTTAAAACCAAATCAAATTTATTTTTAGCTTTATTCTCAACATTATCTTTAGGAGTTGCTGTTCAAAACATAGATATTTCCAGTAACACAGCTAAAGTTTCTACTCCCGTGGCGCAAGCGCAAGATGCCAGTTTGTCTGGTGCTGGCGCATCTTTTCCTGCTCCTTTGTATCAACGCTGGTTTTCTGAATACAACAAGCAGAATCCTGGTGTGAAAATTAGCTATCAATCTGTAGGTAGTGGTGCAGGTGTAGAACAGTATATGCAAGGTACAGTAGACTTTGGTGCTAGTGATGCACCTTTAACAGACGAAGAACGTCAAACTTTTGAACAAGAATACGGTCAAGCACCTATCCAAATACCCATGACTGCTGGTAGCGTAGTGTTTGCCTATAATTTACCAGGAGTTGACAGCATAGAATTACCCCGCGATGTTTATTGCGGTATTGTCAACGGCGAAATAACAACTGGAGCGATCCTGCGATCGCCGAAGCTAATCCTGATGCTAGCATACCCGATACTCCAATTACCTGGATACATCGTTCTGACGGTAGTGGAACTACTTTTCTCTTTACCAATCATATTGCTACAGCCTGTCCCAATTGGCAGGGTGGCACAGCTAAAACTGTAGAATGGCCTACAGGTATTGGGGCAAAAGGTAACGAAGGTATTGCAGCCCAAGTATCTCAAACTGAAGGTGGCATCGGTTATGTAGAATATGCCTACGCTAAAGAAAACGGAATTTCCGCAGCAGCGATCGAAAACAAGTCGGGTAACATTATTACTCCTTCTCCCGAAGCAGCATCAATTGTGTTTGAAGGAGAAACTATTCCCGAAGATTTCGCTTTGACTGTTCCAGATCCCGCAAATCCCGAAGCTTATCCCATAGCTGGTTTAACTTGGCTATTACTGTATCCTGAGTACGATGATTCGTCTAAAGCAGAGGCTTTGCAGGGTGTAATTGATTGGGCTTTGAATAGTGGAGATGAGTATGCTACCCAGCTAGGTTATATTCCTCTACCTCAAGATGTAGAGCAACGAGTACTGCAAACTGTTCAAGAAGAGGTTATCGCCACCGAATAATTCTGAGTTTACTTTAATCAAGATTATGTTTATCTTCTTTTGTCACCAACTGATAGAGGAAGATATTTATCTTAATTAATCTGGGCTTTTATCGGCGGGTGTATTGACCGCAAATTCAGGAACGAGACTAGGGGTAATACCAGATTCAACTAATCCTCCCGAACTATGAATTGGGGCTTCACCAGGAGCTAGTTCCTTACTATTACCTTCTCCTGGATCGCCTGACGGTAGCCAGCCTAAAAATGGCAGTGGTAGCAGGGTGGAAAGATTAGTAATAATTACCAACAACCATAACTTATCAAAGTTACTTTCGGTGACTCCCAGCCAAGAAGTTAGTAACGCGCCTAATTCATGGGATAACAGCCCCGACAAATTCCAAATAGACATTAATAAGGCGAATAATGTTGCTTCTACTCCTTTGGGACAAAGACGAGCCGATAATACTAATACGGGCATCCAGGTAATTTGTCCCACAACAGTTAAAATTAAACTATCGCCTAAACTAAACCAGCGATCGTCGATACCTAACGCTCGGTTGGTATGGGTAACTAATAGTAGAGTTGTCATGCCCAAAGCTGCTGCAATTACAGTACTCCAGCCTAATATTGTTCGGAAAGGGACAGTTTTGAGATAGCGTTGAAACAAGAAGATACCGATTAGAGAGGCAAAGCTAGTTACCAGACGTACTCTACCCAAAAACTCTGGTTCAAACCCCAACTCGTTGGTGCTAAAGAAGAAAAACGCGGAGTCAGCAGTAGGCGTAGCTTGCCATGCGAATAGAAAGGCAATGGGTAGCCAAACTTGCTTTTGTTTGACGGCACCCCACAACTGTTTTATTTGTCCTTTAATGGGGGGAACTTTTGCTTCAGAATCATTGGAATCGATTTTTTCTTCGGTAATTAGCCATGCCACCGCAGAAACAATTAAAGGAAAAGTGGCGGTTATTTCAAATATTTGATTGCTGCTTAAATGTTGTAGTAGTAAACCACTAAAGTAAGCTGTGATTAATCCCCCTAATGCCGAACATCCCCAGGATAATGATTGTAGAGATCCTGACTGCGATAAAGACTCTTCTCTAGCTCTTTCAACGATCAAGGAATCAACAATAACATCACTAATAGCCACGGAAAGAGAAGTTAAAAGGATGACGAAGGTTGCTGCCCAAGCACTATCAACCAAAGTTGCCAAAGCTAACCAGGATATAGTTCCTAAGAATCCTGATAAGATAAGATATGGTCTACGACGATAGCCAAAAATAGGCAATCCATCGGACATAAAGCCAAAGAGTGGTTTAATAATCCAGGGTAGGGCAGAAATCCCCGTTAGTGCTGCAACTTCTGCGGGAGTCAAGCCTAAGTCATCTTTGAGGAAAAAACTAACTGCTAAACGAGCTAGTCCGAGAATTCCTTGAACAAAATAAACCGTGAGAATCCCAAATAGCTCAGGAGTTGGTTCATTATTAAATAGAACTTTTTCTTGAATAAATTTTTTAAAGCCTTTGATTTCAAAGGGATTAGCAATCATGTATTTTGTTAAAGTTTTATAACTATGTTTAATAATACGCAATCCTACTCATAAAAACCCTCCACTTTTCGACTGAGTTTTAAAATAAATATGAAAATGAATCGCAAATATCTCGTTAGTCTGGCTGTTTTTGTAATGGCGATCGCTTTTCTTTTAACGAATTTTACCTATACTCCCACTGCTTTAGCTCAAGATAGCACCCCCTCTTATTACCGCGAAAAGGCGATTCATAACCCCGACGGTATTGGTAAATACTATATGAGTCGAGAAATTGCCAGGGTGATGGGACATCAGGCTATGATGTGGCTAGAGCGTCCTAGTAGAGAGGTTGAGGAGCAACCAGATACTACCGTAGAACAGTTAGAGTTGAATAGTGATGATGTAGTAGCCGATCTTGGTGCGGGAAGCGGTTATTTTAGCTTTCGCATAGCGCAACAAGTTCCTAATGGGAAGGTATATGCGGTAGATATTCAGCCTGAAATGTTAGATGCAGTTTTTCTGGCAAAGGAAAAGAATAATATTACTAATGTAGAAACTATTTTAGGGCAGGAAGACAGTCCTAATTTACCCGCAGAAAGTATAGATTTGGCTTTTATGGTAGATGCCTATCATGAGTTTGCCTACCCTAGAGAAATGATGGAGGGTATTGTCAAAGCTCTCAAACCAGGAGGAAGAGTAGTCTTGTTGGAATATCGCAAGGAAAACCCCATGATTATGATCAAACCTTTGCATAAAATGACCCAAAAGCAGGTTAAGAAAGAACTTAAAGCTGTAGGATTGAAATGGCAAACTACCAAAGAGTTTTTACCAGAACAACATTTTCTAGTTTTCTCTAAACCTGTTTAATTACTAATTAAGATGCAAATAAGAAGAAGAAATCCTAACCCTAAAATTAGAACGGGAGAAGTAGAATATAAGTCCAATATTCCTGATTCTCAGCCAAACAATATCCTAGAAGAAATTGTCTGGTATAAAGAAGTAGAAGTCGAAAAAATGCGCGATCGCCTGTCTCTTTTGCAACTACGCAAGCAGGTACAGGAAGCTGCTCCCCCTAAAGACTTTATAGCTGCATTACGCAACGGTAAAACTAACCCTGCATTAATCGCTGAAGTTAAAAAAGCCTCTCCATCCAAAGGAGTGATTAAAGCTGACTTTGATCCAGTTGCCATCGCTAAATCTTACGAACAGGGTGGTGCTAGTTGCTTATCTGTATTGACTGATGAAAAGTTTTTCCAAGGAAGTTTTGATAACCTTAGCTTAGTTAGACAAGCAGTAGACTTACCCTTGTTGTGCAAAGAGTTTGTTATTTATCCCTATCAAATGTATCTTGCTCGTGCCAAGGGTGCAGATGCGGTGTTGCTAATTGCTGCCATTTTAGAAGATAAGGATTTAAACTACTTCGTTAAAATTACCAAAGCCTTGGGAATGACTCCTTTAATTGAGGTTCATACTTTAGAAGAATTAGATCGAGTACTGGCGATCAATGGCGTAGAATTAATTGGAATTAACAATCGTAATTTAGAAGATTTTTCTGTGAGCTTATCAACTACTAAAGATATCTTGGCTGCGAGAAAAGATGTATTGGAAGAGCGAAATATTTTAATAGTAAGTGAGTCTGGGCTGCACACTCCTGATGATTTGAATACTGTAAAAGAAGCAGGGGCAAAAGCAGTTTTGATTGGCGAATCTTTAGTCAAGCAAGATGATATTAAACAAGCAGTATCTAATTTATTTGTCAACATCTAGGTGAAGTATAGTCAAGAGGACATCTGGTCAAAAAACTTTGGGGAGATAATTTTTTTGGGGAGGAAAGAGTTATAGATAGCCACATAGCTAGATTACGCAAAAAGGTCGATCAAACACGGGGATAAACCAAGGTTTGTTCAAACGTTTATGAGTCTAGTAGGGTTACAAATTTAAGGATTCAGGCGATCGGCTATTTAAATCTTCTTGACAAGATTAGCTAATTATTTCTCCATAGTCATGGCTCTGGTCGAGAAAAAATGTACCAGAAACTTTTATGGTATTACCTTGGGGTTGCAACCATAAGGTGTCTATGCCCGTATTACCCTCTAAAGGTCCTTTTTGTTCTAGCCAGTGCAAAACTAGCACTTCCCCTCCTAAAGGATGCTTGCCATGAGTAAGATATTGCAATGTTCCTGACTCATTACCATCGGGAGTTACATATCTTCCACCGTCCTCATTTAATAAAATTGTTACTGCCTGCCAATCTTCTTGAGCAACTCGAAAACGGGCAGTAATTTCTTTAGTTCGTAACCATTCTGGTACTGGCATTGGGCAAATTCTCCTTGTAAAACTTTGATTTAAATAGGTGTCGTAGACAAAAATTTTCGGCAAAAGTATCTTTTCCAAAAGCGATCGGAAAAGATACCAAATTCCAAAGCGAGAAATTATTCAGCACAAGTTAACTCAGTTTGTAACTCTTCAGTTGCTTCGTTTTGGACAATGTAAGGAGTCAATTGTGAGTGAATATCTAAATAATTAACCAAATAAGCTTCAATTCTTGATACCATCACCTCGTAGTCTTCCATTGTTTGCTGATTGACTGCTTTTTGTTCGCCTACAGCAATTTCTGCTTCTCGCATGATTTGCCAAAGCTGCTTTTGTAATGATTGATAGATTGGGTTGAGAATTCCCCAAACATTAGTATCAGCAAGACAGTAATCGGACATAATATGTTGATTGAAGTGTCTGCGAGCATCAATTTCTTGGAAACGCTGAATTAGCTCGATCGCTTTAGGGTGATTAAACGACATATAGACAAGCTGATTGTCTCGTTCTAGAGCTTCATAAAGTTTGCCTACAAAGGCTTCGTAATCAGCAAAAGTTGCTTGGGAGAAATTGTTACGGTCGATCGCCTTAAGAGTGCTTTGAACAGCAAAATAAGCAGTTGCTACACCACCAGTCAAGCCTGGTGAAATTAAAGGATCGACAAAAAATGCTGCTTCGCCAATGCTCAACCAACCATCTCCTACAGCTTGTTCGGCATAGCCACGAATGTTAGCCCGCGCTCTTAAAGACTTGTTCAGTGCCATAAAGATCGGAGACAAGTTCAGCACCCTCAAGTAATTCGGCGATCGCAGGGTATTGTTGGGCATAATGGTCGAATGCTACTTTTCGTCCTTCAGCAAATTTGTCATCGCGGTCCTGACGCAACACCATGCCAATACTAATGATATCCTCTTCAGGACACCCATGACGAGCAGCTAATTCTGCTTTAGTGGGTAATTCTGCTCCACCGAGAAAGCGATTAAACATCGACTCCCTCTCGGCTTCGGGTACGTTTTCCCAAGAAACTAGAGGAATGTACCACATCCAACCTTCACGGAAACAAAAATGCTGTGTATACTGATCGCGGCTAAACTGAGCTACCTTTTGCCAGTCAGTGCGATCGCCAAGACGATTAACGTTTTTAAAATAGCCCCAAACGGCATTACTTTGAAAATTGACATCTTCTTTGTTATACAAATCCAGATGTCTGGCAATTATGCTGGCAGGACCACTAGCATCTACCACCAGTTGAGATTTAATCTCGTAGTTTTGTTGCCCAAAACGATAAGCAATAGTGTTACCGCGATCGCTAAGTTGGGAATGAGCCAGATCCACTCGCGCCCCTTGAATTACCTCAACTCCCAAGCGACGAGCATTAGTAATCAACAAGCCATCTAGTAAACGTCGTTCAACTTGAAAGGTTTCATCAAATGTTTCCAAAATATATTCTGGTGCTTCGGTGACATTCTCAATTGATTCGTCAACGTGAAAAAAACCTAAGCCATTTTTAGGAAAGAATAGTAGTTCAAGAGCTTCTTGGGAGATTCCTACAGAACGGAGTGCTTTACAAAATCCCGAAAGTGTACTTTCTCCAATTTTGAATTTTGGTTGTGACTCTCTTTCAAGAACTACTACTTGCAGTTCGGGGCGTGCTTGTTTCAGCCAAGAGGCATATAAAATACCTTGAGGACCAGCACCGATTACTACAACTTGATATTCGCCTTTAGAACAGTTTTTGGCACGATTGTTTTGGATTTCAGTGTTAATGCTCATGGCTCACTTAAGTAAAATACTGGAACAATCAAACAGTAACTTCGATTTTCTAATTTGATAATGTAGTAATTACTTAAATTTGAACGTCTAAATATTAGTAAATAAGATAAAAATCAGTAATGATGCTGATGCGAAAATAGTTTTAAGTAAATATATTTAAGTAAAAATATCTAGCTGTTTTTACTCAAACAAATATTTAACCTCATTTAGTTATTAACCAGTTAGAAAGAGAGTGGGGATTTAAAGGTTTAGAAAAAAGATAACCCTGTCCGTAAAGACACTGAAGAGTTTGTAATTTAGCAAGTTGAGCTTGAGTTTCAATTCCTTCGGCAACCACTTCTAAGCCCAAACTCTTAGCCATCATCACAATAGCTTCAACAATTTCACTATTATTTCCTGCATCATCAATTGCTTGAACAAAAGAGCGATCTATTTTAAGTGTGTCAATCGGTAGGCTATGGAGATAACTCAAAGAAGAATAGCCCGTACCAAAATCATCTAAATGTAGCCCACAACCTAAAATCTTAATCTGCCTCAAAGTTTCCATAGTTATTTTGATATCCTGCATCAAAAGACTTTCAGTAATTTCTAATTGGAGACTTTGAGGTTCTAAGCCAGTCGTTTGTAAAATCTGAATCAACGAATCAATTAGATGAGGTTGAGAAAACTGCTTTTGAGAAATATTAACTGCTATGGTCAAATTAGGATTATCAAACTGAAGTTGCCATTCTTTTAACTGATAGCAAACTTCCTGCAAAACCCACCAGCCAAGGGGAATTATCATTCCTGTTTCTTCGGCTAGGGCGATAAATTCTCCTGGAGAAACATAGCCTCTTTGAGGATGTTGCCAACGTGCCAAAGCTTCAAAACCAGCTACTCGACCGTCAACTAAAGAAACAATCGGCTGGTAGTGCAGTCGAAATTCTCCTCTATCGAGAGAATGATGAAAATCAGTTTCCAGGCTCAGCCGATTTGCTACTTGAGTATGCAAACTCTCATCGAACAACTCATAATTACTACTGCCTAAAGCCTTGGCTTTATACATGGCAATATCGGCATTGCGTAATAAGTCTTCTGACGAATTCAGACTAGGCTCACTAAAAGCAATACCAATGCTGACGCTGGTGAAAACTTCGTGTATGCCTAAATGAAATGGAGATTTTAGGCTTTGTTGAATACGTTCTGCAAGTTTGGTTGCTTCACACAGAGTTTGAATGTCTTCGAGCAAAATTGCAAATTCATCGCCTCCCAATCTAGCTAAGATATCGCTGGCACGTAAACAAGTTTTTAATCTCTGGGCGATCCCTACCAACAGTAGATCGCCACTTTTGTGACCTAAACTATCGTTGACATATTTAAAACGATTTAGATCTAAAAAAAAGACCGCAAATTTGCGGTTGGGATCGCGTCGATATTTTTCTAAAGCTCGATTAAGATGATTGTTTAACAGGTTACGATTAGGTAGATCGGTCAGGCGATCGTACAAAGCGTCATAAGCTAGTTGTCGTTCGGCTTTTTGACGCTCTAGTTCGGCTGCTGCTCTGGCTGCAAAAATTTTGAGGATTGATAGCTCAGTCGATCCATCTTCCATCGGACGCTCATCAATGACGACCAAATGTCCCAAAATTGTTCCTGATGAATTGACTAGAGGAACACCAACATAGCTTTCCGCATTTAACTTGGCTAAATCGTGGTCTAGAGGAAAAATAGTCCGTAACTGCCTGGGGTAATGACAAGATATGCCAGAAATAACCTGCTCGCAAGGTGTATTCGCCAAGGAATATTCAAAGTTTTCACCAAAATCTTCTTTGCACCAAAAAGCCAAGGTGCAGACTCGCTCTGGGTTAGTTTTTTCTACACATTCTGTGACAAACGCATAGCTGACCGAAAGCGCACAAGTCAAATGATAGACTAAAGAGTGGAAAAAGTCTTTACCCGTTACAGCAGCCGTACCTTCAACTACCGAACGTAAAGATATTTCTGTTTGCATCTGCTTGGTCATATTTTCCTGAATAATCAGGACTCCCGACCAGTTATCTTGCTTGACTTGTTTAATATGAATGACTAGAGGATTTTCTAGCTTAAAATTCTCGCTATTATAGTTAAGCTTAAATTCGGTTTTCTCTAAGCCTTCGGCGATCGCTTTAATTTCTATAGCAATTTCTTTAGCCAATTCTGCATTACTACCAACTATAGTCTTACATATATTTAGGTAATTATCTCCAATACTCGTGTTCTGCGAAAGACAACTATTAATTGAATTATTTTTCCAAGCTTGATTCAGTGCAATAATTTTGCCTTCGCGATCTATTAAGGCAACCTGACTATCAAAAGCATCAAAAGTTGCCTGAAATAATTGGAAATAATCCATAATTAACTATTCGTAACAGATAAGTTCAACTGTAGCGTTGACTAAAGTAGATGAATATATATATATATATATATATACTACCTTTTCAGCTTAAATAGGGCGATTATTATGAGTAGCTCTACTTAATTGAATACTAAGGTAGTGTTGCAAGAAGTGAAGATAGAAGTAAAAAAGAAGAGAAAAGTCTCAAGTCAACCTATATTATTGACAAATTAACGCAGATATTATAAGTAGAGAACAAATAAAGGGGCTTTGCCCCAGCTATAAGCTACAAGCCAGAAAGGTGTCCTCCCCTTTTCTAATCGCGGTGTTGAGCTTTTCTGGCAACACTACAAAAAAAAGAACGGTCTATTTATTACCGTTCTCAAATTAAATATTTATTGATTGACAAATAGCTGAATTACTTCTTGGTTAAGTTAGTCAAAACTTGATTGGACCGCTCGACAAAGGATTTCATGCCATCGGCATCAAATGCTCTTTGAGACATCAACGCCAAGTCATAAATATGATTGCACATTAGGTTAATCATCGAGTTGGAATCATCACCACCTTGAATAATCGTGCCTTTATTTAAATCCAAAAGATTTTGAATTAAAGGATGTGCCGTATTAATCATCAATATATGATCTTCAGGAAATGCCATTGCTTTTTCCTGCATTAATGCAGCCATTTCCTGCATTCTCCGCATTGCTTCGGGTAGCAATACCATTGCGGGAGGTGTACCTTGAGGATCGTCAGACTTGATGGCTTGAGTTTTGATATTAACTCTCGGTTTGTTGAGAGCTTTTTCAAACAACTCTTTAATTGATTCGTTGCGAGTTTTGTTGGTAGTAGGATCGACAATTTCTTGTGCTTTGTCTTCTTCTACTAATGTCTCATCAAGTTCGGAATCAACACGGGCAAATTTAACTTCAGAATATTCTCTTTCCAGGAAAGGAATGAAGTAGTTAGCGTCGATAAAAGAATCAAGAAAAAGAACTTCCAAACCTTGATTTTTGTACAGTTCGACAAAGGTGTTTTGCGTACCAGGATCGCTACAGTAGAAAACTTGATTTTCTCTTTTCTCTTTGTTGCGTTCTAGATACTCTTGCAAAGTAGTATATGGTTCGGTACTGGCATTGCTGTTGTCCTTGTCATCAACACTCGACCAAGCATCATCCCCAGGCGACTGTACTTCTACTTGGGGCGCTTCTTCTACCTTAGCTGTATCGGCTTGATAAGTAGTGCGATAGATAATTAAGTCTTCTACCTGTTTCTTAAATTTCTCGTCTCTAATTGCGCCGTATTTAACAAATGTGCCGACATCAGACCAAGTACTGATATATTCACTACGGTCTTCATCATAAAGAGATTTAAGACGATTACCAATTTTCTTAGTGATAAAATCAGCAATACGACGTACAGTGCGATCGTTAGTTAAAGCACTACGGGATACGTTAAGGGGAATATCTGGGCTATCAATTACCCCCTGTAATGGCATCAAGAATTCTGGAATAATCGCTTCACACTGCTTGCTGACAAACACCTGATTGCAGAAAAGCTGAATTTGCCCTTTAGAAAAGTCTACATCGGGCTTTAGTTTAGGAAAGTAAAGAATTCCATTAAGTAAGAAAGGATAGTCTGTATTCAGATGTACCCACAGTAAAGGATCTTCTTGGAAGGGATATAGATAGCGATAAAACTCTAAATAGTCTTCATCAGTTAGATCGCGGGGAGACTTTTTCCAAAGTGCGTCTTGCTTATTGATTTGCTCGTTGTCGAGAACAATCTTAACGGGCATAAAGTCGCAGTAAGTCTTTACCAACTGCCTGATTCTAGGCTGTTCGGTATATTCTAATTCCTCATCTTGTAAAGTAAGAGTAATAGTCGTACCAACGGTGGTGCGATCGCTTTCGGTAAGTTCAAATTCGGGCGATCCATCACAAGACCAATGTACCGCAGTTGCACCCTCTTTAAAAGAAAGAGTGTCTATTTCTACTTGGGCTGCAACCATAAACGCAGAATAGAAGCCCAAACCAAAATGTCCGATCAGATCGTTGGCATCTTTCTCGTACTTTTTGATAAAGTCTTCCGCGCTAGAAAATGCAACCTGATTGATATATTTTTTAACTTCATCAGCAGTCATGCCAATGCCGTTATCGGAAATGGAAAGGGTTTTCTTTTCTTTATCTACAGCGATTTTAACTTCAGGTTCGCCTATTTCCCCCTGCATTTCTCCCGCTAACGATGCCATTTTAAGCTTAGAGATAGCATCAACAGAGTTGGAAATTAACTCCCGCAAAAAGATCTCATGATCTGTATAAAGAGACTTCTTGATAATCGGGAAGATATTCTCGGTATGGATCGTAATGTTGCCTTTTTCAAGTACAGCCATATTTATAATTACAATATCAGTCGTGAACTTCTTTTAATATCAATATTGTCCGATCGCTTTTTAGATAATGTTCTGGGATACCCCACCCGTAATTATGCGGATTACCCTACCTTTTTTAAGGAAAGAGGAAATTAGTTCTCAATGGTAGCGGTTGTCTTGAATGTCAAGTTAAAGAATCTAACAGGCGATCGCAACTAATTTTAAAATCTCAGTTGTAAATTAAGTTTAAAATAGAGTTTTTTATCATTTTCTAAGATTAATTTGCCGTATCTATGTCGTGTAGTTGATGGAGTATCCAGTCGTATATTTTTGAATAAATAAGACTTTAAGCTCTCTACATCAATAATATGAAAGGCAACCTGACTCCCTGTTTCCTTGACCACAATAGTTCCATTTGCATCATAAGTTCCATCCCATTCACTACCAGGGAAAAAACCTAATAATATATCAACCAATAACTGTTTAACTTTGTGTACTAGCCAATCTTTATCTTCATATTGTATTGTTTCTTTTAAATCAGTATGCTCGTGAATATAGTCAACAATTTTAGAAATAGCATATATTCTGTTTTTATAAAAAGCAAGTAAAACTCTACCGATAATTTGAGGCATTGCTAGGTCAACCATTTTTAGATTATATTCTAGAGTTTTCTTTTCTGGAGCAATGTAATTAAAAACTCCTCCATATTCTTCTATTGCTCTTATTCTATCGGTCAGCTTTGTTCTAGTATTGATGTTATTGATATTGTCAATTTTGTCTTCAGATAAATTTTTGATTTCAAAAATAAAATTAGTATTACCAGAAGCGTTGAATAACGTCGGTTTACTTCCTAAATAAGACTTAATATTAAAACCTTCGTTTACCTTGTTTATTGTTTCATTTTGAATATCGAGAATGATATCCGTTTTCTGAGAACTATTTCCTAATTTGACAATTGTTAGTCCCAAAGCATCCTGAATAACTTCAAAACCTGGTACTGAGAATGTACGCTTACCATTTTTTATAGCTTTGATTAAATTACTTAATACATATTCGTTAAGTAAAGATTTAATTGATATAGTTTTGAATCTTTCCAGTGTCTCGATTAACTACCTCTATTTCATCTTGACTGACCAATAAAAAGTCTAGATTGATATTTTTACTTGTTACCTTATTAATCTTGAAGTAATTGCCTGTTGGTTCTAAATTTTCATTTGAGAGTACAATTTTTTGTTCTGCCAGAATTCTTACAAAAGCCAATAATTCTGACCACTCTCCTTTATTTTGCTTTCTTGTCATATTGTATTGTTTAGCTTCTAAACTATTCATATAAAAGACAATATTGCGAGCGACTACTTTAACTGCATCGACGGCAACACTATTCCCTAGCTGCTTAATTGCTTGAGTAGGACTTACGGGAAATTCAAAATTATCGGGAAATCCTTGCATTCTTCTTGCTTCTATGTGGGTTAATTGTCTAATCTCACCATCAACCAAATAGGAATCCCAATTACGGCGGTCGTCAATAGGAGAACCACGTCCACCTACTCTTAAAGTAAAACCTATTTCTCTATTACAAATCCCTCCCCAGACATCACTCATATTAAATCTTAGAGGTATTTTAGGAGGGAAACAAAAAGTTCTCAGACTAGATTCATCGCGGAAGCCAACCATAAAAGCTCTAGGTCTTAATTGAGGTAATCCATAATCAGATGCTTTTACTATTTGATAATAAAAAGAATATCCTAAATCTCGCTCCAAAATATTACGTATCAAATCAAAAGTTTTACCGTTATCGTGATTGATTATACCTCTAACATTCTCTAAAAAATAGGCTTTTGGTCTTTTGGATTCAAGAATGTCAGCAATATTAAAAAATAAATTACCTCGTTCGGAATTATGATAATCATCAAATCCTCTTTTATAACCTGCTTGACTAAAAGGCTGACAAGGAAAGCCCGCACATAGTACGTCAAAGTCGGGAATTTCATCTGCCACAATGTTTCTAATATCTTGATTAAAATGATTTTTCTCGAAAATTTGTGGTGAAATACTCTCGAAGTTGTGAATATAGGTTTTTCTTGCATAGCGATCGATTTCCGAGGCAAAAACACATTCTCCACCCAGTTCGTGCATTGCTAAGTGAAAACCACCAATACCTGCAAACAAATCTATAAACTTGAAATTTAATGAAGCTGTATTTTTAACAACTCTTTGTTCTAAATGTTCTGTATTATTTAAAAAATAATCTAATTCTAATTGTTTCACTTTCTAACTCAATCAAGCTGATACTTTGAATACTTTTAATTTATTTGATTCTAATTTTAATAAATTAAAACCCCTTTCAAATATTTTATTTATCGGCAACATTTGCCCATCTTCAGTCATAAACTTATGGTCATTAGTGGCTTTAATAGTTGCACCACTGTCTAAAGTATATTCAAAGACTTTTTTTTCCGCGATCGCTTTTTAATCCCTAAAATTATTTATCCTAAATTAAGGAAATCTGATTGCCCTTCCTCCTTTGGCAATTCGTTCTTTATTAAGGCGATCGCGTCTTTCTTCATCAGTTTCGTGACCGTATTTTTCGGCATCTCCTTGATATTCTTTGTATTGCTCTGAAATTCTTCAATCATTTCATCAGTCACGATATTACTGATATTATCTGTATGAATAGTAGTTATATAGTCAAAAATTTCTTTTTGTGCAGTAATATCTTTTTCTCCTCTTCCGTGAAAATTTCTAAAAGGATTGGTAAAACGGCGTAATTCTAAGTAATGACTAAAACTCAACAATTGTTTTTCATTAAATTCACCTGATTCTTGCAGAGTTTTATACAATTGAATGCTAGGCTCAATTGCATTATTTAAAGCATTATATGTATGTTCGGGAGTTTTAGATTTTTCTAAAGTAAAGCTACTGTCTAGTACTTGTTGCTGTTTGACATAAGTAATATTGCGATAGCCATTGATGCAATTATTTACAAAGCAAGAAAAGCAAGAATATTCTTCATTCTTATCAACAAAATAATATAGCTGATTGGATAACATCCAGTTAGTTAATCCAGGTTCATATTTTTTTTTATTTTCCAACTCTTGCAATTTTTTATCTAAATGTTCGCGATATCCTTCTGTACATCCTTGATGTTCTATAAAATAATGAGAATCAAATTTGATAATTTCTAAACTACAATGGTTTCCATGATACCAAGGACAACTAAAGCGATTTGGTGTTATTTCCTTAAAATCATAATCATCAACAATATAAGAGTGACCATCCAATAAATCCAAACCTTGTTCAAAGATTTCATCAATGGGTAACATTTGCCCATCAGAAGTCATAAATTTATGATCTTTAGTAGCTTTAATAGTTGCACCATTTTCTAAAGTATATTCAAAGACTTCTTGCTCACCGCGATCGTGCCACTGCTGCGATTCTTTGCGTATAAATAAAGCCTTGTTTATGTTTTGTATAAACATGACAATCAAGCTGTTTTTCGACTATTTTACCAATAGGTAACGCGCCATATTCTACAGTTAAAACTTCAGTATCGTAACTCAAACAATACTCGGCAAACAATACCATCTTGTCAAAAAGTTCGTTAGCTACTTGTTTGGTAACTCCATTTTTAGCCGAACCATCCATAAACTTTTCACGATGTTTTTCCATTTCAGCTAATTTCTTTTTGCCCATACATCGTCGAAGAAGATCGGCTTCACCCAACGAATAACCAGCTAATTCTTGAGCAATTTTCATAATTTGCTCTTGATAGACAATTACGCCATAGGTTTCTTTAAGGATAGGTTCTAGTATGGGATGTTCGTAACTTACTTCTTCTCTACCGTGTTTGCGATCAATAAAAATAGGAATTAATCCTGCATCTAATGGTCCTGGACGATACAATGCAGAGATAGAGGAAATATCTTCAATACCAGAAGGTTTTAAATCTCTAGTAATCTGTTTCATTCCGTCAGATTCTAGCTGAAAGATTCCTTCTAAATTTCCTGCTCGAAATAATTTATGGGTTTCTTGAATATCAGCAGGTAATTTCTTTTGTTTACCCTTGGCAATAATTTCTAGAGCTTTCTTTTCATCTAAAGGTATCTGATCCAAATCCAAAGTTATCCCTTTCGTCTTCTGCACTAAATCAGCAGCACGTTGAATTGTAGTCAGGTTTTTTAAACCTAGAAAGTCCATTTTTAATAGACCCATTGCCTCAACATCTTCCATATAATATTGAGTAATTACCGAGCCATCATTGTTCTTTTGTAGAGGAACAATTTCATCTAAAGGTTGAGAAGATATAACCACCCCCGCAGCATGAACCCCGAAGGTTTTATTTGTACCTTCAATACGGATTGCCATATCAACCCAGTTACGAATTTTGACCGAGCCTATCTCCTCTTTATTAATGTCATAAATTGGGACGCTTTCATGTTCGTAAGCCTGTTTAAAAGCAGGTTCGGGAGTCTTCTCCGAGATCATTACATTAAGCTTGGTAGGCTTACCCCGCACCACGGGAATCATCTTAGCAATGCGATTTTGATCGCCAAAGTCGATACCCAATACTCTACCGACATCCTTTAATACCGCCTTGGAAGTCATGCGGTTAAAGGTAATGATTTGCGCTACATTAGCTTCGCCATATTTTTCCGTAACATACTTAATCATGTCTGCACGGCGATCTGGACAGAAATCTGTATCCACATCAGGCATAGATTTGCGTTCGGGATTGAGGAAACGCTCGAACAATAAGCCGTGGTGGATGGGATCGATGTTAGTAATCTTGAGGCAGTATGCTACCAACGAACCTGCGGCAGAACCCCTTCCTGGCCCGACTGGGATATCATTGTCTCTAGCGTATTTAATATAGTCCCATACTACTAAGAAGTAAGTAGAAAAACCTTTTTCCTGCATTACCTTTAGTTCAACTTCCAGCCTGTGCATATACTCAGCAGGAACTTCAGTATGATTGCGACACTTAAGCCTTTCCAACAAACCTTGGCGGGTAACTTCTTCGAGATAACTATCGGCAGTATGTCCTGCTGGTACGGGATAGTCTGGAATACGGGGTTCGCCTAAAATATTGTAAGGCTGCACTTTATCAGCAACCTCTACCGTAGTAACGATCGCACTTTCAATGACATCATCTTCTAAATGATCGCGAAACAACAGCCTCATTTCATCGGCAGACTTAAGATACTCTGTACCGCTATAGCGCAGTCTTTTATCATCGGTGATGCGCTTTTGAGTCAGGATACACAATAAAGCATCGTGGGCTTCCACGTCGTAACAAGAGATGAAGTGAGAGTCATTAGTAGCAATAACTTGAATACCCAGCTTCTTCGCAATATTAACAATGGCTACATTCACCATCCTGTCTTCTGGCGAACCATGATCTTGAATTTCTAGATAATAGTCTTCGCCAAATAAATCCTGGTACCACTTAGCAACTTTCTCTGCATGGGATAAATCCCCTTTTAAAATTGCTTGAGGTACTTCTCCCCCAAGACAAGCACTGGTGACGATTAAGCCTTCATGATATTTCTCTAACAGTTCTTTATTAATGCAGGGACGAGCAAAAATACCGCTACCTTGATAACCTTTGAGGTGGGAAATTGTGGTCAGCTTAACTAAATTCTTATAGCCTTGGGTATTTTTCGCCAAAACTACTTGGTGATACTTTCTATGCCGTCTTTTCTTCTCGGTAATATTGACTTCAATGTCGCCATTGATAACATACATCTCATTACCAATGATCGGCTTAATACCCTTCTTTCGGCAAACCTTAATTAACTCGATCGCGCCATACATCACCCCATGATCCGTTAAGGCGATCGCTGGCATATCCAACTCCAAACAGCGATCGATTAACTGGGGGATTTGGGATGCGCCATCGAGCAAGCTATAGTCACTATGGATATGTAAGCCAACAAAAGACATAAAGCAGTTATTCAGTGAACAGTGAGCAGATATTAATTATCAATGATTTATTCTCTTTATGGGGACAAGGAGTAAGAATATTTAAGATTTAAGGAATAGGGCGATTTTTACCCTACCAGTTATTTAAAATGACAAACCCTAATCGAATCAATAGAATAATTATCAAGACGCTCAGATTATAGTTTGTGTTTACAGTATGGCTTTTGCAGATAATTTAATTAAACTACATTAAGAAGACAAAGGTAGCTAATTTTTTCTATAAAATGACTGAACTATTAGAACAGGCGATCGCTACTTATGGCAATGTTTCACCTTCTGTCTTAGCAGATTCGATTAACAACTCTAATACTTCTTCCCCATTCTTCAGTGCCTTGGTATAAGTATTGCCATGAGTGTGACAAAACTCACTCCATTCTGGAAGACTAAAATCATCAAAAAAAATCCCTGAAATTATCAAAAATCAGGGATTATAACAATACTTAAGCTATTTTAATGATTAGCTGATTACGAATTTTCTTTGTCAGAATCTCTTTCCAACAAATCTTCTAGAAATTGGAATGAGATATCTTCCGTTTCTTCATTTGATTCGGTAAACTCTTTGTTGTCAGCACGTTCACTGTCGGAATCATTATCGTGAATACTTAGCTGATCTAACCATCCGCTAATGTCTTCAGAATTTTGACGAGGAGTTTCTAGACTATCTAACCATGTAGATATGTTATTCATATCATTGGATCGATCGTCGGATAAATCAGTTATTTTAGCTGTATTTCCGCTTAATAGGTCAGGATTTGTATCACCTACTGATTCGTCAAAACCTAGATCGTCTAAATTAATTTCTGGATTGTTACTATCAACATCTATACTATCGATTATGTTATCTGTCGATTTTTCTTCAGTGTCGTTGAAGGTAATGCTATCCAAACTGATATCTGTTGAACTATCAACATCATCAAAGGTAATTTCGTCTAGATTGATATCTGCTGAATTATCAGTACCATCAAGACTGATTTCTTCTAGGCTTGCATTGATTGAGGTATCAGCATCGTCAAAGGTAATTTCGTCTAGATCGATATCTGCTGAATTGTCAGTACCATCGAGACTGATTTCTTCCTGGTTGTCATAAATTGAAGTATCAATATCATCAAAGGTAATTTCATCAAGACTAATATTATCTGTGTTTTCTGATGTAGTTTCAACATCAGCAATGACGTTATCTGCAAAACCACTATCAGTTGAGAAATCGTTTGAAATATTAGTATCTAAATCTATTTCTTCGATATCTGTGTCGTCAGCGCGATCGCGATTTCCGAAGAAGCCTGATGCTGTTACACTTCCCGTATTCGATCTGTCATCAAAAAAGCCCGAAACATTACTATCTATGTCAGTGTCTTCGACATCTGTATCTGTTTCAGGAGTTTGAGTACTGCCTATTCCATCAAAAGTAAAGCCCGATACGTTAGTATCAGCTTCGTCTAAATCGTTTGAGACATTAGTATCTAAATCTATTTCTTCGATATCTGTATCATCAGCGCGATCGCGATTTCCGAAGAAACCTGAAACATTACTATCTATGTCAGTGTCTTCGACATCTGTATCTGTTTCGGGAGTTTGAGTACTGCCTATTCCATCAAAAGTAAAGCCCGATACGTTAGTATCAGCCTCGTCTAAATCATTTGAAACATTAGTATCTAAATCTATTTCTTCGATATCTGTATCATCAGTGCGATCGCGATTTCCGAAGAAGCCTGATGCTGCTGCACCGCCCAGGACTGCTGCACCACCTGTTGCTACGCTTCCCGTCGATCTGCCATCAAATAAACCTGAAGTATTATCACCTACTTCCGTGTCTTCGATATCTGTATCTACAGACAACTTATCGGTTGTTGTTTCCTCATCTAGAACAAAATCGCCTCTAAATTCTTGAGCTGCTTTAGTATCATCTGTCCTATCAGCTTCAATTACATTCTCATCAGCTAGATTTGTCTCATAATCGGAGTCTAAATCATTTGTTTGTAATCTTGTTGTCTGTTCGGAAACAAAACCTGTTTGTATGTTAGTTTGACCTTCGCCATCAATTGTAGTGTCTAGATCTTCATCCGAATAATCTTCACTGTCGCTAAATAAGCCAGAAGTTGCTGCTGCTCCTCCAAGAGCTGCTGCACCCCCTGCTAACGCTGCACCACCTGCATTTGATGTTCCATCTAATGAACCTGAAGCACTTCCATCTATGTCTTCAACTGTGTCAGTTTGCAGTTTTGTAGGTTGATCTGTTAGCTGTAGTTTAGTTTCTTGACCTGTAAACTCAGTTACTGGATTAGAAGGAATCCCATCAATTACAGGATCGTCAATATCAGTACTTGATAATTCGATATCATCTGAGTCATCCAGTCTGATATCAATATCGTCATCTAGATCGTTGTCTGTAGCTTTTTTTCTGCCAGCAAAGTTTGCTGCTGCTGCGACACCACCAACTGCTGCTGCACCCCCTGCTAATGCCGAACCGCTTAATTTAGAAGTAGTATTTATAGTGTTTGGAGCAAAATTACTTGCGCCTGTTGCCGTATTTGCTCCAACAGCAGATAGATCGCCGCCATCAGGTATATCATTGTATACTCCTCCTCCACTGGGAGCATTTCCGTCAGGAATATCGATCGCAGGTTCTCGATCGCTTTTCTTTTTACCACCAAAACCAGATACGGCGATCGCAGCTAAAATAGGTATTCCTAATATTAAGGGTAGCCACCACCACCATTTACCTTTTTTTGCGGTAGCTACTGCACCTTCTTCAGCATCACCTGTAACTATTGTACCAGGAGCTATTTCATCTCCATCTGCATCAATTGCTGAGTTCGTTTCACCACTGCCTTCTAAATCTGGGTCTAATTGACCACTGCCTTCTAAATCTGAGTTTGTTTCACCACTGCCTTCTAAATCTGGGTCTAATTGACCACTGCCTTCTAAATCTGGGTCTAATTGACCACTGCCTTCTAAATCTGGGTCTAATTGACCACTGCCTTCTAGATCTGAGTTTGTTTCACCACTGCCTTCTAAATCTGGCTCTGCTTGAGCAATATTATCACCATCCGCATCAACGCTTGGGACATCTACATCGCCATCAGTACCCGCAGCATCAATGCTTGGGATATCTACATCAGTACCCGCAGCATCAATGCTTGGGATATCTACATCAGTACCCGCACCATCAACGCTTGGAGTATCTACATCTACATCAGTACCCGCACCATCAACGCCTGGAGTATCTACATCTACATCAGTACCCGTAGCATCAACGCCTGGAGTATCTACATCACCATCAATGCCTGCAACATCTTCAGGTTGAATAAGATTACCTTTTCCATCTACGGTTGTTTCAGGTAAATCTACTGTCCCCGTGGGTGCATTACTTGCTTTATTCCCCAACTGAGAAGCGATCGCAGCAGCAGCCACAGTAGACATAGAGCCAACTCTGTTTGCTACTACTTGTTCTCCTCCTTGCGCAGTAGCAAAACCTAAAAATGCTTCTGTAGCGGGGCTAGGAGTTCCTTGGTATACCAAATTAAACGGCTGAGAGAAAGGATATCTTTCATCATCAGGTTGAGTTTGGTGCATGGTTACTATTTTGATATCATCTCGGTTGATGACATCATTGGCAACAGCATAACCAATACCGTTTGCTCCTAATTGAGCAATCATTCCATCTGTACTATCTTGTTCCAACTTGACTGCGTTAGAACCTGTAACAAATTCGCTCTCTTGAAAAACTGGATAGCTAGGAAAAGCTTGTCTAGTATCGTTTGTATCGGGAGAGTCAATTAATTTTATTGCTCCAGGTTGTCCGCCTATTTCTGACCAGTCAGTTATTTCTCCCCTGAAAATTTGAGCAAATTGAGATATAGTCAAATTGCCATCGTAAGAATTATCATTGGAGACAACGATCGCAATTTTTTCTCTACTGACAGGTATTGCTACAAATCCTTTTTGCTTCTCTGTTGCAGTTAAATTACGACCAATTCCTGCAAGGTCAACTTTCCCTTCTGATAAAGCTTGAAGAGCATCTTCTGAACTTTGAGCCTCAACATTGACTTGAGCTTCGGGAAATTTAGCTGTAAAACCTTCTTTTAAACTTTGATTAATACTACTGGTACTATTAGAGGTAGACATTTCTACCTTGGCTTGGGCGGGCAATGTATCGGGAACAGCAAAAGTTGTAGGAGCTACATTAGCTTGCGCTAATAAAAAAGCTTTAGCTGGTTTTGACACTCCAACCAAAGCTAGCAATACTGCTGCGAGGGTAACTATAGAATTATGTGGTTTATTTAACATTTCGTCTCTAAATATTATCTGATTATTTGGGAATTAATTATATCGGGCAGGTAGCTTAAATACGGGTCCAAGTTATCTTGTTTTAAGTTTTGTCGTCCGTGCAAATACCTATAATTCTTTTAGTTCACACATATTATCAAAAACATCAATTTATTTCTATAAAGATCGGTTTAAAGTAATGAACTTGTGAAAAATTTTTCACAAAAGACAATTATTTATTGAGAAATGATACAAAATCAATCAATACCAAACTTGCACCCAATAAATTAAATTGAAATGAAAAACATCTAACGCTAATGAGTTTTAAATCGTTAGATGTTGTTGGTATCTATAATTCTGTTTTGGTTTTCAACCTAAGTAGCCGATCTGCAAAATAGCTATAAAGAAAAGGATTTAGCTTTTTCTACACCTACTGTAGTTGAAACCATTGCTGCCATTAACTGTTCTGGAGAAACGGTAAACGGTAGTCTGTGTATATCCGATTGAGGCTGGGTTGCGATCGCTGCTGCATGACGCAGTTGAGCTAGGCTGACATTTTCCAAACCAAGATCTTCTAAAGTTTTTGGTAGACCAATCTCAGCATAAAACTTAAGCAATTGTTTTCGAGATGATGTAGCTAATTTGTTACCCTGAATCATCTCTTCTAAACGCAACTGTACCAAAATTCCATAGGCTACTTTTTCGCCGTGGAGTACATTATGAGCTTCAAGTAAGTGAGTTAGACCATTATGGACTGCATGAGCAGCAACAGTACGACAGTCTGCACCGCCAATTCCCCCAATCACTCCTGCCAATAATACCGTTGCGTCTACAACTTCTCGCCACTGTTCGCTTTGAGGATTTTTAATTGCGATCGCCGATTTTTGGAATAGAATATCTCTTAAGATTCTGGCTTGCTGTACCGCAGAGATTAACAAAGTAGCACTAGACTCTCCACTGCTGACGGAAGCTTCATACCATTTTGCGATCGCGTCTCCAATTCCTGCTACTAAAGTACGTTGGGGTGCGGTGCGTACTAACCCATAATCTAAAATCAACAAATCTGGACAGTTAGCCAAGGAAACGTCATATTGAAATGCACCAGTTTCCGAATAAATGTTGGATAAAGCAGTCCAAGCTGCACAAGTAGCTCCAGAAGTAGGAACAGTAACTATGGGTAAATTGCATTGATATGCCAGCAACTTTGCCGTATCCAAAGCTTTTCCACCACCTATTCCCATAATGAAGTCGGCTTGATGTTTTTGCGCTGTCTCCTTCAATCTAGATAAAGAAGATTCCGCACAGTCTGGACTATAGCTAGCAAACTGATCAACTAATTTCTCAGCAGTTAATACAGGCTGCAAACTGGGTTTAATTACTTCTAAAGTTTGATTTCCACCAACTACTAGAGGACGAAAGCCTAACTTAGCTATTTCTTTGCCAGAGTCCGTCAGACAGTGTTCTCCCCGCAAAATTTTTGCTGGAGCAATGGCTAGAGGAGCATAACTAGCTGCTGTTTTAGTCGATGTGGAGATAGCTTTTTTACTCATATAAATTGTTTAATTACTGTTGCTCGTTTAGCTGCGGTTGGGTAGCTTATTTATATTTTGGGCAAAAACATTAATTTTGATATCTTTGTCATCCGTAGCAATCAACGCTCGCTTTGCCTCGCCCAAAAATAGTGGTTGAGAGACTCCCTTGTCTGGATGCAAAACGGTTCTTAATTTAATTGTAAATTGATTGTTTCCGCCCGTGCCAGTTCTTCCATAAGAATACAGATCTGATGCTGCCTGAAGCAAGGTTGGTTCAATGGCGGATTTCTGTATGTTTGGGGCTACGGCTACCACTGCTTGATTTGCCCCATTATCGTAAATCAAAGTGTAGCGCGCTGCACCAAGAATTTCTACTTTAGGAGAAAAGCTCAAACCCAGAGCAAATGTCCCTAATGTTAGTACTGTCATAAAGCTAGTCACACCAACTAAACGAAACCTAAAATCCCAACGTGCAATAAAAGACACAATTGCCACAACGAGACTAAAAATGGTGGCAAACCCCAACCACTGAGCATAAACAAAAAGATTGCTGTTAAAATTCATCAGTTTTTGAATATTATTTTACAAAATCAAATAAAAAAAATAGGCATTGCGTAGATATATCTAGCAATACCTATATTCATTAATAACGATCGTATCAGTTGTGTTGTCCAATTACTTAGTATCTATTAAGAATTACTAATAATTGCCAATGAACTGACTACTCAGCTTCTTCGCCCAAACCTTCAACAGCATTGCCAGCATCTTCTAGACCTTCTCCCACAGCATCTTTGATGTTACCAGCAGCATCTTCTGCACCTTTTTCTAGATTTTTAGCACCATCTCCGATGTTGTCAGCAGCATCTTCTGTACCTTTTTCTAGATCTTCTAGACCACCTTCAACAGCGTTCCCTGCATCTTCCGCGCCTTGCTCAAAACCTTCAACGCCTTCTTGAACTGCACCGTCTACAGCATCAGGAGATTCAATTGTCTGATCTGCACAAGCTCCAAATAGAAGAGATAGAGCAACAAATGCAGGAACAGCTATGGTTTTGACTTTAATATTCATGGTATTTTAGATAAAAATTTAGTTGGACTATGTAAGTGATACTCGAAAATTCTTGTAGAGTCAAAGAGACTGAAACTAAAATCTTCGATAAATAAAGTTAAGTGTAATTAGCTAGCTTGAAACTAGGGTTTTTTAATGTACCCTTTACATAGATAAATTTTGGGAAACCATAAACAATCATCAGTGACCAATTATCAATTAGAAAACAGCATAAGAGGCGCAAAAGCTTCAAAACGCTGCATATTATAGTTCTTGGTTTTAAACCCCTTGCTTATTACTTATTACTCACGAAAAGATAACTCTTCTATTCAAAGAAAATAACAAGCTGCGACATTTTATCCTCTTCCTACTTCAGCAAAAATCTTAGCTAGAATTTCACCTGCACCTTGTTTGCGAAGTTTACCAGCTAAATCTTTACCCAGTTGTTCTGAGTCTTGTTTTTGACCATTTACAGTATCTTTAAGCAACTGCTTGCCATCGAGACTCGCAACCATTCCGACAATGGTTAAAGTGTCACCATCAATGCTAGTATTTACACCTATTGGCACTTGACAACCCCCTTCAAGCTCGCGGAGAAACGATCTTTCTGCCATTGTGCGATCGCTACTGTCGGGATCTTCTAATACTTTCAAAATCTTGAGTATTTCTTCATCTCCTTCACGACATTCAATGCCTAATGCGCCTTGTCCAACTGCATGAAGAGAAACCTCTGGAGAAATTGCTTCATGAATGCGATCGCTCATGTCAAGTCTTTGCAATCCAGCTACCGCTAAAATAATTCCGTCATATTCTCCTGCATCTAACTTAGCCAAACGGGTGTTAACATTACCCCGAATATCTTTAAACTCTAGATGGGGGTAATGATGGCGTAATTGAGCCAAACGTCTAAGAGAAGATGTACCTATTACTGAACCTTCAGGAAAAGTAGCTAATGTCTTGTCTTTGTTTTTCTCATTCACTGCTAGAGCATCAGCAGGATCTACTCTTTTGGTAACGCAACCCAACATTAAACCTTCGGGTAGGTTAGTTGGTAAATCTTTAAGGGAATGCACCGCGAAATCGGTGGAATTGTTAAGCATCCCTACTTCTAGCTCTTTGGTAAATAGACCTTTATCACCAATTTTTGCTAAGGGTACATCCAGAATTTTGTCTCCCTGGGTACTCATTTTTTCTACTTCAAACTCAATGTTGGGAAAATGCTTTTCTAATTCAGCTTTTACCCAATAAGTTTGTACCAAAGCAAGCTGACTTTTACGAGTACCAATACGCACTGTACGTTTAGAAGTTTCAACGGTGGATGTCATAGGAACTATCTTAAAAAAATCTAATAAATCACCCAATCTAGGGTATCGCAGTTCACCAAGCGTATTGATTAATTTTTGTTGTGGATTTTACTCATAAATTAATTTATTTCTTAGGAGTTAATCTAATCGACTATTGATACTTCATACAAACAATAAATTTGTATATAAAATGCTACAAAAAAACATCGAAAGTTTATGGTTGTTCCAGTAAAACTACGGCTATATTAGTAAGCGTAGTACAAATACTTTTACTTAAATCATGTCCATCAAGACTGATATTGAAATAAATCAAGTTACTTCATTGCTGTTTAGCTGGTTGAAAGAAACCTCGACAACTGAGTCATTAGCATGGCTGGCTCGCAAAATAGCAGTAATTAACAAGACAGCTACACAAAAAACTTTATTTACTGCTTTTAGTGCCGTACCTCGTTATTTGGGCAAAACGCCACTGAATTTAGTTGTTAGCGAATTACAAGCTGCCAACCAACTAATTCCAGGTTGGAAGCCAATTAATTGGACTGTAGATCAAGTTGGACGTACTTTGTTACTTCTCTCTTTCAACAGTGAAGATAAATATCGCTATGTTGCCACTGTCGATAAAATTTTAGCAGCAGCCGATGTCGGCGAAACTATCGCTGTTTATCAAAGCTTACCCTTACTACCCCATCCCGAAATGTTTTGTTTGCGTGCAGCCGAAGGAGTTCGCACTAATATGACTTCGGTATTTAATGCAGTGGCATTGAATAATCCTTATCCTGCTGAATATTTAGACGATTTAGCTTGGAATCAAATGGTACTTAAGGCTTTATTTGTTGGTACTCCTTTATATGCAATTTACGGTTTAGAACGTCGTAATAACCAGCAATTGTGTCAAATGCTAATTGACTATGCCAACGAGAGATTGGCGGCAAAAAGAACTGTAAGTCCAGAACTTTGGGAATTAATTGCACCTTTTAACCCTGAAGTTGCGACAAAACTAAAGCACTCATCCGAAGCTGTTTGTAGCTAAACACAACTTTTTTTAAATCTTTTTAATTTTAATCACTATATAAATAACCCAATAAATCAATGCTAAATAATATGATGCTTATCGATCCTCACGTTCACATGACTGCTAGAACTACTGATGATTATCAGGCAATGGCAAAAGCTGGAGTAGTCGCAGTAATAGAACCTGCTTTTTGGTTGGGACAACCCCGTACTAGCGTCCATACCTATCAAGATTATCTTAGTTCTTTGGTGGGTTGGGAAAGATTTCGAGCCAGTCAATTTGGCATCAAACACTATTGCACCATTGGTTTAAATTCCAAAGAAGCCAATAATCCTTCCCTAGCCGAAGCGGTAATGGAAATCTTACCTTTGTATGCTTGCAAAGAAGGAGTGGTAGCCATTGGCGAAATTGGCTATGACGACATGACTCCTGCTGAAGATAAATACTTCCGTCTCCAGTTAGAACTAGCCAAGGAATTAAACTTACCTGTTATGATTCACACACCTCATCGAGATAAAAAAGCGGGAACATCCCACAGTATGGATGTGTGTTTAGAACATGGTTTAGAACCTTCTCAGGTAATTGTGGATCACAACAACGAAGAAACTGCCAAAGAAGTATTAGATCGTGGTTTTTGGGCAGGATTTACTATTTACCCTAACACCAAAATGGGCAATGAAAGAATGGTGGCGGTAGTCAAACAATATGGCAGCGATCGCATTATTGTAGATAGCAGTGCCGACTGGGGGGTGAGCGATCCCTTGGCTGTACCTAAAACAGCACAGCTTATGGCAATGCGAGGTATTCCTGAAGACCAAATAAAAGCTGTCTGCTACGATAATGCCCTCAAAGCTTACGGTCAAAGCGGTCAAATTAAAGAGAGTGACTGGCTTAATGCTGCACCTGTCGATCAGCGTGAACTCTATAGTGGCAACTCCGTACTCAGAGGACAACAGCCATTAGTGGAAGCAAGCCAGGAATCAATAGTAATTGTTTAAATTATCAACCCACAATGTTTACTTCAACTATTAAATTCAATAAATCTAAATCTATTAATTTTCAGTTCTTCTGGGCTTGTTTGCAATTAATGCGTCCTGCCAACATTACTACTGCTTGGGCAGATATTCTATTGGGATATGCTGCTGCGGGGGCTGCGGTAAGTATCGGTAATCTAAATGTTGTGGTTTTAGGTTGGTTGATATTAGCCACCACAGGACTTTATGGGGGAGGAGTTGTTTTCAATGATGTTTGCGATAGTTCGTTAGATGCAGTCGAGCGTCCAGAACGCCCTATTCCTAGCGGTAGAGCATCTTTAAGGATCGCGATCGCCTTGGGAACTATTTTATTAGCAATAGGAATTTTTGCCGCAGCAATGGTTTCTAGCCTGAGTGCCATTTTAGCCATGATTACTGCAACTATGGCTTTAGTCTACGATATGTGGGGCAAACACCAGACATTTTTAGGTCCCGTAAATATGGGTTTATGTCGCGGTTGCAACTTACTGTTGGGGGTAAGTGCTGTCCCTATAGCCGTCAGCGATCGCTGGTATCTAGCTTTGATTCCCATTGTTTATATTGCTGCTATCACTGCTATTTCTCAAGGAGAAGTTCATGGAGGAAAGAGGACCACGGGGATTGTGGCGATCGCTTTAGTTACCTCAGTTATCGCTAGCATTGTTAGTCTGGCAGTATTACCAGAATACAGCTTGCTAATCACTCTGCCTTTCCTGGCATTGTTTGCAGCCTTAGTTTTGCCTCCTTTTATCAAAGCAGCGGTAAATCCAAATCCCGAACTAATTCAAATGGCGGTAAAAGCAGGAATATTGTCCCTAATAGTTCTTGATGCCACTATTGCTGCGGGGTTCACCAACTGGATTTATGGCTTGCTTCTTTTGTCATTGTTGCCCTTGTCTCGTTTTTTGGGAAAAATGTTTGCGATTACTTAAATTGCCTAAAAATTCAATAATTTAAACTTATTAAATACACTTTTATTACTATGTTAATTCAACAAAAAAACCAGAACCAAACTTTTCAAGCCAAATCCCTAGAACAAGACATTGAAGTCAAATTTAGCTACGGCGTTCACTTTACAAAGGGTTTATTTGACACAACTAATCCTCTACTTGCCGAAGTAGTGGGAGCGAACAGCAAGGCTTCAAAATCAATTATTATCGCGATAGATTCAGGCTTATTAGAACATCATCCTGAATTAATCAAAAAAATAAACAACTATGCCGATTTTTTTGCTGATAAAATCAATTTAGTTACCCAACCTATTATCGTTCCTGGGGGAGAAGCATCAAAAAATGACCCCGCGCTAGTAGAAAATATTCAGCGAGTCATCGAGAAAGAAGGAATCTGTCGTCATTCCTACGTACTAGCTATTGGTGGTGGTGCAGTGGTAGATATGGTTGGTTATGCTGCTGCTACCGCCCATCGCGGGGTGCGTTTAATTCGTATTCCGACAACGGTTTTAGCGCAAAATGATTCTGGTGTGGGAGTCAAAAACAGCATTAATGCTTTTGGTAAGAAAAATTTCTTAGGTACTTTTGCCCCCCCTGTAGCAGTACTTAACGATTTAGATTTCTTGACTACCCTAAGCGATCGCGACTGGCGTTCTGGTATTGCTGAAGCTATCAAGGTAGCTTTGATCAAGGATCAAAACTTCTTTGAATTTATCCGCGATAACGCTTTGAACTTAGCCAATCGCGATGGTCAAGCAATGGAAGAGTTGATCTATCGCTGTTGTCAGCTACACCTCAACCACATAGCTACCTACGGCGATCCTTTTGAAATGGGTTCTTCTCGTCCCCTTGATTTTGGTCACTGGTCAGCACATAAGCTAGAACATCTAACTAATTATGGTTTGAGACATGGTGAAGCTGTGGCAATTGGCATGGCTTTAGACTGCACTTTTTCTTATCTAACTGGACTCTTAAACAAAGAAGATTGGCAGCAAATTATCACAACTTTGCAACAATTAGGTTTTAAGCTATATGTACCCGAATTATCTAACGATTTGATGGATATAGAATCAGCAAATTCTATCTTCAGCGGAATAGCCGAATTTCGCGAACATTTAGGTGGAGAACTGGCAATTATGCTGTTGAAAAAGATAGGTGTAGGATTGGAAGTCAATCAAGTCAGTATTCCTACTTATGTAAAAGCCGTCTTGATGCTGCAAGAAATTGAGGCTAGAACTGTAATGAGCTAAGTTGAGAAAATCGGGGTGATTGTGATTACTAATAGCGATACATACTAATTATTGACTACTAATGAGTAATAGCAGTTTATTTTAACCAACACACCCCATAACTACCGTGAAGCTAGCAAACAAGAATTTACATTTAACTTACTGTACTAATATCCATTCAGGAGAAACTTGGTCAGAAGTTTTCAGCAACTTAAAACAATATTTGCCTCAATTAAAAACTAGGTTATCCCCCGACGATGCTTTTGGTGTCGGCTTGCGCCTAGCGGATATTGCTGCCAAAGAAATATTAGCAGGAGATAATTTAGTTCAGTTTCAAAACTGGTTAGAGTCAGAAGATTTATATGTCTTTACCCTCAATGGTTTTCCCTACGGCGAATTTCACCATCAGGTAGTCAAAGATAAAGTATATGCCCCCGACTGGACTAAACCCGAACGTCTCGACTATACTCTTAGACTAATCAAAATTCTCACCGCTTTACTTCCTGGGGATATTGACGGGGGAATTTCTACCGTACCTATATCCTATAAACCCTGGTGGCAAAACTCCGAACAAAGAGAAAAGGTCTTATACCAAAGTAGTCTTTATTTAGCCAAGGCGATCGCGCACATGGCAGAAGTTTATCAAAATACGGGTAAACTAATTCACATCGATCTAGAACCCGAACCTGACGGAATGTTAGAAAACAGTCAGGAAATTATTAGCTTCTTTCAAAATTGGTTGTTACCTATTGGTAAACAATGGCTTCATCTACAGCTAGGGATTAATTATTCAGAGGCAGAATACTGGATTCGACAGCATATTCGAGTTTGTTATGATACCTGCCATTTTGCGATTGAATACGAAGAACCTCAAGACATTGTTCGACGTTTTAAAGATGCAGAGATAAAAATAGGCAAAATTCAGCTTAGTTCGGCAATTAAGATTGACATACCTTCAAAATCAGCCCAGCGTAAGCTAATTTTAGATAAACTTACGACCTTTGCCGAATCTACTTATCTTCATCAGGTAATTGCCCGCTATAGTAATGGCAATCTAGAACATCATGTAGATTTATCTAATGCTCTAGAGCATTTTCTAACTACTACAGCAGCAGAATGGCGGACTCATTTTCACGTACCAATATTTATAGCTAACTATCAGCTATTTGAATCGACTCAAGATCATATTGCCCAGTTATTACAGATGTTGCCCAATGACGATATTGGCAATCATTTAGAAATTGAAACCTATACGTGGGAAGTATTACCGCCCGAAATGAAACTAGACATTTTGACTTCTATCGAACGGGAATATGAGTGGGTTTTATCAGCGATCGGCGATCGGCAACTAGTGACTAGTGACCAATTGTAGGGTGGGCATGAAATTAAATTAAGCTTTCCTCTCTAAAAGATTCTAAAAGATTTCCAATGCCCACCAAAATAAATTAATAATTATCATGTATAAAACTGTCGTTCTTAATGTAGTTGGCTTAGTTCCCGAATTAATTGGGAAACACACGCCATTTTTATCTAGCTGGCAAAAAAAAGGTCAAACTACTTCTATTAAGCCAGTCTTACCTGCCGTTACCTGTACTGCTCAAGCTACTTACTATACGGGGGAAAATCCCAATGAACATGGGATAGTGGCGAATGGTTGGTATTTTCGCGATGAGTGCGAAGTCAAGCTGTGGCGACAGTCGAATCACCTAGTGGAATCTCCAAAGATTTGGGAAAAAGCTAAAATGCTTGACCCTGAATTTACCTGTGCCAACTTGTTTGGTTGGTACAATATGTATTCTTCCGTTGACTATGCGGTTACGCCTCGTCCTATATATAGAGCCGATGGCAAAAAATTACCCGATATTTACACCGAACCTATGGAATTACGCCAATGGCTAAATTCTGAATTAGGTGAATTTCCTTTATTCAATTTCTGGGGACCAAATACATCAATTAAATCTAGTCAGTGGATAGCTGATGCAGCCAAAAAAGTAGAACTAAAATTTAGTCCTACTCTAACCCTAGTTTATTTACCTCACCTGGATTATTGTCTGCAAAAAGTTGGTACAAATCCCGAAGAGATTGCTCAAGATTTGCAAGAAATAGACAAAGTATGTCAAGACTTAATTGAATTCTATGAAGCTAAAGGCGCAAAGGTTATTGTGCTTTCAGAATACGGAATTACAGAAGTTTCTCAGCCAATTCACCTCAACCGTATTTTTAGAAAGGAGGGTTTAATTACCGTTAGAGAAGAAGTAGGGGGCGAAATTCTAATTCCTGGCGCGAGTAAGGCTTTTGCCGTTGCCGATCATCAAATTGCCCATGTATATATTAACGATCGCAGTTGTTTTGATAAAGTTAAAAGCATCTTAGAAAATACTCCTGGTATCGATCTGGTTTTAGATCGATCGGGAAAAGAACAATATCATCTCAATCATTCTCGTTCGGGAGAACTGGTAGCGATCGCTAATTCCGACGCTTGGTTTACTTATTACTATTGGCTAGATGATCAGCTTGCCCCTGATTTTGCACGTACCGTAGATATTCACCGCAAACCTGGATACGATCCTGTAGAGCTATTTGTCGATCCAAAAATTAGCTTACCAAAAGCAAAAGTAGCTATGACTTTACTCAAAAAGAAATTGGGTTTTCGTTATTTGATGGATGTTATTCCTTTGGATGCCAACTTGGTTAGAGGTTCTCACGGTCATCTTACTAGTTCGCCAGCGCAGTCGCCTTTACTAATTACTCAACAAGATGTTTTGACAAACGAAACAATTGAAGCAAAACAAGTATTTGACGTAATATTTAAACACCTTGCTTAGATACTTTCTAACAAGTTTGTAATATTGCCTATCTGTGTCTGAAAAATGAGCTGACGCTCAATTAATCATTGCGATCGCTTTAACGATTTACTTCAAATTCTGGTTTAATTGTGCCACTTTGTTTTATAGTACCAGACGCAATATTTGTAATTATTTTTCAGCAACGCCAAAAATATTCAATACATTTCATATTTCAACAGAGTACAAGGAATCGCGCCATTATAGAGTTTGACACGCTTAGAAGTTCTTAAACCCACCTGTTTTGACAGTTTCATACTACCTGTGAAGATATATGCGCTCCAACCTTTAAATCTTTGCTTGAAGATATCTCCTAAAAGCTTGTATAACTCCCCTAATTCCGCCTCATTGCCCAATCTTACGCCATAGGGAGGATTGCAAATCAAAACTCCTCGATCTGCTGGTGGTTCGACGTCAATCAGCTCTTGACGGGCAAATTTGACATAATCTTCTAGTCCAGAATTTTCTGCGTTAACAAAAGCCTGGCGAATTACCTGTAGATCGCGATCGCTGCCAATAATCGGAACATCAAGCTCTGATTTTTGTTGCCCTTCAGCTTCTTTAATTAAACTTTGCCACAGCTTGTCATCATAATCTAGCCAAGTTTGAAACCCAAAATCTCGATATAAGCCAGGGGCAATATTTAAACCTTTTAATGCTGCTTCAATGGGTAGTGTACCGCTACCACACATCGGATCGAGAAAAGGTAAGTCGGGTGTCCATTCCGCCAGCTCTAACAGTGCAGAAGCTAAGGTTTCTTTCATTGGTGCAGCACCGATCGCAGGACGGTATCCCCGACGGTGCAAACTAGAGCCTGAACTATCTAAACTCAAGATACAGTGCTTTTGGTCAATGTGAGCATTAATTAACAGATCGGGGTTTTCAGTATCAACGCTAGAGCGTTTACCACCTCTGCGCTTTTGCCAATCGGTAATAGAATTTTTAATCTGTAAAGCTGTAAAATGGGTATGGTTGAGGTTTTTGCTTTTCCCCGTACAGGTAACAGCCAAAGTCATATCAGGATCGATATATTCATCCCAATCTAGTTTTTGAACACTCTTATAAAGCTCATCTCCTGTAAAGCTTTTCACCCGTGCGATCGGCATTAAAATCCTAAAAGTCGTCCTTGTCCAAAGATTAGCCTTGTAAAGTAATTCTTTGTCTCCTTTGAAATGAATCCCTGTAAAATCTGGGCGAACATCTTTTGCACCAATACGCTCTAATTCTTGTGCAGCAACTTCTTCTAAACCGCGAGACACCGTAGCAAAGTAATTCTTCATGTAGGGATTTTCTTAGAGCCAGTTATGTTCTGTAGAAGTTCGACAAAATATCGGTGATCCTACTTATTTTAACCTGAAAGCACGGTCAATAAAATAGAGCCTGACAATGCCAAGCTTTAAAACAATGTTTAATCAATTGTTTTTAATAATCCAAGTTGTCCGCAGAGTTACTTTAAAAAAGTCTATTAATAAATCAACCTTGTCCAGATAGACGCACTTGTAAACTAGGTGTTCTAACTCTGCAAAAATTTACCTACACCTTTACTACTGAAAAATTGTCGATCGGATTATGAAGATTAGGTAATTTCTATTTACGAAAGATTAACCATCAGCAGATTGACTGGAAATTTCTGATAATATTTGACTTAGTCGTTCTATATTATCGATATATTATCGATAGCTAAAAAATGGGTTTAAAAATAGTCAAAAATTTTGACGCAAGCTTCACTCTAGATACTGACGCTCATGAAATTTTATTCCGCTTGCTGACAAATAAGACTTTTACCGACCAAATCAGCCAAAGATTACACGAAACTGAAATTGTATTTACAGATTTACTGTTTCAACCAGTACCTTACAGTCAGCACACTCCCAAAGGAATGCCTCGCGAGTTTGAGCGGTATCATAATTCTGACCAACACATAATTATTAACGTGCCACCGAACTTTATGTTTCAAGCCAAAATTTTCAAACCTAGCCGTCTCTGCGCTATCTATCGCAAGGTTTAAAATTGTTGTCGGTTGCCGATTGAATAAAAAAAGTAGCTGTAAAAGCTATAAGCTTTGAATTGGCTCTTATCAGTAGATTGAGAGAGTCAATTGATAAGTGATCCGAGTTATTTAAAATAAATAATATAGAGTAATTATGTCTACCCAAACCGAAACACCTTCCCTTTCTAGTTTGGAGTATTTGCCATATCTAGATGAGGCTGGCTGTATTAGAGAAGATATTCAGGGCAAAATTGGCGTTTATGCCATATTTGACCAAGAGAAAACAATGCAGTATGTGGGCTATTCCCGCGATGTTTATCTTAGTCTCAAACAACATATAATTCGCCAACCAAACAACTGTTATTGGGTAAAACTAGAAACCATTGCTCGCCCAAGTCGGAAAATTTTAGAAGACATGGCATCAGCTTGGATCGCTGAAAATGGTGCAACACCAGACGGAAACGATAGCCAGAAGGCACTTTGGACTGAACCAATTGATGCCAATCCTGCTATGACAGAGGAAGAAAAGGCACAATATAATCAAAATGATGAAATAGGACAAATTAAAATACTGAAAAAAGTAGCTAGAAGAGTTGAAGCAGATATTCAACAGCAGTTAAGCGATCGCGGAGTTGCTATGAATATTCGTTTTAATCCTAAACTAAAAGAAAAAGGTCTATTAGACTTAAAGTAAATACGATATCTAGATAATAAGGATATATAAGGGTTGGTTTTCTTTCTCTTATTGACTAGCTGAGTTGTTTCTAGATCGATCACCACTCTTTATACAATTAAGTATGAAAGCTGTACTACTAAACAACCGCTATCGCATTCTCAAAACTCTGGGTAGAGGGGGATTTGGCGAGACATATCTCACTGAAGATACTCATATGCCTTCGGGACGTAAGTGTGTCCTCAAGCAGTTAAAGCCAATTGTTAAAAATCCCCAAACGCCTTTATGGATGAAGGAACGGTTTCAGCGAGAAGCAGCAATTTTGGAAGAGTTGGGGCAAGGTAACGAGCAAATTCCCCGACTTTATGCTTATTTTTCCGAAGATGACAAGTTTTATCTTGTTCAGGAGTGGATCGAAGGTTCAACTTTAGATCAGTATTGGTCGCAAGAAGGCAATTTACATCGTGATGAAATTAGACAGATCTTGTTGCAGTTGTTGCCTGTATTAGATTATGTCCACAGTCGTCGCATAATTCATCGCGATATTAAGCCAGAAAACATTATTTTACGACAGGGAGACAATAAACCCTTTTTGATTGATTTTGGGGCGGTAAAAGAAGCGATCGCCACAGAAATAAACGAAGATTCTGGCAGTAGCTTTTCTGCTTCGATTGGGACTCCTGGATACATGGCTTCAGAACAAGCAGCAGGTCGTCCGATCTATTCTAGCGACCTTTATAGTTTAGGGCTGACCATGATTTTCTTGCTCACGGGAAAAGCTCCCAATGAGCTAGAAACCGATCCTCGCAGTGGAGAGATAATTTGGCTCGAACACGCTCCCAATCTTGACCCCGAATTAACCGCAATCATTGATAAAGCAATCCGCTTTCATCCTCGCGATCGCTTTAGTACTGCTGGAGAAATGTACGATGCTCTCCTTGATGGAGTAGATGAAGCAAGCAATACCACGGGAGTAACTTTAAATGTTTCTCCTGGAGGTAATTCTGTAGGGAGAGGGAGATATACTGTTCCTCTAAACCGCAAAAAAGCGAATAAACCTAAAAAGCGTAGTTTAGTAACTAATCTAGCGCTGTTTTCCTTGATTACGATCGCCGTAGCGGGGGGAACATTTGCCACAGGTTTTGCCGTAATTTCTAGTTTATTGCGATCGCCTCAGAATCCCGAACAACCAGCAGAAGTCGATTCTCCAAATCGTCAGCCCGATCTTTTTGCAACTCCAGAAACAGATGAAGAAACTTCTGAAACGATGGCAGAAGGTGAAGAAAAGGAAAACCAAGCAAATTCAGTCAAGAAAAAAAAGAAATTAGCCAGAATCCTTCCAGATAGTAGTGAAACAGACAAAAATCCAGAGACGATAGAAGAGGATAAAGAACCAAAAACTCTTTCTAAAATTGATTTTGAGTCTGTACCCGAACTCGATCTGCCGATTGTGACTACAGGAACATCTGAAAGCCAGTTGGTTAGCACTTTGGGTAAACCTAACTCAGAAAGAAAGGGATGGCGACCTAATAGCAAAGTGCTAGTCTACTATGATGTAGTTCCAGATCGAGTCAACCTTAGCTACCAATCAGACGATACAGGAAAAATTCGTCAGACAGATGTCGCTCTTGATTCATCTGTGAGCTTGGGAGCGATGCAGCAAACTTTAAGTAAAATGTTGGGTGGAGATGCTTCAGCCGATATTAAAGATAAGGTCCGCAGTGTTTATAACCGTCAAACCAATTTCAGCTTTTTTAAAGTTAACAATTTAGAAGGAAAAGTGCAGCGAGACACAAAAGATCGCGTCACTATTTCAGTTTGGGAAAAAGGATTTCAGTAGTAGCATTTAAGGACTACGGTATTGTTTCAAAATTTTTTGTAAAACCTATAACTGCATTAATCGAATGTTACTTTATTAATTCTTTTTGGGAAATATAAGCTTATTAAGTTGATTTAGATCATTATGACAACAACTATAAAGCTGAGTCCAACAGAATTACTATCTCAACGAGCAGATGCTAATAGCTATGGGTGTTTGAATGTTGATAGTGGATTGGTTTCTTGGAAAATCTATTTACATCAAGGAAAAATACAATATGTCCATTGCTCTGTACAACTGTTAGATCAACTAAAGTATCATTTACATTACTTTGGGTTGAAACAGGCTATTGCTGCGTTAAGCAAATTACCCCAATCTTTCAGTAAGATACAATCATCCATACAAGATAAATCTGCTGCTCAAAACATTTACAGCAAGATAATTCCTTGGCTGTTGGCACAACAACATATCGATCTGTCTCAATGTACAAAGCTAATTCAAAACTTGACAAAAGACGAAATACAGTCTTGTCTATGGCTCGATAGTGCCACTTCTTCTTGGGAAGATGGACATTCTCTTCCTGTTTGGATTCCAGTTCAAATTAGAGACTTTTTATTTTGGGATGTATCTGAATGTTTGAATGAAAGGCAGATTAAGTTGAGACAATGGCAAAACTGTAGCAAGGAATTGCTTTCTGTTTACCAACGTCCTTACTTTCCACCAGGTTGGGAAACAAATTCTCTTCCTGAGTCTGGTTCCCTCAGTCGAAAGACTTTAATAGAATTAACTCAGGTCTTGAGAGGGCGTACTAGTATTCGCCAGTTATCTATACTGCTAAAAAAAGATGAGCTTCAAGTAGCGCAAATTTTATCCCCCTATGTCGATCAAAAAATAATTTATTTACATCATGCTCCTTCTCCTCTAAATAAGTTACCTCAAATTCCTCGACCTATTCAACAGCCTCAGAAGGCACAATTAGATACATATCATGACAATGAGGCTACTCAGGCTAGTATGTCTAAGTCATCAGTCAAAACCTGGAAAATAGTATGTATTGATGATAGTCCGACAATCTTGGGGGAAATAAAGCGTTTTCTCAATCAAGAAAAATTTGAACTAACTGCCATAGACGATCCTGTTTTAGCCGTGTCTAAAATTTTTACAATTCAACCAGACTTGATTTTATTAGACATTACTATGCCTAGAATCAATGGTTATAAACTTTGTGGGTTATTAAGAAGTAGCGGAAAATGCGATCATGTTCCGATCATCATGGTAACTGGAAATACAGGTTTAATTGATAAAGCCAGGGCAAAAATTGCGGGAGCAACAGACTATTTCACTAAACCATTTACTAAAGAAGGATTAAACAAAATAGTGGCAAAACACCTCAAATAATTGCTCAATAATCAGAGATATTGACCAATTATTTTATAGAAAAAACTCTAATAATTTTTGTGAAAATATCCACTTTAACCACTAATAAAAATGAAAACTATTTTAATTGTTGATGATATGCAATCCGAGTTAGACATGATGGCGAACTATTTAACCAAAGCTGGCTATAGTATCATCACCGCTCATAGTGGAGAAGAGGCGATCGCTCTTACTATTGCTAATAAACCCGATCTAATTGTCACTGACTGGATGATGCCCAAAATGGGTGGATTGGATATCTGTCGCAAACTCAAAAAAAATCCAGAGACAGCTAATATTCCTATAATTACCTGTACTGCTAAAAATAGAGATGTTGACCGTATGTGGGCAACTAAACAGGGAATTAAAGCTTATGTAACTAAGCCCTGTACTCAAGACGAGTTGGTTACGGCAGTTGAAGGAGTTATGGGATAGGTACTGATGCAAAACCAAAGTGTTGCAGCCAAAGTTCAAGCCAATCTGCAAGAGTTATTTAAAAGTAATTTAGATCCTGGTGATGCTTATATAAAATTTCAGGTCGCATCAGGGGTAAATGCTTTGCTATCAATGGATCGGGTAGAAGAATCTTCGATCGTTAGAGCAGAGAAAATCACCACTCTACCAGGGATGTCGGAATCTGTTATGGGCATGATGAGTTCTCGCGATCGCGTTTTTTGCGTATTCGACTTGGCTCAATTGTTGAATTTGCCTTCTGAATTGATTAATAATCGGCAATATCAAATTATTGTGCTGCAAACTAATACAGAATCGCCAATTTGTGTTGGACTGGCGGTGGCTCAACTTCAGGGAATTGTGCGCCTGTCAACGGAACAAATTGGGTCATCTTTAAATGGTGTTAGCGATCGCTTTGTTGACTATGTTTCTGGAACAGTACAACAAGATGAAAAAGTCATTCCTATATTAGAATTCAACAGGATTTTACAAAGTTTAAATTAGAATCAACACTTTTTTTCGTAATCTAACCCTGTAGAGACGTACCACGGTAAGTATCTACAGGGTTTAACGGTTTAACTATATAACTCGATTTCCGAAACCAGATCATTTACTACATGAGGTTCTTTGACAGCCGTAGCTGGAGGATTAACCGAGGGCAAAATAGCCTTTAGTGCGGTCAAATTTTCCATGATAATCTGATGGTTTTCAGGTTTTGACTGTTTCATAACATCTGCCACAGTCTTATACAGTTGCTCGCTATAAATTATAAATCCTCTAGAATCTTGATATTCAATTGGTTCAACAATTTTTCCTGACACGATCGCCGCTTCATATTCCGCAGCAGCAGTCTTAAGAATTTGCACCATAGCTACGTTAACAACTTCTGGAGAAGTAAGTTTTTCTTTGGGCATAGCAGCGATCGCATTATCAATGGCAGCCATCGATTCTTTGTACGCTTGCATCATTTCTGGCGAATCTGGAGCGGTTTTTGCCAAATCTTGCAACTTATTGAGAGTAATTTTAAAATCTGGTACATTACGCTTTGGTAGCTCTGTTTCCAGATCGCCATAAAGCTCTTCTACAGGGTGGGCAATATGGGGTTCGGCTTCAGCATATTTTTTTTCAGTTAGCAATTCTTCTGCCACAATTAAGTGACCCTTCATTAAGCCAAGAGTTGCCAGATAATTAACATCAGGATTATCGGTAGATATTCCTTCTCCCCCTTCTCCCGCATCGGCTATGGGTGCTGTCGTTGGGGATGATTCAGACTTACTCGCGGTTTCGTCTTCGCTAGTCGAAGCACAAGAAGTAATCACACCATTTATAGCAACTACTGCTACGGTGCTTGATAAAAATAGCTCGATCGCTTTACGTCGGGTTGTCATAATTAGTTTAAATAAGTGTTGATTGTCGTAACAGGCTATCTTTGAAGAAAATCGCCGTCAATAGAGCAAAACACTGAATCTAAAGCTAAAAAACGATACCTTTAGCTGGGGAATTACGTCAAAAAGCCCCATACAGCCATTTTCTGCGATTTGATCTTGGTGGGGATGGAACATATACTTCCCAGGATATTTATAAGAGAACTCCAAAATATGTCTTTCTGCCGTACCCATAGTAATTACATCAGTTTCTTCATTAGGTTCTAAACTACGACCAGTGCGGTACACCTGGAACATATTGGCATGAATGTGAAAGGTTAGGGCAGGATCGAACTCCACCATATTCATCAGATAAAGACGAACCAGTTGATTTTGGTATATTTCTATGGGGCGATCGCGATAATAATTGGGAATACCGTTAAAAGCATAAAGAGAATTCTTTTTCTCGTCGTTAAGGTCATAACCAGCCATAACCAAGACCATTTCGTCCGCTGAGGGTCTTCCTTCGGGGGGATCGACAATCAGCATTCCATATAAACCTTTACTGATGTGGCGGGTTACAGGGGCAACATGACAGTGATAGGGATGGACTCCATAGGGTTCGGCATCAAATTCATAGACTACGGTTTTATCTCGGCGTACTCCTTTTACTCCATCCATATCCATTGGGTGAGTACCATGAAAGTGGAGACTATGAGAATGACCATCTTGATTATGAAAAATCACTCTAATGCGATCGCCTTCTGTGGCTCTTAAAGTTGGACCAGGAATACGGTTATTGAGATTCCAGGTGACATAAGAAATAGCTGGGTTGAGCTTAATAGTAGTGCTGTGGGCAAACACTTCAAATTCTCGCAGAGTTCGCCCGTTTTCCTGTTTGATCGCGCCATAATCAAAATCCCGCAAGATTTGCATCGGACTAAAATCATTATTTAGCTCTTGAAAATCGCTATTGCTAATAGGAGGAATTTTGGCTTTAGGAATAGCGGCATCATTGCTACAGCCTGAGATTGATGAAGAACCCAAATACATTCCCACACTAGCTAAACCCCATTGCAAGACATTACGGCGAGTGATTATTGCTGATTTAGTTTCATTCATCTAAAAAATATTCAGTTTGGCTAAGAAATACAAAAAAAGATTGTTCTCAGCATTAGTATGCCCACCAGCACAGCTCTACATATCACGATATCTGTAACATTTCATAAGCAAAAGTACCCTTATTTCAAAGGTTTGATAAATTTCAATTTGTTTTGGGAACTATAGTCTTGAACCGTCTATTTAGATCGTCGGTCAGAACAATTACTTCACCATAATTATTAGATAAATTTTATCTGAACTTAACGAAATCCTCTGGTTTCGGTTATTTTAAATTCCTTATTTCTTATTACAACTACAAATATTTAGAGCTTTCCGTACATATTTTTATGCTTAATCACGAACAACCAGAATCTAAAGAACCCAATCTACAAAACCCAAAGTCTGGTAAGGGTAAATCTTTGACTCTTAGAACAAAAGCGACTTTACTAGCGATCTCTATTGGAGTGATTCCTGTTGCTGCTGTAGGTACTCTTTCATTCAATATTCTCAATAAGTCTCTGACCAAGCAAATCGGACAGGGACAGATCGAAAAAACTGAAATAGCTTCTCGCAGCGTTACCAAATTTTTGGAAGATCGGATTAACGAAATCGATGCCATATCTAAAAGTGCCGTTTTTACTAACTCTAAATTGAGAGATGCTAGTACTCTCAGGGAAAAAGCAGCTATTTTAGATAGTTTTAAAGACGAATTGAAGTATTACAATAGTATCGTTTTCTTCAATCCCCAAGGAGATCCTGTCTTTCAGGCTAAATCAGACAGTCCTAACAAGACAAATTATGGTAGCAAAGGCTATTTTCAAGAAGCTCTCAAAACCCAAAAAATTACTATTAATGGACCTGGCATTTCTCCTAGTTCGGGGCAATTACGGGTAGAATTTGCTGCACCAGTCAAAGATCGAGCTTCGGGGGAGATAATTGGCGTTCTGAGATTTAAAATTCCTGGAAACTATATTAACGGCTTATTTGATGTTTATCAGGAACAGGATAAACATTGGAATCTCGTCAATGAAGAAGGTACGATTTTTGCAGGCGATCGAAGTGAATATTTGAATCAACCTTTATCTAATTATTTACCTGAAATTCTTCCCTCACATCTAGCTGGAGAAAATAAATATCTGAAAGCTATTGTAGCCAAAGAAATTGATCCTAATAATAATAGCCAAGCAAATACTCGCACAGAAGATGATTGGCAATTAGTTAGTTATGTAACTGTTCCTGCTCCAAGACAGTTTCCCGAGCTTCGTATTGGAACAATACTGTCTATTAAGGAAAATATTGCTTTAGCTCCTGTTGCAGAATTAGGTTGGACTTTATTTCTGGGAACCGCAGTAGCAGCAATAGTGGTTGCAGGGATCTCTGCCTATATCGCCAATCGCGCTACTTTACCCTTACTTGATGCAGTGGCGGGGGTGAAGAAAATTGGTCAAGGAGATTTGGATACTCGTTTAGATGTCACTAGTCAAGATGAGTTGGGAGAATTAAACACCAATATCAACTTGATGACGGAACAAATTCAAACTTCCTTAGAAGAACAAAAGCTCTTAACTGAAGAACAACGTATAGAGAAAGAAAAGTTAGAATCAGCAATTTATACTCTTCTTGATGAAGTTGGCGATGCCACAGATGGAGATTTAACCGTTCGGGCTAACTTAGATAACTTAGAACTTAGTACAGTTGCCGATTTATTCAATGCTATCATTTCCAACCTACAAGATATTGCCATTGAAGCCAGACAGTCATCTGGTCAAGTGGGTACTTCCCTGAAGCAAAACGAAGAAGTAATTTTGATGCTGGCACAAAATGCTCTAACAGAAGCAAAAGAAAGTCGTGACACTTTGTTATCGGTTCAATTAATGTCCGAATCAATTCAGGCGATCGCTAAAGATGCTAGTCAAGCAGAAAAAATTGCTGGTGATACCTACAACACCGTAATTGATAGTACGAACAATATGGACTTGACGGTAGATAGTATTGTGGCTTTAAGAAATACGGTGGGAGAAACATCGAAAAAAATGAAGCGTTTGGGAGAATCTTCTCAAAAGATTTCTCAGGTAGTCTCTTTTATTGAAGAAATTGCCATGAAAACGAACGTACTTAGCCATTAACGCCACGGTTGAAGCTGGACGGGCGGGAGAATTCGGACAAGGTTTCAGTATTGTGGCAGAACAAGTGGGTGCATTGGCAGAACAGTCCGCAGCAGCTACCAAAGAAATTGCCAAGATTGTCGAAGCAATTCAAGCAGAAACCCAAGAAGTAAATCAAGCGATGGAATCTGGTACAACTCAGGTAGTAAACACTACCCGCATTGTGGAATCTACCAAGAAAAGTTTGGGGCTAGTGCTAGAAAAATCTCAAGAAATCAACCAGTTGATGGAATCCATCTCCCAGACTACCGTATCTCAGGCAACAACCTCGCAAAATGTTACTAGCCTGATGGAGAAAATTTCTCAAATGTCGGAAATTACTTCCAAATCTTCCCAACGAGTAGCACAGTCAATTGTCGAAACCGCTGAAGTAGCTGCCAAATTAGAATCGACTGTATCCCAGTTTAAGGTAGCTGAATCATAATAATTATTTTTTATAAATATCAATTAACTTCTAGGCAAAAACCACACAACGATTGACTCAAAATATTATGAAAGTATCATTATTCAAAAGTTTACAATTCCGTCTACCTTTTTTCGTTCTGTTGGGAGTTGTTCCCACTACTATAATTGCGATCGCTTTAGCTAGTTCTAATGCTAGTAAAATCATTCGCCAAGAAACCCAGGAAAATTTGGCTCTGAAAACGGAAGCTCTTAGTAGCGATGTTTCTAGATGGACGCAAATGAATATCCTGGCACTAAAAAATTTAACTCAACAGCCTGGTATTCGCAGCCTTGATTCTCAACAGCAAAAACCTATTTTAGAAACTGTCGCTAATACTTATAAATACATTTATTTAGCCCACACTACCAATCTTAATGGTTTGAATATTGCTCGTAGTGATGACAAAGCTGCCAACAATTATTCTAATAGACTTTGGTTGAAAGAGGTAAAAGCAGGCAACAAGATGTTTTTACAGACTTTGATTGGAAAAACGAGTCAAAAACCCACTCTTTGTCTAGCTGCCCCCATCAATCAAAAAACAACTTTATCAGCCGTAGCGGTAATTTGCAGCGTGCTTGAAGAATTGACTCAACAAGTTGGTGCAGTCAAGTTTGGGCAGACTGGCTATGGTTTTGTTGTTGATGAACAAGGTCGTATTCTAGGTCATCCTAATTCTGATTTGACTTCTGGCAATGAATTAACAGACTACAGCAGTTATCCACCCGTAGCAAATTTGCTAGCTGGCGAAGAAGGTTACTTTCCTTTTCCAGACGAAACAGGAACAGAATGGATATCTCACGGGACTCGTTTAGAGAATGGTTGGGGCGTATTTGTATTACAGCAAAAATCTGAGGCTCTTGTTGCGGAAAAGGAAGTTTCAGCAGTTAGCAACCTTAATTGCAGTAATTTCTATGCTGGCGATAGGTATCGTAACTTGGTTGGTTTTGCTAGACGTTTAACACAACCAATTAGTCAAATAGCCGAAACAGCAACTAGTTTAGCAGAAGGCAACTCTAAATCAAACAATCGATTTCAAACAAGAAGACGAAATTGGTATTTTGGCTAGTTCAATCTTAACAAAATGGCAAGACAATTGCATACAGTCTATTGCTAGTTTGGAAACTCAAGCAGATGAACAACGTCAGGAAAAAGAAAAGCTAGAGGCAGCAATTTATACTTTGCTCGATGAAGTTGGCGATGCCACAGATGGTGATTTAACGGTACGGGCTAACTTGGATAATCATGGAATTAAGTACCGTTGCCGATTTATTTAATGCCATTATCACCAACCTACAGGATATTGCGATCGAAGCAAAGGAATCATCAGGAAAGGTAGGTTTTTCCTTGAAGCAAAACGAGACAGAAATGCGATTATTAGCCAGGCAAGCGACTAAAGAAGCGCAGGAAACTCGTGAGACGTTGATGTCTGTCGAACAATTATCTCAATCGATTCAAGAAGTTGCTGCTAATGCTGGTCAAGCAGAAAAAATTGCTGATGCTACTTATAGTACTATTGTTCGTAGCACCAATAATATGGACTTAACAGTAGAAAGTATTCTTGCTCTACGAACTACTGTGGACGAAACTGGCAAGAAAATGAAGCGTTTGGATGAATCTTCAAAACAAATATCCGAAGCTATATCTCTAATCGAGGGAATTGCACTAAAAACGAACGTACTAGCCATCAATGCTGGTGCAGAGGCAGAACGAGCAGGGGAATATGGACAAGGATTTGCGATCGTTGCTGAACAAGTAAGCTTGTTGGCAAAACAATCCACCGCAGCACTAAAAGAAATTGCTCGCACGGTAACAATTATTCAAGCGGAAACCAAAGAAGTTAACCAAGCTATGAAATCGGGTACAACCCAAGTAATAGAAACTTCTCGCTTAGTAGAATCTACCAAAGAAAGTTTGAGTTTGGCACTAGAAAAATCCCGAACTATTAACCAACTGATGGAATCTATTTCCCGCAGCACAATCTCACAGACAACTACCTCTGAGAACGTGACTCATCTGATGCAAAACATTGCACAATTATCTGAAATCACTTCCAAGTCTTCGGAAAGAGTAGCAAGATCGATCGTCGAAACCGCTAATGTAGCAGAGAAAATGGAGTCTACTGTATCTCAGTTTAAAGTCTCTGAATCAGTCTAATTATTCAATTTAAACATCGACCCTTCATTTATTGACAAACCGATATGGATACAGAACAACAGATTCGCCTCAACTTTCTAGACGAGGCAGAAGAATACCTCGATCGCATGGAAACTAGTCTGATTGGATTTGCTGATGCAGAAATCGATCCCCCAACAGTAGATTTAGTTTTACGTGCTGCTCACTCAATCAAAGGTGGAGCAGCAATGATGGGTTTTGATATCTTAAGTCGGGTTGCTCATCGTCTAGAAGATTTTTTTAAAATTTTGCGAGTCCGTTATGCTTCTAGCCAGATTGAAACAGAAATAGAGACTTTGCTGCTCCAGAGTGTTGATTGTCTTAGAAACATTAAAGAGCTTCATCGCCAGGGAATAGAAGTTGTTGAATCGGATATTAGCGATCGCACTCAACCAATTTTTGAACGACTACACTTTCATCTGGGGGATTTGGAGGTTGCTGACGAAAATGCTTTGTTGGCACAAGATGAGGATGTAGATCCTGCTCTATTAATTTTTGAAGAAGGAGTTGATGGAGTTTTAGACCGTTTTGAAACCAAGTTACCAGAATTAAATGTAGAGGAGCTAGCTCAAGAACTATCTGCCACAGCCCTTGAATTAGTTGGCTTCGGTCATATGGCAGACCTTGCTCCATTTATTCAACTGTGTGAATCTATTCAGCATCACGCGACAGCTTTATCTAAATCGGATATTGGTTCTCTATCGGCTGAAGCTTTGAAAGTTTGGAGGCGATCGCACGCTTTAGTTTTGCGTGGTAGCATCGATAAACTACCTTCTCACTTAGAGGGTTATGAATCTGTTAATGATAGTTTTGAGGGGATCGATCGAGTTGAACTAGGCACAGAATCAGAATTTGACCCTCTGGCAATGGATGGTATAGAACTTACTGAACTACAGTCTGCGTTTGATTTAGAGGCAGAGGAACAGTTCGATCCTTTGGCAATGGATGGTATAGAACTTACTGAACTACAGTCTGCGTTTGATTCAGAGACAGAGGAACAGTTGACCCTCTGGCAATGGATGGTTCAGAACTTACTGAATTGCAATCTGCGTTTGATTTAGAGGCAGAGGAACAGTTCGATCCTTTGGCAGTAGATGGTTAGAACTTACTGAACTACAGTCTGCGTTTGATTCAGAGGCAGAGGAACAGTTTGACCCTCTGGCGATGGATGATTTAGAACTTACTGAATTGCAATCTGCGTTTGATTCAGATAACTCTGAGAAAAAAGAAACTGCAATTCAGCCAGAAATCATAAGTCCACCCGTATCATTACCTGCAAAATCTCCTGCTATTGAGCGGGTAGAAAAAATGGTTAGAGTACCGACTTCTCAGCTCAAGCAATTTAATACTCTGTTTGAACAATTAGTGTTGAACAGAAATAGTATTAACTTACGTCTTGAGCAGTTACAAAATGTTGTGGCATTGATGAGCCAACGTATGTCTCAGATGGAACGTTCCAATACCCAATTAAAACAATGGTATGACCGCGCTTCCATCCAAGGATTATTAAGGGAAAAAGAAGTATCAGTATCAAGTTCCCTAAAAACGAAAAAGCGCGACAGCTTTGACGATTTAGAAATGGATCGTTATAGTGACATTCATCTTATCTGCCAAGAACAAATCGAAACTATTGTTCAACTTCAAGAGGTGGCAACAGATATTGAGTTGGGAATAGGAGAAATTCATCAATCTGCAAGAGATTTGCACTATACCACCAAGTCTATGCAGGGTAATGTTACTCGTACTCAGATGTTACCTTTTGCCGATGTTGTTAAGCGTTTACCTCGAATGATTCGTGACCTTAATCTTCAGTTCGATAAAAAAGCCAATCTGAAAATTATTGGAGAAACAACTCTTTTAGATCGTTCTGTAGTTGAAGTCTTGAGCGATCCTTTGATGCACCTATTGCGCAACTCTTTCGATCATGGTGTTGAAGAGCCAGAAGCTCGTCTTGCTGCTGGCAAAGCAGAATCAGGCACGATTACCATTCAAGCCCAAAATGTAGGTACATATACCCTTATTACTCTAAGTGATGATGGAGGTGGAATTAATCTAGATAAAATACGCGATCGCGTAGGTAAAATGGGTTTAACTACCGCAGAAGTGGCACAAATACCTGAAACAGAACTGCTTAACTTTATCTTTGAGCCTGGATTTAGTACCGCAGAACAAGTTACCCAACTATCTGGAAGAGGAGTAGGGATGGACGTGGTGCGGACAAATCTTCAAGAGGTTCGGGGTGATGTTCGAGTAGATACAAAACCTGGTGAAGGTACTACTTTTACTCTGAAAATTCCCTTCTCTTTGTCAATTCTGAGAGTAGCAATTGTCGAACAGGGTGGGATTGTTTTTGCTATACCTGCAAACAATATTAGGGAGTTGATAACTTCTGCACCTGAAGCAATATTGACCCCAGACAACAGCAAAAAAGTTGTTTGGAATGAGACAGAAATTCCCTTAGTTGAAATCGAAAAAATTCTCGTCTTTCGTCGTTCTCATAACAAAGTTAGTTTGCCTGGTAATCCTACCATCAATCAAACTATGACCTTGGTTGTGGGAGACAATAAATCGTTTGCTGCACTAAAAATTAGTCGTTTCTGGGATGAACAAGAGTCTACCATTAGATCTATTGATAGTCCAGTTCCTCTAGCTCCTGGTATTGTTAGCTCTGTGGTTTTTGGGGATGGAAAAGTTATTCCTCTAATTAATCCAATCGCATTAGTAGAAGAAACCTTAAAAGATGATTTTGATGAGGATCTATCTGACTTTGTTTTAACAAGAGTCAAGCAATGCTCCTTCAATAAAAACCATCTTAGTTGTAGATGATTCGATTAATGTGCGTCGCTATCTCACCATGACTCTAGAAAAAGCTGGTTATCGTGTAGAACAAGCCAAAGATGGTCAAGAAGCTGTAGATAAACTTGTTGGTGGGCTTGCAGTACAAGGAGTTATTTGTGATGTAGAAATGCCCAGACTCGATGGCTATGGAGTGTTAGAAGAGATCAAAGAGCGAGCTGAATTTGCCGATTTACCGATCGCAATGCTGACTTCTCGCAGTAATGAAAAACACCGTAAGTTAGCCATGAATTTGGGAGCATCAGCCTATTTTTCTAAACCCTATAATGAGCAACAATTATTGGAAAAATTAACGGAAATTCTAGATTAAGACTCTATTTTAAGCTCTAAACCAAATTCCAATGGCTCGTAACCAATATCTATTCCTTCTCCTTTGACCAAGCTTCTAAGCTTGTTGAACATCTCCAAACCATCAGGACGCAAAATAACGATGAGATACTGTTCTTCTTTGTTTGCTTTTAAATTAGCAATCATTTTTCTGAGGGGAGATTGCTCATCGTAAAAATCTGCTCTGGGAGCAAATTCTTTACTGGGGTGAAGTATGAAGCCATCTTGACGACATTCGATATACAAGGGAGTCTTAGTCTTATTTGCTCCCTTACTGTCTTCGTCAGTCTTCGCTACTACAACTGCTTCTTGAGGTTCTAGAGCTTGGGTAGTCATGACTATGATTAATAAAATAAGTGTACCAATGGTACAGGCTAAAACAGAGAGAAACGGAAATAACTCTACCTCTGTTCGTTTTTTTCGATAAATGTTGCGCCTAGACATATCGCACTAAGTTTTGACTAATATACATTTGAAGTTGACTAAGCATCTTTGTGAGAATCTTGTTCGACTATAGTAATGCGACGGGGTTTGTTTAACTGTTGCAGGATTGGCTGTAGCTGTGCCAAATTATCTTTGACCGCACCTAAAACATTTTCCAGTTGAGCCGTTTTTTCCAAAGAAGCAAAGCTTCGCTCTAAACCTTGCTGGATCTGCTGAAAATCAGACATTTTTTGCGTAGCCATTTCCAAAGATCCTACTCTACTTTCTAAAACTTTAGCTGCATTTTCTAACTGCTGGCTGATACCTTGAGTTTGAGCATTGAAATCATTTGCTACGGCAGTATTATTGCTCTTGATTTCTTCAATAATCCCTCTAATTTGCAGTACGAGCTGCTGATTATTTTGTTGTTGTTGAGCAAAAAAGCCTAAAAATTCTTCGCGATCGCGATTTGTCTGCTGTCTGATATCGTTAACCTGAGCAATTACCTGAGAACTAACATCTTGTACTTTGCTGATTTCTGAAATGAATCCTGTAGACAAGCTTCTAGCAGCTTGCTCTGCATAGCTACGAGCTGGTTGGACTAAATCTTCAGGATTAGGGAAATTTTCTTGAATTGCGCCTCTGACAGCTCGGTCGATCGTATCTGGATCTAGCTGCTCGTTCTTTTTTCTTAGACGGGGTAATAGCTTGTCGTTAATAAAGACATCAACACCTAATAGTAGTTTAGATTCATAGCGTTCTACCAATACCAAGGGAATCATTATCAGCACGCTAAGAAACAAAGCTAACAAGGTAGTATCAAAAGCCAAGCCAAGATTAGTGGTGACATTACCAATACCCCCTTTGATTGCTTCGACATCTCCAGAAGTTTCTAGCACTCCAGAAAAGCTGCTTACCGCACCACTAATACCAATAACTGTACCGACAAAACCCAGAAGGGGAATTGCCCAGATTAGAATGCGAGGAACACTATAGGAAGACTCTGAAGCAGAAAGATAAAAAGAAGAATCATCTAGAGCAAATTCATTAGCAACTGCGCGATCGCCACTTGTAATATAGGCTTTCAAAATTCTTCCACAGCGCAAAGCCACTAAATTACCATCCTGGAGTAATCTTTCTTGGAAATAAGCTACCTCGTGAGAATTAGGTTTGTCTAGTGGAATATGATCGGCTATCCAAATTTTGCCTAAAGCATCATATTCTTTTCTCAGTAGTAAAAATTTTAGGATAGTAAAAGCAATTACAAGAGAAGTCAACGCCACGACGATAAACTGAACAAATTGGGCAGTTCCTTGGTCGTATAATAGTTTGCCAATATAAGATTGTCTCAATACTGGTATGATTCCTACCACTAAATAAGTAACCAGAAAAATTCCTACTGCGATCGCCATAAGCAGTTTAGAATCTACTTCTAACTCTTGACGCTTAGAATTGCGAGAACGAGGTTTTTTAGGTTTATTAGGTCTAAACTTGCTCATATTGATTTTCAGAATTTTAGTTGTGGTTAGTTGCTATCTTTTATCTATTAAGTCTTCTGTTTGTCAGTAATAGCTTATCTGTCAGTCCATAGTCAACTTAGACTTTGCCAATCTAATTGTATAAAGAGTAATTTTAAATTATTAAACTATGCTCATAGTTTATTTACCAGATCCAAGTAAAAATAACGAATATAGGACATTATAAGCAACACAATTTATAACATTTTTTTGTCAAAATCGAACATTAAAAAAGCGATCGCCTTATAAAGAGCGATCGCTTTCTATTTTTTATTTTATGTAGACAGATGCTTTAATCAGCGGAGGCAGTTACAGTTATGTTTACTGTACCTTCACTTGTTTCCCCTTTTTCGTCTTGAACTGTATAGGTCATACTAAATCCACCAGGAACAGATCCCGCAGTATAGACAATTTTATTGTCTTTAACTACTGCTTGACCACCAGAGAAAGCAGCACTTATTTCTGTTAAAGTCAGCTCATGTCCATCTTCATCAATATCGTTTGCTAAAGCATCAATAGTAATTGTATTTAAAATATTGGTTGTAGCTGCATCATCTTTAGCTACAGGTGGATTGTTTAACTCTATATTAGTCGTAATAGTAAAGTTAGATTGACTGTAATGTCTTTCTGCGAAAAAGAAATCAAAATCATAAACTTCTCCCACAGTTAAACCAGAATCGTCTAGCTCTACGCTTTGCTCTTGACTAAGATGAACCCCACCGATATCTATAACTCTTTTGCCATCAATATAAACCCAAACATCATCATCACCGCTAAAGCTAAACACTTCACCACCTTGATAGGTAAACTGATTATGTAGTTCGTAGGTAAAGTGATAGTTTTTGCCGTCTTTGAAATTTCCAAATAGCTCATTATTGATGGGAAAAAATTGATTGTTTTGATATTTATAATTACCGTCTGCTTGTTTAGTTAGTTCAATAGAATATTCTTTGCTTTGATTGATTCCAGGTACATTGTTATACCACTGATTGAAATTTGCTTTTCCATTGGTAGTTAAAGTTCCCTCGTTTCCATGAGCATATACAGGCTTTCCATCCGCACCTAATTCTGTAGTAACTATGTTTTTATCAGTTCCAGTTGTTGATTCAAAATCTGGATGACTTTCCTGAAAATCTCTGATAGTTCCCTTCAAGATGATAGTATCTGATGCTGAACTATTCTCAGAAGCAAAGCTTTGTTGAGTAAATCCTGTAGCTAACATTCCAGCGAACACAACAGTAGCACTTAAAGTATTAAATATTTTATTTATTTTCATTATTATTATTTATCTATTTATTATTTTAAAAACTGGCTCAACTGAGTATTTACTTGAAAAATGTTATTTACACAATTTCCAGTACTTTAAAAGTAACCTTGTGGATTTCAAAATGTAAATTCCTAGAAATACCTATTTGAAATGTGAAGCAACTATGTTTAGTTTTAAAATTAGATAAACTTGAAATAAAGATAGTTTTTAAGTTGAAAACAAAAAAAAGACCGCATTTATATTTCAGTCTTTTGAATATTTAATGTCGTAAGATTGCATTAGAAGAAAATAGAATTGTCTATCTTATAAGTATTATTCCTTCTAGGCTTACTTTAATAAGTGAATTATGGTCTTTCAAAAGTGATAATCATATAAATTATGGACAAACTTCTCTTACTAATAATCACGATAGATTGAAAAATTAGACTGTATATAATTCAAACAAAAACTACTGTATTTGCTTATTAGTATTTACACGCATAAAATGCCGAACGAACTATTCAAAGAATTCCAGTTTAACTAAATTTAATTTCAGGATAAATAAATTTGTAACCAGCATCTTTTATTTTTTGGCTAGATAATTTCATACTATATGAGCGATTAGAAGGTTCAGACTCGTCCCAAGTTACGGTAGGCAAATTATGCGCCTCAAAAAGCTTGTCAAAAAATTCTTTGGTAGTCAAAACTTCCTCGCTGGCTAAATTATAGATTCCATGCAGTTGTTTTTGTTTGGCAAAATCGATCGCGCCTGCTATATCATCTAAATGAACCCAGTTAGTATAGTCTTCTCCTTTTCCTGGGCGAGTTGTACCAGCTACCCTGCTAAATATTTTAATTAATTCTCTGCCATCACCATAAATTCCTGATAGACGCAAAATGCAGGTTTTAAACTCGGAAGGAGAAACCGATAATAAAACTTGCTCTGTTTTATGCAAAATTTCGCCATATTCATTTCTTGGATTGGGGATGGCAGTTTCGTCAATAATAGTATCTTTTTGACTACCGAGAATACCATAGCTACCAGTATAGATTAGCTGTTTAACATTGCCCGTTGCACGAATTGCAGCTATTACATTGCTGGCTGTTTCTAGGTAAGCTTGACGGTAAGTTTCAGGAGTGCGTTGTTTTGCACCAACACTCAGCAACACCACATCTTTATCTGCTACTAAATTTTTTAAGCCTGCAAGATCGTTTCCCGTTAATACTACTACCTCTGATGCGATCGCCTGTAAGGTATCTTTTTTACTAGAGGTAGTGGTAGTGACTGTAACTATCTCTTCATTTTGATGCCAGATGCGAGAAACAGCACTACCAACATATCCACATCCTATAATTGCTACTCGCATGACTAAGTTGATTTACTAACTACTCTAAAAATAACATTTGCTCGCTCTGTTTTTGATTATTAATGGAAGCTAAGATATCAGACTATACTAAACAAGAATTAAATTAAATGAGTTTAATAGGATTGGTAGCTTTTATCTATAACCCAATCGTCTTTAGCAAACTTGAATTCAGTCTTGGTAATAACTTTTTGCTCAAACAACCATCTTAGTCTTTCGATTTGTTTTTGAGTATCTTGACTATGATTTATGTAAAAATATTTTTCTCTCAAATATCTCTTGCGCTGTATCCAAAGTTGGTCTAAAAAATTATCTAAGGCTCTGGGGTTAGGTTTATTTCTTAAGAAAATAATTCTTTTATAATCAACAGTTTCTACTATGATGTAATCTTGTTTTTTTGTTTTGTACAAAACTAGCAAAATGAAGGTAATTATGCTAGGGAATATAGCATGAGCAAATCCATTTTTCAATATAATACTTTGTAACAAAATACAAATAGTAAAGCTTATAGCTGTAATAGTTATAAAAAATAACTTATGGTTTCTATGGCTACGCATCTTGGCTTCGCCTTTAAGTTTTTCATAAGAAATGTAGTTTTCATATTCCCCTTTTCCGTCTTTGAGATAAATCTTTAATTTGTTGGGTAACAAAATAAAACTTCTTTTTTCTAACCATGCTTTCTGATGTAGTTCCATTAACTCAAGTAAAGTTTGATGATATATAGCTAGAATCAACTAAAATCAAAGATCTATTATGTTAATTCTATCCTTAAACTTTCATTGTAGAACTAAGCTTATTCATAAATATTAGGTAACTAATAAAATGAGTATTAAGATTATTGCCTATCTTTATAGCGATCCTTTAATTAAAACACCCCCAAATCAAGATATATGGGGTCTAGAAATAGATCGAGTCTATCAAGATATAGGCGATCGCTCATCTTGGGAAGGGTTAATTAAAGATTGCCAAGATGAGCCACCTAATTACTTATTAATTCATCGCCTGGAACAATTGGGAGATGATAGTAATATGATTAGCGATCGCTTATTTTATCTAGAATCTTTGGGTATTCAAATTATTACTACAGAAGATGATTATTGTTCTTTTGAGTTCAATAAACTTAGTGATTCCCAACCAAAAAAAAAGTTAGCCAAAATATTGGATCGGGTAAGAACAAATAAGCAGAACGAAAAACTTAAAAAAGGTCATGCTCGCAATCGTTTAAAGATATTACCCCCACCAGGCAAAGCTCCCTATGGATATCGTCGTGGGCAAGATAAATATATTATTGATAAAAGTACCGCTCCTGTAGTCAGGGATTTTTTTGAGAGATTTCTTTTATTTGGTTCTTTACGGGGTGCAGTTAAATATTTAGAAAAGCGATATGGCAAAAAGATTTCTCCTTCTACTGGCAGAAATTGGCTGACTAGTTCTGTATATCGTGGAGACTTGAAATATAAAAATCAAGACTTAATCTCTAATACCCATACTTCCATTATTAATCGAGAAGAAGCAGCACAAATAGATCGTTTACTACGTCGCAATAGTAATTTATCTCCTCGTGCAGCTAGCGCACCACGTTCTTTAGCAGGATTAATTGTATGTCAAGAATGTCATTTAAAGATGAATATTGTTCGTGTTACTCAACATCACAAAAAAGCTGAATATCTTTATTTAAGGTGTCAAAAATGTCCTCAAAAGCCGAAGTGTAAAGCAATTAATTATCTCCAGGTTTTAGAACAAACTATCGATAAAATTTGTGTTGAACTTCCTCTTGCGGTAGCAAAACTAGATGTAAGACAAAATCCTTTGATGGAAAAGAAGTTGAAACAACAGCTTGCAGATAAACAGTATATTCTCGAACAACTACCTTCTCTTTTAGAACAAGGCATTTTAGACAGAGAAACTTTTTCTATTCGCAATTATAAAGTGCGAGCAGAAATATCACATATAGAGAATAAAATTACTCAACTTCCTCCCAAAAACTTGGAAGCGATCGCAAATGCTGTGTCACTGCGTCAATTTTGGCTCGATTTGTCTGAAGCGGAAAGGCGTTTTTATTTTCGAGAGTTTATCAAAGAAATTAAAATTATTCGTAGTGGTTTTCAAAATTGGAATCTAAGTTTGATATTTATCTTTTAGCTATTAATTTGAACTGAGAGGGAATTTTCTATTGTCCGCAATCAATTGCCAATTTATTGTTTATGCTTGTCCCACAGGAGAGTTAAACAATCAGCTTGAGGAATATTTCAATCAAAGTCGCAAATTATACGGAAAGAATGCAGCACATGAATATATGCCTCACTGCACCCTAACAGGATTTTTTACCGAGAAAATAACTTCAATTCCTATTTATACTCAAGCTTTAGATCGAGCATACATTGCAGCAACCAATAAAAATCTATCTCTTGATATTAAAGTCGAACAATTAACCTTTAACGAAAATTGGCACGGCTTAGAATTACAAGCTAACGGTTTAAAACGATTGATTTGTAATTTTTCAGCTATGGAAAATTCATCAACTCGCAAAAATGATTTACGTCTCAAAGATTGGTTACATCTCAGCTTGGCTTATAATTTCGAGCCAAAATATGCAAAAGAACTAAAAGAATTAGCAAAAGTAACAATTGATATAAATGCTGAGGTGAATTGGGAATTGCGCTTTTATCAAAAAAATCTTGATTGGACTTGGAAATGTTGGAAATCTTGGAAGTTGACCATTGATAACTAACAATGCCAGGCAGATATTCAAAAACAAGAAAAAGCGATCGCAATCGCCATAGAGTCTTTGGGGAATATGTTAAATAAACTTACTGCTTATTCTTTTCCCAAACCCATTAAAGATATTTTGGCTGCTTCCTTAACTTGAGGATGGGCATCTTTTGCCAGAAACTTAAGAGCAGAAATGCTTTTTTCTGTTTCCAATTTACCTAATGCTTCAGCAATTCTCTGACGAATCAGCCAATCATCGCAAGTAACAAAAGTAAGAATTTTCTCTACAGCTTCAACTGCTTTGATTTCTCCTAATGCTGCGATCGCAGCTTGTTGTAAGATAACTTCATCGCTGTCCAAAGCACTCATCAACAATTCTTTAGCTCGAATATCCTGTAAATTACCCAAGGATACAGCAGCACTAAATCTAACTAACCAATTAGTATCTTCATAAAATGCTCTGGTTAAATGCTCAAATGCCCGTATATCGTTCAGATAACCTAATGCACCTGCTGCATCGGCACGAATTCCATAATCATCATCGCTTGCTAATAAATCGATTAAAAGAGGAAAACATTCTGCGGTGGGTTTTATTCCCAAGGCAAATACCGCCATCGAACGCACAGGAAGTATTTCATCATTTAAAACTTTTTTGATCAATGGAACAGCATCTTCTGGATCGACTTCTCTTAATGAAGTCAAAGCTAACAGACGATCCTTGGAATTAGGACTTTCCAACTGTATAGCAATTTTTTCTAAATCTGGCATTTTTATCTACTTATCTAAATAATGGCTTTTATTCTCATCCTTCATCCTTCATCCTTCATCCTTTTGCAGAGATATTAGATAGTTTAAGAATCAAAATGACAATAAACAAGCCTCCACCATACAGCAGAGGCTTATTTATATTATGAATGCTTAATCAGACTAAAAGTACTGTATTTAGTTAATTAGTCTAGGTCAGGCATAAATAGTGTTGGTTCGGTTGCGCGTTCGATACCTTTTTCAAAACCACCAGAAGCTGCTCTAGCTCTACCTGCGTGCCACAAGTGACCGATTAGGAAGAAGAAAGCTAGGATGAACTGGAATGCAGCCAACCACTGACGAATGTTTACGAAGTTGAAGGAGTTGGACTCAGTAATAATACCACCAACAGAGTTGATCGAAGCATTAGGAGCGTGAGTCATATACTCAGCAGCACGACGTAGTTGCCAAGGCTGAATGTCATTTCTGATTTTGTCTAAGTCAATACCGTTAGGACCACGCATTGGCTCTAACCAAGGACCACGGAAATCCCAAAAACGCATTGTCTCTCCACCAAGAATAATCTCACCAGTAGGAGAACGCATCAAATATTTACCAAGACCTGTAGGACCTTGAGAAGAACCAATGTTCGCACCCATTTGTTGGTCACGAGCTAGGAAGGTAAATGCTTGTGCTTGAGATGCTTCTGCGTTTGTAGGGCCATAAAACTCACTAGGATAAGCAGTGTTATTGAACCATACGTAACAAGAAGCGATGAAGGACATCAAGGATACAGCACCGATACTGTAAGAAAGGTAAGCTTCACCATTCCAAATCAAAGCGCGACGCGCCCAAGCAAAAGGCTTGGTCAAGATGTGGAAGATACCGCCAGCGATACAGATTAGGCCGACCCAAATATGACCACCAATGATGTCTTCCATATTGTCAACGCCAATAATCCAACCTTCGCCACCAAAAGGAGCAGAAGTTAGATAAGCGAGAATTGTACCAGGGTTGAGAGTAGGATTCGTGATTAAACGAACGTCACCACCACCAGGAGCCCAGGTATCATATACGCCACCGAAGAACATGGCTTTGAATACCAATAGTAATGCACCTAAACCTAGAAGAATTAGGTGATAACCAATGATATTAGTCATTTGGTTTTTGTCTTTCCAATCTTGACTGAAGAAATTAGAATATTCTTCCAATTTTTCTGGACCACGTAGAGCGTGGTAGATTCCGCCTAAACCAAGTACTGCGGAAGAAATTAGGTGCAGTACACCAACTACGAAATAGGGATAAGTATTAATTACTTCTCCACCAGGACCAACGCCCCAACCCAGAGTTGCTAGGTGAGGAATTAAGATCATGCCCTGTTCGTACATGGGCTTTTCTGGAACATAGTGTGCGACTTCAAAGATAGTCATTGCACCAGTCCAGAATACGATTAAGCCAGCGTGAGCGACGTGCGCGCCCAGTAGCTTACCAGATAAATTGATTAAACGAGCGTTACCCGACCACCAAGCAAAGCCTGTTGAGGGTTGATCGCGACCTGCGCCACTGGCAGGATTAGAGAGCGTTACCACGTGGTAGAACCTCCTCTGGGAATTCAAAGTTTTGATGTGGTTGGTCTTGTGTTGCCATCCATGCTCTTAGACCTTCGTTGAGCAAGATGTTTTTAGTGTAGAAAGTTTCAAACTCAGGATCTTCTGCTGCTCTCAACTCTTGAGATACGAAATCGTATGCTCTCAAGTTCAAGGCGATACCGATGATACCAATACTTGCCATCCATAAACCTGTTACGGGTACGAATAACATGAAGAAGTGTAACCAACGTTTGTTGGAGAAAGCGATGCCGAAAATCTGTGACCAGAAACGGTTGGCTGTCACCATACTGTAGGTTTCTTCTGCTTGGGTAGGTTCAAACGCTCTAAATGTGTTTGCTCCGTCTCCATCATCAAATAGGGTGTTTTCTACTGTCGCACCGTGAATTGCACAAAGTAATGCTCCACCAAGTACACCTGCTACTCCCATCATGTGGAAGGGGTTTAGGGTGAAGTTGTGGAAACCTTGTACAAATAGGATGAAACGGAAGATTCCCGCTACACCAAGACTAGGTGCAAAGAACCAGCTAGATTGTCCTAAAGGATAAAGTAGGAATACTGATACAAATACGGCGATGGGTGCAGAAAAGGCGATCGCATTATAAGGACGAATCCCTACAAGACGAGAAATTTCAAACTGACGTAGCATAAAGCCGATCAGTGCGAATGCACCGTGTAGTGCTACGAATGCCCATAGTCCACCGATTTGACACCAACGAGTAAAACTCCAGCCAGCTTCAGGTCCCCAAAGGAATAGTAAGGAGTGACCCATGCTGTCTGCGGGAGTTGAGGTTGCTACGGTTAAGAAGTTACATCCTTCTAGATAAGAAGATGCTAAACCGTGAGTGTACCAACTTGTTACAAATGTGGTGCAAGTAAGCCATCCACCAATTGCCATGTAGGCACAGGGGAATAAAAGAATACCAGACCATCCTACGAATACAAAGCGATCGCGTTTTAACCAGTCATCAACGGCATCAAACAGCCCTTGTTGAGCAGGTGCGCGTCCTACTGCTATTGTCATATGTTTTTAATCCTCTTGCTCAGATAAATAAACTGCAAGAATTTTTTTAAACTCGCGCGTTCCCAAGCCAGTCCGTTGCGGGTCTGTGACCCGTTGAAGGAACTGGCGTTTGCGCCTTTCTGGCGACAATTTGAGCATTCCCTTGCGCTAGATGCGGCTAACGCTCTGGCGACGCGGGGTCTCAAAGCGGGGTCGCTCGTCAAATGTACTTTTCTATAATGCCCCAGGTAGCTACTTCAACAAAATGTTGAGAAGTACCAAGTTTTATAAAACTTTACCAGATTACCCAGTAAAATTTCTATTACTAGATAAGGTCTTCGTCTTAATACTAAGACATTGCAAGTTTGGCAAAAGTATTAAAACGCCTTACCTCAAAATAACATGAAAACAATACTGATAGGTAATCAAGGTAGTCTTTGGGCAAGTTTTTCATTGCCACCACGATTGGGCGACAGTCACTAAGATTATTATTAGCAAAAAATTTACAAAATGACACATAAAAAGGAAGAAAAGCATGAATATAGCAAATATTTAGTTTCTCTAGAACGCTTTTGGTAAGCTGAAATTACCGTGAATCTAAAAAAATCAAAACAAAATCTTGATTTCAGATTTACTGACTGCTTTTAAATGAAAAATAGTATTAATAAAACTAAAAATCACAAACCAATGACCACTAGCAAAATCAAACAAAAACCTCTTAGACAAGAAATTTTAGGATCTCGCAGACTAAGCAACATTCTATGGGCTGCTATTGTCACGATGGGCGGTATTGGATTCCTTTTAGCAGGACTATCGAGCTACTTCAAAACCAATCTATTAATCGTTTCTGATACCAGCAATTTACAGTTTATTCCTCAAGGAGTGGCTTTGACTTTTTATGGTATAGCTGGGTCACTTTTAGCAATCTATCTTTGGTTAGTAGTCACCTGGAACGTAGGTGGTGGCTACAACGAATTTAATAAAGAGACAGGCAAAGCTGTGATCTCTCGTCTAGGATATCCAGGTAAAAATAGAAAAGTTGAAGTTGAGATTCCCATTGAAGAAATTCAATCCGTTAGAGTAGAAATTAGAGATGGATTGAGTCCCAAGCGTGCCTTATATCTCCGTTCTAAAAAGAGAAGAGATATTCCTTTAACTCGTGTAGGAGAACCAATTGCCCTTTCTACTTTGGAAAATCAAGGTGCAGAATTGGCTAGATTTTTAGAAGTCCCACTAGAAGGACTCTAAAAATAAGTAGTAAAAAGGAATAAGGGAAACTATTCTTTAATGTTTTCAGTCTGGATGAAATTGAGTTAAAACGGTCAATGTTTATGAGCAATATTAGAGTCTGGATTACAAATATGATGCAAAAGACAAGTAGATGGCTAACAAAAATGTCATTACTGTTGTTACTTAGTAGTTTTGTCTTACAAGGCTGTACCTCATCAGCTACGGATGTTTCCCAATCGTCCTCATCATCTGATAATGTGGCAAATAGTCAGTCACAAGTGGCGATCGCCAAAAACAAAAATAGTAACAAAAATATGAGTAATAATTTGCCCCAACTAGAAGGGATGGCGAAAGTCGAGATACAGGTAAATGGTTCACCCATAATCATTGAAATCAATGGTGCAGAAGCTCCTACTACTGCTGGTAACTTCGTAGATTTGGTAGCACAAGGAGTCTATGACGGATTGGTATTTCACCGAGTTATTCCTGGTTTTGTAGCCCAAGGCGGAGATCCTCAAGGAAAAGATCCTAATTTTGCAGGAACATTGGGAACAGGCGGTTTTACCGATCCTGAAACTAAAATGGAGCGTCGTATACCCCTAGAAATTAAGCTAGAAGGAAAAGATGCACCTACCTACAGCAAAGCCAAGTTACCAGGAAGATCTGTAGTACTAAAACACGATCGCGGTGCGATTGCGATGGCTCGCTCTGGTATGCCTGATTCTGCTTCTTCTCAGTTTTATATTGCTTTAGAAGATTTACCTTCATTGGATGGTGACTATGCTGTTTTTGGCAAAGTAGTCGAAGGTATGGATGTGGTAGATAGCATCAAGCAAGGCGATCGCATTGGTACAGCCAAAGTAATTGAAGGTTTAGACAATCTTAAAAAATAGACCTTTTTTGAATTAAAACGATATGGATGTCGTTGTTACTGGGATAGGTTTGCTTTCCTGTCTCGGCTCACTACAGCCAACTTGGTCAAGGATTTTACAGGGGAAGTCGGGGATTAAATTACATAATTTTTTTCCCGAACTTCCTGCATATCCTTTAGGACTAATCAATTTCCAACCGAGCAAAGTAAATAACATTACCGAAAAACTATTATTAGCTACTCTCAAGGATGCAGGATTAGCCACACCTTTGCCTAGTTGTGGAGTAGTAGTAGGTTCAAGTCGCGGATGTCAGGCAGACTGGGAAGAATTAGCTACTCAAAGGCGAAATTTAAACAGCAGCAATATTATTCCCGATTGGTTGCAAACTTTACCCCATCAAAGTGCGATCGCCTGTGCCAAACAACTTCAAACTACTGCACCAGTCTTAGCACCAATGGCTGCCTGTGCCACGGGAATTTGGGCATTAGCTAGGAGTTACGAACTAATCAGAACAGGACGGTGCGATCGCGTCATTGCTGGAGCGGTAGAAGCTCCCATTACCCCCCTAACTTTAGCTGCTTTTGAACGGATGGGAGCGTTAGCCAGAACAGGTTGTTATCCGTTTGATCGCGATCGCGAAGGATTGGTTTTGGGCGAAGGCGGGGCGACGTTTGTTCTAGAAACAGCAGAATCAGCTACTCGTCGCCAGGCAAAAATATATGGCAAGATAAAAGGCTTTGGTTTAACTTGCGACGCTCACCATATCAGCGCACCTAAAAATTCACAAGGGAGTGCAGCCATAGCAGTTAAACAAGCATTAGAACGTAGTAATTTGAAACCACAAGATATTGATTATATTCATGCTCATGGTACAAGTACAATTCTCAACGATCGCCATGAAGCACGGTTAATTCAACACATATTCCCTGAAGGGGTTGCAGTAAGTTCTACCAAAGGAGCAACAGGACACACCTTAGGTGCATCAGGAGCGATCGGCACTGCATTAATCTTAATGGCATTTGATAGCGGTTATTTACCGCCCTGTGTAGGGTTAAGCAATCCAGAATTTGATTTAGACATTGTTGTAGAATCCAGAAAAACTTCAATCAATCATGCTATGTGCTTCAGTTTTGGCTTTGGCGGACAAAATGCGGTAATTGCATTAAGCAAATAATTGATTAGCGATTACGCTGTCGCGTACCTTTGAGATCGCCAAAAAACAAGTAGTACAATTAATCAAGGTTAGATATTAGATTTATGACTACAGCTACTACTTTATTGAATCTAAAAGAATATCTGGTACATATCGATACCTCGCTTCACCCATAGTAATACCGACGATCGCCATTATAAAGATATACAGATAGAAAATAATTATGGATTAATATTCGTTAACAAATTGCTATAGTGACCCATAACTGTTAGAGAATAATACTCATACAACCGACGATGACAGCAGACTGATACATACCAGCCTGTCCAAATAGAAAAAAAGTTAAGTATTAAAAATAATGGTAGACAGCCTTAAAAAACCGCAGTTTGAGGAAGTACGCCCTGGAGTCAAATCTCCTGCGGATGAAACGATTCTTACTCCTCGCTTTTATACGACAGACTTTGATGAGATGGCTAAAATGGATCTCTCAGTCAATGAAGATGAATTGAGAGCAATCTTAGAAGAGTTTCGCATTGACTATAATCGTCATCACTTCGTAAGAGACGAGCAGTTCCAAAAATCTTGGGACAGTATCAGTGGCGACACTCGCAAAGTATTTATAGAATTTTTAGAACGTTCTTGCACAGCAGAGTTTTCTGGATTCCTACTTTACAAAGAATTGGGCAGACGTTTAAAAGACACAAATCCTTTACTTGCTGAACTCTTTACTTTAATGTCCAGAGATGAAGCCCGTCATGCAGGTTTCTTGAACAAAGCATTATCTGACTTCAATCTTTCTCTAGACTTAGGATTTTTAACTAAAAGCCGTAAATATACTTTCTTTAAGCCTAAGTTCATCTTCTACGCAACTTACCTTTCAGAAAAAATTGGCTACTGGCGTTATATTACAATTTTCCGCCATTTACAAAAGCATCCCGAACACGAAATTTATCCCATTTTCAGCTACTTTGAAAACTGGTGTCAGGATGAAAACCGTCACGGCGACTTCTTTGATGCACTGATGAAGTCTCAACCCCAGTTTCTTAACGACTGGAAAGCAAGGTTATGGAGTCGCTTCTTTTTGCTGTCAGTATTTGCAACTATGTATCTCAACGACGTTCAACGTTCTGGCTTCTATGAGTCATTGGGCTTGGATGCTAGAGAATACGACAAGTTTGTGATTAAGCAAACCAACGAAACCGCAGGAAGAGTATTCCCCGTTGTATTAAATGTAGAACATCCTGCTTTTTACACTCGCTTAGAAAAATGTGTAGCTAATAACCAGAAGCTAAGTGCAATCTCTGCTTCTAATGCACCTGCACCTATCAAGCTGGTACAAAAACTACCTCATTATGTTTCTAATGGCGTACAACTAATTAAAATGTATCTTGTCAAGCCAATTCGTGTAGACAGTTTGGCTGGTACTGTTCGTTAATATTTTATGGCTCATTGCCATTTTAAAGTATTTTAAAGCCCTGTTTTTTAGCGGGGCTTTTTTATTTATGTAATTTTTCGATCAATTTCCTTATTTATTTTAAGTAGCGCAGAGAAAGTGCATGAAGTACAATCTACAACGCTACTGTTCAAACACTTCCCTAACAAAGCTAAAGTGTTGACCACAGCAAAATCTCCTATAACTTATCAATCGAACAACAATTAATAATTAAATGGCGTCGATCGAGAGATAATACTAAGACATCATCTTTCCAATAACATGACGCAAAAATTACAGCAAGGTCAAGTAATTGAACTTGAAATAACTGACCTCAATACTAATGGAGATGGGGTTGGAAGACACGAAGGAAGAGTAGTTTTTGTGCCTAATACCGTAACGGGCGATCGCTTAACCGCGAAGATAATAGAGTCTAAAGCTAAGTTTGCACGGGGAAGAGTACAGGAGTTATTGACTCAGTCCCCCCATCGTATACGTCCCCAGTGTATTGTGGCTGATAAGTGCGGTGGCTGTCAGTGGCAACACATCGATCCAGACTATCAAAGAGAAGCAAAGCGTCAGCAGGTAATTCAGGCTTTTCAACGCATTGGTGGCTTTGAAGATATTCAGGTACAGCCGATGTTACATACCCCTGATGTCCTCAACTACCGTAATAAATCTACTTATCCCCTAGCCAGATCCGCCACAGGACAAGTTCAAGCTGGCTACTATCGCCAAGGTAGTCATAAGCTAGTTAATCTAAATCAATGTCCCGTACAGGATGAGCGTTTGCATCCCCTTCTCAAAGAGGTCAAACAAGATATTCAACAACAAGGATGGTCAATTTATGATGAATCTAACCATCGAGGAAAATTACGCCATCTTTCCTTAAGAATTGGTAGCAATACAGGAGAAATGCTACTTACTTTAATTACTACCAGTGAGAAATTAGCAGGGATAGAAGAACAGGCTCAATTATGGTTAGATAAATATCCTGAATTAGTTGGAGTATGTCTCAATATTAATAGCGATCGCACTAACGCTATTTTAGGCAAAAAAACCTATACAGTTGCGGGAAAACCCTATTTACGAGAAATATTTGCAGGAGTTGAACTACACATAGCTGCGGATACTTTTTTTCAAATTAATACCAATGCAGCAGAACTTCTGTTTAAGGCGATCGTTGACAAACTTAATTTAACAGGAGAAGAAAGTATTGTTGATGCTTACTGCGGTATTGGTACTTTTAGTTTACCCTTGGCAAAAAAAGTCAAACAAGTAATAGGAATAGAAGTTAGTTCTGCTTCAATTCAACAGGCTCAAAATAATGCAGCATTGAATAATATTAGTAATGCTGTTTTTTATACTGGAAAAGTCAAGGAATGTATTAATCAAATTGGTTTTAAACCAGACATATTAATACTAGATCCTCCCAGAAAAGGATGCGATCCTCAAGTAATAGAAAGTATTTTAACCATACAACCATCCTGCATTATTTATATTAGCTGCAAACCAGCAACCTTAGCCAGAGATGTCAAGCTGTTTTGTCAGTCAAATATTTATCGACCCGAATATATTCAACCAACCGACTTTTTTCCTCAGACTACTCATGTCGAATCATACGTAATATTACGTAAAATTTAGCTTGCGGCTTTGGTTTTTCTGATAGTTTTTGTAAATTTTAGTATAATTGATATGATATTAAATATATGTAATTTTGAAACAATCTCAAAAAAGCACTATGGTTTTATCTTTTGGATCGATTAATAAATTAGTGGAGTCATCTTAAAAAACAAGGTTTTTTTCACAAACAATCGTAGCTGTTATTAGCAATCTCGATCGACTGGTTTGTCAAGGGCAACTTAGATTTAACCGATGTAGCTTTATCTAATAATCTCGGTTAGACAGAACAAATTAAGTACCTTACTAAAACGTTGATTGAGTCTATCAACCCGTAACAGCAAAAATCCTAAACATTCAACCTAGAGGTATAAATTAGTGATTGCTATCCCTATTCCTTGGAGTATCAGCAAGTGGAGTACCATGAGCTTTACTTCAACCCTTTATCTCTGTCCCGTTCTCGACTTACTCTTAGTCAGCGTACCTCCAGAATGGCAAGCAGAAGTAAGATTGGGATTACAGGAAGCTTTAGTAAATGCGGCAAAACATGGCAATAATTTAGACCCAAGCAAAACTATTGTTGTCAAATTTACGGTTACAACTAGAGAATATTCTTGGGTAATTGTAGACGAGGGAAACGGTTTTGTTAAGGAAAATAATAGATTAGATCAATGCGATCCCCACGCACAATTGCCATGTGACGAAGCCGAGAATGGTCGAGGTTTTTCTATTTTGCATCATGTTTTTGACTATGTACATTGGAATCGAGATGGAACACAGTTAACCCTATCGAAAGAAGTCGCTGATAACAAAGCAAGACAGCCTTCTGTTTGCTAAAAACATTTAATTAGATTTCTTTTTTATCAGGGCTAATTCGGGTCAAGCCAAATCTCTCACTCTAAAGCGATCGCAAAAATAGTTCTTATTTAAACATTTTTGCCTGCCAGTAATTAGGTACAAGTGTTTTGAAACCTTAAAGTATACAGCTATTGTGACTGTTAGGCTCTTTCAATCCAAAAGCCGTGCTAATTACTTGCAGTTATAGTGAACAAAGTTTGCTATACTTATTTACGCACTTAAGTAGTGTAATTTACTCACAGTAATGTGGCGACATAGCCAAGTGGTAAGGCCGTGGATTGCAAATCCATTATCCCCCAGTTCGAATCTGGGTGTCGCCTTGGATAAAATAAGAACAATGTATCAACAATCTAATATTGTCTTTCGTAAACTGGCTTAACTGGTTTTGCCTGGGCTGGAACAAGCTGCATTTTCGGTAGGCTTGAAATAGCATAGTAAAGTTGTTCGGCAACCTTTTGATTGGCTGCTTCATTTAGATGAATCGGATCGATAAAGCTAGGAGAAGGATATTTATCGGTTAGCTGATATAGATCCACCGCTTTTATATTTTTGGGAAAGGATTTGGCTAACTGTTGAGTAGCTTCGATTAAGACAGGATAGCTATCTTTAACCTGCTTGATATAAGTTCTGCCCAATTCGGTCACAATTTTGCCTTCAGGATCGGTTAATTGACTGGGATCGCGTCCCGTAATTTCAGGTTGTATTGCCACAATCAAAGGTATTTGTGAAGCAGCACTAAGGTTGAGAATCTGCTTGTGATGATCGAGATAAAGATCTACTCTTTTTTGTAATTCTTCTTTACTAGGAGGCAAATATTGAACTAAACTGGCGGTTTTTTCGTTCAAAATAAAGTTTTGCTTAGTATTATTGCTTCCTCGATCTTTTAGCCAGCGATTTTGAGCAACTTTGGCTAGATAACTTTTATTTTCAATTGGCTCAACCCAATGACTAATATAATCGACAAAACTATTCGGTTTATTATCCTGCTCTAGGTCTATTTGAGGAGCTTGTACAGCTTCACGATCGCTTGTCAGCATTAAATCTTCATAGCCATCTAAAACAACGATTAAATCTGGCTTGTACTTAAGAATTTGTAAGGCTAGTTGAGCAAGCTCATTACCAGAAGCATAACCAGGGACAGCTGCATTGATGACACGATAATTTCCAGGTTTTATCTTAGATGGTTTGGCTAAGGATTTTTGCTTTTCTGCCTTATTAAAGGGTAGCAAGTCTGGTTTATATAGCTGGGGAGAAGCCTTTTGCTGTTCTAGACGTTGCTGTAGACGTTGTTCTAGAAATTCGCTGATAGTAGCTTGATTATTGGGACTACCATAGCCAAAAGCAGTTGAACCACCTAATAAGAAAACTCTAATTTCGTCTTTAGGTTTGACAGTCAAAATATCATCGCGATCGCGAAATCCTGCGGAGTTAATTTGCCAATATTCATTTTTTTGATCGCCCAATAGCTGATAGCCTACAGATAAGCTTGGTTTAGCCTTAAGAGCAATATCTCGATCTGCCCGATTTTGCTCCAGATTCAAATCTCGATCGACAAACTTTAGTTTATAAGCTTTGGTAATATCTGATTCTGTATTAGCTGTGACAAACTGACTTCTGTCACCAGAAAGATCGACGAAAATACGAGTTAAAAGTTCTAATACGAGAAAAATTAACACAAACGAGGCGATTGCAGAAAAAATCGACGAACGAGGACGCATTCTCTTTCGATTAGTAAAAATTCTACGTTCTCTGGATCTAGACTTAAACATAAAATTATCTTCCTATTAATTTCTCTCAGCGGACTATAAAAACTACAAATATATTAAGTTGGATAAATTACTCACAAAACACAATCGTTAATTAGCAAGTTTAATGGTCAACCGCCTTACTCGGTCAAATGTAGTTGCAGACAAGACCTTACTACGGTAAATTGACCACATGAATGTTATCTAGGAGAACAAACTAATTGACTGTATTTGAGAGAATATGTCTCTTAAATTTTCAGGTATCTGTTTTTAGTGGAATAAAATTTTTGTTTCATCAGTAGATATAATTGGCAATCTATAAATTACTTAGTATTTTTCAGCTATTTTATGACCTATAAATTATTGTTTGTCTGTTTAGGTAATATTTGTCGCTCTCCATCAGCCGAAAATATTATGAATCACCTCATCGCCGAAGCTGGTTTAACAGATAAAATTGTCTGTGACTCAGCAGGGACTTCGGGATATCATGTCGGCGCGCCACCAGATCGCCGAATGAACGCTGCTGCGATTGAGCGAGGGCTTGAATTACAGGGCAAATCGCGCAAATTAACTCCTTCAGACTTACAGCAATTTGACCTGATCTTAGCTATGGATCGCGAAAATTACCAGGACATTTTATATTTGGATCGAGAAGGAAAATACGAAGATAAAGTTTATTTGATGTGTGACTTTGCTACTAGTAAAACTGACAAAGAAGTCCCCGATCCTTACTATGGTGGTCAAGACGGCTTTAAATATGTAGTAGATTTATTGTTTGATGCTTGTTCGGGTTTATTGGATCGCATAGTCAATTCTGAAGGATATCAGTCTAAAACTAAAAGCTAGCATTGATAAACTGTTAAGCATTTAATTTGCCTGTTGAGGCTGACGGGGGTAAGTTTTGATGATTTGTTTTCTAATTTAACAATATGCAGTTTGAATGCACAGCAGCTTAACTCCGTTTACCCTCAACTTAAAGCTAGATATCATCAGGTTTTCGACTCAACTGATGGTAATTTCATCAGCAATTGAATTACCAAAAAAAATTTATAGTTAGATAATAATGAAATGAATCGATTTAATCTAAAAGTCTTTAAAAAGTTTTGGTCTATAGCAAAACTTTACTGGTTGGGAAATGAGAAAAAAGGAGCGATCGCTCTGGTTAGTTTACTATTTATACTGCTCGTTGCATATACTCAACTGAGTGTTTTGTTAAATCAACAGCAAGGAGATATTATATCCTCTCTTTCTGCCAAAGACGGCGATCGATTCTGGAATACGATTAAAACTTTTTTTATTATTTTAGTCATTTATGTACCGCTTTTTGCTGGTTTTCGCTATGTCCAGAACATACTAGGAAACTATTGGCGTAGATGGTTAACCAATCATTTTCTCGATCGCTATTTTAGCAAGCGTGCTTTTTATGAATTGGGCAATTTTGACAATGATATTGACAATCCCGATCAACGAATTGCCGAAGACATCAAAGGCTTTACAATAGATTCTCTCAGCTTTTTACTATCGTTGGTTAGTTCTGTCTTTCAAGTAATTGCTTTTAGCTTTGCACTCTGGAAAATTTCTCAAACTTTAGTTTATATTTTAGTTTTATATTCCTTTATTGGTACTGTTATTGTTGTTGGTGTATATGGCAGAAAGCTAGTTAAAATTAACTTTAATCAAATTAAGAAAGAGGCAAACTTTCGCTTCGGTTTGGTCAGAATCAGAGAAAACTCTGAATCGATCGCTTTTTATCAGGGAGAAGCCCAAGAAAATCAAAGTCTTAAACGGAAGTTCAATGAAGCTTTTGAAAACTATAATTTACTAGTTTTATGGGAGCAGATATATTTAGGTTTGTTCACCCATGCTTATGATTTCTTTCCCTATGTTTTACCCGCAATTATTATTGCCCCCCAGGTTCTTGGTGGCGATTTAGAAGTAGGAAAAGTCACTGAAGCTGCGGGTGCATTTGCAGTTATATTTCGTTCCCTCAATTTCATAGTTGAAAGATTCCAATCTTTAACAGCATTCGCTGCTAGTGTCGATCGCTTGTCTACTCTAGATAGCTATGTAGATGAACCTAGAGTAATTGTAGATAAAGACATTCTAGATTGTCCTACTATTAGTACTGTTAAACAAGATACGATCGCCCTAAAAAAAGTCACTTTACAAACGCCAAATTACAGAAGAACTTTAGTCAAAGACTTATCAATTGATTTAAACACGGGTCAAAGTTTGCTAATTATGGGTGCTAGTGGCTGTGGTAAAAGTTCTTTATTAAGAGCGATCGCAGGTTTGTGGAATTCTGGTACAGGGGCGATTTATCGTCCAGATTTATCACAAATGCTGTTTCTTCCCCAGAAGCCTTATATGATTTTGGGTACTTTACGCAATCAGCTTGCTTATCCTAACGACGATCTAGACGTTTCCGAATCAGAGATTGATTGTGCTTTAAAGGCTGTCAATTTACCAGATTTAGTCGAACGCTCTGGCGGTTTAAATGTTGAGAAAGATTGGGATGATGTTTTGTCTTTGGGAGAACAGCAAAGACTAGCGTTTGCTAGAATTCTAATCAACAAACCCCGTTACGTAATTCTAGATGAAGCAACCAGTGCCTTGGATATCAAGAATGAAGCTAGCTTGTATCAACATCTAATCCAAAATAAAACTACTTTTGTAAGCGTTGGTCATCGCCCTAGTTTAGTTGAATACCACAATTATGTATTAGAAATTGGAGATAGCCAAAGCTGGAAAGTATTTGAGTCTAAAAATTTTCTAGCTAATAAGTAACCCTAGCTTAGAAGACTTGAGTCAATTGAAATAAAACTGGGGTGCTAGGATTCGAACCTAGGAATGGCGATACCAAAAACCGCTGCCTTACCACTTGGCGACACCCCAACGTTTGGGACATAAACATAATAGCAATTATCTACCCTTGGTTGTCAAGTAAATTTCAAAATCAATTTTTGCTGTCTTTATTTTAGGATGGGGTTTGTTTGATCTCGGCGATCGCTTTACGCAATCCCAAAGTGTGAATTAAGCCTACATAACCAGCATAAAGACACTGTTGGGTAGGTTTTCCCACATAGACATGGTTTACCCCTAAAGAATTGCTCCAGGTGCTTATGGTAGTGCTATCAGTAAAACTGGCTATAACACGCGATCGCTCAAAATTACGATAATCAGTATCGGTCATTCCTGGTACAGAGCGCAAACGCTTAATAAGCTGACTAGAATAGTTTGAATCTGGAGGTAAACCCAATGTTGGATTTGCCCAAAAGTTTTGCACAATAGGAATCATCTGGGGATGATATCTCATCGCGGAGTGGGGTATATCTGAAACTAATAGCCAATTAGCATAATCAAACTTGGTATTTTCTACAGTAACTAGCCCATCCGTACCCAGATTAATATCGCTAGCTACAGAAAGAGTCGGAATTTGCTGGGCAATTTTTTCGGCTATTGTACGACGATTCTTACCCAAACATTTTGCCGTGCCAATACCTATTCCCAATGGATCGATTATCCTGGCAAGATTCGAGCCACCAACGGGAGATCCCAGCAAAATGAGGGAGTGAACTTTATGCCACCACTGAGGATTGCGATCCAATACTTCTAGCCACATCAAACCACCCATTGAATGTCCAATAATTTTCAATGGGGTATGAGGATGTTTTGCCATTACTTCAATAGCAATTTGCTCTATTTTCCTAATTAAAGGTTCAATACTAATAAAGGTTTTAATTAATCCCAAACTAGGTACTGTAACTATTGTTTTTGGATTGGCTACCGCCTCAACGAGTCTACCAATACTGTTTCCTGTATCTGCCCAACCATGTTGAGCAAACAATAAGAATTCAGGATTGTTATTAGTCATCTAAATTAATTTGTCACAATTTTTCTTTAGAATAACTTATTTAATTAGCTGTAGTTGTAACGGGTTGAGAATGATGAATCTCGATCGCCTTTAATAATTCTTGAGGACTATTGACTAGATAATCTGGATGATATTCCTGCAAAATTTCTGCGGAATTGAAACCCCACGTTACTGCTGCAACACCAATATTGCTTTTCCGAGAAGATCTAATATCTCTAGTTTCATCGCCTACATAAATTACGTCAGCTTTACTTAATCTATTACTCCTAATTGCCTGGTTTATTACCCGATGCTTACCAAAAATAGAGGTACTAGAATAAATATAGCTAAACAAAGAATCTAATTTATTTTTACGCAAAAATATTTCGACATTCTCTTTATTGTTGGAGGTGACAATACCTAATGTATATCCTCTATTTTTCAGCTCAAATAAAACGCTACTAATGCCTGTGTTGGGAGACAAATCAGCAATTTCTTTACTTAGTTCTAACCTGACTCTTCTTACGAGAAAGGGTATTTTAAAAATAGAAATTTCTGATAATTTAACTATCTCGCGGGAGCTTAAATTTTTTAGTAATAATAATTCTTCTTCGTTTAAAGTTTTGTATCCAAATTCAGAAGATAATTGATTGGTAATTTTCGCGATCGCATTGTATGTGTCCGCTATCGTGCCATCAAAATCAAACAGAACTACCTTCGCAGTCATTGAATCCTCTTTATATGATTATTATATGGAGTGAATATATTTAATAATATTTTCAATATTTATTTTTAGAGAACAATTATTTCTCTTTATTTAGATTAGCATGAGCATTACGTCGCCACATAGCTGGTTTAATTCTTCTTAGTGCTGATGCTCGAAATCGTCGATCCCAATCAATTTCTGACATAGCTGCTAGTTCACTTAATTGGGGCTGAATATTAGTAGAATAAGGCTGAAAATCATCGATATTTGTCTCTTTGGCAAAACGCTGATTCCAAGGACAAACATCTTGACAAATATCACATCCTGCTACCCAACCTGATAAGTTATCAGCAATTTCTAGGGGTAATTCTCGATCTCGATTTTCAATCGTATGATACGCAATACAACGATTAGCATCAACTACATGGGGCTTAACTATTGCTCCCGTTGGACAAGCGGAAATACAGCGAGTACAAGTACCGCAGTGACTAGTATGAACTGGATCGGGAGGTAACTCTAGATTAGTTAAAATTTCTCCCAAAAATACCCAACTGCCATATTGTTTGGTAATTACGTTACCGTTTTTAGCCAGCCAACCTATTCCCGCCCGTTGCGCCCAAACTTTATCTTGTACAGGAGCAGTATCTACGCAATGGCGAGTGACAATCGATTCATCTTGCGATCGCAACCAAAGGCACAAAGCTTTGAGTTTTTTGCCCATAACTTTATGGTAGTCTCTTCCCCAGCCATAGCGAGAAATCTTACCTATCTCTGGATCGTCAGAATGTTGATGGGGGGTGTAGTAGTTTAGTGCGACGGAGATAAGCGATCGCACTTCGGGCATAAAAGCGTGGATATCTTCTCTTTTAGGATTATTCATCCATGCCATATCGGCTTGATATCCTGAATCCAACCAATTTTTGAGATTATCAAGAGTATTGTCTTGATAATCATCTATTGCAGCAATACCTACTAAATGAAATCCAATGTCTAGTGCTGCTGCTTTTATTTGAGATTTATCTATCGACATAAAATCATTTTGTAACACCTGGGTCTTTGAAATATTACTTGCTTGTTTTATTCTAATTTAGCTGTTTTTTTTCTCACCATAAATTTATCAAAACAATAGTAATTATACCGCTTACATAGCTAAAACTGATTGATAAAATAAGTTAACTGCATGAATATAGCCAGATATCTATAGGTTCATTAATAGATGCAGCTATAGCTGATATATAGCATTATTTTAAGATACTCAGATATTCGTTATTTTGCTATTTAGTGGCTTTCTATATGCCATAAATCCTTGCTAGTTTACTATACTTAATTTTGAAACAATGAATGCTTCTAGTGACTATATAAAAGAAATAAAATCTCACTTCAAAAATGCTGTCAATTTACGCCAAAATTGCAAAATATATATTTCTACAGCTAATCATGATAATTGGAGCTTTTATTTTAAAAAAGGTAGTCTGGTTTGGGCAAGTAGTAATAATCATCGATTTAGAAGATTGCATCGCTTAATCAATAAATTTTGTCCCAAAATTAACGATCGAGAAATTAAATTAAGAGAACAAGAAATATCTGAATTGTGGGAGTTTTTGTTTCTTAATGTTTTATATAAAAGAAAGCACATAAGTAAAGAGCAATTAAGTGAAATTGTTCAAGAGATAATAAAAGAAGTTTTGTTTGATTGTTATATAGTTAACGAGAGAAAATATAAAATAAAAATTATTTTTGCAACTAAGGGAAATCAAATGGGAGCTATTTTAAATAGCCCTTTATTTGACAATCCAGTTGTTAATCTTGACTACTCCCAAGTTAGCTATCGTCTAGAATCATTATTAGATAATTGGCAACATATTAAAATTGCCAATTATTCACCAAACCTAGCTCCCGTAATTCAGGATATTACTAAGCTAAAAAAAGCTATAAATGATTTCGATCTCTATCAGAAGCTATTCATATTTATTGATGGACAAAAGACTATTCGAGATTTATCTTTGGCTAGTAAGCAAGATTTGATAACCATTGCCAACAACTTATCACCACATATTGCAACTCAAGCGATCGCTTTACAAAAAATTCCCGATCGACAGTTACCCAATTTATATTTTTCCCCTAGCAATCAAGAAGTAAATGCTCAGTATATCAATAGAAATAGAGATTATGTTCGAGAATCAGACCTACCTTTAATTATATGCGTCGATGACAATCCTCAAGTTTGTCAGCATATCACCCAACTTTTAAACCCCATTGGCTATCGAATAATTTCTGTTAAAGATGGAGCAAAAACTCTAATTGTGTTATTAGAAAATAAACCTAGACTTATTTTTATTAATGGGATTATGCCTGATGCAAATGGCTATGAACTATGCGCTCAAATAAAAAGAATGCCAGGCTTTGAAGATATTCCTATTATTATTATGAGTGAAAAAGAAGGAATAGTTGATAAATTTCGTCGAAAAATCTCTGGAGCAATAGATGTTATTTATAAACCACTAGATTCTATCGGAGTTTTGACTGTAACTCAACAGTATACTCAAAGTTTTATCAATCCTAAAATGTTCTCAATGAATAATAAATAATTTTCGATTTATTATTTGGAAACTAGTTTTTGACTGCTGCTAAATAAATGATGTTTATTTTTCCCTTTTTTTCCAGCTTGAGAGGCAGCCAATTTGCCATCATTAACAATTTGAGCATATTGTTTGTAGCTTTTTGTACCCAAAACAATACCAATATTTGCATCCACTTCTATTTGTTGCCGAGTAATGCTCAATGGAGTAGCGAACTGTTGGTGAATTTGTTCTGCAAGATAAGTAGCATGGTGAATATCTGGTATTTCTGGTAATAAAGCGACAAATTTGCTGTTGCCAATACGTGCAAGAGTATCCACCTCACGGATGGAAGACAAAATTCTTTTAACAACTGCCAAAATCAATTTATGTTCTGTTAGGTTACTTTCCGATTGACCTAAATCATCCCAGTTACAATCAATAAAAAGTATTGCAAAACTATAATTTTTATCATTTCTAATTTGGAGCATTGCCTGTTCCAAATATTTACCTAATGAGGTTCGATTAGGTAAATCTGTGAGAGGATCATAAAAAGTGTTGTGGAGAACTTTTTTTGTCTGTTCTAATTCGTTAAGTTTTTGATTGAGAAATTTGGTACGTTCCTGAACTTTTTGTTCTAATTCTGCATTTAGCTGACGGATTTGAGCATAAGCATCTTGTATATTTAACTGGTTTTTAACACGAGCTATAACTTCTTCAACTTGAAACGGCTTGGCAATATAGTCTGCACCGCCACAAGCAAATGCCTTTACTTTATCTTTGGCTTCATTAGAGGCAGTAAGAAAGATGATAGGAATATGACGAGTAATTTCGTCAACTTTGAGAGTCTGACATACTTGATAACCATCAATTTCTGGCATATTAATATCTAGCAAAATAAGACTCGGTGGCATAGCTTTAATAGCAGTCAAAGCAGTTTTTCCGCTCTTGACAGCCCGAACTTCGTAGCCATGACTAGTTAAGGTTTCTGATAAAACTTTGAGATTCGCCAAAGTATCATCGACAATTAAAATGTCTTGAAAAGCCTTCCCATTGTTATTGAACATTAGATATTTAAATTGATTAATAGTTAGTTAATTTGTCACCTATTAATATCAAAACTCAAAAAAAGCTGTTCGTCATTGTTAAATATGCCGAAAATCAAGACATCTCTTACACGAATGTAGAAAAAATTAGAGAATTAAAGATTTTTAGGATTTTAGCTCAACCATACTGTAATCGTTGCCGAAGACAGGGTTCAGCCGTAAATGCCAAAAGCAACTTCTGATACCTCTGTTTAATCTTCGTCCTGAACCATTGCATCGCAGATCTTTTAGATTACCCAAACTGCCAAGAAGCCAACGAAACAGATTTTATTAATCGCAGATACGACAATACTGTCTAAATTCCTGCTTATGGGGTATTTTTTGGGAATTGTTTCCCAAAGATCGAGTAAATTACCGTCAATAGCAGTTATTTACACCGTTTTTATATTTGTAAAAACTCAATAATTAAAAAATCTTCATATTATGACCCGTTTGCGGTCTAACATCCGTAGGATAATAGTAGGTCATTGACTTTATACGTCTTTACAAAAAATTTTATCTTTATTTTAAAGATACTTACTCACACACACTCTAATTAAAGGAGAACATATTGGTTTCTACAACTTCCTTTAAAACAGCTAAATCAGAAGAAATTTTTAGTGCTGCTCAAAAATTAATGCCTGGTGGAGTTAATTCCCCAGTAAGAGCTTTTAAATCCGTTGGTGGTCAGCCTATCGTATTTGATCGTGTTAAAGGTGCTTATATTTGGGATGTCGATGGCAACCAATATATAGATTATGTTGGCACTTGGGGTCCTGCAATTTGCGGTCATGCTAACCCTGTCGTAATTGAAGCTTTACACGCAGCCTTAGAGAAAGGCACTAGCTTTGGTGCGCCCTGTGCTTTAGAAAATGTTTTGGCAGAAATGGTCATTGATGCTGTTCCCAGCATTGACGTAGTGCGCTTCGTTAACTCAGGTACAGAAGCCTGTATGTCTGTTTTGCGCTTAATGCGTGCCTTTACTGGTAGAGACAAAATTCTTAAGTTTGAAGGCTGCTATCACGGTCATGCGGATATGTTCCTTGTGAAAGCTGGTTCAGGTGTAGCTACTTTAGGTTTGCCCGATTCTCCTGGAGTTCCTAAATCCACTACTGCTAATACTTTAACTGCACCTTATAACGACTTAGAAACAGTCAAAAAACTATTTGCCGAACATCCCGATCAAATTTCTGGAGTTATTTTAGAACCTGTAGTTGGTAACTCTGGGTTTGTGACTCCTGATGCTGGCTTCTTGGAAGGCTTGCGGGAAATAACTAAAGAACACGGCGCACTGCTTGTTTTTGATGAGGTAATGACTGGTTTTCGCATTGCCTACGGTGGCGCGCAAGAAAGATTTGGTGTAACTCCCGATCTAACTACCTTGGGTAAAGTTATCGGTGGTGGTTTACCTGTCGGTGCTTATGGTGGACGCGCAGATATTATGTCGATGGTTGCACCAGCAGGACCTATGTACCAAGCAGGTACTTTATCTGGTAATCCTTTGGCAATGACTGCGGGAATTAAAACCCTTGAATTACTAAACAAACCAGGGACTTACGAACAGTTAGACCGCATTACTAGTAAATTATCTAAAGGCTTGTTGAATGCAGCTAGAGAAACTGGTCATGAAGTGACTGGTGGTAGCATCAGCGCCATGTTTGGTATGTTCTTTACAGGTAAAGAAGTTCATAACTACGATGATGCTAAAACTTCAGACATGAAGAAATTTGGTCGTTTTCATCGCGGTATGTTAGAAAGAGGTGTTTATTTCGCCCCCTCTCAGTTTGAGGCTGGTTTTACTTCTTTGGCTCACACTGATGAAGATATTGACAAGACTATTGCGATCGCAAAAGAAGTTCTAGCTGAAATCTAGATTTTTGGTTTACAGCTTATTAACCGATTGAATATTTTTTTATTTCCCACGCATTTATGACGTGGGTTTTTTTTGATTATAAAGGTCTATTCGATCGCGGGTTAAGCATTTGCCTACCAAAAGGTTTTGAAATTAATCTTCTGCTTCGCCATTTGACAAGCTGCTCTAGCAGCATCAATCAAAGCAACTGCGTCTGAATTATCGGCATTGATTTCTAGCAGAGCAATGTTAAATTTGATTGACTGGGAATTGTTTTGCCAGATAGCAAGCAGCTCATTCAAGTTGCGATGTAAATCGTCAACTGACGTTGATATTGTTTCCATAGTGCGATCGCTTACCAATATAATTAAGTTATGGCGATCGATACGAGAAATGATGCTTGATGGAAATAAAAAATTTATATGAGTTGCAATCTCAGAGATTAAATTATCATCGATCGCACCTTTATCCGAAGGTATATCACGGCGTGGAATATGGTCGAGTAAGGACTTGTCCGCAACTGACCCGACTGTTTCCGCCTCATTTATGGCAGACTGAGATGCGGACGAAGCGTCCTTTCTCGCAAAAGCATCAGCGTTATTGGTTTCTTCATCCATCGTCAAACAGAGCAAAATACGATCTCTGTCTTTATCATTTAACAGCGTTGTTTCTAATACTTGGATAAATTCTGACTCAGTTAATATCTTTAATAATTGAGTATTTTCTTTGGAGATCGGCAGTTGTGTTGCAACAAACGCACCATCTACACTAGCAATTTCGCGAACTAAAATAAGAACCTCAGTCTCTCCAATAGGTGTAATTCTAGCTTCATAGTATTGTTCTTTATTATCAACTGATATCGGAAAGCGACAAATATTTGTAGAACCAGTTCTGCAAAGACAATCGGGTAGATGCCATAAATTGTCCTGCTATCTCTGGAGCTAAAAATTCGCTAATGTGTTGGTTAACAATGTTGCCATACAACACAAAGGATGTTGCTTCTTTTGCTGGCATATAGCTAAGACATACACCATTTTGGGATATGCGTAACATCGAGTCTGGAATTGCCTTGAGTATTGTTATGCTTTCAGCTTCTTGTTTGTAGGGTATGGTTGAGGTTGACTTTTGCTGCTGCCAGTCTTCGACAAATTTCTTGTATAAAATTGCTAAGGAAAAAATCGTAATAATAACCATAATTGCGATCGCTACCAATAACGCCGATGTGGTGTAGTAGAGAATGCCCAACAACGCTATTAACACACAAATAACTGTCAGCCTACCAAAGAGAACTTTATTAGGAAGAGAATTTTGAGCTGAACGGGTTCTAAACTCCTGTTGCAAAGTCTGTCGAACCTGTTTTTGAGGAATCCTATTGTGTTTTTGACTCAAAATTAATATTGTTATTAATGTTATTGTCGCTGCTAGTAAATAAAAAATACTTAACAGCGTTTGGGAAAACGAACCTCCATGAACTGATAAAAATGCTGCGGTTTCACTGCTAGACATACCAAGCCAATCTGTCCCCAATCGATAGGCTACTCCTGTTTCTACGCATATAGCTAGGGGAATTAATAGAATCAAAACAATCCATCTACAGACGTTGGCTATAGTAGGTGGTAGTGACTGAAACAACAGATTGTATCTGCCCTCAACTATTACTTTTAAACCCAGAGAAAATATCCCCAAACCGAGTAATAAAACATATATCGGCGCAATCTTATCTCCTAAGAATGCACCTTGATGAAGACTAATCAAAATCTCAACAACTCGATCGGGCAGTTGAATTAAACGGTAGTTTAATCCAGCAATAATACCTGTTAAAGCTGTAGTTAATAAACACCAAGAAACAATCAGAGTAAGTTGGCGATATAATTGGCGCAAAAATGCTTTCATACTTGATTTAGGGTTTGAAGTCGGTCTAAAAATTTTCGTAGCTTTTAGCCTTTTCAAGTTGGTAAAGGACAGGGAAGGCAAGAAATCATACCTCGGTCGATCGACACCTGGTTTCAGATAAATCCCAATCGAGATTTTTCCAGTAATACTTAACAGCGCGATTCTACAAGCCGAACTAAATTCGGCGTATCTCGCGCTTAAGGCGGAGGCAGAAATTTGCCCCATTATTTCTATTCGAGTTTTTCTGACTGGTTTATATTTCCTTCATACAAACTTCATATGAACTTTATAACCATAAAAATATCGAATGTCCAGTAAAAATACTGAGAATGTTAGTTATAAATATTTACAAGATGTCGTTGATTGTACGGAAAGACCGTCCTGCACTGTCTTGAGAGAAAATCGAGAATCAAAATTAATAAGTGACTTTGCAAATATCAAATCTAAAATTCAATTATAAAATCACACATTTTTAAAATTTTGCTGCTTTTAACATAGTTATCTATAAATCTGAAATCAAATTTGTCTTTCAAAACGCTTCTTACTTCATATTCAGTCATTATTATTTTTTGAAAGTAAAAAAGTCATAACATCAGCTCTTTGGCTAATTATTTTTTTTGTCACAGAAATACTTAGAAGATATCATTGTTATGATTTCCTTATATTTCAGGTCTGAATACAGTTGGCAAAAATATACCATTGTAGAAAACATACTATTATAGATGGTAGTCAATTTTAAACCTTATCTATAGCATATTGAGAAGATATTAAGTGCTTTACTCTATCGTCTAGATATAGCCGTTTTTTTTTATTTGCGATTAATCGATTGCTTACTATTTAAATACAGCTAAAATTACAGCTCTTATTTTCATTATTAACAAATAGTTCAATTGGCTTAACAGCACCCTTTTTCTAGTGGCAGCTTAGTTATTTATGAATAAAATATTTTTCGAGATTGGTTCAATTTTGTTGTGTACATTTGTTGGCAGAAATCTTAGCCTATCAGCGTTTTGTTTGTTACTTTTTGTGATCGTCGTCACTTTAAGATCAATTTGGAACATTGCAATTTCGATTCATGGTTTAGGACATTCTTTAGCGATCGCTATTTGCGATCGACGATTATCCGCCGTACAACTTAGCAATATTCTCGAACACAGAAGTATCAAAACAGTCTTTAAATCTTTACTGCCCTTTTCCCCAATCTTTATTCCCACAAAAAATTCAACCGAATGCCTTTGGTTGTCAGCAGGAGATCCTACTCCTGGGAAAATTAGGTTTAAAGCCATGGGTGGCATTGGTTTAAATTTACTGGCAGTTATACTCTCGTGGATTTATACAGGACAGGGAAAGAACTCGATCGTTCAAGCCGATTGGGATTACCTCTCTATATTTTTCTGGCAAGCCTTTATTATTGCCAATTTAGCGATCGCCTGTTGCTCCCTTTCCGACGTGCTGGCGTTTTTTACAGGAGTAGCAAATAACTTCTATTGCGGTAATTTTGGCTTTATCTGTCAACGCCAGGAGTCGGACGAACCCCTGCTGCTGCCAGAAAGGATGCTCAATATGTACTATTTGATGGCACGAGAAACAGAGATTCGAGGGGAACAAGCAGGAGGAGGATTGACCTTTGCCAGCGATCGCCAAAACAGAACTGTATTCGTGGGTAAAAAAGTCGTCAATAAAAAGAGAGACAACCTAACCAACTCCTTAGAAACAGCTTTTGCAGCGGAAAGAACAAAAGCAAAATCGGCTAAACTCATACCTTTAGAACATTCGGTTACAGGAGTCTGGCACTATCGTTTTGGTACAAGTGGTCCTCCAGCCATATTAGAAACCCACTGGCATGAATGGATGGCTGCAAGAGAGGAAAATGTCTGGCAATTTATTCAAGGACAGTGGATCTGTCAAAGTATTAATGTTAATCATCGCATCACCCACAATGGCGACTTTGATAGCTGGAAGCTGTATGGTGAAGAAGTAGACAACAAAGAGTTAGGCCTATGGCTAGAAAGAGTGTTGCAGACTCCCAACTATACTCAAGGAGATTCACCTAAGATTGCTGGCATGATGGATTTTCTGATTACTAAAGGAATGTGGTATGCCTCCATCAGATTGGCTTATCATTTAGCGATCGCCGAATCGGTTGGAGCTGCTTTTGGCGATCGAGCACCCAGTCGCGAAGCTCCCGATACTACCCCTACAAAAGAAGAGATAGATGGCTGGGTAGAGATATTCGAGCAAACTTTCTTACTATATCGTCGGCTTTTGGCTGCGCCCAACTCTCCTTCTTTTGGTCAATACCTATGCCGTTTAGAACACGACATCTTACAGGCGACAAACCATAGTTCTATCGAGGAGTGGGCTTGGCAGAAAAAAGTAAACTTTGTGAGGACAGCAATTCATGCTTTTTTCCACAACGATGCTAATTTAGCAGTTAAAACCTTTATGTCAGGGGCAGAAGGAAGTTTTGGCTTAGTAGTGGTTTCCACCCTAGATAAAGAGCGGTTAGTACTCAGCGCGCAGGGTCAACCAATATCCGTTGGCTTCAATTGGCAAGAAGGTTATATGGTCTATGCTTCAGAGCCAGCAGCAGTTGATTCTGTCTTGCTAAATCTTCCCGAATCTTTTCGTTTAGATTTAGATCAAAAAACAGGAGAGGTGGCACAGGTAAGTGCTAATGAAATTGAGATTTATTCCCTAAGCGATCGCCGTAATATTACCCCTACAGAGCTAAGAGATCGCTGGATCTCCATGGAAAATCATCCCTATCTGCCCCACGTAAAATATCCCCAAAACAATACCAAAGATCCAGTTAAGAGCGATAATCAAGAAATACCCGCTATTTTGGAAGAGATTAGGGCAAACTGGCAAAATCCAGCATCGATTAATTGTCAGAGTGGTGATTATTTGGTAGAGCTACTTTGTAAAAAAGCACTGAAACTAGAGCAAAAACAGCAACAAATGGTGCGGACTGGACTATCTGAATCAACCAGGCTTCCCAAGGTGGATATGCTCATCGTTGGAGTAGAAAACAGTCTTTGGTTGGGGGAAAGATTTGCCCAAGACTTAAAAATTATTTTGCCTTGGTTTAACGTTAAAAGCATATCAGCTAATGAAATCCTACAGGTGATGAAGTATGACTATGACAGTCTAGGATTGGATCGAGATTCAATTATCCTAGCGGTAACGCAATCAGGTCAGACTTTCCCTACCGTACAGGCAATCAACACCTTCGATCGACTATATCGTCAGGGAATAATTGGCGAAATGTTTATTTTGACTGGGGAATTAGGCAGCTTTTTAGGTTCTTCAGTTATCAAACTCAAGCGATCGACTAATGAAGACAATTCTCATCGCGAACGTCATAAAGTCTTTGTCAACGGTAGCGGGCGTAGAACCGCAGAAGCAGCTACTTTAACAGTTGCAGCAGCACAGCAGACCTTTACAGAGCTATTATTTCATATTGCCAAAAAACTCAGACAGTCTTTTCCTAACTCCAATCCCTTTGGCATGACTATCGCACCTGAAAGTATTGCCGTATTAGAGAAAATGCGAGACGACTTTATCGATCTCAGCGCGGTACAGATTATGGGTGCAACTCCCACAGGAAAAGTAATTAAATCTTCCATTCAACAGAAACTAATTGCTGGTGGTCGTCAATGGGCATGGCATATCACTGAAACTCCCTTAGCCTGGGCGATTCACTCTTTATATGTCCTAGTGACGGTTGGCTGGGCAATTCCTTTTGGCTATACAATTCCCCTATTTAAGACAATTTGGCGACTTTTTGCTTGGGTGACTCAGATACCGTCCGACTGGTTTTTACTCAAAGCTCATCGATCCAGCGATCGCTTTAGCTGATATTGGCGTTTATATTTTTGGTTCGTGGCTGTGGACTTTGGGATTACGATATTTTCAAGGTAGACAGCTATTTGCCAGAATTGGTAAAAGATCTTTAGTCATCGGTGATGTACCCTGGGTAAACCAAATCTTGAAAAATTATGTTAGCAAACTGTTTTCTCTTAGCTATGGTATTGCCTCATTAGAAGTTCACGGAGCAAACCCCGAAGACGATTTACTACACGACTTTGGGCATCGAGTAGTTAGGGGTACTTTACTTTTTCTAGGCGTACCAGACGGCAGAAGAAGTCTCAAACTAAAGCAGCAGCAAAATGCGGTAATTATGGCTGGAAAGCAGGCAGATGGAGTCAGAAATGTGAATGTTGGACCAGAAGTGGTGGTGATAGGCTCTAATCCTGCCATAGCTCAAAAAGGTTTCCGCGATGCGATTGTTTTGGAAAGTAGCGACGAGTGCTTTTATTTTCACAAGGACGCTTATTACTTCCAAGATAAAAATGCTGACGCTCAAAAAGCCCTCATTGAAGAATTAAGAGAATCACGCTTTAGTGCCTTTGAACGCTTGATTGCTAGCTATGTATTCTTCTGGGCTTTGGCGAAAAAAGTAGCATCTTTCCCCCTACTTCAATACCAACACTGGAAATCTCAGAGTAGAACGAAGATAATGACTACCGCAGCACCAGTTACGGGAATTAATCAGAGCAACCTGACTATCGCAGAAGTGTCAAAAGCACCAGCAGAATCGACCGAGGTAAATCGTTTGGAAGATCGCGATCGCATTAATAAAAATTAAGTAAATCAATTACGGGGGAATAGCCAATCCTCCCGTAATCAGCTTATTGGAAGATAGTTAAACGCCAACCACCCAATCGCGTTTGTAGACTTCGTCAAAGACTTAAGATAGAGTCTGATAAAAACCCGCTTAGTTTAATAAGAGATTACGGTCTAATATTGCTATGAGATATTACTAGATAAATCGTTTAATTGTTCCTGCATCTGGGCAACGACGATATCGTAACAAGCATCCACATATTGACGATCTTTGGCTGATTCTGCACCATATTTGGCAAAGATAATTGGAGGGCATATTCGCGTCCTAATCTTTATCGGCAGAGGAATATTAGGCAGAGGACCAATACTAATTCCCCAAGGTAAACCTAAATAAATAGGAAATACCTGGGGATCGAGGTCGAATAACCAAGGCATACCCATTTGATGAAATTGTTGGGCTAGGTCGTAAAAATCATCTAAAATAATCAGGGTATCATGTGCGCCAGTAGAGATAATGGGAATAATTGGCACTTCGTACTTTAGAGCCAGTTTAATAAAGCTTTTACGTCCTGCAAAATTAATCTTGTGTCTTTGAGAGTGAGGACGAAAAACATCCTGTACGCCACCAGGATAGACTAGTACGCTAGCATTTTCTTGCAACGCTGCGATCGCCATTTTAGGATGGGCTTCAATTGCGCCCGTTTTCTCCGCCAGTTTAGCAAAACTAGGATTTAGTTTCCAAACATAGGGGTGCATCAAACCATAGACTAGTCGTTCTGTACCAAAATTATGAAACCAGTCGTACATGGTCATAATCATATCTGGTGCTAGAAAACCACCATTATGAGAGCCAACCAATAAAACTTGTTGAGAGGGGATATGATGCCATCCCTCTGTCTCAACTCGGAAATAATGTTTGTAAAACCATCCCCAGAAAGGCATGAAATTGGCAATTGCCTGAGGACTTCTCTGATTTAATGACCAGCCATCGCGATTAATCGGCTTAACTCCCAAATACTAGTTTTCACTAGAATATCTTATCCCTGAACAAAATTTGGCAGTGTAATTTATATATGTATATATATGCGTCTAGAGGGAAGAGAGTTGATTCTCTCCCCATTGATTGATTAAACTCCAACTACTTGAGCGCGTTTGTAGGCTTCGTCAAGGACTTCAGAAAGAGTGGGATGAGTGTGAATATTAAAGGAAAGGTTTTGTACAGCTTCTCGTTTGGCGATCGCATTAGCTGCTTCTTGAATCAAATCCGAAGCATGAATACCAATGATGTGTACTCCTAATAACTCCCCTGTATCCTGGCGATAAATTACTTTCGCCACACCTTCTGTTTCTCCCTCGGCTAAAGCTTTGGAATTTCCTTTGTAGAATGATTTTACTGTAGCTACTTTCCAGCCTTCTTTTTCCCCTAATTCTTTGGCTTGGGCTTCGGTCAAACCAACATAGCTAATCTCAGGGTGGGTAAAGGCAGCAGCAGGAATGCAACGATAATCTATTTCTTTATCGTCTCCGCACATATTTTCAACGGCGATAACTCCTTGTCCAGAAGCAGCATGAGCCAGCATCATTTTACCAGTAGCATCTCCTACTGCCCAAAGATGAGGTACTGGTTTGCCATCACGCAACACCTGCATCTTATCGTTGACGGGAATAAAGCCACGCTTATCGATTCCAATCGCCAAGGTTTCTAAACCTAGCTTTTTAGTTGCAGGAATACGCCCAGTTGCCACTAAACAAGCATCTACTTCTAAGACTTCGACTACTTCTTTAGTCTTGGCATCGGTTAATTCAATTTGTACTGGTGCGCCTGGAGTTATTTTAGTCGCAAAGACACCTTTGTAAGTCTCAATGTCTCGCTGATCTAGCAATATTTTTTTAGCAATTTTAGCAATATCTGGATCGAACCCAGGCATTAATGTATCCAATGCTTCGATCATGGTTACTTCACAACCTAAAGCAGTGTAAACATCAGAAAATTCTAAACCAATGTAACCACTACCAATAATTGCAATCCAATCAGGAAGAGATTCTAACTTAACGGCATTATCACTAGTAAAGACAGTTTTACCATCGATTTCTATACCTCTAGGTACAAAAGGCACAGATCCAGGGCAAAGCATGATTTCTTTAGCGGTATAGGTTTTATCTCCACCTTCCCCAGATACTTTAACTTTTTGCGTTCCAGCAAGTTCGCCCCAACCACGAATAATGTCTACCTTGAGACGCTTAAGACTGTTAGTTAAATCTCCCTGAATTTTATTAACCAAATTAGTAGCATGGTCGGCGATCGCGCTACGATCGAATTGCACCCCACCTAATTGGATACCCATGTCCTGTAGGTGATTACTGTCAGCAAATTCTCTCACTCTGCCAGAAGCAGCTAGCAACGCCTTGGAAGGAATACAGCCACGGTTAACACAAGTACCGCCCATATCCCCCGCTTCAATAATTGCCGTTTTCAAACCGCTTTTAACCGCATGGAGTGCTGCACCGTGTCCACCAACACCCGCACCAATAATAATTAAGTCGTAATCAAAATCGCTCATTGCTATTTCTTCTATAAAATGCGCCAGTCTTATATTGTAAAGTTTAATCGCGATTACGCAGAGTATGGAATCAACACCTTTCTCGCTCCGCATATAGAGACGTGACCTGGTTCTAGTCTGAAAGGCGTATAGTTTACCCTACCCAATCAAAGATATTAAGCTTTCAGAGATCGCTACAACTGCTGAGTATCGCGCTATTTTTTTGGAAGAAGAACCAGCTTTCTGGCTACTTTGGGCAATTGTTGAGCTAAATATTTTCTAATAGTCACGATTGAAATCATTTGCCCTCAATCGTCGATTTGCAGGTGAGTAATTAGTTTAATCTTTGTCCCTTTCTCTTGCTTCGACAATTACCCAGACTTCTTGCCATCTTTCGTTGATTAGGTTTTTCATTTTGTTTGATTGCCACTCTGGAATACCCTTGCTCTTGCTTGTACTCATAGTGCTTGATAAATTTCTCAGTTAAAATCACCTAATATAATATACTATTTTCCGTTCTCTATTGCAAATAATAATCAATAAGTTCAATAAAAAAAATGAGCAGTTAGTAGCCCTGCGAAAGCAAAACTACTAGCTGCTACATAAAAAAAAGCCTAATATTTTCCTTTAAATACTTCCGTTGCAGGACCAGTCATGTAAATATGATTATCCGTTGCTGACCAAGTAATTTGTAAGCAGCCCCCTGGTAATTCAACAGTAGTAGCGCGATCGCACTTATCGTTTAAGACTCCAGCCACAACAGAAGCACAAGCACCCGTACCACAGGCGAGGGTAATACCAGCACCCCTTTCCCAAACTCTCATTTTGATATAGTTTGGTCTTACTACCTGGATAAATTCAGTATTAGTACGCTGAGGGAATACAGAATGATTTTCAAACAGTGGACCAATTTTTTCTAACTCAATGCGATCGCTATCTTCAACAAAGGTAATGCAGTGAGGATTGCCCATACTAACGGTAGTGACAGACCAAATGCGATCGTTCACTTCCAACGGTTGAGCCACTACTCGGTCGTCATCAGTAGTATTAATTGTGGTGGGTATTTTGGCTGGAGTTAATTGGGGTTCGCCCATGTCTACGGTAACTTCCCCATTACTTTCCAATTTTGGAATAATCACCCCAGCTAGAGTATGGATTCTGTAAGATTTATTAACTTCGGTGTTCTCAGATAAATCAGCGATAAACTTAGCTAGACAACGAATGCCATTACCACACATTTCTGGTTCAGAACCGTCAGAATTGTATATTCTCATGGTGTATTCTGTATCTTCTTGTCCTGGTAGGGCGAAGATTACACCGTCTGCACCAATCCCAAAATGGCGATCGCACATTTTAACGGCTTGCTCTGGGGTTATTATGGGATCGGCAGAATGACGATTATCGATCAAAATAAAATCATTGCCTAATCCTTGGTATTTGCTAAACTCGATTACCATCTGTGATTTTCCTAAAAGAATACAAAAATTGAAAAAATGACTGAATTTGATACATCCCTGCCTGGTATAAGACAAGTCCAAAATTATATCAAAGACAAGCAAGAAGTAGAACTCAAACTAATCACAGACGACTTGATTGTTGGCAAAATTTTATGGCAGGATGCCAATTCTCTTTGTCTAGTAGATCATTACAACCAACAAACACTTATCTGGCGACAAGCTTTAGTTTTTCTCAAACCCAAAGCCTAAAAAAGCTTTGAGCTATTAATTTAAACTATATAAAAGTAAATAAGGTGGGTAACTACCCACCTTACTATTATTAACCGCTAACTACGAACAAGAATTGACCGAGCTAAGAAAGTTTGCTTTTAACTAATTCTTGGATTTTTTTGCCGTCAGCTTTGCCTTTAAGTTCTTTCATTGCAGGTCCCATCACCTTACCCAAGTCTTTCATGGTAGATGCACCAGAATCAGCAATAATGCGATCGATAATACTTGCTATTTCTTCATCGCTTACTTGTTCTGGTAGATAAGTCTCAATAATAGCTAGTTCTTGAGCTTCTTTTTCGGCTAACTCTTCTCTGCCAGCATTGGTAAACTGTTCGATTGAGTCACGACGTTGTTTTGCCTGCTGAGAAAGCAATTCTATTTCTTGCTCTGGTGTCAGACTATCTAGACCTTTGGGTCGAAGTTCTACTTCTTTGTCCAAAATCGCTTTTTTAATGCCACGAACTGTCTGAAGGCGAATTTTATCCTTTGCCTTCATTGCTGTTTTGATGTCTTCTCCTATCTGTTCTTTAAGACTCATTTTTTTATCCTTTACATGAGTCATTTATTATAAAGTACTTTGTACGTAATACAAAAGAAATTACAATGTTATTGAAACATTAGGCTATAGACAAGGCAAATCTTGTCTATGACAACTAAACACTAACAATCAACTTACCCAAAGCCTGTAACATCTCTTGCTCGTTGAACGGTTTAGAGAAGTAAGCCGATGCGCCCAACTTCATAGCTAATTTGCGATGCTTGTCATTACTACGAGAAGTCAACATAGCAATGGGAATATGTTTTAACTTTGGTTCAGACTTAACTTCCGTGAGTACTCCATAGCCATCAAGACGAGGCATTTCCACGTCGCAAATCATTGCGTCTATCTTAAGTCCATTGAGTAACTTATCTACTGCATCTTGACCATCTTTAGCTTCCTCAACTTGATAACCGTTGTGTTCCAAAATTCCCGCTAAATAACGCCTAACATTAACCGAATCATCAACAACTAAAATGGTGGAAGTATTGGCAGCAGAGAAATTGAAACCAGAAAAGCCATTTTTGTCTTCAGACACTTTTGACTTAGATAAAGCAGCTATTTTTTGTTTAGCAATTCCTTTGCTCAAAGCAATAGGTTCAATCAGAGGAATTACTCGTCCATCACCCAACACTGTAGATCCAGTAAAGCCTGGGAATAAGGCAATGGAGGTTTTGACTGGTCGAATACCAACTTCTTGCTCATTCCAATATTTTTCTAGATAAATTCCCTGTAGCTGAGAGTTTTCTTCAAAGACTAATACAGTAGGTGTATCAATCTTGGGATTTCCTTCCATTTCAAACGGTTTACTAGGACGTTTAAATTTAAAACTTTCCGCTAGACGGACTAAAGAAACTGATTTTTCGCCCCAAATCATTTGTTCTGTGTCTCCTTCTCGAACAACTAATTCAGGATCGTAATGAACAATTTCCTTGATAGTGTTAACAGGAATAGCAAATACCATCCCTGCACTTTCGACAATTACTACTCTCAATACTAGTAAAGATAGAGGAACAGAAATAGTAAAAGTTGTTCCTTTACCTAACTCAGTTTTAACCTGAATGTTACCTCTAATTTGCTGTAAATTAGAGCGTACAACGTCCATACCAACACCACGACCAGACAATTCAGTAACCTGCTCGGCGGTACTAAATCCAGGCTCAAAAATAGCGTCTAATATGTCAGTTTCCGAAATTTGATTAACTTGAGTTTTAGAAAAGCCTAGCTTTAACAGGCGATCGCGAATTTTTTCTGTGTTGATTCCTCCCCCATCATCTTTAACAGTGATGATAGTTTGGTTTCCCTGCTGCATTGCATTTAAGAAGATCGTACCTTTAGGATCTTTCCCTGCTGAACTGCGGGTTTGAGCATCTTCTAGACCGTGATCGAAGGCATTCCTCAAAAGATGGGTCAAAGGATCGCTCAGTAATTCTAGAGCTTGGCGATCGATATAGGTTGTTTTTCCTTCAATTACCAGATCGACTTCTTTATTGTGTTGGGTTGATAAATCGCGGATTAGTCGGGGAAAACGTCCCACTAGTTCAGAAAAAGGACGCATTTGCGATCGCGTTACGTTTTGTTGCAGTTCGCGGGTAGTATAACTAAAATTGCGAATTACCTGACCCATTTCCTGAATACCCAGGTCAATATCGGCAGTCACCTCTTGTAGTTGAACAATGGTTTCCATTTGTTCTTGAGATAATAGGTGTAGATCGGTATAACGATCCATTTCTAGGGAATCAAATTTTTCAGCTGTTGAATTAGGAGATTTTTCCCAAGAATTATTAATGGTAACTAGTTCAGATTGGACAGCAGGAATCATTCCTTCCAACGATGCCCAGTCATAGAGTTTTCGTAGTTTACTACTAGACTGTTCGAGGCGACGCATTCTTTCTCTAGTCAAGCCTACATAGTTTTGTAGTTGGCTCAAACGCAAAATTGCAGCATTACGTTCGAGAATCAATTTACTAGATAGATTGTTTAGACTTTCGAGTCTTTCTGCCGAGACTCTAACCATTCTTTCTGATTCTTTTTTGGACTGTTGTAGGGGCGAAGATACTGAAACTCTTGATTGTACCGTTTTTGGAGCAAGTTCTGTTTCCAAAATGGGTATTTCCATTTCAGCAAATGCGTCGTTTAATTCAGATAGTTCGGCTAAATCGGGAGTAAGCTGACCTAGATCGAAGTCATCAGCCTCCTTAATAGATAAGGCTTCCATTTTTTCAACAACAGATGTTTGAGGAATTTCTACATCATCAAAAGCTGCATCCAACTCAGATAATTCTGTTGCATCTAGAGCAAATTCATCCAAATCTACCTCAACTGTAGGTAGAGAATTATCTGCAACCTCTACATTAAAATTATCTGGGGAGAGAAAGGCTGCATCTAACTGAGCAAATTCTGCTGCACTAGGAGTTAGTTCATCTAGATCTAGCTTTGATTCTGAAAGGGGAAGTTCGGGGGCTAGTTCTTGAGCAGTAAAATTTTGTATTTCAGTTAATTCTGCCGCGTCAATTAGATCGGTAATATCTGGAGTTGAAATATCCTCATCCAGAGCTAAAGGAGATTGAGTAGCACCACCTATATGAGTGGGCAGTTTATCCATTCTACCAACTAGAACCAGAGCGTGCGATCGCTCCCACTGTGTTAAGGCTTTATTTGCTAAATCTTTGACATCTTCAATGGCGACAACTGCTAATTGGTCTAAAACAGATTGACATAGCGCAATAAAAGGCTCAATCTGGCTCATTTGACCAATTTCGATGAGCTGCTCTGCTTGAATCGCTAATTCTTCTTTAAGTTGAGCAGGTTCAAGAGTGTCTATCTGAACTTCAAACGCTTCTAAACAATCTTCTACACTACTTTGAAAAATCAGAGTAGAAACATCAACCTGTTCTTCTTCGGCTAACAGGAGATCTTCGTCTTCGTCTTTGAGATCTCCTAATCTTGCCCGCAAACGCTCAAACACTGGTTCAGTATTTTTGGCAAACCAAGCTTCATCAATATCAGCATCCTGTCGGTGTAGATTTCTAGCTGTCCTTAAACAGTCAACACCTTTGAGTAATAAAGTTGTAACCTCGCGATCGACTAAGCTATTATCTTTACGAACTCGTAAAATTTTTAGAAAATCCTCTAGGCGGTGAGCGATTTTACCCAAGGGAACATACCGCATCATTGCAGCACCACCTTTAAGAGAATGAGCAGCCCGCATCGCAGAATCCAATAAACCAGGGTCAGCACCTTGTGAATCCAAATCCATTAGGAGTGATTCTAGGCTATTGAAGTATTCTTCTGCTTCTTCTAAAAAGTCTAGTCTTACTTGTTGATCGGTGTCCATTGCAATTTATTGATTACTGGTTACTATTTGTCTTGATGGGGTTTAACCGTGCTGATTATTGACTTCTTTTGGTGGGTAATAGAAGCTTAAACTTGATTGCTAACAAATTTATTTTTGTCGCCCACCCTACGATTGATTACTTTCTTTGATACTTAAGCAGTTACTTCAGACATTTCTGTTTCTTCGATTTCACTGACCTTGAACTGAGCTACAGATTCCTGTAGTTCTCCCAAGATTGCAGTCGTACTTTGAATTGCTTGAGCCACTTGACTAGAAGATTTAGAACGCTCTTGCGATGTTTTACTGTTGAGCATCATGACTTCCGTTACCGCCTGAGAAGTCTGGGCTTGGGAGATCGTAGCCTCGGAAATTGATTTCATCAGCAGATCGATTTCTTGAGACTTGCTTAACACTGTACTCAAGCTAACTTTTGTTGCCTCAACCAAACGAGTACTATCGACTACTTGACTAGTACCTGTTTCCATTGCTGCCACAACATCTTGAGTTTCTTGTTGAATACCTGTAATTAGTTGAGCAATTTCTTTGGTTGCATTTGCCGATTGTTCTGCCAATGCACCCACCTGTTCTGCTACGGCTGTGAAACCTTGACCTAGTTCTCCAGCACGAGCTGCCTCTACAGAAGCGTTAATTGCTAGTAAGTTTGTTTTAAGAGCAATTTCATCAATCAGTGCAACTACTTGAGAAATTTGCTGCGCTGATTCCCCTAGACGCTTAATTTTTTTGGCTGTGTCACCAATGGTAGTCCGCAAGCCTTGAATACTATCCACCGTTCAATCCATAACAGTACTTCCTTCCTTGGCACTGACAAAAGCTTCGTTAGAGATAGTTGCGGTTTTTTCAGCGTTAGTTGCCACATTTTGAATTGAGCTAGACATTTCCTCAACAGACGATAGGGTAGCTAAAATTTGCTTCGCTTCCACCTCTGCTTGTTCGGCAATTTCTCGTACCGAACCTTCATTTTGTTTTAGAGAAGAACCTACTTGTCCAGCAGAATCTTTTACCTGAAGGGCAATATCTCGCAAGTTCTCCACAATAGCGTTAAACAAATCGGCAATGATGCCCACATCTCCTTCAGATAGTTGCGCCCGTACTGTGAGATCCCCTTCTGCTGCTGGTTCTAGTGCTTCCATTAAACCAACCACTGCTGTTTCTAGCTCCTCTCTTTGTTGCTTTTGTTCGGCAGCATTTTGTTCGAGAGATTTGTTTAGTTCGTTTAGAGATTTTTGGTTTTGTTTTTCTTGGATAATTGATTGTCTTTGAGTGTAGAAAGCATAGGAAATTAACCCTGTAAGAGCTACCAATAGACCAATACCAATCCAAGGATATTTCTTGATAAAACCGCCAATAGTCAATCTGCCGATTTCATTATAGGGTGCGATGTTGAGGTCAATAAACAGCTCGTGTACTGGGCGATAGTTGAGGGGAACAGTCCAACCCTCAGATTGAGATGCTTTGGCTGCGGGACTATCTTTGGGCATATTGAAAAGAGCTTTTGCGACTAATTCTTTTAATTCCAAAGAATTACCTTTAGCTGCTGCAAAGGGCCACTCAGGATATAAAGGAGTACTATGTACAAAAGGAAATCCTGGTGTTTCTTGTTTGTTGATAATTTTGAAATCTTCTAGTTTGACTTCACCCCTTTGAACTGCTCTTTCTAGGGCATCTGTCCGAATTGTTCCCGCATCTACCTCGCCGTTAGCAACTGCCTTGATAACGTTATCGTGAGTCTTTCCATACTCAAGTTTTTTAAAGAATTTTTCTGGCTTTTCAATACCTTCCTCAAATAAAACTCCCTCTGCCATCTGCCATCCCCCGAAAGCGGTAGGAGATACAGCCATAAAGTTTTTGCCTTTAAGATCTTTAATCGTATTGATATCACTGCGATCTGCCTTGGTAATCAATACTGCACCAAACTCAGTATATGGCTCACCCAGTCTCAGGTTTTTAAGGGTGGCAATACGGTTTGCTCCAAGACTAGCTTCAAAATCGACATACATCCCAGAGTTAACTATGTAAAAGTCAGCTTCGTTCTGCTCACCATATTCACGCATTTCCTCAACACCCTTGGGAATCATTTCAAAGGTATAGCCAGGAATGGTGTCAGTTAAATAGTCTATCGTGGGTTGCCATTGAGCTATTGCCCTTTCATTTCCTTGGATTGCCAAAACTCCTACTTTAACAACTTGTTTTTCTTGAGTAGTAGTTGGTGCAGGGCTTTCTTGCGCTACTACTTTTTGAGAAATTAAAGGATCGATCGCTTTTGATATTGAAGGTAGGCTAGCAATTGGCAGGATTAAACCACCCAAACTTAAGATTAAGATGCTAGATTTACAGCTTTTTAATAAGCTATTTTTCTTAATAGTTAAATTAAACTGAGGTAGGTTATTTGGCATGATGTTATAGATTCAATAATAGTTAATATTTTCTAGCGTAAAAATGTCACTTAAGAATTAATTTTGTCGCAGATTAATTGATTAATATCAATTAAGAAAGAATATTTTTCTTTCACAGTAGATCCTACATTTTTGCTTTTCTGGACTACAGCACTTTTGATAAATGGCTGTAGACTATTTGGTACATTTTCCGTTATGGAAATAAAGTCATCGGGCAATATTCTGGCAATGCCCTCAATTTTTTTTACAGTTAAACCAAACAGGTTAATATCATCAGCCCGATCGCTATTTTCTAGGGAATCAATTTTGACAACTATCGTTTGGTATTGTCTTAAGTTGACCGTTTCTGGTAATAATCCTGCCAAATGAGCTAAATCCAGTGCCAAGAAAACTTGATTTTGAGAACTCATTAAGCCAACAATATATTCAGGTAAATTAGGAACTGCCGTAATGCGATCGCCTTGGATAGTTAAAGATTCTTGAACATATTTGAGATCGAGCAATCCAGATATTTCATCGGTTAATTGAAATCGTAAATAGTAATCACCAGCAAGTTTTTGGGTATTAAATAACTGAGGTAATAGTTCTTTGAGCCTGTCTGTAGTTGTTAAGTTACTCACTACTTCTAACCTACTGAATTTTTAACCGTTGTAATCATTTCTTCTCTAGTGAAAGGCTTAACTAAATAAGCCACTACACCTTGTTTTTTTGCCCACTTCTTATCCATGTCTCGATCTTTGGTAGTGCAGGCAATTACTGGAATACCAGCAGTTTCAGGGTTTTTCTTTAATTTACGGCAAAATTCTAAACCACTCATTTCAGGCATAACCAAATCGGTAATTACCAAATCAAAAGTTTGCGAGCTAGCTTTTTCTAATGCCTCATTACCATTTTCTGCCGTTGTTACTTTAAAACCTTCTTCAGTTAAGTAACCTGAAATCAGATTTAATTGCGCTTTTAGATCGTCAACTATCAGTACATTTTTCATAATCCTAAATATCCTCTCGGTAATTTTATTTTTGGGGTTTGATTGAAACTTTTTCTATGTAGCAGAATAGTTTCTATGCTATGTGGAAACTTTTACTTGAGATAAATATTTATTTACTACAGATAAAAGTTCCGCTTGAGAAAATGGCTTGGTCAAATAATCGGTTGCGCCTACCATTTTTGCTCTAGTTTTATCGATAAAACCAGTTCTTCCTGACACCATAATGATGGGTACTGTTTTTAAGGAAGCACTAGCTCTAAAGAAGCTACAAAGTTTATATCCATTGATATTTGGCATTGAAATATCCATTAAGATCAAATCTGGCTTAAGACGTAGCAAAATTGGTGCTGCTTTTAAAGGATCGTCGATTCTAGTAATCTCATAAACTTTACCTGATAAAAATCGCTGCATTTCATCTAAGATAGTCGGACTATCATCAATGCAAGCAACCTTAAATTTTTTGGCATTATCAACATCAGATATAGAAGATATACCTGATACTTCAACAGGAATAGATGGTAAAAGATTAAAAGGGGACTGAGGCGATCGCACAACAATTTCACCACCTTTTATTGATGGATGTAGTAGTTGAGCAATCTTCAATTCATCTTGATTTAAAATGAGGCCCAATTGACGAAAGCTTAAGCCTTTTAAAAATTTAGCTAGCTTTAATAAAATTGGCGCAGAAGATTGATTTAATGTTTGACTATTTTCCAAATAAAGGCGTTGATAAGGAGATAAAATTGCAGGGCTAAATCCCTTCCAAATTCTTACTTTTCGCTGTATTGTTTCAACGGAACTAGATATTTCTATATTTTTAAATGTTAATCTAGCTGCTGAAGCATACTGAGGTGGTGGAACATTTTTAGTCCACTTATGCTTCCCTTCTCTCGCCCACAACAAAGTTTCAATAGCTTCTATGCTCAAGCTGGCACAGATCTTTTCTGCTTCAGCACGCTGAAGATGTTCCTGTAAGATTAGCCAGTTAATAGAAGGAATTATTCTTCCTCCTTCTAGCCAATTTATAGTCGGAGAATCTTTTTCTATAGCAGATGCAGGAATCGATTTTGCTGCTGCTGCTGCATTTTGCAAACCAAGAAAACGTAAATGATGATTTAAAGTAAGCATCAAATACTGTGCGGAGTTGGCTGCACATTTGATTTGTCCATTTTCTATATAGACATTCCAAGTCACTTGTTGATTAGTAACCTGTAATCTTCCATTAGTATTAGGATTTGATAAATCTGTTAGTAATTTTACTGGATTTAAAATTTGACTCATATACAAAATTTAGGTCAAACAAATTTAATAACTCTTGTTATGATTATTCCCAATTAAGTATCGATTTGCATCACAATATTTTTTTTGGGTAATTCGGTTAAAAACAATACAGTTAAAATTGGCTTTCGACATTTTAAGATGACTAAACTAAAAGCAAAACCATGCGACCGCTGTAATAATTTAGTAGACATTCGCTACCGTATTCAATATCAAGAATCAAAAGGCTGGGTTATGGCGTGTCGCGACTGTTGGTCACAAGTCAAGGATGATTCTCAATATCGTTATGGTGGTACTTGGAAAGCAAAAAAAAGTAAAGCAGACTAACAAAATATTAGACATAATGAGGGCGAATCGTTTGTATAATCCAAAAGAATTCGTCCCCATCTAAAATTTTAAACAGAAGCTTAACGACTAACTTCAATTCCTCTTTCTCTAAGCTGCTGCATAAAAAATTCCTCTAAAGAAGGTCTAGCTAAATGAATACTAACTAAACTTGCGTCTGCACCATCAAGATGACTGACAAATCGATCTGGATCGACTTTTAGTTGACCATGCCAACGATCATTTTCATGAGTAAGATTACTCATCCAAGGAGCTAAAGATTCAGGGTTTCCACCTCTAACAATTGCTTGATAGGCATTACTTGTACCCAAAAGCTCATCTAAAGAACCCTGACAAATCAGTTCTCCTAAAGCCAGAAAGGCAATGCGATCGCAAATTTGTTCAATATCAGACAAAACATGGGAATTAAAAAAGATGGTTTTTCCTTGTTCTTTCAGGGACAAAACAATTTCTCTCATTCGATAACGTCCCATGGGATCTAGTCCTGACATCGGCTCATCCAAAAACACAATCTCTGGATCGTTGATTAAAGCCTGTGCCATACCTACCCTTTGCAGCATTCCCTTAGAATACTGCTTTAGTTTCTTTTTGCGGGCAGTAGATTGAGCTAGTCCTACCAAATCTAACAGTTCGGTAATACGTTGACGTTGTTGTCTTTTAGGGATTTGAAATAATCCAGCAATAAACTCCAAAAACTCCCAAGCAGTTAAAAAATCATACAAATAAGCATTCTCTGGTAAATAGCCAATTTTTTGCTTCACACTGCGATCGCCAATTGGCTTACCGAAGATAACCGCCTTACCTGTAGAGGGGCGAGTAATACCTAGTAACGTCTTAAGCAAGGTAGTTTTTCCAGCACCATTTGGTCCTAGTAAACCAAAAGTTTCTCCTTGATAGATGCTTAAAGAACAGTTCTTCAGCGATTCTATTTTGTGATTCATCCAAAAGCCAGTACGGTATACTTTGCCTAAATTCCAAGTTTGTACTACTGGCATGGAATCTTTTGAGAAGGAGTTTGACGATAAATCAGTAGCAGAATCCATAGATAAATAGTTACGGAAAAAGTATTGTTTACCTATATATTTCCCCAAAACAAACTTTTTATTAACATATTAATTTCGATTATTTACTGCCTTGTCTACAGAAGATTAATTTCTTAGTCAAAAAAACACATAAATAATAGGTAATTCAGCTTATTGTAAATACACGGATAGCCGACGACAACTCTACTCCAATTTTCAAACATATTAATAACAAATGAACATCTTATTTGTAATTACCAGAGCTGATGCTATTGGAGGTACGCAAGTTCATGTCAAAGACTTAGCTATTGCTCTACAGCAAGATAGCCATAAAGTTTTAATTTTGACAGGTCAGCAAGGAGTGTTTAATGAAGATTTAAGAGAAATTGGTGTTAAATCTATTCCCTATGAATTTCTCCGAAAACAAATTAATCCTTTTTTAGACGGAAAAAGTCTGCGCTACATACTGTATATCATCTCTCAATTCAAACCAGATCTTATTGCTGCTCATTCAAGTAAAGCTGGTATTTTAAGTCGTCTCGCCAGTAAAATATCTCGAGTCCCTTGTGTCTTTACTGCTCACGCCTGGTCTTTCAATACAGGTATTCCCCAGCCCGATCGAACCATTTATCGCATATTAGAGAAAGCAACCTCATCTTTTGCCGATAAAATAATCTGTGTATCTGAATACGACCGCACTATTGGCATACAAGCGGGTATGAATCCAAAGCAATTACTGACAGTGCATAAAGGCATGAAAGATGTACCTCCCAATATGATAGCTAATCCTGTTTGTGACCAAGCAATAAAAGTAGCTATGATTGCTCGGTTTAATCGCCAGGAAGATCATGCCACCCTTATAGAAGCTTTTAAAGGCTTGAATGCGGAATTAATATTGATTGGTGACGGTCCTAATATGCTCAAAATACAGCACCAGGTAGAAAAGCTAAAAATGGGCAAACAAGTTCGGTTTCTAGGTTTCCGTCGAGATATTGCTAAAATTTTAGCTGAAGTGCAGATATTCACCTTGATATCGAACTGGGAAGGGCTACCCTGCACTATTATTGAGGCAATGCGTGCAGGTTTACCAGTTGTAGCTTCTGATGTTGGCGGAGTTAAAGAAATTGTTGTTGATCAGCAAACAGGCTATGTCGTTCCTCGTGGTGATGTTACAACTCTGCATCAAAAACTAGCTTATTTAATTGCTAATGAATCAGCTAGAGCTAGCATGGGTATTTTAGCTCGTCAAAAGTATGAGTCTGCACTGACGTTTGAGCATATGTATAGCAAGACTCTTGCTATATATCAAGAAGTGATAGCAAATAAATCTAATATTGTCAAAGCAAAATAGTGATTGACCATAAATTAGTTTAAAAATTCATCGTTGCTTTACAAAAACTCCAGGCAAAAATATTGATTTAGTAAAAGCATTAAAAAAAGTGTGCCTGTTTAAATATTTTCTTTTTATAGTGTTGTTATGTAATACATAGTCATAAGAAACACTCAAAAAGAAATAATGATTATAGCAGATCGCAAAAAGATTGCTTATATACATATTTATAAGACAGGAGGTTCTAGTATTACCAAACTTCTGATGCCTTACATATCAGAAAATTGCCAAAATACTCGTACAAGAACATCGGGTTCTCATTGGCGTAGAACTTGGCATATTGACAATCAAATGCACTCAAAATTCAGAGATGCTTTATCTAAGATTGACGCTTCTAATATTAATTTAGAAGAATATTTTAAGTTTACTATTGTGCGTAACCCCTATAGTTGGATTTTGTCTGTATGGAACAACTTTTATCAGTCTCCTATGGGTAATGGCAAAAAAACCTTAGTTAATAATTTAAAATTTGGGCTAGGTAAAATTACCAAGAAAAAGCTATTTACAGCACAGTACTTTTATGAAATGTATCCTGACGGTAGTTTTAACAACTTTATTTTATTTATCGATCGCACAGTCAGAGAAAATCCACAATTAGCCCAAAAAATCTGGGGATGTTCAGATCAATATAGTTTTATCGAAAACGACCGTGATATTAAGTTTGATTTTATTGGCAAGTTTGAAACCCTAGAAGACGATCTCAAAACAATATTTGACATAGTAGAAGGTGAAGATATTGCTACTGTTCCCTGTGAAACTCATGGTAGCGATCGCAATAAGGAAGATAGAGAAAACTATTTGAAATACTACAATGACAAGTCTCTTGAAATAGTTAATCGTGTTTTTGCCAGAGATTTTGAATTCTTTGACTACCAGCCTATTATAAATTCAGCTAATAATAAAACCGCAGTAAAAAATTACTAAATAATAATCTCGAAATATACCAATTTACTATTGTTCATAATCCATACAGTTGGCTACTATCAATCTGGGGAAATAGATGTCAGTCACCAATGAATTATCAAAAGACGTTGGTAAACAAACTAAGATTTCAAGTCGCTAAATATACGGGTTTCAAAAGATTACCATCTCAACATTTTTTCCAGACGTAACCCAAATGTAACTTCAAAAGCTTCGTTTCGTTTATTGATTACTTAATATTGAATTATTCCCCATCTTTTACTAAAACCTATCTAGGAGCAAAAGATTAGTATAGTTATATTGAAGACAATCGTAATATTGAGTTTAATACTGTTGGCAAATTAGAAAATTTAGATCAAGATTTAGAAAGAATTAATCAAATAATTCATTTAGACGATAACTTAAAATTTCCTCATTTAAATCAGGAAAGTAAAATCCAAAATAGGCAAAAATACTTTAACTATTATGATGATGAATCAATTGAGACAGTTAATCGGATTTTCAGCCGAGATTTTGAAGCTTGTGACTATCAGAAAATTTATAGCGTATCCGAAATATCGAAGTAAGGTATAACAAACTAAAACACTTTAGAACCGAGCGTGAAAAAACAAATTCTATTATCAACTCCTCACATAGGAGAGCAAGAGCAAAAATTTGTCCAAGAAGCATTTGACACCAATTGGGTAGCTCCTATTGGACCTAATGTAAATGCTTTTGAGCAGGAATTTTCAACCGTAGTAGGTTCGCAATATTCTGCTGCTTTGTCATCTGGCACAGCAGCTTTGCACCTAGCTCTCAAATTAGCGGGAGTTGAAGCAGGAGATGAAGTATTTTGTTCGACCTTCACTTTTATTGCTAGTGCTAGTCCCATTACCTATTTAGGAGCAAAGCCAGTCTTTATTGACAGCGATCGCTCGTCTTGGAATATGGATCCCGATCTTTTAGCTGTTGCTTTGGCTCAAAAAGATCGAGAGGGGAAACTACCAAAAGCAGTAGTATTAGTTCATCTTTATGGACAATGTGCAGATATTGAACCAATTTTAGAGTTGTGCAATCGCTATTCAATTCCTTTAATTGAAGACGCAGCAGAAGCTCTTGGTGCTAGATACAAAAATACTTCTCCAGGATCTTGGGGAAAGGCGGGAATTTTTTCTTTCAACGGCAACAAGATCATTACCACCTCTGGTGGGGGAATGTTGGTTTCCAACGACGAAGATTTAATCAAACAAGCCAGATTTTTGGCGACTCAAGCCAGGGATCCCGAACCCCATTACGAACATACTCAGATTGGCTTCAACTATAGGTTGAGCAATATATCAGCAGGTATTGGTAGAGGACAACTTGCTGTCCTCCAAGAGCGAGTTGCTGCACGCTGCCACAATTTTGAAGTGTATAAATCAGCTTTAGGCGATTTACCTGGAATTAGATTTATGCCCGAACCTAATTATGGAAAAAGCACTCACTGGTTGAGTTGTGTAACTTTCGATCCCGATGTATCGGGTATTGACCGAGAAACAATTCGTCTAGCTCTGCAAAAGCAGAATATAGAAACCAGACCTCTATGGAAACCAATGCACTTGCAGCCCGTATTTTCTGGTTGTGAATGTTTTAATCGTGGAGTATCTGAAGAGCTATTTCAAAAAGGACTGTGTCTACCTTCTGGCTCTAACTTAACTGAAGAAGACTTAAGTCGAGTAACTACTGAAGTTAAAAACGTTTATCGCGATCGATAAAAACTTGACACAATCTTTATCAAGTTTCCTGCAATATAGCGGGAAACTTTGCATAAACTTTACTATACTTCAGCTATTATGACTTAAGTATATTTACATACGTATTTATTCTTTCTCTATTTTTAAATAATTAACATCATTAAAAAGGCGACAATTACTTATGAACCCTTCGCAAAACTCTGTAGATTTCGATCAATACTGGCAAATCATTAAGAGACATTGGTTACCAGGCTCAGTAGTATTTTTATCCGTATTGATGCTAGGTGTTATCGCTACATCTCTTAAAGAAAATATTTATCAAGCAGAAGCTAAATTAAAATTTAAAGGAAATACAGTTACATCGTCCTTGACAGATGTAGGTAAAGCATTAGGTGGTTTTTCTCCCATTGCAGATAGAGGAAACCCTATTGCTACAGAAGCAGAAGTATTGCGTTCTGTTCCTCTAATTAAACAAACTATTGAAGATCCTCAGCTAAATCTTACCGATGCTGATGGCGGGAAATTGAGCGTCAACGCATTTGCTAAAAAGTTGCAAGTTGGTTCATTGCCATCAACTGATATTTTAAAAGTCTCTTATTCAAGCAAAGATCCCGAAAAAGCAGCAAAGATCGTCAATACTTTAGTTAGAAATTACCTCCAAAACAACCAAGTAGTTAACACCGCAGAAGCAGTTTACGCTAGGGAGTTTCTAGAAGCTCAGTTACCTAAAGTGGAAGAATCTTTACGTAGAACTGAAGCTGCTGTACGAGAACTCAAAGAGGCAAATGAATTTGTCTCCCCTGCCGAAGATACAAAAGCTCTGATTACATCCCAAAAAGATCTAGAAGATGAAATAGTTAAGACAAAGGGACTTCTAGCTAACGCTGAATCCCAAGCTAGCTATATTAGAGATAAATTGGGTCTAACTACTCGAGAAGCATTTATTCTTTCCACAGTAGGTCAGTCCGCTGAAATTCGCGCTACTTTAAACAAGTTGAAAGAAGCTGAATCCCAATTAGCGATCGCTCAAGCTAAATTTACTGACAATAGCCCCAATGTTATCGATCTAAAAGATGAGATAGCTTCCTTAGATAATTTATTGCAAAGACAGGCTGCCTCAGTAGGCGGTTCCGAAGCTGTAGCAATTTTGCGTAAGAGCAAGTCTGGAGCAGTACAACAAGATTTAACTAATGAATTAATCAAATTAGAAGCAAATAATTCTGGTCTAGAAAGACAGCTTGATAGTTTAGCTGGCTTGGCAGAAAGTCGCCGAACAAAAATTAAAAAAGTGCCTGAAATTGAAGAAAAGTTAGCCAAACTCGAACGAGAGGCAGCATCTTACGCATCTTCCTATGAAGTTCTTTGGAAGCAATTAGAAACAGTTAAAATTGCTGAAAGTCAAGACCCTGGTAACGTGCGGGTTATTTCTAACGCAGTTGTTCCTAATACTCCTGTTTCTTCTCGTTCAGTAGGTTATTTAGCTTCTGGTTCTTTAGCTTTATTAGCAGCAGCAGGGGTAGTTTATTTACTAGAAATTAGTGATAAGTCCATCAGAACTATCGACGAGGCAAAACAACTTTATGGCTACAACTGGTTGGGTATGATTCCTAGTACAGACCAAGTTGACCTCTTGAGTCTACCAGAAGCAGACGATAACAGTGACCCTTCAATACCCAAGCTAGTAGTCAAAGATTATCCTTCTTTGCCCTTGAGTGAATCCTATCGGATGTTGCAGTCTAACATCAAATTCTTAAACTCCGATCAAACTGCTAAAACTATTGTTATTACCAGCTCCGCTGCTCAAGAAGGTAAATCTGCTGTAGCAGCTAACCTATCAGCAGCAATGGCTCAAGTAGGAAACAAAGTTTTATTAGTCGATGCTAATTTACACACTCCTATTCAACATCGTATTTGGGATAGATACAACGATAGTGGTTTGAGCAATGTGATCGCCGAACAGCTAGATCCCAGAATGACTATTGAAGAAGTAATGCCTAATTTAGACTTACTTACTTCTGGTACGGCTACCCTTTCCCCTGCTACTTTGCTTGATTCTCAAAGAATGAGAATGTTGATGGATTATTGGTCAGAGAGATATGATTTCGTTATTTTTGACACTCCATCCCTAGACATGACAGCGGATGCTCCAATTATGGGTCGTATGGCTGACGGTGTGTTGTTAGTAGTAAGACCAGGATTTGTAGAGCGATCGCAAGCAACCTTCACTAAAGAAATGCTGGCTCAGTCTGGAATCAAGATGCTAGGTATCATCTTTAACGGTGTGACTCCTCAATTTGATTCTACTCCATTCTATTATCAAGCTTTAGGAAGTCAGCAGGCTACAGCACATCAAAATAGGCTTGCAGAAGGAAAATCTTCTTCTAAAGAAGAGCTATGGGATACTATTTCTTCTATGGCAAAAGAATCTGATCGAGATAAGCTTGGAGAAAGTGCAGGAGAGCAAGAACTCCAATCAGCTTCCATAGAGAAACTAGAAGATATGGTGTTTTCTTTACAACAGGATTTGGGCGATTTAACTCACTTAGTCAGAGAGCAGGAAGAGGAATTGTTAAATCAACGCCAAAAGGTGAAAAAACTACAGCGTCAAGCTAATGTTGCTACAGAAAATGAGCGTTTTTACTTAGAAAGCGAATTGAGCCAAGAACAAGAAAGAAAACGTATGTTGGATGAGACTTTGATAGGGCAAAGACGAAACTTAGAAAAACGTCGTGAAATGCTTCATCAATACCAGCAAGTTCTTGAAAGTAGAAAAAATGCTAATACTCAAATTTCTTAGTTGATAATTTATTTACAATCTAGAGACTAAAAAATCAAGGGTAAAGGAAATTCCTTTATCCTTGATTTTTTAATATGAGTATATAGATAATAATGTTTCTGTATGGAACAAGAATTTCTACACCAGGGTATTAATCAAGCTCGCAATGCCAACTACAAAATGGCGATCGCTTTGTTCGATAGAGCAATTGCCTCCAGTAGTCGCGTCTCTCAAGCCTACTATCATCGAGGTTTAGCTTATTATGATTGGGGAAATATTGACCGAGCGATCGCGGACTACGATCGAAGCTTGAATCTCAACCCCCAACAAGTAGAGGTTTATTTTAGTACACCTCGGCGTAAATAAAGACAAGTATTAAATAGCCAACAAGATTTACCCTTATTGTCCGTTCAGTGTTTTCGCCATTGTTTGATGAAAGATTGGAAAACGTTGGAGAATTGAGGTTTGAAATCAAACCTACAGACAAAGTATTGCTAGACCGATAGATTTCCCAACTGGTTCGTACTAGTCATCCTCAAAACGCCTTGCAGAATCAGCTTTATGTATTGGTGAGTGATTGGAATATTGCTCAAAGTCTAGTAGAAAGACTTATGCAACGCTATCGGGGAAAAGCTGATGCTTGGTATTGGGAAAAAGCAATTTATGATATTAAAAGCGATCGCCTGTGATCTTTAAATGTGATCTTTAAAACAGATCGGGATTCCAGACAAAAAGGGGTCAGAAGCCTGTTACTTTCTAACCCTAATAACTTAATTTGTATATTGTGTATTAAACGTTAATTTCAAATTGACAAGTTAAAGGACAAGAAGCATATACAGGGGTGTGAGCTAATTTGTTTTGTCCGTGCAACCAGCTTAACCAGCTTACTTGTTCGGGATAAATCCCTTTAAAAGCTAAAATTGCTGCACCTAACAAAACCACACCAATATTCAAAGCGAAGATGCTTCCAGTTACTACCAGCACTGCGCTAGCAGGAATCACTGTTTGCAAAATTATCGTAGCTAAAATACCGATCGTAACTACCAAAGCACCTACAGGAAAACCTACTACTAGCAAGCATACTGTAAGCGTAAAACTCCAAACTAAAAAGCTTTTGATTAAGTCGAAATAACTATTCTTTTGTACTAATTCCATTATTTTAAGGCTCAACAACAACAACAACAAAATACATTTTGAGCTATGGGGAAGCTCTCTTATATCGTTATCACTAAGTATAAGAAACTCTAATCCATAAAACAATTTATTTAAATATAATTTTACAATTGCCTTAAAAAGGATTGTTTTATAATCAATCTGATATTGTTCTTTCACGATCCCCAAGGTTTTTGAAGCTCTTTTGACTGTTTGTTTGTGGAGATTAAGCTCTTAACTTTTCTTAAACATTTATTTACGGATAAAACATCGAGCTTAATTAAATATTCTAAGTACTATTACTTATAGTGTATTCAAACTACATTTTTATTAATCAATAATAAAACCAAAAATGCCATATCTTTTAAAAAATCATCAGAGATCGAAGTAATTATATTGTTTTAAAATAATTACAGTTTTAAATATTTATATCAACAGAAAATATTGACTGCAATTTAAATTTAGTAAAATCGATAAAATTCAGTTGATACGGGCTATTTAGTCGAAAAACGGCTTGTTAGAAACTCAACAGGAATGGGCATACTAAATGTAGAAAATATGCCATTCAAAACAATAATAATAAAATGAATCAGAATACAGGTTCGCGACCATTACCCCCTCCTCCTCCATCAACTTTGGGAAGAACAAACAGTAATGTAGCGGGTGAGATACCATCAAAAATACAAGATGGTGTTAAAAAGACCATGGCTGAGACGAGAGCCGAAACAAAGGCTATTCGCCCCAAACGCTCTTCTGGTCAACCTTCTTTGGAATACATTATTAAAAAAGCTTATGAACAAGGATATTCAGATATCCACTTGGGAGTAGAAGAAGTTCCGCGAATGCGCGATCGCGGTGAAATGGTATCCTACTGACTACCCTAAAACTGACCTCAATACTTTTATGAGTTGGATACATGAAGTATTAACTGAAGAAGAGGTAGCCAGATTTAAAGATGAACTAGAATTTGATGGGGCTACTCAATACGATTTTGCCAGGGTGAGGATCAATATTTTTGACACTTTACGGGGTCCTGCATTGGTTATGCGTCTAATTCCGCTAAACATCCTTACGATGGAGCAATTAGGCTTACCTCCTGTATTTCAAGATATTTCCGATGCTCACAAGGGTTTAGTTTTGGTAACAGGACCAACAGGTTCGGGTAAATCTACTACGATGGCTGCAATGGTAGATTACATTAACAACGAACACGCCAAACATATTATTACCATTGAAGATCCGATTGAATTTGTTCATCAAAGTAAACGTTCTTTAATCAAGCAAAGGGAAGTTGGTATTAATACTCTCAAGTTTGATAATGCTCTCAAAGCATCACTAAGGGAAGATCCTGATATTATCCTGGTTGGGGAGATGCGCGATCGCGAAACCGTCAATACTGCCCTTAAAGCAGCACAAACAGGTCACTTAGTAATGGGAACATTGCACACCAATAGTGCGGTTAAAACCATTGAAAGAATTTTGACTCTTTACAGTGCAGAAGAACAAGATGCTATGCGGATGGCTATCTCCGAGTCTTTAGTAGCTGTAATTTCTCAAGGTTTGTGTCGTACCACTGATGGTAAACGGGCAGCTTATCATGACATTATGGTCAATACTGAAACTGTGAAAGACTATATCAAGCAAGGTAAATACGACGAAATTCATAATTTAATGCTGGATGGAGAATATGATGGTATGCTCACCACTAATCAAGCTCTGTTCCGTCTTTACGAAGAAGGTCGAATTACCGAAGAAGTAGCACTAGAAATGTCTCCCACCGCTAACGAAATGGCGATGATGCTAAGGGGAAGAGTGTAAGAGGTTTATCAATTTGATCGCAAATAAGTTAGTTATAATACTTGGAGTAGCAGGATATCGAGCAGAAATATATCTTCATCTCCTCACCTTCCTTTCTCCAAGTCTTTTTGAATTTTAGCTTTCATCGGGAATAACAAGATATGATGCAATTAATAGTTACACCGTGTCTTTGGCTAAGGCGTACAATCATTTGAAGGGAAAATACTTTCAATAAATAAAGTGCGCTGGCTTTAGGTAAGAAAGTGCTTTTTTTCTAACTGACGATATATTCTAATTATAAAAATTGATAGAGAGACAATCTTCTTTGCCCAACATTTTTAAAGGTATTGCTTTATTTACCCCTGGAGGGGACTTGATTTATGGCATGAATCCAAACAAGCAAGCTCAATGGCATAGTGATTTGTGTGTTGAGATGCAAAAAATATGGGGTTTATCTGATTCTCCTCACTTCTTAGCACCAGGATATACTGCAACCGTTGAACGTTGGTTCAATCCTCAAACGCAACAAGTTGAAACTCTTGCAGAAGTTTATCCTCCATTAGAACGTTATATTCCTCTGCTACAGGTATTATTTAACGTAGATACGGCAACAAAATGGCATATAGCACCTTGGCAAGAACAACATTGTAATCGTGCAATAATTGAGACTTATAAGCCTAGTTTTCCTCAACTTTGGGAACAACAAGATTTAATTGTTCGCCTTAAGCCTAATCATTTTGCTTCACTGACAATGCAAGGTGATGATTCTCAAGATGGTGAAATAGATTTTGTTTCTGCTTCAACAAATTTAGATAATAATAGTGGTTATGTTTTACATCTATTTATTAGGAGTGATTGCGCTAGTGCGGAAGATACTTTGAGTAGCATACATCAACTGTTGGAACAAGGTTTAGATAGTCCCTATACTCTTAAGGTAATAGACATCAACAAAAATCCTCAGCAAACAGCGGATAATCGAATTACTGTGACTCCTACTTTGGTTAGAATGTCCCCTAAACCAACAAGGCGTATAGTAGGACAATTAGATGATATTCAAAGAGTATTAAACATAATCACTAGTTTTTAAATGATTATTTGTATATTTCTTTGCTTCTGTCTTGACCAAGAAATTGATTTTATAAGACTATTGATATGCTGATTGTTATTTGTGGTGCAACTGCTAGCGGAAAATCTAGTCTAGCTTTGTCAATTGCCCAACGTCTGAATACAATTATTATCAGTGCAGACTCCCGACAAATATATCGTGAGTTCGATATTGGTACAGCAAAACCTTCCAAACAAGAACAACAACTAATCCCTCATTACCAAATTGATATCTGCAATCCGACGCAAACTTTAACTTTGGCAGAATATCAGCAGCAAACCCAAGCAATAATTCACGAGCAAAGTTTTGACAAATCAATTTTATTGGTGGGTGGTACTGGATTATATTTAGATTCAATTACCAAAGGATTAAAAATTCCCAGGGTGTCCCCTCAACCAGAATTGCGATCGCAATTATCAGCAATTGGGCAAACCGAAGCTCACCAATGGCTGTCCCAGGTTGACCCCGTAGCAGCGCAAAAAATCCACATTAATGATCGATTTAGGATTTTAAGAGCTTTAGAAGTATTTTATGTTACAGGGATTCCTATTTCTCAGCAGCAAGGCGAAACCCCCCCCAACTACCCAATTCTACAAATTGGCTTGGATTGCGATATACCCCAATCAGATCGGCGCATTGCTACCCGCACTCATCAAATGATTGAAATGGGATTAATTGCAGAAGTAGAATATCTCTGTCAGAAATACGGCATAGATTTACCTTTGTTGAACACATTGGGTTATGGCGAAATTAAGCAATACTTAGCAGGAGATGTAGATTTAGAACAAGCGATCTCTTTGACCATTACCCACACTCGTCAGTTTGCTAAACGACAACGCACTTGGTTTAAGAAAAACAAGCAGATTAACTGGTTTGATAATACTAGTAGCGATCTGGTAAATCGGGTTTGGCATCTAGTCTCAGAGTTTATATAGCGATCGCTTTCAAATCCAGAACAAGTGCGTAGCTAAATTATCCTGTAGCGAGTAGGTTGGGTAGAACGAAGTGAAACCCAACAACCAGAAGCATTGCTTATCACAAATCTATGCAATATCGTCGTGCGAGATCCCCAGGAAGCAGTTATTTCTTTACCGTTGTAACCTACAATCGCCGTCCTATTTTGTGCGAACCAGACAATATCAATTTATTGCGAGATTCGTTTAAAAGAGTAATAACAAAACAGCCGTTTATTATTGATGCCATTGTTATCTTACCCGACCATATTCATTGCATATGGACATTACCTTTAGAAGATGCAGATTTTTCTACTCGTTGGCGTTTGGTTAAAAGTTGGTTTAGCCGTCAATGCGATACCAAATATCAAGGACAAGTTTCAGCATCTAGAAAAAGTAAACAAGAAAAAGCAGTTTGGCAAAGGCGTTTTTGGGAACATTTGATTCGAGACGAGCAAGATTTTATTAATCACGTCAATTATATTCATTACAACCCTGTCAAACATGGTTTAGTATCCTCATCTAAAGATTGGCAGTATTCAAGTTTTCATCGTTACTTAAAGCGTGGTGTTTACGAGCGCAATTGGGGTAGTTCAAAAATTAATTTCGATTCTTCAGTTGGTATGGAGTAATAGGTATTAGGTTTTATCCTATAAAGCGATCGCGATAAAAGTGGTGCGTCAATTATTTGTGCTTTTAAATTATTGCTCGTAGGTTGGGTAGAACGCAGTGAAACCCAACAATCAAAACAATTATTAATCATAAATTGACACAATTTAGATTGTTTATCAATTTTTTTGATTCTAAAGTTGGTATGAAATAGAATATGTTGGGTTTCGTTCCTCTACCCAACCTACAAATCTACAAAACTAAATTTTTATGACTATAAAGGGAAGGATAAATACATAAGATGCTTTGTAAACTCAAATAGTTTAGTAAAAGATTAATTGACTAAATATGAATTTATTAGGCTTGTTGGTAAAAATTCAAGGTGTGATTGAGCAAGCTTTCTCTAATATAACAATAGGATTTGTATTAGTTTTATTAACAATTTCAATTTCCGCAAGCATTGGAATTTTACTAGCCAGTACACTTTTTTAACAGAATAGAAATATATCAGAGAGCTTTTATTTATTTATCTACTCCTTTTTAGGCTGTTTGTCAGGAGGTGTTTTAGGCTCGGTTGCAGGAGCTTTTATAGGTATAACAGTTGCTGCTTTTACTACTGCTGAAGATGGGCTTTTTGGAGGTCTTTCTGGGATAGGAGTAGCTACTGTTTGGGCAGATACTATTGCAATATGCTGGTTTATAGGTATATTAATCGGTGGTGTGATAACGGCAAAACCTTTAATAGAATCTTTTGATGGTGAATAATCTATAACTACAAACGTAATAAATTATAGAGCAAAAATTTCATCTTTAATTATGCCCACCAATAATTTTATTTCGATGATGGTGGATAAATTTCTCAATTAAAATATTGAGCGTTCGGAGTATTTTTTTACCCACCCTACAGTTACACCCG
>CAWCWY010000002.1:0-186867 GCA_963799375.1 uncultured cyanobacterium
ACAATGGACAACTGGTAAAAGAAGGTTGATTTGTTTCAATACTACTAGCTGCTTATCCATTTTTTAAAACTTCGCTACGGCAACACAAACTTTTAGTAGATTAAGCTTGGAGTATTACCCTTATTATTAGTCAGATAGCCATAGTGTTTTTCTCTTCTATTATCTCTAGTTTTGGAGCTTTCTCCTTTATTACCGTATTTTTTAGCTACACCTACCTCAAACATTTGGCAGTAGATCTCAGAACTCGCTGTGGCGATTGCATTTTGGCAGGTATTAGAATACACGGGCTTGGTTTAGATCCCCTTCAAAGGTTTGCTCTTTATGGCGAATCAACACTTTGTGGGTGGGCATTAAATAACCTCAAACAGATATACAAAGCTCAACAAGAAGCAGATACGAGAGGCTGTTGCTGTGGTTGTTAGGACTTTAGCTGAAAGATTGCCAAGCGTTCGTCTCCTTGACGACGGGCGATCGAGTCTTTAGCTATCTCAAATACAATTGGCTCAAAATCAGGAGTAAAGTAATCCAAAACTGACTGTGGTTTAACTCCAAATGGCGGTCCCCCAGGTCGGTTGTGAGTGTAAAATAAGGCGATTAGCTTACCATTGGGACGAAGTAAACTTTTGACTACTTCTACATATTGCGATCGCAAACTCGGATTGATGGCACAAAAGCAAGTATGCTCCAATATATAGTCAAAGCTGTCGGCAAACTCTTCATTTAAAGTAAAAATATCCCGCTGTAAAAACTGCGCTTCTATATCTCTGGCTTTTGCTGTGGCAGTAGCTTCGGCGATCGCACTAGGGGCAAAATCAAACCCCACTACCTCAAATCCAGACTCGGCAAACAGTAGCGCATCGTGTCCTTTCCCACAGCCCATTACGGCTAGCTTACCAGGCTTTGGAGCATTGGCAGAAGCGAGCAAACTAACAAAAGGAGGGGCTGCATAACCCAAATTCCAGAGATCGCCACTTGCCTGATATTTTTCTTCCCAAGCTTGGGCAGTTAAATCGTTCACGATTCTCAATTAACAACTAATATTTTCCTATTTACTCTTATTTTAACTAGCAGCTATAGCTTTTCTCTCAGTTTTTGAACTGCTTTAATAAGTTGTTCCCTGTTTTTATGAGATTTAATCCATTTAGGAAGCCTACTAGCTATTGATTAAAGCAATATCAATAATAGGCTAAGGAATTAATTTGTTAGTAAATGCCACTGCGCCACTAATAATTTTAGCTAAGGCATTGGGTGCTTCTAAAGGTAAGTTATGCCCGCCAGAAACCACAACCTTTGTAGCATTGGGCATAGCTTCTTGTTGTTTATTCAAATCTTCAATACGGTTAAAGTTGCTCTTGTCACCGTAAACTAACGTGATTGGTACTTTAATTTTCTTGAGTATATTTAAGTAGCGCGATCGCCCGATACCATTCAAGCTAATACCAGCCCTCGTCCGTAATAAAGGCTCCCATCGCCACCTAACTCCGCCTTCACAGGGTTCGGTAATTCTTTCGGCTAGCATCATGGCTAAAGCAAAAGAAATGGCAGGAGTGGCTTTACGCAACCGCTCGGCTGCGGTTTTGACATCGGGAAATACGGGATGTTCGGGAGGAGATGCCATGTAGTCTAACTGGTTGGTTAAACTCGTGGTGGGGTCATCATCTTCGTTGGCAGTGGGCAGAATAGTTTCTACTAGGACAATGTTTTTGATTCTTTGGGGTCGTATAGTGGCAAAAATAGCTCCTAAGACCGAACCTAGAGAATGTCCGACTAAAATAAAGGCTTTTCCTGCTAAATTCTCCACTACAGCATCTATATCTCCAAGAAAGTCAATTAGGTTATAAGATCCACCTTTGCCAACGCGATCGCTTCTACCGTGTCCCCGCAAGTCTGGCGCAATCACTCGATAACCTTTTTGTGCCAAATCGATCGCTACTTCTGACCAAGCTGCACCCTGTTCTAAAATACCGTGTAAGCACAGTACTAATGGTCCTTCTTCTGGTCCCCAAGTACAGACACATATTTTCAAACCCCTAATGCTGATTAGGGTTTCCTGCATGGGTAAGATATCGCTCTGGGTATCTTGAGTCAGTTCGTATTTTAGCTGTTGCGCTAAATTTTGGGTGTAGGTGCTTAAAGTTTTAGGGAGTTCAATTTCGCGCCAAGTTTCAGCCAGATTAGCGTCTATTGTTTGATGATTGAGGAAATTAGGATCGCCTAAAGACATCGCTGTATTACTCACGCCATCAGTCATGCGATCGCCTTGATAGGGAGTTAACACTGCTTCATCAAAGGGTATTTCAAGAAACTCACAGATGCTAGTCATTACTTGGCGGGGCTTACTAACCAGATCTTCGTAATAGACTAGGTGATAACGCTCGGGATCTATATCTTCAGCAGAAGTTGATAATGTTTTGGTTACTGTTGCGCCAGATTAATTCAGCCATCTCATAGGGATCGCTATCCCCAGATCCCACTAGTTTATCCATCCGCATCCGTGTAAAGGATTCGATGACGGAATAGGGATGACGTACTAAATGAATGTATTTAGCACTATCAAAAATGCTCTCGGCTTTATCCAAAGTCTCGCGGTTACTAGCATAGGTAGGAGACTTATCTAATAATAAACGTTCTCCTGCTAGCTGTTGTAGCATTTGATATACCTGGGCTACGGAAAGGTTTTCTTCAATTAACCCTTCGACTAAGAATTGACTCTCTTCTGCACTTATATCTTTTAGTGCCATAAATGCTCGTTTTAGTCCTTCTCCTAATTGCGAAACCCCTAATTCCTCTTCTCGCTCTACCATAGTCTCAAAAGGCAGTAGGTGTAATTCTGGCGGTGAAGATAAATCTGGATGTCCTGCCAGCATTACTCGTAATAAAGTCGAGCCAGAACGAGGACTAGAGAGAATAAATGCAGCAGGAGGCAGTTTTTGAGTTAATAAATTTGTTTGTGAGCTATTGCTTGTCTTTTTAGCTACTTTTTCGTGAGTTTTAGCTAATTCTACTGCTAAGTATTTTGCTAAAGCAGTAATTTGCGGATGCTCGTAAAACTCTCTGGGGTAAAGAATTAATTTCAAATCCGTTTTTAACTGGTTAATAGCTTCCATCACCATTAATGAATCTATACCAATATCTAACAAGCTAGCATCTACCGCTAGGTTAGCAGGTTCGATCTGCATAATTTCGGCGATCGCTTTTTGCAAGTAACTAATCAAATATTCGGCACGTTTATCAGCTTCGGTAGCTAATAAATCCGCTAAAATCCGATCGTTAGATTTGGAACTATTATTTAACTCCGACTGAGGTATTAATTCGGCAAAATAATTTGATTCTTGTAAATAAGGAAACTTCTGACTTAATTGTTGCCAGTCTGCACTAATTACGCCAACCTGAGTTAAATTACTGTTTAATACCTCTGACAACGCATCTAAGCCAGTCTGGGAATTAATTAAACCCAATCCTTTCATATTGAATCCTTTGTTAACCGCCATCCCGCTATCTCCCCAAGCACCCCAATTAATGCTAGTCGCGGGTAAACCTTGAGCGCGACGATAACGAGCGATCGCATCTAAACCTGCATTGGCTACACTATAATTGCTTTGTCCAGGCGATCCGATTAAAGAAGCGACAGAAGAGAATAAGACAAAGAAGTCTAAATCCATGTCTTTGGTTAGCTGATGTAGATTCCACGCACCATTAACTTTAGGCGCGATAACTTTATCAAATCTATGCCCATGTTTGTCCTTGCATCAAACCATCATCAAGTATTCCCGCAGCGTGGACAATTCCCTTTATGGATGACGGGGAAATAAGATTTTTTAGTGATTCGTAATCAATTATGTCTGCTTTAATAGTATTAACTGTAACGCCTTCTTGTTCTAATTTATTGATTACTGCTTTAGCATCGTTATTCAGTTTGCTTCTACCTAATAAAATTAAATTTTTTGCGCCTTTTTCTGCCAGCCACGCAGCAATTTTTAAACCTAACGAACCCAATCCACCAGTAATTAAATAAGAACCTGTAGAGTTAATATTAAAAGTTCTGGTTTCTGTTAATGCCGACTGTTTTTGTAACCGAGGAACATATATTTTATCTTCTCGTAAGATAAAGCGATCTTCTTTATTATTTTCCGCAGCAATTATCTTGAATAAGTTTACGTCTTCCTCTTCATTTTGCTTATGGCTAAGATCGACAATTCCACCCCATAATTCTGGATGTTCCATGGCGATCGCATTACCTAAACCCCAGAGACAGCTTGAAGCTACAGCATCACTATCTAATTCATTATCAATTGCTTGACTTCCTCTGGTAACTATCCATATTGGTGCGGTTATGGAATTAGCATATAGAGATTTAACTAGATTTAAAATATTACTACATTGTTGTTTTTGATATTCATTGATTGCATTAATATCTTCTGAATTAGGAGCATCTAAACCAGCTAAATAAATGATGCGATCTGCACCTTTACATTTTTGTAACACACTCGATTTAGATAATCAAGATCGAGTTCATCTTAATTGTAATACGTAATACTATAATTATCTGGATATCCTGAATTAATATCTTTTACGCTCTCCGTTTCAGATACAAAATATAAATAACTTCCATAATGACTATGAGTTTGGGAAATAGTATTGCTCGTATTGCTTATCTATCAGCTGCCATTCAATCTGATAGAAATCGGGCTTTGCTATGGTTTTATTTTCTTCTGGCAAAAAGACTTCTATCTTATTGTTGGATACTTTTTGAGGACTTAACCAGTAACTTTGTCTTTGGAAAGGATAGCTAGGCAAAGACACTTTTCTGCCGCTATTTTCGCCTTCAAATTTTTGCCAGTTAATATCTATTCCTTTAGCGTATAAAGAAGCTAATGTTTGAATTATTTGCTGCCAATCTTTTTTTCTCGGACGCAAACTAGGCAACCATTCATTATTAGATTTCCTATTACAGGATAAAGCAGATCGTCCCATTCCTAACAGGATAGGTTTTGAACCGATTTCTAAAAAGATATTACATTCTTGTTGTTGTAAAGCCTGCATTCCATCCGCAAATCTAACTGGTGCAACTACATGATCTACCCAATATTTAGCAGTTGCTATGTTTTCTGATGCTATTTCTCCAGTAACATTAGAAATTAATTTAACTTGAGGTGAATCATATTTAATTGATTCTGCAACTTGCTTAAATTCAGTCAGAATTGGATTCATTAAAGGAGAATGAAAAGCATGGGAAACCTTTAACTGCTTAGTCTTAATATTTTTATGGCTAAATTGGCTAACTGCCTTTTGTACCGCAAGTTTTTCTCCAGAAATAACAATACTTTGAGCAGTATTAATTGCTGCGATCGCAACTTTTTCTGGGAAAGGTTTGATTACTTTCTCTACTTCCGCTTCTGTGGCGAAGACTGCATACATTTCTCCCTCATGGGACAAACCCTGCATTAATTTGCCTCTTGTAGCTACAAGTTTTAGAGCATCTTCTAAACTAAATACTCCTGCAATAGTTGCTGCGACATATTCCCCTACACTATGACCGATTAGAGCAGTTGGTTGAACTCCCCAACTCATCCACATCTGCGACAAAGCGTATTCCAAAGCAAAGATTGCTGGCTGAGTGTAGACAGTTTCATTTAAGAGGGATGAAGGCTGTTCGGGATATAAAACTTCTAAAAGCGGTTTTTCTAGATAAGCATCAAGAATTTCTGCACATTCATCTAAAGCCTGTTTAAAGACTGACTGGGTTTTATAGAGTTCATGACCCATGTCCACATATTGCGAACCTTGTCCCGTAAACAAAAAGGCTATTCGGTTATTGTTGCTAACTTCACCTTTAACTATTCCTGGTTTGATTTCTCCTGCGGTAAACTGAGCGAGTCTCGAGCGCAGCTGTTCTTTTGACTCACAGGCGATGCAGACACGATAATCAAAGTGAGTCCGTCCAGTATTAGCGGTATAGCAAATATCCAATAGATCTACTTCTGGATATTCTTGTAGATAGTCTTTATAACTCAAAACCAGATCCGTTAAAGCAGCTTCACTCTTCGCCGAAAGAGTCAACAACTGCAATTGTCTCTTCGTCCCCTTGTTATCCGAAGGTGTATCCTTATGGGTCGCGGTATCCTTCAGGGTTAGGACTCCCACAACAACATGAGCATTAGTACCACCAAAGCCAAAAGAACTTACCCCTGCATATTTACGTGCCGAATTCCAAGGCTGTAACTCTTGGGGAATAGCAATTCCTGTATCTGAAATATCGATTAAAGGATTTAGCTTTTTAAAATGTAAATTTGGTGGAATAGCTTGATGCTGCAAACACAAGACAGTCTTGATTAATCCCGCAATTCCTGCTGCTGCTTCAAGGTGTCCGATGTTAGTTTTTAGCGAACCCAAATAACAAGTACGATCTTGTTCGCCTAATACCGCTTTGAGAGAATTAACCTCAATTGGATCCCCTAAAGATGTACCCGTACCGTGGGACTCAACATAGCCAATATCTACTGCGTCAACATTCGCATTAGCTAGTGCCTGACGAATTACCGCCTGTTGAGATAGTCCATTGGGTGCAGTTAAACCGTTACTCCTACCATCTTGATTAATTGCCGAACCTTTGACTACGGCTAAAATGCGATCGCCATCTCGTCGCGCATCAGCTAATCTTTTGAGGATAACTACACCACAGCCTTCACCCCGCACGTAGCCATCGGCATCAGCATCAAAAGTCTTGCAGCGTCCATCTTCTGCCATCATTCCCGCCATAGAAAAGGTTTGGGTGAGTTCGGGAGACAACATCAAATTAACTCCTCCTGCGATCGCTTGGTTGCATTCTCCTGTTTTTAAACTCTGACTTGCAAGGTGTATTGCCACCAGAGAAGAAGAGCAAGCCGTATCTACCGCCATCGAAGGCCCTTTTAGGTCAAATATATAGGAAAGACGATTTGCAGCTATGCTATGGGCATTTCCTGTCCCTGCATAGGCATCAATATCTACCCCGTAGTGAAATCGGACTTGAGAATAATCACTACTACTCATGCCAATAAAGACACCAGTATTGCTGCCAGCCAAATCTTTATTCGCTACTGCTGCATCTTCTAAGGCTGCCCAGCTAACTTCTAGCAACAATCTTTGTTGGGGATCGATACTTTGAGCCTCGCGGGGAGTAATGCCAAAAAACTGTGGATCGAACTTATCCACATCATCAATGAAGCCACCGTAGGAAGATTCTGACCAGCGATCGCTTTTTTTAATAGCATCCTTACCATTTTGCAACAGTTGCCAAAATTCACTGGTATTATTTGCCCCAGGAAAACGACACCCGATACCAATAATGGCAATATCTTGCTGACCTTTGTTTATTACTTGTTCCCTGTTCCCTATTGCCTGTTCCCTGTTCCCTGTCAAATCAGACAAATAAACTGCCAATTCCCTGATGTTAGGATAGTCAAAGACAATAGTAGGGGAAAGTTTTATATCCAGCCAGTCTTCAAGATCTGCTGATAAACTAACCGCATCTACCGAATTTAAACCAGAACTGGCAAAGGGTTCATTAACATCAATTTCCGATGTAGGTATGCCCAAACGGTTTGCCAAATTTTCAACCAACCAATTTTGAATTTGATTTTGTTTGTGGGTAAATCCATTTTGGGCGAACAACCGTTCGCCCCTACCTTGTTCCTTTAAGCTGTATTCCCCGACTGCATTCAAACTACCTTCTAAATATCCTGCTTTACAGGCGTGACGCTGAATCTTTCCACTTGATGTTTTGGGGATACCACCTGTTTTAATTAAAACTATTCCATAAACCTGCAAGTCGTGGTTTTGGGCTACTGCTTTTTTAATTGCTTTAGTAACCTCATCTACATTCAACTTGCGTAGGTGGGTGCGCTTAATTTCTGGAGTAATGACTAATTGCTCTTTTCCATCTACTTCAACAGCAAAGGCGGCGATGTTTCCCAATCTGATAGCTTCATGAGCATTTTCTACAGTAAGCTCAATGTCTTGGGGATAATAATTGCGTCCATGAATAATAATTAAATCTTTTAGTCTTCCTGTGACAAACAACTCTCCATTTTGGAGAAAGCCCAAATCTCCAGTGCGTAACCAACCACTTTCTTTGGTATCAGCTAAAACGCCATTAAAGCTATATTTATTTAACTCAGGTTGATTCCAATATCCTCGAGCAACACTATCGCTTTTTGACCAAATCTCGCCAATTTCTCCATCCAGGCAAGAATTGAGAGTATCGGGGTTAGCAATCGCAATTTTTTGTCCAGGTATGTTACTCCCACTACCAACTAAAACAGCTTTATCTTCATCTCTAGAAGGAGATACGGCAATATTTTGCTCGATCTTTTTACTATCAAATTCTTGGGTAACTACTTCAGAATACTTATCTCCCCCTGTAATCATTAGGGTAGATTCTGCCATGCCATAACAAGGATAAAAAGCTTCGCGACGAAAACCACATTCACGAAAATATTCACTAAAGCGATCGATTGTTTTAGCTCTAACTGGCTCTGCGCCCGAAAAAGCAAGTTCCCAACAGCTTAAGTCTAAAGTAGCCTTTTGTTCTGGAGTAATGCGGTCGACACAAAGGTCGTAGGCAAAATTGGGTCCTCCATTAGTAACGCCTTGGTATTTAGAAATAGCCTCCAGCCAACGATAAGGACGCTGTAGAAAGGTGACAGGTGCCATTAGGTACATTGACAAGCCAACATACATTGGCTGGATAATACAGCCAATTAAGCCCATATCATGATACGGAGGAAGCCAAGACACTGCGTTATGTTCGCGTCTATTTTGAAAACAATGATTAATCGTGGCAGAATTAGCCATTACATTTCCATGACTAACCATTACTCCTTTTGGATTACCCGTTGAGCCACTGGTATACTGCAAAAAAGCCAAACTATCGGTCGTAATATCTGGATATTGCCAATTATGGGCTAACTTCAGTTCAAAAGTATCAGTGGCGATAAACTGAATCTTTTCGGTATCATGGCGAAGATCGAGCTTATCGGCAATCTGATCGCGAATTGATTCAGTAGTTAGGGCAAAGCTGGCTTCTGCATCAGTAACGATCGCACTCAGACGGTCGAGAGAACGATTTGCACGGGGGGGATATACTGGTACAGCAACCACTCCAGCATACAAGCAACCTAAAAAAGCCGTAATAAAATCTAATCCTGGCTGATAAAGTAATAATGCCCTTTGTCCTTGAGCATGACTGCTTTGTAATACAGAAGCGATCGCCTTGGCCTTGTGGTTTAATTGTTCATATGTGAGACTATCTATTTCAGTTTCACCATCAGCTAAGAAAGTAAACGCCTTTTTGTGAGGCTGTCTGCTTTCTTGCTCTTGTAATCGGTCTATTAGGGTTGTTTGCTTGCTCAATCGATTCCTCTCTTTGCCACCCACTAAGCTAGATGTATTTACTAGCTTATCCAAAAGCGAGGTATCTTTGTTAATACTCGCTAATGAAATCAATATCTCAGACAAAGGATAACCGATTAAGGAATAAAAATATAGTAAGAAGCGATAAGGAATGAGGATTGAGGGATAGAGAGAATAGGAACGAGTGGATAGGAACTCAAAGAGATAGAAAGATTGGTAAGGTGTATTTTACTTGCTTTATTTAGCGGTATTTTGATGGGGTTGGCACCAGCACCCTTTGATGCTTGGTATTTTGCTTGGTTTTCCTTAACTCCCCTCTGGATCTTAATTAGACAACAAAAGTCTTGGCGGCAAATAGCTATACTCGCCCTTGCTTGGGGTATTGGCTATGATGGTTTGGCTTTATTTTGGATTACGGGAGTTCATCCTATGACCTGGATGGGTGTTCCTTGGCTAGCTAGTTTAGCTATTGCTATTTTTTGCTGGGTTTTTATTACTTTATGGGGCGCAGGAGTAGTAGTAGTTTGGTCTTTATTGATTGGATTTATTAGTCGCAAAAATAAGAAGAAACTGGCAAATAGTTTATTCATAGTTTTAATTGGTGTAGCTTTTTGGTGTGGTCTAGAAACATTATGGAGCTATACTCCATTATGGTGGCCAGCGATCGCATATACTCAGAGTCCTCATAATTTAGCTATTTTGCAGTTGGGCAAGATTTCAGGAGTGAATACTGTGGCTGCGGTAATTATTGCAGTTAATGGTTTGCTAGCAGAAGCTATTTTGTATTGGCGCAATAGTAATATTTTTAGGATCAAATTATTATTTATTCTTTCTCCTTTAATACTTGTAATTACTAGCCATCTTGCAGGATATTATATTTATCAAATACCAGTATCTAAACATAACTTACAGCCATTAAAAGTTGGGATTATTCAAGGAAATATTCCTAATGAAATCAAGCTTTATTCCGAAGGTTGGCGTAAAGCGATCGCAGGTTATACTTCTGGCTATCAAAGATTGGCTAAACAAGGTGTTGATGTAGTCTTAACTCCTGAAGGCGCATTGCCTTTTTATTGGGATGATATTTTAGATGGTTCGAGTTTTTATCAGGCAGTAGTTACTGCTAAAGTCCCCGCTTGGGTAGGTGCAAAAGGTAGAGACGGGAAGAGTTACACCAACAGTATCTTTACCTTGACGGGAAAGGGAGAAACCTATAGTCGCTACGATAAATATAAGCTTGTTCCCTTGGGAGAGTATATTCCCTTTGAATCTGTTGTCGGCAAAATAATCGATCGCCTGTCACCGTTGAATGCCCATCTAGCAGCAGGTAAATCCGACCAAATATTTAATACCCCTTTTGGTAATGCCATTATCGCTATCTGCTACGAGTCGGCATTTCCCCAACACTTTTTACGTCAGACTCAACAAGGAGGCGAGTTTGTTATTACCGCATCAAATAATGCTCACTATAGTAAGACAATGCCTAGCCAACACCACGCCCATGACGTAATGCGAGCCATAGAAAGCGATCGCTGGGCAGCTAGAGCAACTAATACTGGTTACAGTGCGATCGTCGATCCTCATGGTAATACCCTCTGGATTTCTGAAATCGATCGATATGCAATTCATGCCGACACTATCTATCGTCGTCAAAATCAAACTCATATGTCCGTTGGGGAGACTGGCTAACTCCTACTTTGGTTGTATTAAGTGCAGTGTGGGGATTGTTTATAGCAACCAAAAACTAACAAATTTTAATTCTAAATCTTTTATAAATTAAACAAAATTTACGTCTGGCAAAGTATTTTATAACTTTTTAGACAGGTATATCTATACACTTGCGCGATCGCTCTGTAAACCTCTATCAAAAGAAAGATGTTTATTTTGATCTCCTTGGAGAGAATTAGCACTGTAAATTTAATACTTACGAATAGTAGAGAATAGATAAATAAAAATGAAAAATTTTAAAGGTCAAAAATTGATAGGCTTAGCATTGAGCATTTTTGTACTATTTGTTGGTTCGGTTGGTTTAACTGGTTGTGAAGTAGAATCAGAAGGGGACGCAGAGGAACTAGGAGAAGAATTGGACGAAAAAACAGAGGAATTACAAGAAGAAGCAGAATAAGTAGAAAATCCAAAATTGTTCTTAAGAAATAAAACAAAATAGTTTTTATTGGCTCAAAAGTGTTAGTGTTAAGGCTGAGAACCAACAGATTAAAGATTAAGTTTGTATCCAGTATCTACAGGGCTTTTCCGTACAGTATTGAGCTATTTCTTTTCCAATAATCCAGTCTCTCTAAACACAACACTCATTGAGAAGACAATTAAAATATGTCAATTTACGTAGGCAATCTATCTTACGAAGTTAATTCAGAAGACTTAAGCGAAGTTTTCGGCGAATATGGAACTGTTAAACGAGTTCATGTTCCTAGCGATCGCGAAACAGGTCGTCCCAGAGGATTTGCATTTGTCGAAATGGAATCGGAGGCTAACGAAGACAAAGCCATTGAAGCTCTAGACGGAGCAGAATGGATGGATCGTCAGCTAAAAGTTAATAAAGCGAAACCTCGTGAAGACAATCGCAACAGCAGAAACAACCGTTTCTAAACTTCTTTAGTTAAATTTAACAATTCGTTGCCTCTTAAGATTTAGTTCTATAGAGGTTTTTTGTTGTTCGAACTTACATTGACTTTTTTACTTTGGTTGCAAGGGCGAGCTAAATCTTAAAACTTATTTAAAAACACACTTTAAAATTTACACTTTTTACTTCTTATAGCATTGTTGTGCATATAATTCCAGTGAACTACATAATATGCATATAGTTTTATAAGGAAAAAGCCTAATGTTTGAACAGTACAACTCTACCTCCAATTCTTCAGACTTAGTAGATGCTATTGTCGTTGATGACTCTGGGATTGAAATTGACTTTAGCAGCATCACCTTCGTCGGTGCAGATGGTCAAGCTTCCTTTTACGATGGCAGCATTTCCGAATTGGGAATTGGCTCAGGTACTCTTTTAACTTCTGGAGATGGCAATCCTCCGACAGAAAATACTTCTGGCAGTTTTGGACTATCACAGAATGGAATAACATCCGATCCTCAATTACAAGCAGTTGCCGATAGTGCATTTACAGATAGTGGTGAAGTACAAGATATAAATTCTCTAGAATTTAATTTCACTATCACCGATCCCAATGTAGAATCTGTATCCTTTAATCTGGTTTTTGGTTCAGATGAGTTTCCTGAATTTTCTGATAGTTCTTTTGTCGATGTCGGTGCAGTATTTATCAACGATCAAAATGTAGGATTATTTAATAACGATCCCAATCAACCTTTAAGTATTATCAGCGAAAATCTTGAATTAGGAAATTATCAAGATAATGCCAATAATATAATCCCCATAGAATACGATGGGGTAAGCTCATGTTGAAACGAGATCAAATTACTGGCGATCGCGAAACAGATCGTCACAGAGGATTTGCATTTGTCGAAATGGAATCGGAGGATAACGAAGACAAAGCCAATGAAGCTCTAGACGGAGCAGAATGGATGAATCGTCAGCTAAAAGTTAATAAAGCGAAACCTCGTGAAGACAATCGCAATAGCAGAAACAACCGTTTCTAAACTTCTTTAGTTAAATTTAACAATTCGTTGCCTCTTAAGATTTAGTTCTATAGAGGTTTTTTGTTGTTTGAATTTGCTCTGGTTGAAAGGGCGAGTAAATTCTTAAAACTTACTTAAAAACACACTTTAAAATTTAAACTTTTTACTTGTCGAAAATCAATTCTAAACGTTTTTGCGATTGCTTTAAAGCTGCTTCGGGAGTTTGTTCACCCAGCAAGCTCGCTTCAATTGCTCTACCCAAATTTTCTGACAGTCGGCTATATTCAGGAATTATTGGACGAGATTTTGCCCACTGCATTTGCTCTAGAAATACTTTGATTACAGGATTTTCTGCCACAAAATTTTGATATTCTTCTCCCTGCTGGGATTTAATGTTTACAGGTAAATAGCCTGTAGCCAATGCCCAACTGGTTTGAAACTCTTCACTCAACACATATTTTAAAAACCGTAGGCTAGCCTGTTGTCTTTTGAGAGGTAGTTTTAAAAACAAATAAATTTTCTCCGCCGATTACCGCAGCGGGTTGTTGCGCCACAGGTATGGGAAAGACACCATAATCAATATCAGTTGTTTTTAATTGTGCCAGAGTCCAGGGTCCAGTAATTTGCATCGCAACCTTTCCTTCAATAAAGTCATCAATTTCATAACCCCTTTCTGGTGGGGATAAAATAGCAACCCCATCTTTAACTAAATCAGATCCTAATTGTAATGCTGCGATCGCGCCATCGTTAACTAAATTGGGTTTTCCCTCCTTTAATAAATCTCCTCCCGCACTGTAAATAAAGGGTAGCCAAGCGAATACCGTCCACTCTCCCTTCCCTAGAGATAAAAATATACCGTGTTTGTCTGGGCGGTTGTCATTATTAGTGTCTTGAGTTAATTTGCTGGCTACCGCCTTTAATTCAGCCCAATTTTGGGGCGTACTTTTAACCCCTGCTTGAGCAAATAAACTAGGACGATAAAATACTGCTGCATTATTAGTGGCAAAGGGAATTGATAATATATGTCCGTTTAATCTCATCGAATTAAACATTGCTGGATCGATTTCTGCTTTGATAGGGGAATTGTCCAACCAATCTTCTAAGGGTAGCAACGCACCCAATTGATTAAGTTTGCCCGTAATTTGCGCTACATACCAAAGAATATCGGGAGGCTGTCCGCTAACTGTTGCAGCCAAAATTTTGGGCAACTGAGCGTCGGGTTGACCAATATATAGAGCTTCTACTTCAATATCGGCATTATCTTGATTAAACTTCGTAACTAATTCTTGAAAAATATCACGATTTTCTGGGGGATTAATGCCATGCCAAAAAGTTATTTTGGTAATTCCCTGTTGCTCTAGTCGTTCACTGTCACTACAGCCGCCAATAAACAGCAGACAAATACATACGATGACAACAGCAGTTTTGCGACAATTTTGATAGTTGAATTTATAATTGTTTTTCGATAACTTACGATTAAAAACTACCAACATATAATTAGCCAAACAGATTATATAAAACAGGAGAACAACAGAATAGATGCAGCGCAAAGCATTTAGACGCAAACTTTATCATGTTTTAGAAGACAAGGGATATGGTAGCTGGTTGAGCAAACTAGACCAAATTTTATTGTCTATTCTGATTGTTTTGGATATTAGTTCATTTATCCTGGAAACCTCATTCCAATTAAATCAACAATACTATTGGCTGTTTAAAACCATAGCAGTTTTTTCCACTGTAGTTTTCAGCTTAGAATATGGACTGCGCTTATGGCTGTGTACCGTCGAGCGTAAATTTCGCCATCCTGTATGGGGTAGGCTTAAGTACGCTCTTACTCCTATGGCAATTATTGATTTTATCTCTACTTTTCCTTTTTATTTGCTTTTAGTATTCCACAACTTAGCCTTTCTTAAAACCTTGCGATTGTTAAGGCTAGCTAGGATTCTTAAAATTGGCAGACATTCAAAAGCTTTGCGCTCTCTAGCTCAGGTAGTTATTCGCAAACAAGAAGAATTGCTGATTACCTTTTCCACTATTGCTTTTTTGTTAATTATTGCGTCAAGCTTGATGTTTTTTGCCGAACACGAAGCTCAACCAGAGGCTTTTTCAAGTATTCCTGCTGCAATGTGGTGGGGAGTAGTAACTCTTACCACCGTAGGATATGGAGACATTTATCCCATAACCGTTGTAGGCAAATTATTAGGAGCAAGTTTAGCTTTTTTTGGGATTGGTGTATTTGTTCTTCCCGCAGGTATCGTAGCATCTGGTTTTGCTGAAGAAGTTAAGTATGGCATTGAGCCTGAACAAGAGCGGATATTAGCAGCGAATGAACTTAAAGATAATCTTTTGTCTACAGAACAAATAAAACTCACAAAACAATATCAACAGGTAGAAGCAGATGCCAAATTATTAAAGCACTGTCTACAAATTGCTCAACAAGAATTGACTGATGCTGATAATAGTCAAGAAGCCATCAATTCCTGGGCTATGTTTCTTTATGTTCAAGCAAAGCAGGATAGTAATATTAAAGCTGGTTAGTTGTAAGTTGTGAGTTGAAACAAACCACGTCACGTCCGCACAATTTCAGTAATGGTGTAGCAAGTGCAGACGCTCAAATTCCCCAAGCTACACCTCAAACAACCAATACTGTTACCAAGTCAACTACTCAAGAAACTGACTAACTCTTCTAATTTAGACCAAGCCACACCACTGCTGATAATTTCTTGGGCGGTGGTTACTCCTTTAAGATGATCGCCAAAAGGTACTATTTCTCCCACCTGCAAAGCTAAAGAAGCATTTAGAGCTACTGCGTCCTGTTGTGCGGTTGTACCTTTTCCTTGAAGTACATTGCGTAAGATTTCAGCATTTTCTTCGACCTCTCCCCCTTTGAGTTCAGCTAAAGAAGCAGATTTGAGACCAAGAGCTTGGGGATTAATTACCCCAGGAATAACTTTTCCGTTATTTACCATCACCAGATCTGTAGCATCTCCTAATCCTGCTTCGTCCAGTTTCTCCCTACCATGTAGGACAATCGCTTTGGGGGTTTGCAAAATATTTAAGGCTTCGGCAATACTATTAAGAAAGGCACTGCTATAAATTCCAATTACCTGTCCCGTGGGACACAAAGGATTTACTAAAGGTCCCAAGAGATTAAAAACTGTCCTAATCTTAAGAGTGCTGCGTAAAGGTGCAACACTCTTCATTGCAGGATGCCAACCACGAGCAAATAAAAATGTTACTCCCACTTCGTCAACGGCTGCTTTAACCTTCGCCGAAGGCGCACTTAAATCGATTCCCAAATATTCTAAAACATCTGCTGAACCTACTTTACTAGAAGCAGAACGATTGCCATGTTTTGCTACTTTAACTCCCCCCGCAGCAGCGACAAAGGCTACCGCAGTGGAGATATTAAAGGTAGAAGCACCATCTCCCCCCGTACCACAGGTATCTATTACGGGATAATCATATTTAATTTTTTCTTGTTGCAAAGACTGGGATTTAAGAATTTGTGCCATTCCCGCTAATTCTGTTGCTGATACTCCCTTTGCTTGAATAGCTGCCAAAATAGCTCCTGACAACACGACAGGAATTTCTTCCTGCAACCATCCCTGCATTAATTCTGAGGCTTGGTTTTGAGATAGGGATTGTCCGTCTAATAGTTGTTGCAGTAGGCTTGAAAAATCCATAATTTTAACTGTTTTCGATAATTGTCTTAAGAAATGAAGGCGGGGAATTATTCCCACGGGTGACAGAAGAAGATTTACAATTAAGAACTGTCTGCTTTTTTATTAAGTTTGCTTAAGAATAAATTTAATCCATGAAATATTTTCTCCGACTGAGTGCAGTTTTTTTGCTGTTAATTGTATTGATTTTTCCCTTGCCTGCGATGCCTTCGGCTAGCTTCGCAATCGCAGGTAGTTCGAGTTCTGTAACTCCTTCTACTTATAGTGAATCAGATTTAATCGAAAAAGATTTTTCAGGTAAAGTTTTGCAGAGTGTTGATTTTGCCAAAGTCGATCTTGAGGGGGCAAATTTTCAAAATGCTGATATTAGAGGTGCAGTTTTTAATGCCTCCAATTTAAAAGATGCCGATCTCACTGGTGCAGACTTTAGTTATGGCTTTGGCTACCTAACTAACTTCGATGGTGCAAACTTGACCAATGCTAATTTCCAAGAAACCATTTTATCTTTTTCTACTTTTAATGACGCAAAGATTGATGGTGCCGATTTTACCTTTGCAATTTTAGAGAAATGGCAGGTCAAACAACTATGTGCAAATGCTTCTGGAGTTAATCCTAATACGGGGGTAGACACCCGCGATTCTTTGGGATGTAAATAATAGGTTGGCTATCAACTGAAATTTTCAAATGTTTGGCGTTACACCATGTTAATCCTTCAATGTGTAGCGTCGTTTTATTATTTCTTAATAAACAATATGGCAGATCAATTGTATTTATTATTTTCCTTTTAATCAGCTAATTTAATTTTAATTAAATACTTAAATGAATATTCTGTCTTTTCAGGCACAAAACACTGTAAAGAATTTCAAATAAAAATCAAGATAGTCAAATATAAATTAAGAAACAGGTTTTACCGAACCTGCTATTTAAGTGAATGTGGAGTAGAATTGAGTCGCCAAATAAATATTTCTTTGAAAACAGCCACTTTCGCGGAAATTCCGAGAATGAAATTACTGTTTGTTTTAGTCTACAAATTAATTCATTTCTTAATGATAACCGATTAAATTGAGCGATCATTATTGATTTTAGTTTTTTATTAGATTTGACATTGAGGTAGTAACTTAAAGAAATATTTAAATCAGCCAATTAAAGTCGTAAATTAACTAGGAATTGTTAGCAATATGTTAGATACATTAAAAGAATTTTTTGGAATTGACAACGGATACGAAAGCGAAGAAGAAGAATATGCAGAGTACGATCCTCAAGAAGAAATGGATGGTCAGACTTTCATTAATTCCAGCTCATCCAACAATCAACCAGAACTAACCAAAATCTCTGCTCCCAGCAACAATCAACCTAACCGTAAAGAAATGAAGATGAATAATGTAATCGGTATGCCAGGATTGGCTAACGGAAATTCAGAAGTAGTAGTCATTGAGCCTCATTCTTTTGAAGAGATGCCCCAAGTTATCATTGCTTTGCGCGAACGTAAATCCGTTGTGCTAAATCTTAACGTAATGAATCCAGAAGAAGCTCAAAGAGCAGTAGACTTCATTGCTGGTGGTACTTATGCAATGGATGGTCATCAAGAGCGAGTAGGAGAAAGTATTTTCTTGTTCACTCCAAGCTCCGTGAAAGTTAGTAGTCTTTCTGGCATCTTGAAAGATGTTCATTCTCCAGAAACTCATGTACGTCGTACTACTACGACCGCACCCGAAGCTTGGGGACAACAACCCAATGTAGCTGCTCAGTAAAGGCGATCGCATAGTATTATTGGATCTATGACATCTAATAGTATTTGCCTCAGTATCATTGGAGGCGGGGTAATGGCAGAAGCTATTTTATCCCGCCTCCTGGCACAAAATGTATTTGCTGCTAGTACCGTATTAGTTAGCGAACCAAAAGAAGAAAGAAGACAATATCTAGTTGAGCAGTATCGAGTCGAAGTTACAGGGGATAATCAAACTGCAATATCAGCCTCAGAAATATTATTGCTAGCCGTAAAGCCTCAGGTATTCGATTTAGTAACTGCTGATATTGCGCCCAACCCCAACAGTACGATAATTTCAATTTTGGCAGGGATGACTATAGCCAAATTAGAGCAGGCCTTCCCCCATCAGCCAGTAATCCGCGTAATGCCCAATACCCCCGCTACAGTAGGGCAAGGAATGACGGCGATCGCAGCAGGAACAGAGGCAAAAGAAAAACATATCGAACAGGCGCGATCTATTTTTAATGCCGTGGGAGAAGTGGTAGAAATCCCAGAATCATCGATGGATGCGGTAACTGGTTTATCAGGTTCGGGTCCTGCTTTTGTAGCCCTTGCAATTGAAGCTTTAGCTGATGGTGGTGTTGCGTCAGGATTGCCCAGAGCGATCGCCCTTCAGCTAGCTACTCAGACGGTATTGGGTACAGCAACCTTGGTAAAAGAGACAGGGAAGCATCCAGGGGTGTTAAAAGACCAAGTAACAAGTCCTGGTGGAACAACTATTGCAGGGGTTGCGAAGTTAGAAAGTTTGGGTTTTCGTTCGGCATTAATTGAAGCGGTAAAGACTGCGACAGCTAGATCTAAAGAATTAGGTAAGCAATGAGCAATAACTTTGTTCTTCAATTAATCGATTTATTTAGATAAAATTGATATCTTTCCTGCAATTTATCTGAACTCAAGTTTTTAGTCCAATATTCAACTAAGGTATGACCAAATGCCCAGGCATTGTTATTATCTGTCGCACTATTATCCAGTAACAAAGACCATAAAGAACGTAAATCAAAACTACCCAGACTAGCATCATCATTGAGCAGCATATACAGATCGTAAGCCATTTGCAGCTTGCCTATAACTACAGGTGCTTGTTCGACGGGAATTTGTTCGGCTAAAACATAAGCCAAAGCAGTATTGCCCGTAGACATAGTAGAAATCAATTGTAGGATAGGACTTTTAAGAAATGCGGTTAAGCCTTGAGTCGTTGCCATTTGGCGGGTGTAGCGGTCAATAATTTGGGCTGCGGATTGACTGCGGGCTTCCAAATTTCTTAAAAAACGGGCTAAACGAAGCTGTTTGGCTGGCGCGATCGCCTGTATTAGTTCTAAGGATAAGTTTTCTACACCCCATCCTTGACGATCGCTTGCGTCGTCTTCGGTGACGATGGGTAATACTAAATCGCAAATATCTCCTAACTGTTCGATCCGATAGCTAGTGGCATCGCGGATAGATTTCTCTTTGGGCTTGTTTCCTTCCCGCCAGTCATAGGGAGGATTCCATTCTCGAATTGGACGCAGGCGATCGACTTGAGTTACTATTGCGATCGCATTAAGATCGGGTAAATCCTCTTTTAAGGCTTGCAGAAAATCCAAATCCATCTGTAAAGCAGGATCTAATGCAGGGGTGACTAATAATAGTAAATCTGCGGTGGTCGCGTAATCCAAAACTTGTTCGCGGAATTCGGGGCGATTTACCTGTTCGTAACCAGGTGTATCTAGTAGATTTAAAACTTCTTTGGTAGGAGTTTGCCAAGTATAGTTTTTGATTTTGTCTGTACTAGGCAACACATCAACTTCTGCCTTATCTGCTTGGAAAAGGGTATTAATTAGGCTGCTTTTTCCTGCGCCAGTACGACCAACTAAAATTATATTAACGGGCTTTTGAACTACTTCTTCTGGGGATTCTGCCGACTCTAAAACCTCTTTGAGTGTCTGGGTTTTGGCTTTGGGAAGTGTCGGTTCGGATTCGATTTCGGGGAGAGTAATAGTTTCATCACCATAAAGAGCGATCGCCTGTTGAGCTAGGTTTTTCAATGCTGTTTCCCGCATTAATTGACCAAAATTAAGCAATAATTCTTGATTTGCCTGACTATTCGATTTTTTAGTTGCTTGTTTTGCTGCTGCTGCTGCTGGATTGATTAACCATTGTGACCAACTAAATGCTTTTCCCAATTTCTGTAGAGATGGTTCTAGCTTGCGATAGGTTTCATATGCTTCATAAGCCTGTCCGATAGATATTCGATTTAAAACAGGGGAAAGCTTTTGCATCATTTTATCTGTATCGTCTACCGTACCTCTGATTAAACCGTAGGCTTGGGGGATATAGATATTAAGAAAAGGACGTTTAACCTCTGGATTATATATTTGGGCGATCTCAGCTACTAATTCTTGACACCTCTGCCAAAAGGTTTGCCAATCTTGCCAAACTGGTTCATCTGTTTTAGTTTTAGCGACAATCGTTGACAGGGAGGCATTAATTTGTTTTTCCTTGTCTCCAATTGCGTCAATTTCTGGAGTTTCTTTATCTAACTCTTGGTTAATTTCATCCATCACTTCCTGAAGTTCATCTAAAGGAGGTTTTGTCCATTTGACTAACAGCCAACGCCAGACAGCAAAAACAACTACAACTATTCCCCAAATCCAATTGATTCCCCAGTCATGGATTTGCGAACCCGCTGCAACCAACAGAAAAATAATAATAGCTGCGATGGGAAGAATGAGAATTGTTAATTGCCAAGGTTTAATGCGTACCATTGTTTTATTGCCTCTAAAATGTCTTTGACTGGATGAATTAGAAGTGTCCGCAGATTAACGCAGATGAACCTTAAAGGATTCCCTCTGGTCACACAGATGATTTGTCTGTTTTCCAACTACTGCTAAGTTTTCAATGGATAGATATAGATATCCCTAATAATTTATTCGCTACTAGCTACTTTTTTCTTTTGTAACCAAGCTGGAGGATTAGTAAGAACAATAATAACTGCTAAGATAATCGCGCCCAAAACGATCGCAGCAGTCCAAAGAGGGAAAGTAATACCCAAAATTGATAAGGAAATTGAACCGACTAACTCAATAGTTGCGACGATGAAGTTACCTAACCCTCCTGTAATTCCTGTAGAAGCCAGTCTGGTTAGACTAGCCAAGCTACCCATCAAACCTGCTGTTCCTCCACCTGCGATCGCTGCTAATGTCCATTGCAAGACAGGATCGGTGTGTCCCATAGTAGCAGCAGTCATGACTGTCCCAATTCCTACAGCTACGGGGACTTGAACTGTATCTAATAGGTTATCGAGGAAAGGAACATAATATGCTCCCACTTCTAAGATAGTAGCAATACCCAAAGCGATCGCAGCCTCCGTTGTACCCAACCACTGAAATCCAGAGGAAAGGGGAATATGTCCATATATCGCCCCCAAACTCATGGCGAAGGGTGGCAAGAAGACGCGAAAGCCACAGGCTGCACTAAGAGTTATTCCTAAACAAAGGGCAATAATAATTTCCATATTGATTACTGATTACTGTATGAACAAAATATGTCTTTTCTCATCTATATTTTTATTTTAGGCATATAGTCACATCTGCTGAATCTACCTTGTGGTGGTTTCTTGACTCGCAAAACAGATTGGAAAACATTGTTTTGAATCTAGACACAAGTTTTCCATTGAAAATTCAAACAATTGTCATGAGAAAGACATATCTCCTATCTACAATCAATAATGTAAAGCGAAAGAAAATCTGACAATCTCCTAATTACTTTCTATTATTTAATTTATAAAAGAATTCCTCACACCTTGTAATGGCGACCTACCCCTACCCCCTTCCTACAGGAAGGGGAACGATATAGTCTCTCCTTTCAGGAGAGATTTAGAGAGGTCGTCGCCTTTTTATCCAATCGTCTCAATTATTTAAGGTAAATATAATAATGAAAAAATCTACAACTTTGAAAAAAGCAACAACTTCTTTATCTCTACTAATTTTAGGTGGTGGCATCGCGTTGGGTGGAAACCATTTAATCAATACTCCTCAAAGCTTTGCTAAAGATGCGATCGCCAAGAATTCTATTGCTCAAGCAAACTCAATCGATGCAGAAAATGGGATTGCTGTACCTCAAAACTACGTTAGTAAAGTGGTGAATGAAGTGGGTAACTCTGTGGTGCGTATTGATGCTTCTCGCACAGTGGCTAACAACACTTCCCCTATGCTGAACGATCCTTTCTTCCGTCAGTTTTTTGGTTCGCAAATTCCTAATGTTCCTCAAGAAAGAACACAACGAGGTATGGGTTCGGGATTTGTCGTAAGTTCCGATGGCTTAATTTTAACCAATGCTCACGTCGTAGATGGTAGCGATGAAGTGAACGTCACCTTAAAAGATGGACGTAGCTATGAAGGAAAAGTAATGGGAACAGATCCTTTGACTGATGTAGCAGTAATCAAAATTGAAGCAGAAGATTTACCTGCGGTTACTTTTGCCGACTCAGAAAAACTACAGCCTGGAGAATGGGCGATCGCGATCGGGAATCCTTTAGGATTAGATAATACTGTCACTACAGGTATAGTTAGTGCCACAGGTAGAAGCAGCGCACAGGTAGGGATAGCAGATAAGCGAGTTAGCTTTATTCAAACTGATGCTGCAATCAACCCTGGTAACTCTGGAGGACCTTTACTCAACGCTCAAGGTGAAGTGATTGGCATCAACACTGCCATCATTCAAAATGCTCAAGGATTAGGTTTTGCTATTCCCGTTAATACTGCAAGAGACATTGCCGAAGATTTGATTGCCAACGGAAAAGTCGAACATCCTTATTTGGGTATTCAAATGGCAGGAATTACTCCTGAACTTCAACAGCAGCTAAAGAGTCGAAAAAACCTAGATATTGGTACAGATAAAGGGGTTTTGATTGTGGATGTTGTGCCTAATTCCCCCGCTAATAATGCAGGATTGCGATCGGGTGATGTGATTTTACAAGTTGGAGACGAAGCAATTACTAAAGCTGACGAGGTACAAAAAGCCGTATCTAAAGTTGATGTAGATAGTAATATTGTCCTTCGAGTTCGGCGTGACGGTAAACCTCAGAATATTAAAGTGAAAGTTGGAGTATTGCCTCAACCCCAACAAGCAATGCGATAAATTCAGTTTCTATTACGTTTTTTAGAAGACAGTTATCTGAATAACTAAATTAGCCATATGCTTTTGATTACTTACTATTATGTAGTTCAAAGCATATGGTTTTATAGTGTGTGACTAAATCTAGGATCAGAAATAATCCTAGATTAAAGCTTATACAAGTGAAATTAAATAATGCGATCGCTTGTCTAATATACTCGCTACGATTAGGCAAAGAACAAACAATAATATCTATCTCATAAAAAAGCATTACCAGTATTTATCTATAAAATCGCTAACCTATAAATCGGTAACTAAAAATTATTAATTACTAGCTGTTCATTATTAACTTTTGACTATGCCCAGAAGAAATAAGTTTTTAGCTGGTTTAGCTATCTTCGTCACTATCATCACCTTCTGGATTACTCCTCCTGCATCAGCGCAATTACCTTTTATTCAAGATTTAACTGTCTATTCTCGATTATTGCGTCCAGGAGAAGACAATACTCTTCATTCTGCTTGTATTCGTCTAGATGGACGGTGTTTATTTAAGCTTTCAGGAACAGATTCGGAGGCTCTAACAGATAGAATTTATGAGATTCAAAAACGATTTGATTTAGTCACGTCAAACTATTTAAAAAGCAAACACGATCGAGGTGATGTGACGATCCAAAACAACGGTAATTTAAAAGATGTATACCTTGCTATTGATGATAAAAAAGAGCGTTTATTTACCGTTACTAATACCGATGGTAAAGCCAATGATGTTGGTGTACCAATTAGAGCGCAACAGCTAGAATCTATTATTGAGCAAGGTTTGTCTGTATCTATTTATGAACATACTTCTCAATACAAAAGAAAGCAAATCATAGTTGGATTTTGTACTTTGTCTCTTATTTGCCTCAGTAATATTCCCCTCAGTTGGGCAATCAGAAAATTACGGGTATTGGCTAGAAAACTTGCACCATCTCCTTCTTTAAAAACTTTACCCCTAGTTGAGCAATTAGCTCGTCGGCAACAATGGAATTTGACAGAAATTAAATATCGCCTGTTGCAGCTACTACAGGCAGTTATTTGGTGTGGTGGCATTTTGTCGATCTTGAATCTATTTCCCGAAACGCGAATTATCTCCTTCCTAATAGTTGCTGCTGCCACAGTACCTTTTAGAATCATGGCAGTCGGCTTGGTGACTTACATTTTGATTCGTTTTACTTATTTTTTGATTGCTAAATTAAGTAAACCAGCACTCAAAATGCAGTCTCTCGATTTTAAAGTAAATCAACGAGGAAAACTGCGGATTGATACTACAGCAAGAGTTTTACGCAGCGTTGTTACTGTTATCTGGCTAATTGTTGGTATTTTACTAGCTTTTCGCGTTAATGGAGTTAATCTTGCCCCAATATTAGCTGGTGCGGGTATCTTTGGTTTGGGCTTGTCTTTGGCTTCGCAAAATCTAATTAAAGATGCAATTAATGGATTTATTATTATTTGGGATGATCGCTATGCTGTGGGGGATATTGTTGATATCGGAGATGTTAGCGGTTTAGTCGAAAATATAAACTTACGAATTACTCAGTTGAGGGATGCCGAGGGGAGATTAATAACCGTGCCAAATAGTGCGGTAGACATTGTGGCAAACCGTTCGAGTGAGTGGTCTAGAGCTGATATTAATATTCCTGTGGCATATCAGTCTGATATTGACTGCGCGATCGCTGTTATTCATCAAGTAGCTGAAATAATGACCCAAGATCCTCAATGGCAAGAACAGATTTGGGAGTTTCCTAATATTTTGGGCGTAGATCAGTTTAGCGATCGCGGTATCATGATTCGTGTTTGGATCAAGACTGAACCTCTCGAACAATGGAATGTTGCCAGAGAGTTCCGTCGTCGCGTCAAAATTGCTTTAGATATGGCAGGGGTGTCTATTCCCGTACCCCAACAGCAAATATTGTTTGAAAAAAAGTCAACTTCCAGACAGGAGCAGAATTAATTTCTACCTTCTTTCTGTACTCGCCATAATATTTTTCTGGTTTCTGGATTTAATTTCATAAAAAATTAACCCATCTTTAGTTTCTTTTTATAAAGTAAATAGAAAGACTATCTCATCATCAAAACTTCCAATTGTGTAATAACTCAGGAGTTAAGCCAACACCTTGTTTGACTAGCTTTTTCGCCAACTCGTAGTCCCACTCAGATTCAACTATTGGATTGCTGTATTTGTGCCGAGAATTATAAGTTATCTTGTTACCAAAAGATTTAATTAATTCTACTAAACTATCAGAACCGCCAAAAGGATATGCCGTAGGTTGATAATATAAACACCCTCGGTTATCTTTGTCCTTCACCAAACTGATGAGAATATAATAACCACTAAAAATAGCATCTAACATACATTCAAAATCCCAATTACCAGGAGTTTTAAAAAATGGATGTTGCAGGCGAATTTCAGGCTCGGTTAATTCCCAAAGCTTCCAATAAATTATTCCTTCTTCACTATTAAAATCAAACGTATTGGCAAAATGTGCGATCGCTTTTTTGTCTAGATAGTCTTTCCACTGGTAATCATCAACAGGATCTTCATAAGTTGAGTTATTTCGTTTATTTTCCAAGTCTATTTCCTTACCAAATTCGTCCTTAACTTCTTTTAATTTTAAAAATATATTTTGCAAATGCTCGAATCTTACCGAATCGTCAAATTCAAATTCAATATAAGAATATGTATCTTTCATCCTTTAAATTAGCTAAGTAAATTAATTGCACAAATAAGGTTTATTCATTTTAAGCACAGTCTTTTATTTTACCAATTAACTACGGGCGACTAGTCAGTAATTAATCTTTAAAATACTGACCACTATTTCAGCAAAGAAAAACAAGATATTCTTTATGAGCGATCGCATCGCTTTTTAATTGAAGGATGATATGCAATAAGAGGATTAAGTCTATGCAATATACAATTTACGCACTTCGTTTTGTATTGAGAAATACAAAATTGCCAACATATCTACACAATCATGTTAAGTAATAATATATAGGGGTCATATCAGTAACCAAGAATTGTTTAAAACTGCAACTTTATATACAGCATAGAAAACTATAAAGGTTGAAGATCGACTTTTATAGTTTTGAACTTGTATTCTTAGCTACACAAATAGCTTTCAATCTGATTCTCTTATCAATACTTAACCCATAAAATAATATTTCAAGGTCTATATTTATGACTACTGAAGCCAACACCAAAATCAAACTCAACAAAGTAGAAAAAGTAAAGGCAGCCAAAGATGGGCTAGATGTCAAAAATGAGTTAGAACAATTTGCCAAAATAGGCTGGGAAGCAGTAGATAAAGTAGATCTAGAAACGCGCCTTAAATGGTTAGGAATATTTTATCGTCCTGTAACCCCTGGGGAATTTATGATTAGGATGCGTATTCCTAATGGGGTTGTTACCAGCGAACAAATGAATGTTTTGGCAAGGGGAATTGAGCGTTATGGTGATGACGGTACGGGAGATATTACTACTCGTCAGAATATTCAATTACGGGGAGTGCGTTTAGAAGATATTCCCGAACTGTTTAATAGATTTAAAGAAGTTGGTTTGACCAGCATTCAGTCTGGAATGGACAATGTACGTAACTTGACTGGTTCGCCTGTATCGGGTATCGATCCTGACGAGCTGATTGACACTCGCGAAATGAATCAGAAAGTCCAAGACATGATTACCAATAATGGTGAAGGTAACTATGCTTTTACCAATTTACCCCGAAAGTTCAATATTGCGATCGAAGGGGCGAGAGATAATTCTATCCATGCAGAGTTAAACGATTTAGCCTTTATCCCTGCATACAAAGACGGAGTATTAGGCTTTAATGTTTTAGTCGGGGGCTATCTCTCCGCACAGCGTTGTGCAGAATCAATTCCTTTAGGAGTTTGGCTGCCTGCTAATGATGAAGATGTGGTGGAGTTTTCCCGTGCTGTTTTGACTGTTTATAACGATAATGGTGCAGCAGAAGGATTGAGAGCAACTCGTCCTAAAGCCCGTATGATGTGGTTAGTTGAAGCTTGGGGTGTAGAAAAGTTTCGTAACGAACTAGAAAAAGAATTTGGGAAACCTTTAGCACCTGCTGCGGATAAAGACGAAATCACTCAAGACAAAAAAGATCATTTGGGAGTACATCCTCAAAAACAGGAAGGCTATAGTTATGTAGGCTTGCACGTTCCTATGGGACGTTTGGATGCTGAATCGATGTTTGAACTAGCTAGACTAGCTGAAGTATACGGCAATAGTGAAATTCGTTTGACAGTCGAACAAAATGCGATTATTCCTAATATTGCCAACGAAAATGTCGATACCTTTTTGAGCGAACCACTATTAGAAAAATTTTCCATTAGTCCTAGTACTTTAACTCGTTCTGTTATTTCTTGTACTGGGGCGCGATATTGTAATTTTGCCATCATTGAAACTAAGCAAAGAGCTTTAAAATTAGCTCAAGAATTGGATGCAGAATTAGATATTCCTCAGCGTGTTAGACTTCATTGGACTGGATGTCCAAACTCTTGCGGACAACCCCAGGCGGGAGATATAGGTTTGATGGGAACGAAAGTGCGTCAGGATGGTAAAGCCGTAGAAGGTGCAAAAATCTTTACTGGCGGTAAAGTAGGTCAAGGTGCTGAATTAGGCACAGTGATTAATAAGGGAGTGGCTACAGACGATCTTAAAGCAACATTGCGTAGTCTATTAATAGAAGAGTTTAATGCCAAGCTGAAAGATGGCATAGTTATAGAAGAATCTGCGCCTGTAGTGGTAGATGCGCCTAAATCTACTACTAATACGAATGGTTCGGTAAATGGTTCTACCAAGACAAAAATATTTTTGGCTAATTCTTGGAAAGAAACAGCCTGTGTAGAAGGGGAATATATTCTTGATGCAGCGGAAAAAGCAGGAGTAGAAGTTGAAAGTAGCTGTCGCGCAGGTACTTGTGGTACTTGTACGGCAAAGGTGTTGAAAGGAGAAGTTACCTACGAAGAAGATTATGATGCTTTGAGTAGTTTAGAAGCAGGAGAAATTCTAACCTGTTGTGCCAAACCTGTAAGTTCTGTTGTGCTTGATATTTAGATTGGACTATCAGCTTTAAGCCCAATGAGAACCTAGTTCTTGTTGGCTTTTTTGTTACCTTCCACTTTATTTTTAGCCATTAGTATTTACTAAACATCTGCCCATTTACGAAGTAAATTAGCGATAGTCTTGGAAATCAGGTCAAATTCTGGCGTTTTTCCCGACTTGGCAAAGACTGCTCGTCTTGCAGTTTCCAGATCGAAAAGAATTTCGCGATCGCTTGCATCTCGAATCAAACTCTGTACCCAACCTACTACAACTAACCTAGTACCTTTTGTAACAGGATTTACACGATGCAAAGTTGTCGAAGGATAAAATATAGCCGAACCTGCGTCTAGCTTATAATTTTGTTCTTCCTGTACGCCTTCAATGGTTAAGTCCCCTCCTTCATATCCCTGGGGTGAATTTAGGAATAGGGTAAACGACACATCCGAACGACAAAAGCTACCATCACTTTTCATTAAAGCATTATCTACATGGGTATCGTAAGACATTCCATCGCTATAGCGACTAAATAATATGGAATGAATTATTTTAGGGCGTACTGTAGTTTGGAATAGGGCGTTTTTAAATAGTGCAGTACGTATTTTAGCCTTTAGTTCTTTTTGCGATGTTCCTGCTTTTAATTGCTGGTTATTTTTAACTAACTTAGCGTGCCAACCTGCGGTTAGTTTACCATCGACAAATTCTGCTTGTTCTAATATTTGTTTTATTTCGGCAATTTCTTCAGGAGAAAGAATACTATCTATGGAGAAAATCATATTTTCAAAGTTTAGTTAAAAACAATTTCAATTTTTATCCATCTAGTAATTACCAAGTGCCACTACCACCGAAATAGCTCATCTCTTAGGATAATGATTTTCATAACCTGAGTGGGAATAACCTGATCTTGGGAATAGCTAGGTTTTTCAAGTAAATTCCGATATGAGATTTTGATGGCCAGGGCATTTGTTCGGAGTAGGTAGCGAATATAAATTATTTTATTTTTATTTACTTGTAAAATAGCGATCGCATTGTTAATTTCAGTCTCAGCATCGTAATCTAAGATATCAGCCAAATCGATAATATAGTTTTGTTCTGCATCAAGTGGTTGAGGAATGTTATCAACGGAAACTGCATAACCTGGCTGGATTATTATGAACGACAAAACAAACGCTATGATTAATTTTTCTAAGTAGTGTTTAATCTGTTTAAAGTTGAATATAGTGAAACAAGTTAACATCATCGAGCAATTCATCACTAAGTTACGCCAGCAAGTCCAATTAGAGATACAAAATAATTGGCGCGATATTACTTTACTCAACATAGTTAATATCAGCAAGAATTTAGCACAAGTAAATCTTGATGAATGCCAAACTGCCGATGTTAATGAAAAGGGTTATCTTGTTTTCCCCAAAGGCAAGCAGATTAAATGGTTAGCGCAAAAGATTGTTATCCCCACAGCATTGCAAGACTATCCGATATCAGGCTTAACTTTACGCTTGGTATTAACTTGGTGGGCGGAAGATGCACGAGTATTTATTAACGGGGAGTTGGTACAAGAGGGGGACTTATTTGATTCTTCAGCGCGGGTAGTTATTACAGAAGATGCTAAACCAGGGGAAGAATATTTAGTCACGATTTGCCTTACTAGTCCTAATCATGACATCGGGGCATTAATGCGATCGCATTTACTTTACGAGAAGTCATATCTACCTGAAAACGTCGATCCTGGTTTAGTCGCTGATGAACTTACTGTCTTATCTAAATACCTGATTCAGTTTCAACCAGAACATCTTAAGATATTTGCAGGGGAGTTAAATAAATTTAGTTGGCACAATATCAAAGATGCTGACAGGTTTTTCCACGATTTGCAGGAATTGCGATCGAGCCTGTTATCTTTAGGAAAAGATATTAAACAGCGTTGCTTTAATTTACTCGGTCACGCTCATTTAGACATGGCTTGGCTATGGACAACGGAAGAAACCAAGGAAATAGCCCAGCGTACTTTTAAATCTGTCCTTAGCTTACAACAGAATTTCCCTAGTTTAGTTTTTGGTCATACTAGCCCCGCACTATATGAATGGATCGAGCAAGATCTCCCCGAACTATTTGAAAACATTCAAAATGCAGTCAAAACAAATAAATGGGAATTACTTGGAGGAATGTGGATCGAACCTGAAACTAACCTTGTTAGTGGTGAGTCGTTAATTCGCCAATTAATTTATGGACAGCAATACTATCAGGAAAAGTTTGGGGATATAAGTAAGGTTGCTTGGCTACCCGATAGCTTCGGCTTTACTTGGCAACTCCCCCAAATATTGAAGCAGTGCGGTATTGAATATTTTGTTACGGGAAAACTCCATTGGAATGATACAACAAAGTTTCCTCATGGTTGTTTTTGGTGGGAGTCTCCCGACGGGACAAGATTACTTACCCTGATGTCGCCCCCCAACGTTACGGGAGTGATGGATACTAACCCCATCACTATGACTAATTACGCCATTGATTGGGAAACTCAAACAGGTTTGCAAGATATCTTTTGGCTACCAGGAGTAGGAGATCATGGCGGTGGACCAACTAAAGATATGTTAGAGGTAGCCGAAAAGTGGAATAACTCCCCGTTTTTTCCTGAGATTAAATTTACCAAGGCGATCGACTATCTAGAAAAGATTACCCCGTCTCAAGACAAATTTCCAATCTGGAAAGACGAACTATATTTAGAGCTTCATCGCGGTTGCTATACCGTTCATGCAGACCAAAAAAAATATAATCGCTATTGTGAAAGACTTCTTTATGAGGCGGAGTTGTGGTCGAGTCTGGCAACTTTGCTTTGTAGGGACTATATATATAAGCAGCCACTATTTCCCAATGTAAGTATTTTTTCACGAAAAGAAGGCATTTGTCAACCCAACTGGCAAAAACTAATTGAAATAGCCTGGAAAAAAGTTTTATTTAATCAGTTTCACGATATTCTGCCAGGGACATCTATACCTGAAGTATTTACCGAAGCAAATAAAGACTGGGAAGGCGCGATCGCAATCGGAGAAAGCTTATTAGATTCAGCATTAAAGGCGATCGCATCAAGCATCAAATTACCCGAACCACCCCAACCAGACGCTAAACCGATTATTGTATTTAATTCTCTTAATTGGAAGCGATCGCAAGTAGTCACTGTAGAAGCTAATCAAGGATTAATATTTAATAGCGATGGCGTAGAAATGCGATCGCAAATTATAGAGGATCATAAATTAATCTTTTTAGCTGAAGACGTACCTTCTGTTGGCTATAAGTTGTTTTGGTTTATTTCTAATGAGTCTTATTTGAAGGATACGGTTATTGAACGGCAAAAATATATTTTAGAAAACCAATATTTAAAAGTAGCAATAAATTCTTTAACTGGAAATTTGGATAGTATATTCGATAAAAAAAATCAGCAAGAAATACTATTAGGAGAAGGGAATAAGCTACAGGCTTTTAAAGATAAAGGACAATACTGGGATGCTTGGAATATAGATCCAGAATATGAGCAAAAGCAAATACAAGACATAAATTTAAAATCGATTCAATGGGTCGAAGACGGAGATATAAGACAAAAAATAAGAGTAGTAAAACAACTCAATCAATCACAATTTACTCAAGACTATATACTAGAAAATAATTCTCCTCTATTAAAAATAGCTAATAAAGTAGACTGGCAAGAAACTCACGTCATGGTTAAAGCTGCATTTCCTTTAACTATAGCTAGCGACACAGCTACTTATGAAATACCTTGCGGAACAATTACGCGAACAACGAAACCTCAGACAGAAGCCGAAAAAGCGCAGTGGGAAGTATCCGCATTAAACTGGGCAGATATAACCGATGAATCACAAAACTATGGTGTTAGTTTACTCAATGATTGTAAGTATGGTTATGATGCCAAACCAAACCAATTAAGATTAACTTTGTTACGAGCAAGTACTTGGCCAGATCCCCAAAGCGATCGCGGCATTCATCACTTTACCTATGCTATTTATTCTCACAAATTTAATTGGAAAATGGCAAAGACAGTACATAAAGGATATGAATTAAACACACCTTTAAGAACTATTGTTTTAGAGCAAAATGATGGTGGTAATTTAATTAATAATGCACTTCCACCAATTAGCCAACTATTAAGACTATCTTCTGAAAATGTAATTTTGATGGCACTAAAATTTTCAAACAAGCAAGAATTAATTATGCGCTGTTATGAAGCATATGGAGAGAGTAGCGAAATTACAATTACTAGCGATTTAAATCTACATCTAGATTGTGTTGTAAACTGCTTAGAAAATTCTCAAGATACGACACCAGAAAAAAGGTGTGAAATTGAATCCTATAAAATTACAACTTGGAAACTGATTGAATAGGAGAGTTGACCAAAAAAGTACAATTATCCAGGTGGATAAAATAGTCTACAAGATATTAAAGCTAAGTAATTAATCAGATTTTATTTCCTATAGTCAAACCCCTATTACTGTTTTACATTAACTAACTGTACCAACTTACTTAATAGCTTAAAGACAACGATTTAAAGACTATTGGCTACAATCGACCGAAAGTATGAAACAATATTGCTGAATATCTTTGATTTCAATGTTATTTAATGTTTTTGCATAGGTCGGATGGCATTCCGTCAAATTAGGGTAGAAAGTTTTAATAAACTGCTGACACAAAACAAAAATTTCAAGTATAAACTTTAGAAATAGAAAAAAAGCCTCATGGATGTTATTAAAACAGCAATCCCCGATCTTTTTATTATCGAGCCAAAAGTGTTTGGAGATGAGCGAGGATTTTTTATGGAAAGCTTCAACAAAGACACTTTTAGAGAAAAAACTGGAGTTGCTGCCAATTTTGTTCAAGACAATCACTCTCGTTCAACCAAAAATGTTTTGCGAGGTTTACACTATCAAATAAAACAAGCCCAGGGCAAACTAGTTAGAGTTGTTTCAGGAGAAGTGTACGACGTAGCAGTAGACATCCGTAAAAGTTCCCCTACTTTTGGACAGTGGGCGGGATGCATTTTGAGTGAAACTAATAAAAGACAGTTTTGGATTCCTGCGGGATTTGCTCACGGATTTGTCGTGTTATCTGACGTGGCAGATTTTTTATACAAAACTACTGATTACTACGCGCCAGAATATGAACGCTCAATTTTGTGGAATGATCCTAAAATAAATATCGACTGGAAAATGGAAGGAAAGCCAATATTATCAGCAAAAGACAAAGCAGGAATACTTTTAAAGGAAGCCGAGGTATTCGAGTGAACAAAATACTACTTACAGGAATTACAGGACAGGTAGGTCAAGAATTACAGCAAACCTTGACCGCTTTGGGCGAAGTTATCGGAGTTAGTCGAAAAAAACTCGATCTAAGTCAACCAGACCAAATAAAACAGCAAATCGCAGATATAAAGCCTAATATAATTGTCAATGCAGGAGCATATACAGCGGTAGATAAGGCAGAAGAAGAATCAGAATTAGCGATCGCTATTAATGCAGATGCGCCCAAAGCGATCGCAATTGCAGCCCAGGATATTGGTGCTACAGTGGTTCATATTTCTACGGATTATGTCTTTAATGGCAAAAACCACACTCCCTATTTAGAAACAGATACTACAGATCCACTAGGGGTATACGGCAACTCTAAGCTTCAAGGAGAAAACGGAGTTAGGGAAAATTGCGATCGCTTTATTATCCTCCGCACTGCTTGGGTATATGGCTCAAGAGGACACGGTAACTTTGTTAAAACTATGCTCAAACTGGGAGAAACCAGAGAAGAATTAAAAGTAGTGGCAGACCAAATTGGTAGCCCTACATGGTCTTATGATATTGCTGATGCGATTACCAATCTATTAACTAAATGTCAAGAAAATCCATTAATCAATGGTACTTACCATTTTACCAATAGCGGTGTTGCTAGTTGGTATGATTTAGCTGTAGCAACTTTCGCAGAAGCCAAACAGCTAGGCTTTCCCTTGAAAATAAAACAAGTCTTCCCTATCACCACCGCAGACTATCCTACTCCAGCCCAACGCCCAGCCTATTCTGTCTTATCAAAAGGCAAATATACCGAAGCAACAGGAATATATCCCCCTCATTGGCGAGAATCATTAATAAGGATGCTAAAAGAATGGCAGTCTGTTCAATAATTACTAATTACTAATTACTAAAAATAATGAAAGCAATTATTCTCTCTGGTGGTAAAGGTACGAGATTACGCCCTCTCACTTATACAGGAGCAAAACAACTAGTACCCGTAGCTAATAAGCCGATTCTTTGGTACGGAATTGAATCTATTGTGGCAGCAGGTATTACCGAAATTGGTATCGTTATAAGTCCCGAAACAGGAGAAGAGGTAAAGTCAAAAACAGGTAATGGCGATCGCTTTGGCGCAAAAATAACCTACATCAAACAGGATGAGCCATTAGGACTAGCCCATGCAGTAAAGGTAGCGCAGCCATTTTTAGGCGACTCGGATTTTGTAATGTATTTGGGAGATAACTTAGTTCAAAGTCAATTAGATCTATTTTTAGACAAATTTAATACTCAACATCTAGATGCCCTAACCCTACTGTGTGAAGTAGAAAATCCTAGCTCTTTTGGGGTTGCTAGAGTCGATGAAAATGGTAAGGTCCTCGAATTAATCGAAAAGCCCAAAAATCCTCCCTCCAATTTGGCACTAGTAGGGGTTTATTTATTCTCTAATGAAATCCATAATGCGATCGCCTCGATTAAACCATCTACCAGGGGTGAATTAGAAATTACTGACGCTATTCAATACCTAATCGACCAGCAGAAAAGTGTAGCATCCTTTAAATTATCGGGATGGTGGCTCGATACAGGAAAGAAAGACGATCTCTTGGCTGCTAACCAAATAATTTTAGATGATTCTTTAGAATCTACTTTAGAAGGAGAAATTGATTCATCCAGTAAATTAAGCGGTCGAATTCATGTAGGGAAAGGATCTAAGGTTCATAACTCTATGATTCGCGGTCCTGTAACTATTGGCAAAAATTGTAAAATTGAGAATTGTTTCATCGGGCCTTATAGCAGTATCGCCGATAACACAACCTTAATAGATATAGATATCGAACATAGTGTAGTCCTACAAGGCGCAAGTTTAGAAGGAATTAGCGATCGCATTGTTGATAGTTTAATTGGCGAAAGAGCAAGTCTTAAGGCTGCACCCCAACGTCCTAAAGCTTTGCGATTTATGATTGGTGATGATTCTAAAATTGAACTTACTTAAAATATATAAATAAAAATTTTATGACACAGGATAATAGAAAACCCCGCAGTATATTAATCACAGGAGGGGCAGGATTTATTGGCTCAAATTTTGTTCATCATTGGTGTAATAACTATAAAAGCGATCGCGTTGTAGTTTTAGATGCCTTGACCTATGCAGGAAACAAAAATAATTTAGCCAGCTTGAGCGACAATAAAAATCTCAAATTTGTTCAAGGTGATATATGCGATCGCACTTTAATCGATAACCTATTAGAGTCCGAGGATATAGATACGATAGCTCACTTCGCAGCAGAATCCCATGTGGATCGCTCTATCATTGGGCCAGGGGCATTTGTTCAAACCAATGTAGTTGGTACTTTTACTCTTTTAGAAGCCTTTCGCCAACGATGGAATAATCGATCTCAACCCCAAAGCGATTGCGAAGCTAGCCGAAGGCATCGTTTCTTCCACGTCTCCACGGATGAAGTATATGGCAGCTTAGATGCCAACGATCCAGCATTTACCGAAACCACTCCCTATACTCCCAACAGTCCCTACTCAGCATCTAAAGCAGGAAGCGACCATCTGGCGCGGGCATATTTTCACACTTATGGAATGCCTACCATGATTACCAACTGCTCTAATAATTATGGTCCTTATCATTTCCCCGAAAAGTTAATTCCCTTGATGTGTATCAACATATTATTAGGAAAGCCTTTACCCGTATATGGCGATGGGCAAAACATTAGAGATTGGCTATACGTAGAAGATCATTGTCGCGCTTTAGATATAGTCATTAATAAAGGTAAACCTGGAGAAACTTATAATGTGGGTGGTAATAATGAAGTCAAAAACATCGATCTCGTAGAGCAATTGTGCGAATTGATGGATGAGCTTGCACCAAATTTACCCGTAAATCCATCTAAAGAGTTGATTACCTTTGTTAAAGATCGTGCAGGACACGATCGCCGTTATGCTATAGATGCTACTAAAATCGCACGAGAATTAGGCTGGACTCCTCAAGAGACTGTCGAAGGCGGTTTGCGTCGCACTGTGGAATGGTACCTCGCTAATAGCGACTGGTGGAAGCCATTGCTTAGTGAAGAGTATAAAAACTATTATGCAAAGGTCTATAGTTAATTTTATTGTTCAGAAGCTCAAATAAGAAATGATGGTAAATAAGCATATAGAAGTCTGACTGCAAAAAAAAACGCTCCCCATTGCTGGGGAGCGTTTTTTTGTTTAATCTATTAAAAGATTAGCCGTTAATCATTGGAGCGCTTATTGCTACAGGAGCAATATCGCCACTTGCCAAATCAAGAGGGAAGTTGTGTGCATTACGTTCGTGCATTACCTCAAAACCAAGGTTGGCTCGGTTTAAGATGTCTGCCCAAGTATTTACAACTCTTCCTTGACTATCCATGATGGATTGGTTGAAGTTGAATCCGTTGAGGTTGAAAGCCATGGTTGAAATACCCATTGCTGTGAACCAGATTCCGATTACTGGCCATGCACCCAGTAAGAAGTGTAAACTTCTCGAGTTGTTGAATGATGCGTATTGGAAGATTAGACGACCGAAGTAGCCGTGGGCTGCAACGATGTTGTATGTTTCTTCTTCTTGACCGAATTTGTAACCGTAGTTTTGTGATTCAGTTTCAGTTGTTTCACGAACTAAGGAAGAAGTTACAAGTGAACCGTGCATTGCACTAAATAGTGCTCCACCGAATACACCTGCTACACCCAACATATGGAAGGGGTGCATCAAGATGTTGTGTTCTGCTTGGAAGACCAACATGAAGTTGAATGTTCCACTGATTCCTAAAGGCATACCATCAGAGAATGATCCTTGACCTAAGGGGTAGATTAGGAATACTGCTGTTGCAGCGGATACTGGAGCTGAGTAAGCTACACAGATCCAAGGACGCATACCTAAACGGTAGGATAGTTCCCACTGACGACCAAGGTATGAAAATACACCGATTAAGAAGTGGAAAATAATCAATTGGTAAGGGCCACCGTTGTACAACCACTCATCAAGAGAAGCTGCTTCCCAGATGGGATAGAAGTGAAGACCAATTGCGTTGGAACTAGGAACAACTGCACCAGAGATGATGTTGTTACCGTAGATTAATGAACCTGCTACAGGTTCGCGGATACCGTCGATGTCAACTGGAGGTGCTGCGACGAAGGCGATCAGGAAACAAGTGGTTGCTGCGAGAAGTGTAGGAATCATCAAGACACCGAACCAACCGACATAGATGCGGTTGTTAGTGCTGGTAATCCACTGACAGAAATTCTCCCAAGCACCGCGAGTTTCGCGTGTTTGTAAAGTAGTAGTCATGTGTTATATAATTGCGTTATTTAATTTTCTAGGTTCGTTCTATTGCTAGAACTAGACTGTGGAAGACGGAATAATAATGTGTCTCTTTTGCCTATGTAACTAATATAGCTAAGTATTTGTACTTTGTCAAGGAATGTAACATTGTTTTCATTTATGTAAAGCATAAGTATGACTTATCGTAAATTCTCTTAAGGAATTTTGAAATTCAAAATAATACGAGTTGCGATCGCTTTTAAAAAATGACTACAATTGACATACAAATCGACACAATTGATTTTGAAAGAGCGAAAGATTTATAACCATATAAACTATTTTTTGATTGGTATTGGCATTGGTTTAGTCTCACTACTATAAGCGAATTATTTACTAAAGCTGGTTCGGTTAGTTATAACTGTCTATTCTGTTTGGTAGTATTGTTTTTGCTGTGGGAAAAACGCGATCGGCTACAGTTAGAAGGTGATACTGTTTCTAGTTTTGCAGGTACATTTTTCTTGGTTACAATGGCGATCGCATTATCCCAATAATTAACTAATGTTACCAAGTCCGCTAACTGATCCTAACCTTTTCCAAATCAGCCAAAATTGCTTCCCCAAACCAGTATTCACCAAATTCTTCAAAGGTTTTAACTTGCATACCGTAAAGAGGATTAGCAATTAAAATTAGACCCTGTTGCGGATTGATTGATAACAATGCCACTGCATGAGAAAACCTTACACCTTTACCATTCTTCCTTTTCTCCTTCACGTGAAGCAAAGCAGGTTTGTTGAGTGCAATTAAATCATCAATAGTCAAATTATGACGGTACTCTGGATTTAACTCCAGCTTTTCCATCGCTCTAATTTCCGATAGGGTAGTCGTACCAAAACGATTGGTTTTAGTTAAAGCCACTACATCTTGTTCTGTAATGACAGGATGTGTTTTAGTAGCGCGGGCTAAAGTAGCAATAGTAGAAGGCGCACAGGTGTAAGGAGTAGTTTGCATTACAATCCCGTCAATAATTTTGGGTTGAGCGAGCATCGCCTGTACAGGTTGAAGAAAGAAAAGCAGAATACTTAGAGAAAAAGCGATCGCACTTAAGGCTATAAGCAGTTGAACTACCTTCTTACGAGAGCGTCTTCCAGATGATTCCAACAGCAGCAATAAGCCCAAGAAAAAACAGCCCATTCCCAGAATAATTTCATTAAAATATCCCGCCAGATAAATCAAAACCATCGGCGGAAAAACTTTAGGTAGCAATGAAGCAAGATGGAACTTGTCAAGCAAAACCAATATGCCCAATAAAGGCATGACTGCGACGAGCATCCAAACCAAAGGTTTTTGATAATTTTTGAGGGCATTATCAGATGTCACACCAATAACTGCAAGATTCTTACCCAACATTGCCCCACAGCAAAAAGCTAAGGCACATACTAAAACTAGAATAGTCATAAGTTTTTGTTAATTCTGGTTTAAAGACAAACTTATTTTTTTTAGCTATCAGCTATTAGCTATCAGCCATCAGCATTGTCTAGTTTTAGTATGGAAACAAATAACTAATCCTGCCTGTGATCTAACAACACTTGAAACAGTTTTAATTTCCTCGTTCCTCTGATTCGAGCATTCCCTTGCGCCTTCGGACGACGCGGGGTCTCGAATCTCCTCTTTCCTTATGCGTAGCGGTATCCTTTAGGGCATCCTTTATTCTTCTGGTTCAACCCAACGTTCATCAGATTTAATCAAGTTAATCAACTCTTCAACACCTCGAGCTTCAGGAACTTTCTTAATTTCTTCCCTACCGCGATATAAAGAGATGTAGCCAGGCTGTTTCCCTACATAACCATAGTCGGCATCTGCCATTTCACCTGGACCATTTACAATACAACCCATCACAGCAATATCCAAACCTGTTAGATGTTTGGTAGCTTCACGAACTTTATGTAATACTTCTTCTAGGTTGAACAAAGTACGACCACAGGAAGGACAGGCTACATACTCCACCATGGTTTTGCGTAATCCCAACGCTTGCAAAATGCTATAGCAAACAGGAATTTCTTTTTCAGGAGATTCAGTTAAAGATACGCGAATTGTATCGCCAATTCCTTGAGCCAATAGAGTGCCAATGCCCGCAGTAGATTTGATTCTGCCATATTCCCCATCACCCGCTTCGGTAACTCCTAAATGCAGAGGATATTCCATACCCAATTCGTTCATCCTTTGTACCATCAGCCGATATGCAGCAAGCATTACTGGGACACGAGAAGCCTTAAGGGAAAGGACAATATTATAGAAGTCAAGAGATTCACAGATTTTAATAAATTCTAGTGCCGACTCTACCATTCCTTCGGGAGTATCCCCATAGGTAAACAGCATTCTTTCCGATAAAGAACCGTGATTTACCCCGATACGCATCGCTTTACCCTGATCGCGTAAGGAAATTACTAAGGGTTCGAGAGTTTCACGAATCTTATTCCCAATTTCGCTAAATTCAGTGGGAGTATATTCAGTGCGATCGCTTTTGGGTTTTTCAAATACATACAGCCCAGGATTAATTCTTACCTTATCAACGTGCTTTGCTACTTCTAAAGCAATTTTCATGCCATTGTGATGGACATCTGCAACTAAAGGTACTGCTCGATATGTATCTGCTAACTTCTGCTTAATTTCTGCTAAAGCCTTCGCATGAGCCATACTAGGCACTGTAACTCTCACAATTTCGCAGCCAATCTCATGAAGGCGACGAATTGCTGCCACTGAGCCATCTATATCTAAAGTATCCTCGTTAATCATCGACTGCACTACCACAGGATTACCACCGCCGATAGTAATGTCGCCTACTTGAACGGGGCGGGTTTTCCTTCTATGGATAGTAGTATCAAAAGCTGTCGTATTAGTAAGATTAGGATTATCCAGAGTTTGCATAATGATTAACTATTGCTCAGAGCAAAAATTTTATATCTAATATTTATGTTTTATTTTAAAGGTTAGTCGCAGTTAAAACCTACCATTTTAAAGTTCCTGCATCTTCTCCTTGTTCTCGTTTGGCTTTGCTATCGTTTTCAAACCATTGAATGATTTGCTTATGGGATAGTTGTTCAACAGAGACTTGATGTTCTTGAGCAATCTTTTGTAATAGTCTCTGGGAAGAAATAGTAAGACGAGTTAGAAACTTTTCGGGGGATGTCAGCAAAGCTGCTTCTACATCGGCTGATTCTTCTGAAGTTAAATATTGATCGGGTGCTTGGGTCATTATTAGTACATAAAGTATCTTTACTTAGTATTCTATACACAGTGAACTACCTGCAAAGAAGTAAAAAGCGATCCGTAGGCTAGGCGCAAGACTAATCGCATCATTACCATCAACAAATGCGATCGCATAGTAAGCTATTAAATCAAAGATTTCCTTATGAATCATGAAACCAAAATCAAAAAAGCACTTCTTTCCTTGCAAGGATTATCTATAGGAGATTCATTTGGACAGAACTTCTTAATTATCACTTAGAACGTTTTATATTTAATTCCGCCTAGCTACTTATATCGAACAAGACTATCTAGCTAGCATTTTTGCTCAGCGATCGCACTTATAAACTATTCTCTAGAATGATGTTGGGTTTTGCTTCGCGCTACCCAACCTACTTGCTACTACTTGCTACTTTTTCTTGTGAGCATCAGGACAAGGAGGAGATTTTAAAGATCCGTTTAGCCATCCCGCAGTCTGATTGATACGCTCTAAAGCTTCTTGGGGTCGATCTTGTAATAAAAATACTAAAGCCGAGGCTAGCTGTTGCTTGGCTTGAGCCTTACGATTTCCTTTCAAGCGATGCCAATCCTGATGAGCAATGAGATTTCTTTCTACTAAAGCCTGAGCGAGTTCTAAATCGGTTAGATCGGCAGGCACTCTACTTTTATTACTGGATAGGGGCGTTACTTCAAACATAGGTTAATATCGTGTCGATCTAAAATGCGTTATTTCTAATTCTAGCGATGTCTTCCCCTAAATCTAGCGACACTAAAGAAAATGACTTAGAACAAATTTTAATTGAGGTAGAGCGATCGCTCGAACAGCTTCAAGAGCGTCATACCCAAGTTAAGCAGGATCTTGAAAAGCGATCGCAAGTCAAAGAGCGTCAGGAAGAGTTAAAAGAGCAGCAAAAAGATAATTCTTTGCCCAAACCCCTCAAAACAGAATTAAAAAGTCTACAGGAAGAATTGGATAGCCTTGAATTGAATCTTGAGAGTGTTTTGTTACCCGATATTTTTTGGCAAGTAGTGCGTTTTGTTTTTTTAGGAATTGCGATTGGTTGGTTTTTGCATATTTGGGCAACTTAACTGTTTCAATTATTAGAAATTCAGTTTATTTACCTAGTAGACTTGCTGTTTAAGCAATGTTTTACTAGGCTTTTTTACGCTGTTTTTATAAAGCGCGGGTAAAGACATTAAAGAAATAGAGGCTTTTTATATTAATTTTGTATTTTCAGTTGCCAATTCAGATGCCATACGTAAGATTACTTAGTAGTATTTAAGTATATAAAAAGTTTCGGTTTTTAATACTTAATGAATTTCAAAAATTTAATCTTCGCTACGCTTACTTTCGGTGTTATGTTGTCCGTCTCTGCAAAAAATAACATTGCTGTTAGTGAGCCTAGTAATAATTTAAAAAGCAATCATCATAAGCCATTACAAGCCGAACAAAATCTTATTTACAGCAAAGCGATCGAGCATAGGTTAGATGGAGGAAGAATTACTACTCAGTTTTCCGCCAAAAACAACAAGGGATATAAAATTGAACTTAGTACCCTGGCATCTGAACTTGGCTACGACCATTTTAATTGGGTAAGCTATGTTGAAGCCGATCCTCATGGCATTGCAGACAGGGACGGTAACATGATGGTTGCGCCTTACAACGATCCTCCAGTTGGTGGCTATCAGTATGATTCTGCGGATCGACTACCTTTCTATTGGGATGTAGTAAATTGCGATCGCTGCCAACAACGCAATCATATTCAAAATCGCAACAATCTTCAGAAATTTGAGTTGGCTTTTACAGATGCCCCTACAGATAATCGTCTTCAACCAGGAGAATCAATTGAGTTTATGACTAGCTTAGTTGGCGTTAAAAGTATTAATTCAAACCAGCAGGATGCAAAATGGGATGTTCTTCATACCTTTCGCTGGAAAACAACTAAAACTGCTACTGATAATTTTGAAGTGTCTTTAGTCGATAGTAATGTGGACACAACCCGATTGCCTTATTCTTTAATGGCTAATATGATTTTGGATGGTTTGGAATTATCTACTCCTGTTAAAGTATCCACTAATATCGATAAGAGATAATTTTAGGGTGTCGATGAGACAGTTTCATGAGCAACATATTGCGTCGTAGCATGAACTAAGGGTAACAATGCTCCAGATTGCTCTGTGCCATTAACTCCCAAATCACTATGGCAAAGGAAGATTTTTTGTTCTGCTCTAGCCATAATATCTCTTAAGATTCGCTGCAAACGCTGACTATCCATTTCATATTCTTCTTCAGGCATCCAGGTTTTACCACTCCACTGTTTAAGAAATAAAGGTGCTGCAAACAAAGTAGCTGCACCTCCCTGTGACCATAAAGGGGAGCTAGCATCTAGCCAAAATTGCCAAGTATGGGATGTCCGCAACGAGCGATATTGAAACACCGTTGCCAAAGTTACTGCACCCTTTTGAGGGGTAAATTGGCGTATTGGTCGAGGATTAGCGGTAATTGTGCCACGACGTAATAATTGAATAAACTGAGCTACGGTAGCAGCTTGGGTTTGAAAGCGGGGTTCGTTTTGTCTAATACGGCGATCTACTTCCCAGAAATGTTGAGCAGTTTCCATCAATTCTCGCAGTACTGCTAGTCTGTCGCTGCTTAAATTAATTTTTTTGACTAAAAAATGAGCGATCGCTTCTGATAAAAGAATTGTTGGGGTGAAGAAGCTTTGTTTTTGCTGTTTGGCTTTACTTGTTTCAATCCAGTTAACAATTTCCTGATATGCTGTGACCGCTTGATGTCCCAAACGATCCCAACGGGGAAAGGCTTCCACTGCCGATAAGTAAGGATTTTCTGGATCGACATGATAACAATAGTCAGCGATTAAACCTGCTCTTACTGGATCTATATCGGCAACTAATCTATTTCCCTGAGACTTTTGACTAAATATCACCAGCATTTCTGCGATCGCATCTCGATCTACTAAACGACCTAAATCGGCATAAACTAATCCCAGTAAAGTTAATAAGCTTCTAACCAAAGGAGAGCTAATTATCGGACGTTGCTCATTAAGGGGAGTAACAGGAATATTTTTTGCCGATAAGATTTGAATTAGGCTGTAACGAGCAATTTCATCTAAACCAGGGGCAATAATGGCAATTTGCGCTGGCTGAATGCCTCGATTATGGACGGCATCAATAATAATTTCAGCCGTTTGCCGCAATAATTCAGCACGAGAAATAGTTTGTAGAGATTGAATCGAATCAGGTGCTTCTACTAAATAAGCTGTTTCAGCCACTAACTCCACCGCAGTATCGCCGAACTCGGTAGCAAGATTACTAGTAGTAAAATTAGATTTTTCTTGATGACAACGAGCAGCTAAACCCCCCAGATGATCGGGATCGGCATTCAATCCTAAGCGAATTTTGCCATCAGGATTATAGGTAAAAACGGCAAATGTACCTCGATCCAACATAAAATCAAACAAGTCGCGGGCGATCGCGGGATAGTCGTCTACGTCGTCAGCGAATATTGCCTGATAGCGTCGGGTAAGATGCTGTTGATATTGAGGATTGGGTAATAAATAACGCCAGTAAAGCTCATAAATTAATCCATAAGTTAAAAAACCTCGATCTAAACACCACTTTTGCCATAACAAGAGTAGTTCCCCCATTCTTTGCCAAAGGTGGGTGTTGTTTTCGTTGTTAAGATCTAATCCAGCTAAACCCTCTTGCAACATCACAGAGATATCTTCTGTGGGTACACCACTAGCCCCTGCTAGCTGCATCAAATCTAGGGTTTGACGCACCAAACGATATTCGTTATCAAATTCGCATAAAGTCTGCCAGTCTGCTTGATTGCGCCAGAGGTTTGTCGCTAATTCTTGCTCGGTTTCAGGACGTAATCTTAGAGGAAACTGCGCTTTTAAATTTAACTCTTCAAAAATCAGGGGAAAAAACAGCATCACCTCATCAGTGATAAAACCCACAGGAGTTTTACAAACTACAGGATATGTACCATCTACAGCAGATATCAGGCGATCGCTTAATTCGCGGCGATTTTGATTGTTAGCTGCGAAAACCAGTACCGCCGAAGCCAAATTTTGGGGTGATGTTCTTTTTGATTTAACCAGCTGTTTTCTTACCCAACTGGAAAATTCTGCTACTAAACGAGAAGTTTTACCAGTGCGAGATGTCCCTGCAAGCCATAAAGATGAAATAGGCACAATTTGTTTTTTAGCAATCTATTAATATGGATCGGTCGGATACTTCAGTATCATAGAGGTTATAATTCTGCTCTATCTTTATCAAACAAAACTTTAATCTCATTCATTGATAGTGTTATATAAAATTAATGAAATTTCTAGATATTTTTAATTTTGGGCGACGTTGGCTGTCAGCTACTCCCGAAAGAGCTTTGGATGCAGCCTTTCGCGCAGCAATTAAGATTAAGGCGATCGAAGACGATCATTTTGAGGGACAAATTGTTTCTCCTAACTCTATGGAGTATTCCCATAGCGTAACTAAGGTGTTTAGAAATGATGTTAATAGCTATCTCAACACAATCAAAGCGAGGTTGGCAGAGTTTAAGTTAAGCCGAGGTTTATTAATTTTCTCGGATACCCAACCTAATGATTCTAGTCAAAGCATTGTTCGCTATACCAATGGCTTTGATGACGATCGCGAACTTACCATCATTGAAAAGCTGGCTTTTATTGATGCTGTTACGGACAAATATAACAATCCAATTGATGAAGATCTTGAAGTTATTCCTACTCGCCGTTTAGAAAAAAGTAAGAAGAGCGATCGCTTGATTATTGACAAGAATAATCGCACTTTGGCTTTAAATAGAGCAGCAAAAGAAGCCAACGAGAAAGAATCCAATACGGAAACTATTACCGATAAGACTAGCGTCTTACCTCGTTCGTTCATGCGAACGCTAAACCGTATTAAACAAGAAATAGATCCCAAAGCTGAAGATACTGAAGAACAAGTAGTTAAAAAGTTTCGCAAAAGCCGTAATAAAACAGCAATTTCAATTCGCTTTCTATTAATCCTAATTATTGTTCCTTTACTAACTCATCAAGCAAGTAAAAGTTTAATTATTACCCCTTTGGTTCAAAAATATTTTACTAACCACGAACAAGAAGTTTTGTTTATCAATCATGATATGGAAGAAGAAGCCTTTATGGAATTGCACCGCTATGAAGAACAACTCCACTTTAGAAGTATGATTGGTACGATGCCTAATATCTCTAAAGAGGAAGAAGAAAAGGCTATAAAGCTGAAAGCAGAAGAACTATCAGAGGAATTTCAAGGAAGAGGAGTTAATGCGATCGGTAATGTTTTTGCTGATTTCTTTTCTCTCTTGGCTTTTGCAGGAATCATTTTCTTTTGCAAGCGAGAAATTCAAGTTATTAAATCGTTTCTGGATGAAATAGCCTATGGATTAAGCGATAGTGCTAAAGCTTTTTTAATTATTCTGCTGACAGATATGTTTGTTGGTTATCACTCTCCTCATGGTTGGGAAATAATTTTAGAAGGTATTGCTCGTCATTTGGGGTTGCCAGAAAATCGCGAATTTAACTTCTTGTTTATTGCTACTTTTCCTGTAATTCTCGATACGGTTTTGAAATATTGGATTTTCCGCTATCTCAATCGCATTTCACCGTCTTCGGTTGCTACCTATAAAAATATGAATGAGTAAATCAAGGATAAAAGACGTCCTAATTGATTTAAGAAACTTTTTTTTCGATTAAATTTAATTTAGATTTTGCAAAATGTCTTGTAACTGCTGCTGATAACGTCCATATTCCACCCAATTGCCTTCCTGTAAAGCCTGTTGTGCTTTTTGATAAATGTCCAAAGCCGATCGCTTGCTAGGTGAATCAGCGATCTCAGGTATATTTAAATTAAGATTGCTTTGATCGAACACCACTGCTAAAGATTGTTCGAGGGAAGGAGTCATCACAATCTGTTTATCGTAAGCCACAATAATTCTAGTTAGTTCGGGCAATTCTCCTTTCTCTGCACGAAGGTATAGAGGCTGAACGTAGAGTATTGAACCATCGATAGGAATAACTAAAATATCGCCTCGAATTACTCTCGAACCTCTTTGACTCCAAAGAGTTATTTGTTCGGCAATTTCAGGGTTTTGATCGATTCTGGCTTCTATTTGAAATGGACCATATACAAGCTCTTGCTTAGGAAACTCATAGAGCCTTAGCTTACCGTAATTATCGCCATCAGAACGAGCAGCCATCCACGCAATCATGTTATCTCGATTTATGGGAGTGAAGGGTAAAATTAGAGCAAATTCTTCTTCGGTTTCTCCTGGTAGCTTCATAATCAGATAATCAGGTTCGACTTGTTTTTGCTGCTCATCATAAAGTTCGGTAGCAAAACGCCAATCATCCTCGCGATTATAAAATACTTGAGGATCTTCCATGTGATAGCTCGAATACATCTTGGCTTGAATTTCAAACAGATCTTGAGGGTAGCGAAAATGAGCCTGAATTTCTGGAGGAATAGTCTCTTTTCCTTGAAATAAGCCTGGGAATATTTTACGGTAGGTAGCTAATACTGGTTCGTCTTCATCTACGACATAAAACTGCACTGTGCCATCTTTGGCATCTACCACAACTTTAACGGGATTACGGACATAATTAGTATCTTTATCAGTGATTAATTCTGTCTTTTGTTCGTGTGCCACAGCTTCAGAATAAGGATAGCGACTGCTAGTAGTGTATGCATCGATGATCCACTTGAGTTTTCCGTCAACTACCACCATATAAGGATCGTTGTCTAGCTTAAGAAAAGGTGCAATATGACTTACTCTTTCTGATATTCCTCGATAATAATGAATGCGAGAGTCAGGAGAGAAGTAATTAGATATCAAAATCTTGAGACTAGCTTTGTCATAAGCATAGGCTAACTTGCGTAACCAATTATTAATCGCTACTCCCCCAACACCGTCGTATTTGGTAAAAGCATTTTCGTCACCACGAGGATAGTCAAACTCAGGGGTATTCATTCCCGTGTAAATATAGTCTTGAGTCAATTCGCCGTAGTAAATTGCAGGTTCTTTGATACTTAAGTCTGTTTGAGATACTGGGGGAATATTTTTGACGAATAAGACGGGTAAACCATCGTCAGTAACTTCGTTTACAGGATTCATCACCAATCCATAACCGTGGGTGTATTTCAGTCTACGGTTGACCCAAGTTTTAGCAGAAGAAGGTACTTGACTGTAGTCAAATTCTCTAGGAGAAAGCATTACCTGACGGTAATCCCCATTAAGGGTGTAGCGATCTATATCTACATCATTAAACCTATAATAAAAACGAATTTCCTGTAGCTGTCGATAGGTACTTAATAAAGGTCGATAGTCCCACAAACGAACATTATCAATAGTGGCTTGATTGTCTTGAAGAATATTGGGATTAGAATTTTTAGATAGTTGGTAATCTTTTGTTTCTATTCCCTCTAAGTCATAAGCTTGCCGTGTAAACTCAATATTATGTTTAATATAGGGAATTTCCTTGGCTAATTCGTTAGGTTCGACGATAAAACGCTGCTGTAACTGAGGAAGAGTACCGTTAAAAAGAATTAGAATTGCTGCATATATCCCAATGCCATAAATAGGCAAAGTTAGCTTATTCCACCACGTAGCTACAACCAACCAGATACCTAATAAGACCGAAGCAACGATCATTACCCAAAAAGCGAACAGACGAGCATGGGTATCGGTATAGTCTGCACCCCAAACTACTCCTTGAGCAGAATAGAGCAGTTCATAACGCTCTAGCCAAAAGTCAACGGCAATATCTAAAGCGATCGCAGCTAGCAAGAGACTAATGTGAGTTTTAATTGGTTTTGTGATTAGTTTTTGCCATTTAGGTTCAATAAGCAGACTTTTCCATTTCCAATCAAATAGCAAAATTCCTTTGAAGATATAAACTAATACTGCTATTACTAATCCTGCAATTAATAGGGTTAAAAACCAATTTTCAAAATTATCTAACAAAGGCAAATTGAACAAATAAAAGCCTAGATCTTGTTGATAAATAGGGTCAACAATATTAAAGTCTGTGGCATTAAAAAACTTTAAGATGACTTCCCAAGATGCAGCACTAATGTTAGCTACAGCCAGAGAAATTAAGAAAATGATAATAAAGGCAGCATAACTAGCAATTTTGCTTGTATATGGTTCAAATTCACTTGATTCTAAAAAACGAAAAGAGCGATCGCCTGTCAAACGTAAAGCCAACCAATAATTAAACCCCAGAAATACGGCAAAAACGCCAAACGTCCCGATCCAGATAGCAGTCTGCCAAATAATACGCTGCCAAAAAACTGACTCAAACCCAACCGCCTCAAACCACCAAGATTCAGTCAACAGGTGAACTACTGTAGAAATTAAAGTCATGCCTGCGATCGCGCTAAACAGCAGAATGACTATTAGTCTTTGCTTCAATTGCATAGAGTCAATAAAGGGATGAGGGATACCCTAATCCTAAAGGATACACCTTCGGATAAGGATACCGCTTCGATCCTTCACCAGACTTTTACACAGATCGGATATTTTCTTAATGTAGGCTTAATTATTAAATTACTTCCTTATCTTTACCTACTTTTTACACTTTCTATGTTAAAACTCGTTCCTCTAAAACAGCATCAAATTAAATTGACAATGAAGATTTTAAAGGCAAAGAAAAGTGAAGAAAACGATTATATTATGATTTACTGCCCCTAGATAAAAACAGTATGAAATTGCTAACAAAACCATTTATTTACTACAAACCTTATCGAACAAGTGTTTTGCAAACAATAATTTAAATAATTCCTTTTTTTAAGCTAATACTTATCGCATATTTTATTTTTTTTAGTTTAGCTATTAATTCAAGCGCATCGAAGTCAGAAGTATCTGCAAACAACAATATTTTAGGTCTGAAACCTTTACTAATTATCGGAAGAGAATTAACCATGTTGAGTAACATTAGTACTAGAGAAACACCAATTAATAGAGGCGTGGAGCAAGTAGAGCAAGGTAGCGCACTCGAAGTGTCAATTATTATGCCTTGTTTAAACGAAGCAGAAACTCTAGAAACCTGTATCAAGAAGGCGCAGTGGTTTATTGCCGAAAACGATCTAGCAGGGGAAGTAATTATTGCCGACAACGGTAGCAACGATGGTTCTCAAGAAATTGCTAGCAGACTCAACGCTAGAGTAGTTAATATTCCTGCAAAGGGTTATGGAAGCGCGCTAAAAGGTGGTATCGAGGCAGCTAGAGGCAAATACATCATCATGGGTGATGCTGACGACAGCTATGACTTTAGTAATCTCAATCCCTTTGTTAGAAAACTACGTAATGGTTATGACCTAGTAATGGGTAATCGCTTTAAAGGTGGAATTGAATCTGGAGCAATGCCTCCCCTACACCGTTATTTAGGTAATCCCGTATTAACAGGTATTGGTAAACTACTATTCAATAGTCCTTGTAATGACTTCCACTGTGGGTTAAGAGGTTTCCGCAAGGATGCAATTTCTTCCTTGGAGTTACAAACTACAGGCATGGAGTTTGCCAGCGAGATGGTGGTAAAAGCTACTCTCCATAAGATGCAAATTACTGAAGTGCCTACTACATTGTCTCCCGATGGTCGTAGTCGTCCTCCTCACCTCAATACTTGGCGTGATGGCTGGAGACACTTGCGTTTTCTTTTAATGTATAGTCCTCGTTGGTTGTTTTTCTACCCTGGAATCTTTTTGATTTTGACTGGTTTGCTCGCAACTCTATCTCTTTTACCTAGTCCTAAAGTTCATAGTTTGCTTTATTCTTCCACTGCTATGACTATTGGCTTTCAAATTGTAACGTTTGCCCTGTTTACCAAAATATTTGGCATTAACGAAGGGCTGTTACCCGAAGACAGACGTTTAAATAGACTATTTAAATATCTTAATCTTGAAACAGGTTTGATTTCAGGTTGTGTGTTGTTAATTATGGGTACTGCTGCTTCGGTTTATGCCTTTGGTATTTGGGGACAAAACGATTTTGGTTCCCTCAACCCTACCGAAACAATGCCGATTGTCATTCCTGGAGTAACTTGTTTAGCCTTGGGTATTCAAACAATCTTCTCTAGCTTCTTCTTAAGTATTTTAGGATTAAAACGATAATCTAATCATTTCAACATCTAGATTCTAGATCGAAACAAGCCAAATGATAAATGGTAAATGGTAAATGGTAAATGATAAATGATAAACAGCCCTGGCTTTCGGTAATTATTCCTACCTACAACGGTAGTAAATATTTAGCTTCTGCTCTTAATTCTGTAGTAGTGCAGCAAGACGATCAAATCGAATGTGTTGTAATTGATGATGGCTCAACAGACGATACTTTAGAAATTGTTGAAACCTATCAAGATAAGCTAAATATCACCCTGATTACCAAAGCCAGACAGGGTAATTGGGTAGCAAATACCAATCATGCCTTATCAGTTGCAAAGGGCAAGTATGGATGTTTTTTACATCAGGATGACCTATGGCTAGAAGGAAGGTTGCAAAATGTCAAAAACGCGATCGCTTTGCACCCCGAAGCTAGTCTCTATCTCCATGATGCGGTATTCATTGACAGCAACGGCAAGCCACTAGGACTATGGCAATGCCCTTTGGGAAAAGAAAGATTAATCTCAATTGAAGAGATGAGGGAAAAATTGCTGGTGCAGAATTTTATTGCCATTCCTGCTCCAATTTTCAATCGACAAACAGCGTTAGACATAGGCACATTAAACAGTGAGCTTTGGTATACAGCAGACTGGGACTTTTGGCTCAAGCTAGCTGCCAAAGGAGATACTTACTACATTCCTAAATCTCTAGCAGCATTTAGAGTTCATGGTGATTCTCAAACTATTCGTCGTAGCTCAAGCGTCTCAGAATTTCGCCAGCAAATGCGATTGGTAGTTCACCAGCATCTTCATCTCTTGCCAAAAAGTGAAGTAGCCAAAGTAGCATTTTTCTCTACAGAAGTGAATACTACACTAGCTGCAATGGTACACGGAGAATCACCAAACCTGATTAAACTAGGAGTGGATTTTTTGGCTCTAGGACCTATGGGGTGGCGTAGATATTGGCAAGACTCTCGAATTCAAGAGCGGATATCTGCTCGACTCAAAGCCAAACTTCAAACACAAACATAAGCAATATAAGCTTTTTAATTTCTATTCTCTTTAATTTATGAAGCCTAATTTGTTCATCGTCGGGCAACCAAAATCTGGAACAACCGCTTTGCATCAGTTTTTGGGACAACACCCCGAAATCTTTATGTCGAGCATCAAAGAGCCACATTTCTTTTGTTCGGATTTTCATCTAGAAAGCGATCTCGCTTATGGTAAAAAACGTTTTTTCGACTTTAGAAGTGAGTCGGCATATTTGCAGCTTTTTAATCGAGCGGGGGACGCTAAAGTTGTTGGAGAATCTTCTACTAACTATTTATATTCTCAGGTGGCAGCAGAGAAGATATACAACTTCAATTCTGATGCCAAAATAATTATTATCCTACGAGAGCCAGCTAAGTTTCTTTATTCTCTTCACAGTCATTACGTCAAATTTACGGAAGAGAATGAGCCAGATTTTTTAACTGCTTTGGCTTTAGAAAGCGATCGCAAACAAGAGAAGGTATCTAGTCCTAGAGTTACTACCCCTAGTTATCTCTATTACTCCCAAAGAGTACAATATTACCAGCAGGTAAAACGCTATTACGATCGCTTTAAACCAGAACAAATAAAGGTAGTTGTCTTTGAAGAATTTAAATCGGACAATGAACGTATTTATCGAGAAATATTAGAGTTTTTGTCAGTAGACTCTAGTTTCATACCTGAATATGAAATGGTAAACGCTAATAAAGAAGTTAAGTTCAAAGCGGTCAACAATTTAGTTAATAATCCTTTATTAAAGAATATTTCTAAGAATTTACTATCCCAAGAATTTAATGAATTTATTCGCGATAATATTGTCGAAAAATTCCTTTGGCATCGAGCACCAAAAGTTACGATGCCAGAGGAAATAAAGCTCAAGTTAATGCAAGAATATCAAACTCAAGTCGCTCAAATATCAGAGCTAGTTGATATAGATTTAGCTGCTAAATGGGGATATGATAATTTGGTTACTGTATCTAATCAGAGTTAGTTTCTGTTAATCAATTAATAATTAGCCATCATAACTATCGCTTCTTTTAAAATCAACAATATATTTAATTTTTTTCTCGATAATTCAATCATCAAAAATGCTAAATAAAAAGAACGTTATATCGAGCGTATTATCTCTGGCTTTAGGATTTTTATTGGTTTGGTTGATTTTACGATTTACGGAAGTCAATTTTGAACAAATTGTTGCTAGTTTTTATAGTTTAAACCCTCTATATGCAGGGTTAGCAATTACGGCTCTAATTATTCATACCTTCCTAACAGCTTACAAATGGGGATTAGTCACCCAAAAGCTTACTCCAGATAACGAGCAGCCGTTAAAATTTTATTTATTCTATACAACACTAGGTTCTTTAACCATGCAGTTTATGCCTCAATATGTAGGCATGGTGATGGTGCAAAATTTGGCTTTGAGAGTACATAAAATAAGTTCTTTTTCCAAAGGTTTTTTGTCAGTTATTTATGACCAATTTTTTAACTTCTTAATTCCTCTGCTTTTATTCCCTGCTGCAATACTATATGCCTTGAGCTATGTTTCTTTGTCGGTAGCAATTTGGATGTGGATTGCAACTATTATTGCAGTGCATTTTCTGATTAATAAATGGCATCGCCGTTTGATTTCATTTTTGATTTCAGCTTTAACCTGGGTTAAACAACTCAAGTCAGGATCGAAGCCTGAGACAAAAGTTGAAACAGGTAAAGATTCTATTTTAAGTAAAAATTTCACTCTCTATCTTTACTGGATTTCTGTAGTTCGTTATATCGTTTGGATTGTACGAGGGGTATTAATTGCGATCGCAGGAGGCTTTAAAATTAAGCTTTGGGCTGTGGCTTTTGTTTCCCCTATAGTTCAGTTAGCAATGCTATTTAGCTTTACCCCTGCTAACTTAGGACTAATGGAATTTAGCTGGATTGGCTTGCTCAGGCTGTTTAATGTTCCCGATGCCGTTGCCGTCCAGTTTTCTTTGATGCAAAGATTTCTTTATATTGTCGCAGTAGTAATTGTTTTAGCAGTATTTGCTGTAGTTTCTTCTGTTGAGCGATTTGCTTTATTTACCTCCAAGCAGAATCAGTAATTATTAATGTCAAATTTAACTATAAAAAAGAAACAGTCAAAACAATTAAGAGTAAAGTTGGGGATAGAAACAATTTTATCTCTAGTTGCCATAGCTCTTGTCACTTCAATTTTTCTTAAAGCAATTTTCGACCTGGATAATAATTACGATCCAGGTTGGTATCACTTACCTTTTGCAGCCAGACTCGGGGGTATTTTACCCAGAGAGATGTTTATTGGTGATGAAAAATGGTTTGAACCTCGTTTTGATGGTTTTCCTTTATTAGCCCATTTTCTTCAGGGAGTTTTTTGGCGAATTACAGGACGAATTCAATCAACAAATTTAGTTGGCTTTTTTAGTATTGTTGGCTATTTCTTCTTTCTTAAGAAGCTATTTTAAAATTCCTCTGTATTTATCGGCGATCGCCTTATTTTCTATTCCTTTAGTATTAACCCACGCCACTACTAGCTTCGTCGATTTGTTGGGTAATATAGGTACTTCTATTTTGGTCATGATGACCTATAGCTTTTATAAAAACAAGCAATTACCCAATGCTAAAGAATTAATCATCGCATTTATTGGTTCGGCGATCGCAGCAAATACGAAAACTCAACTACAGCCGTTAGTATTTGTAATTTTAATCATTGCTGGTGCTAGATTAGCTTGGCTTTATTGGCAACAAAAACCCTCAGTCAAACTAACCAAAATAATTCCCATAGCTTTAATTGCAAGCATAGTTATTTTTGCCACCCCTGTAAAAAATACAGTTTTATATCAAAATCCTCTATATCCGATCAAAATTCAAATTGGGGGAATTGTCTTAATCATAAATTAAGTCCAGAAGCCTATGAAGGTGGAAATCGTCAACTCAATTGGATTGAGTCAGTATTAGAAATAAATGCACCCTGTTTTGGACACCCGATCAGTGGAGTAATGATATCGATCGCAGTCGCAAAGGGGGTTTTTGGGGAGCTTATGTAGTATTTAATCTATTACTGTTAATCGGATTTGCGTTAAGAGAAGCGATAGTCAATAAATCTCTAAAAGATAGTGCATCAAACGAAGCAAAAGTGGCATTTTTTACAGCGATCGCCATGTCCATTGTTCCCTTGAATTTTCCTCAATCCCATGAATTGAGATACTTTATGTACTGGATGATTTGCCTAGTATCTCTCAATCTGTATCTGATTTCTTTACCCAAAAACAAGCAGCTTATAGGAAGATGGTTGCAACCAAAATATATTGGATTGCTATATACCATATTTCTAACCATTATTCTGATCAAAATCGGTAAGTTCTATGCAAAGCCTTCTTTTGTCACTCTAGATAAATATCTAGCTTTTGGAGTCAAATCAGAATTTGTCAATCAAATACAGCCTAATGAAAAAGTCTGTTTGATAAGTAGACATATTGGTGAAGATACTCAAACCGCACCTGTTGCAGCGTTAAAATATGCTTTTCTATATAGTTCTTATTTCCATCCCGAACTCGACTACGACTATTCAATTCAAGCAGCATTAACCCCAGAAGCCTGTGGCGATCGCACTATTATTCCGAGTAAATCATAAAAATAAAGCGATCGCCTTATCGATCGCTATCAAGCACATTAATTACCTAAATTTTGAAATCGCAAAATAATTAATTGACTTACTGTAATAAGTAAATTGTCCGCTTTTTATTAACATCCACAACAAAAGTAGCCATCAATAATTGTCTAGAAAATTAAAGATCATGACTAATTTTAAACAGTTACACGATCGCGATTTCAACCTTTGGGTTGAAAAGACAAAAAAAGCTATTCAAAATAGAGATTTTGAAAATATGGACTGGGATAATCTCTTAGACGAAATTGACGACATGGGAAAGTCAGAAAAGCGATCGCTTGATAGTTATATGCAGCGATTAATTGAGCATATCCTCAAACTAAAGTACTGGGATGAGGAAGTAGAAAGATGTCGTAAAGGATGGCAGCAAGAAGTTGTTAACTTTCGCAATCGTATTAAGCGAATCCTCAAAAAAAATCCTAGCCTGAAGAATTATCTTAAATCTGAATATGCCGATCTTTATCAGGATGCCATCTCTACAATGGTGTTTGACTTTGAGATTCCTGAAGATAGTTTTGTTGAGGTAGAGCAAATTATGCAGAATGATTATTTCGGTTGATTATTTGAAAAAAGCGATCGCCAGTTAAGCAGAAGAACAAATTAAAGAAATTTAATTTTAAATCACACAAACGCATTTATCGAGTCAAATAGAAAAGGCATTAATAGCGATGTTTCCTATCAATAGTGAAAGCGGCAGGAAATAATCGTCAGATAATTATTATCTACAGCGTATACAAGACGATTAGTATCATCAATACGGCGTGACCAAAAACCTGATAAGTTTTCTTTTAGAGGTTCAGGTTTACCGATGCCGTCGAAGGGAGTATTTTTAGTTGCTTTGATTAGCTTGTTGATTCTCTTAAGAGTCTTCTTATCCTGATTCTGCCAACGGTGCGCGTTCCCTTGCGCCTTACGTCGGCGCGGGGTCGCACCGCAATATACATAGCTATCCCAAGCCTCATCAGTCCACGCTAATATACGTTTACTCATCAAGCAAGTTTTTCTCTATTACCTGTCCTTGTCTATATTGATCGATAGAGCGTTGTAGATGAGCAGCATTGGCAGGAGACTTTAGCAAATGAACGGTTTCTAGCAGGCTATTAAAATATTCCAAAGACATAACCACTGTATCATCAGCATCCCGCCTAGTTATTACAGTGTAATCAGCATCATCAACTACTCGATCTAAAACTGTTTTTAGTTTGTTTCTAGCTTCGGTAAAAGTTACTATTTTCATGGCTAAAACCTGTCTTATTACTTGTACAAGTATAGTTGATTGTATTAGATTTCAGTGAGAAAAGCGATCGCCTTACGTAAAGCGATCGCTGATAAAAAAGATCAAATAAAAAAGGCTTCAGCCAAACAGCATTTTGATTAATTCAGCACGATCTAAACCGTTGTGTTCTCCAATTCCTTTAAGAATGGCGTTGAGAGTTCCTATTTTTATCGGATCGTGTGCGGGTACTGTAATATGGTGTTCCCCATTACGTTTAGTAGTCAACCTAATATGACTACCTGTTTGGCGATCGCCTTATTTATCCAGTTAAAAAGAAAAGCGATCGCTTTTGATAATTCTGATGAGCTAAAATTACAAAAAACTCAAAACTAAATCGAGATGAAAAGCCGTAGTTTCACAGTAGTTGTTTACAAAGAAGACGATACATACATTGCTGAATGTCCTGAGATTGGTACGGTAGATCAAGGGGAAACTATAGAACAGGCTGTTTTAGGTTTGAAAGAAGCCACAAGGCTATATTTAGAAGAATTTATCGATCGCTTATAAAAATATTGGTGTGTTTTAAATTATCGATGCGATCGCTTAAACACTGAGTTAAAAAGAAAAGCGATCGCTTTTGATAATCAAGTATAATATTTAAAAGTTTTTACTCCAGAGTAATTAAGAATTTTGCCATCAGCCGTCAACAACAAACAATTATAAACCTTGGCAGTAGCCACAATAATTTGGTCGGCAGGATCGTTATGAAACCCTGTTAATTGAGTAGACTGAACTAAAATAGGAATGTTTAGATTTAGTAACTGCACCCCTGGATAGGCTAAAGCTGTTTGTAACCATTCATCAACTGAGATAGACAAAACCAGCCTATTTTTCTCGACTAACTTAGCTACTTCCCAACAGGAGATAATACTGATTCCTAATCCTTGAGCCCGATAATCTTGTATCCATTGTTTGTGTTGTTGTGCTAATTGCGGACTATTATTAACCCACCAAATCCAAATATGAGTATCGAGAAGAATCACTATAGTGCTTCCCAGTCTTCGGCAGGAACAGCAGGTTCAAAAGGCTCATCATAACGAATAACTGTTCCTTTTAATGAATCAGAACTAGAGACGGTTTTAGATGAACTACGGTCTAGAATAATTATTTCTACTTCATCACCTTTTTTAAAAGGCAAATTTTGTAGTGATAATTTACCGTTTTCAGCCAAGGAAGTTTCAATACGATGTGCGTTCATTAATAGAATTGGTGTTTTGAGTGACCTATATCTTATTGTACTGACAAAGATTAAGCTTTTAGCATACAAATAGCAGGTATTGACAACATTAGCTATACAATCACAAAATCGCATTATCACTACATAAGAAAAGCGATCGCCTTACGTAAAGCGATCGCTCATAAAAAAGATCAAATAAAAAAGGCTTCAGCCAAACAGCATTTTGATTAATTCAGCACGATCTAAACCGTTGTGTTCTCCAATTCCTTTAAGAATGGCGTTGAGAGTTCCTATTTTTATCGGATCGTGTGCGGGTACTGTAATATGGTGTTCCCCATTACGTTTAGTAGTCAACCTAATATGACTACCTGTTTGGCGAGTAACTTCATAATCAAGACAAGAAAGAGCTTTAATTAAATCTTTTCCTGATATGTCTCGTGGTAATTTCACGATGCAATAACCTCATCCCGAACAATATGCAATCGAATTACTTTAGGTTTTTGTTCTTCTGTAAAGTGACAGTCAACCGCATCACGTATCATTTTTTTAAGACTATCTAAATCCTCTGCTTGCGTAAAAATAGATTCACTTAATGCTCTGGCTGTATAACCTCCATCGGGATCGTCTTCTACTAGAAAAACAATTTCTATCATGAATAGTTACTATTAAGATCTGATTTTCTACAATTTTAAAATACTTTTAGTTTTTCCTGAAATTAGTTGGCGATCGCCTTATTCATCCAGTTAAAGAAAAGCCCTAAAGGATAAACGATCGCTTTTGATAATTCTATGAAAAGGCCCAAGGCTATATTTAGAAGAATTTATCGATCGCCTTTAAAGACATTGACATAGCGATCGCCTTATTTATCCAATCAAAAAAAGCGATCGCCTTACGAAAAGCGATCGCTTTTTAAACTGTTTGAATCTAAGTATTAGTCAGCAAAACTATCAGTAATACCAGTTACCGTTACTTCTACATTAGCTGTATCAGTGTTACCAAGTTCGTCGCTCACAGTATATTCAATTGTTTCTTTCCTGCTATCTCCATTATTTAGAAGCTGTAAAGTATTGTTATTAGTTGGATCGTAATTTAGTGTGCCATTAGCATTTAGAGTAACCGAAGAACCAGAAGTAAGATTAATTACTGAACCAGAGCTAATACCTATACCATTTATTTGAGTAACTGATAACTCATTTGCTTCAGAATCTACGTCAGTATCATTATCTAGCACATCAATATCTGTGTTAGTGTTTTCGTCTGTAGTTACAGCATCGTCTACTGCATCGGGATTATCTGCAACTCCATTAATATCTAACGTAGCAATAGCACTACTTTTATATCCTGACGAATCGCTGATGGTATAAGTAAACTGGTCTTTAGTAGGCAAGCTATCATTTGCACTATACGATTCAAACAAACCGTTAGGATCATAAGTAACATTACCATTTCTGGCAAGAGTCAACAATGCACCAGAAGGCATCGTTACTGTTGTACCAAGGGAATATTCAGTAGTTCCAACAACAAGTTTAGTGACTGTTAAAGCATTACCGTTAGGGTCAGTATCTTGCCCTGCATTATTGTTGTTGGCATCGCCTGCAATTACATTATATGTGGCAACTGCATCTTCATCGGCAGTAATAGAGTCTGGTTGTGCATTAGGAGTTAAAGCAGCACTAACTTCTTGAAAAATTTTATCTTTGGCAGCTCGTGTAAAATCACTAAAACCAGCCGCAGTTTCTACAAAACCTTTTGTACCGCCTTTAACATGAGCATCAAAGAAATTTGTTACTGCTTGACTATCACTACTATTTTCAATTGGTAGACCATTCAAAGTAATATTGAAAGCAACTGCTGAGTCTCTAGCATTTTTGACACCTTGACAAGTATCACCACCATCACAGTAACCATCATAGGAATTATTAGCGTTGAATTGGTATCCGCTGGCTTTACCATCTCCAGAAATGTCAACTACTAGCACATCACCATTATATTTATTTGTAGTTATTGCTTCTGTTGCAGCTGCGATAGCACCAGTTAAGTTAGTCATGTTACCAACTTTACTATAAGTGCTATTGTTATACCATTTGTATAGACTAGAAGTATTGGAACTTGGTCTTGCTAAATTATCAAGATAATTAGCAAAATCTTTTGAATCCTGCTCTGTTTTTAGAACTCTCCACGGTTCTGGAGGAGCTGGTAAACTTGCCCAAAACTGAACCCCGACTGCAAGCCCTTCTGGTAAACTTTTAATAGTCGAAATAACTTCACCATTTCTAAAAGCCTCTGCGTAACCATCCATTTGAAGGTTATATTCGTCTGAGTTAACACTTCCTGAGACATCAATCGACAACATTAATTCTGCTGTAACATCAGTAAGACTATTGTTGGCAACCGCATTTTCAGCTTTAGCCGTCCAATAAGTCAATGCCATAAAAGCCAGCAAACTACTAGAGGTAATTTTTTTAAGATTTTTTATATGAAACATATGTCTAAGCTCTTGACTGTAATGAGTTAATTTTTTTGTTTGCACAACAATATTTAAAGAAAAAATAATGTGCGAGAATAGAACTTTGTATTAGAAAGACTCGCACCTATTAAATATTTCAATTTAAAAACTGCTATGTAGAATATCGTAGATATATCTGTGTTCTAAGCGTATCCAAGAATATTGACTGCAAGAATCCACTAAATGCCTAGCACTATCATTTACAGATAGATCTAAGAGAGTTACCTTTTTCCAATTTGATAGCAATTTGACTCAAAGCAACAATCTGCTCGATTGAAGGATTATCTAATTCAGCAATGGATGAACGAACTACCTCAGCCATTTCCTGATCATCTTTAGATTTTAATTCTTTTGCTTGCTCACAAAAATTAGCTTTCAATTGATCTGATGATATAGACTGTTCTGGTAATGATTGAGCAGAAGCTGAACCTTGAAAACCGAAAGCAAATAAAGCGAAAGAAAGACAAAATAACTTTTTCATGATTACACCTGATTTAATTTATGTAGGATTAGTTGATTTTAAATAAACAATCTACAAACCTGTTTGAATCTGTAGGAAGCGACATCTGTTTTGCTTCTCCTATAAACTAACAGTCACAAAGTCAGGATGTAACTGATAAAGTCACGGATTTTTATCTGTAAAGTTTTAATTAAAAAGTGACTACAATATGTTTGTTTTGTATTGTTGTTTTAAAACAAATATATTCGCAAATAATATACATATAAATACTGAAATATACTTTACAGTTTTCGTTAGGGACACAATTATTACTTAATTACAATTCAGTATTACTTTGAAAAATCCTTTGAACATCTGGTGCTGTTAGGTTTAAGAATTAAAAGTGTTCTGTGTTAAACATTGAAGTTGGAGACCACTAGATAAACACTATTTGCAAAAAAAGCTGGCAAAACAACTAATATAGACCTTCTGTTTGCTTTAGAGGCGATCACTTTTTAGAAAAAAAACAAAAAAGTACCACAAAATAGACAATTACAATGTATAAACAGTAAGACTAGCTTTATAGATAAATATACGTAAAATAGTGACAGTCTAACTTTTATAGCAACGACAGGAGATTGTTAAATTGAAAAAAATAGAAGCTATTATCAGACCTTTTAAATTAGATGAAGTCAAGATTGCACTAGTTAACGCTGGAGTCGTCGGCATGACGGTTTCTGAGGTGCGGGGCTTTGGTCGTCAGAAGGGTCAAACAGAGCGTTATCGTGGTTCTGAATATACCGTAGAGTTTCTGCAAAAGCTCAAGCTTGAAATCGTGATCGAAAACGATCAGGTGGATATGGTGGTGGATAAGATTATTGCTGCTGCCCGTACTGGAGAGATTGGCGACGGTAAGATCTTTGTCTATCCTGTGGATCAAGTTGTCCGCATTCGTACTGGAGAGAAAAACTTAGAGGCGGTTTAATTTAGCCCCCCTCGCCCCCCAAACTTGGGGAGAACAAGATAGATATTAAAGTCCCCCAGAATTGAGCGCGGGGGATGCTGGTGTTTCGCCAGCTTATCCAACCGCGCTGTTGGGGGATTTAGGGGGCAAGTAAATCTTGAACCATAGTCTATAAGGAGAAGGGGACTTTTAATTACTTAAATTAATTTAGATTTTGGTTGTCAAAAATAACCTCTCCCTAGCTCTTTTCTATAAGAAGCTATAAGATTACGCAAATTTTGATAACTTGAACTCAGTCATTAATTGTGGCAGACTATCTTGGGTTTTATTTTTAAGATATCGTTACGCTCAAATAAAATGCTAATACCTAAAAAAGTATTATCTTCTTGATAAGTTACTATGTGGCTATTTTGATTTAACGAGGGTATTCGATCGCTCTTAACCGCTGCGGATAAATCTACTAATTGACCTTGGCACCAAACTTTAGCCGACTCTTGAGTTAGAGTTACCCTGCTTGAATCTCTCAATACATAACTAGGTTCAATCAAAGTAAATGTTTGTTGTGCTAACTGGCTTTCAATTTGCTCAAAAGTGATGCTGTCTTTTAAGTGCATTCCGCAGCTTTCAGTACGAATTAAACCTGCCAAAGTGCCGCCAACTCCCAACATTTTGCCCAAATCGCGAGCGATCGCTCTAATGTATGTACCAGGACTACACTCAATATCTACCTCCAACTCATAAAAATCAGTAATATCGATTTTAATTAGTTCAATTTTAGAGATATGTATGGTTCGAGGTTCGACGACAATTTCTTCACCTTTTCTGGCTAGTTCATAAAGTTTTTTGCCGTTTTTTTTGATTGCACTATAAATAGGTGGAACTTGTTCAATTGTGCCAAGGAATGTATTCAGGCGATCGATAATTTGAGTTGAGTCCAAATCAACTTCTTCTACACTTTGAATGACTTCTCCTTCAAGATCGTCAGTGTCAGTTGTCACTCCCAATCGAATCAAAGCTCTATAAGCTTTGGGTTCGGGTAAAAACTGTAGTAGTCTAGTTGCTTTGCCTACTGCTATGGGTAATACTCCTGTAGCAGAGGGGTCTAGAGTTCCCCCATGTCCAACTTTTTTGGTATTTAATAGTTTGCGTAACTTGGCAATGCAGTCGTGGGAAGTAAACCCCGTAGGTTTGTTTAAATTTATAAAGCCGAACATCTAAAGTATTTAAAGATTTATTATCTTAGGATCTAAACAATTGATTTTTGTGATGGTACGTAACGTCACCGATTTGCTGTTTTATTGCCGAATAATTTTTAGTTTGGAGTAGTTTTATCTAAAACTACCTAACCCTACAATCTGATGCACTTTCATATTACTGAGAAATGTAAAAAAATATACTTTTAATCTTAATAAATTATGTAAAGTGAGCTACCATTTAGATGTGTAGAATTGAAACTAAAAACTAAGTAATTTTGCTCATAATATGTTGATTGGAATTCTGTTAACAAAGTATTCCAATCAAAACTTTTTTAACTCCATAGAATTCGATTTATCAGTGTTGAATGAAAACTAACCCAGAAGTTAAACAGTATCACTTACAGGTTAAAACAGAACTAGAAGCTCTCAGAGAAGTATTGCAATGGTTTGAGGGTTTGGTTTTTCCTCTTGTACCTCAAAAAATGGGGTGGCAATGCGAAGTTGCGCTGGTAGAAGCTTTCACTAATGCGGTGCGTCATGCTCATCACAACTTACCAGAAAGTACTCCAATAGATCTAGAAGTAGAGCTGTTACCCAACTTTTTGGAAATGAGAATTTGGGATAAAGGTCAGTCGTTCGATTTAGAAGCAAAGCTGCTTCAAGGAGAGAAAGAAGCAAACGCTCCTGATTCAATGGACAAAGAAGGTGGTCGAGGACTGCAATTTATCAAGAAACTAACTGATGAATTACAATACCTCAACTTACCCGATCGTCGTAACTGTTTGATCATGCGTAAGAACTACGCCACAGCTTAGGATTTAAATCTCATCAAATGCTCTTTCGATTAATCGTCGAGCCAATGTCTGCGTACCTGTGTGTTCGTAGTAATTAGTGGACATATCAATAAAAGCAGCCACATAGTCTAATTTGCTATCAGAGAATTCCAAAAACCCCTGCAAGTTATTCATTACTTTTTGCGGATTTAAGTTTTTGTTAGCTACAAAGTCAGACATCCAGCCTTTAACAGAATCAAAACTTTCACCAATAAAGTCCAATTTACCTTTAGTATTTCCCCCAGGTATAGACTCTTCTACCCCTTTAAATGTAGAGTTAGATTCCAATTCTTTAGGACCAATTCCAGAAAGAGTAGACTGCGCCTTGAGAAGAAAGTCTGGACCAAGAGGAATCAAGCCATCAACGCAAACTAATGCAGCCATCCGCATCAAAGATTCTCCGCTGTAGTCACCTAATGCACCTACAAAGTCCCCAATGCTATCTCCAGGAATACCATTAATTTGGCAAAATGCTACTAGCTCGACCACTAATTTGATGGAAAGATCGAGAGCCTGAGCCTTATCTGGATTGGGAGTAACTCTGTTGAGTAAACCGCCAACTAAAGGAATTTTATTCCCCACTTTGTTAGCCAATGCAGCCGAACCCAACGCTTTATCAGTGCGATCGACAGTTTGATAGAGCCACATAGCGCGACGATATCCTTGAGACTTGTCGTTATATAACCAGACCGCGCGATCGCCTATTTGCTGAATTAGACTCTTCGTCATCTTCCCCTGTTACCTTACGAATAGTATTGACAAAACCAGTGGTATTCTCCCATTCACCAGGGACAATGTTATCCAGCGATTTTAGCATCATCGTGGTGAGGTTCTTTTCTGGCAAATTATCTACCAACTCAAAAATCGATTCACTCACTGCTTGCTCCTTAATATTTAAAAGTGTTCTAGTCGATTGAGGATGTTATTTCAGTTTGGACAATCCCCTCAAGTCAAACTTTTTCAGCCATTTTTCGCGATCGCTTTCAGTAAAAGCAGAAGTGTCTTTGGAACGAATTTTAACCTGATAGCGATCGGCTATTAATACGGCTGTTCCCGATTTTCCTTGAGTTACCGCAGGAAACCCGTTAATTTTAGTAGCACTATCTTGGTATTTATTAACAGTACTGGGATTATTTAAAACATCAGAGATCGACAAGATAGCAAGCTCTTTGCCATCTTTTTTTAATTTGGCTTCAGCAAAACCCTGTTTCTCTTGAGAATAGATGCGTTCGTAACCACTGCCACTATCAGGAAAATAGCGATTAAAAGCTACCTCCAGACTGAGAGCTATCTACTACAGCAGTTGCACCCTTACTGGTACTGTTTTGCTGCGCTCCATCAAAGCGAGAGGGAGGTTGTTCTGAGGCGCAAGACGTTAATAGTAAGGTGCTTGCCAAAAAAAACGTTACTAAGAATTTGCGTAAGCTAATCATCTTTAGGTCGTTGACATAAGTTATCTAACTTCATTGTCAAATGAAATTCAACTAGAATCTGCCAAATTTAGCAAATCTTTTTGTTCCTTATTCCTTATTCTTCGTTCCTTGTTCCTTAAATGCCATCATTTGTCCCAAAAAAGGCAAACCAACTATTGCAGGAATAAAATAACGGGAGGTGCATAACAAACCTAACGCTGCACCAGTAGCTTCGTTAAAGTAGTCCTGATAAAAATAAATTATGGCTGCATCGCGAGTACCAATTCCTGCAAAAGTCAGGGGTAGTAAACCCGCCAGTATCGAGAGAGGAGATAAAGCCAAGCTGATAATAAAAGGAACAACAGCCTTAAGAGCTAAAATAAATAGCCAAATCTGCAATAGGTGCAGAAACCAAATAAAGACTGAAGTAACAGTAACTAACAACAAATTTTGTTTGTTATGCCAAAATAACCCGTGCATTTCTCCCCAGGAAGACTGCATCTTCTCCAGTTTGGATTTAATCGATTTGGGTGCAAATTTGGTAGCGCAATTAAAAAATAAATCGGCAAACCCTTTGAAGCTCAATAATAATATGCCAAAAGTCAATCCTGTAGCGATACCTGCCGTCATGATCCAAAATAAGCTATCTTTAGCAGGATATAAAATCAAGCCAAATACACACCACAATAATAAAGATAGAAGATCGCAAGCTTTTTCAAATACCGAAATAGCGATCGCCAGACTAAGACTAAGATTAGAACGCTCTGACATAAAGTAAGCCTTGGCAATATCCCCCATCTTGGAGGGTAAAACCATATTTAAGACGCTTGCACCTAAAATCAAACGATTGGCTTCCCATAATCCCAAACTACGCTTTGGTACTAGCTGCTGTAACCGCCATGCAGTAATTAAGGTAATGGGAATTACCATCAAAATGGCGATCGCTAAAACAACAGCATCACAGTTTTTAAATACTTCAACCAGATTAACTAGATCTATCTTTGCATAGATGAAAAATAAGATAGCAACACTGATGACGATAGAAATAAACCGCTTTAAATTCATAAAGAGCGATCTCCTTGATTATTTTCACTATTGACTTTTAGATAGTATGGAGGATGATATCAGTTGGCATATTGAAATTTCTAAAATGACAGATAAATCTACAGCCTTTCCTACGATCAAATTGTGGTTAAACAAGGGGAAGCAACATTTTAGCCGTATTCCAATTTTAATTTGGTTAAATGCGATCGCTGTTATAACCTTAAGCCTGCTGAGTATTTACGCTAGATTAAGAAGCAAGGGTGCAAGTATTGAAAGCCTATTTAGCGATCCTTTTTATATTGGTATTTATTATTTAGGTTGGTTTACCAGCATTTCCGAGATCATGTGGTGTTCGTCGATCTCTATCTGTATTTTCTCTGCTTTGCTACTTCCTTCATCTAACCGTCGATTTAAGATTTTTTTATATGGTAGTAGCTTGGTAATGCTGCTGCTTTTCTTTGACGATCGCTTTCGCTCAACTTTAATACTGTGTGCCTTTTTTGGTGCTTGCAAGGTGGTTAAATTAAGCGTCTACTCCCTTTATGGTTTAGTCTTGATTTTCTATGCCTGGTTTTTCCGCCATACTATCCGCAAAACTCCCTATATTCCTCTTTTGGTATCCTTTTGTTTATTTGGTTTTTCTAGTGCGATCGACATCACTCCTATCAGCAGCCGTGGTATTCATGCCATGTTGGAAGATGGTACAAAATTAGTTGGCTTAATTAATCTCACTATTTACTTTTGGTGGATTTGCCATGAGGAGATTAAAAAGAATTTAGTTTAATCAGTAGTTAAAAGCTTTTCTTGTAAACACTCAGCAATTCTCAATGCTGCGCCAGATTCTCCCATGCGCCGTCTTCCATTAAGGGCAATTTGCTGTAATTGTTGCGGGTTGTTCATCACTTCCATAATTGCCTTACCTACTTCATCTACGCTGTCTACCATAACGATCGAACAACCAAGCAGACGAGACTGAGCTTCGGCAAAGGCATAGGTAAACTGAGGACCTTTTCCTGGCATAATTATTGCAGGCTTACCTAACCCAACAAATTCTTCGGTAGCTGTACCCGCCATAGCGATCGCAATATTTGCCTGCTGTAAAAATTGTGGATAGCTCGATTGACTTAAAGTTAAACTAGCATTTTCTTTATTTAGGATACAAATTTCAGATTCATCTGAAACTTGCCATCCCTGAGCGATCGCTATTTTTATAAAAAGCTGAATATCTAACGCAGGAGCGATCGCGCTTAAAAATTTTAATGGTTTTGGCTGTAAACATTCAATAGTTTTTGATGCAGAGTTTAAGATCTGTTGCCAATTTCGCAAAGCTTCAGAAATTCTCGAACCTGGTAAAAGAAGTATGTTCAATTCTGATACAACTTCAACCTCAGATACAATTTCATCCATCATCGGATTACCCAGATCGTATGCTGGAATTGACCACTGCTGTAAAATTTGTGTAGTTAGGCTATCTCTAGGAAACACCCCCCTGCAAGCCTTTCGGCTCATCAACCAACGTTCCCAAGGTAGATAGACTGAACCAAACTTCCTTTCTAGTTTAGAGGTTTGCTCCAGCCACCCTGTCTCATCTCTTAAATAATATTCTGACTTTGCAGTACCGACAAAAGCATAGTTAGCTTTACTCAACCAAGCATAAAGCAAAGGTACAATATCCCCTACCGCTAATATTGCACCACCATCCTTACCCCATTGACGAACAATTTTGATTTGTTCTATGGTTAATTGAACCAAACCACCTCGCACATCTTGCCACAGAGGATTACCTCCCATATAAATAAACCCGCCAGAAGGCATTTGCTGCACTCTTCCTGCGATCGCAATGTTAGAATTTTTATAAGCATAGCCTTGTCCCACGATTGGCAAAGCGGCTAATTCTAATTCTATGTCGGTGATAATTTGTAACTGTTTTACAATACGAATAGCAATCTGATCTTCACCATGACCATTACTGAGAACTAGCAGTTTCATTCGTTATTAACTGATTAAATTAATCTGGCTCTATTCTAAGCACTTAATGATATATCTAATCGTTGCTATCAATTTCTCAATTACCCTACTTAATATTTATATAGCCATTAGAATTTGGCAATTAGGTCTACTAGTGGCGAGGATCGATACTATTGTAGTTAAATACGAGCGTTATTTTGCTCTAGTACTCAAAGCTACTCCAATTGTTATCAATCGAGGGCAAGATAATGTACATCAGGCTCGTCAACGCTATAGGCTACTACAGCTACAAATTAGCAAAATTAGACAGCTAATTTTGTTAGTAAATTGGAGCTATACAGCTTGGCGTAAAATCTAAGGCTTTTTTGCTAATTTTGGATTAAAAAATTAGCCTCAAACAGCTACTAAACGAGCTTCAGCAGTATCTTTAATCAAACCTATTTTGGAATGTAGGTAATCATTTAGACACAAACGCTCTCTATCTGCCAAAGGTTTTTGAGCATCTATTCTACTCAATAATCGCTGTATAAGTTCTGTTTCACCAATTTCCAGCAATTCTGAGGCATTAGTAGTTTCTATTAAACTCCAAGTTTGGCGCAATAATGTAATATTCAAAATGCTTGACCTCTTAATAAGTGGTGTTGTTTTGGCTCACTATTGAACTTCAGCAACAATATAAATCATAGTTCAACTAAAACAAATATAAAGAAAATGTTGAGATATTAGGTGAATATTTATACAAAGCTTAATATTATTATCTTAATTGTTTACCTAAACTCTATTAAGATTAAATGCTTCATTTGAGCTCTGGATGCTCTGTAGCGTTGCAATAATCCCCTAATTCATTAATTTTAGCGATTAGCTGATGTAGGCGACCTAAGCTTTTTTGGTTAAAATAAAAGGTTAAGCGAGGTAAAGTTGCAGCTTCTACGTCTTTAACTTCTTCTGGCAATACGGCACTTTTACTAATTTTTCCTTTAACTAGGATATCACTAAATTCTTCGTTGAGGGATTCTACGGCTGCATCAGATAGTTCTAACTTCAGACGCATGACAAATAGCTTATTGACATAACGACTAGAGTGATAGACTCTGTAAAAGTCTTTGATAGTTTTACAAGCTACGTCCAATTTATCGGTAATAGTATAAAGACTAGGATCTTCTGGACTAATTAAGCCTGTATCCTTAAGTTGTCGGCAGACATAATCATTCCAAGAAAGCCAATAGTCTCCCCCTGGTTTGTCAACTAATACTAAAGGTACAGGACCGTATTTACCAGTTTGACAGAGAGTAAGAGTTTCAAAAGCTTCGTCTTGAGTACCAAAACCACCAGGAAAAAGAGCGATCGCGTCGCTTTCTTTAAGAAAAAACAGTTTTCGAGTAAAAAAGTACTTAAAGTTAATTAGTTTATCATCGCCATCAATAGCAGAATTCGCACCCTGTTCAAAAGGAAGCCTAATGTTTAAACCAAAGGAATTACCTTTACCAGCACCTTCATTTCCTGCCTGCATAATACCTCCTCCTGCTCCTGTGATGACCATAAATCCTGCTTGAGTAATACAACGAGCAAAATCTACAGCCATTTGATATTCGGATTGTTGAGGAGATGTTCTAGCCGAACCAAATATCGCGATTTTTCTGGTGTGTCGATAAGGATAAAATCTTGTAAAACCCTGCTCCATATCTTCAAAGGAGGCAGTCAATATTTTCCAGTTGAGACGTTCGGTATCTGATGCAGAAATTCTCAGTAAAGTTTCTAAAGCTCTTTGTATGTATTTGCCTTCAGGATGAGTAGATAAATCTGCAAGTAAATTTTCTAGCTGTAGTTTGAGTACATTCGACTCATGGGAAGAGGATAAAGTCATATAACTAACACCAGCAATGATTTTACTTAGTCAACTGTTAACTGTAGTTATAGTAACAGCTAATTTTTTCAAACACTGCATTTACAGCCATTTACGGATGGATTTAAAATCTGCGATCGCAATATCTAAGATTATTTCATCGTTAATTGCTAAACTTCTTTTTCTTGCAGGTTATGTAGAGTTCGCATGATAAGAACAAGAAAGAAACCGAAGAAACCAGCTATCTAGATAATTCGTGAATTACTTCGATTGAATTCACTAGTTTCTAAGCTAGTCACTTCCTGCTATTTTCTCGTTGTTTGCTTCAGCCGAACCCCATAAGGATATTTGCTGAAGCTACATTTAGTCCCTAAAAAAAAATTAAAGGTATTTTTCCAATGTGTTTGCCAAAGTAGTTTTGGGAACTGCTCCTACAACCATATCTACTCGTTGTCCATCCTTAAAAATCATCAAGGTAGGAATACTGCGAATACCATACTGGCTAGCTACTTGAGGGTTTTCGTCAGTATTTAACTTGACTACTTTAATTTGCCCTTCGTATTGCTCGGCAATTTCGTCTACTACGGGGGCAACCATACGGCAAGGGCCACACCAAGGGGCCCAAAAGTCTACTAGTACAGGGACAGAGCTTTCTAAAACTTCGTTTGGAAAACTTGCGTCTGTTACTGGCGCGGCTGATGATGACATATTTATTAAGTCCTTATTTCCCACAAATCCTGATCAATAATACAGAATTTTACCATAGCCAATGATGAAGACTGCATTAAGCAACTAGACTTTACATCTAAAGTAAGAGAAATAGGGTAACTTTAGTAAAAATAGAAAACCGCCCGATAAATTTTCGAGCGGAGTGTGGTGTGAGGAGTGAACGGAAACTTTTGTCTCCGCTACATCTCCATTCTAAAATAGAACTTTAAAATTGCCAGAACTTTCTTGCTTTTCCTAACAGAACAACATATTGTTTTTAGATTAACTTTAGATTTGACACAAAAGTTGGTCTGAATAGATAAAATGTGTTGAGCAAATTCTAAGGAATGAAAATGTTATCTAAAGTTGGTGTTGATTCCGAGAAGAAGATTTTGATTGCGGGGGCGATCGCTTTTTTTATTTGTACTTTATCTTTAACCCTCCATCGTCATTTTTCGTTTTATTCTTCCTACGATCAGGGAATTTTTAATCAAGTTTTCTGGAATGGCACTCATGGTAACTTTTTCCAAAGCACTCTTTCTTCACAACTTTCTACCAATGTTGTTCATAGCCAAGAAGTACCTTACGTCGGCTATCATCGCTTGGGGCAGCACTTTACCCCCGCGTTATTAATTTGGCTGCCGATTTATTACTTATTTCCTTATCCCGCTACTTTGACGGTGTTACAGGCAACATTTGTTACCGCAGCAGGATTGGTGCTTTATGCCCTAGCTAGAGTTTACCTAGAACCTGCGATCGCTATTTTAATTACATTTAGTTTTTATGGCGCAAATGCGGTATTTGGTCCTACTTTGGCAAATTTTCATGATATTTCCCAGATACCCTTATTTGTCTTTAGCCTTTTATGGGCAATGGAAAAACGCTGCTGGTGGCTGTTTGGCATCTTGGCAATTTGCGTTTTAGCAGTACGGGAAGACAGTGGGATAACCTTATTCGGCATTGGGATATATATGATTCTCTCTCGTCGTTTTCCCCGCATTGGTTTAGCAGTGTGTAGCCTAAGCTTTCTTTATATAGTGGCGTTGACAAATTTAATTATGCCGATGTTTTCCGACGACATTTCTAAGCGATTTATGTTGGAAAGATTTGGGCAATATGCTGATGGGGATGAGGCTTCTACCCTAGAGATCATCAAAAATATGCTCACTAGCCCTGGTTTGCTGTTGGTAGAGTTGTTTACGCCTTTTTTTGGTACGTTTAAATATTTATTAGGGCAGTGGCTGCCTTTGGCGTTTATCCCCGTTGTTGCCCCCGCATCTTGGGCGATCGCACTCTTTCCTTTATTAAAGCTACTATTAGGTAAGGGGCAAACTGTATTAGTGATCTCAATTCGCTACGCTATGAGCGTTACACCTGGTTTGTTTTATGGAGCAATATTATGGTGGGCGGGGCAAGGTTTTGGTAATATCAACAAATCTTTGGCAGAGTGTAAGCCGAGGAAATTACGCCCCAAATTCCGTCGCTTCTGGATTTTCTGTATCTGCCTATCAATCTTTTTTACAATTACCTCTAACCCCAGTCGAACACTCTCTTTCATAATTCCCGATGCGATTAACCCAACGGTATATGTTTCTGCACCAAAGCAATGGCAGCACGTACCTCATATTAAAAAGCTTTTAGCTCAAATTCCTGATGATGCCAGCGTGTCTGCTTCTACTTATATAATTCCCCACCTTTCTAGTAGAAGAGAAGTAATTCGCATACCAGGATTAGAAATTAGGAATGACAATCGAGAAGTTAATCAGGTGGACTATATTATTGCCGATCTCTGGCAGATGGAACAATATCAGGCTGCCTTTGGTGAAGATCGAGACTGGCTAAATATTTCTAATAATTTGATTGATTCGGTTACAGCAAACCAAGAATATGGAATTATAGATTTTTCCGATGGTGTGATTTTGTTGCAGAAAAATACTGAATCTAAGGAAGAAGCTTTTTCAGCTTGGAAAGAATATCAGGCTAAAATTGAATCACACATAATTGATAATTATTAATTGCGTGAAAAGTTTACCCATCGGATTTAAATTGTTGGGTTATGCTAATAAACCTTTTGATTAACACGATCGGGTTTATATCCTTTATCGCTAACCCAACCTACAAAGCGATATTTAATGTTCAATGTTCAATGATAAATGTTTTTGGTATGTTCTCCATTCGGGCATAAACTGAGTAAGATAGGCTTTAAAGCGATCGCCGTGGTTTGCTTCTAATAGATGTACAAGTTCGTGTATGACAACGTATTCTAGGCAATGGTGGGGCTTTTTAATCAGTTCTAGATTAAGCCAAATTCTTTTTGCTTGAGTGTTGCAAGTACCCCAACGAGTCTTCATCTTCTTTACACCCCAATCATTTATCTTTACGCCAATAACCTTTTCCCACTTTGCTATTAGGCTAGGAAGTTCGGCTTTTAATTGTTGCCGATACCAATTAATTAAAACTTGCTCTCTTTGTTCGGCAATACTACCGTGTCTGACATATAAATCCAGATAATTGTTTCTAATCAAGACTTTGGGCGGTGCTTGATGATAGATAACATTAAGTAAAAAGCGATCGCCTTTATAGTAATGGTTTTCCCCTGTCATATATTGTTTGGGAGATATAGGAGTCTTAGCTTTATATTTATCCTGTTTCTTTTTAATCCAGTTTTGTTTAGCAATTACGAATTTTTTAATAGCTGCATTATCTAATTTGTAAGGAGAGACAATACGCACTTCTCCGTTAGGGGGATATATCTTGATATATAGGTTTTTGATATCTTTTCTGACTACATCAACTACTAAATCACCAATTTGCATAACAAGCTTTTATTTATCTCTAGTATTTTTAGTCTTTATGGCAGTATTGCAGCAAATTGAGGCAGGGATAAAATAATATATATTAGTATATATTCACTGTTAAAAGCCTGGTTTCAATGAATCCAAAATCTCCTTTCAAATGGCGACATTTTCTACCTGAAATCATCTTATTGAATGTGAAATAGTATCTGCGGTATCCACCGAAGCTCTCGTACCCTCGTCAGTCGCTTTATCCGAAGGTGTATCCTTTAGGACAACGGGTCGTAGACCCGCAACGCGCTGACTCGCAACTTAGAGGAGATGATGGGCGAAAGAGGATTATCGATAGATCACACGATCCTCTATCGCTGGGTTATGGCTTATGCACCCGAAATTAATAATTGATGTTACGCACTAGTCAATTAAACAAGATGCTTATCCGAGAAATATTAGGATGCAATCTATATTTCTTTCATCTGATGGAGACATAGCTTAAAATTTCTTAATATACTTAAGAAGAGTTAAACGAGTCTATTGAGAGCAATACGAAATATGTTAGGAATAGAAAACCTTGGAGAGCAAGCACTCAACAAAATTGCTAAAGTAGCTTTATCCTCTCAACTAGAGGATGCCGATAATTTAGAAGTTCAAGTCAAAACCGATCCAGAAAAGCTAGCTAATGGCGAGTTAGAATCCCTCTCGATTCAAGGGGAAGGACTCGTGATTGAAACTGATTTACGCTTACAAGTGCTGGAAATCGAGATGAAGGCGATCGCTGTAGAACCACTTAAAGCTTTAACGGGCAACATTAAGCTTACCCAACCCACTGAAGGAACTGCCCGCTTGATTTTAACTGAAACCGATCTTAACCGCGCTTTAAACTCACCAGAACTCCGAAGCAAAATTAACGTTTTAGACACATATTTGTCAACAGGACAGGTAAAATTAACGGTTCCTCAGAAAAAATGCCAGCTTCGCGAAGATGGAACGGTAGCGGTAGAAGCTCTAGTTGAGTTGCAGCCATCGGGAGAAACTAAAGAGGTAGCATTTACAGCAACTCCCAAAATTGCACCTGGAGGCAGAAGCGTAATGTTGTCAGATGTCCAATATGAACCAGGGAAAGAGGTTTCAGAAGACCTGACTCAGGCTTTTATAGACAAAGCGACAAAAATGCTGGATTTGCGTAATTTTGAGAAAAAAGGACTCGCCCTACGCATTCATCGCCTTACTGTAGAAGCTGGTCAAATAACATTGTTAGCAGCAGCAGATATCACTCAATTTCCTACCCTTTAGTCAAGTAGACAGAGACAATTAAAGTCAAATGTGATGATTGAAAATTAAAGAAATTAAAGATAGTTTATTTTTCAACCGTTATCTCAGAATCGATCGAACTGAGGATGATATACATCATTAAAAAAACGTCGATGTTTTGGTTCGAGGTGTTTAATAATTGCTGGATCGATATCGGGTTTGTGATGACGCACATTGATGTGGTTGTAGGCACAGAAAATTGCCATGCGGGGTGAGTTAGGGTTTTGCCAAAAATCAGCCGAATGACGTACTGCTTCAGAAAAGATAACTAATGAGCCAGGAGGACAACTGTAGCTAGACCATAATCCTGAATCTCTTGCATCTATAGAAGCTACAGGATTGGTGCGTATATTATAGTTAGCTTTGTGACTGCCTGGAATAAAACAAGTTCCACCTTTATCTTCTAGGACTTCGTTCAATTCCCAAACTACCCGCGTCATCCCTGCGTAAATTCTCCCGTCATGAAAGTTATAGGCATAGTTAGGGTTGGTCGTGCGACCACCAGCATGAGGTTTCCATTCTCCCTCTCCCATTTCACGATAGCTAAGAAAGACATTTTCCAAGCGAATTTTTTCGGGATCTGGATCGATGACATTCAACAATACACTCATGACCGCAGGATGATCGATTAACTTCGCAAAAGCTCCTCCAGGCAAACTACGTTGATGGGGTGGTAGTGATTCGGGGTCATTTTTTTGACGCAGCACAAATTCTTTAATTTCTTCTATTTCATTCTTACTGAGTACGGCTGGTTTGACGATATAACCCTTAAGATCGAAAACAACGCGATCGTGTTCGGACATATTTCCCCCTGAAATAGAACGGTCAAGAATTAATTTGGAAGCTTTGAGAACAGCTTTGTTGGCTTTACTTTTAATTTTGTTTTGAAGTCGGGATAAATGGCTCATTTCACCGAAAGGCAGTATTAGCAGATTACCAATCATAATCTTAATTCTTTCTCTGAAGTTACTTCGATGAAATGAAAAGCAGTAGATTATCTATATGCAATCAAATTCTGCATTGTGACGATCGCTCTCCCAACGTAAGGCTATTCCTGTTGTATGGCACCCGTCTTGAGGACATTAGTAGCAATTCTTTATCTGTATCTTCAGTTCACATTTAAAACTGAGTAAAACTCAAGAAGATATTATTAGCTATAAAATAGTCAGAAATAGATTTAAGCATAAATATCAAACGAGATAATTACTAACTGAAGCTAAAATTTAAAGTTTTATTAAGATCAAAAAAAATGACTATATATAACTATTATACCTCTTGAAAAGAAATCTATGCTTAATTAAGAATTTGATTTTTCTCAGTAGTTATATACAGTTAATTCAGCTATCGTTCATCATTTTTTCAGAGGTTTTAGAGAACATCATAAGTGAATCAAACAATAATTTGGTTTAATTCCAATTTCATTGAGAATAAAAATCATGAAACGTTCTTTAATTATCGCTATTTCTATAATGTCATCTATAGGAATTGCCTCACCAATCCTTGCCCAGACAAGGGTTTCTATCAATAGTGAAATGGCTGCACAGGTGATAAAAATAAATCCTTATGACTTGGTTACAGCTGGCTATCAAGGTCGCTTTTCTAATCAAGGAATTCCTTCTGCTGGTAGATTTACATCCGCTGTTCGTAGTAACCAAATAAAAGCAAAAGATTTGGTAAAAGTTGCTATCTCTCAACGCAGATTGTCAGCAGAAGCTTTAGAAGACCGAGCATATCTCAGTCATGTTCAGTCTATTCTAGATGGTCTAGATAAAAACTAATCTGTTGCTTACATTTAAGAGCAATTTCAGCTTGAGATAAACATTATCAATTAGAAAACTTGATACGAATAAACAATAGCTGGATGTGTATCTTAAAAAGTTGCTTACTTTAAAAACTCCTCTGAACAAGCTGGAGTTTTTAAATACTCGATTGATTGAATAAACTTTATTTTAAATCTATAGTAATCAATTTTTTGCCATACCAGCTATACCTTTATAAACTCTATTCATTGTTAGCTTGATTAACCCAAATTGTTTAAAAAGCTTATAGCCTAAAGCGTGGAGCTTATAGCTACCCTAATAATTTAATTTCTTCAACTCGAACTCATATTATGTAGCAATTCGATGATTCAAAAAGACAATAAAAAACCGACTGAGAGCTATCAAACAAAATCTTCAGTCGGCAAAATTATATTAAATTTCTATTGTTAAATTAACCTTCTTCGTTGAAATATTTTTGAATTTGTACCAAAGCAGCAGAACCAATATTAAATATAGCCCAACTAGCAGCGATCGCTAAAGGTGCAACTACTAAAACTATACGCCAGTCCATATTTTAATCTCCTTTACAATTTTAAATTTATTTTAGGGGTTTATTAACGTCAAACCATACGTAGCCATACTCAAATGTACCAGCTTTCTTAACTTTTTTTGCAGATTTTTTAAGAAAGCTGATATCTATGGAAGTAGATTTTCTAAACTAATTTGAGGTTAGGATAGTAAGCCAAAATATCATCAGAAGACAAAGTGTCTCCATCTGCTTGTGGTGTCCAAAGAATTTCTACGGCCAAAAGGCGATCGCTACCAATGCTACCGATTTGTTGTAATGCTTGGCGCATAGTATCAGAATCGTTAATTTCGGGTAGGTTGAGATTACCTGTCGCACCGACAATTACTGTGGCAACAATATATTCGCCGTTATCTCCTTCCTTAAGTTGAATAGCCCCTGCTTCAGATTCACCACCCAAAGCTTTTTGTTCGTCATTACTAATTACGCTATCGACATTTGATAGAGTTTCATTAGTGAATTTACTACGTTCGGTCAAAGAAAACTGATTGAACTTAGCTTCGGCTGAATCAATATCTGTCTTCAAAGAATTAGTTGAACCATATACCCAGTATTCAGGGTGACGTAGCAAAGCCAAAGTTGCTTCTTGAACTACGGTAGCTCTACCCACCGCACTGCTAGTATCCGCAGTCAAAGCTAAACGGTTTAGTTCTGGCTGCAATTCGCGGGCATTAGCCAATAAACCTACCTGCACTTCCGCTACAGAAACCTTCGAGCTAGCAGCACCATATACGCTTGATTCCCCCACTCCCGCACTGCGGAAACTGCGAACTAAGAAGTTAGCGATCGCAATAAAGATAATGATGGAAAACAAACCGCCACCACCAAATCCCACAAAAGGAAGTAAAAAGGGAAAGCCAAAACCGCCACCGAAACCACCGCCATAACCATAGCCAGGAGACACGTAACCACCACCACGAGGGGCAGAGCGAGGAGTAGAATAGCTACGAGAAGGAGCGCGGAATGAACCTCCACCAATCCTACCACCACTACGAGCAGCCATTGCGGTACTGGCATTACCCAATACTAGAACACACACTAAACCCAGTGCTAGTATCGACTTCATCCAAAACTTTTTATTAAAAATCATTTTCATCTTTCTATTAATCATCATGTATAAAAATTAAACGCTCCTCGTTCCTCGTTCCTCGCTTCCTCGTTCCTCGTCTCGGCTGATCCTCTATCCCTTCCTTACCCTCCCCCAACAATGGTCACGATCTCCAAGCGATCGCCTGACTGCATTTTAGTATTATTCCAATATTGGCGATGTAAGATTTCTCCGTTGTATTCGACTGCAATCAAACGAGGATTAAGCTGTAGCTGAGTTAGTAACTCTGGTAAAGGAGTAGCTGCTGCACAAGCTTGGCTTTCTCCGTTGACCCGTATATTTATTTTATTAGTTGCGTTCGTCATAAATCTAGCTTCCGATATCGTAATTACCGTCTAATCAATTGGGATAAAAATTGGCGGGTAACTTGGTTAGGTTGCTCTGCTTGCATGATAGCGCGAACTACCGATACTCTCTGTGCGCCTGTGGTTAGAATTGCTTGAAGATTATCCAAATCGATTCCACCGATGGCAAACCAGGGTACGGGACATTTTGCTTTGACATAATCTACATATTCTTGGGTGAGAGCAGCTTTTCCTGGCTTAGTTGGAGTCTCATAAAAAGGACCAACCCCTACGTAATCGGCTTTTTCTGCGATCGCTTTATTCAATTCTTGTTTATTGGTAGTAGATCGCCCAACTATTTTCTGAGAGCCTAATATTTCTCTAGCAAAAGCTACTGGTGCATCATTCTGTCCTAAATGTACTCCATCCGCATCTACCGCCAGAGCGATATCAACGCGATCGTTAACGATAAATAGAGCGTTGTAATGATGACAGAGTTGACATAGTTTGTCCGCCATTTCCAGGCGATCGCTATCCTTGCCATCTTTATCGCGATATTGGACTAAATTCAAACCTCCTTTGAGTGCCGCCTCCACTATTTTGAGTATTTCAGGTTCGGGAGAAGTTATTAAATATAAGGGTGCATTATATAGTTGCTGAATACGACGATTATTAAATAAGGTACTTTCAATAGTGTAAACACGATAGCGCAGCTGTTTGCAGGCTGATGCCATTTCTGGATTATAAAGCTTACTATATTCTTCTAACACTCTTAAAGCTTCTTGCGATCGACATAAATTAGCCTGAAGCAGTTGTTCGATACTCTCCCTTACTTCTTCTTGAGGATGAGATAAATCTGTTCCCACATCCCCAGGAGTGTCTCTAGCTTGGCGCAATTCCCAACTATGCCACCCAGCTAATTCTTGACGTATTTGTTTGCATTCTTCTGATAGGGGTTGATGGTTTAACCCCAAGCGACACCACTCTTCAATTATTCTCAATCCTTCTCTGGCGCGATCGAGGTTTGCATCCAGGATACGATAAATAGCTTTATTCATATGGGCTTGACGTGAAAAATACTATACAGATTCTTTTGCAGAAACAGTAAGTAATAGTAACTCATAACCATAAGTACTTTTTAAAAAGCCTATGAATAATTAATAATTTACCTCAAAACCCCTCTGCTTCTAGGTTAAGTAATTTTACTGACAAATATTAATGCTTTTTTTTGGTTTTTAAGATTGCCAATTCTATTTCGAGCGATTATGATTATGCTTGAAAATAACCTAAGTATTTTCTCTTAAATAATCCTACGGAGTTATTAATTAATGATAGCTAATTTTGATAAAAATTGGTCTTTAATAATGCTCATATAAAACTCACATAACTGTAGTAATTATATAGATAGATTGATGAATAACCTTCCTAATATTTTTGTATACGGGCTTTATAGCTGCTTCAATATTTTTCTTGTCAGCCAAGATCAAAAGCATTTTTTCTACCCCAGGGACAGTCCAAATATTGTCATATTGCAAAGCAACTCTGTGACGGTCAGGGAGTACTCAATTATTAATAGCACAATAATTAAATGCAGTGAACACTATCGAACTTCTTTTAGCGGTGGAATGTTCAAATATTCAGCTTGCATAAATATCCTGCAAAATAATGCTATTACAAACTTTTTAAAGGCGAAGTATTATGCTTTTAAGTTTCCTATAAGCAAGACACTATTTCAAATACATATTAATAATTTGGATTGTTTGAAAACATAAATAGTATAGATACCAGAGCAGAATATATAAGTCCAGAACGTTTTATTACTAAACTACCAAACTGTACTCAAACAAAGATAAGTATAATTTTATACCTAAAGCTGCAAGGCGATCGGACTTCTAAAACGCAACCATAGCCTTATTGCAACCATAGAAACAATTAAAACAAGTAAAGTATTTAAAACTCATGAAAATTGCCGTAATTGGCGTAAAAAGAATTCCCACTAATCAGGGGGAAATCGAACGCTATTGCCAAGAATTTTATCCTCGAATTGCTGCACGAGGGCATCAAGTAGACTTATTTGTTCAGCCTTCACTCGATCTACAGCCTTTATTATCCGTTGGTTACTATCAAAACGTGAGGGTAATTGCTTTAACGCCCTTACCTTCTAAACAAATTGGTTTTATGTTCAGTTCAGCTTTGAGTACGATTTGGGCAACTTTAGGAAACTATGACGTAATTCATATTCAAGGGATGAAAGCAGCCTGGTTTTCTTGGTTTCCTCAGTTATTTTCAGACTCAAAAATTATAGTTACTAGCCATCAATTAGATTTAGATTTTGACCGAACCAAGTGGGGTAAGGTATTTCGTTGGCTATCATCTTTGATGGAGAGATCTGCCGTCAAAAATGCGGATGAAGTGGTGGTGATATCAAAGCCACTAAGACAATATTTCCAACACAAATATCATATTAGTCCCCGCTACATTCCCAACGCACCAGGAAGTTATACCAGATCGGATTCACAATTTGATTATGGAACATCACTAGGGTTAGAGCCTAAAAAGTATATCCTTCATTTGGGAAAGCTAAATGCCGAAAATCAGCCCCATCTTTTGCTCAAGGCTTTCCAAAAATTAGAACATGATGGATGGAAGTTGGTTTTAGCTGGAGAAATCAGTGATTCGATCGAGTATGCAATTGAACTTCTCACCTTGGCTAAGGATAATCCCAATATTGTTTTTACCAACAAGATTAGAGGAGAACATTTAGCCGAAATTGTCAGTAGTGCAGGGCTATTGGCTGTTTCTAGTGATGGGTCGGATTTAGGATTACCTTTAACTGTATTAGAAGCCATGCGGGAAAAAATCCCCGTGTTAGCCAGCGATAATCGAGTTCACCAGCAGCTAATCGGCGAAGATAGAGGTTTATTATTTGAATCTGGTAATTCAGACTCTTTATTAGAAAAATTACAATATGCTTTGTCAGAACCCGATGTATTGATGACGATGACTCAAAAAGCCCAGACATACATCACCATTAATCATAACTGGGATAGAGTTACCTACGGTAATTTGTCTCTATATCTCAAGCTCACCGAAAAAATAGGTTCTTCTTCCATGCAACACAATATTTGAGGAAAGAGGAAAAAAGTACACTTTATCAATTAGATTTCATGTCTATTAAATCCCCTACTGTTTCGGTCATTATTTTGGCTGACAATAAAAATAAAAAATTGTTTGAGACTATCAGTAGTGTTCAACAACAAACTTTTGCAGATTTTGAAATTTTAGTTTGCCATAGTGGTCATTCTCTTTATTTAGTCGAGTGGTTTAAACGTCAAAAAGATCGTCGCCTGAGATTGTTACTTGAAGAGGATTTGGATAGTGTTCAAATCCTGAATTTAGGTATTCAAGAAGTTAAAGGACAGTATATTGCTTTTTTGAAAGGTGATGATTTGTGGCATCCCAACAAGCTGCAAAAACAGGTATTTCACCTAGAGCGTTATCCCGCTATTGGCTTAATACATTCTTGGTTAATGGTAGTTGACCAGAAAACTAAACCCGTGGGCAAAATATTCAAGAATCAGCTTTTTGGACGGGTAGAATCACAAATTTTAGAACGAAATCAAATTGGTTTTTCATCTGTGATTGTTCGCCAACATTGTCTTTATATGGTGGGTTTATTTAACCCTAATTTAAAAACAAGTTCTAATTGGGATATGTGGATTCGCCTTAGTCGTTGCTATCAATTTATGGCGATCGCCGAGCCTTTGGTTTATTATCGTCAGATAGAAAATAGGAATAAAGATAGTTGGCCCGATAGAGAAAAAGACTTTCAAGCAACCATTGAAAAAGCCTATCGAGATGCTCCCAATCGATTGCTTTCTCTCAAAGATCGTAGCTATGGTTATGCCAGTCTCAGTTTAGCTTGGCAGGTTTTACACGACAAAAATTCCAATCCTGCGATCGCATATCACTACTGTCGTCAGGCGATAGAACATTATCCTCGGATTGGATTTTCTTCAGAATTTATTGAGCTTAGTGTAGCTGTGGCAACTTTCTACTGGTTGAAGAGCGATCGCTATCTTAGTTTACTTTCATCTATCAAAGTGGTTCGTGGTTGGCTACGGCTACTCATTCACAAGTTCAGGCTGTGTGCTTATTATGTCGTGAATTGGATGTTAGAGGAAGAGAAAAGGAGGAACAAGGAAGGGATAAGGGATGAAGGATAAGGGATAAGGAACAAGGAACAAGGAACAAGGAATAAGGAGTAAGGAGTGAGGAGTTGGAAAATGTATAAGGTAGTTTTAATACATCCTAGTGCGGGAGTTAATTGGAAAGGCAATTCAGAGAATTTTGCGATCGAACTTGCTCGCAGTTTGGATAGTTATTTTGAAGTTGAATTACTTAGTGGTGCTGACTGTGGCTCTTTTAGCCGTCCAATTAAATCTATCACCCGTAGCGACGTGATTAATTGGAAATACTATCCTTTACTCGATCGCCTTTTACATAGATGGTTTAGCGAGCCTGAAATTGCGATCGAACACTTAACTAGTTTTTTACCCTGCATAACGTATTTACTCAAAAATCCACCAGATTTAATTTTTCCTCATAATGGCTATGGTGGGTTATTTGTGGCTAACTGTATGCGAGCCATATTGGGTACTCCTATTTTGTTTACCGAACATAGCAGTTTATTAAAACAAGGCAAGCATTTAAGACGGAATCTTAGTTTAAAACCTGATCGCCTGATCGTACCCAATCCAGCCATGTCGAGATACGTCAAGCATTTTGCTCCTCATCAGTCATTTAATATAATTCCTTATGGGATTAATCCTACAGAATTTACGACCGTAGGTAAGGCGATCGTTACTGGTTTGCCAAAGCCAACCATACTATGTGTTGCGCCTTTAAAACGATATGGTAATTCTAGAATTGAACTAACTATTGAAGCTGTTTCTCGTTTACCCGAAGCTAGTTTATTGATCTGCGGTGATGGTCAAGATCGAAAATATTTTCAAGAATTAGGCGATCGCCTTTTGGGTGCAGATAGATTTCAAATTAAGACTTTTGCCTACGCGCAAATGCCCCAAGTTTATCGCAGTGCAAATATTTTTACTCTTCCTTCCTTAGAAGCATCTCGTGGATTAGCCTATATTGAAGCAATGGCTTGTGGCTTACCTGTAGTAGCGACAGATGATTCTGTACGCCGTTATTTGATTAATGATGCGGGCATAACTTGCAACGTTACCGATATTGACATTTATGCAGAGTCATTACAAACTGCTTTGGATAAACATTGGCTCAGACAACAACCACGAAAGAATGCACAACGTTTTGATTGGCAAGAAATTGCTTTACAACATAGTAAGGTGATTGTGGAAACTATTAATCAGAGCAATGACAGTTTTGCTACTCCAACAACCCAATATTTTTAGCAATAGTGCAGATAAAACTATGGTTATCTGTCCATAAAGCGATCTTCCTAACAAATAGCAAACAAAATTTTTGAGCTTAAACTAGTGGCTATTTTAATTAAAAATGCCATATTGGTGAGGGATATTAGCCCACGATTGATGACCAATGACACACGATCAAAAACTTTCCGAATTAATTGCTCAGGTAGAAACAGTTAGTCCCAAATTAGTAGATTGTTGGCAAGCTACGGCAATTGTCGAGTCTTTGGGCTATACCGATCGCATTATCCAAGCAGAATTTGATTTTCAAAATGCTTTAGAGATTGGCGAATATATTTATCAACACAATAATCCCCCGCCAACGACTCCAGAAATCAAACCACGCACTAACTGGAAAGCAACCGCCACAACAGAGGTATATGCTTTTGTCGAACAGTTTTCTCGTAGTTTTGTCTATGCTATTCCCTTGATATCTCTTTTAGCTTTGAGCAATATTAAAGCCAGCGATACCTGGAAATTTATTCCACCTCAGTTAGCAGCATTGTTTACGATCGCAACCTTGGCTAGTTTAATTACTAGTGGTGGATTTGTTCAGGCGATCGCCAGACGAGGCGAATTTTATTTAGGTTTAAATTTATCGCAACAGGCAAAACGAGCCTGCATTTCTCTTCTAGGGTGGGGAATGTTGACTAGTTTTCTTCTGGCAGTGCTTAGTTTATGGTTTGGCTTTTATCGCAGTTTATTCCCCGATAATTATCTGGTATTAGGGGCTGGTTATTATCTAGTACTCAGCTTGCTATGGATGTTATTGTCCATGTTATCCTTGCTGTCAATTTGGGGAACGCCACTTACTTTAATCGGTTTGACCGCTTTATACTGGATTTTTCGTTTATTTGCGGGTATGGCTGCACTAGAAGCCCAAATGGTAGCTATCTTTGCCATTTTGCTTGGACTATCGGCTACTATTTATTTGTTGTTTCACAAACGAAAAAAAGATGATTCTGATGGGGTAAATGTCCAGCTACCTGACTTAAGTGCAACCGTATACTTGCTTGCGCCTTTTTTCGCCTATGGAATTACCTATTTTTGCTTTATATTTGCCGATCGCCTTGTGGCTGGATGGGCGGTAGATGCTGCTTCTGGGCTAATTTTTGCCATTGACTCGGCGTATCAAAAGGGAATGGATTTAGCTTTGCTTAATTTCCTGCTTGCAGTACCTTTAAGTGAATATTTAGCCTACAAACTGATTAACTATTGGTACAAACAAGCCAAAGTAGTTAGCTATGAAAATATGGCAAAACTATCTCAAGAATTAAAGCGTCGTTACTGGCTATTAGTTGGCATCACGCTATTATTTTTTGCTCTATTAGTAACTTTTACTATTGGCTTACCTTCTCCCAAACCTTGGGCGGTTGAAAATACTATTCTTAGCTGGCTAGGATGCTTGGGATATTTACTATTAGTATTGGGTTTACTTAATGCAGTCATTTTGTTTAGCCTCAACTTGGCATCAAAAGCGATCGCCTCTTTGTTTCCCAGTCTTTTAGTTAATTTAGTTGTTGGTTATGTCTTCGCCAATGCGATCGCTCCTGACTGGGCTGTGTTGGGTTTAATAACAGGTTCAATTGTCTTTTTAGTACTTTCCCAACGCAAAGTTATTCGTGCGATTAATTGTCCCGACTATGCTTACTATTTAGGAGGATACTAAAAGAAAGGATGAGGGATAAAGGATAAAGGATGAGGATAATTAATCTTTAATAATACTTGAATTACTAAATCTTTTTTGCCAATATTCGTAAATGCCGATTGCTTTACCTAATCCTTGTTGGGGTTTTTGAATTGATAATCTTATTGTGTTTAAAGTCATGCGGATATTAGTGATGATGAAAATCTTTTTACTACCGTATTTTTCGATATAAATTAAATAACTTTGAGTGATGTGGCGATACTTTTGGACAAGATTGCGGTTGGTAATAGTCGAAGTATCGTGCATCACTTTCAATAAATGGGTGACTGCTATTTTATGTCCCTGCTGACTGTAACGAAGACAAAAATCCAGATCTTCGTAATACAAGAAAAAGCGATCGCAGAATTGCGGAACTTCTTTGAAATTAGCTAGGTTTATCAATAAGCTACAGCCACTTACCCAGTCAGTTTCAACATAGTCTTGATGCAAATCTTCAGGTAAATAGTTAACAATATTCAAAGCAGCAGTATCGGCTTGAAAAGTACCTCCTGCCGAAGTCAATTCTCCTTCAGAATTGTAAACAGTCGTGCCTAATATTGATATTTCAGGATGTTCTTTAAAAAAGGCGATCGCAATACTAATAATCGAGATATCATCTTTTGAATTAAAATAAGCATCAGGATTAATCAACCAAACAATAGCCTTATTATTTTGTTCGGTAATCCAGTTTAATCCCAAATTGCAAGCCCTTCCAAAACCAAGATTTTCTTGAGCTTCAATTACTTTGACGAAATCATTTTCTAAATTTAATATTTCTTTATCCTCTGGAGAATTATTGACAATAACTATTTGAAAACTAACTCTATCTTTATTATTAATAGATTCAATTAAACGAGATATTAAATCGCTAGAATTATAATTGATTATCAAGCAGTAAAAATTAATCATCTAAAACAATACCAAAACCTAAAATAAAGTTAGTCTGCAAATAACCAAAACAAATCTTATATTAATTACTATCTAGCTGACAAAAAGGATACAACATGACCAAAAAAGTACTAGTAATAGGAGGCTGTGGCAGAATTGGCAACAGGGTGGCGCGAGATATTGCCCGCTATACTAATGCAGAAATTACTGTTACCTCCCGCAATCGCCAAAAACGAGTAAGTTCTAAATTTAACTTTTTAAGTTTGGATTTAGCAGATCGAGAAAAAACCACCAAAGCGATTGCATCTACAGATCTAGTTATACACTGTGCAGGGCCATTTCATTATCGCGACGGTAGAGTATTAGAAACCTGCATCGATGCAGGAGTAGATTATATAGATGTTAGCGATCATCGCTCTTTTTACGAACGGGTAATTAAACATAACGAAAAAGCGATCGCTAATAATGTTACCGCTATTCTCAATACGGGAATATTTCCTGGTATCTCCAATAGTATGGTCAAACAGGGGATAGAAAAGTTTGATAAGCCTCAAAAAATTCATCTCAGCTATGTCGTAGCAGGTTCGGGTGGTGCGGGTTTAACGGTAATGCGGACTACTTTTTTAGGATTGAGAAATAAATTCTCAGCATTGATTAATGGTAAATGGCAAGAGACTTTACCCTACACCGAAAGAGAAGTAATCGAATTTCCCAAGCCCTATGGCAAGACAGGGGTATATTGGTTTGATATGCCAGAAACTTATACTTTTGCCGATTCTTTTGATGTAGATACCGTAATCACCAAATTTGGCTCAATTCCCGACTGGTATAATCATTTAACTTGGATTACCGCACATATATTTCCTGAGAAGTGGGTAACAAGCCCCAAAGGAATTGAATTCTTTTCCAAGGTAAGTTACCAGATGACGAATGTAACCGATCGCTTTAGCGGTATTGGGGTAGCAATGCGAGCAGAAATAACAGGGGAAAATGAAGGGAAAACTAAGAAATATTATGCAACTATGGTACATAATAATTGCGCGATCGCAGCAGGTGCAGGAACAGGTGCGATCGCACAATTGATATTGGAAGGAAAGTTAAGCAAGCCAGGAATATACCCCGTTGAACAAGCTTTACCCACTCCATTATTTGTAGAAATTATGCAAAGCCGAGATATTGAAATCGTCGTCAATTGTTAACAGCTAATTCTTGTTATTTATGGAGAGTTAAAAAAACACCAATCTATTGATTCAAAATGTCTATAATGAAAATATAGTAGATAGTTTTGTCTCAATTTTTAATATGAACCAGCAGAAACAAGAAGTCGATCCTGGGGTAGCCTACATTTTGTGGGCATTTGGCTTGATGGGATTTTGTGGTATCCATCGTTTTTATTCGGGTAAAGTAACCAGTGGTTTGGTCTATCTCGTCACACTTGGTTTTTTTGGTGTTGGTCAATTTGTCGATTTGTTTTTGATACCTGGAATGACAAAAGAAAGAAATATTTATCTTTTGCATGAAGCTACAATCAAGTCTTTCAACAATGGTCATAGAGTAACGCTGGTTGAAAAAGAGAAAAAAGAAGCAGATCCTATGTTAGTTTTACTTCGCGCTGCTGCTAAACACAACAACGTTTTATCCATTGGTCAAGCAATGTTGTCTACCGAATTTCCGATGGAAAAAGTTCAGCCGCTATTAGATCGTGCGATCGCACAGGGTTTGGCTCATGTGGATAACGATGAAAAAACAGGCGCAATGAGATACTATTTTGATGTTTAGTCAAGTCCACAGGCTTTGTTTTAGATTGAAATAGAGTCTATCTTGACAAGATTTGGATCTGATATGCTATGATCGTTTAGCTAATCTGGGTCATTAGCTCAATTGGATAGAGCACCGCCCTTCTAAGGCGTAGGTTTCAGGTTCAAGTCCTGAATGGCCTGTTATTTTAAACCAGAGTTTTGGGATAGTTCTAAAACTGCAACACTTCTTGCTGGTAGCCATCGGGAGTTGGTTCTACCTGCCAAACTAAAGATTCTCCTGCATCTAGGTCTACTTCGATAGATAGTACCGAGACTGGTTCGGTTGCGGTTTCTTCGTTACCCTCGAAAGACTGTAAATCTTCTGTCAAAAGTCTTAGCTTAACCCCAGGAAGGACTACACAGCCAGGAGTAACACAGCCTAACTCAAATCTCCAAGAACCCGCTTCATTCAAAGGAATTACTCTTAATTCGTAGGGCTGATTGGCGATCGCAATTTGTTTCGCCAAGCCATAAGCAGGAACAGCACTAGTCGTTTCAGCAGTGGCTGCACTTCTTGCACCAACACCACTAAGAGTCATTTCAATCTGTCTCCAGCCTAATTCGGCTGCTACGTTACTAACTCCTTGTTTTAACCACTGCATAACAGGAGTTTTGGTAGTTTTTCCTTGACGAGTTGCAGCTAAACGACGAACCAAAGTTTTGTTCTGCATTAATGCAGCCCAAGTAGTAAAGGGAACGGCTAATCTAGGTAATAGCTGAGTTTTACTACCCAAACGTTCAATTAAGTTGTCTGCTTGAGCATCAGCCACGCTATTGATTGGTTCAACTGTTGCTTGAGTAACTTCGTTGGGACACAATTCTCTAGCTACCCAAAGAACATCAATGTCAGCGATTAGCTCGTCATCGCTTAAGCTGTAAGTGCGATCGCCATGGCTAAAATTACCGTTGTTTTTTAGCTGTTGATGAGTTGTGTAACCCCAAACACGAACATAACCACCATCAACGCTTACCTGCACTGCTAGATAGTAATCTGCTGTCCATTCTGGAATATCAATCCATTCTTGGGGTACGCGCAATTCGCTTAAGTCTTCTGCTTCACTAGGGATTAAGACTATTTTTGCACCATCAATATTAATTAAAGTACCGTTGACTACTTCCCAAATATCAGCTTGAGTAGCTGAATCAAACCCTACTTTCGCAGAAGCATCTTCCTCTGTTTGTAACCAAGGTAAGAAAGTATTTAAAGCAACTTGATTTAAATATTTCTGCCATTGGCTGGTGGAATTAGCTGCTTGGCTTTGTTCCCAAGCTTGTTCTACAGTAACCTGGTTAAGTTCTAAAACTAATTGAGTAGGGTTAAATATAGTAGGGTTAGAGGTGGTCATGGGGTACTCCTAAAAGTATATATATGATTTTAATTAGTTGCTGCCGTAGTAGCCAGCCAGCCATTCTTCTAGTAATGAGCTTATGTTATCGAGTATGTCCGATGTCAGAGAAATATGCATTGTTGATTGAGTCCATTTTGCCAAGGCTTTGAGTAAGGCTTTTCGCGCTCTGGATAACTTACGGGAAATGGTATATTGCTGGGTGTTTAGCTCCTTTGCTATCTCTGCTTGCTTCAACTCTAGAGAGTAATATAGCTCTAGTAATTTTTGTTCTTCTGGCTTGAGATTTTGAACCGTAGCAGTCAAAAATTGATTGATATCTGTTTGCTGTTGGGTACGCTGTTGGGTTTCTTCATTGGTAATCATATCCGTCAATAAAGAATCCTCTACTTCTCCCACAATCGAATCAACAATTTCTCCCGAGTCATATCCTGGTTTTGGTTGATTGATTGAAGTAACGCTGGGAAATAAATATGAACGAGCAGCACGAACGCAAACTAACATCCACTTTTCTATGGTTTTCAGGAGTAGCTGAATCTCCAACTACGCTCAACTGAGTTTGTCGCTCTTTATTGTAGAGATTGGCGATCGCAATCCAAGTTTCTGGCTCTGGCTTAGGCAATTTGCGAGTAGAATTAGCTCGCTCTGGTACATAGATGGTTTTAAAACAGTTCCAAGCTAATAGATGGCTTTCTACGACTTCTGCATCTAATCCTGCCCCTGCCAATGCTTCAGTCATTCTTTTCTGACTCAATTTACGCAATAACGACCAGTCAGAACAAATATCTACTTCTCGTTTTTGCCTCAATAGTTCCCGAATCAAATTACCAAAAGTAATGCTGGCATAACTTTTCAGATTAAATCCTCTTTCGCGATCGAATCCTTTAAGGACTTTATCAATTCGGGCGATCGCAACTTGAAAACAATCGGGTACTGTATACTGACTACTGCTAAAACCACTAATAGTTTTAGTCGATGACCAAAAACAAATCTCTTGCAAATAGGCTGCCAAATGCTCTTTTGCTAAACCTTTAGGCTGTTCGAGCCAAATTTGATGCCAATATAAAGCCCAAAAATTCTCCGAACTTTCAGTGGGGATTTTATCCAAAGACTGCCTCATGCTACGGCGTAAACGGTTATCCGTCGCCCAGCTACTAAAGCGATCGTAATCAAATTGAATAAAAGTAGAGAAAATTTTAACTGTGTCTTGGCGAGGGAGCATGAATAGACCCAACAATAAAATATAGTGTTTTTTATTAGTTAGTTTGACGTTACTTGTTTAATACTCATCTGCTTTGTTTGGCAAGGTATGAAAGTAACATTAATCACAAAAAGAGGACTTGAGATCTTCAAACTCTCTACCCAAAATACTACACAACCCTAGTCCCGCGATAGTCTGATATGTCTAGTATTTTTTTATTTCGGGTTGTCAGCCATAAGCTACAGGTTTTTTACGAGCCGATGACCGCCTTTTGCGGTCAAAATTATATCGAACCAAAAAAAACTCAAGAATGTTTCGATCTATCGGTTTTTGTAGTTGTTGTGTGATATATCTTATCAAGATAGATATTATCGTAATGAGTAAAAAAATATTAAATCGAGTTATAGAAATAGAAATATAGCAGTAAACAACGTTTAAACTCTATGATGGTCAACTTTAAATGCCATAAATGACGATTGTATATTCTAAAAATCTAGTATAAGTTCAATAAATTGCACCTATCAAATTTTCAGAATACAGTTTCTTTAACATAGAGCAGACTTACATTTAACTTTTAAATTTAATTACATATAGAGCAAAATGACTGGTAATTATTCCAACAAAACAGTTGTTAATACAGATCCTTATATAGAGCTAGATAACCAAGGTCAAAAAGAAATCTTAAATTTGAGGGATGGTGTCAATTGTTTGGGTCGAGATCCTGGTTGGGCAAACATCCAAACTCCTCAAGACTGGAATATAGTTTCTCGCAAACAAGCCATGATTGAGAAAGATGGCAGTGGCTTCCGAATTTATGATGGCGATCGCCATAGCCAAAAACCTAGCGGGAACGGTATTTTTCTCAATCAGTCTCGGATCAATCTTACCGAAGGTTACTTACTCAAAAGTGGCGAACAGCTATACATCGGTCAAGATCCCCGTCATCAAATCACCCTAACTTATTTCAATCCCAAACAGGGTGAAATGAGTATTCCTAGTACTCGTCGGCTGAATCTTAAGGGACTGCAAAATTGGCCAGTAGAGCTAGGGCGATCGCCTAATCCTCACAGCACCTCGTCAATGGAGTTGGACGCACCTACCGTATCTCGTCTCCACGCGACAGTCAACCCTGATGGTAAGGGAAGATATATTTTACAAGATCGCAGTAGTAATGGAACTTTTGTCAACGGTAATCGTATAGATAAATCCTACACTCTCAATAAAGACGATACGGTTCAAATCGGCCCCTATGTCTTACTTTTTACAGGAGAAGCCCTCGAATTAACTAACGCTACCAATCAAATTCGTCTTGATGCTCATCAATTAACCTTCCGCGTCAAGGACAAAAAGGGCGAAACTTTCACTATCCTCAATGATGTTTATTTAGTTTTAGAACCAGGACAGTTAGTTGCATTTGTTGGAGGTAGTGGTGCGGGTAAATCTACTTTAATGAAGGCTTTACTAGGCATTGCGCCAATTTCTTCAGGGGAAGTATATCTCAACGGCGACAATCTCCGCAAAAACTGGCCCATCTATCGCTCTCAGGTCGGTTATGTTCCCCAAGATGACATCATTCACCGCGAGCTAACCGTAGAAGAAGTACTGAGTTCTGCCTGTCAGTTGCGCTTACCTCCCGACACCAATATCAGTGAGGTAATCACTAATACTTTAGACCAAATTAAATTATCTCACGTCCGCAATACTTTGGTATCGAGATTGAGTGGCGGACAGCGTAAACGGGTAAGTATTGGAGTAGAGCTGTTAGCCGATCCCAAGCTATTCTTTCTCGATGAACCCACTTCAGGGCTAGATCCTGGTTTGGATAAAGAAATGATGCAGCTGTTGAGAGAGCAAGCAGATCGAGGTAGAACAATTGCCCTTGTCACCCATGCTACAGACAATATTGGTATTTGCGATCGCATTGCTTTTATGGGACTAGGAGGTAGCCTGTGTTTTTATGGCCCACCAGAAGAAGCTCTGCCATTTTTCCAGCGATATGCAGGACATTTTGAAGACGAGCATTTTGGTGATTTTGCCGATATATATATTGAACTAAACAAAGGCAAAAACAAAGCTGCAATCTCTGAAAGAGTTGCTTATTGGGCGGGAAAATATGCCAATTCCCCCGAATACAAATCCTATATCCAGAACTCTCTCAGTCCAGGAAAAGAAAATCAGCAAATAGCGAAGTCTAACAGCACTAAGGCAGGAATCTCTCCTATAGCCCAACTTGCCTTGCTTTGTAAGCGTTATTGGAAGCTGGTTAGTCGCGATCCAACCAGTTTGATTTTGACCCTCCTTTCTGGACCAATTACCATCGCCTTGACAGGCTTACCCTTAAGAAACGAACAGCCATTAAGCGTTATGGATGAGCCTGGGATCACTCAGGGTTCTCTTGCACTGCGCCTACTGTTTATTTTTAGCTGTGTTGCAATTTGGATCGGACTATCAAATTCAATCCGTGAAATAGTCAAAGAGGCTGCGATTTATTTCCGCGAGCGTCTCCTAAATCTGGGACTACTGCCCTACTTTTCTTCCAAGCTTTTAATTCGTGGTGCTTTGGCTCTAGCTCAAACTTTTTTAATTACCGTTGTCGTTTTATTAGTCTTCAAAGCTCCTGAATCAGAATTGATACCTTGGTCTTTAGGCTTTTTTGTCACTACTTTTTTGACTTTGCTGGCTAGTACTAGCTTGAGCCTGATGGTATCGGCATTTGTCAAAACCGAAAATGAAGGTAATGGAATTTTGCCCTTGATTATGATTCCTCAAATTATTTTTTCAGGAGTTTTATTTAATTTAGAAGGTTGGTCTAGTAAACTTTCTTGGCTCATGCTAAGTCGTTGGTCAATTGGTGCTTATGGTTCTTTAGCAGACGTTAATGCTATGGCACCTAAACCGAATCCAGTTTTGACCCAAGAGATTATCAATGACATTTTCAAAGCCACTGATGTATACGACCCAACATGGGGAAATTTAGGTCTGAATTGGGGAATTTTGATCGCTCACACGGTAATTTATGCTGCGATCGCTTTAATTATTCAACGTCGCAAAGATATTTTTTGATATTTTTTGCCTGCTTTTTAAGGTAGTTTTGTATTTAATGAACCATAATGAACATTCAATAAATACGTATCTTACATAACCAGTTAATATTGTTTATTAGTCTTACTATTTTGAGTAACTATACCTTTCTATTCACCAATAAATAGCATTATTTTAATCTAGGTCTCAGCGTATCAAATAATACATTACTACCTATTTTACACTACGCTGCTTTACCTTTATCTGCATAGCCAATAAAGTTATGATGAAGCAAGGGATAGTTTTCTGGCAAGTGATTGACAGCGTAGTAAACACTAAGCTATACATTAATCTATAAACTTAAGTATATTTCCCTAAACGGGAATACTTAGTTATTATTATGTAGATAATTATTAATACTTTTTGAACCTTAATCATCATAAAAACGACTGTTGTTCAATCGCGGGTGAAATGTCTGCTTTACCAAGCCACTTTCATTATTGAAGCGATTGAACAGCTGAAATTTTAGAGATCTGATTCAGAACTCAAAACTAAATCGAAAACCAAGTTATGTTAGATAAGTTTTCTAGTCCTCCAGATTACGGGATAAATACAAGCTATGTAGATAGTGAAATGGCTGACAGTAGAGATCTTCGTTCTCCAGGCTATATTAAACTAGCGGGCAAGGAATTTTCTTATAGATCGAAGATAGTTACCTTGCTACTGCTAGATAGTCTTGCACTGTGGTTGGGTTGGTCATTAGCATATGCTCCAAGCTGGCAAGGGTTTAGCTCAAATAAAATGATGCAAAATGCTGAAATGTACAGTTTGTTTTTAACTGTATTAGTGTTTACTATCTTTTTGTTTTCTGCCTTTGATTTATACCGTAAAGGTGATAAGAGTAGAAATCTTTTTAGCTCAATTAAAGCTGTTTTATTGGCTCATTTAGCAATAGTACCAATTGTTTTGAGATTTTACGATTCAGATGTGATTTATCAGTTAGCCTTGGCATCTGTTTTAACTACTGTGTTAATTGTTGTTCAACGTACTACCTTAAATTGGGTCTGGGCATATGCGCGCCAGAAACACACACCCCTCCGACAAAAGATATTATTAATAGGCAACCCTGAAGAGCTTGAAAAATCCAGGCTTCTTTTAGAAACTAGCGAAGTATTTCAAATAGCTGGACAGCTTAACTTATCAGACTTTGATAACGAAGATTCTTTACACTTAGCTTTAGACAGAATTAACTACAAAGAACTAGATGAGGTTTTTGTATGTTCCTGGGAGTCAGTCCAAGGTGCTGCAAGCCTATACTGGAAATTGCGAACTATTGGTGTCAACTGGCGTATTTTACCAATCAATATCAAGCTACCAGCAAGACAGGCAGAAATAGATACTATTATTGGAGTACCAACAATTAGACTTGCTTATTCGGCAATTGTAGGCATTGACTTTTTCAGTAAGCGTATTTTTGACACTGCAGTTTCTCTAGTTTTGTTGACAATAATTGGTATTCCCATGCTAATTATTGCTGCTCTCATCAAAATAGGTTCTCCTGGAGCTGTCTTGTATAAGCAAACCAGAGTTGGTCTTAAAGGCAATCATTTTGAAATCTGGAAATTTCGTACAATGGTCGAAAACGCCAGCGAATTACAGCAGCAACTAGAAGCTCAAAATGAAGTCCAGGGTGGAATTTTATTTAAGATAAAAGACGATCCTCGAATCACAAAAGTAGGTAAATATCTCCGACGTTATAGCCTTGACGAATTACCTCAACTATTCAATGTCCTGAGAGGAGAAATGAGTTTGGTTGGACCTCGCCCTCTACCCGTTAGAGATGTAGCCAAATTCACTCAAAGTCATTATTTTCGCCAAGAAGTCTTGCCAGGTATTACTGGTCTATGGCAGGTTAGCGGTCGTTCTGATACAGATTCGGATGGAGTATTTAATCTAGACTTTGAATACATCGAGAATTGGTCCTTAGGATTGGATTTCAAAATCCTTTTGCAAACTATCCAGGTAGTATTTCGCGCCGAAGGTGCTTATTAAAGGCTCTAATCAACCAATCAATAAATAATAGTTCACAATAAATACATTTCAATACAGTAAGTTCATTAATAAAAATTTATGGATCCTAACTTACATTTAGAAGAATATATAGATTTTAATCGATATTGGCAAGTCCTCAAGCGTCGCTGGATACCAGCTACAGCAACTTTTGCAGGAATATTGGGCATATCTTTAATTGCAGCTTTGACTTCAGAAAAAGTTTTTGAAGCCGAAGCACAATTGCAGATTAAACCAGATGATACAGAAAGTGTATTAGGGTTTAAATCAGTTCAAGGGGAAGGTCAAAAGAATTTTAGCGATCCGAAAGATCCTTTAGAAACCGAAGCTAAAATTTTCAAATCTAGACCAGTTGTTGAAAAGCTAATTAAAGAATTAGAACTCAAAAATAAAAAAGGAAAAGCTTTAACCTATAAACAGGTTGCTAAAAATCTTCAGGTAGAACCTGTAATGGGAACAGAGCTACTCGAGGTTAGCTATGCCGATCCCGATCCTGATGTGGCGGTGGCTTTTGTTGATCGCGCAGTCAAAATATATGAAGAAGACTATGCCTCATTTAGCCGTAAGGAAGCGGTTAAGGCCAAAGAATTTTTAGATAGAGAACTACCAAAAGCTGAAGACAGTGTTAGAAGAGCCGAAGAAGAATTACGACAGTTCAAAAATCGTAATCGTATACCAGACATAGACGGTATAACAACTTCGACTATTGATTCTCTTTCTGGAGTTGAAGATCAAGTAGATCGAGCCGAGGCAGAACTACAGGATGTCAACGCCAAATTTAATCGACTTAAAATTCAATTCGGCATGAGTTGGCAAGAAGCTTCTGCAGTTAGCTCTCTTAGTCAGTCTGCAAGCGTACAAGGTGTCTTAACTCAACTTCAAGATGTCAAACTAGCATTGTCTAGAAAAGGTAATTTCCTATCAGACAGCGCACCTCAAATAATTAGTTTAAAAGAAGAACAAGCAGATCTCACTGCTCTTTTGGAGCAAGAAATTGCTCGTACATTAGGTGGACAGAAAAGTCCAGTCAGTCAAATTAACGTTCTCAGTTTGGGAGAGTTAAAACAGGCTCAGTTAGCCCAATATGCAGATTTGGGACTACGTAAAGAGGGACTAGAGCAAAAGCTGGCATCTTTAAGAAAAACTTATACAGCCTACCAAAGAAGATCTGATAATTTACCCCAACTACAACAGCAACAAAGAGAGTTGCAAAGAAAAGTAGAGGCTGCCCAAAAAACTTATAATACTTTGCTTACAAGAGCTGAAGAAATAGGTGTGCTTGGGGTTAGAGATAATGACAAAGTTCGCCTAGTCTCTCCCGCAGCGTTGGCAGAAGATCCTATAAATCCAGATGGGAAAATAATCGTAGCAGCAGGCGCAATGATGGGTGCCTTGTTTGGTATGGCGTTAGCATTCCTACTCGACTTGAAAGATAATACTATCAAAAACACTCAGGAAGTAGAAGATATGTTTGCTTATCCTTTACATGGTATTGTGCCAAACTTGAGTTTGAGTCCTGAAAATACTCAACTACAATTATCAGGAACTAAAACAGCTAATTTACCAGTACAAGTAGCAACAGATGCTTCTATGCTTCCTTTAAAAGAGGCTTTTCAAAACATTCAAGTTAACCTCAAGCTGCTTGATAGTGAAAGCGAAAAGAAAGTTATTGCTATTACTAGTTCAGTACCACAAGAAGGAAAGTCTTCAGTGTCGGCTAATCTAGCAGTGGCTCGCGCAAGCTGTGGTCAAAGAATTTTACTTGTAGATGCGGATATGCGTCGCCCAACTCAACATCATGTTTGGGAAATTTCTAATCAAATAGGCTTGAGTAACGTTCTCAAGGGTGAAATTCAATGGGAAGAAGGCATACAAAATGTCATGCCTAACCTAGACGTTTTGTCTTCTGGAATTATTCCCAATAATCCTATTGCTTTATTAGATTCTGAGCTTATGAAGGCTTTCATTGAGAATGCGTCTAAGCATTACGACCAAATAATTTTCGATACACCTCCAATCATAGGTATCGCAGATACTAAAATTATTGGCAGACTTGTAGATGGATTTCTGTTTGTAGTTCGCCCTGGGGTGGCAGATTATGGAAGTGCATCAGCAGCGAAAAAAATGTTAGACACTACTGGACAAAAAGTATTGGGTGTAATTGTTAATGGGGCAGATATGAGTAGAGAACCCTATTATTACAACAGCTACTATTATGCCGAACAAAATAGCAGATAACACTGTTTCTCTTTCTCGCAGGTAAGCTTATCACGGCTTACCTGCGAGTTTTGGATTTTTGATTGGTAATTTACTCACTTAAAATTTTTTCGATAATTGGATGTGTTTCCTAAAGCCTAATTTTGGTCTTAACCTGTAGTAATCTTTTTGTGTTTTTACTGATTTGAGTATTTGATGGTAAAAACAAAAGCTATTTTTTGAACAACATTTTTTAGCGTTGATAATTCAGTGTATGACTTGCAAAATATTTCTGTTCTTCTTTTGGTGCAAGTCATTTCTGTCGCGTCGCGCATATAACTCTAACTCTTGAACTTTTTAAATTCAGTTGAACATAGTAAAATCTTGAAATCATATCTTGATTCGTCAATGCTCATTTTTCTTTCTTAAAGTATTATAAATTTGCGCTTTTAATCCACTCTGGTAAAAGTATTCTTTACTGCTAGTTTTTTCGTTCATATAAAAATAAAGCGTGCCTTTATTTTTTAATCAATAAATTTAAACTTATTAATCAATAATTTATCTTAATAAAGAACAGTAAAAAAGATTGCATTAGCTAACAATATGAAACAGTCAATCCGTCCGTTTGAAAATGTATTTACAATAATTTCATTATTGCTGTTTTCTCATGGATTTTATCCAGTCATTTTAGGTCAAACTACAGGAGAAGGAGATATAGACAGTCCATTACTTCGTTTAGTTTTTATCTGTATATATTTTGTTACTCTAGTGTTGCTAGTGTTTCGCTGGCAAAGAACTTTAACTTTCTTGGCAAGCAATTCTTGGCTATTAGTTTTAATTGGACTGGCAGCTTTTTCAATATCATGGTCTGCTGTACCTGATATTGCTTTTAGGAAGGTTGTATCTTTAATTGGAGCAACTATGTTTGGACTTTATCTGGGTTCTAGGTATGATTTTGAACAGCAACTCAAAATTTATAGCTGGACTTTTGGTATTGCTTTATTTTTCAGCTATATTTTCTCTATAGCTTTGCCACAATATGGAGTTATGAATACTAATGCCATTGTTGGTGCATGGCAGGGTATTTTTCCCCATAAAAATGGTTTGGGAGAAACTATGGTTGCAGGATTTATGACCTTTTATTTTTCTTCTCTTCTAAACGTAAGTAGGCGGAAGAAAATATTCTTCCAAATTTGCTGTTTTCTATCAGTAGTGTTGATTTATTTTGGTCAGTCTGCAACGGCTTTAATGAGTGTTGTATTTATCTTCTTTACAGCTCAAGGGTTAAAAAGATTGTCTATAACATCCAAGAAAAGCGTATTTGTAGTATTGCTGTTTCTAATTTTTACTGTTTTAATCTTGTTCTTGCTGTTGGTGAACTTCAATACCTTTTTGAGCGTTAATGATAAAGATGTAACTTTATCGGGAAGAACTATTTTATGGGATACTCTATGGCAATTTATTAGAGAAAAACCCTGGTTGGGTTATGGTTATGGTAGTTTCTTTTCTGGGGAGAGCAGAGAAGCAACTTTATTATGGCAAATACACGACTGGTCTCCCGTACATTCGCATAACGGATATATCCAACTTTGGCTCAATTTGGGATTAATTGGTTTAATTGTGTTTACTTTTGGCTATGCTAGCTGCTTATTTAATTCTTTATTTAAATATCTAGTTTTTAAAGATATTCGGATGCTCTGGATATTTTTATTTTTGATTTATACTATCTTTCTAAATATGACGGAAGTGTCTTTCTTTTCTACAAGTAATATTTGGATAATTACCTTGGCTTCAATTTATTCAATGAAAGTTAAGAATAAAAAAACTATCGTTCAAAATGCAGTAGCATCTACCAGTTAATTTAATGTCAAAAAAGAGTCTTAGCTCAAAATTTAATAATCTATTAAAAAGCGATACTTTAAAAAACTCCTGGACAATTTTTCAATCATTTATTTTGAGACTGGTTGTTCAAGGAGTTTATTTTATAATTTTAGCCCGTACTTTTGAACCTGCAAAATATGGGGCTTATGTCGGTATTGTCGCAATTGTTTCCATTTTTATTCCTTTTGCTAGTTGGGGTAGTGGGGAAGTTTTAATTCAAAATGTTTCGCGCGATCGCAGTTTATTTAAAGAATATTGGGGAACAACTATTTTAAAGACTCTTATATTTGGGTCTTTATTTACTTCCTTAATTTTAATAATTTATCAATTTTTCTCCATACCTAATATTTCAATTTATTCGGTATTCTTTGTTGCTTTAGCTAATTTAATTTTTCTTAGGCTCAATGATGCTACCAGGGATGCTTTTATTGCAGTAGGTTTAATTAGCTACACTGTAGATCGATTGTCTTGGTATCTTTAAACAGATTTTTTGCTGCGGTCGTTTTTATCACCTGTTTTGAAAATGCTAGCGTACTTACATGGTGCATCCTATATTGCATTGCGACTTTCCTCGCTTCGATTATGTCAACACTTTTGGTGCTTAAACAGGTTGGTTATCCCAAATTTGATTTATCAAAAGTAGGTAGCGAACTAAAATTAGGACTTTCTTTTGCAGTCAGCGTCTCAGCACAAAATATCTACAACGATTTAGATAAGTCTATGCTGGCGAAACTATCTACCTTAGAAGCAACAGGAATATATGGTGCTGCTTATCATATTTTGAACGTGGCGTTTACTCCCATACAGTCAGTAGCATTAGCTTCATTCAGAAAATTCTTTCAACAGGGGGCTTCAGGAATAAAAGGTAGTCTGGCACTGTGTAAGAAGTTGCTACCAATGACCTTTGCTTATTCCTTGGCAGCTATTGTCGGTATAGTAATCTTTTCACCACTAATACCTAAAATGTTAGGTAGCGAGTATCAAAACTCTGTCTTTGCCTTAATCTGGCTTGCTCCAACAATTATTTTTAGAACTCTACACTTTTTGGCTGCGGATACTTTGACAGGAGCAAATTATCAAAGTGTTAGGACTGTCACTCAAGTGTTAGTAGCAATTATTAACGGCATACTTAACTTTTTACTGATTCCCAATTATGGTTGGCATGGAGCTATATGGGCTACAATTGCATCAGAATTTCTATTAATGGTTTTCCTTTGGGGAGCTGTTTATAAATATTCTCGGCAATCTGCATGAGTTTTGCCTAACATTGCTAATACTTAAATTGATTATTTAATTAAAATTAACCTAGCTACTTATATAGAAGTTAAAAACCATTTCTAAAAGTTGAAATTGTTGGTGTAAAGTTATGGTGAAGTCAAGAATTTAGTTCTATGGCTAAGAATAAATATAATAAAGGAAGACGTTTATTTCTATTAGGATTGAGTGGACTAGGTGGATTCAGTGCCTTAAGCTTGGCTTATAAATATTTGTATTCTGCTCAAGCAGAACAAGCAAATGAGTATATAAGTAATCTATCCAAGGAAAACAAAAGAGGAAGAGGTGAAAGCTTACGACAGTTGGCAGCCTCAAAAGGCATACAATATGGTGGTTATGCTCAAAGATCCTCGGAGGATATTACTAGCGATCGAGAGTTTGAAAGAATTTTTACGCGGGAATATGGAGCAATAGTAGGCGGTTTTTTTGGAGTTACCGTAGGACCATTTGGTAGTGATAACTATGACTTTTCGGAAACTGATGCTTTTCTCAACTTTGCCAATCGAAATAATCTTCCTTTTCGGGGTCATCCTTTAATCTGGAGTGAATTCAATTCACCTTGGTTAGTTGATAAATTTAAGGCTAGTAGTACTACCAGTAGTGAAATAGACAAAATTTTCGTTAACCACATTACAACCCTCGCCCAACGCCATGCAGGACAGGTTAGCTCTTGGGATGTAGTTAATGAAGCAATTAGAGTTGAAGATGGTCGTAATGACAATTTAAAAGATACTACCAAAAGTGGAGTTAGAGGAGAAAAATATCCTACTTGGCTTAGTTTCTTAGGACCAGACTATATTGAACGTGCCTTTAAGATTGCAGCCGAAGCCGATCCCAACGCAATTTTGACCTATAACGATAATGGACTAACCTATAGCAATCCTTATGGTAGTAGCTATGAAGAACAGCGTCGAGAAGCAATTCTCAATCTTCTGAGCAGGTTGAAAGCTAAGAATACCCCTGTTCATGCACTAGGAATTCAAAGTCACCTTGAAGGTCATCGGAACAAAGAGTTTGACGGGAAGAAATTCCGTCAATTTCTCAGTGATGTCGCCAGTATGGGACTAAAAATTATTATCTCAGAACTAGACGTTAGAGATAACAAACTCCCCAACAACATTGCCAAACGCGATCGCGCCGTGGCAGAAGCCTATTATGAATATCTTTCTGTAGTGTTAGATGAGCCTGCTGTCACCACTGTTATCAGTTGGGGTTTAAGCGATCGCTATACTTGGCTGTCAGATTTTGCTCCTAGAAGCGATGGAGCAGAGGTACGTCCTTTGTTGCTCGATCGGCAGTATCTGCGTAAATCAGCTTGGGAAGCCGTTGTAAAAGCCTTAAAAGAAGCCCCTAGCAGACCGTAATTAACAAGCTGGAAAAGCTCAAACCTGTAATAATTTTATTCATGTTTCTCAATTGTAGAATATTTTACAAAACAATTTTTCCAATGAAGATCCTATGAAGTTAAGACTTCGTAGGTATTAAATTATCTATAGGTTAAGGTACTATTAATAGATCGTCGTTTAGTATCAAACTCTTAGATATATTCATGAGGTCTAGTCGCTTTTCAGGTCAATTCGATCTACCTGTATACAACCTATCAGCAAAAAGGGTAACTCGATTTTTACTCTTTATCATCGCTCTATTGGTTTTCTTTAATTTAGCAGAAAGAGCAATAGTCTATTGGTTAAATGCTGCCAATGGTACTCAACTTATTTCCCATTACTTTAATTTCGACCAAGAATCTAATTTTCCCTCTTTATATTCTGCTTTAGCTTTAGGATTTTCAAGCTACCTATTAGCAATTATCACTACTCTACGAAAAGTCAAAAAAGCTCGATATGTAAAACATTGGAAGGCTTTATCATTGATTTTCTTGTTTTTAGCATTGGATGAAGCTTGCAGTATTCATGAACTTTTAATACCTGTTTTAAGAGGAGCAATTAATGCCAAGGGGATTCTATATTTTACTTGGGTAGTTCCTGCATTTTTTCTACTGATTGTCTTTTTAATCGCTTTTAGAAAGTTTATTCAAAATTTACCACCAAGGACTAGAACCTTGTTTATTTTGGCAGGCTCTGTTTATGTGACTGGAGCTTTAGGGATGGAGCTGATAGGAGGATATATAGCTGATACCGTGGGTTACAACACCTTTTATGGAGTTGCTTCGACAGTAGAAGAACTCTTAGAAATGTTTGGTATAGTAATCTTCATCAATGGGTTACTATCTTATATTCAATCCCAATCAAATGAGTTACATTTCTCTCTATCTTTTAACTCTCCCAGCGAAAAGGCTTTGCGTTAATACTTCTGTTCTTTGAAAAAAAATATAGTTTAATACTGGAAAACTCGATCAATAAACTCAGGAAAAAACTTTTCAGGGGCTATAAACTGATGGTAAACTCTGCGATTATGAGCTTTAATTTCTTTGAATTCTTCATCTGTTATATTTTCAAAATGTTCTAAGATAATATCTCCAATCTGGTGTAAAAAGTTAAGTGGAACTTTGATTAAATTCAGCTTTTCTTCAAAAGGAATCACAATATCCGTATCTAAAACTATTGGTATGCATCCAGCATTTAATGCCATATATAAACGCCCTGAATAATTGCCTGTTCCTCTAACACATAAAATATAGTCAGATTTTTTGGTATTTTCAATAAATAAATCCTCTAAAACAATGCGATTATTTTCATCTTGACAATAGTAACTTTTGTGATTATTGGTAAGCTCAAAATTACTCTCTAATCTTTTGTCTGAAGCGATTAATTTAATTGCTGTCTCTCGTAGTTTGAGGCTCATTCCTTCCCGCAGTCTAATGTCAATTTTGGAAGCGTATTTTCCTTGAGATAATAAAAATTTAACAGTTAGATTAGGGGCGAAAAACTTCGCCATATTTGATAGTTTGCCTATGGAATTGGTAGTTCCACAAAACCCAATTGCTGGTCTTTCTGGTTTAGCTGAAATTTCCAGTGCATCTAACCTAACCTTGCTTCTATTGTTACTCCAAAAGGGACACTCTGTTTCAAACGGCTGTTGCAGAGTCTTGTATAAACCACAGCGCAAGATGTGAGCATTAGGTATGTCGATGAAAATATCAGAGTCACTAGTTGCATCAATAATTAGTGGCTTATTGTGTTGTCTTGCCGTTAAGGCTGCATCGTATACACCATTATCAAACTCCAGCGTTTCAGGATGAAAAACTCTTCGAGGATAAATAGCTACCTGACAATCTTCGATGGAATCAACTTCTTCATGATCGGCTTGTTCGATATACTGGGCAAATATTGGATCTCTATTATCTTGCTTGAGAGAATATAGTATTTCAACACGAGTATCGTTTGATGCACCAAAAGTATATATTTTCATTAGTTACTTTAAATTAGTCTTAAAATTTAGCGATGGGATTGTGTAAATTTGTATAAATTGTATAAATGAAATTTTTTCCAAACTTAACTAGAATAGCCAAGTATAACCGCCAATACCATATATTTGTATCCGAAAAATCATATAGATAATATGTATTGGAACTCAAATTTTCACGATCAATAGTGTCGATGGTAAACTTTTGGAAAAGCTGGTTATTAGACTTTATGGTTTTTGTCAACGTTTATCTGAAATACTACCTTTTTGAAGCTATGCTAATCCCACTATTAGTAATAGTGATAGTTTTACATGATACAAAATTTTGACAGGTAACTTTGGCTTAGGGCAAATTAGAAAAAATCATAGGTCAGAACGCAATGAATGATACATCTCAGAGATATTATTGGGCGAAGAAGGCTTATATTCACTTGAATGACTATCCGTGGCTAAGAGACATTATCAAAAAAATATTTGTCAAGTGGCAATCAAGCAACAATAATACTAGTATCAAAGGAAATAATAATCAAATAAAGATTAGTGACTCCATAGTTAAAAATACTAGTTTTGATATACATGGTGAAAACAATACCATCACTATAGATTCTCAAACAATAGTAGAAAACTTGACTTTTTACATTCGTGGTTCCAATCATCGGGTTTCAATTGGAAAAAACTGCCGATTTATCAAAGGGGGGACAATTTGGATTGAGGAACGAAACTGCAAATTGTCCATAGGAGATAACAATTATATTGTCAATGCCGATATCTCGATCACAGAAGCAAATTCTTCAATTGAAATTGGTAGTAACTGTATGTTTGCTAACAACATTGATATTCGTAATGGCGATTCTCACTCTATTATTGACTTAACCACTGGAAAAAGAATTAACCAAACACAGAACATCAAAATTAAAGATCATGTATGGCTTGGAGCATATTCTAGAATACTCAAAGGGGTTACTATTCATCAAGATGCTGTAGTAGGAATTGCCTCTGTTGTTACTAAAGATGTGCCAAATAATACTGTAGTTGCAGGTATTCCAGCCAAAGTTATTAAAGAAAATACTACTTGGAGTTCAGAACGAATTTAAACTGACTGCATAGCTGCATCGCTATTTTCATCTAATAAATAATTGCTGTCTTATAAGTTAAGCTGAAGAAATTCTCAACCTTATTTTATTTTTATACAAAATTTACACAATATACTTATATTTGATAAACATCTACTGACACTCAAATATCGGTGGTAAAATTGCATCTGCAATTATTGCTCAATATTTGTTTTAAAGCAGCAAATATTGGATAAGTAAAAACTACAAAGATTTTTCGTACCTGATAGATTTAACTGCATTTCAATTTACAAATAATTTACAATTTTAATTAGTTATATATTTGAAAATGTCCGATTATTCATCAAAAAATAAAGCATCTGGTCTATTCTTAGTGTGGAAAAAATACCAAAGAAGACCAGAAGTTCTCGCTCCCTTAATTGACTGCGAACTAAAATTTATTCCTCATTTGTTTCGCAGTAAATATCTACGCCCTCTAGATTATTTAATCAAGCTATTTGTTAGTGTCAAAGATATCCTGGCTAAAAAACCTAATTTCGTTGTAGCCCAATGTCCGCCTACTTTTAGTGCTTTACCAGCCTGGTTAACCAAAACTCCCTATATAATTGATGCCCATAATCCTCTATTTCAGGTAGAAATGTGGCAAAAGCTACCTTTTAGCCAGACTTTACTGCAAAATGCTTTAGGAATAATTGTTCATAATTCAGAAATGTATCAGCTAGTGAGCAAGATAGTTCCTGATGCTCAACTTTTTACTATTTCCGATCCTATAGTACCGATCGCGCCAACTCAACTCCAAAAACGTCAGTCGAAACAAATTTTGGTGATTGCTTCGTTCGATCCTTGGGATGAACCAGTCGAACTATTGATTGAAGCGATGAAAGAATTAAAGGAATATCAGTTTGTCGTTACGGCTGATGTTAACAAGCTAGATTCAGCAACCGCTACCAGCCTCCAAGCACTAGACAACGTGAACTTAACAGGCTTTTTGGCTTTAGAAGAATATCATCAAATGCTTTGTTCTAGCCTGGCTGCGCTGGTTTTGACTACGAGTAATGCAACTCAACCCAGTGGTGCTTGTGAGGCATTATCTTCTGACACACAATTGGTTATTAGCAAGACTTCATTGACCCAAAAACTGTTTGGAGATTGGGCAACACTAGTTGATAATTCAGTAGAGTCCATCGCCACTGCTATAAGAGAAATGTCGTTACAAGACCTAGATCTTGCTGAGTACCGCCAACAATGGAATACTAACGTGCAGCAAGAAGTCGCTAAGATGCTCGAACAGGTAGCAAAAAACTAAAAATGGCTATTTGGTGACTGAATAAGACAACAGTCACCGATGGCTATTAAACAAATTGCTAACAATTTTTACCTGTCCCTTTATTGAACAGATACTAATCGAGGATACAAATTATCGGGTAGATAGCTAGTAGACAGCTTTTGCGCCGCAGTTTTTAGGTGTTCCAATTTTTGGGGATTGTCTGCTATTTCTTGAATTAAAGTCATCAAGTGATCGTAACTATCAAAAAATAGGGTGCAGTCATGAAACTCTTGAGACACATTATATTCTCTGGGTAAAAATCCAGGTTTGGCTGCTCGAAGCATATTAAAGATCATGCCAGATTCTTTAGTTTTGCCATAGACTTCTGTACTGTTTTTGCTAATAAATTGATTGTTTAATAGTAAATCGCAATTAGCGATCGCTTCATCAAACTCTTCGCCATAGACAAATGTATCGTGATATAAAACCTTATAGCCACTATCAATCAGCTTTTGAATTGCTGCACCCATCTCATCTTTTTCGCGATCGGTAATATATCCTAATAGATAAAGCTCGATGCGATCGCTTAAAGTAGCAGCATTTTCTTCTAAAGCTTCAAACAACGTCAGATAATCTCGTTTGGCTTGTGTAATCACCCCTGGTATACAAATCCGCAATATTTTATTGTCCTTAGAAGAATCTTCCATTCCTTCATAAATAGCAAAGGGAAAGATCGTAATCGGAGATTTGCACGAATATTCTTCCAAAGCTTCTTTTTGTCCCTTACTGTGAACGATAAGCTTAAGATTGTAGTCCTTATCGAAGTTATCCAGCATTTTTTTACGTATTGGTCGGTAAACCAAAAAGTCTCGCACCGCACGAGCAATTATGCGAGAATATTGCCTGTTTTGATCCTTATTCTTAAGACTGGGAATCAAAGTGTTGATGGCACGGTCAAAATTATCGTTATACCATTCTTCAATTTGATGTACGTGGAAATAAACATCTTTTGTCTGGGGTTTGAATTGACCAAACTCCAAATAGTTATCAAAAATAGTACAAATATGTATACGGTCAAAAGCAATCTCTTCAGCTTCATCTAACAGCTTTTTTAAAGATTGGTTTTCTTGCAAGACAACCAACCTGGAGTTGTCTGGCAAGCCATTTTCTAAAAGTGCTTTTTCAATTGAAGGTAGGGTATAAACGATAATCTTGTTGCCGCGATCGCTAGCGTAGGTTTTTAATAAACCATTGACGGCTGAATAATGGTTCGGTTCACTAACTTCAAATATTCCAATAATCATAATGATGAAATTTCAACTAAAAACTATTAATACTTCGACAAAACAATCAATTTTACTCTGATGCCAACTCAAACTATAGATAATAAAATCTTGTGATAAGGTTGATTGCCTAACTCTCAAAAACGTCTATTCTATCTAAGCAAATAGAACCTTACTTGTCTACGAAGATTCTACTCTAAAGACTTATATAGCGTTTCTCTTATTAATGAGGTACACCTCGATTATGTTTGGTTAAAGAGGAAAGAGAAAAGGGAAAATCCTGTACTCCATGACTCTGAGAACCGCTATAGTTTATTTTTTAAACTAAGTGATCATACCACCGTTGTATTTTTTTTGCCTAAATGTTTTTATGATGAAGTTTGCATATTGATTATCGACATCTTCGCGACTTACGTAGTAATATAGCAACAATTCCTTGTGAATATACTTAGTAAAAAATGCACAAAAACTAATCGAAAAGATTCAATTTAATAATTTTTTGATTAGGATTGTGTAAATACACTTAAGAAGTAAATTAAATTAGTAGTTAGAAATAGTTCAAGTATGGGTGTAGCAATTATCACTGGTTCGGCTGGTTTGATTGGCTCTGAAGCCGTGAGATTTTTCAGTAGTATAGGAATGGACATTGTTGGCATAGACAACGATATGCGGAAGTTCTTTTTTGGAGAAGAAGCTTCAACCAAATGGAATCGCCAAAGATTAGAAAAAGAGATTGATAACTATCAGCATAAAGAAGTAGATATCAGAGATTACGAAGATATTAAAGAGATATTTAAGCACTATGGTAAAGACATTTCTTTAATTATTCATACTGCTGCTCAACCATCCCATGATTGGGCTGCTAGCGATCCTTTTTCTGACTTTACTGTTAATGCTAACGGTACCCTCAACCTACTCCAAGCAACTCGCGAATACTGTCCTGATGCAGTATTTATTTTTACTTCTACTAACAAGGTATATGGAGATACTCCGAATGCCCTTCCATTAGTCGAACAGGAAAAACGCTGGGAAATAGATGCTTCTCATGCTTACCATTCGGGTATTCCTGAAACCATGAGTATTGACAATTGTAAGCACTCTTTATTTGGAGCATCCAAGGTTGCTGCTGATATTCTAGTTCAAGAATATGGACGTTATTTCGGAATTCGTACAGCCTCCTTTAGGGGGGGTTGCTTAACTGGACCAAATCATTCTGGAACAGAACTTCATGGTTTTCTAGCATACCTGGTCAAGTGTACTGCTATTGGCAAACCCTACACCATATATGGCTATAAAGGCAAGCAAGTTCGCGATAACATTCATTCATCAGATTTGATTGCTGCATTCTACGAATTTTATCAAAATCCCCGTGTTGCTGAAATATATAACATTGGTGGTGGTAGAGAGAGTAATTGCTCGATGTTGGAAGCGATCGAAATCTCCGAGAAGCTCTCAGGCAAAAAACTAGACTATTCCTACACAGATGATAACCGTAGTGGCGACCACATTTGGTACATTAGCGATTTGGCTAAATTTAAGTCTCATTATCCAGATTGGTCACTCAAATACAACATCGAGCAAATTTTGACTGAGATCTATGAAAGTGGCGTAGAAAGATGGAATGAGCAATGATTAATCAAGGAAAATACTCTATATTAGGGATTAATATCAGCGCGGTAGATTATGAATCTGCTGTAGAAAAAATTACTACCGCAGCCAAAAATAAAGAGGCTTGTTCGGCAAGTGCTTTAGCGGTACACGGTGTAATGACAGGCTTTTTAGATCGCGTTCATGCTAGACGCTTAAATGGTTTAGATTTAGTTGTACCTGATGGACAACCAGTACGCTGGGCATTATCCTGGCTACACGATCAGAAATTACCCGATCGCGTATATGGACCAAACCTAACTTTGAAAGTTGCCGAATCATTAACTAAAGAAGGACTGAGCATCTACCTTTATGGTAGTAAAGAAGAGACTTTAAAAAAGTTTGCTCACAATCTGGCTCAAATGTATCCAGGGTTAAAAGTTGCGGGTATGGAAGCTTCAAAGTTTAGAAGACTTTCTGATGTAGAAAGATTGGAATTAGTACAGCGGATTAAAGACAGTGGTGCAAATGCTGTTTTCTTGGGTTTAGGCTGTCCCCGACAGGAAACTTGGGCTTACGAATATCGTGACTTACTCAATATTCCTATTTTAGCTGTTGGTGCTGCTTTTGACTTCCATGCAGGAACTTTGTCCCAAGCTCCAAAATGGATGCAGGATGCAGGTTTAGAATGGTTTTTTCGTCTAACCCAAGAGCCAAAAAGACTATGGCAACGTTATGCAGTTCTCAATCCTCTTTATCTTTGGCATATTTTCCAACAGTATTTGGGTTTAAAGAAATTTGCGCCAACTATGCCTGATGGAAAAGAAAAAGTTGAGTCTTACGGTTAAGCTGTGGGAAATGTTTTTGCGTTATCTTTACAAAAGAACTTTTAACTAAGATACAATTAAAGCAAGTTCTTTAAATTCATCTTTACTGTAGATCCTGAATTTTCGGGGTCTACTTTGATGTTTTTATTGTCTTAAATTAATGTTATTTGAATTTCAATAATTTCCTTGTTATACACTCCCTTAGAATCTAGAATAAAGCAAAAATTAAGAACTCCTTTTATTAATTGCGATCAACAAAAACTAATTGTTCACTGCTGTTACCATAAAGTTGGTACAGCCTGGTTTATTAGAGTGTTAAGAAGTATAGCTAGGTACTATGGTTTAAGTTTTCAATGTTCTACCCAGAGCCATCTCCAAAGAAATACTGATATTTTTATGGAGTACATGAGTCGGGTGGATGTAAATAAACTTCCCGACTATATAGGCTCTCACATGATTCGCGATCCAAGAGATGTAATCATTTCAGCGTATTTTTATCATTTGTGGACGAAAGAAGAATGGGCGCATATCCCTCGTAAAAATTTAAATAGCTTAACTTATCAAGAATATTTAAATTCTTTGAACAGAGAAGAAGGATTGCTCGCGGAAATGAAAGGTACTTCCAAAGAAGTGATTGAAGAAATGTACCTTTGGGATTATAATAATCCACACTTTTTCGAGTTCAAGTATGAAGATCTTCTTGAAAACGAAACCAAAGTTTTTTCTCAAATTTTTAAACATTATGGTTTTAAGGAAGAGGCTATTTCTAATTGCTTGAAAATAGCCGAAAAATTTAGTTTTAAAAATAAAAGTAGGCGTAAAAAAGGAACTATCAACACAAAATCTCATCTTCGTTCTGGTCGTACAGGAGAGTGGAAAGAAGTATTTACGGAGAAACATAAAAATCAATTTAAAGAGTTATTTGGGGATGGTTTAATTAAACTGGGCTACGAAACCGATCGCGATTGGTAATCGATTCTTGTCTCAAAAATTGAGATTTAGCGCGATCGCCTTACTTTGCTCTCTCGGAAATTAGCTACCGATTCTACAAGCCCCAGACTAATAAATCCTGACAGTAAAGAAGATCGTCCATAACTCATCCACGGTAAGGGAATACCCGTAATTGGAGCGAGTCCAATAGTCATGCTCAAATTAATCACAGTTTGAAAAGCGACGATCGCCAGAATACCAATTGCCATCAACGAACCAAAATTATCATTGGCGGTACAGGCGATCCAAATCAAGCGCATACAAATTAGCCAAAAAGTCCCTAGTAGCAAAAGACTACCCATAAAGCCAAATTCTTCTCCCACCGCAGAGAAAATGAAGTCTGTGTGCTGCTCTGGGATAAAATCAAGCTGGGTTTGCGTCCCTTGATGCCATCCCGTTCCCCAAAGTTTTCCTGCACCGATCGCAATGCGTGATTGAATTAAGTGATAGCCACCCCCAAGAGGATCTTGTTCGGGGTCAAGAAACATGATTAGCCTGGCTTTTTGATAGTCTTTTAAAATTCCCCAGAAAAAATTACCCAATTCTACAGCACCCAGGTTGATCGCTATAGAACTCAGGGTAGAAACTACTTTGCCTGGTAAGGTTAACCAAGCAATTCCCCCCACGCTTAAAACCCATAAGAGCCAACCAGGAAGATATAAATGGTACAAAATAGCAGAGAACAAAGGGGACACCATCAAAATCAACCAGCCAGTTTTCGCGTTAGCCCAATAGAGCATACTAATTACAATTACCCCAAACACGAGGGAAGTACCCAAATCTGGCTGCAAGAAAACCAATCCCCAAGGAACAGCAGTAATGGCTAAGGTTCGGATCGCGGTTCTCAAATCCGCACCGTCTTTATCGTGTAACAGTGCTGCCAAAACAATCACCATCCCAATTTTGGCAAACTCTGAAGGCTGGACATTAAATCCTGCAATAGTAATCCAGCGTTGCGCTCCCTTTGCCGTAACCCCCGTCACCATAACTGCAATCAAAGATAGATTGGTCAAGGCATAAATTACCCAATACCAGCGCAACAAAATTTGATAACGCCAGCGAGATAAAAGCATCACCAATATTAAACCTAAAGTGCCAACCGTCCAATGTTGGTAACTGTAGTTGTGTCTTGCGCCTAATTCTGTACTATAGATTGTAAAACCGCCGAAGGTAGTTAATCCCACCACAGATAACAGCAAAATCCAGTCTAACTTTTGCCAAGATTGAATTAAGGATAGGATAGATTGTCCCAAATACTTGAGCTTAACTTGAGGATCGCTGTTTTTAGATTGAGTCCGAGATTTGATCACTGTTTACCTTAGGTACGGGGAGAGAAATAACAGAAAATTTTAGTTAGATTGCTATTCTAATTCTATAAGTCGGGAATGTTGAATACAGGTCACAGGTTCACCGCCTTCCGCGCTCAGTTGTTAATTAAGAGTTTTAACTGATTTTTTAACAACTATGGTCAATTTTATTGAACCTAAGTTTTATCTCTTGAGAAGAATACTACTTCCGATTCTATCGACTATTTTCAGTTTGACAACCTTAACAACAGCAGAAACAGTCTTGGCTCAAACCAAAACAAATGGCTGTGATAACTCAAATAATTACTCTACAGAAAAGGAAGTTCTGTTCTCATCAATATTTATCTTGAAAATAATAATTTCTAATTACCCTAAGCGTCAGGTAACTGATTGCCAATCTTCAGGAGTATTACAGTTAAACAAACAAGTGCGATCTTCTAAAATTAATTCCCTGACTGAATGTTGCTCCAACCAGCCTTGAAAAGACATTCCACCGCTTTTAATATAAGATTCCAAGGAAAATAGACAGTTTTGGCGATAAAAACCACATAAAGCTTCCCAACCTTTAGGATCGCGGGGCAAAAAAGCAATTTCTGTGGGTAATACTGTTGTCAAACTTTGCAACCATTGTTTTACTTGAGACGAAGATAAATAAGGTAAGTCGCAAGAGAGTAACAATACCCATTTGGTTTTAACCAACTGTAAACCCTGAGCAAAGCCAATTATCGGCGCGTTAGATTTGGCATTTAAAACTAACTTCTCTTTTACCAGTTGACAGTTGGGAGGCAAAATCGACCGATATTTTTCAATCCAGGGGGTTACAACATAAACAACAGAACTAATTTCACTACCTATCGAGCAAGTTTGAGCTAGCAGCGTTTTGCCATCTATTGGTAACAATGCCTTATCTTGTCCCATGCGGGAGCTTTCTCCCCCAGCTAAGACAATTACCGTTATTTGATCCTCAATCGATCTAATCATTATTTAATTTATTATCCAGCAGCAAAATTTATGAATAACCGATTGTCACACCCTCAAAATATAGATAGGTATCTCAAACTTTGGATTTATTTATTACCTATTGTCGGTATTATTCCTGCTATTTGGACACTTTATAAGCCTCAAAAAACCAATCGTACTAGTTTAGATGAATATCGGGAACAAAAGAAGGCTAGTCATCTGTCTATTAGGTTAGCTTTAGTCTGGTTAATCTCATATTCTTCTCTATCTTTGGGTGCTGCCAGTGCATCGGAAATAATCTCTTTTCGTTTACTTTATGCTAATGCTATATTTACCACTGCCTATTTTTTCACTTGTGCGGTTATGATGGCTCGTTTAGGTAATAAAAGTTAGGATTCAATCAATGCAATTGAAATGCGATCGCACTTTGTCTAGCAAAGTTATGTATTTTATAGTTGCCACTACTTTGAACTGTCGTTACTTTGGTTAGGAAGCTAAAATCTATGAAGTGTTTTTAAACTAATAAGGACTAAAATAAGCTGATAATTTGGGTTTTTACTTACATAATCTTTTTAATCGCAATTCAATCTCTGGGTATTTTTACCAACAAATAGCTGTTAATATTAATTGAATTACATTTGTTTATATAAATATCTTAATCATTCAAAAACATAGTTAACTTTTATTTAGATATGAGGGTATCCAGTGCCAATTAGGAAAGCTTATCAAACAAACCCTTCGGGCGGACATTCTAGTAATCGAGTTGATTCAATTAACTACCGTCACACTACAAAAAAAAGGAAGTTGAATAAAGGAAGAGCAATTCTAGTCGGGTTGGGTTTAGCTGGCGTTTCCCTAGTGTCAGCAGGAGTTGGTGCATTTTTAGCAGTGGCTCTATCTACTGCTTCCCCTCTACAAAAAGTAGAATTAAGTATCGAAGAACAAAAAGTCTTTAGTCAAGAAAAAACTGTAAGTGCCAAAAGCCTGACTTTGCCAGAGTTAGACCGCCCTGTAAATGTTCTAGTCTTGGGAATTAAGGTAATCAGCTCCGATTTAGAAAAAAAAGGGGTTGATTTTGAAAAGCAAGATGTGGGTTATCTTCATTTAGTTAACTCTTTTGATGGTTTGAGTGACAGTATGTTGCTCCTTCGTTTCGATCCAAAAAAGGAAAAGGTATCGGTACTTTCTATTCCTAGAGACACTCGCGTTTATATTGATGGACACGGGGTGAGAAAGATAAATCATGCTAACGAATATGGTGGTCCCGCACTGGCTGCCTCTACCGCTAGCGAGCTACTAGGGGGGGTGAATATAGACCGCTATGTACGAGTTAATGTCCAAGGAGTAGAAAAGCTAATTGATGCCTTGGGAGGGGTTACAGTTAATGTCCCCAAAGATATGAAATATAATGATTTCAGCCAGCATCTTTATATCGACCTCAAAAAAGGTATTCAGCACTTAGATGGCGACAAATCCCTCCAGTTTTTGCGTTATCGTTATGACGACTTGGGTGACATATCACGGGTACAACGCCAGCAAATGCTAATGCGATCGGCGGTAGAGCAAACTCTCAAACCCGCTACTATAGTCAAAATACCCAAAATCCTATCGGTAATTCAATCTCATTTAGACACCAATTTGACCGTCAAAGAATTGATGGCATTAGCTAATTTTGCCTCCGAAAGAGATAGATCTCATATCAACATGATGATGCTACCAGGTGATTTTAATAGTGGAGAAGAAACCGTAAGCTATTGGTTGCCAGACTATAAAAGTATTAATAAATTGATGACAAATCATTTCAATTTGCCATCCCATGCTAAAGAATATACTGAAGCTGGAGATCGATATGCAACTTTGGGTAATGCTGTTGATGTCAGTAACCCTAGAATTAGAATCGCGGTGCAAGATAGTACCAAGGATCAGCAAGTTTTACAGTCTGCACTAGATACTCTTAGAGCAGCAGGTTATACAAGAGTATTCGCTACCAAAAACTGGCAAGATCCGTTGAAGGAGACGAGAGTTATTGCCCAGTCTGGAGATGACCGAGCAGCTAATGAAGTAAAGTCTATTTTGGGTGTGGGAGAAGTAGTAGTAGAAAGCACGGGATATTTCAAATCTGATATCACCATACAAATTGGTCGTGACTGGGAAAAGCAGATTAAGCAGCTAATCGAGTCAGACTCAGAAGCTAATGAAGAATTTGGTCTACAGCTAGAATCTGAGACTAGTTTCGATGAGTTTTGAGTATTTCCTAAGCTATCAGTGATTACTGATAGCCCTAACAAGCTAATTCTCTCAACCCAAACTGGCGTTGAATTAAGTAGAAAGGGAATAAATCTGTCCGTCGATTAGCAACCTGGTAATACCTTTTTCTTGCAGGTGGCGAGAAGTTTTTTGCAGCATACGACCATCAGGTACTTTAATTACTCGCTCGCGACGATGGGAAAAACGTTTGGCGATACGGTGATTATCAAACACAGGAAGAGTTCTTTGTCTTACCTCATCTTGAGGAATCTCTCCCAAGTCCGCAAATTCAGCTAAAGGTTTGACGATTAATTCCGCAGAGCGATCGATTACCAGATAACATATTCTAGGAAAATTAGCTTGAGAAAGGGGCAAAATTTCTAGATCGCTAAAATTAGAATCTCTTCTGGAATAGCTTACGGTTGCTTCATTTTCCTCTTCCCAATCGTCATCGTCATCATCGTCTTCTTCATCATTAATATCTTCTAAATCTTCTCCCAACATCTCTTTGAGGGTAATGAGATTTACTTCGTTTTCATCATCGTCATCATCGTCTTCTTCATCATTAATATTGGAGGCAGCTATACCGCTAGACTTATCTGCTTTAAGAATTAAGTTACTACTTTTTGAGGGTTTGTCTGGTTCTTCAGCTATCGCACTTTCTTTGACTTTTCGATCTATTATCAGCTTGACTGGCTTTTCTGGTTCTATCTCCAGGGTAACTTCTTCTTCTGGTTCTATCTCTAGGGTAATTTCTTCTTCGGCTGCAATTGTTACCTCTGTTTCTAATGTCTCTGACTTATCATTAGCAGAAGAACGACGACGACGGCGACGCTTAGGAGTTGGTTTAGATTCAGATTCAGATTCAGATTCGGCGATCGCTGGTTCTACAATTTCAGTAGGCTCAACATCAGGAACTACAGCTTCTGTTTCTAGCGTTTCAATTGAATCTGACTTAACTTTGGACAAAGGTTTTTTACGAGTTTTCTTGGCTTTAACTGCCTTTTCTTGTTTCGGCTTAGTTTCTTTTTTCTCCGCACTTTTTTCTCCTCTGGGAGTACGCGCCAAGCGTTTTTGCTGAATTAGATCCTCATATTCTGTGGAAGATAATTTATTTTTAAGAAAGCGACTGATCGTAGAACTGCTCACCTCATAACGATCGGCGAGGGTTGAAGTTGTTGCTTCAGAGTTACGATATAGCTGAAGAATCTCTTGCTTATCATCTTCGGTTAGTTTTCTGGGACTCATGCTTTCTTAATCCAAGTTGCGAGATATTTGGCGGTGTTAGTATCGAGTAGGTTGGGGATTTTATATGTTTTATTCCCCTCTAAATAGCGAACGTACAATTTTCCAAGTATTCGGCTCAAGCAATATCTCTCAATATCTCGATCGCTAATTACTGGAAACAGCTCGGAATCGTAGTCTACATATCATATTCTACGATGAATACGTTAAACTGTTGGCACTCAATAATCTGTTGACTTTCTCTTCGCCTTCGGCTATGGCTAAAGAAACGAAGAGAAATGCAAAAATTTAAATAAACTTTTTTCAAGGCAAGACCAATCAACTAATCCTGCTCTTTTTCTTCATCCTCTAAAGATGGATTGTCCATTTCTTCTTTGAAACCTCGTATAGTTTTACCCAATGCACTGCCGATTTCAGGTATTTTCTTGGGACCAAAAACAAGTACTGCTACCAAACCAATTACTGCCATTTCAGGCACGCCTAAACCGAACATAACTATATCTCCTGCTCTCTTGATCTATTACGATTAATAGCTAAATATATCTATAGAGTCAGTCATCAGTATATCGTTAAATTTATAGACATCTTATGGCGACTAATATTTATTTTATTTGCTTCAATAAAGCCTTTTTATAAATCTGTAATGTTAGAAACTTCTCAACCTTCTCTGCGTCAAGAGCAACATCCTTTAATACATCGACTTGCCGAACGAATTATTAACTATTGGCATAAGTATTTAGAACTCTCTCCTTATTCTTTGCCAGAGGGATTGGGTTATGTTGAGGGTAAGCTAGAAGGAGAAAAATTACGGATTGAGAATCGTTGCTATCAAACCGTCCAGTTTCGCAAAATGCACCTAGAGTTAGCTAAGGTGGGAAACAATCTTGATATTCTTCATTGCGTGATGTTTCCCCGTCCTGAATATGCTTTACCTATGTTTGGTTGCGATATTGTCGCTGGGAGAGGTAATATCAGTGCTGCGATCGCAGATTTGTCTCCCACAAGTCCCAATAAAACTTTGTCTGCGAATTATATTAAAACTCTCGATACTTTAGATAAAGTTAACTTTAGCGAATCAAGAGAATTACCACCCTGGGCTGATATCTTTTCGGACTATTGTTTATTTGTCCGCCCCCATAACTCAGAAGAAGAGCAAAATTTCCTAGATATCGCTGCGGGCTATCTTCGAGTTCATTGTCAACAAGCAGTCGCGTCTACTCCTATATCCCGTCAACAACAAAAGCTCTATTTAGCTGGTCAGCAATATTACTGTAACAAACAACAGCAAAACGATAAAACTCGTCGTGTATTAGAAAAAGCTTTTGGAGAAGAATGGGCAGAAAATTATATGACAACTGTGCTGTTCGATGTTCCTGAATCCTTAGATGAAGAGCAAATACCTGTAGCTGGAGAATAAGGCAAATCATCTATCCGATTTGTATAAATCTTTACTGATATATTTGACAACGTTCAATAATAAAGTTTAATATAATACCTGTAGATATGCTGTGTAATAAATCACAGCTGTACGTAGAGAAAAGTTGTAGATATGGAAATATTATCTCTTTCTCTCATACTTGTATTGGTAACGGTATACGATCTATCTGTAAATACAGAATGTTAGATCTAAATTGTGAGTTTACTCGTATTTTGAAGCTTTGAAAACCTAGTCCGAGGAAAAGAATAAAGAGAGATAATTAATTGTGCTTCAATTTTGCTCTTTTCCTTAAATCACATTATTCGTGAACAGAAATGCACTGTCTTAATTTGAGGCGGTGCTTTTTGAGAGATAAAAGTTACGAATTAATGAACTGCAACTATATCGATCGCCTTAGCAGATAAGATATTACTAGTATCTATTCTCAAGGCATATTATAGAATGTCGGTATATGATGAATAATCACTACGATCTTGTTATCATTGGCGGTGGAGTTTGTGGCACGGCGCTACTTTATACTCTGAGCAAATATACCAACGTAAATAAAATTGCTCTGATTGAAAAAGAATCGGATGTGGCTTTAGTTAATTCTTATACTAATAGTAATAGCCAAACTCTACATTTTGGCGACATTGAAACTAACTATACTTTAGCTAAGGCAACTAAGGTAAATGAGGGAGCAAGCTTAGTTAAAAACTATTTACTTACTCAAGATAAGCAACAAGAAATTTATACTAAGTATCATAAAATGGTGCTTGGTGTTGGGGAAGAACAGGTTAATCAGTTAAAGGCGAGGTATCAAGAGTTTAAGCAGCTTTTTCCTTCATTAAGACTGCTCGATCGCGCAGAAATTGCTCAAAAAGAACCCAAGGTTTTAGTTGGTAGAGAAGAGAACGAAGCGATAATTGCTTTATATACTGACGAAGGTTATGCAGTAGATTTTAATGCTTTGGCTCAGTCTTTTTTAAGCAATGCTGTTAATAGATCGGACAAAAAAATAGACCTACTGTTTAATAATAAAGTAAAAAAAATAACTAAAGACAAAGACCAATATCAAATTAAAATTTCCGATAGAACTATTAAATCGAAGATAGTAATGGTTGCTGCGGGAGCGCACAGTTTATTGTTTGCCAAATCTTTGGGTTATGGTTTAGATTATGCTTTACTAACCGTGGCGGGAAGCTTCTATTTCGCCCCACAACTGTTAAACGGCAAAGTGTATACGGTTCAACGCAAAAAGCTTCCCTTTGCAGCAGTTCATGGCGATCCTGAAGTCCATAATAAAGCGATCGCTCGTTTTGGTCCAACAGCAAAAGTGTTACCAATGCTAGAACGGCATAATTATTCTAGTATTGTCGAATATTTCCAAACTGCGGGTTTGAGTATCAAGGCAATCTTTAGCTTTATTAATATATTATCTGACCCGATTATTTTCAAATATATTTTGCTCAATTTCTTTTATGATTTCCCGATTATCGGAAAACGTTTGTTTATTAAAGAAGTCAAAAAAATAATCCCTTCAATTAAGTTAAATAATCTTAGCTATGCTAAGGGTTATGGTGGAGTTAGACCTCAAATAGTCAATTTAAATACCAAAGCCTTGGAAATGGGCGAAGCCAAAATTATTGGGGACAAAATTATCTTTAATATTACCCCCTCTCCTGGGGCATCTACCTGTCTGAAAAACGCTCTTGAAGACACAGAAAGAATTATTGATTTTTTGGGAGATGATTATCATTTCAATCGTCAGCAGTTTTTAGCAGAGCTTGCTTCACAAGAAGATCTTGCTCCCAATTATTAATCGATTGAATATAGAATATAGTAGCGTTATCGACCTACTATGTATTCAGATTCATTATCCTCAGAAATTTTAGCAGCAATTACCGATACATCTTTGCAAGAAGCAGATTTGCATAATTGCGATCGCGAACCGATCCATATCCCCAACTTAATTCAGCCTCATGGTGTGTTGATAGCGGTTGACGCAGCAGAATATCAAATATTGCAGGTAAGTCTCAATACATCCAAAATGCTAGGTATTGAGCCGCAAAAGTTGTTAAACAAGCCTTTAGCTAGTTTGTTGGGGGATGCTCAAACTAAGGCTATAAAACAGTGCTTAGTGGAGGATTTTGATAACATTAATCCCATTCCGATTGAATTAGTTCAAAACCAATCGGCTATCTACTTTCAGGGTATTGTTCATCGCAACCAAGAAACAATAATTTTAGAGTTAGAGCCAAACTTACCTGGGTCAAAAAGCTGACTTTGGCGATTTTTATCGGTTAATTAAAAGTCCCATTAGTCGGCTACAGCAAACTAATACCCTAGATGAATTGTGCAATGCGATCGCGATCGAGGTAAAGTCAATTACCCAATTCGATCGGGTAATGATCTATCAGTTTGATGATACAGGCTCGGGAACAGTAATTGCCGAAGCAGCACAGGCAGAATTAGAACCATTTTTAGGTTTGCGCTATCCTGCCACTGATATTCCCAAACAGGCAAAATATATTTACACCCTCAATCACCTGCGTTTGATTCCTGATGCTACCTACGAACCCGTTGGATTGACTCCTCAGTACAATCCTTTAACCAACAAACCCCTAGACATGAGTATGTCAACATTACGTAGCGTTTCTCCGCTACATACTGAGTATTTGGACAATATGGGAGTAGCTGCTTCAATGTCTATTTCCTTACTAAAAAATAAACAGCTTTGGGGTTTAATTGCCTGTCACCACAACACAGTCAAAAAAATTGATTACAAAACTCGTACTATTTGTGAGTTTATCGGGCAAATAGCTTCCTTTGAATTGGCTGCCAAAGAAGATATTCAAGATGCCGACTATAAGATGAAGCTTAAATCGATTCAATCTGAATTTGTGGGTAGCATTTCTCAAGCAGAAGAATTAGAAGCAGGTTTAATCGAAAATCCTCAAAGATTATTAGACTTGGTAGGGGCGACTGGGGTTGCACTATCTTTTGGCGAAGACATTACTTTAATTGGTGATACTCCAGAAAAATCGGCGATCGAAGATTTACTTCCTTGGCTGGAAACTCAATTCGATCGAGATGTAATTTACGAAACAACTCATTTAGCTCAAACTTACTCTCCTGCTTCGGCTTATCCAGAAGTAGCCAGCGGGTTGCTCGCTTTGTTGATTTCTAGAGTAGAACAAACCTTTATTATCTGGTTTCGTCCAGAAGTCATACAAACTGTAAACTGGGGTGGCAACCCTAATAAAGCAGTGGAGATTAAGCAAGATGGAACTTTACGGATGTCTCCTCGTAAATCTTTTGCCAAGTGGGAAGAAACCGTAACAGGACAATCGATACCTTGGAAAGCTTGTGAAGTTGAAGCAGCTTTAGAGCTACGTAGCTCCATTGTGGGTATTGTACTGCGAAAAGCCGATCGGCTAGCTCAAGTAAACAAAGAACTATCTCGTAGCAACATAGAGCTAGATGCTTTTGCCTACATTGCTTCTCATGACCTTAAAGAACCCCTTAGAGGCATTTACAACTACTCCAGTTTCTTAATTGAAGATTACGGTGAAATACTGGGTGATGATGGTAATGACAAATTAAATACCTTAATGCGTTTGACTCATCGCATGGAAGATCTAATTAACTCTCTACTTCATTATTCTCGTTTGGGTAGGGCAGAGTTAAAGGTAAAGCCCGTAGATCTCAATCATCTGCTAATAGGGGTTTTGGACGTAATTGAAGCAAGTGCTAGAGATACTCAGGTAGAATTTGAAATTCCTCGTCCTCTACCAATAGTAGAATGCGATCGCACTCAAGTAAACGAGCTATTTACCAATTTAATCAGTAACGGAATCAAATACAATCAGCAGGCTGAAAAAGTAATTACAATTGGTTATTTAGATCCTGACGATCCCATTGCGATGGAAAAAATGCAGGAATATCCTGAGAATTCTGAACCAACTATTTTCTATGTCAGCGACAATGGTATCGGAATTCGTGAAAGACATATAGAGTCTATTTTTAGGATCTTCAAACGATTACATGGTCAAAAGAAATATGGTGGCGGTACGGGTGCAGGATTAACCATTGCCAAAAAAATCGTTGAACGACACGGGGGCGAAATTTGGGTAAAATCTATTTACACCAAAGGCAGCACCTTCTACTTTACTTTACAGTAATCCTGAATGAACGATCCCAATAAACAGCCCCTATTAGTTATCGAAGATAGTGATGAAGATTTTATGGCTTTAGCCAGAGTAATCTCAAAGGCTAATATACCCAATGTTGTGTATCGCTGCGAAGATGGGGAAGAAGCCTTAGATTTTTTATCTCATGAAGGAGAATACGTCGATAAATCTCTTGCGCCTCGCCCCTCTTTGATTATCTTAGATCTAAACCTACCTGGTACTGACGGAAAAGAAGTACTGGCAAGGCTGAAACAAGATCGAAGTTTACAAACTATTCCTGTAATCATTTTTTCCACTTCCTCTAATCCCAAAGATATTGATGCTTGTTACCGCCAGGGTGTGAGTGGCTATATTGTTAAGCCGATGGATATCAAACGTTTAAATCAGTTGATAAATACTTTTATTGGCTATTGGTTTCAAACTGTTGAGTTGCCAAACTGAAGAATGTAAGCGTATTAAAATTACTGCTTCTCATAGAAAAGATGTATTGTTTTTGTGTTAAAAATAAGTATAAATGTGTTTTATTTTACATTTAAAAGTTGTATCTTATTTTACAATTACCTTCGGATGATTAAAATCATTGTCAATCTTAGTTTTAAAACTAATTAGTAATCTAGTACTGTAACTATACTTTTAAAAATGTATTTTTTATAACTTAATTCTGAATTAAGCTTGAGATCTATGTGATGTAAATTGCAAAAAATAATCAGTAAGTCATTCTACATATATTCATTGTTACATATTATAGAAAATACTATTTTGATAAATCTTTTTTATGTTGTTTATGTGCAAAATAAACTCTTAGTAATTCAAAATATCCCTTAATGTCTAAAATCTAAACCAAATATTAAGAAACGCAATATCTTCCGTATAAGTCTCATAAAATTAAGTTATTTTAAAATAACTAGTTATTTTAAGCTACTTTAAATTTAATTTAAATATTATTATAGTTGCATGAGCGATCGCTACATTCCCAAACCCATTAAAAACTGGTGAGAGTGAAAAATCCAGCAAACCACTATCCATCAGACAGCAAATTTCCCTGGTCGATTGATAATGAGTTAAACCAAACCAAACAAATGATTTGTATTGCCGAAAAGGAATCAGTTCAAGAAGGACAACAGCTGCGACAGGCTCTTAAAGATAGCCAACAGCGGTATGCTCTGGCGACTCAAATAATGAATGATGGTTTGTGGGAATGGAACTTTAATTCCAATCAGATTGATTACTCTTCTCGCTGGAAATCAATGTTGGGATACGACGATCGAACCATTAAAAACAGCCCTGTAGAATGGTTGGCGAGAGTTCACAGAGCAGATATAGAAAAGCTACGAGCTAATCTATCTGCCTGTTGGAAAGGAGATATCGACCAGTTTGAAATAGAATATTCTTTGCTACATCGAGATGGAAAATATCGTCTCATGTCGTGCAAATGTATCGCGGTACGAGACCAGGACGGTAGCGTAAGCAGTTTGGTTGGTTCGCAAACCGATATTACCCATCACAGGCAAATTGAGGCTCGGTTAGCTCGTAATAACAATTACGACCGACTGACTCATTTACCCAATCGTCAGCTATTTATTCAAAATTTAAAAGAGCTATCTCAGATAGAGTCCGATTCTAAATATTTATTTGGGGTAATATGTTTGGACTTAGACCGCTTTAAATGTATTAACCGTAATTTTGGTCATGCAGTAGGGGATTTATTGCTGATCGAAATTGTGGCAAAATTAAATTCATGTTTACAGAGTCAGGATATATTAGCGCGGATTTGTGGCGATGAATTTGCTATATTGCTTGCTGGGTTTGAACAGATGGACTATCCCTCAGAAGTAGCCAATCAAATTCAAAAGGAATTTTCTCTTCCCATCAAAGTCGAGGAACATTCCATACTTATCACTGCTAGTATTGGCATTGCACCTTTGACCACTGTTGGAGACAGGGAAGAAAATAAACAATACAGCTTGATTGAAGCTCTGCAAAATGCTGAGATTGCCATGCACCAAGCTAAAGATAGAGGGAAAGCCTGCAATGTGGTTTTTGAATCCGAGGCATATCTTAAAAGTATTGCCAAGTTCAAATCTGAAAACGAACTAAGGGCAGCAATTGAGTTAGAACAGTTCGAACTCTACTATCAACCAATAGTTAGATTGGCAGATCGGCAACTAATTGGTTTTGAGGCCCTCATTCGTTGGCAACATCCAGACAAAGGCTTTGTTTCTCCCGTTGATTTTATTCCTTTGGCAGAGAATACAGGATTAATTATACCAATAGGGTGGTGGGTATTAAGAACGGCTTGCCAACAGATGGTAATTTGGCAGCAGGAACATCCAGAATCGGCTTTAGCATTTATTAGTGTTAACGTTGCTGGAAAACAATTTTCTCAACCCTACGCGGGTGATATCATTGCTCAAATTTTAATAGAGACAGGTTTAGACCCTTGCTGTCTGAAACTAGAAATCACCGAAAGCGAAATTATTGAAAATATTGATGTTGTTCTTGCTACCGCAGCCAAACTAAAGGAGTTGGGAGTACAGCTATCAATGGATGATTTTGGTACTGGCTATTCTTCTTTGAGTTATTTACACTGTTTGCCTGTAGATACCTTGAAAATAGATCGCTTTTTTGTAGAGAATATTGAAGGTGATATTCATCAATTGGAGTTGGTCAAAGCTATCGTTAAATTGGCAGAGGTGTTCGATTTAGACATTGTTGCCGAAGGAATTGAACGAGAACAGCAATGCGCTCAACTGCTAGATTTACAATGTGAATATGGACAGGGATATTTATTTTCTAAACCATTATCTTTAGTAAATGCTACTAGTTTATTAACTGGCAGCTTAAATTTTAAAAATATAACAAAAAAATAAATATAGGACGCAATTTTATATGCGCCCTATCCTAGTTCTAAGCTGTTTGATAAGGACTGGTTAATTTATCTAAATGATTAACCAACAAACTGAGGAATAAACCAACATCTGTTACTACTCCAACAGATTCAACCGAACCACGATCGCTTAATTTAGTCACTACCGCAGGGTTAATATCCACACAGACCATTTTTACCCCCGCAGGAGTCATGTTGCCTACTCCAATAGAGTGCAGCATAGTAGACAGCATCAAAATCATGTCTGCACCTTCTATAAGTCGAGCATATTCTTCCTGGGCTTTAATTAAGTCCATTTGAGTGTCAGGAAGAGGTCCATCATCTCGAATTGAACCAGCTAAGGCAAAGGGTATATTATGTTTAACGCACTCATACATAATGCCTTTAGTAACCAATCCCGCTTCGACTGCTTTAGCGATGCTACCGTGGCGACGCACCTGGTTAATTACCTTGAGGTGGTGGCGATGTCCTCCCCTAACAGGCGTACCTTTCTGCATATCCACACCAAGAGAAGTTCCCATCAGGGACTGTTCCATGTCGTGAACAGCGATCGCATTTCCTCCTAGCAGCCCTTGAACATATCCATTCCGTACTAAGCTAGAAAGGTGTTTTGCTCCCCCTGTATGGATGACAACAGGCCCTGCTGTAACTACAACCTTACCACCGCGATCGCGTATTTGGCGCAATTCCCAAGCGATTTGTTCGACGACTAGTTCAACTCTGCGTTCGCTAGATACTCCTGCACCCATAAAGCTAAATTCTTCTTTAACTTTATCCCGATTTGATTTTTTACGGATGGTACGAATACCATCTACTCCTACCACAACGCGATCGCCTTTGTCTAAATCTCGCAAAATTCTACATTCAGCAGTTGTTTTATTACCATCTTCTTTAATAACAATTGCCCCATCCATGCGTTGTTTTTGCACTCGTACCCACTGCTCATTTATCCGAACTTCGGTAGGATAGATATTACTCACGTAAAAGTCCTCTGGTGCAACTCCATCCATGTCGCAGGTTTCCGTCACCGCATCATTGCCATCATCCTTGGGAACAATTGCGCCGATCTCAATTAATTGAGATACGATTTTTTCCATTATGTTATGGTCGGGGGCAGATACGCGCACTTCTGCCGTTGAAGTACTTTGTCTTTCTACTCCCAATTGGAAGTTTAGTACCTTAAAGCTACCGCCGTTATCTACTACCAAATCGAGGGATCGATTCATTATTCCCGCATCTAGCAGATGTCCCTCCATGTTAATGACACGGCTTTCTACAGGAGTACTGGCATGAACATCTGGTAATACAGGTTCATTGAGTCTTAAAGTGAGACACTTGGCTGCGCCACCAGCTTTGAGAAATTCAGTTAAAGGTGTTTCAACTACTTCAAAACCAGCATCACTGAGAAGTTTTTGCAGGTCTTTACTCGCCTTGTTCATCACTACCGTATTGCCTACGTTTACGGTATTGCAGGCAAAATTAATCGCATCAGCTTCGGCGATCGCAATTCTCTTTTCTTCGGGAACGCGCTTTTCGATGATGTGGTTGGAATAGGAATCAAACGCCCCAGGATAGTAAAGCAAATAACCACCAGTCAGAGGGCAAAAACAGGTATCGAGATGATAAAAGCGATCGTCTATTAAACGCAGAGATAGCACCTCAATATCTAACCACTTGGCGATATAAGGATGGGAATCTAGTTCTGAACGGAAACCATAGCCAGCCCACAACCAGCGTCCTTCACGGTCTAATAAGGCATCTCCCGCGCCTTCAAAGGGTAAGTCTTTAGGCAATTCAAAAACATTGAAGCCATTATCTTCAAACCACTCTTTAAAGTGGGGTTCTTCTCCCTGACGTTCGGGATGAAAGAAACGACTGAGGACTACATTGTCTCCCAATACCAAACCAGCGTTAGCGGTAAATACCATATCGGGTACGCCTGGTTGACCCTGGACTAGATCTACTTTAGCAATGTCATTGAGAACAAAGTTTAGTTTAGACCACTGTTCTACAGCTTTTTCTTGAGAAGACTTATGGATATTCCCTTCCATCCAGGGATTGATTACGTAGTCTACATCGTAGTGATCGGGGGCGCACATCAAAATGCGAATTGGTTCAGTCATAATTGTCTTTGTGAGTGAGTGAAATATTTAGAAAAAAGCAGTGTTAATTATCCAGTGTATTTAGCTGTCCATGCACCAAACAAAAAAGCATTATAAAACTTGGTGACGTTACTAAATCCTGCGGTGTTTAATAATTCCCTAATTCTGGCTTCAGAAACGAAATAAATGGAATTATTAATCGAAGCCTCAAAACCTTGTTCTGCTTTAGCCCTAGTAGCATCATCTAGCTTACTAAAGTAAAGTGTTTGCCAAGCTTTTTTAAATTTAGCAAAGTAGATTGCAGATTTATTTCCATAAAGATCGGCTAATATAAATTCTGCTCCTGGTTTTAAACGTTTAGCAATATTTTTGAGTAGTTGCAATTTAGAACCATCATCTCTGACGAAGTGCATTACTAACAATAAGGTGGCTGCATCCATCGGTTCTGTTTGAGGAAGAGTATCAATATAACCAGCGTGGAGATTTACTCTTTCTAACAACTCCTTACTGGCAAGCTCTTTTTTGGCGATCGCCATCATATCATCAGCAGGATCGATCCCTGTTAATGACCACTGTGGATTATGCTGACAGTAATTGATTAATTCCATCCCTGTACCCGAACCAACTACGAGTAATTTAGCTGCTGTGGGTAAACTGGTTTCTAATAAACTCTGTGCCATACCGTGTAACGCTTCGTAACCAGGAATTGCTTTGCGAATATCCAGGTCATATTGATTAGCGCGATCGCGATTAAATTCAATTTGTTCTGCCGTCATGTTTTGTACTCCTTGAGGCTGGCGATCGATTACTAACAGCAACCTAAATAAATACTCAACGGTATTTTGTCTGGTAATTTTGCAGCTTAATAATATTACTACAAAAGCATTAAGGCAAATTTAGTTTATTGACCGAAATATGTTAAATATTCATGACATTCATTTTAAACTAGTAACTGATGGCACGCGCTAATCGATCTATCAAGACTGGGTAAGGGGTAACGGGTAAAGGTTAAAAGGTTTACTAATCTATTTTCCTTGCTTATTTTAAACTATTGATTTTTAGTTATTCTGCATAACAACAGCTAGTAATTTTGAATCTTAAACGTACAATAGATTCGATCTTGATATTTAGCTTCTCAATTAATTTAAAGTAATCAATTCAGAACATTGATTTGCTTGATTTATAAAATTATTGAGCCAATTATTGCTTTTTGCAACTAGCAACACTGTAGCTTAAGTAATATTTGAAATGTGCGAGTAAAGCTCATATAGTCTTGAAACTCGCTTTCTAATCCAGGTAAACAGGTAAAAAGTGCAGAATATTTAAGCGCAATTATTCTATAAACTTATAAACTCCAAATATTGATTTGAAGCTCCCATAATCTTTTATTCCTGTTTGATATTTGATAGCTTCCAGTTATTTGCATAATCTTTTCTTAACCATTGATTTAACTTCAATTTACTTGGAACTGGGAAGTTAAAAGATGGGCTGTTAATTATTGCTTGAATAGAATAATTTTCTTTTACATAAAAAAAAGAAACGGTTATAGCTTAATAGAGACAATTTCAAAAGAAGTAATTAATAATCGATAATTACTCACTATCCATTACTTATTTAGTTTCCTATCTCAGGCTTTACATGAATAATTCTATTGAATTAACTCAACTTGGTCGCTACGATTCGGGCATTTTTGATGAAGGTGCAGCAGAAATAACAGCATACGATCGCGATAGTCAACAACTATTTGTAATTAACGGTGCAAATAAGACTATCGATATTTTAGACATTAGCGATCCGACCAATCCAACCTTTACAACTGCTATTAATATCGAAGAATTTGGCGATGGAATCAATAGTATTGCCATCAACAATGGTGTAGTTGCAGCAGCTATTGAAGGTGAAGCAGCAGACGATCTCGGCAGTGTTGTTTTTTTTGATATTGAAGGAAATGTTACTCATGTCGGGTAACTGTAGGGGCGTTACCCGACATGGTTACATTTACTCCTGATGGCACAAAGGTTTTAGTCGCTAACGAAGGTGAACCCGATGAAGACGATCCGACTATAAACCCAGAGGGTTCGGTAAGCATTATTGATATCTCTGATGGGGTGGAAAATGCTAGGGTTACTACCGCTGACTTTACGGCATATAACGGACAAGAGGCAGAATTACGGGAACAGGGAGTCAGAATATTTCCAGAAGAAAACTTTGCCAATGATGTCGAACCAGAATATATTGCTGTAACTCCCGATGGTAGTCAGGCTTTTGTTAGTTTGCAAGAAAATAATGCGATCGCCGTGGTCGATTTGGAAACTGACCAGATTATTGATATTCAGTCTTTGGGTTTGAAAGACTTTAGTTTAGAAAATAATGGTTTGGATGTTAATGATGATGAAGTTATTGATATTAGCAATCAACCCATATACGGACTGTACCAGCCAGATGCGATCGCATCTTATGAAGTAGATGGGGCAACTTACTACGTTACCGCTAACGAAGGAGATGCCAGAAGTGAGGATGAAAGAATTGAGGAATTAGAATTAGATCCCCATGCTTTTCCCAATGCAGCAGAATTACAGGGTGAAAATAAACTAGGACGCTTAGAAGTGTCCACTATTGATGGCGACATTGACGGTGATGGAGACTATGACCAATTAGTGTCCTATGGTGGACGTTCCTTTAGTATCCGCGATGCCTACGGTAATTTAGTATTTGATAGCGGTAATGATTTTGCTCAAATCACTGCCAAACAAGTACCTGAATTATTCAACTCTAACGGGACAGTAGATTCTTTTGATAGCCGTAGCGATGCCAAGGGAAGTGAACCCGAAGGAGTTGTAATTGGCGAAATCGAAGGGGAAAATTACGCCTTTATTGGTTTAGAAAGAGTGGGAGGGGTAATGGTTTATGATATTAGCAATCGGGCTAATGCAGAATTCGTGCAATACGTTAACCCCATCGATGAAGAAACTGGTGACGCTTTAGATTTAGCCCCAGAAGGCTTACAGTTTATCTCCGCAGAAGATAGCCCCAATGATTCGCCATTGTTAACCGTTTCTAATGAAGTAAGCGGTACGGTTAGTATCTATCAGATAGATGTTCCTGATTCAGAAGACAGCGATAACGGTGATGGCGATTCTGGCGATGGTAATTTAAATAATAGTTTCGACCCCTTATTTGGAACTGTTGATGCTGACGAACTAGAAATCACTGGTAGCAATGGCTTAGTTTTTGCAGGTTCGGGCGACGATCTAATCGATCTCTCTACTAGTGATGGTGGTAATCGTCTCTATGGAGGTAGCGGGAACGATACGATTATCTTAGGAGAAGGCGATCGCATTTTTGCTGACGATGGCGACGATAGTATTTTTGCCCTTGATGGTGGTGGTAACAGTATCAACGGTAATTTAGGTGCAGATCGATTCTGGATTGCCAACGGGCAATATCCCGAATCTCCCAATACGATTAATGACTTTACAGGGAGTGAAGATGTAATTGGTATTGCAGGTTTGGGCATCGGCTACGACGATCTTAATATTACTCAAAGAAGTGCAGGTGCATTAATTTCTGCTGAGGGTAACGATTTGGCAATTGTTAGCAATACTCCCGATGGTTTCTTAGCCAATGAAGACCATTTTGTCTTTGCTTAATTTTAAAATTAGTTAGGGTTTAAGGCGATCGCTTTTTATTGAGAATATTGGCAGCGAATCTCTCTCAAGAGGGAGGAGAGTTTTGAAATATCACGGGAATATGAAATAACGGATAACAAAACTCAATATAGACAAAATAACCATGACTGATAAAACAAACTTGGCAACAAAGTTAGCCGATCTCAAACTGATTCAAAATGTTTTGATTGACTGCGGACAAAAGTTAATCGCAGCTACAGACGATAAAACAATTCGCGAAAGATTAGAAAAGATTTTAGAAAGCGATCGCAGCAATTTGAGCTATATTGATACCGCTATTGAACAATTTGGTCAAGATGTTCAACCCCGCGACATCACTCAAAAACACGCCGAAGCAGTAACTAAAATGATGGCTGGTTCTGAACTCACAGAGTATGACAAATTCTTTCAGTTTGAATTACTCAAGCACCAGCAGACAATGACTGGTTTGGTAGTACACAAAGTAGCTCAAACTTTAGATGATGAACTACAAGACGCGATGGAGTCTCTCAACAAAGTTAACTTTGAAAATCGCGCCCACCAAGAGGTACTCAAAGGAGTTCTTTACTTTGTCGGTACAAGAGAACTAGCAGGACAAGAACCTGATATGGGGCTTTGGGCTAGTGTAGAACAAGGTATTGCTGCTCTTAAAGGTGCAGTCAGTAGTGCAGCTAATGCAGGTAACTAATTACTGATTTTAAATATAGCGATCGCCTTTTCAAATATAGCGATCGCTGTCTTGATGCAGTCGCTATATGCCCTAAAGGATTCCTTTCAGTCTCGCAGCGGTATCCTTTAGGACAACGCGGGAAACCCGCGCAATATGCGGAGCGGTATCCTTTAGGACGCGCTGCATCGCTTTTTTTATTACAAAGCGATCGAAGATAAACTTAATTTTCCGCAACCGCCTAATTATTCGTTGATGCAATGGACAATAGTTTTGTCTTCAGGCATCTGTTCATATTGTGGTAAATCATCAGTAATTTTCCACCACTGCGCTTTTGAATCTGTGTGAATATGAAACTCTTGATAGTTATCCAATTTGCCTTCACATCCCGCAATGGGCAAGCCTAACAAATTATCGCGCAGAGGATAGACTGTAGCCAAACTTGAACCACAATTTTTACAGAAGGTTTTGATTACATTAGGAGTCGCTTGATACTCTGATAGATATTCTTGTCCTTGAGTAATTTTGTAACCATCTTCTTTAACAACCATACGGCTTCTAAATGCTGCACCATGCCATTTTCTGCATTTAGAGCAGTGACAGTGTACCAGATTTCCCGTCGCTCCATTATATTCGTAACGGATTTTGCCACATAAACATTCTCCTTTAAGATCTGCCATACCAGTTATCAACTATTACTTTTGATAAATGATAAATGGTAAATAGTAAATGATAAGTTGAGAGTTGGCAAAAAAATATATAAATGGTTAGATAATGCGAATTTTAATGATGGGTGGGACTCGTTTTATTGGAGTCTATCTAACAAAAGTTTTGGTTGCTCAAGGACACGAGGTTGTTCTGTTTAATCGGGGTAATCATCCTGCACCAGTAGAGGGAGTAAGTCAAATTACAGGCGATCGCAAGGATGCAGCTCAACTTAAAGAGAAACTATCAGGAGAAAGCTTTGACGCGGTTTTTGATAATAATGGTCGTGAATTAAGCGACACTCAACCCCTCGTGGAGATGTTCAATGGCAAAATTAAACATTTTGTTTATGTTAGCTCGGCGGGAGTATATTTAAAATCAACTCAGATGCCTCACATAGAAGGTGATGCGGTAGATCCTAACAGTCGTCACAAAGGCAAGCACCACACAGAGGCTTACCTTTATGATTCTGGTATTCCCTGGACTTCTATTCGCCCAGTTTATATTTATGGACCCCAAAATTACAACGATTTAGAAGCTTGGTTTTTTGATCGCATTGTCAGAAATCGTCCTTTACCTATTCCTGGAAATGGTAGATTTATTACCCAGTTTGGTCATATTCAAGATTTAGCTTTAGCAATGGCTAGTGTGTTGGGTAACGAGACTGCTGTTGGTAAAATTTATAATATTTCAGGCGATCGCTATGTTACTTTTGATGGTGTGGCTTATGCCTGTGCTGAAGCAGCAGGTAAATCTCCTGAAGATATTAAGTTAGTCCACTACAATCCCGATAACTTCGACTTCGGCAAGCGCAAGGCTTTTCCTATCCGTCAACAGCACTTCTTTGCTGATACTCATCGGGCAAAAACTGAACTTGATTGGCAACCTAAATATGACCTCGTATCGGGTTTAAAAGACTCGTTCCAAAATGACTATTTAGCATCAGGGAGAAATCACTCTGAAATCGATTTTTCTTTAGATGAAGAGATATTAGGCAAAATATAAATCCAGCCAGAGATCAGACTCAATGCCACTGCTAGCCAAAACAAAATCATGGTTAGGCTATCCCATTGAACATCTAAAGGAGCAATCAAAACAGCGATCGCGATAATTTGGACTACGGTTTTAAGCTTGCCCCAAATATTTGCCCCTGCAATACTACTATTACCCGTTAGTTTGGGGTTAACTCGCCATCCAGCGATCGCTATTTCCCGCGCCATAATCAAAAAGACTCCCCATGCAGGGACTAGTTGCAATTGAATTAAAGCCAATAGAGATCCCAAAACTAATAATTTATCTACCAGTGGATCGAGGAATTTCCCTAATTCCGTCACCATATCCAGCTTACGAGCTAAATAACCATCTACCCAATCTGTCCCCGCTGCAACCACAAAAATCCCCACACAGAGCCAACGAGCATCTGGAGTGGGGTTATTGTTCAGTAAATAAAGAATAAAAGGAAGTCCTAAAAGACGAGACAGGGTTATCCAAGTTGGAATATTCATAAAAATAAAGTTGATCTAGTAACTTTCATATTAAACCCTCCTCTCTTTCCTTGTTCCTTGTTCTTCATTCCTCTTTCCTCAACTAACACGCTCCTTTGCGAGCCAAAACGACTGCCATAGTTTGTATTAAAAGATTAAGATCGTAGAAGAAAGACCATCTTTTTTGATAGTTAAGATCCATTTTGACTATATCTTCAAAATCTAGCACCTGAGAGCGACCTCTTGCTTGCCATTCTCCAGTAATTCCAGGCTTGACTTTCAAACGTAGAAAATGATGCTTATCGTACATTGCAACTTCATCTGTCGTAGGTGGACGAGTCCCCACTAGGCTCATTTCTCCCTTAAGTACATTCCAAAACTGAGGAAATTCATCCAAACTTGTACGACGTAAAAAATGACCGACTTTAGTAATGCGAGGATCGTTTTCATTTTTAAAGATGTGACCCTTGGCTTGGTTTTCTACTAAATGCTTTTTCTTATCTGCATTGGCAATCATGGAACGAAATTTCCAGATTTTAAAAGGCTTTCCGTCTAAACCACAGCGAGTTTGACTATAAAAAATATTGCCAGGATCGTCAAGCCACATAGCGATCGCGATGGGAATCATGATAATTCCTGTAAGAGCTAAGCCTACAATCGCACCTACTATGTCTAATATTCTTTTACTTTTGCTAGTTACTGAAGGGTGAACGTTTTGCTTGATAGTGAATTGCAGGACTTTCGTATCCCTTAGATGAAGGTCGATTGGTGAAGTCATAAAAAATGTTTTATAAGTTGCTTTGAATTTAAATACAGTTTTAAAATCTCTTATATGCAATCTTATTGGTTCTATTCGCCAAAATGCCATAAATACCAAGGTTCTTCACCAAATCTTCAACGAATAATCTGCTCATTTAAAGCTTGTGTATTGTTCTTGTCACTTAAAGCACTAATTATCTGTTTTAAATGATATATTTTTGCGTAATCCAATTTTGCTTTTGTTTTCATTAAAAACAAATGTATCAAAGTATACTTAATGCTTACAATTGTCTGCTTTGGTAAAACTTTGAATGAAATCTATCCAATGGATGATGACTGATATTATTTTTTTTGAGATCAAAGTAGAGAAAATTAATCTTGATTAGAATTATTATAAAAGTGGCTTTATTGGCAAGTTTGCGATTGATTTACTTATTTCAGTTTTTTAGATGATACAAAGGAGATATTTATAGCGAATTAAAATTAACTCCTCCATGGAAGACCAATCTCGTTATCTAGAGTCCAATATCAATCATGAAGAACTTATCGACCTTGTTCCCTTCATGTCTGGTATACCAGAAGACAGTATTCATAAGATCGCAGCTCATTTTGTCACCATATCTCACCCCCCCAATCAAGTGCTTTTGTTAGAAAATGATTGGGGAGGCTCGGTTTATTTTATTTTGGAAGGATGGGTCAAGATTCGTACCTATAATTTAGATGGTAAGGAAGTCACTCTCAATATTATTGGTCGAGGAGAAATCTTTGGTGAAATGGCAGCGATGGATAAGATGCCTCGATCTACCGATGCGATTACTCTTACCAAAACTTTAATCGGTCGAATACCAGCCGAAGATTTTGTTAATCTAATTAAGACCGAACCAATGGCAGGAGTCCAGCTAGTTCAACTTATGGCAAAACGTTTGCGCCAGGTTAATCGTAGATTACAATTACGAGAAGCTAGTAGTGTTTCTAGAGTTGCTGACGCCATACTTTTTTTAATTGAGGGACAGGGTACTGAAGGAGAAAAAGGTACAGAGATTCCCAATTTGCCTCATCGAGAAATTAGTAGTCTTAGTGGATTAGCTAGAGAAACTGTTACCAGAGTCTTAACTAAGTTGGAAAAGAAAGGTTTGATTCAAAGAAGTGCCGACTCAATGCATATTCCTGATGTACCAGCTTTAGAGGATACTATATGCTGATAAAGTGCAGTATTTTTATATTTTTATTGGTTAAACCAATTAAATAGCTTTATGCCTACAGAAGACTATCAACCCTCGTTATCTGATACTTCAAGACAGATTGATGGTGACGAGATTAACTGGGTCGATCGAGACGATACTAATCTGACTAAATCTAATTCAGTACCTTCTCCAGAAAAACCCAAAAAAGTAACTAAAGCTTCTACCAATACAGTAGTAATGGTAGAAACTGCATTTTTAGCTAGTGCAGCTAGTTTAGTTTGGTTAATTAACTTTTATTTTCCTGTTGGACCAATTTTAAAGATTTTCTTCCCTATCCCGATCGCTCTTATCTATTTACGACGAGGTAGACGTGCTTCTTGGATGGCAGCGATCGTATCAGGACTGTTACTTTTGGTTTTGATGGGACCCACTCGTAGTATCGTATTTATTATGCCTTATGGCTTGATGGGAGTCTTGTTAGGAGCTTGCTGGCGACGTAAGGTTAGCTGGGTGTTTTCAATTGTTCTTGGTGCTATTCTAGGCTCACTAGGAATGTTTTTCCGTTTTTGGTTGACTTCTATTTTGGTAGGAGAAAACTTATGGATCTATGTAATTACTCAAATTACCCAATTAGCAGACTGGTTATTTTTCCAACTCGGCATTTTGGCACAGCCTAGTTTTGTTTTGATTCAAACTCTGGCTTGTGGCTTGATTATAGTTAATAATTTAGTTTATTTATTTGCCGTACATTTAGTTGCATTGATGTTGCTCGATCGCCTTGATAATCCTATTTCTCGACCACCTGAATGGGTGAGGGTATTGTTAGATTATTAAAGGGGGACTTATTGCAGGCGATCGCGCATTAGTTAAAACAGGTAGGATTTTGCCGATAGTACAGAAGTCGCGGTTAACAATATTCCCAAGAGGATTATGACCCAAGTTTTATATGTACCAGAAGCAGCAGTTTTCGTCACTAATGATTGTTGTTCTTCTAGCTGCGATCGCAAGCTTTCAATCAGGCTATTTTGTTCATTACCTTTGAGATTTAACAAACCATAGTTTTGCTTTTCGTTCTCTAACTGCTGGTTTAGTTTTTCAATCAATATTGATTTTTCGCTAACTTTGCTGCCCAAATCGCTACTTTTGGCAGTCTCTTGTTTTAACTGGTTTACTTTCTGCTCTTTATCTGCTTTTTCTCGCTCTAACTGTTGATTAAGCTGACTAACTTGCTGTTCTCGATCCGCTATTTGTCGCTCTAATTGTGCTACTTGTTGTTCTTGCTGAGTAAGTTTTTGCTGCAAATTTTCAGAACTTTTGTTTTGTTCTTGTATTTGGACTTTCTGTTGGTTGACTTGTTGCTCTAAGCTACTTATTTGCTCTTGCTTTTTGGCTAGCTGGTTTTGACTGGCTTGATTATCTGCACGAAGACGATCTATATCGCTTTGTCTTTGTTGAATTTCGTCTCTTAATGTACCCACTTGCTGATGAGCATCAGTTAATTGAATTTGAAGACTATCACGGCTGTTTTCTACATCGGATAGCTGTTGTTGAAGTTGATTTAAGGCTTCCTCTTTCTCTGCTAGCTGTTGTTGAGTATTGTCGCGATCGCTATTGGCATTGTCTACTTCACCTTGCTTTGCATCTAATTGCTGTTGAAGTTGATTTAAGGCTTCCTCTTTCTCTGCTAGCTGTTGTTGAGTATTGTCGCGATCGCTATTGGCATTGTCTACTTCACCTTGCTTTGCATCTAATTGCTGTTGAAGTTGAGTTTAAGGCTTCCTCTTTTTCTGCTAGCTGTTGTTGAGTATTGTCGCGATCGCTATTAGCATTGTCTACTTCACCTTGCTTTGCATCTAATTGCTGTTGAAGTTGAGTTAAAGCTTCCTCTTTTTCTGCTAGCTGTTGTTGAGTATTGTCGCGATCGCTATTAGCATTGTCTACTTCACCTTGCTTTGCATCTAATTGCTGTTGAAGTTGAGTTAAAGCTTCCTCTTTTTCTGCTAGCTGTTGTTGAGTATTGTCGCGATCGCTATTAGCACTGTCTACTTCACCTTGCTTTGCATCTAATTGCTGTTGAAGTTGAGTTAAGGCTTTCTCTTTTTCCCCTATTTGGGTTTCCCAGTTTTTATTGTTATCCTGTTCGGTGGATAGCTGCTGTTCCAAATCCTTTATTGTAACTACGTCGGATTCGATAATTTCTTCTTTGGCTGCGTTATCTGCTGCTTGCTGAGAAAGTTGTTTTTTTAGTTTTTCAATTTCTGCTGTGAAGTCTGACTCCTGACTAGCCTTGTCTGACTCGACTGTCTTTTGTTCGTTCAATTGCTGCTGTAATTCTTCAACTAAAGCGTCTTTTTCCTTGGCGTATTGCTTTAATTCTTGATATTTTGCTTTATGCTCTTCAATATTATCTTTTAATTCTGCAAGATTCTTTGCTTCTTTTTCTTGTCTTGTATCATCTGAAGATTCTCGATCGGCAACTGTATTTTCAGCAGCAATTACTCCATCTAAGATTTTGATTTTTGCACTTGGTTTTTTAGAAGAATCATCATTTTCATCAGATTCAATAGAGATAGTTTTTTCGGCTATTTGACTTGCGATCGCTAAATTTCCAGTAACTAAACCTTCAACAACTTTAGACTTGGACAATCCTGTTTCGGCAACAATTTCATTTAAATTCTGAAAAGCTTTGGAAGTCAAGGAGATACCCACTTGGGACTTTTCTAAAAAACTTGTTGTTTTAGTATTTCTATTACTAGATTTATTTTTTTTGCGAGGCATATTCTTTAAATCTCCGATATTTATCTCAAGCTTATTTTTACTGCTTTGCACCAATTTTCTACTTTACGTTTTAGTAACTTGTAGTCAACAAATAGTTTGTGATAAGCTACTTGTTGTTACTTGCTAATGCATAAACTTATCTGTAGATGTTTTACAGAATATTACTTAAGTACTTAGGCATATTCTTTTTTTATTGTTACTCTTTTTAAAAAAAGTACGCATCATATTTTAGGCTTGTATTTAGTATTGTAAAACACTATTCACCTACTTTTCTAGGGCTGACTATTATTTTGTCTAAAAATACAGCCATTCAGAAACAACTAAGAGCAATTTTTAATAATTAACTTCCCAGTAAGATGAAATTTTTCAACAAGAACGCTCATCAAATCTAGTATAAAAACCACCATATTTAATCCAGTATTGTTTCAAATCGTGATGCGGTGTATGCAGACTTGCCTTGGCTTGATATAAAATTACCTGACGATGATTGCCAATCCAAACTTTGCGAACGGGTTCAACAGAAATAAAAGTTCCACCCAATCCCTGGACACACTCTTCAAATCTTTCTACCGTAGAATATTCTAGAGTTTCAAAAATGAAAAAGTTGCCCGAACAAATTAGATGACGGCTTCTAATCCAAGCCTGCATTTTTTTGCTAGCTACTGGTGGCAACATACTTTTTGTTGTGAACTCCGAGGTAATCATCTTTTTTTAAATTAATAGGTGTTTTGGAGAAACATATTTTTCAAATTTTCTTTGGCGATCGCTGGTAAGTGCTGCTATTTTATAACTGCAAATCTGAGGTATGCAATACGACATTGAGACACTTATTTTGATCGAAAATAAAGCTAAACTAAGGCAATTCATCAGCAAAGCTAGCTCTTTTTTTAAATTTTAGTGGGCCAATCGCCGAACCCCATATTTGTTCGTGACTATCAATATCCATTCCTCTATCCCAGCTCACCCAGGTAGTCTCTGTAAGCTCTACTAGACTAATAAGATAGGTGTTGACTCCTTTTCGATGGATCAAGCATTTATTCCCTGGTTCAACCCTACCGCGAAACATTTCTTCTTCTTTGGTAAACACCATAGAACAGTTATAACGACGTTCTATTCCTTCTGGGGGAATTGTCAGGAGAACATCACGATTGTGACCAGAACCAGCATAATTCTCGGCATCTTTGAGACTATAATTCTCGATGTAAACGCTATCTTCGCGATCGACTAAACGGTGAACACCTTGGCGATAGGGACTCCAAAGGTCATAGTCATAAACTTGTTCGGAATAAAAACCGATTCCTGAAAAAAATTCCCAGGGTAGAGGACGGAAAAAAATACGAATGTGAGCATAATTTTTTGGATCGGCATCGGACTGTTGACGATTACAAAAATCCCCTGCCATCAAACGTGCAAGCTCATAAACTAACCCATCTTTTTCTTGCTCTGTCGAACGATCTTCTCTAGCCAACATTGTCCTCAGTATATAAAGGGTTTAAAACAGTAAATAATTTAAAAAAATTTATAATTGCTATTCAAAAATAGTCATTATCCAGTTGGATATGGCAACAATACTTTATTCGTCTAGGTTTAAAGCGCGAATTTCCGAAGAAAAAGAAGCTGTAGTAACGCCCTTGCCATCTCCTGTTTTAATCAAAGAAACACGAAGACGTAAATTAGGAGTAGCAAACCAAATCTTTTCTTCTGCACTGGCTCGCTCGTATTTAGTAGTCAAAACAAAAGAACCATCTTCTATTAGCTTATAGTAACCAATTGCAGGAACGGTTTCTGCATACCCTTGTTCCCTTAGCAATTTACCTTTAGTTGGGTTTTCCAAATCTGGTACGGGAACTAACACCGTAGAGCCAGCAAGTACTTCATCTTCGTCCCAGTCTGACTCTCCTTCCCACTTCATAAAAAATGGACTAGCAACAAGGTGAGGATCGACTTTATTGTTTTTACACAGTTGGATCACTCGCTCATCGCTATTGTCTAAAGGCAGAATGTCTATTTCTGAGGTGACTTCTTCAAAATGATGAAAAGCTAAATGATGTGCGCTACGTTGCGATCGCCATGTTCCCAGAGAACGTTCTACAAATTCATCGATATTCATTGATCTTAATATTATATATAAAAGTACTTTATTAAAATTTGCTTCTAGCAGCTAAAAATATACTGCTAGAAAGCTGCGATTAATCTTAATTACAGACTATTTGCGGTTACGGCTTTTTTTCTTTTCCGAACGTTTGGGTGCTTCTTCACCTTGACTAGCTGCTTGCTCTACAGGCGCAGTTGCTCCTAAAGAAATATTAGCTACTTTTCCTCCCATACGGTTAATATTCTGAATGGTTTGAGACATCCGACTATAAGGAACTTTGACCGTATAGTTACTGGTACGCATCACATCTTGACGACACACTCCTGTCACGTCAATCTTTACGGTACGGCTACCATAAGTGCTGACGTTAGTATCTCCCGTAGTAATCATTCCTGACATAATCTTAAATTCCTCTAATTTTTTAGCTTACTCCTGCTAGCGGGGGAATGAACCCCCACTAATTGCACAGCGATTTAAACTTCAGTAATACTGAGAATTTTTGCTCCAGTACGGTGTAAGTTCTTAATTTTGGCGTTCAACTGCTGGTAATCAACATCGTAAGTTTGGTTGCTGGTGCGGTTAAGAGAGCCAAGACTTGCTTTTGTCGCTTTGATGCGGAAGCGTTTTTTGTTGCTACCAGGAGTTCCACTGGAGCTATTTTTGGGAAAAGTAATCGCAGTAGGCTTGTTTCCTGCTAAATCGGAAATTAACTTTGCCTTAGTAGTAATGTTGTCGCTACTGGCATAGCCACCACTATATAAAGCATAGGTACGGTTATAGCCTACGTTGAGCAAAGTACGCTGATTGCTTTCTGTACGAGGACAAGGAATAATATTTTCGCCATAGGCGTTAGTATATTCCTCGCTATCGATATAGGAATCGATATCTGCTTCGTAGCCCAAATTGTTATAAATTTGTACGTGCTGGGATATTTCTGCTTGATCTAGAGGAGCGCGTCCTAAAAAATGTTTGCAGTTCATTTCAATGAAACGATACTGAGAGCAAGTTTCAAAGAATAGAGAACGGTATAGCTCAGATTGACCGATCGCTCTGACAAAACCTCGTACCGTGATATCGCCATTTCTAAACAGAGATTCTGCTGTTTCTAAGCCTTCTCCATCTAATAGATAAGCATTACCCAAAACTTGTTTGTAAGCTTGGCGAATGATGATATTAAAATCTTGATTTGGTGCGCGTTCGCGTAGTTCAATTGGTTGTAAATCTGTAACCCAAAATGACATAATAAATTTCTCCTGAATCTTAAAATTAGTTATCAGTTTGTTAGATGACTAAATTTCGGTAATACTGACGATTTTTGCTCCAGTGCGGTGAATGCGCTGAATTTGGGGGGTCATGCGATCGCCAGGGACGATGTACTCATTAGTACTAGTACGGCGAGGAGCATCAAATTTAGAGCCTTTGACGACGATTTTAAATTGTTTGGTAGTAGCATCTGGCGAAGGAGACATACGTCCATTAGCAGCAGGGCTTTTAGCTTTAACTGCACTATTAGTCGCAACGCTGTCTACTAAACGGGAATTTTTCTTGGCACTGTCTACCCCAGCAATACCCTGAAGCAAAGAAAGGGTGCGGTTATAGTTAACTTGTTTTTGACCTACCGTGCTGGTTGCTCCAGTATAAAAAGGAACAAAGTTTTCACCAAATTTCTCGGAATACTCTACACTGTCAATGTAAGAGTCAATTTCAGCTTCATAGCCTTCATTGACACAACGTTGAATATGCTCGGAAAGTTCAGCTTGGTCAGCGGGAGCGCGTCCTAAAAGATGTTTGAAGTTCAGTTCTACAAAGCGATAAGGCGCGCAAGTTTCAAAATAACGAGCGCGGTAAAAGTTGGATTTTGCTACGGCACGAACAAATTCTCTTACGCTTATACTGTTGTTACAGAATTGAGATTCTGCACTTACTAAGCGTTCGCTCTCCATTACATGAGGATTGCCCAACACTTGTTTATATACAGCACGAATAGCGATCGCTTTGTCATCAGCACTGCTATTATTGCGAATTTCCACTGGTGCATCTATTACTGCGGCCATGTTTTTTCTCCTGAATTAATATTGATTTGTCAAATAAAATGCCACTATGGTCGAGCAGAAAACTATTTAACTATTCAAAACAATTTCTGCTGACACCAGTAGTGGATATTACGGTTCGATCTAGTTAACAGGAGTAATACTGGCAATTTTGCCACCCTGTTTGTGAATACGTTGGTATTCCTGGGATAGTTGCTCGTAAGGTACTAGATACACTTTGTTACTACGACGGAATCGAGAAACGCTGTTGACAGGGAATCTGCCCACACGATTTCTAACTCCAGCAGCTTGATAGCCTGTTACTTCGATACGGTATACCTTGCCATTTGCACCAGCACCAACACCTTGACGAGTACGAGCGGAAATAGGAGGTTCTTGGAAAGACCAACCATTTCCAGCAGCACCGCCAGAAGGAGCTTTTATGGACACAGGAATATGTTGAATTACGTCTTTATTTAAGACAGGGCTTTTACCTGCCAAACTACCTTTAAAGTCGCTAGAAGAAGCACCACGCGCCAAAGCAAACATATGAGTGAATTCCACCATGCTTTGACCAGGACGACTCTTGTATCCACGATAGAAAGGAACGAAGTATTCGCCATAAGCATCTTGGTATTCATCACTGTCAAGATAGGAATCAATATCAGCTTCAAAACCTCCTTCATCCAAAATTGCACTGTGCATTTTCATTTCGTCGTAGCTGTTAGGCGCACGACCAAGAAAATGTTTATAGTTTAGTTCTGTATAACGATAGCGAGGGCAAGTATCAAAAAAGCGCGATCTATACAAATATGATTTGCCGATTGCTCGAACAAATTCTCTTACGCTAAGATTACCTTGTTTAAATTGAGATTCTGGGATAGATGCTCTTTCACTTTCCATGATGTAAGCATTGCCCAATACTTGTCTGTAGACAGCGCGAATAATTGTTTCTTTCTCTTCTTCCGAACACCCTGGTAAGTATTCTAGAGGAGGAGTATCTTCATACAATGCCACGCCTAACTGTGAGGCGGGTCCAAATGAGCCAAAAGCCATTTAATAAATCTCCCTGATTTAGAAATTAGTTTTTTACAGGATATAAAACAAAAAGTTATTTAATGAGATAAACTATCTCAGTTATTACTTTATTACTGCTTAATAACCTTAGAGATATGAGCTTTATGTAAATACACAAACTCGACAAGTAATGCTAGCATTAAGTATTAATACCTAGTGATAGTTATTGCTCGTCACAGTTTTGTTTCCTTAAAATTGGAAACCAACTTAACATTGGAAAATTTAATTCAAAGCAAGAGCAAAGTAGGGAAATTCCAAATAGTCTTATTCAATATTTCACTGCTTAACAATTACTAAAATTGCTTTCGCCAATTTATTTAATTACAAATATTCTGGGTCAGGTTTCTCTTTTAAAGAGTTACTATTTCCCGCATATTGAGGTACTTAATTAAGTACATTTTTTTAAATAGGTGTTCAATTTAGCCTTGTCTTAAGTTAGATTAAGCAAAAATTGTTTTGATTTAACACCCAAATGGAATAATCAAAATCTAATCCAATCAAGAATTAGATAGCTATTCACAGTCTATTTATACAATGATGGATGTACCCTTCTTATCAAGTTTTGTAAAACTTAATGAGAATATCGTAAACAAATGTAACTGGCGAAATATGCTACCTACAAAGCAGTGGTGTAGTTGAATATGCCTTGTCTATGTTTAGAAAATAGTGAAAAGATGAAAAAGTGGTGGCGATTTCTAATTATTTTCTTGTTGGGAATAATTTTTAGTACTGGATTGAATAGAAGCCTATACGCTCAAATTACCCCATCTCAACTAGTTAGACAAGCTCAAGAATTTTATCAAACTGGAAAATATGCCGAATCTGTGGAATTGCTTCAGCAAGCCAACCAGGTATACATAAGCCAAGAAAAGTATTTGCAGCAGGCTCAGATATTTTCCCTGATTGCTCAAGCTCAACAACAAACAGGAGATTTGCAGTTAGCTGAGAAAAATATTGCCGAAGGCTTTACTTTGCTCAAAACAATTAAACCTAGTAAACCCAAAACCCAGGTATTAGCTCAAATCTGGAATGCAAAAGGTCATCTTGAATTTGCCACAGGAAACGATCGCAAGGCTTTAGCAGATTGGAAGCAAGGGGAAAAACTATACCGTCAACTAAACGATCGCCTGGGAATTAATGGTAGCTTGCTCGATCGCGCTCAAGTTCTAGAAAAAATGGGTTTTTATCGTCGCTCCTGCGATCGCACTTTAGAAGCCTTGGAACATTCAGATTATGACTGCGAAGATTTAAACTCATCTCAAATCAAAGCAATTATTAGTCAGGTAAAACAAGAAGTTAATCCTTGGCAAATTCAGGGATTAAATCAGTTAAGCAATATTTTGCTATTTAAAGGAAAGCTGTCTCAAGCAGAGACAATCATTCAAGCCAATCAAACTATTAGTTCCAGTCTTTCTGATATATCTCCCGTAACCGAAGCCAACATATTATTAAACTTGGGGAACATTAATAAAGCGATCGCTTTTCAAGCCAAAGAGATCGAAGATATGCCTCGCTTTCGCGTCTATTCAGAAAAAGCCATTAAATATTATCAGCAGCTAGACAGTCAAACCCATGTTCAGATTGCTCTTAAACACAAACTCTCCGCACAGTTAAATCTATTATCACTATTTATCAAGACTCAACAATGGTCTAAGGCTCAAAATCTAGTCAGTCAGATTCAACTATACTCAGACACTTTACCTAATAAGCGGAATTTGTATGGTGAAATTAAGTTTGCTCTAGATCTAGAACGATTAAAAGAAAATAATGTCGCTCTAAAATACTCCTGGCAAGACATTGCTAACATTTATCTTGATGCCAGTCGAACGAGGAAAAGAAATAGAAGATCTGCGGGTTCAATCCTATGGATTGGGTTACTTGGGAATGTTGCAGAATAAACACAATTACCTCGTCGAAAGTACTCCAGAACAATTAATCGAGGAAGCGTTAAATTTAGCACGGCAAGTTAAATCCTCAGAAATAGCATATCGCTGGCAATGGCAGCTAGGAAAAATTTATGCCCAAGATGATCGTCGAGAATTAGCGATCGCTAGCTACGGAGCTTCTTTGGCAACATTAACTAGTTTACGTGAAGACATAGCCTCTTTAGCGAAAGAAATTCAGTTCGATTTTCACGAGCAAATTGAACCAGTTTATCAAGAATATGTCGATCTATTGTTAACAGGGAATTCCAGTTCAAATGCAGATACAGCCTTAGCAGTGGACGTTATTGAATCTTTGCAGGTAGCTGAATTAGATAATTACTTTCAAGAAGCTTGCATAATTTCAGACGAGAGCAACACTAATCGAATAGATAAAGACACAGTAGCTATATATACTCTTATTCAACCCGAATATCTAGAAGTGATTATGGCGAGCAATTCTGCTACGGATACTTCTCAAACATTTCTGCACCATAGAGCATCAATTTCTCAAACGGAATTAGAAACAATAGTCGAACAACTCCGCCTATATATTACCGAGCCAGATCGCACCATCGAAGTTCGAGAATTATCGGCTCAACTATACGACTTGTTGATTAAACCATTTGAAGCAGATCTCGAACGTCAACAACCCAAAAATATAGTTTTTATTCTGGATGGTATGCTGCAAACCGTCCCCATGTCGATTTTATACGATGGAGAAAAATATCTTCTAGAAAAATATGCGATCGCTCTTACCCCTGGATTAAAAATGCTCAATCCTCAAGAAAGTGCTAAAGAAAAATCATTCTTAGCAGGAGGGATTACCAAATCCTTTACAGGTAAAAGAGCAAAAGTTCTCAGCTTTAAATAATGTAGAAACAGAATTAAATTCATTTTCCCAGAATGATAGTCAAGATACTGCTCGATAAAGACTTTACTAGCCAAAACTTACTCAATCAAATCAACTTTACCTCTGCTTCCCATATCCACATAGCAACTCACGCTCAATTTAGTTCCAACCCTAACAACACCTTTCTCTTGATGTGGCGAGAATTATTAACCATTAAAGACTTTAGTGATATCTTGCAAACACGCAAAGAAAAGGTTATTGCACCTATAGAACTCTTGGTCTTAAGTGCTTGTGATACCGCATCAGGCGATCGCTATGGTGCGCTTGGATTAGCTGGTGTAGCAGTCAGAAGCGGTGCATTGAGTACCGTAGCAACCCTATGGCAAGTCAACGACAAATCAACCGCTGCATTAATGAAAAGTTTTTATCAACATCTTGGGGAGAACTATAGCAAAGCCGAAGCATTGAGGTTAGCACAGCTAGAGCTTTGGCAAAAGCAAGATCGAGACTGGAAAGTTCCTGCTTTTTGGTCAGCCTATGTCATAATTGGCAATTGGCAATAATTTGTTTCTTAAAAACCAATCTAAATTTAAGATTATTTATGAAAAAGCTATTACAGATACCATTTGCAGTAGGGATTGCCTGTCTTATTCAATCTACCGTATCAATTTCATCTCAGGCTGAAGTAAAAACCCCATCTAATCCCTCTCAATCTCAAACTCAAAATGAAGCTGATAAATTTAGCTTTAGCTTTAAGAATACTTATGATTACGCAGTCTGTTTGGATATAATTTTATTAGCTTATGAAAAGCGTAATGCCGAGTTGGGAAACGCTTTTAAAAATGATTGTGCCACTGATGTATTAAATACGTTTGGCGACAGTCTATCAAAAGACGTTGCTTTAAATTTGGTTAGATCGGCTAACTCATACGCTACCGAAAAACTAGCAAATCCACTTTATCCTGCTCTTGGTCTTAGAAGAAGAATTGCGATTAACTTAGGATATGTATATGACAATGACAAAAACAATCCTGATATTTTAAAATATATAAATCCCGAATCAGAATAAATGTCAATTGCAGTTTAGTAGCAAAATGACTGTATGCCAACTTAACCCCAAAAAATTTAATCTAGCCTAAAAACAACTTATAAGAAGGATTAGAGCTTTCATCCCAATAGCGATATCCTAAAGAATTAAGAAACTGCTGCCATTCATCCATCTCATTATTAGGTACTTGCATTCCTACCGCAATGCGTCCGTAGTCTGCACCATTATTACGATAGTGAAATAAACTAATATTCCAGTTAGGACTCATGCAGCTAAGAAACTTGATTAATGCCCCTGGACGTTCGGGAAATTCAAAGCGATATAATAATTCATTATTTGCCAAAGGCGATCGCCCTCCTACCATATGACGTAGGTGCATTTTAGCCAGTTCGTCATCAGTCAGATCGATAGTTTTAAAACCTTGGGCTTCAAAATTATTTTTAATTTCTACCGCATCGGCACGATTTTGAATTTGCACTCCGACAAAAATATAGGCTTTATTATCGTCAGAAATACGGTAGTTGAACTCAGTTAGATTGCGTTTATTAATACACTCGCAAAACTTGAGAAAACTGCCCCTTTCTTCAGGAATGGTTACAGCAAAAATCGCTTCTCTTCTCTCCCCAAACTCTGCCCTTTCCGAGACAAAACGAAGACGATCGAAGTTCATATTTGCACCACAGGCGATCGCCACCAAGGTTTCATCTTTAATATTTTCCCTTTCCACATAGGCTTTTGCTCCTGCGATCGCTAATGCCCCAGCAGGTTCTAAAATAGAACGAGTATCCTCAAATACATCTTTAATTGCAGCACAGGTATCGTCTGTATCGACTAAAATAATTTCGTCTACATAATCCTGACAAAGACGAAAGGTTTCTGCCCCTACTTCCCTTACTGCTACCCCATCAGCAAATAAGCCCACCCTGGGCAAACACACGCGATAGCCAGCCTTTAAAGATTGATACATGGCATCAGCATCTACGGGTTCAACCCCAATTATCTTGATTTCTGGGCGTAATCGTTTAATATATGCCGAAATTCCGCCAATTAAACCGCCTCCCCCTATAGCTACAAAAATAGCGTGGATGGGCTTTTGATATTGCCTCAAAATCTCCATACCAATCGTACCTTGTCCTGCAATCACGTCAGGATCGTCAAAGGGATGGATAAAAGTTAAACCCTTTTCGTCACATATTTCTTTAGCATGGACGCAAGCATCATCATAGGTATCCCCGTGTAAGACGACATTTCCCCCACGAGCTTTTACAGCATCTATCTTTACCTGTGGCGTAGTTACGGGCATTACAATAATTGCTGTAGTGCCTAATTCTTTGGCTGCTAAAGCCACTCCTTGAGCGTGGTTTCCTGCCGATGCTGCAATTACTCCCTGCTGTAGGATATCGTGGGGTAACTGTGCCATCTTGTTGTACGCACCCCGCAGCTTAAAAGAAAATACCGACTGCATATCTTCGCGTTTTAGTAACAGCTTATTTTGCAGTCTGGTAGAAAGATTGGGCGCATATTCTAGAGGCGATTCTTGCGCCACATCATATACACGGGCATTGAGAATCCTCTCTAAGTAATCGGATTTCATTGGCAGGATGCTGTTTTAGGGTAGTTCTAAATTCTATCAAATTATGTCTAAGCCCAAGTTTACAAAAAGAGAAATAGCCAATTTACACTCCTCTTATCGATCGGCAATCTACGAGGTTTATCATGAAGAGGAGACAATACAGCTATCTATCGGTCAACATAATCCGAACTTAGATCGGCTATTAGAAGAATACGATCGCCATACTGGGGCTTTAATTACTGCTTTTAATCCCTATTCCCAGTGCTTGTCAGCAGCGGAGAATGAACAACGCCATCGAAGTTTAATTAAATATTTAGAACCATTAAAATTAACTATTTTTGATGCAGTCGGAAAAGATCAAGATGGTGTTTGGACTCCCGAACAAAGTGTTTTTATATTGGGCGTTGAATTGGTAGATGCGAGACAGCGCGTTGTATCTAGCTGGGGGTTCCCCCCGTTGTAGCGACTGTCGAGGGTGCGATCGCTTTGGGTAATAGATTTCAGCAAAATGCGATCGTCTTCGGGGAATTGGGAAAAGCGGTTGGACTTGTCTGGCTTTAAGTAATAATTGTTTTTTCTGACTTAAATAGGCAATCATGTTGAATATTTCTAAAAGTTTGTTGACTTATTTTACAAAGCAGTTATTTTAGAACAAACTAAGCTTAAATAAAGGACATAAACCCGCCACAGATTGAGTATAATCATACTCAAAAAATTTTTGGTTTTTCTTTTATCTTTCCAAGCATCTGGCATACATTTGATTTCTAACTATTAAACTAAACCTCGTCTTTAGAGAATATTTTCCTATGGTATCTACTGCACCTAAAAATATCAGTCAGGCAGCGCAAACAACGCTTCAAGTTCACTTCGATCCCCTTAAAACTGCCCAGGGTGTATACATTACCGTCCACGGTCACTTCTATCAGCCACCTAGAGAAAATCCCTATTTAGACACTATTGAAAGACAACCGAGTGCGCAACCATATCACGATTGGAATGAACGCATCCATTATGAATGTTATCGCCCCAATGCCTTTGCACGTATCCTAAATCACGAACAAGAATTAATCGGGATCGTTAATAACTTTGAATATCTAAGTTTCAACATCGGCGCAACTTTGATGTCTTGGTTAGAGAAATACGATCCCGAAGTATATCAACGCATATTAGAAGCCGATCGCAAGAGTTGTGACAGATTAAACGGTCACGGTAATGCGATCGCTCAGGTATACAATCATATTATTCTTCCTCTAGCTAATAAAGAGGATAAGATTACTCAAATTCGTTGGGGAAAAGAAGACTTTCGCTCTCGTTTTGGACGCGATCCCGAAGGAATGTGGTTAGCAGAGGCAGCAGTCGATTATCCTACCCTTAAAGCTTTAATTGACGAAGAGATTAAGTTTATAATTCTTGCACCTTCTCAAGCAGAAAGATGTCGCATCATGACTACGGGAGAAGAGGAAGCTGAATGGGATGAAGTGGGAGGCTCTCAAATCGATCCCACTCGTCCTTATCGCTGTTTTGTGGATAATGAAAGCTATATTGATATATTCTTTTATGATGGTCCAATTTCTCGCGATTTGGGATTTAATGATGTCCTCAATACGGCAGATAACTTTTCGACTAGATTAGGACAGGCTATTAGGGGAGATAATCGCCCTTCTCAGTTAATTCATGTAGCTACTGATGGGGAAACCTTTGGACATCATAAAGGCGGTACAGAAAAATGTATTGCTTATGCACTAAGCGAGCAATTTGCTAATAACGGCTGGACAGTGACTAACTATGCTCATTATTTAAGTATTTGTCCTCCTACCTGGGAAGTAGTCTTAAAACCTGTAACAGCCTGGAGTTGCGCCCACGGAGTCGATCGTTGGCAGGATGACTGTGGTTGTGCTGGTGGTGGCGGTTGGAATCAAAAATGGCGTAGACCCCTAAGAGATTCTTTGGACTGGTTAAGGGATCGACTAGTTGATGTTTATCAATCGACAGGTAGCAAGTTTTTTCGCGATCCCTGGTTAACTAGAAATGAATATGTTCAAGTATTGCGAGATCGCTCTGGGGACAATGTAGCTGAATTTTTACAACGTCATCAGGGGAAAGAATTATCAGCAGCAGAAAAAATTGATGCTTTGCGTCTTTTGGAAATGCAGCGTCACAGCTTGCTGATGTATACCAGTTGTGGCTGGTTTTTTGAAGAAATATCCCGTCCAGAAGGGGTACAAATTATGCGCTATGCTAGCCGAGCGTTAGAATTAGCGGGAGAAGTGGCAGGAATTCATCTCAAGCAAGAGTTTATCAGCCGTTTAGCCCAAGCTCCTAGTAATGTAGCTCTGTTCGGCAACGGTAAGGAAGTCTATCAGCAATTAGTTGCTACCTCCCAAATAGGTTTTTCCCAAGTAGCTGCTCACTATGCCATTAGCTCGCTGTTTACTAATTATTCAACCAAAGAGCGCGTCTACTGTTACGAAGTCGAACAGTTGGATTACCAAAAACAACAAATGGGGACGTTAACCCTGGCAGTGGGACAGGTAAAATTAACTTCTGAGATTACTTGGGAAAGCCAGCATATCGTTTTTGCAGTGTTGCATTTAGGCGGTTGGGATTTCCACTGCTGTATCAATAGTTTTGATGGTCGTTTAGCTTATGCAGAATTGAAACAGCAATTGTTTGATAACATCAAGCAAGCCAGTATTGCTCAGGTTATTTTGACTATGAACAACCTAATGATAGGTAGTCGAACGTTCAATTTACAAGACCTTTTTGCCGAAGAAAGACACCGCATTATCAAATTGCTTACTGCCAAAACTAAAAAGCACCTAGACCAGCTTTATACTCAGATATATCGAGAAAACTATAGTATGCTGGCAGCTTTCCAACGAGAAGAATTGCCAGTCCCCCAAGAATTTAAAGTTGCAGCCGAAGTAGCCTTATCCTTCCGCTGTTTGGATACGATCGAGAATCTGGCAAAGTCAATTGAAAATCCTAGTGCGATCGATAGTTGTCTGGCAGAATTAAATGCCACGGCGATCGAAGCCCAAAATCTCAACTGTCAGTTAAATATATCCAAAGCTAAGAAAATTATGGAACAAGTAGTTGTACGTTTGTTATGGCAACTACTCTATGATGGCGATCCTACAACCTTAGAAGAAGATGTATCAAGACTAGAAATGGCGATCGCTTTAGGGAAACGACTAAACCTTGGTTTAGCTTTAGACCGCGCTCAAGAAATATATTTCAAATGCTTACATCAGCATATTGTTCCCGACTGTCTAATTTCTCATGATAGTCCTAACAATTGCCCTTGGAATATTATTCAAATCAAACCTTTATTGAAGCTAGGACAAACTTTAGCGATCGATGTTCGTTGTTGGTTGAATTAAAATTAATCTCCCGATTAGCGCGATCGCTTTTTAAACTGCGATCGCTCTTATCTATGTAATTCAAGTTTTTCGCTATCAACTATCACTAATACCGATTAAATATAACAACGCCATGCGAGTAGCTACTCCACTAGTTACTTGTTGAGGAATTAAACTTAAATCGGGATCGTCCATTAAGTCTGAAGTAATTTCTACACCCCGATTTGTGGGACCAGGATGAAGCACCTTAACATCAGAATTACATATTTTAAGGCGATCGCGGGTAATACCAAACAGATTATGATATTCCCGTAAGCTAGGAATAAAATTAGCCGTCATCCGTTCTTTTTGCAATCGTAGAGTCATCACAAAATCTGCATCTTCTAAAGCGGGATCTAACTCCCAATGAAGAAATAATTTATCTTTATTTTCCTCTCTTACCAGCTTCAAAAACTCTTTAGGTAACAAAGTCGGTGGTGCTGCTAAATGAACCTCTGCACCTGCTGTAGTGAGGCTATAAATATTAGAACGAGCCACCCTAGAATGAAGAATATCCCCAACAATCGCAATTTTTTTGCCTTGCAATAATTCTATGCGAGGATTATCCCGATCCAATAAATAAGTAAGGGTAAATAAATCCAATAAAGCCTGAGAAGGATGTTGATGCAAACCATCTCCCGCATTAAGAATTGTGACCCCAGAATTTAATCGATCCATCTCCATGGCGATCGCTTGGGGAACTCCTGCTTCCTTATGGCGAATCACCATAATGTCTGCACCCATTGCTAGATAAGTCTTAGCCGTATCCAAAATAGTTTCTCCTTTAGTTAGAGAAGAATTACCAGGAGAAAAGTTTAATATATCTGCGGAGAGTCTTTTTGCTGCCAGTTCAAAGCTACTACGGGTGCGGGTAGAGGGTTCAAAAAACATATTTGCCACAACCCTTCCCTGGAGTGCGGGTACTTTTTTCGTCCTTCCTGAGAGTACTTTTTGAAATCCCGCAGCAGTCTGCAAAACCGTATCGTATTCGTCAGCCGAAAAGTCTATCAGCGAAAGAATGTGTCGTCTTGTCCAGGTAGTCGTTGTCATAAATGATTGCCGATTGCTAATCTATGATAAACCACACAAGTTGCCATCAATTAGTTAACAGCCATGATAAAGAAAGCAAAACACTCATTAGGTTATCAGGTCGAGGAACAAGGAGCAAGATTAATTACTGATTACTTTGATTACGTAATATCCATTTAAATATTCTGTCGCTCAGTAATATCCCTGATACAAATGCTAGTAATGTAACGTTCTTTATTACATAATTTTGATGGTCTTTTGCAATTAAGCGATCGCCTTTTTTTAATTGCCTTCATGTAAGTTACTCTTCACATCGCTACTTTAGCCATATAAAATCAATAATGATAGCGACACTGTAAGAAAATAAGCTTTTCTTTCCCTATTTGATAAACAAGTCGATGTTCTTGGGTAATTCTTCTTGACCAACGAGATCCAGGTAAATATTTCAGTTTTTCAGGTTTACCTATTCCTTTAGTTGGATTTGCAATTACTGCTTTAACTAAATCTAAAATTCGGTTACAAATTTTTTTATCGCTCTTTGCCCACCAACGTAAATCATCGCGAAACTGCGAGTCAAAAATCACAATTTTATTGCTCACGACTTACTGGTTTCCTCGTCAATATTTAACTCCTGACAAAGTTCGGTTAGACTTTCTGATTTCAAGTTGGGTTCGTCTTCAATTATGTCTGCTCTCTTCATTGCTGCAATAAGTTTTTGAGCATTAGCAGGAGATCGCAAAAGGTGTAAAGTTTCCAGGATATTAGATAGTTCATCCGCAGCTAGTATTGCTACGTCTTCTTTACCTTGTCGAGTAACAATAATGACGCTTCTGTCTGCAATAGACTCATCTAGTATTGAAGCTAGATTCTGACGTAAATTAGTGTAGTTTGTTTGCTTGGCTAACATAAAATAAAGTACAGATATATGTACTTAAGATAGCAAAAGACTTAACTATTTGTCATCTACTAAAAAACACCCCGCCTAAAACAATAGGGAGGTGTTTGAAAAATACTTGATTTTATAAAATCAAACCAATGCTTACATTCCTTTAGCAACCAATTCAGCTAGGTCAACAACACGCTGAGAGTAACCCCACTCGTTGTCATACCAAGCAATAACTTTCACCATGTCGCCATCTAAGACCATAGTAAGTTGCCCATCAATAGTAGAAGATACATTAGTACCCTTAAAGTCAGAAGATACTAGGGGTAAATCTGTATAGCCCAGGATACCTTTGAGATTAGTTTCAGAAGCTTTTTTGAGCGCATCGTTGACTTCTTCGCTAATAGTTTTCTTCTCAACTTGAGCAACCAAGTCAACTACGGAAACGTTAGGAGTAGGTACGCGCATGGCGATACCGTTTAGCTTACCTTTTACTTCAGGGTAGACAAGAGCTACTGCCTTAGCTGCACCAGTAGATGTCGGTACAATGTTTTCTGCTGCTGCTCTGGCTCTTCTAAGATCGCGGTGGCTAGCATCGAGAATACGTTGATCTCCTGTATAACTGTGGGTGGTCGTTATAGCACCTTTGATAATGCCAAATTGCTCATTGATAACTTTAACAATAGGAGCTAAACAGTTAGTAGTACAGCTAGCGTTACTAACAATATCAAATTCACCAGGAGTATATTTGTCTTGGTTTACACCCATGACATAAGTACCGATGTCAGGACCGCTACCAGGAGCAGTAATAACTACTTTTTTGGCACCAGCCTGAAGATGTTTACCCGCACCAGGAGCATCGCGGAAAACACCAGTAGATTCAATTACAATATCAATATCCCATTCTTTCCAAGGCAAGTTTAAAGGATTGCGATCGGAGACACATTTAATTGTTTTGCCATTGACGATTAGAGAATTGTTATCATGACTAATATCAGCATCTAAAACACCTAGCATAGTGTCATATTTCAGCAGATGGGAATTAGTTTTGGGATCGGAAGTATCGTTGATTCCGACCAATTCTAGATTTGTATCTGTTCCTCTAGTTAGTAAACATCTGACAAAATTACGTCCAATACGTCCAAAACCGTTAATTGCTACTCTAACCACTGTATTCTTGCCCTCTAATTTATTGCGTTAATAGTTAAAACATTCTTAATAAGACTCATCATATCGTAAAGTAAGCACATTTCAAGAGCTCATCTATAATCAATTTCAGCAGCATCTCACCGCCGAAAACTCAACAAAACTCAACAAATTATTTGGCTCGATCGAGTTGGCTAATCAATAAAATCTTCAAATATTGTCTTTAATGCCATTGAACTGTTGATTTTTCGGTTAATTGCCAAAAATTCATCTGTTTTCAAAATGAATTTGATTGTTGCTAGTTATTATTAATACCTAACTCGAAAAAAATCTTGTTATCATATGCCGTATTGTTTAGAACGATGACAAGTTACGGAATACTCAATCTTAGTTATAAGAGAGTAATCTGTAGTCGTTGAGCGAAATAGTTGTGTTATGGCAGGAGATAAAAGAGTGGCAAAAGTAGATTTAAACGGGAAACCATTTCACTTTATTGGTATTGGCGGAATTGGAATGTCGGCTTTAGCCTATATTGTTGCTCAACGCCAACTGCCAGTATCTGGTTCTGATTTGCGTTCTAGCCATATTACCGATCGCCTTGAGGCTTTGGGAGTTAAAATTTTTCAAAGCCAAGAAGCCAACAACTTGGATTTTTTTACCACTGTACCTGTAGAAAAAAGCCAGCCATTGCCTGTTACCGCAGGAGTTCAACCTGAGACAGCCGAATCAAAATTTGGTATCGAGCAAGTAAATAGTTTACCCCAGGTGATTTGTTCGACAGCGATCTCGACCACCAACCCTGAATACCAAGCAGCGATTAAATTAGGCTGTCCTATTTTTCATCGTTCCGATCTTCTGGCAGCCTTAATTGAGCAATATCAGAGTATTGCAGTCTCAGGAACACACGGCAAAACCACAACTAGCAGCTTGATTGGCTATATGCTCCTTGAATGTAACCAGGATCCGACAATTATAGTTGGTGGAGAAGTAGATACTTGGAATGGTAATGCTCGTAGCGGACAGGGAGAATATTTAGTGGCAGAGGCGGATGAATCTGATGGCTCTCTGGTTAAGCATCATCCTAGTATTGGAGTGATTACTAATATTGAACTGGATCATCCAGATCGCTATCAAGACATTCAAGAAGTAATTAGCATATTTCAAACCTTTGCCTCTCAATGTAATACTCTCATTGGCTGTATTGACGATCCTATCGTTCGTGAGGAATTGGCATTAACCATCAGCTATAGCCTAGATCCAGCTTTAGGAGCAGACTATACGGTTAAAGATGTTACCTATCATTCTTTGGGAAGCAACGCCCAAATCTGGGAAAGAGGAATGTGCTTGGGAAACTTAAAACTACCCATGCTAGGGGAACATAATCTAAGTAATGCCTTGGCTGCGATCGCCGTAGGCAGACAAGCAGGATTAGAATTTAATACTATTGCTCAATCTCTAGCTACTTTTGGCGGAACAAAAAGAAGATTTGAGAACAGAGGAGAAGTCAATGACATCATCTTTATTGATGACTATGCCCATCATCCTAGCGAAATTGAAGTTACCCTTGCTGCGGGAAAACTAAGAGTAGCTGGTAACAATTCTCTACAAAGAGTAGTGGCGATTTTTCAACCCCACCGCTATAGTCGTACACAGACATTTTTAACCGAGTTCGCTGAAGCTTTTCAAACTGCCGATGTTGTTGTTATAACCGACATATATAGTGCAGGAGAAAAGAACACCTATGGCATTAGTGGAGAAGATTTAGTTAAGGCGATCGCTCTCAAACACCATAATATTCACTACCATTCTTCAGTAGATTTAATCCCTGACTTTCTCAAGGAAGAAATATTACAGCCAGGAGACTTGGCAATGTTCTTAGGAGCGGGTAATCTTAATCAATCTATTCCCAAAACCATAGCCCTGTATCAATAAACTGTAGGTGGCGATGAAAATAAATTTTGTAGCCGTAGGGTGGGCGACAAAAGCAAATCTGCGAAAATTAAAGATAAGTTTTGATTGCCTACCAAAATTAATCAGTAATTAGTAATTAGTAATTAGTAATTAGTAATCATGAAATGGAAAATTTAATCCAAGAAAGCGTATCCTTAGCAAATCAAACCTCTTATAAAGTAGGAGGGGATGCTCAATGGTATGCTGCGCCAAGAAATTGGGATGAACTTGAAGCTAGTTTTGAATGGTATCAAGCTCAAGACGTGCCTTTGACGCTCTTGGGTGCTGGTTCAAATTTACTGGTTAGCGATCGCGGAATTCCTGGATTTGTACTTTCGACGCGATATTTTCGTAGTTATGAATTTAATCCTGATGGTTTGTTGACTGCTGATGCGGGAGAGGCGATCGCGAAACTAGCCTGGAAAGCAGCTAAAAGGGGCATGAAGGGGCTGGAATGGGCTGTAGGTATTCCTGGGACGGTAGGTGGAGGAGTCGTCATGAATGCGGGCGCACACACCTCCTGTATGGCAGATATATTGGTTAGTGCAACAGTTCTATCACCTGATGGCACAATCAAAGAAATGAAGCCAGAAGAATTGGCATATAGCTATCGTACTTCCAATTTACAAGGGGGCAATGCCATGGTGGTTAGGGCTACCATGCAGCTTGAGCCAGGCTATAGCAAAACCGAAATCATGGAAATTTCCAATCAAAATTGGACGCAACGCAAAACATCTCAACCCTATCATCTTCCTAGCTGTGGTAGCGTTTTCCGTAATCCCCAACCCCATGCAGCAGCGAGACTAATCGAACAGCTTGGATTAAAGGGTTATAAGATTGGCGATGCTCAAATAGCTCACCGCCATGCCAACTTTATTCTTAACTGCGGTACGGCTACTGCTAAAGATATATTTGAATTAATTCGCTATGCTCAAGAAAAAGTAGAATATCATTGTTCGATATCTTTAGAGCCAGAAGTTAAGCTAATCGGAGAATTTTAGGTTACTTCCCTCATAGTTAAGTTAAACTTTCGTAGTCACTAAATAAACAAGCTAAAAATTAATTTATAGATATGGCAGGAAAAGGATTTGGTCCACTCGGAAAAATGAAAGAACTTGCTGATGCTTTCAAAAAAGCTCAGGAAGTACAAGCAGGAGCGCAGCAGCTCCAAAATGAATTAGAACAGATGGAGATTGAAGGAACTAGCGAAGACGGACTAGTAAAGGTAGTCATGAGTGGCAATCAAGAGCCTCGTCGTGTAGAAATTTCTCCTGATGCAATGTCTCAAGGAGCAGAAGCTCTTTCTGCATCTGTAACAACAGCAATGACATCAGCTTACGAACAGTCAACCGAATTAATGCGTGGACGTATGGAAGAACTCACCAGCGGTTTAAATCTTCCTGGAATGTAATCAGCCAAAAATTATTTAGTTAATAATTATCTATGGGGGTTTAATAATGCCCCCTTTTTTTATTTTAAGGTTACAGGTTAAAAAATGAATTCTGATTTAAAATTTGCTTTCTTAGTTTTAGGAATACCCTTATTAGGCTTGGCTTATTGTGGCTTAGGTATTGCAGTCATGGCTTCTAGCATGACAGTAAGAACCCACCCTATAGTTTCTGGCACAACTTTTATTTTATTACCTCTTAGTATTGCTGCTTTTACTTGGATTTCCGCCTCTGCCAAAGCTTACAAAAAATAAGACAGCGATCGCTTTACATAAGGCGATCGCTGTCTTATTTAATTTACATATTGTTTGAATTAGATACTGACGAAATCTGCACTGGTTATATCTATTGGATTTACTCCTACAACAGAAGCCAATACTCGATCACCATTACTAGCATCTTTAATAAAGGTCATAGTACCAGCAGAGTTGCCACTGATTATTAAATCACTGTAGGTTAAGCCATTAGACAAACCAAGACTATCTACACCGTCAGTAAAGTCTTTGATAATATCAAATTCAGTAGCATTTGGTTCTAAGACAAAAATATCCATTCCTGCATTACCAAAGAGGATATCTTTTCCATCCCCTCCAAACAAGACATCATCATCATTTCCGCCTTTGAGGACATCATTTCCCGAACCTCCTTCAAGAGTGTCATTACCATCATGTCCAAAAAGGATATCGCGATCGTCGTTTCCATCGATAGAGTCATTTCCATTCCCACCACCAATAGTATCAATTCCCGATCCTCCCTTTATTGTGTCATTTCCATTCCCACCTAAAAGGAGATCTTTGCCATCTCCACCATTAATAAAGTCATCCTCGTTACCGCTAATAATGCGATCAGCACCTAAACCGCCATAAATGGTATCTCTGCCTTTCAAACCATACAAAACATCATTATTTGAACTTCCAACTATATTAACTGCTTCAACTCTATTAAAATCTACCCTAAGAGTTTTATCAAGGTTGCTGTATTCACCGCTATGACCATTAGCAAGACTAGAGGTTACTTCTGTGCTACTGCTATTAAAATTGAGTGTTAAGACATCATATCCATTACCACCATCAATAAAATCAAAACCCTTCCCTGTAGTAATATCATCATCCCCATTCCCAGCATAGATCGTATCATTTGAGAAATTATCATATCCCAAATTAATAATGTTGTTCCCCTCGCCAGCAGTAATCTTAAATGCTTCTATATTCTGAAAATCAATAGTGTTGACTGCCTTTGTCTGAGGATCGTAACTTAATAGACTGCTGCCATAAACGTATATACCAAGATCGGAGTTTTTATCAACACTATTAGAATAGTCAACTACTAATCGATCCAGTCCATTTCCACCATCGATTTTAGGAGCAGTAGAAGAATGGGAGTGACTGTAATCGCTATTGTTATAGGGAATTGCCACCAATTCATCATCGTAAAATGACCCGACAATATTAACCGCTTCAACATTATTAAATTCAACCGAAGTTACTTCACTGATATATTCACCACTACTATTGCTGTTAAGGCTAGAAGTGACTCCACTGGTGTTATCAGCAAAACTAATACTCAGAACATCAAATCCCGAACCACCATCAACAATATCGAGTCCTTTATCGGTATAAATCCAATCATTACCTCCTCCCGTGTTGATAATATCGTTAGATGATGCTCCATCTATATGACCAATACTCAACAAAATGACGTTGTCACCATCTCCAGTAGTAAGATGGAAGCTTTCAATACTATTGAAATTAATTGTGTTTTGCTCGGCTGTTATAGGATTAAAACGATCTAAAGTGTTGCTACGAGGATGAGTTGTTAGATCGTAATCTCCATCATCATCACTATAGTTGACCACTAAGCGATCTATTCCATCCCCACCATCAACATCAGAATCTATATTGAGATCGTTATTTCCAGCAAAGGCAACTAAAAGATCGTCATAAGATGAACCAATGATTTCGACTGCTTCAATATTGCTAAACTCAACTGTAGTGTCACTACTGATATATGTGCCACTGTCACTGCTATCGAGAGAAGAAGTTACTCCACTTTCACTGCTGCTAAAGTCGAGGTTGAGAATATCAAATCCTATTCCACCATCAACGATATCAAAGCCTTTTCCTGTAGAGATATAGTCGTTTCCTGCACCTGCATTAACTGAATCATCAGAGTAGCTATCGTAATCTAAATCGATGTTATCGTTACCGTTACCACTAGTAATATTTAAACCTTCGATACTGCTGAACTCTAAATAATCCGAATTACCATTTCCTGGATAGTAAATGTTTAAATCTCCATAAGCACCCCCTGATGAGACGATATGCAAATCTTCGTTGCTATCGAAATAATTAACTGCTATTTTGTCGAATCCAGAACCACCAACAATTTCAATAATCTCAATACTATAAAAATCAATCGAGTTGCTATTTTTAGTTTCTAAAAAATCTATAGAGAATGAACCATTGTAATTGAGGTTGTCATAATTTTGAAGAGAAAAAACCAGATCTTGGCTATACATAGAATAATTGACTATTAATCTATCAATTCCTAAATCACCATAGACTATATCATTGCCCGAAGAAATTTCTATTTCATCATTTCCGCCTAAAGCAAATATTTCATCATCTAAAAAAGAATCCAATAAGTAATCACTCGTTTCTGTTCCTGTTATTTGATTTTGAGGCATTATTCTAGTTTTATAGAAAAAATAATTTAGTTTTTAATACTTATTTATCAATAAATATTATTTAAACAATTGTCTTTTCCTTGATAACTTCTTTTGATTAAATTAGCCTCAATATTAAACACAATTCTTTTAAGTAGAATATGCGAAGTCTATTTTGTTACTTAAGTATTATTACTTTTCTTTATGAACTAAATACAAAAGCTGTTTTTTGAAATTTGAAATTAAGTCTATCAAAAAAAGCGATCGCTTTGTCTAAGGCGATCGCTTTTTATCTATCAATCAAATTCGATTTAAATAATAGTAGAAACTAAACATTAACAAAATCTTTATCAGTTATATTCATTGGATCGACTCCAATTGCCAAGGCTATTGCTTCGTTATCGTCAACATTTCTAATAACCGCAGCAGAGCCTAGAGAATTACTACTAATACTCAAATCATTAAAGCTCAATCCGCTAGTTAAACCAAATTTATCCTCACCATAATTAAAATCTTTTATGACATCAAAACTAGAATTTAATTCCAAAACAAAGATATCTGTTCCGCCATCGCCGAATAGAACATCTTTGCCTGCTCCGCCAAAGAGAATATCATTATTATCTCCTCCTCTTAATAAATCGTCTCCATTGCCACCATCAATAGTGTCGTTTCCTGCATCACCAAAAAGTAAATCACGCTCATCATTACCATTTATTAGATCGTTACCTGCTTCTCCACGAATAGTGTCAATACCTATACCGCCAAGAAGAATATCATCATTATCTCCGCCTCTTAATGAGTCGTTGCCTAAACCACCATCAATAGTGTCATTCCCTGCATCACCAAAGAGTAAATCATCATCTTCGTTGCCAGCTATAATATCCCTGTCATCTCCACCACGAATAGTATCAATACCTGCACCGCCATCAAGTAAATCATCACCTTGACTACCCAGCAGAGAATCTGCTCCTTCTCCTCCATCGATCATGTCGTCGCCATTACCACCCAGGATAGTATCTGCACCCATTTCACCGTAAATGGTATCTTTTCCCCTCAAACCATGTAGAATATCGTCTTCTGAACTTCCCATCACGTTAATAGCTTCAATAGAGTCAAAAGCGACACCAAAAGTATCTTCATTATTAGTGTATTCACCACTATTACTGTCACTCAGACTCGAAGTTACGCCACTGTAGTTATTTCCAAAGTCGAGATTGAGTATGTCAAATCCACTACCGCCATCAACCAGATCAAAGCCTTTGCCTGTAGAGATATAGTCATCTCCCGCACCAGCATCGACTATATCGTCGGAGTAATTATCGTAACCTAGATCGATATTATTATTTCCTCTGCCTGTAGTAATATTAAAGCTTTCAATCTCACTAAAGTTAAGAGTGGTATTATTACCTGTTTGATAGTCATAAGTATTTAAACTACCGTAATAATTGGAATCAATGATTAAATCGTGATCTCGATTGTTATTAGAGTAATCAACCACTAATTCATCCATACCAGCACCACCATTAATCATGGGAATCAATGGTAGATAGGCTAAGTTGGCGTTACCTACAGGAGCAACTAAAACATCGTCATAAGATGAACCAAAAATATTAACGGCTTCAATATTGCTGAACTCGACAATACCTTCATCGCTGATGTATTCACCACTATTACTGTCACTCAGACTCGAAGTTACGCCACTGTAGTTATTTCCAAAGTCGAGATTGAGAACATCAAATCCACTACCGCCATCAACCAGATCAAAGCCTTTGCCTGTAGAGATATAGTCATCTCCCGCACCAGCATCGACTATATCGTCGGAGTAATTATCGTAACCTCGATCGATATTATTATTTCCTCTGCCTGTAGTAATATTAAAGCTTTCAATCTCACTAAAGTTAAGAGTGGTATTATTACCTGTTTGATAGTCATAAGTATTTAAACTACCGTAATAATTGGAATCAATGATTAAATCGTGATCTCGATTGTTATTAGAGTAATCAACCACTAATTCATCCATACCAGCACCACCATTAATCATGGGAATCAATGGTAGATAGGCTAAGTTGGCGTTACCTACAGGAGCAACTAAAACATCGTCATAAGATGAACCAAAAATATTAACGGCTTCAATATTGCTGAACTCGACAATACCTTCATCGCTGATGTATTCACCACTATTACTGTCACTCAGACTCGAAGTTACGCCACTGTAGTTATTTCCAAAGTCGAGATTGAGAACATCAAATCCACTACCGCCATCAACCAGATCAAAGCCTTTGCCTGTAGAGATATAGTCATCTCCCGCACCAGCATCGACTATATCGTCGGAGTAATTATCGTAACCTAGATCGATATTATTATTTCCTCTGCCTGTAGTAATATTAAAGCTTTCAATCTCACTAAAGTTAAGAGTGGTATTATTACCTGTTTGATAGTCATAAGTATTTAAAATACCGTAATAATTGGAATCAATGATTAAATCGTGATCTCGATTGTTATTAGAGTAATCAACCACTAATTCATCCATACCAGCACCACCATTAATCATGGGAATTAATGGTAGATAGGCTAAGTTGGCGTTACCTACAGGAGCAACTAAAATATCGTCATAAGATGAACCAAAAATATTAACGGCTTCAATATTGCTGAACTCGACAATACCTTCATCGCTGATGTATTCACCACTATTACTGTCACTCAGACTCGAAGTTACGCCACTGTAGTTATTTCCAAAGTCGAGATTGAGAACATCAAATCCACTACCGCCATCAACCGAGATCAAAGCCTTTGCCTGTAGAGATATAGTCATCTCCCGCACCAGCATCGACTATATCGTCGGAGTAATTATCGTAACCTTCAATCGATATTATTATTTCCTCTGCCTGTAGTAATATTAAAGCTTTCAATCTCACTAAAGTTAAGAGTGGTATTATTACCTGTTTGATAGTCATAAGTATTTAAACTACCGTAATAATTGGAATCAATGATTAAATCGTGATCTCGATTGTTATTAGAGTAATCAACCACTAATTCATCCATACCAGCACCACCATTAATCATGGGAATCAATGGTAGATAGGCTAAGTTGGCGTTACCTACAGGCGCAACCAAAACATCGTCATAAGATGAACCAAAAATATTAACGGCTTCAATATTACTAAACTCGACAATACCTTCATCGCTGATGTATTCACCACTATTACTGTCACTTAGACTCGAAGTTACGCCACTGTAGTTATTTCCAAAGTCGAGATTGAGAACATCAAATCCACTACCGCCATCAACCAGATCAAAGCCTTTGCCTGTAGAGATATAGTCATCTCCCGCACCAGCATCGACTATATCGTCGGAGTAATTATTAGTATCAATAGTATCGTTACCAGCACCAGCAATAAATCCAAATTTTTCAATACTGTCGAAATTAATGTACCTATAATTGCCAGTTGAAGGAAAGCTGATTTCTAAAGAACCATCTCCATTGTAAACATCATAGTTTTGTAGGAAAAAAAGTGTATCTTCATTATTAGAAGAGTAATTAACAGTTAATGTATCTGTTCCTACATCACCGTGAATAATATCACTACCTTCAGTAGTTTCTATTTTATCATTTCCACCCAAAGCAAATATTTCATCCTGAACAGAAGTGTCTAATAGTAAATCATTACCTTCTGTACCTATTATTTGATTTTCAGCCATAACTTTAATTTCGATTATAAGAGATTGTGAACTATACAGTTTTGAATCAATATTTGCGTAGACAAACTAATTCAAATAACAATACTTTCTCTTTATAACTTTTATGGAACTAACTCACATCGATATAAAGCGCAGTGTTTTCGATCGCCTTATCAAAAACAGCATTTTTATACTTAAGTGTTTTTACACAATAAAAAGCGATCGCCTTATTGAAAAACGATCGCTTTCAAAATCTAATTTTAAATGTTATTTACTTAGCTAATTCTGCTTCAATTGCTTGAACTAATTCAGAAGAAGTTGGAGTGACACCACTCTTATAGCGAGCAACAACATTACCCTGTTTATCAATTAAAAACTTCTCAAAGTTCCACTCAACATCTCCTTGGGGTTCGACAGAGGAAGTTAAGGTTTGATACAGAGGATGTTTGTCTGCACCTTTGGCATGAACTTTATCAAACAAGTCAAAATCAACGCCGTAGCTAGTTTCACAAAATTTAGCGATTTCTTCGTTTGAACCTGGCTCTTGTGCGCCAAAATCGTTACAGGGGAAACCCATCACTTTTAAACCTTTGTCGCCGTAGTCTTGGTTTAATTGTTCTAGTCCTTTATATTGAGGAGTATAACCGCAGTAAGAAGCGACGTTAACAATCAACAATACATTCCCCTGATAGTCGGCAAATTTTTCCTCTTTGCCATCGATGGTTTTTACGCTTATGTCGGATATATTACTCATTGTTCTGCTTTAGAATTAGATTTGCTTTCCTATGCTAGATCGTACCTTACCATCTCTCCCAGACACTCATGTTTTTCAAGTTGACAATTTATCGGTAAGAGTTGCTAATTCTGCTCAAGAGTTGACTCAAGATGCAGCAACCCTAGCTACAAAATATATACAGTCATTATTGGCACATCAAGAAACAGTAAGTATTATTCTGGCTACTGGTAATTCCCAATTAGAGTTTTTAGATCGGATTGCATCAGATAAAGATTTGAATTGGTCGAAGATTATTTTGTTTCACCTAGACGAATATCTAGGTATTAAAGCGGATCATCCTGGCAGTTTTCGCTATTATTTACATCACAAAGTAGAACGGAGAGTCAAATCTCGCATTTTTCACTATATTCAGGGAGATGCACCCCAACCCATTGCAGAATGCGATCGCTATGCTAAACTTCTACAACAACAGGCGATCGATCTTTGTCTGTTAGGTATTGGAGATAATGGACACATCGCTTTTAACGAACCCAAGCTAGCCGATTTTAACGATTCTCAAGCAGTCAAACTAGTTCAACTAGAAACCAAAACCCGACAACAACAGGTTAACGGTGGTTATTTTCCCAATTTAGAAGCCGTACCAGCCTATGCCTATACCTTAACCATTCCCACAATTTGCGCTGCCAAGAAAATCTTTTGTCTTGCAGGTGGAAAACATAAGGCAGAAGTAGTTAAAAAGACTTTGAAAAATGCGATCGCGCCTAACTTTCCTGCAACCATTTTACGCCAACAATTTCACGCTACATTATTTTGCGACGTAGATTGTATTTCTTCTTTCTTATGAGACAAAAACTCTTATATAAGAGAATTACTTCTACTTCCCTAACAACTTAACCGCACCTATTCCACCAAAATACAAACCCAATACCGCACCAGCCAGTAAAGACTGAGTTAGAGGATCGGTAGAAGGAGTTAAAACTGCTCCCATAATGACCGAACCTAAAACTACAAAACGCCAACCTGCAAACATCTGCGCCGAAGATACAATACCCAAAAAACCCAAAATAATCTGAACGATGGGAATTTGAAACGCTAATCCTGTACTAAACAATAATAATAAGACAAACTCAAAATACTTATCAATTGACCAAGCCTGCTCGACAACATCGCTACCGTAACTAATAAAAAAGTTAAGCGCAGCAGGAATTAAAGCAATATAGGCAAAAAACAAACCTACAAAAAACAAAATACTAGAGCCAAATATTACAGGCGCAAGAAGACGACGCTCTTTTCTCGTCAACCCTGGTAAGACAAACTGAACAATCTGATAAAGAATAAACGGACTTGCCAAAACCATCCCACTATAGCCAGCTACCTTAATCGAAACAAAGAAAAACTCTCCTGGTGCTAGCTGCAAAAATTGAACTCCCTGGGCGGGTACTTCTAAAATCCTAACTAAAGGTCTGACAAAAACAAAACAACCTAAAGCTGAGATCGCTACAGCAATTAAAGCATAAAAAATACGCAAACGTAGTTCTTCTAGATGGTCAAACAGAGACATCTCCACTTCGTCGGGAAGTTCGTTTAAGTAATCTTCTTTTTCTTTGGTAGGGGTTTCTAGGTTAGGTGACATAAATATATCGGCAGATATTAGTTGCTAAAAAAGTTTGAGTTAATTGCTGGATTGGTTTCAATAATTATATCTTTCTTCCTTACTCCTCTTGTTTCTCAAAACTTGTTTTAAAAGATCTTGAAGCAAAACTGCATAAATATCGGTGGCATCACGTAACTAAAAACAGAGATACGAAATCAAATTAAACACACAAGAGGAATCGATTATGACTACTTACAACGTTGACATCAACCAAGTTACTGACAACAGCAAAAATGATTACAACCCCGAAGTTTCCGATTTTGGTGATATTGTCTGGGAACATGAATATAGCCTATATGACACCGACGTACATTACTCTTCCTTTGTAGATGAAAGTCGCATCATTGCTCAAACTACTGCTAACGAAGGTTACACTGATATTTCCTCTCTCGGTCATGTCGCATTTGAAACTGAATTTGCTCCTGGCGACCAAGACATTGTTTATTACGACTATTTTACCGACTCTACTACTACAGTGGCTAACACTGCTAATAACGAATATAACCCTCAGCTAACTGACAATCATATCGTTTATGAATACGAATATGCGCCTGGAGATTGGGATATTCGCCTCTACGATATTAACAACGCTACAACTACTGATATCGCCAACGGCACTAACTACGAATACAATCCCCAGATTGCAGGAAACTATGTAACCTACGAATCAGAATTTGCTTTGGGTGACAACGATATTTACCGCTACGATATTTCTACTGGTGAAACCGTAACTATTGCAGCTTCGGTAAACAATGAAATGGATGCTCACGTTTCCGAATCAGGTCATGTAGTCTATGAATATGAATATGCACCTGGAGATATTGACATCCAATTCTATGATGATATTTCTGGTCAGACTACTACCTTAGCTGCTTCTAGTTATAACGAAGTTAATGCCGATATTGCTGGTGACTATGTTACATGGCAAGCCTGGGACGGTAATGACTGGGAAGTCTATCGCTATAACCATTATGACGGTAGCACTGCACAAATCACCAATAATGAAGTTGATGACTACAATGCCCAAGTCAGTGACCAAGGATATGTAGTTTGGGAACACCAATACAGTGCTTATGATTCTGATGTCTATCTTTTCACTGGTGGTTCAACTGAAACTGTAGCATTAGGAAGCAGCACTTATGATGAAATCAATCCTGAAATCGCAGGAAACCAAGTTACTTGGCAGGCATGGGATGGTAATGACTGGGAAGTTTATTCAGCAGATATTAGTGCAGAGACTTATGTTTAAACTCAACCATATCTAACTTATAACTTGTTAAATCTGATTTATATTTGCCTAACTATTACCGTTATCACTAGTAATTAACTTCTAAGCAACCCGTACCTTAATTGGTGCGGGTTAAATTTTTAGCAATAAATTGCGTCAGCAAAAATGTTTATTCTAAAGTTCTAAGAAGTGTTATCTTGCTTAAGGTTAGTCCCATACAAGACTGACAAAATATTTATATTGAATTAATTAAATAGGGTTTGTTGGCTTTATCATGACAAAATACGATGTATACGCTTTGGGTAATGCTTTATTGGATGTGGAGTTTGAAGTATCTCCAGAAACTCTAGAAAAGTTAGAAATTGACAAAGGTGTAATGACTTTGTTGGATCGCGATGCTCAAGACAAAATTGTCAGTAATTTATCAGAATATGACAAAAAGCGTTCTTGTGGTGGTTCAGCAGCTAATACCCTCATTGCGGTAAGTCAGTTTGGCGGTAAAGCTTTTTATTCTTGCAAGGTAGCCGATGATGAGCCAGGAAAGTTTTATACTAAGGATTTGTTAGATTGCGGAGTAGCGACTAACTTGGATACTCAGGTTGCAGACCCAGGTATTACGGGGAAATGCTTGGTGTTTGTGACTCCTGATGCCGATCGCACTATGAATACTTTTTTGGGTATTTCAGGAAGTTTTAGCGATGCTGAATTAATCCCAGAAGCAATTGAGAATGCTGAATATACCTATATTGAAGGTTATTTAGTCAGTGGTGAAAGTAGCAAGCAGGCAGCGATTGAAGCTAAAAGAATTGCTCAAGCAGCAGGAAAAAAAGTGGCTTTTACCTTAGCCGATTTTAATATGGTTAAGTTCTTTAAATCAGGACTATTGGAGATTATTGGATCGGGAATTGATTTTTTGTTTGCTAATCAAAGTGAAGCTTTATTAATGGCGGATACGGAAGATTTTGATGTAGCGGTAGGCTATTTTAAGACTATATCTAAAGGTTTTGCTATTACTCGTGGTGCAGCAGGTTCGGTTATTTTTGATGGTAAAAAACTAATTGAAATTGAACCTTTTCCTGTCAAGGCGATCGATACTGTGGGTGCGGGGGATATGTATGCAGGGGCGTTTTTGTATGGCATCACTAACGGTATGAGTTATGAAGAGGCGGGACGTTTGGCTTCCAAGGCTTCTTCTAAGATTGTTACTAGTTTGGGTGCGCGTTTAAAAACTGAAGATGTCCAAGCTCTTTTAAAGTAGTTTTAATTTGTCGAACAGAGCGATCGCTTTTCTAGCTTAGATATATAAGGCGATCGCTCTCTTTTGTCCCAATTTTTGAATTTAGTTAAAAATCAATCTAATAGATGAGGCACAAATACCTCCAAACTGACAGGATGAATAAAAGATAATTTCAGAATTGAAAACAGTAAGGCATGGCGAATAAACTCAAAGAAGGTTGCAAGGTCGAGTGGAAGGTTGGTGCAGGAAAGACGACGGGCGTAATCACGCAGAAAATTACTGAATCTACGACAGTTGACGGTAAAAAGATTACTGCTACTAAAAATAAACCCCGCTATCTGGTGAAAAATGATAATACAGACAATACTACTCCTCATCGAGCAAAATCTCTTTCTTTAATCAAAGATGACAGCAATCTTAAGCCAAAGCAGCAAGAGACTCTTCAAGACTTTCAAGATGCTGTAAACATGAGTGCATCTGATATTAAGCAATGGCTTAAAACTAAAGAAAGTAACTCTGTTGGTCAAAAGGATAAAAAGGGCAAAATTAAAGGACGTAAGTCTGGCAAAAAGATTGTCAAAATTTTGAATAAAGATAGTTCTGATTATAAGAAAAAAGACTTCAAACACATGAAGAAGGTTGTGGGATATATCCATCGTCACCTGGCTCAAAAACCTTCAGGAGATATAAAGGAAACTCCTTGGCGATATTCTTTGATGAATTGGGGTTGCGATCCATTAAAGAAATAAAGTGTTGTTACAGATAAGGCATATCTTATCTGTACGGTAATCGGTAATCGTTAGAGGCAAGGCGTGCCTTGTTTATACAATAATCAGTAGTCATGTCATGTTTGCAGTAAATAAAATAGTTGATGAAGAGGCAATAGAGGCTTTAGATTTAGAGCCAGAGGAATCGGCAAAACTTGCTGGTTTAAAGTATGTTCGGGCTGATAGTTTACAGATTGCCAGGAAAAAAGTTGGTCGTGGTTTTAGCTATATCGATCGCAATGGCGATCGCATTGATGATGAATCTGAATTAGAGCGTTTAAAGTCCTTAACTATCCCGCCAGCTTTAACTGATGTCTGGCTTTGTCACTTGCCCAACGGACATTTACAGGCTACGGGAAGAGATCAAAAAAGACGCAAGCAATATTTTTATCACCCTCAATGGCGCAAAACTCGCTCCCAGCACAAGTTTAATCGAATGCTGCTGTTTGGAGCTTCTTTACCTCATATTAGGGAAACTACCACTAAACATTTGCGTCAGAAAGGCTTATCTAGAGAGAAGGTTTTAGCAGCAGTAGTACAGCTATTGGAAACTACTTTAATTAGAGTAGGAAATGAGCAGTATGCTAAGAAAAACTGTTCTTTTGGTTTAACTACTTTACGCGATCGCCATGTGGACATTTCAGGCAATCAGGTTAAGTTTGAATTTCGCGGAAAAAGTGGCGTAGATCATGAAATCGAACTTAAAGATCGTCGATTGGCAAAGGTTATCCAACAGTGTCAAGAAATACCAGGCTATGAAATATTTAAGTACTATGATGAATCAGGCGATCGCCATTTTATTGATTCAGGGGATGTGAATGAGTATTTACAGCAAATAACTCAGCAAGATTTTACTGCTAAAGATTTTCGTACTTGGGCGGGTACTTTGTTAACGGCGATCGAGTTAAGCGAATTGGGTGAGTTTGATTCTGAAAAGCAAGCGCAAAAAAACGTTGTCCAAGCCATAAAAAACGTGGCAAAGCAACTAGGAAATCGTCCTGCAACCTGTCGTAAATATTACGTTCATCCAGCTATTGTTGATGCTTACCAAACTAGAATTTTATTAGATTTGATGTTGCAACAATCAAAGAAAAAATCTGTAGCAGATCGGTTAAATCCAGAAGAGATGGTGATTTTGGAAATTATTAAACAAACTCTACCTCTTTGAATATTTAAGTAAAATTGGGCAATAATTTACTGTTCGTACAAAATTTGTTCAAAACAAACTTGTCCCACTTCAACAAGAGTTGCCTGTGCATTTTGGTCATTCAAAGAATCAGCAGTTAACTGTTTGAACTCTTCTAGTTCATATTGGCTTTGAAACTTATTAATCGTACAGTCACAAAGTGTTGCTGCTTCTGCTTCTGATAATCCTTCTCCAATGGAAGTTTGCATACATTCGGCGGAGTATTTTTGAATAAACTCTTCTGGATATTGATTAGATTCGCTATCAACCGAGCTTTCTGCAACTGCTATTCCCCCTGTAGCGAATAAAGATAAGGCTAAGAGAAAAGAATAAAAATGCTGCATAGCGATCGCAATATTAGGTAGAAGTTGAATAATTATCCTATCGTAGTCTATCTAATCGACGGTTTGTACTGATAGGTTTTCTTCTAACTGAATTAGTTCATCTCTATGGGCTGTGATGCTGACTAAATTGGGACTATCTGTACGAGAAACAACCTTTAATAGTATTTCTTCCCAACGCCCTGCTTTGCGCCAGTAAAAAACACCAGCTAAAGGCGAAAGTATCAATAGAAGCCAGACAAAGCTATTCGCATCAGGAAATAAGAGAAATAAGATTAAAGCCAAACAAGAAAATCCGACAACTGCCAAAAGACTCAATAATACTGCTAAAAATATGCTGGGTTGTACAAATCCTTTAAACGTAATTTGTTTGTTTTCTGGATCTACCTTAGTGAGCTGATATGCTCTAGATTCAAAATATTCTTGTAACTTTTTCAATAAAACATCTTCGGTTTCAGATGGGATGAGTTGAATCTGTTTTGTACGATCCTTAACCGAAGCACGAATAAAAAAGAATAAGCCGATCATCATCAGCACGGTAAGGAAAAAGGTTGAAGAAATAACTGGCAGATTCACGTTGATAAATTTTGTTTAATTATTATGACAATACCTTTGAATATATACCAATTCATGGGTCTTATATAATGTCTCTTTCGGTAGAGATAGTCAAAGAAAAAATAACCATGCGCTGTAATCCATAGACTGTAGGCTTTTATAGAATTATTAGCTAGTTAATTTTGAAATTTGACTGGCATCAATAAATTTTTAGGCGATCGCTTCAATCGTTAGAATGTCTTCAACAGACAAAAGGTTTTTGCCTTACAAAAAATATATGACTCAAGTTCTCCAAAAAGATGTAAGTAGTGCTATAAAGTTACATGAGTTTATAGAAAAAAGTATCAGGCTGAAAAATAAATTATTGACGTTAAAAGTTAACTTTATATTCTCAGTTAACTAATCTCTTAAGGTCAACTGCAAAACTAAAGCAAGCTGTTAAATAGCTGCTGTTATGTTTTTAAGTTTGAGTCAGATACTTGACCTTGCTCATACATTGTTCAAAGAAGAAGTATAAATAATTAAGATGAAGCCAAAACAACTGTTAGTCTCTATATTTAGCCTACCTTTATGTTTGTTTTTAGTTAGCTGCGCTAGTTCCATATCTACGGCAGAAAATGAGCCTTTAATAACCGATTTTGTAACTACAGTATCTAACAAAGTAGTAGTTAAAAATAATTTAGTAGAAAAAGCAAAATTTCAAAAAGGTAATGATGCAGAAGCATTTTCTCTCAAACCAAAAGATAGTGGTATTAAGCTAGAAGGGTCACAGGGAGAGGCAATATCTAATTTAACGGTAGATACTAATGGAAAGATAAAAATAGAGACTTCTGCTGGTTTTGTATTAGGTTATGTATCGGGTAATAATAGTTATTGGAAATTGGAAGATGCAGAACAAATTAGTGAGCTGTATTTTTTACGCAAGCAAGCAGGTGGAGATTATCAATTAGAATCAGCAAATCGTCAGCAAATATATAGTATTAAAAGCCGTGAATATGGGTTCGAGATTGAAACACCTAAAAATAAATCTCTTTATCAGGTAAAAACAAAAAACAATAGCATTATTTTGCAAGATGCTAATGGCAACACTGTTCTTAAAACAAAATCCAACTTACCTTTGTTAGCAGTAGCTTGTTATGGTTTTAATGTTTTGGATAGATCGCAACAAACAGCACTAGCTTATGCTATTAGCTTGATGGAAGAATAGAAGGTAAAGATTCAAAAGCGATCGCGCCCTTACCATAGACAATAATTACTTTGAAGCTTCTTCTACAAGAATATCTTCTACTGTATTTGATGCTTTTGATTTATCAGAAAATAATCCTAACATTGGTCCTAAAATAGCACCTGCAATAAATCCCCCTGCGTGCGCCCAGTATGCAACGCCACCGCTTTCCATTCCTACGTTAGCACTCACTTCGAGGGAAGTGACACCATTAAAAGCCTGTTCTAGAAACCAAAATCCCAGAAAATATATAGCAGGTATTCTAAAAATAGGGAAGAAGAAACCTAGAGGTACTAAGGTGACAACTTTAGCTTGGGGGAACTTTAATATATATGCTCCCATAACTCCTGCGATCGCGCCACTAGCCCCTAGAGATGGTACGCTAGACAGTGCTGAAAAGAACCATTGAGCTAATACGGCTAAAATGCCACAAGATAGATAAAATACTAGAAATTTTCCTCCTCCCAATTCTTCTTCTACATTGTTGCCAAATATCCATAGAAACAGCATATTAAAAGCAATGTGAGTAAAACCTGCATGGAGAAATTGCGAGGTGACGGGAGTAATTATTTCAGGAATACTTTGATGGAAGTTAACTCCGCTAAAGCTACCAGTTAATTCGCTAGGAACAACTGCAAATAAATGAAAAAAGGTGTCTAGTTGATTAGAATTTAGGCTGAGTTCATAGATAAAAACTAGAATATTAACTGCGATTAAAAAATAGGTAACGTAAGGTGTTATCTTAATCGGATTTTCGTCTTTTAAAGGAACCATGTTTTGAAGGGATGAGAGATAAGGGATGAGGGATGAGGGATGAGGAACGAGGAACAAAGAACGAGGAACAAAGAACAGAGGGATTAGATACTTACTTTATTTGAACAATCTTGGTTTTGTTTGATCGCGGTAATGTTAGACAGCGTAGTTTCGGCAATGTTATTTAAGGCATCGACGGTAAAAAAAGCTTGATGTCCAGTAATGATTACGTTGGGAAAAGTTAATAGTCTTTCAAAAGTGTCATCTTGAATAATTTCTCCAGACATATCTTCAAAAAAGATACTACTTTCTTGTTCATAAACATCCAAACCTAGATGTCCAATTTGCTTTGCTTTTAGTCCTTTTATTACGGCTTTCGTATCAATTAATCCTCCTCGACTAGTGTTAACTAACATCACTCCAGTTTTCATCAAAGCGATCGCCTTGTCATCAATCAAATGATGGGTTTGTGGAGTTAGAGGACAGTGTAAACTAATAATATCTGACTGTTTTAATAAATCTTCCAGGGCGACATATTCGCCATATTTCTCGGCAAACTCTTCGTTGGGGTAAAGATCGTAAGCCAGCACACTACAGCCAAAACCGTGAAGTATTTGACCAGCGATACGTCCAATCTTCCCCGTACCAATGATACCTACAGTTCGTCCATGAAGATCGAAACCTAAAAGTCCATTGAGAGCAAAATTTCCTTCGCGGACACGATTATATGCTCGATGAATTTTACGATTGAGGGTTAAAATAAGAGCGATGCCTTCGGCTAGGTTCGCAATCGCGTGTTCTGCTACAGCATAAGGAGAATATGCAGGTACTCTGACTACAGCTATACCAAATTCTTTAGCAGCATCAAGGTCTACATTATTGTATCCCGCACATCGTAGAGCAATTAATTGAATACCTTGCTGGTGTAGTATCTCAATTATACTGCGATCGAGGCGATCGTTAACAAATACACAAATTGCTTCAAATCCAGTCACTAAATCTACTGTTTCTAAGTTCAAGTTGGGAGTGAAGAATTTTAGTTGATGATTGTGTTGCTGGTTAGCTTGTTCTAGAAATTTTCTGTCGTAAGGTTTAGCACTAAAAACTGCAACTTTCATCACTTATAAGTATTTAAAGAAGATCTAAATTATACAAAAAAGTAATGCAGTAATTTTCAATAAGTGAATACCTGTAACCGTTCACTCCCCCCTCAAAAAAGAGAAGGAAGGGGAGGAGGATTAATTCCTTTTCGAGCAGTTGCCAAAACTTCAGCAATATAAGTCCAAGGATTAATTTGTCTGAGACGACAGGTTTCGATGACGCTTAACAAAGAACTGTAAGCTAAACTGCCCTCAGATGTGCGAGTACCAAAACCAATATTTCGGGCAATTACTGCATGGCGCAACGCTCGTTCGGCTTCATTATTAGTAGGTGGTAGTTCGGGATGTCGAACAAACGCTATAACTGCAGAGTGCGTTCAAAAACAGTTGGTAATATCAATCAGGCGATCGCGCTCAAGTAGAACTAAAAAAAGTCTAATCGTCTCTCTCAATGATTGATTTTTCAAACAGCACAAAGATGGGGAATTTTTGTAAATGCCCTAGAAATTTAAGGTTAATTAACAAGCAGAAGAAAGGCTTTTTAGCTTAATTTTGTAGCCAAATTAGAAGTAAAATTAAGCCAGCTTTTTCTCGATGAGATGAGTCCAAAAGTCTGACCACCATTCATTGGCTCGGATAACTCGTAAAGCTAACATGGGATTAATTGAATCGGGGTGCCATGTCGCTCCTGGAATTTTTAATCGCTTTTGAGGAATATAACGATGGGCACTTTCAACTTCTCCAGAACCGATTGGTAATCCTTGGATTTTATAAAGCTCGTAGTGGCAAGCGTCTGCAAACCGTTGTAAATATTGGGACAGGTTGTCTAATTTGTTCTTGCCTGGACTGTTCTGAAAATAACGATTGACGAATTTAATCGCTTTTTTAGCTTTTCCTCGGTCAATCAGGCTCAGAAGATGGCTAGTCCAAATTTGACGATGTATACCAGTTAAGCTGAGAGCATCAGCAGTTTGATAAATATGTTGTTTGAGATGAATACGGTCGAGAATAAATTTAAGATTAGGAAATCCCACTTCAAGAGCCTCACGTAAACCATTTCCTCCATCGGCAATGGCAGTCACTTCCGTTTCTTTGCCCATCCCTTGATTAATAGCTGCACCTACCAGTTGTTTTACTACAGCAGGATATTTGTCCATTCGAGCGATAAAAGTTCGCTTTTGGCGGTCGTCAACTGGACGTGCAAATCCAACTCTGACTTCACGCCAATTAATTGTTCGCTCTTTTTGGATGAGCTGACGTTTGGGAGTTAATTCTGCTTTTTGAGCACACCCATAGACTCCTGTGCGAATCTGACAACCATCCAATTCAACTATCAGTCTGGGTAAACTTTGGGTTTGATTTTTATGGTCGTCGGCTTGCTGTTTAAGACTATCCAAGCGATGCTCAATATATTGCTGTCCTAAATTAGCGATCGCTTCGACTTCTCTTCTAACTGCATTTTTTTCAACCCAAAAGCCGTAATGTTCTTGAAACCTCTTGGCTGCTCCTTCAAAGGATTCTTCTGCTCCAAACTCGGTTAAGACTCGTTTCACTCCTATAGAGTAATCTCCGTGAGCAATTCCTAATTTTTCAGTAACAGGACGAATTCCTTGTTGATTTTTTTTATTCCATAAATAGGGTGACTCTATTTTCAACTGCCCAAAGATTACTGTATATTTAATTTTCGGTCTTCTATGGATAATCCAACCAGGTTGTTTTACTTGGCTTGTAACTTGATTAACTAACAAACTTAATAACATTGACATCACCCTCAAGCCAATGGCTCGTAACAATGATAATAAGTCTGTGTCAACTTGATTTACTTTTTCAGCTAGATTTGGCTCTTCCTCTACTATCTTTTCAAATAGAAGATTGCTGATTTGTTCAATAAGATCGTTATAATTTTCATTCATGGCAGTGTCTTAATTGATTCATCTCTTTAAACACTGCCTTTTTTTGGCTTCTTTAATTCTGTTGATTTCGGCTTGAAATTTCTATTTCCTCAAAAGCGAGATCGTTAATAAGCGATCGCCTGATTGACATTACCAACTGTTTTTGAGCGCACTCATTTAATAGCTTTTGAGGGAACAGAGTATTTTTCATCGCTGAAAATCCATTGTCCTCATTGCAGTTAGAGAAAACATAAAATCCAGGGGTCAAGTCAAATTTTAGAGAATAAGTCTCTCTTTTCTTTTCAAACAGGAGAATTGCTGTTAAGCGGCCACACTGGCAAGCACTTTCATCATGTAGTCTGGGTTCATCGCCGCTAATTTGGACTTTTGACGTACACTGCGTTTCGATGAGCTTTCCTGATTCAAAGCACTTATGGCCAGTCGCCTTAGGAGGGTAAAATTTTCGGCTCTACCAGAATTGCCGTGGTAGACGCTAGATGTGGTGGATAGTCAAGTCAGACAAAATCGTTCATAGCCATGAATATCGAGGGTGAGTCTTTGAAAAAGATGGTCGACATCAAAAATGCCATAACAACGTCGCTTGAGCACTTTAACTCGGTTGTTAAATCCTTCGACAAAGCTACTGGTTAATCGCTCAAAAAAATAGTTGCCGATCTCGTCAAGCCAGGTTTCAATCGTTTTCAAGAAGCTTTCAAACTGGGATATTTGACTTTGGCAGACTCTTTTACACCATGCACGAATCGCACATTTGGCTCCCTTCGGGTCATATAAGCGATCAAATATCTGGGTTAATTCCTCTCTTAAAATATATGCTTCTTTTGTTTTCGGCGAATAGACAAACAGACGTTGAAGCAATTCCCATTCTTGATCGTTCAGCTTCTCCCGAGATTTGCGAAAAGGCCACATTGCACCTTTAATTTGTGCATACTCTTTCTCTGGTAACTTCTTTTTCAACAACTTCAACTCCTGTCCCCGCACTTTATCAGCACAACGACGATAAGCTTTGGCCACATGGAAGCGATCAATAATAATGTGAGCTCGTGGTAGTTGCTCACGCGGGAGCATTGACAAATCCTACGTACATATCTGTACAAACTCGCTTGATAGTCTTGCGAAGACTGAATGGTATAGAAGTTAAGAATTTGACCACAGTTTCTTTTTTCTTATCCGCCAGTACTGCTAGAATTTCTACTCCTTTATCTTTGTCCATTACTGGTGTGGTCACTATCGTCACATAATCTCTATGTCCTTTTTTCAGTGCAATCTCATCAAGTCCGAGGATTTCAATCTGGGAGAATTTTGTCCAATCTACCTTAGTTTCTACCTCACGCTCTAGTATTCCTGTCACTTTTGCTTCACTTATATCTAGCTTTCTGGCTACATCTACCACTGTTGAGTTAACTAAGCACTTGAGCAACCATTGTTCATCTCTGTTTCGTATTCGGACTCCTCACTTCTTGCCAACTCAGTCTTTGGGTTGTGGTTGGTCTCCCTTCGCAACTCCGACATTGATATCTTTTTGGTCTCAATTCTATGTAGACTGGTTGTTCGAATATTGGCAAGTGTCTTAATCTGATGGCTTGGTCATTACCATGGAAGTGATTAATTTCCCGGCCACATTTACGACAGTTTGTACTCTTAAGAGTACTCTCTACACAAATTAGCCATTCCCCCTCCTCTGTCTTTTTCGCCTCTAAGACACGAACATCAGGCAAAAACAGAACTTGAATCGAGTTATCCATCTTTTCCACCACGGTTGATCTGAATATCTCTAATCATCCCAAACTATTACTCTCTTTGACTAATACACTATCTGTAGTGTCTACCACGGCAATTCTGGTAGAGCCAAATTTTCAGGAGGGTGCCCTTGGCGAATGCGGGAATCGTCTTCACCGAAGGTCACATCCAGAACCCAATGGAGTTGATTTTCAATCCCCCAATGCAATCGAATCGCTCGACCAATGTGTTGAGCATCACAAGGCATCGCCTTAATTTCATTGCTCTTACTGTCCACCTTCATCTGCCCTAACATCAGACGATGGTTACTGGCCCTGGCACTCACCACATGTAAAGCCGATTGCTTCGATGTCCTGTCATAGGAGCCGCCCATGGTTTTGCCATCAATCCGAATCACTTGCCCCCCGGTGTCTTTGACGATCTCTGTAACCCAACGTCGGAAGCAACGGTGTAAGGCATCCGGTTCAATCTGGGCCAAGACAGGACGATAGCAATCCGCGTGGGGAATTCCCCATGGTAGATCGAGAAATTTCTCCAGCCATTGAGCATGCCCTTCGGCATACAGTTCAATGTCGTCCCATCCTCTAGCCCCGCCAATGGTAGCTAAGATGGCAATCATGACCACACTCAAAAAGGGATGAAGCCGACCTTTTGCGCCACGAGGATCGTCTAAGTCTTCAAAGTAGGATAGCCATTTTGATTGAATCTCTTGAGCATCAACCGCTCTCTGCAGTAGGAGGAGTAGGATGTTGGGTGGTAGCTGAAACAGATGCAAACCCTTTAGACATGGCAGAAGAGAGGAAAATAGCGTTTCCTTTTATACCATATCAAGGTCAACTTTTTCTTGCGCTTACCCTGGCATCAGAGTTAGTCATAATAATGTATCTATTGTTGAACAAAAATATTTCTTAGCTCTATTGATTAAAAGCGATCGCAACCAAGAATTATTAGATTCTCTAAAGAGTAATACATATTTAAAAACACAAGATAGTCAAAAATTGTATGGTGCGACTCAAGGCTTATGGATTGGAACAAAAAGTCAATTTAATCACTCTCAAACAAAGCAAGAATTAAATGTTCAAACTCAAATTACAAACGCATCTGTATATGATGTTCATTTTGTCACAATAGAACTAGATAAAAACGATCCTCGATTCAGTAAAGATGTCAATCCAATGGATCGCAGAGATGCTTTTATCGAATTAGCCGATAGTTCGCCTCGAATCACAGTTTCTCAAAGATTATCGTGTAAAGCTTACGAACATACAGAGTTTTATAGTCGTTAATTTGAGATTCTAAGTTATATCGAGCATTACAAATTACTCCCGAACTAGAACCTCAAAAAATGTTATTAGCTGATGTTGCTACCCAAGGATGGGCAGTAGCAACAGCAACAGAAGCACACTTATTATTAGAAGTTGGGATGTTTGAGGATGCACAAGAATTACTCAGTTTGGAAGTACCCAGATTTAAACAAAATGCCGAACGTTGGACTAACAATTTATTAAATAAAGAACGTCCTGAATTAAATACAGCCTACCGCTTTTCTGCTCCTTTATTTAAAGAACATATTAGCCAAGAAAGAGTAACTAGAATTGCTAATCTTAATCAAAGCGATCGCAATCTATCTCTAGAGAAAAAAAGAGAAAAGCAGGATGACATTGCAGTGGAATTTAAAATGTCTTATGCGACTCAATTTAATCGTGATTGGGTATATCAAAAAATTGCGATCGCAGAATATCTAGATACTTTTAGCGAACTCTCTGCAAGATTAGAAACCTTACAAGATTTTGCCATACTGTGTGAGAAAACAGGAGTTACGAATAGTCTAGAACTATTACCAACTCAGCAAAAAGGTGATGGCTGGTACACCATATCTTATGAATGAAAGGCTACATAGTACTAACAATTCCTGACCATTGGACTTTCTTTTCTCCTGTGCGTCGGTAAGAAAAGAGAATGTCGCTTTGTTGGTAAGTACAAAAATTATTGGCGATCGCAATATGTTCTGAATGTACGCCTAATTGCTCTAGCTGTATTTGATTTACTCTAGACACATTCAGACGAGCTTTCCCTGGTAAATCATCATTCAAGATTGGAGAGTTGATAAATTGTTTTAGTTCTTCTAGTATTTGAGCATCAGCTTTGCGAGCTGCATCATTAATAATTGTTTTACCTACTTTGAGCGCGACATTTTCATCTACCTGATATATCTTACCTGCGATCGCTGGACCAATAGCGATTCTCAAATTTTCTTTATGGCTGCCAAATTCAATAAATGCGCGATCGCTTTGGGAACTATTTTCTGTGATGTTCCTCGCCAACCAGCATGAATTGCGCAGACTCTACCAGTTTTGCGGTCGCGGATTGAGATGGCGTGCATTCTGCACTGGCTACCCAAACTGACTGTTGGGGAATATTGCTCATCACCGCGTCAGCATCGGGGAAGGGATTGAGTAAGTCTTGTTCTTCGATCGCTGTAGTTATCTCTTGAGTGGTTAATACAACATTACCGTGTACTTGCTTAACTCTATATGCCTTTGTTCCTGGTTGCAGAATAGAAGTCAAGTCTTCAGGAGTGCGAGGATAAAATATCTTGGTAAAAAACCCATGTTGCCAATCTGACAGCAACTTACAGGTTAAATAAGTATTTCCTTCAACTGTTTTCCACTGCCAATTATGACCAATTCTTTCGTCCTTCATCCTTTATCTTTCATCTCTTCTACGATATGTATTAATTTTATGAGAAAAAACCTAGTCAATTAGAAGAGGGGATCGTAGAGAATAATCAATCTACAATCCCCAATTGATCTTGAGACAAATTGCTTTACCAATTATCAATTAATAATTGTTTAATTCGGTTTGAGACTTCTTCCTTTATGAGTCCATGTAAATCCTGTTAAACAAGAAAAGACAATTGAATAACAGCGATAAATTTAGTTTGAAACGACTGCTACAAATAGTTTGGTTACTTCTTCGTATCTCCAGGCTATTCCTCAGGATCTTTGCTTTGACTCCACTCTTCAAAATCTGGGTCGGATTTGCGTCTGCCAACGGTACTAGTGTTATGATCTAGACGTTTAGCTAACTCAGCCTGAATCAATGATTGACTAGTATCGATAGAAGAACTTTCGGAACTTTCGTCTAAACTGCTTTCTTCAATTTCAGGTTCAATAGTCGTTGTTGCTGAGACTGGCTCTTCTTTGGTTAATTGAGCAACACTAGAAGAAGGTTCACTGGGTTCGTTTTGTTCTTGTTTGGCTAATTGAGCGATTCCTCTAACAGATAATTTATTAGATTCTTTGCCTGCTAGCTGATAAGAATTGACCGCGGGTTCTGGTTCGCTGTCGTCGAATATACTGCCTAAAGCACTTGCAGTAGGAAAATAATAAACGAAACCTTTGTCTTTTACGTTTTGAGGTAAAGTGCCATATTCATCGCTTTTGCGAGTTAAAAATATTTTGGCATCCCTAGCAGTCAGATTTGCTTTAACGGATAGATCTACTGGAGTTAGTGTCCCCGATTTTGTTGGATCAACTGATTAAGTAGGGGTGATTTCTCCACACCATTTTTGCCATTGGTAATCTCCAGATTCTAAAGCTACGATGAGTACTGCCAATGCAAGGAAAAGGGGCCATAGCTCATCCGGGACGACAAATCCAATCGCAAAGGGATGGGTTGAATCCAAATTCCAGCCGGCCTTCTCTGTACGTTTCCAGTCATAGTTTTGATTCCAATTGCATTTTATTCCTCTGTTGCAAGATTCCTGCATATTTTATCCGATTCCAATGCTCAACAAATCCGTTCCATACCACGCGACTGATTGCATCGATTCAATAAATGTCGAAACTGTAGCCATAAAATTCGATGAGTCAATTCGCTGCAACATTGCATTCCGTGCTGCTATTCTAGGGAATCATCGATCGCCCTCGAATATCTCCTGCTCGTATTTGTTTTGCAAGGCTTTCTTGATTAGCCAATCGAGCAATAAAAGGATTTTTGGGCATTAAGGGACGATGAGGATAAGTCGCGATCGCATTTTGATAAGAAGCTCCTGCGGTTTTATCTTCACCATTGTTACCATATCCATTTATTACCTTACCCAGAGGTTCCACATCATTCGATAGGTTCTACCGCCGTGATTTTCAAGCATGGCGATCGTATTTGTTCGCATGGCTTCAATTCTGAGTCAAGAGGTTCGGTGGTGATTTCAAATACGATTACCAATGCAATGATGGGCTTCGATGCCTGGATGATGGCTAACCATTCCACGAACCTATACGATCGATTCCATTACCCATTGCAGGCTCATAGTAGTGTCCTAAAAGCTGGGTAAGCCCAGGTCAACTCTCCTGGTATCCAATGTCTAGTTTACTTTTTCAAAGCTTGACATTTTCTCCCTCCAAGTCTCGCATCACAATTTCTTGCTGGCAATCCTGGGCCCTTCCCCAACGATTAAGTCTACCTGCTCAAATACTTTGGGGAGTGTTTCTCTTTTTAAAGGGACAATTTCTACTTCTATATTTCGCCACTGACATCGCCGTTGTATGCAAATAACGTTACCGCGATCTCCATAAGTACTCATCAATGTAGGATAAAGCCAGCCGATTGCAATTTTCATTTTTGTAGTGGTAAAAGATTAAAGAATAGCAAATTAAATTCTTTTAACCGTCCCAACTAAACAGTGTCGCCATTAACGACTTCACCATTCGGTGACTTTGACGATGTTCTCCACTTAGCCACCCGACCTGACTGAGGAATTTTAATCCCTGCTATCTCTCTTCTGAACTCATGTCTCAGATTCTAAAACATCATCGCCGTTGAAAACCTTCTTTTTCGTTAAGCTCTTGGACGCTTACCTAAAAGCTTTGTGAACCTGCTTTTGAATTACCGCAAGATTATCCTTATCTTGAATAGATTTTAATCCAGGTAAATCGATAAACTCAATTCCTATACCTTCTGGTAAACCTAATAAACTATGATCTTCGGCTGGTAAAATAGGGACATAAGCCGTAACTTGTGGTGCAATAATTTCTTGTTTTTGACGAGCCTGATGATAGGGAAACATCACCCCGTTACGAATGCGAGCATATATTTCTTTGTCACCTATGTTTTTCCATGTTCCTGTCAGCCATTGCGCCCCCTCTGTTTCGGCTATCGACAGCTTTAACTCCTTAGAATGCCTGATGGTTAATATTCCCCCACTCATTTCTCCTGCTTCAATGGGAGCGATTTTCCGTCCAATTAGAGCATTGACAATCGTTGATTTCCCTGATGAAGTAGTGCCAATAGTGGCGATCGTAAAACTAGGACTAGCTAGCCTTGCA
>CAWCWY010000003.1:0-574259 GCA_963799375.1 uncultured cyanobacterium
GAAGTAGATTTGGACGATAATTTTGACATTACGGGGGTCGATTATAGCGAGTCTGCCGAAGATCCTTTGCTATCAGGAGTAATCTGATAATCAGAGCAACAAAAAACAAAATAAGCTAAAAGATGAAAAGTATGGGTCGTTTTTTAACTTTGTTTATTAGCTGCATGGTGTTGGCGATTCCCAATAAAGCAAAGGCTCAGGTTATTCCAGACCAAAGTCTGCCCAGTAATTCCGTTGTCAACGAAGAACTAGAAGTTACTGGAGGAACAGTCGCGGGAGATAATTTACTCCATAGCTTTACCGAATTTTCTGTCAATCCAGGCGAAACGGTATTCTTCAATAATGATTTAGCGATCGCTAATATTATCAGTCGAGTTACAGGTAATAATATTTCGGCTATCGATGGCTTGTTAACAGCCAACGGTAGTGCAAATCTATTTTTAATCAATCCCAACGGCATTATTTTCGGTGAAAATGCAGCAGTGGATATAGGAGGCTCGTTTATTAGCAGCACGGCTAACAGTATTCAGTTTGCCGATGGTAGTGAATTTAGTGCAGTCGATCCCGCAGCAGTACCTTTGTTAACTGTCAGTATTCCCGTGGGGTTACAGTATGGTAACGATGCTGGAAGTATTGTGGTAGAAGGTTCGGGAAATAATCTGAGTATTGATGAGGATACTTTCACCGTTAATCGTAGCGATCGCCCTGTAGGCTTAGAAGTAGATAAGGGCAATACCTTAGCTATTCTGGGGGGTAATGTTTTTTTGCCAGGAGGAAATTTAACTGCTACGGAAGGAAGAGTTGTTATAGGCAGCTTTGGTGCTGGTTTGGTGAGATTGAGCCTTGACGCTCTAGGCTGGAATTTTGATTACGATCAAGTAAATAGCTTTAATAATATTAACCTATCCCAAGCTGCTTCGATTGAGGTGAGTGGTAACAGTGGGGGAGAGGTGCGTCTCCAAGGAAGGGCAATAAATATTACTGACGGTGCAGCCATCTTAGCCGATACTTTGGGAGATGGTGCAGGGAGAGTTTTAGAAATATCAGCCACAGAAAGTATCAGTTACGCAGTTTTGCTGCTGATGATTTTTTTCCGACTCGCCTTTCCACTGATGTCGATCTCGATGGTACGGCTGGTGGAGGTAATTTATTTCTCAATACGAATTATTTATTAATCGCTGATGGGGCGCAGGTAAATAGCGGTACTTTTGGTTCGGGTAATGCAGGAGATCTTGATGTAACAGCCTCAGATATTGAACTATTAGGAATATCTGAGGATGGTGAATTTGTCAGTGGTTTATTTATTCAATCTGACTTTGGTCAAACTGGAGATGGTGGCAATTTGACAATTACAACTGATTCTCTACTTGTAGGGGAGGGCGCAGATATTTCTACTACTGCCTTTGGCTCTGGAAATGCAGGTAATTTAGACATTAAAGCTAATACCATCGAACTAGAAGGGTTTTCTAATGTTTCTCCAATTGGTTCTGGTTTATCTGCAACTACAGAGGGAGAAGGCAGTGGCGGTAACATATTTATCAAAACGAATGATTTGCTGGTTAATGGTGGTGCAGATATTTCTACTACTACCTTTGGCTCTGGGGATGCAGGTGATTTGAACATCAAAGCCAATACGATTGAGTTAAGCGGAGGCGCAGGAGGAGTTGGAGCGAGTGGTTTGTTTGCTAACGTGGAAGCCTTTAGTTTGGGTAATGGGGGAAATTTAAATATTGAAGCTAATAATCTAACTATTGCTAGTGGAGCGCAGATTACGGCTCGTACTGAAGGCATTGGCAACGCTGGCACAATTAAGATTGATAGCGCAAATATAGATTTGGTGGGAACTTCTTTTGGCGGTATACCTGGAGGCATTTTTGCCACCACTGAGTCTGATACGGGACAAGGAGGCAATATAGAGATTTCCACCGAGAATTTGAACATCATCGATGCAGCACAAATTGCTACGACAACCTTAAGTTCTGCCAGTGGAGGTAGTATTGAAATATTAGCTAATGATTCAGTTCGTCTTCAGGGAAATTCCGATAGTGGAAGCAGCGGAATTTTTTGTGATGGCTTTATTAAGTGATGAAAATCAGGGGGAAATTTGACAGTTACAACTGATTCTTTGTCTCTTTTAGACGGTGCAACTATTAGCGTTAGTAATTTCCCCAGTAACAACAATTCGCCTCTAGATTCGGGTAGTGGTGCGGCAGGAAATATTAATGTTACTGCTTCAAGAATATTTTTGGACGGGCAAGCTAATATATCAGCCGATACCTTTTCAGGCGATTGCGGAAATATCAATCTTCAAACAGATTGACCAACTTTACGCCGTCAAAGCAACATTAGTACCAACGCTCAATCAACTGCTACGGGAGGAAATATTGTAATTAATGCTGAGGATGGTTTTGTAGTCGCTTTTCCTCAAGAGAATAGTGATATTACTGCCAATGCGGTGTTTGGCGATGGTGGTAGAGTCGATCTTGTTGCTCTAGAAATTTTTGGGATTGAACCCCGCAGTGATTTAACTCCCTTTAGTGATATTACCGCTAGCTCGGAATTTGGTATTGCAGGGAATATTAATTTTAATAATCAAGATTTGAATCCCACCGAAAACCTGACTAAACTACCCAATACTTTTAATCCACCCCAGTTAACTAATAGATGCAATGTGACAGTCAATAATTCTAGTAGTTTTACCAACTTAGGTCGGGGAGGTTTAAATCATCAACCCAGTAATGCTCTTAGGGTTGATGATGTTTTGGGAGACGTAGGAATCCCTAAAACATGGACGCAGAATAAGCCTAATAACAATATTCAAGAAGCTCAAAGTTGGGTTTTAGGCGATCGCGGTAATGTGATACTGATTGCAGATCCTCCCAGTAAGTCTTTTAATTCTCGATGTAACTAACAACGAGTAATAAGTAATGAGTAATGTTACCTGTTCCCAATCTTGACTAATTAATTAGTGCATAACGTCAGTTAAGTAATAAAATTCAACGACTTAATCTTTATTTGTCCTTTTGCCAATGCTTGACAACTTCAGAACATTTCATAAAACTATCTTTGGTTATTGGAGTTGCATACTATGTGTTTGGCTATGGACAGTTCCCATAAACAATAGACAGGTATTAGCGAAAGATATTGCCGATCTTGAAAATATAGATCGAGCCGATGAAGCCAGAAAGTTATTAGAAGAGGGGATTGTACTATATGACCAACAATCTTTTACAAAGTCCAAAGATTTGTGGTTGAAGTCCATCTCTCTATACGCCCAACAAGACAATGTCTTGGGAGAAGCTTTGACTTGGAATAACATTGCCTTGGCTCATCAGCAGCTAGGGGAATGGGATTTAGCCGATCAAGCGATCGCGCAGTTTTAGTTTGCTGCAAAATCGATCGGCTTTGAACAAACTGCCTGGATATTGGGAAATATTGGCAAAGATCGAAAATACCCAAGGAAACTATCAGTTACATCTTGGCAAGGCAGAATTAGCCTTCAATAATTGGCAGAAAGCTTACTCTTATTATCGTCGTACTAACAACCGTTCGGGGATGATTTTAACTCAGATTAATCAGGCTAAAAAGGCTTTACAAAGTTTGGGTTTTACAGTCAAGGCTTTGGATATTTTAGAAAGTTTGCAGACAAGCCTACAGCAGTCCGATATTCCATTCAAGGCAAAGGGACTAAGATTGTTAGGTACGAGCTTGAGAAACCTTGGCAATGTCGATCGCTCTGCCCTTATCCTCGAACAAAGTATCGCATTAGCCACAACAAAGCCTGATGTTGCTTTAAGCTGGTTAGAATTAGGCAATACTCAAACAAAGCAGGGAGATCGGGCATTAGAATTTGGTAAAAAAGACCAAGCCCAGGAGTATTTTGCTCAGGCGATCGAGTCCTATCAAGAGGCTCAAAAATCGGATTCTTTATCTCTAACGGCAAGATTAAATCAACTCAGTTTATTAGTGGATCTTGGTAGCGATAGAGAAGCGGAAGAATTACTGGCTAGCTGGCAATTTTCCACAACTCCAGCCTAGTCGTAATAGTATTTATGCTTTGCTCAACTATTCTCGTAGCTTAACTTGCTTAAGGTTGTCAGTCAAAAACATTCCAGTTTGTAAAACTAGGCAATGATTCAAGTATGCTATTGCAGATATCAAAGTAGAAGAGGCATCGGCTCAAAAAATTATCGCAATCATCAATCAAGCGATCGCCCAGGCTCGTAAAATTCAAGATCCTCGAAGCTGAGGCTCAAGCTATTGGTCAGTTAGCAGAAACATATGAAATTCAACGCAACTATCAACAGGCTCAAAGCCTAAATCAACAAGCCTTACTTCTACTAGAGGGAAAATTCGTCGCAGATTTTACCTATCGTTTGGAATGGCAGCTAGGACGCAATATAAAGCCCAAGGAGATATTGACGCAGCTAAAGCAATCTATCGTTCCGCGATCGCTTCTTTAGAGGAAGTGCGTGCTAATATACTTTTTATCGATCCTCAAGCACAGTTCTCTTTCCGCGATCGCATTGAACCAGTATATCGAGAATATGTTGACTTGCTTTTAAATACTCAGGATCATAAATCTCCTGGGGAAAATGATTTAAGACAGGCTATCAAAACGATAGATGCTTTGCAAATAGCGGAGTTAGAGAATTTTTTAGGTTGTGATTTATCTCAACTAATCGCTTTAGATGAAACTTCAATCGACAGAATCGGCCAGAGATCTATCCCATCATCCTCAAAGATCGTTTGGTAACAATTGTGGAAATTCCAGGAAAACCGCTGATTTTAAAGGAAGCTAAAGTAGAAAGATCTCAAGTTAAACAGACTGTAGACGCGCTCCAGGCTAACTTAACCCAATCGGGTAAAACGCCAGAGGTATTAGCATACGGACAAGAAATATATCGCTGGTTAATCGAACCATTGGAATCAATTTTAACTAAATATCCAGAGTTAAAAACCTTGGTTTTTATCCCCGACAGCATTTTACGTAATGTTCCCTTCAGCGTTTTATATGACGGGAAGAGTACTTGCTAGAGAAAGACTATGCTACAGTAGTTAGCCCCCGATTAAAACTATTTGCCCCTTCTCCTTCAAGTTCCCCTCTAAAAGTTTTAATCGGAGGAGTAGACATCCCCCAGACTATTGAAGGATTTGACTTTGGTGCGATCGCTCAAGTTAAACAGGAGTTAAATCAAATTTCAGCCAGGGTAAAAACTAACGCTCCTCTCCTTAACGAAGCCTTTACCCAAATCAAAATCGAACAAGAATTACAAGAGAGGTGACTTTTCAGCAATTCATTGGAAAACTCACGGGGTTTTTAGTTCGAATCCTACCGCCACTTTTTTAGTAACGTACCAGAATAGTATCAACGCAGGGGAGTTACAGTCTTTAATACAAACTGCTAATTCAAAGAGAACAAAAACCTTTAGAGTTACTTGTTCTTAGTGCTTGTGAAGCGGCCACGATCGCGCTATTTTAGGCTTGGCAGGTTTAACGGTTAGAACAGGGGCGCGGACTGCCCTTTCTACCCTTTGGAGAGCAGACGATCGTGCCACAACTCTGCTGATGACAGAATTTTATCTTCAGCTCAATCTAGGCAAAACCAAAGCAGAAGCCCTACGACAAGCACAATTAAAATTACTTCAGGAAGAAGGTTATTTCGCCCCTTTCTACTGGGGGACATATCTTTTAGTAGGAAATTGGCTTTAAAAAAGGGCGATGTGCGATCGCCCCTTTTACCAAAAAGCTGAGATCCTAGAGCTTTTTAAAAGTTATATTCCAAAGTCTCCGTCTTTTGGTAAGCCCCTATCCTACACCTCTGGAGCAGGCTCTACATAAAAGGCAATACCATCACTACCGCCTTCAGGTTGATAATCTGGAGATGCAATAAATGTGTCTCTTTCTTCGGCTGAAGGAGTGTAGAAATGAGCGTCTAAACTTTCATTGTAGAAACGATATAAAGGTACTGTACCTTCAATTTGAGTATCATAACCATAGTAAGGAGTACCTTCTGCCACATAGTTATCGAGGTTTTCCGCTACAAAAGTTCTTTCGTTTTCATCAGCAGTATAAAGATGTATTCCTGTACTTTCATTGAAGAAACGATATACGGGACTAATACCTGTAATATCTTCGCCCTCTGGTGGAGGAGCAGCTCCTACAAAAGATATCCCCTCTAGCTCGTATTGAGGCAGGGTTTCCAAAATTGTGTCTCTTTCTACTTCTTGAGTAGTGTAAAACTGAGTTTGAGTATCTGTGCGTAGAAATTTGTAAACAGGGATGTCATTTTCAGTCCCATCAGATTCAATAATAGTTGGTTCTTCATCGGCAGGAGAATCAGCTTCAAAAGAAATAAACTCGCCCGTTTCTACCACTATCTCACCGTTTTCAAAGAGAATCACTTCTACTTCTGATAAAGTATCAGTAAATTCGACTACAGGAAGAGGAGTTTCTCCTTCAGTTTCTTCTAATGGAGCGTCAGATACTCCTCCTGTTACCGTAATAGAATTTTCCCCTAAAACGACTTCGTAGTTTGAGGCTAATCCGAGGAAAACCGCAGCATCGTTACCTTCGCCACCAATGATTTCATCATTTCCAGCACCTCCGAAGAAAGTATCACTACCTGCTTCTCCCTCCAGTAAATCGTTGCCCAAACCACCAATGATCGCGTCATCTCCAGCACCTCCAGCAATTGAGCTATCAAGAGAAGCAGTAGCAATATCAATCATATCGTTACCCGAGCCAGAGATTACATTGACTTGCTCAATAGCCCTAACGGTAGTACCGTCAAGAATACCTCCAGTGGTTGGACTAGGATCTTCAAATACGTTGTAAGTAAAGACAAAATCTTCTGTCTGATTAGGAAAATTGAGTTCGAGACTATCATTTCCCATTCCTCCATTAACAGTTTGTTGTCCTGGACCGAAAATAATTGTATCGTCTCCCATTCCCCCATTGAGAATATTATCGCCAGCACCACCATTGATTAAATCGTTTCCGTCCAAGCCCGTAATAGTATCGTTGCCAGCCGTTCCAATTAAAGTGTCATCTGCTGGAGTTCCGTCGATTATCATAATTTTTATCTCCTATATTATTAAGTGTTTGGATCTTGGTCTTATGTCTTAAGTTGAAACTGAATTACTAAAATCATTAATAGCCCGCAATGTATCCTTAAAAATTAAAATTTATACGGTGTAAATCAAATAATACTGACATCATTGGTTAGATTTCGATTGTGAGAAATAAAGAGCTTCGTCTACTGCTCTAATCAGCAAAACTACTTAAAGAACAAGATAAAGTTTACTATAAAAAGAGTATTTTTTAGATAGGTAACAGGAAGTAATTTAATTTTTGATTTTGTTAGAGAAGTCTAATTTTGAAATACAAATAAGAAAAAAAAAGGAAAGAAAAGGTTGATTCAACCTCTTCTTTCCTTTTCCCTATTTCATATCTCAACTAGGAAATTAATTTTGCCAGATTACTTATCTTTCTATCTTCCGCCAACAACCACGTTTTGAATGCGAATATGAGGTCCCCCAACGCTTACAGGAAGTGGCATCTGACCACCTTTTCCACAACCACCGTTGGTATAGAGAGTATCACTGCTAATCGCATCTATATCTTGCAAAGTTTGGAAGACATTACCAGAAAGAGTAACGTCGCTGACTGGTTCGGCTATTTTGCCATCACGGATCATGTAGCCTTCTGCTGCTGCAAAAGTAAACATTTCTCCATTAGTTTGTCCTCCCAACATTCTGACAGCATATACGCCTTCTTTGATACCTTCAAACATCTTTTCTAAAGGAGTATCTCCTGGCTCGATCGCCGTGTTAGTCATCCGTACAATAGGGGGATAGTTAGCACGAATAGCTCTGGCATTACCTGTAGGTGCTTCGGTCATTTTTCCTGCGGTTTCGCGGGAGTGCAGTCTTTCGGTTAATACACCGTTTTTAATTAGATACTTGCGTTGTCCTGGGACTCCTTCATCGTCATATTTCATTGACCCTGGTAGGTTTTCCATAGTGGCATCGTCAATTACGTTTAGCTGCTCGATACCCATTGGTTTGCCAAGAGTTAGTAATTCCTGCATTTTGGGATTTTCATAGACGAAATCGGCTTCAGAAAGATGTCCAAAAGCCTCATGAATAAACACCCCAGATAGGTAAGGGTCGAGAATTACCGTATATTGACCACCTTTAACCGATTTTGCTTCCAACTGTCGAACTGCTCGCTCTGCTGCGCCACGAACCCTATCTTCAATACCTACTAGAACATCAAAATCATTACGGGAATGGACAGACTCAAATCCCTGACGAACTACTCCATCTTCCCCACGGGCGATCGCAGCAAACCGTCCATTGATATCCAATCTTTCTTGGACAATACAGCTTCCAGTAGAGTTGGCAAAAGTCTTCGTTGCAAAGCGATCGCCAATGCTAGCCATAGTGGTTTGAATACGCGGATCGAAGTTTAAGAGAATTTCATTATAAGCTTCTAGTAGCTTACGTTTGTCTTGCAGGGATACGTCACGAGGATCGCGCTTAATTTTTTCGGGAACATAATCTTCAATAGGTTCAACCTTTGCCAGTTGAGTTTCTTCCTTCCCAACCAGTTTGGCTTGAGAAATAGCTTCTTCAATTCTGACATTAAGCTCTTTTAAGCCATTAAAAGTTACAAAACTCCAGCCACCATTATGACAGGCGCGAATCCCTCCTCCCAAGGAAAAACTACGATCTACGGAGTCTAGTTGTTTACCGCGAAAGGATAATCCTGTAGACTCGCTTTGTTCGACGCGAATTTCTAGATAGTCTACTTTGTCTTTATAAGATGCGATCGCACTTTTTATCTGTTCTGTTGTTGCTGTGGCTGCGGTGGTCATATTCTTTTAGGTAGTGAGTAATAGGTAATAGGTAATTATTTCTAGTATATGTAAGGGATTGTTTGACTTATTGTTTCCAACCTATTTGATTAAAGCTTATAGCTTATAGCTGTATTACTTAATTTTATAGTTTCACGAAGGAATAATGTTATAAATCAAGCTGATGCTGCTTGTTATGTTGCCAAACAAGGGCGCAGTTTGCTTGAGAGAGAAGGGAATCAAAGTTCTACTTGAGAGATCGCATTTACTATCCAAGGACATTGCTTTTGTTTGAACTACATTATTTAAATTAATTGATAGAATTTTTTTTATTTATTTATTTCATTGGTTAGCTTTTCATAATCTTCCCAAGTCATACCAAACAAACTAAGAATCTGATCTTGTTGAGTCTGTCTGTCTGCATCTATCGGTAAATTAAGGCGGTCGCTAATCATGATTGTGGTTCAATACTAACTACTTGGTTTTATAATTTTATCGCGCTGCTTTTTTATCGATATTTTTAATAAATTCATCTTTTCCATCCATGTAGCTTTCAATATCGCGAGGATATTGTTGAGCTAACTTTCGCTTCAAGTTACTATACTGTTGAGCCTCTGCTGGATGAGCAATCATATAGTCTCTAAATGCTAGATGGCGTTCTATTTCTGCTGAATTGGCTTCAAAGATATGAACGTGATGAGTTCTTATACCCAATGAATTATCTTTACGGAAATAACGACGGTTAACCATACCAAATTCCCCCAGCGCTTCGTAGCCAATTTTTTCCATTGCCAAATTATTGCAATCTACTTTATTAATATCTTTCACTTCTATTAATAAATCGATAATTGGCTTGGCGTGGATATTGGGAATAGAAGTGCTTCCAATATGATGAATCGCAACTATACTTTGACCGAGTGCTTGAGCGACAGATTTGGATTCTACTTGAAATAAATCTCGCCATTCTCGATTATGCTCGACAACTTCTACTTTTCTCATAAATTAATTTCAGGTAAATAGCTGACGTTAGGCAGTAAAAGAAATCAATAGCTTAAATTTTCGATACATAACATATATATTAACTGTAGTTTTCATATTTGTTAATAATGATTAGTTTTACTTAACGCCAACTTTTATAGTACTAATCCCAATACTCTTGGATCTTTTCCTATATGCTGCTAATATCTTAGTCATAGACAAAGAACTATCGATAAAAGAATATCATAGTCTAAAATCTATATAAATAATATTAGACAAGGCTCAAAACCTCCGTAATCTAATGACACACTGCATTTTGTTTCTCTTAGGACTAGTAATACTCTGGATTGGTATCAAAGCTGCTGATGATGTTCATCAATTAGCTTTTGTCTCTGCTGCTGTTTTCCCTTTGAGTTGGGGATATTTTTCCAGTCCAGTTTTATTTCAATGCCTAAGTGCGATCGCGATTCTGTGTGTTTATCAGATGTACATTTTTACAGTTGAGTAAATACTATAATTGTTTTACTTAACATAGCTTTTAATCTTTTGTCAATGTTAAAAGCTAAAAACATAGTAAAATTTTTACCATCGCATTTAAGACTTTAAGAATGTCAATTACTAATACAATTCACTTTAGAAACGTAAAAGGCGATATCTTCGGCGGGATCACCGCTGCGGTTATCGCCCTACCAATGGCTCTTACCTTCGGGGTCGCATCAGGAGCAGGGGCTTCGGCTGGGCTTTGGGGCGCAATTTTGGTCGGCTTTTTTGCAGCACTGTTTGGCGGTACGCCTACTCTAATTTCTGAGCCAACAGGCCCGATGACGGTAGTTATGACCGCAGTAATTGCGGGTCTGACGGCTGCTAATCCCGAACAAGGCATGGCAATGGCATTTACCGTAGTCATGCTGGCGGGAATTCTGCAAATTATCTTTGGTTTTTTGAAGCTGGGTAGATACGTTACGATGATGCCCTACACGGTTATATCTGGCTTTATGTCGGGGATTGGGGTGATTCTGATTATTTTGCAGTTCGCACCATTCTTGGGACAGGCTAGTCCTAAAGGCGGAGTGATTGGTACGGTACAGAATCTACCAATGCTGATTAGCAATATAAATCCTTTAGAAACTCTGTTAGCCGTTATAACAGTTGCGATTCTTTTCTTCTATCCTTCCAAGTTAAAGAAATTTTTACCACCTCAGTTGCTCGCGTTAATTGTCGGCACTTTGATTGCCATACTATTATTTGGTGGTGCAGAGATCCGCCGTATTGGTGAAATTTCTGTAGGTCTACCCACCTTACAGCTACCTACTTTTAGTATTCCTCAACTTCGGACAATGCTAATAGATGCTTTAGTTCTAGCAATGTTGGGCTGTATTGATGCGCTGCTCACTTCTTTAGTGGCAGATAGTTTAACTCGTACCGAACACGACTCCAACAAAGAATTGATGGGTCAGGGTTTAGGTAACTTAGTTTCTGGTTTATTTGGCGGGATTGCTGGTGCTGGGGCGACTATGGGTACTGTAGTTAATATTCAGTCTGGTGGTAGAACCGCCTTATCTGGCTTAACTCGTGCTTTGGTTCTGCTAGTGGTAGTTTTAGGATTGAGCCAATATTTAACGGTTATTCCTAGCGCGGTTTTAGCAGGTATTGCTTTTAAAGTAGGTTTCGATATTGTTGATTGGGGTTTCCTCAAACGCGCTCACAAAATTTCGCCTAAAGCAGCCTTCATTATGTATGGGGTAATTATACTTACGGTTTTTGTCGATTTGATAGTAGCTGTAGGTGTCGGGGTATTCGTTGCTAATGTTTTGACTATCGAACGTCTTTCCAACCATCGTGCAGATCAGGTTAAAGCTGTTACTTATGACGATGAAGAAATTGAGCTAAACAGCGAAGAGAAGCAGCTTTTAGAAAGAGCTAACGGTAACGTACTACTATTTTATCTAAGTGGTCCGATGATCTTTGGAGTAGCCAAGGCTATTTCTCGCGAACACAATTTAATTAATGAGTACAAAGCTTTAGTTCTAGATTTATCTGATGTACCAATTTTGGGAGTAACTTCTTCCTTGGCATTAGAAAATGCGATTACCGAAGCCGTAGAAAAAGGTCGTCAAGTATTTATTGTTGGAGTTAGTGGACAGGCAGAAAAACGCCTCAAAAAAATGGGCGTAATGGCACGAATTCCTCAAGAAAATATCGTTAGAGATCGCGCTACCGCTCTGCGACAAGCAGTTGACTATGTCGAACGTAACTTTGCTAATTTTGGTAAAGATCCGATTGATACGATTGATTCCCAAGCAATGGCTTAGATTTAATCCTCATTCCTTGGTTTTTGGTCATTGGTTATTTAAAACAAACAATGAAACACAGATAACCAATGACTGACAACAAAACTCCAAATTGAATTTTAATAACAAATTATAAAATAATCATGATCCAGTTAACATCAATATTTGCAACAGGGTTAACCCCCGATATTGTTTTCCATTCTTTGTTGGCAACTGAACCAAATCCAGAGGCTGCGCCATTGGTATTGGCAGGAGTTTTAGTAAGTCTTGTCTTTATCTACTTGGCCAGTAAACTAGGAGGAGAACTTTCTCAATTAGTTAATTTACCTCCAGTATTGGGAGAATTAGTCGGCGGGGTAGTGGTGGGAGTTTCCGCTTTGCACCTATTAGTTTTTCCCGAAACAGGTGCGGTTGCCAGCGATTCAGTAGTCGTCACGATCTTGCAGCAAATTGCAGGTTTAAATCCAAGCGATAGCAGCGAAGTATTTACCTCATTTAGCGAAGTTGTCTCTGTCTTAGCGGAGTTGGGAGTAATTATTCTCCTCTTTGAAATTGGATTAGAATCGGATTTGCGAGAGTTACAAAAAGTAGGTTCTAGGGCTGCTATCGTGGCAGTGGTGGGGGTTGTTGCTCCTTTTGTGGCTGGTACAGCAGGATTGATGTTAATCTTTGGGATGCCTACTATACCTGCGGTGTTTGCAGGGGCAGCTTTGACAGCTACCAGTATTGGGATTACCTCTAAGGTACTATCGGAATTGGGACAGCTTAAATCTACCGAAGGTCAAATTATTGTTGGGGCTGCGGTAATTGATGATGTCCTTGGTATTATTGTTTTGGCGGTAGTTGCTAGTTTGGCAAAGACTGGGGAAGTGGATGTTGCTAACTTAATTTACTTAATTATTAGTGCGACAGCTTTCTTATTGGGTTCGATCTTTTTGGGTAAATTCTTTAATAAAAGCTTCGTTGCGATCGCCGAAAAGCTACAGACTAGAGGTAATTTAGTTATTCCTGCCTTAACCTTTGCCTTCTCTATGGCGTTTTTGGCTAATGTGATTCATTTAGAAGCAATTCTTGGTGCTTTTGCTGCGGGCTTAGTTTTAGATGAAACAGACAAACGTAAAGAATTAGACCAACAAATTCTTCCTATCGCTGATATTTTAGTCCCTATTTTCTTTGTCTCTGTAGGTGCAAGAGTCGATCTAAGCGTACTCAATCCAACTAGTGCTGTAAATCGACAGGGTTTAGTTATTGCAGCGTTCTTAGTTGTCGTCGCCATCATCGGTAAAATAATCACTGGTTGGGCGGTATTTGGCAAAGAGAAAGTAAATCGTTTGGCAATTGGTATTGGCATGATTCCTCGTGGAGAAGTCGGCTTAGTCTTTGCTGGTATTGGTGCAGCCAGTGGGGTTTTGGATAAGCCTTTACAGGCAGCAATTATTATTATGGTCATTCTCACGACCTTTATCGCACCGCCTTTATTACGTTTTGCTTTCAAAGAAGAATTGCAAGAAGAAGCAGAATTAGTTACGTCTGGCGATCGCTAATCCGTTAAGGACATTTATAAAACGACAGTAGAATTAATTAGTTTTATTAGTTCTACTGTCGATCAATTAATGAATTATTCTCTATTAAGACTGTTTCAGTTTGAACAACGATAAAAAGCAATTATTAATCCGAAGGAAGAAAAAATCGTGAATTACTTATTGTCAGATAAAAGTACCTTAATTTGGTTTGTTTTTACAATTTATGTCGTCAGCACCCTGTTTATAATTCCTAATGTGATAAACTTCAAATCTTCTACCATATCTGAAGATATTGATCGTAATGCTCTACAGTTTGCTTCACGGCTTGTCTTAAGAATTGCTCTGATTCTACCAATGGTATGTATTATCAAAAATACTGTTTAGCATCACATTTGTTTAATAATAATTGCTCAAAATTTAATATTCAATGTTAGAAGCTTGTGTGTTAGCCACGATGTTATGTGGCTTTTTTGGCATTCTTTATAAGAAAAATTTGGTGATGAAAATCATTTCGATGGATATTATGAGTACGGGGGTAGTTGCCTATTACGTACTGATATCATCGCGGGATGGTGTGTTTACCCCAATTGTCTCCAATGCAAAACAAGTTGCTTATGCCGATCCTGTTCCCCAAGCGGTTATTTTAACAGCGATTGTAATTGGTTTTTCAATTCAGGCGTTAATGCTGGTAGGGGTAATGAAGTTAGCCAAGAATAATCCTACTCTAGACACTAGTGCGATCGAAGAGAATAATACGCCATGACAGAAATTACGATCGCACAGATTGCTCTACCGTTTTTTGTCGGGTTTGTTGTCTATTTGTTACCCAAACTAGCACGCTGGCTAGCTATAACCATAGCGTTAGTTTCTGCTGTCTATTCCTTGCAGCTATTTCTTCAACCATTCCCTTTAAATATCCAGTTGCTAGATAGCTTTGGCGTTAGTTTGATTGCCGATCGACTTAGCGGTTTTTTCATCTTAACCAATGCTTTAGTTACCGCAGCCGTAGTAAGTTATTGTTGGACGACAGGTAAAACCGCTTTCTTCTATATGCAGATAATAATTTTGCACGGTAGCGTCAATGCTATTTTTATCTGTGCAGATTTTATTAGTTTGTATGTAGCACTAGAAGTTATCAGTGTGGCAGCATTTTTATTGATTACCTATCCTCGCACCGACAAGGCGATCTGGGTGGGGCTGCGCTATCTGTTTATCAGTAATACGGCAATGCTGTTTTATTTAATAGGAGCATTGTTAGTCTATAAAGCAAACAATTCCTTTCACTACGAGGGTTTATTGAATTCTCCTCCAGAAGCAGTAGCTCTGATTTTTTTAGGATTACTAGCAAAGGGAGGTATTTTTGTTTCGGGTTTGTGGTTGCCGTTAACGCACTCGGAATCCCAAAGTCCAGTTTCGGCAATGCTTTCAGGAGTAGTGGTCAAAGCGGGGGTATTTCCTCTAGTGCGCTGTGCGCTGCTGTTACCAGAATTAGATCCTGTAGTCAGACTCTTTGGAGTGGGTACGGCACTTTTGGGAGTATTTTGGGCAATGTTAGAAAAAGACACTAAGCGTACTTTAGCATTTAGCACCATTTCTCAACTTGGTTTTGTGCTGGCTGCACCAGTAGTAGCTGGTTTTTATGCTCTGACACATGGTTTAGTTAAATCAGCATTATTTTTAATTGCAGGTATTTTACCGAGTCGCAATTTCGCGGAATTAAAAGATCGAGGCATCGATAATAAAATTTGGTTAGTTTTAGCGATCGCCAGCTTTTCCATCTCTGGTTTTCCATTACTATCTGGATTTGGGGCAAAAATCTTAACCAGTAAAAATCTCTTACCTTGGCAAGTCATAGCGATGAATGTAGCAACTGTAGGTACAGTAATCACTTTTGCCAAGTTCATCTTTTTGCCATACGGCAGAGTGGCTTTACAGTCTAATGAAATAGTGAGAGATGAAGGGAAAAAAATTTCTTCTGGTTTTTGGTGGGCGATGGTGATTCTACTCGGCGGTTTAATCGGGGCAAACCTTGTATATTATGAAGCTTATACCTTAACTAACATTGTCAAACCTTTAATAACGATTGTTGTAGGCTGGCTGGCATACCTATTAATTTTCAATAAGCTAGTTCTCAAATTACCTCGTGCGATCGAGAAATTAGATAATTTGGTTGGGGTTATGAGTCTAATGTTAATTTTAGTTTTCTGGATGATTAAGGTACGAATAAATGTTTGAATTTACTTTGAGAAACTGTGTATAAATTAATTTTTGAAGAATAATATAAAAACTGGCGCGATCCAGCAGCAGAGAACAATACGCCATGACTGAGATAACAATTGCAGAGATTGCTTTACCATTTTTTATCGGATTTGTTATTTATTTATTGCCTCAAGTGGGGGCGGATGTTGGCTTTAGCCGTTGCATTGGTTTCTGCTGTTTATGCTGTAATCATATTTCTTCAACCATCTCCCTTAAACATCCAGTTACTAGATAGCTTTGGCGTTAGTTTGATTATTGACCAACTCAGCGGTTTTTTCATCCTGACTAATGCTTTAGTTACCGCAGCCGTAGTAATTTACTGTTGGACGACTGGTAAAACCGCTTTCTTCTATATGCAGATGATAATTCTGCATGGTAGCGTCAATGCTACTTTTGTTAGTGCCGATTTTATTAGTTTGTATGTAGCACTAGAAGTTATTAGTATTGGCACGTTTCTGCTGATTGCTTATCCTCGCACCGACAGATCGATTTGGGTGGGGTTGCGCTATTTATTTATCAGCAATACGGCAATGCTGTTTTATTTAGTAGGAGCATTGTTAGTCTATAAGGCAAACAATTCCTTTCACTACGAGGGTTTATCTAATTCTCCTCCAGAAGCAGTTGCCCTAATTTTTTTAGGATTACTCGCCAAAGGTGGTATTTTTGTTTCAGGTTTGTGGTTGCCGTTAACGCACTCGGAATCTCAAAGCCCAGTCTCGGCAATGATTTCGGGAGTAGTGGTCAAAGCGGGGGTGTTTCCGATGGTGCGCTGCGCGCTACTGTTGGAGGAACTCGATCCAGTGGTCAGATTTTTTGGGGTGGGTACGGCACTTTTGGGCGTAGGCTATGCCGTATTTGAAAAAGATACCAAGCGAATGCTCGCATTCCATACTATCTCGCAATTGGGCTTTGTGCTGGCTGCACCAGTAGTAGCTGGTTTTTATGCTCTGACACATGGTTTGGTTAAGTCTGCATTGTTTTTAATTGCGGGTATTTTACCCAGTCGTAATTTTAAAGAGTTGCAGCATAAACCGATTGATCGCCAAATTTGGATTGCTTTGGTTATTGCTAGTTTTTCCATCTCTGGTTTTCCTTTACTGTCTGGATTTGGGGCAAAGGTTTTGACCACTAAAAATCTATTACCCTGGCAGGTAGTGGGAATGAACATAGCAGCACTAGGCACGGCAATATCCTTTGCTAAATTTATCTTTCTACCACACCAAAGCATCTCCCCCAACCCCTCCAATAACCAAAAACATTCCTTTATCATCTCCCCTTGTAGGGGAGACAGAGAGGGTTGGCTTCAGGAGAAAATAGAGGGGAAATAAAAGCAAGAAAAAGATTTCGTCTGGGTTTTGGTTGGCAATGGTTATTTTACTTGGCGGTTTAATTGCAGCCAATGTTGTTTTATTACGAAGCCTATAGTTTGAAAAACATATCAAACCTTAGCAACCATTTTCATCGGCTGGCTGGCATACTTGTTAATTTTTAAGAAATTAGCAATCAAGTTACCAAGAGCGATCGAACAATTTGATCATTTAATTGGAGTAATGAGTTTGATGTTGATGTTACTTTTTTGGACAATGTGGGCGCGATTCTGGAGGTTTGATATGAGAGTAATTGCCATTCCTAATATACTACTTAGATTGACAATTTGGTTTTTGCTTACTGCCGATTTTAGTGTGGCAAATATTATTATCGGTGTCAGTATTGCCTTATTATTACCTCGCAGTTATACATCTCCAGAGAAGTTAAAAGATTGGTTGCAAGTGTTATGGGAGATTGTTATAGCAATTCCCCAGGCATACATAGAGGCATTTCAAATTATGCTGACGTCCTCACAATTAAGAAGACATTGTTCGACAAAGAGTTAGACCCCAACGTACCTCGGGATTAATATTTCTCGATATCTTCCTGATTACCTTTACCCCTAAAACTATTGTCACTAGGTACGACAAACAGGTTGGTATGAGATCCATCGAGTGAGCGGAGGCGATAAGAAACCCATTAATTATTAACCATGTCAGAAAAGAATAAACAATGGAATCAATTTTAATTGCCATGATTTTGGCTTTACTTATCCCAGTCTATGAAGCTTGTCGAGATGATGATATTTGGCAAAAAATGCTCGCATTTGCCAGTATTGCCACCAAAACCTCAATTATTATGCTTTTTATTTCGGTTTTACGAGATGATTGGTCAATTGGCGTAGTGGCAGTAATTATTTTAAGCGTCGGAGAAGCAGGATTAATGTTATTGGCACATTTAATCAAACGAATTAACGAAGCATGATTGAAGCACTTAAGTTACGGCCTCATGGTTGTCGGCGTTATCTTCTGGTTTTGGGGAACACTGCCCCTAATTGGCAATAGAAGCGTTTTATTTAAACTCCATAGTCTTTGCGTTGCCGATACTCTTGGTTCAATGGCGATCGTAGTCGGATTATTGATCAAGATACCGAGTGAATGGTCTTTATTAATTTTAGCAATTATTACTCTGGCAATATGGAATACCGTGCTGGGGTATGTTATCGCATACTGTTCTAGTGGTGACGAGAGTAGTCAACAACAAAGGCTTTAGCCGCATGTAGCAGAGAATCTATCAACAAACCATAAACCAAAATGATAACGATCGATAGCTACGTTTATATCATAGTGACATTGCTTCCTTTAGCAGCCTTAATACTAGTATTGCAGGTTAACCCCTATCAGGCTTTGGTCATCCGAGCTATTTTAGGGGCGATCGCCGCATTAGTATACGCAGTTTTAGGTAGTGCAGATGTCGCTTTAACGGAAGCCTTAGTCGGTACGATGTTGGCAGTTACTCTCTATGTAATTGCCGTTCGTTCTTCTTTAGTGATGCGCTTGGGAATTGTCTCAACAAACGATACTTCAGAAGAAGATTATTTGACTGAAATCTTAGACAGTTTTAAAAAAGTTATTTATAAATATCATCTTCGCTTAGAGCTAGTTGAATACCCCAATGCTTTCAGCTTGAATAAAGCATTAACAGACAAAGAAGTTCATGGAATAATCAAAAAAAATTATTCTTCCTCAAATTCAGAAACAGCTTATAAAACTGCATTTCGAGTACATCGTTTGTTTGAAATTATGCAGACTGAATTGACTGCCCCCGAAACAACACTAATCTATTCACCTGTAGTTGATGAGGACAAGAAACACCAATGAAATGGGCTTATATTCTTGCAGGAATAGCATTTTTAATCAAAATGCTTGTTATGCCTAACCCCACGGCAGAATTATCAGAAATATCTATTGTAGATTCCATTGTCCGAGATAGTGGTGTACCCAACACGGTTTCAGGAATCATCTTTCGTAACCGTCTTTATGACACGATTTTTGAGGTGGTAGTATTTTCGATCGCCATTTTGGGTGTGAAATTTTTATTAGCAGACGAACAACCTACTGTTAAAGTGCATCAGTTTAGCGATCGCCCTTCCATCGTTTTGGCTCGTTTAGGGGCAACTATTGCAGCCATTATCAGCATTGAACTAGCAATTCGCGGTCATCTTAGCCCTGGTGGTGGATTTGCTGCGGGGGTAGCAGGAGGGACAGCCATTGGTTTAATTGCGATCGTTTCTCCAACTGAATTGATGGAAGCCACATATAAAAAGTTACGTGCTGCAACGTGGGAAAAGATTTCCATACTTATCTTTATTGTCTTGGCAGTTATTACTTTAGTCGGCTATGAAATACCTAGTGGTGAACTAGGAACACTGTTTAGTGGCGGTGCAATTCCTTTGCTTAATGTGTTAGTTGCAGTCAAAGTTGCATTAGGTTCATGGGCAGCAATTTTATATTTTATCCGCTATCGAGGACTGCTTTAATACAGTAATTTCTAACGATTGCGTGGACTGACATCGGGATAAAATATGAATAACAAGCAACCCGTATTCGATTGAGGAATATGTTGAGATCCTATCGGGTTATGAATAAATGTTCCCGCAGGATAATCTCTTTCCCCATCATTAAAAGTCCCTTCTAATACAAAAATTTCCTCCGAAGCAGTTTCGTGTTTATCCCAACCTTGCCATTTTCCACCAGGTTCAATTTTCACCACTACTGCTTTTGAACCTGCTTTATTTTGCCATAGTTCGCAGAATTGAATGCCTGCAAATATCGATTCCATTGGTCGATCTTTCCAATTAGCAAAAGTAATTTTATTCATTATTAAACGAGCAATTTTTGATAAAAGAATTAGTTCAACTTCATCATAAAATTGAATAGTTATTTGTGAATATAGATATAATGCACGTTCAATCCAAGATTTAGTCAAAGAACGTCTTTTGTTGACCGAAGCAAATTGTCCCTATCGTCGGGTTTTTGAGCAAGAAATTCAATCTCGTGGTGTTAACCCACACTCTAGTTTAGAAATTACAAGTCTAAAAGTGCTGCAAAATATGGTGCAGGCTGGTCTTGGCGTTGGTGTTGTACCCACTGCTATTGTTCGTACCGCGCCTGAAAATACAGTACTTAGAAATATAGCAGGATTGAAATTAGAATTACCAATGGGAATTACTTTATCATCAGAAAAAAGTATTCCAGGTTTGGCTTTAAATCGATTGATTATAATCTTACAAAGGGAGTTAACTGAACCAAAGAAAAATTGAATTTAAGCATCTATCTAAAGTGATATCGATAAAAAAATAGTCTGACAATAAGGTCAAATAACTAATTAAGATTCAAAATCTCTTATGGCACAGTATCTTGGTAACTCTTTTCAAACCAACCCTTTACTAACTTTTACTCTTTTATTGTTGGTGGTGTTGACTCTACCGCCCATATTTGAACGGATAAAGCTACCTGGACTAGTCGGTTTGTTGTTTGCTGGGGTTGTTTTGGGTTCAAACGGATTGGGATTGCTAGATGCCAAGTCAGAAACTATGAAACTGCTCTCAGATATTGGCAAAATATATCTGATGTTTGTAGCTGGTTTAGAAATCGATCTAGAAGAATTTCGTAAAACAAAAGAGCGATCGCTTGGCTTTGGACTTGCTACTTTTTTAGTACCTTTGCTCATGGGTATTGCGATCGCCAGATTTTTTGATATCGGCTGGAATGCTTCTATTTTAATTGGTTCGTTATTAGCATCTCATACCCTGTTGGGCTATCCCATCGTTAAACGTTTGGGAGTGGTAGCCAATGAAGCGGTGACGGTGACTATTGGGGCGACTATTTTTACAGATATTGCAGCTTTATTAGTTTTAGCAATCTGTATTTCTATCCACGGTGGTGAATTTTCCGCAGTTGGCTTGATTACTCAACTGGTAGTTTTGGGAGTTTACGCTGCACTGGTATTAATTGGTTTTAATAAAGCAGGAAAAGAATACTTTCGACGCACGGGAGATGAAGAAAGCAATCAGTTTTTGTTTATCCTATTGGCAGTATTTGTAGCATCCGTGGGCGCACAGCTAATTGATGTTGATAAAATTGTCGGGGCATTTTTGGCAGGTTTAGCTGTTAACGATGTGGTGGGAAGGAGTCCTGTAGAAGAGAAAATCGAGTTTGTTGGCAGTACTCTTTTTATCCCTTTTTTCTTTGTAGGAATGGGACTATTACTAGATATCCCTGGCTTTATTAAAACCGTAACTACCGAATTACCTCTAACTATTGGTATTGTTGGGGGTTTGTTTTTAAGCAAATTTATGGCAGCAGCGATCGCTAAATTTCTTTATCGTTACAGTTGGGATCAGGCGATAACGATGTGGTCATTATCCCTACCCCAAGTAGCAGCAACACTAGCAGCAGCACTGGCAGGGGTAAGCGCAGGACTGATTGACGAGTCTATATTTAATGTTGTCATTGTTTTAATGCTGATAACGGCGATCTTAGGTCCAATTCTGACTACCCAATTTGCTCGCAAGCTATCCGTCACAGAAGCCGCAAATAATCCCGATGTGATGGATTATAGTTTTAGAGAGAGATCTGCTCAAGCTGAAAATTCGGCATTGTTGATTCGAGATAATATATCCGAGCAATTATTAAATCATGAACAAAGTCTTTCCATCTCAACCTCCTCTTTTCGCGTAATTGTTCCTGTGGCAAACCCTGAAACAGAACGCAATTTGATTGAAATGGGTGCATTGTTGGCTCGTCAAAAGTCAGGCAAAGTCATTTCTTTATCTATTGCTAGAGCCTCTGTTCATATGGACGATCCTGACCTAAAACAAGCTGTAAAACAAAGTCGTAGACTACTTAAGAATGCCCTTAGTGTAACTCAAGAATTTGATGCGGTAGGTAAGTCTTTGATTCGGATTGATGATGATGTTGTGCATGGCATCACCCGCGCTGCTAGGGAAGAAAACGCCAATTTAATTATTATGGGTTGGAGTCAAAGAGATCTGCGAGACAGCCCGTTGTCATTATGCGGTTTATCCGTGCGCGGTTTCCCCGCGTTGGAGGGACTGTCGAGGGTGCGATCGCGTATCTTTGGAACGGTAGTAGATGGAATATTTTGGTCTGCTCATTGTCCTGTTGCAGTAATGCGTTTACTTAAAGAACCAGTAAATATTCATCAGGTACTAGTCCCAATCAAAAATCTTGATGCCAGAACTATTTTAACGATTGAATTTGCTCAACTATTTGCCGAAACCAATAAGGCTGCAATTACTTTACTCCACGTCAGTGGAGGTAAAACACCCCAAACAGAAGTAGAAGCTTTAGAAAACAAAATACAAGAATTTCTGGCACAAATTAAAATCAAAGTTGATGTGGCAGTCAGAATTATTCGCAACAATAATACGGCAGAGACAATTTTGGCTCAAGCCAAAAGTCACGATTTAGTAATCTTGCGATCGGTACGTCTTCGTACTGCGGGGGGTCTAGCAGTTAGTAATATTAGCGATCGCTTGATTCGGCAGTTAGATACATCTTGTATCCTATTTGGCGAACCACATTAAAACTTGAATAAATAAGCTAAACAACAAAGCAATTAGACAAAATCAACCATGTATTAGTTAAAATGGTTTGGCTAATTTAATTAATACATGGTCAAACGAATGGAACAAATGGGAACTCATCTAGTTATAGATGCCTGGCAAACCCCTGCTGAATTACTTAACGATCCCGACGCAATACGCGCAGCACTAATTGCAGCCATTAATGTTGGTCAAGCAACTCTTATCGATCTATGTGTTCATCAGTTTAGTCCCCAAGGTGTTACCGCCACAGCCACATTGGCAGAGTCCCATATTGCAATTCATACCTGGCCCGAACGTGGTTATTTTGCAGCAGATTTATTTTTTTGTGGAGCGGGAAAACCCAGATTAGCAGCCGAAATTTTACAAACAGCACTACAGGCAAAACAAGTAAAAATTAGAGAATTTGATCGAGGAATTTTTGAACCACAAGGGATACTTGAAGAACAAGGAACAATAATTTTCTAATTACGACTATATAAGCCACGAAATATAAAAATATCTGCTGTTTAATCCCGCCAACGATGGTTATCTTGAGATAATAAATGCTAGATTGCTAAATATTAGCTCTCCACAACAAGTATCTTCCAAGCGAGCCATGACTACATATTTTTCCGATTTTGTCATCAAGCTAGCTCTTATCCTCTTATTAAGCATTTTGCCTTCCTTAGTTTATTTAGTTATTTTTCGCCAAGCTAAGGAACGTTGGCAAATGAGGTTAAGACGCGCTCAAGTTTCTACTAGCTATCATCGAGAACAATTACATAGGGATTTTTATAGCGGAGATTCTTATCTTGAAAGCGATCGCCGTAGACCAGCCACTAAATATTTCATTGGAGATACCAATTGTGCCAACAATGCTCAATCTCCCTACATTCGCTGCGCCATTAATCCTGAAGGTCCTTGTGATGAATGTTCTCACTTTGAGACACGCTCTTAATAGCGATAGGCTCTGGGACAAACAAAATTGGTGTTGCTGATTTAAAAGATAACACGGATAATGACACTGTTTTTAGCTTCTAGCTTTAAGCTACTAGTTATTAATATCCAATAAGGATAAATTTCTTTATCTTTTATCCCTCATTCCTTATCCCTCAAAATGATCGATCTCCAGCTTGTTTTCAATGGAATTGCCATCGGCAGTATCTTAGCCCTGGCTGCGATAGGTCTCACCCTCACCTATGGCATTCTCAATCTTTCCAACTTTGCTCATGGGGACTTCATGACTCTAGGGGCTTATTTCACTTGGTTGGCTAATACTAGTGGCTTAAATATCTGGTTATCGATGATTTTAGGCGCAGTAGGGACAATTGTGGCAATGTTAATTTCAGAATATTTACTCTGGAAACCGATGCGCGATCGCCGTGCTAGCGACACCACCCTAATTATTATTTCGATTGGATTGGCATTATTTATTCGCAACGGCATTTTGTTGCGTTATGGTGGCAGCAATCAATTATATGAATTGCCTGTAGTGCCTGCATTGCAGTTTGGCGATTTGCGTATTGCCTATTATCGCTTGATAGTTATCGGACTGGCGATCGCAGCTATTATCGCTCTCCATCTTATATTGCAAAATACTAAAATTGGTAAAGCCATGCGTGCTGTGGCTGACAATATAGATTTAGCTAGAGTTTCAGGTATTAATGTCGAACGGGTAGTCCTCTGGACATGGATAATTACAGGTACTCTAACGGCATTTGCGGGGGGAATGTATGGCTTAATTGCGGTAGTACGCCCCAACATGGGTTGGTTTTTAATTTTGCCCATGTTTGCTTCGGTAATTTTAGGTGGAATTGGCAATCCTTATGGCGCGATCGCAGGGGCATTTATTATTGGCATTGCTCAAGAACTGAGCGTCCCTTTATTGGGTTCTGAATACAAGCTGGGAGTAGCCTTGGCAATCATGGTGATTATTCTCTTAGTCCGCCCTCAAGGACTATTTAAAAACTAACCATTTTTAGATGAAAATACTGAAATATTCTCTGTTTTCAATCATTTAAACTGAGCTATAGGAGAAATAATAGCCACTTCAAAATCTGTCCCAAAAGAATTACAGCTCGTCGAATATAACAATAATATTAGATACTTGGTTGAATCGACCAAGAGGAATTTTAGACCTATTGTGGTGGTGTGAGAACGATGAAAATTAAAAACGCTATTTTAGCGGGTATTTTGGTTGCAGGTCTTCCTATTGCAGTCCAAGCGCAAGAAGTAGATAATTATGAAAAATATCAGGTAAGCTGTGAAACTGGGACTGATTGCAATAATAATCTTGACGTAAATTACGAGCAGCAACCCGAAAGTAATGATGCGGTTTCTCAAAGAACTAGAACTCGTCGTACTCGCAGTAGCAGCGATTTTAAAAAACTTTATGTTGGTGGGACTCTCGGTTTAGCAGAACTAGGAGATGGTGCTGATGTAGGATTTGGCGGTAGTATTTTAGGTGGATATAGACTGAACGAAAAAATTAGTGCTGAATTAGAAATTTTTGACTATTTCGGTGGCACTGATGTTGATGATTTGGGATACAACTATCTAGGTTTTGCTGCTAATGGAGTGTTTAGATATCCTTTCGGTGAGGATTCTAAAAGTATTTATGCTTTCGTCTCACCTGGTATTGGTTTCGGTAGACTAGGTTTTACAGGCGATGTTGCAGACGATGCAGATGATGCAGGTTTTGATACTAGCGTATCAGGTTTCTTACTTCAAGCTAAGGCTGGCGTAGGTTATCCCATTTCTGATGCCATCAGTCTTATTGGACAGACTAGATACTCATATTTGTTTTTAGGTGATTCCGATTTCACAGATGATGGTGAAGATGAAGACGCTTTTACTGTCGATTTGGGAGTCACTTTTGGTTTTTAGAATCTCATAAACCTCTTTGGCTACAAATGTCAATATGGCTATAAACTCGAAGCTTAACTTATCTTATTAGTTTTAAACGACTAAACTAGGTTGAGCTTTTTTTCATGAATATTTCTGGACTACTTCCCAACTCCAAGAAACGTAGGCTAGCCCAACAAACAAAATGGCATTGATACCTACATAATGCGATCGCAATTTGTTAAGCTACATTTACAACATCTATCAATAGTAAGGTTGATTTTTTAAAAATTATCAATAAAATAAAGATCTAGGATTATCTAAATTGAGCCTGTCTTATAGAAGTCTAGTTTACAAATTGTGGTGTGAGAATAATGAAAATTAAAAATGCTATTTTAGCAGCTGTATTAGTTGCAGGTCTTCCCGTTGCAGTTCAAGCACAAGACGTGGAAAAATATAACGAATATCAAGTAGGGTGCGAGTCTGATGTCAATTGCAATGATTTTGACATTAATTACCAGCAGCAAAGCGATGAAATTACCCAAGTTCCTCGCAGAACTCGGACTCGACGTACTCGCAGTAGTGGCGACAAGAAAATTTACGCAGGTGGAACTTTAGGACTTTTCCTTCCTAGTGAAATAGAGGATTTTCAGGTAGGCGTTACATCAGGAAGCGTTAACGATTTACAGACAGTCGATCCAGGTACTGGGTTTGGTGGTAGCATCTATGGCGGTTACAAATTTAGCGATTTGATAGGTGCTGATATAGAAGCATTTGTCTTTGGTGGTGATGCAGACCCCCTAGATTCATCGTATACTTCCTATGGCTTTTTTGTTAATCCTAGATTTACATATAGTTTAAATCCAGATAACTTTAAAAGTTTCTATGTGTTTGCCAGTCCAGGCATTGGCATAGCTGGTATTAATTTTGGAGGCGATCTTTCCGATAGTTTAGGAGACGATAATGACTCAGGATCTGGGTTGGCTTTGCAAGCAAAAGTTGGTGCTGGTTATCCCATATCAGAGACAATTGATATCATAGGACAAGTGCGATACTTTAATGCTTTTAATGTCGTAGAAATAACTCGATTTGGAGTTAATGGCGAGATTTCAGAGACTGAAGACAAAGGTTTCAGCAGTCTTGGATTTGAAGTAGGAGCTAACTTTAAGTTTTAACTAAATTAAAACTTAAAGTTAGTAAATTCGCACAGTAATTAAATTGAATAAAGAAAAGATAGTGTAATCATTTTACCTATCTTTTCTTTTGCTTTTTAATAGCACAAACTCAAATCAGCAATTCCCCCGAAACTAAATGTTTATAGACATTACGTTGTGTTCTTACAAGTATTTCTGCACTACTTCCCAACCTGTCCAGGAAACGTAAGCCAATCCCACAAACAAAATCGCATTGATACTAACATGAAGCGATCGCGCCCAGCTATTTCTAGGGCTAATTTGATTAGCACTCCAAGCAGATAGAGAAATTAGCCCTACGACAAACAAACCTGACCAAAGATGAGGGGAATGACCCAGGCTGCCATAATATCCTACTGTGCCTACTACACCGATCGCTAGCAGCAGAATTACTAGAAACACGATAATTATCCCACCGATATAGTGAGCGTTTGCCAGCCAAGGAGGACGACCAATTCTAGTAGTGCGGGCATAAAACATCCAGCCTCCAGAAAGAAGCAGCAATAGATAAAAAGCGATCGCTCCTCCCATTGCCCAAGCAGCAATTCTCCACAACCACAAAAAAGATGGTAAATTCAAATTTCTTTTACCTAAAATGGAATTCAAAGTCTTTATTCAGTATAGAAAATTGTCAATCCATAAAGAAAGGGATTGTCAAAATTAACAATCCCTTAAACTATATTCAACATATAACTAATATTCAGATATTTAAAAAGCCTTGAAAAGCGATCGCTATTGCGAGTTATCAAACTGCAACATTAACAGAAGGAGCATTATTGTCTTGAGGAGCATTACCTTTACCTGACTCTGGGCTAATTGCTTGCAACGCCAGTTTGGTGCAGGGTATCGTGTCAGAAAGAATGGCACTAGCCATCATTCCAGTGTGTATTTCTAAAACTCCTTGGGGTTCTGATTCAAATACTAATCTTTGTCCAGGGAATACAACTCTTTCAAAATACCAATTGGGAATGTTAGTAATGCGGGCGATCTGAATCTGACTGGTGGCATTCACATAACAACAAAGAACGCAGTTATTCTCGCCATTTGGAAGAGGATCTAAAATTTGTGCCATGGGTAGTGAGGAGGTTTAAAATAGGTTTGTTATTGCTATATATAAACTAGCATCCCTCGATCCCTGCTGGTTGTAAAACTAGCTACCGATAGACATTTATATCATCTTTTGGTTATAGAATCACCTAGTTTATTTTTCTAAATTTATTTTAATAATTTCTTAATAATTATTGTAAATTGCTGACACAATCAGCTCATGTTTAAAGTGAAATAATGTAACATCATTTTAGGTATCTACATTTACGGAAATGAGTTGATTTTTCGTACAAGAAACAGCAGAACTTCGTGAACGTATTCGCAACCTGGTTGATTGTAGTAAATATTATCGCTAAAGTTAAGTTATATGAATAAATTATGTCTATTGAAAGCAAACAACTAGTTTTACGCCTTCTCCTAACTAATAAAATTCGCAAAACTTAACAATATAAAAACCATGAACCAGCGAGTCCTCTATGTTCGTCTTCCCTGTAACCCGATTTTTCCCATCGGGGTAGTTTATCTATCAGACCACGTTCACAAGCTTTTTCCTAATGTAGAACAAAAAATATTCGATCTAGGTACTGTTCCTCCTTTAGACTTTAATAGTGCTTTAGATAACTGTGTTGATGAGTTTAAGCCATCTTTATTGGTATTCTCCTGGCGAGATATTCAAATTTATGCTCCCGTTGGCGGTAGAGGCGGTAATCCGTTGCAAAACGCTTTTGAATTTTACTACGCTAAAAACCCTTTGATTAAGTTACGGGGTGCTTTAGGTGGTTTTAAGGTAGCAACTGCTTACTATGGCGAACTGTGGCGCAACACAGGCCTGATTAAAAGAGGATTAGATCGAGCTAGAAAATATAGCCCTGATGCCCGTGCTGTGGTTGGGGGTGGTGCGGTCAGCGTATTTTACGAGCAGTTGCAGCAAGATTTACCCAAAGACACAATTGTATCTGTGGGGGAAGGGGAGCAATTGTTAGAGAAAATTCTCGCCAATAAAGAGTTTCGTGACGAACGATGCTACGTAGTTGGAGAAAATAACATTAGAGAGAGACTCATCCACGAATGGCCCACTCCAATTGAAAAAACTGCCTGCAACTACGACTATATTGAAACCATTTGGCCTGAATTTAACTACTATCTTCAGGAAAATGATTTTTATATTGGAGTACAAACAAAAAGAGGCTGTCCCCATAACTGTTGCTATTGTGTCTACACCGTAGTCGAAGGAAAACAGGTACGAATTAACCCTGCCGATGAAGTGGTCGAAGAAATGCGCCAGCTTTATGAGAGAGGAATTCGCAACTTCTGGTTTACTGATGCTCAGTTTATTCCTGCCAAAAAATATATTCCTGATGCCATTGAATTACTACAAAAGATAGTTGACTCTGGGATGAAGGATATCCACTGGGCAGCATATATCAGGGCGGATAATGTTACTCCTGAGTTAGCCGAACTCATGGTACAAACAGGAATGAACTATTTTGAAATTGGTATTACTAGCGGTTCGCAAGAGCTAGTTCGTAAAATGCGAATGGGCTACAACTTGAAAACTGTGTTGCAAAACTGTCGCGATCTCAAAACAGCAGGGTTTAATGATGTGGTTTCGGTTAACTATTCTTTTAATGTAATTGATGAAACCGAGGAGACAATTAGGCAAACCATTGCTTATCATCGAGAACTAGAGGCTATCTTTGGCGTAGATAAGGTAGAACCAGCTATTTTCTTTATTGGTTTACAGCCCCATACTCATTTAGAGGATTATGCTTTTGAAAAAGAAATCTTAAAACCTGGGTATAACCCTATGAGCTTAATGCCTTGGACAGCCAAAAAGTTACTCTGGAATCCCGAACCGTTGGGATCTTTCTTTGGTGCAGTATGTTTACAAGCCTGGAAACAGAACCCTAATGACTTTGGTAGAGAAGTAATGCAGATTTTAGAGAATAAGTTAGGTAAAGCTCCTCTAGAAGAAGCGTTGACCGCCCCTGTAAAATCAGATAAACAGAAAATGACTGCTTCTGTTTAGAAACCAAATTTTATGTTAACCCACAGATGCGTATAGCAGTTATCAAAAATCATAACTAAAGCGATGTCTTCGACTAGCTCCGCAATCGCATTTTATTTTTATAAACTCAATTTTTACTATGCTGGAAGGTTCGATATTAAGAAGATTAGATGAGGCTCATCGTGATGGTAAACAACCCTTAAACTTAGGGGTTTATTACAAGAACACTTTGGTAGCACTCTGCCATGCTTTAGAAGACTTTATTCTCGATACTCATAGTGAGCCGATAACCATCGCCGTTTTTCAGCGTGGTAAATGGTATTTGGAAGAAGCGGATCGTTATAGCGATTTAGCGGATAAATCTCAGCACATAACCATTATCACGACCCCTGATGGAGGATTTCAAAGCCATCCTACTAGTAACAAAGCCAATGTAGAATTAGTAGAAATCGAACCCCAAGATCCAGTGGCACAAGAATGGCACTTGATGATTATTTCTCCTACCTATACGGCAATGGTGTTGTGTCAGGAATTATCCGATGCAGATTACGGAGCAAATAAGCCCAAGGAAGACTTAGAACGTAAATTTTACGGTTTTTGGACGTTTGAACCAGCTTTAGTCCGCGAAACAATAGAACTAACCATCGACCACATTAAAGGATATAAGCCAGAACTGGCAGAGCTGCTAACACAGAAGGTAGCTCAAATGTCTCATATATACGGCTTAAAACAAAGAGACGATCTTGATGCAGTGGTGTCTCAAGTAGTCAAGTATCTGCAAAATAGCCAGAAAGATCTTCATCATCCAGAAAATGTAGATACCTTTAGTGGTTTTAAAGATTTGGACGAAAATATTATTTCTAATGAAATGCAAGCTTTCTTGAGAATGGCTCAACTGCTAGATGCAACGGATGTTAGCAACCCGATGGCAGCTTCAGAAGTCGCAGCAATGGCAGAAGCAATGTCCCAACTGCTCGATCTTCCTGCATGGCAAGCTAAACGGCTTTATTTATCTGGACTGTTGCACCGCGTTGGCTTACCTGATGTTATGAAAGATCGTAACAAACAGTCTAAGGTGCGGAAAAATGATGCAGGTGACGTTAATTTTGCTTCCAAAGCCTCCATTTTGCGAGAAATGCCCCAGTTACAAGCCGTATCTGAAATTTTGACTCATCAAAGAGAAGCATGGGATGGCTCGGGAATTCCTACGGGATTAGCTTATGATGCTATTCCTTTGGAATCTCGAATAATTTGTCTGTTGGCAGACTTCCAGCAAAAAATGAAGGCATATAAGCAATATTCCTCTGATAAGAATCCTCTGGCAAAAGCGTTAGCAGACTGTCAATCTTTGGCGGGTAAGCGATACGATCCTAAGCTACTTGACGCTTTATCTCTCTTGGTTATGGGAATGCAGCAGGGTATGACACTCCAAGCCTATCGACCAAAAATTGCTACGGGAATGTGGCTAGTTAATTCTAGTGATGTTAATAAAAAAGCAACTTCTTCTTAGTTGATGGAGAAGTTGTGGGATATTAGATTAGATTCATTTTTAATAAAAACCAAATATAAATTAATGACCGTAGATACAATTCGTGCAGGACAAAAAAAGCATTTTCCAGGGGTAGATTTAGAAGATGAAGATTTAGCTAATTGCCAGCTAGAAAAAATTAATTTTGCAGGAGCTAATTTAATCGGCGTAGATTTTTCTAACTCCAATCTCAAAGGAGCAAGACTAGATGGAGCAAATTTATTAGGAGCAAACTTAAAATTAGCCGATATTCGAGCTAACTTGCTAGGGGCTAATTTAATGCAAGCCGATCTTAGTAATGCCGATCTACGAGGTAGTAACCTTAGAGGAGCAAACCTAATGGGGGCAAAATTATCCCAAGCTTCTCTATCAGGAGCATTTTTGAGTGGTGCAAACCTCACTGGAGTTGACCTCAAAGGAGTCGATTTGAGGGGTACAGACTTACGAGGAGTCAACCTCAACAGTGCCAATCTCAAAGGAGCAAATTTGTCTCAAGCCGACTTGCAAGGAGCAAACTTGAGTGAGACAAATTTAGAAGAAGCCGACTTACGAGGAGCAAATCTTGCAGGAGCAAATTTGGCAGGAGCAAATCTTCTCTGTGCCGAACTAGAAGGTAGCAACGTTGATGGGGCAAACTTAGAGAGAGCCTGTCTTTTAGGCACGGCGATCGCAAGATAAAGAAGCTTTGTTTTTGGCTATAAGTTATTAACCATTTGGATTACAAAGATATTGTTCAATCGAGAGGGATCTTGCTAGTTAGCTCGAAGGAAGGATTTTCTACTAAAGATAGTTGTTGTAGAGCATCAGACCACAACTTGTTGTTCGATAAAGTAATTTGCCTTAGCGATCGCCATTTCTTCAGAAGTGGCATTTGGCAATTCATTTTCTAGTGCGGTTAATTCCGTTGCGATCTCAGAATGAATGTAGACTGCTTGGGAGTTCCTGTGGTGGCAGCATTTTCCTGCGCTTGAACCGCAGAGAGAATAAGGTTAGCGGTTATATTAAAAGGATTAACAATAGTAGATTGGATTTAAATTTATTCATCATAATTTTCCTAGAGAAAAAGTATGTCTTTTCTATACATTAATCAGTAATTTTTTTGTTTTGATAATTTGAGAAATGGATATTCCCTTACTAAATGCTTTAAGAAAATCAGCCCAAAAACCGCACTCGGCTTTTTATGCCCCTGGACATAAGCAAGGTAAAGGAATTAGCCCAGAATTATTAGAATTATTAGGAAAAAGCGTCTTTGCAGCAGATTTACCCGAATTACCAGAACTTGATAACTTGTTTGCCCCAGAAGGAGTAATTGAAAAAGCACAAGAATTAGCAGCAGATACTTTTGGTGCAGCCAAAACTTGGTTTTTGGTCAATGGTTCAACCTGTGGCATCATGGCTGGTATTTTAGCCGTTTGTGGTGAGGGAGATAAAATAATTCTGCCCAGGAATATTCATCAATCAGCGATCGCAGGTTTAGTCTTATCTGGAGCAATACCAATATTTATCAATCCAGAATACGATAGAAATGAAGGATTGGCTTATAATGTTACCCCTGATGCTCTACAACAGACTTTAAAAGAACATCCCGACACCAAAGCGGTAATGATGCTGCACCCCACCTATCAGGGAATCTGTAGCGATTTAAAAGCGATCGCCGATCTTACCCATCAATATAATATTCCGTTACTGGTAGATGAAGCCCACGGCGCACATTTTGCTTTCCACGACAGCCTTCCTCCTTCAGCCATGAGTGTTGGAGCAGATTTAACCGTCCAGTCTACCCACAAAACATTGAGTGCTATGACACAGGCATCAATGCTACATATTCAAGGCGATCGAATTTGTCCCCAAAGAATTAGTAAAGCTTTGCAGCTAGTCCAATCCACTAGTCCCAGCTATCTACTTCTAGCCTCGTTAGATGCAGCCAGACATCAAATAGAGACTCAGGGTAAAAAATTAATGGACAAAACGATCCGACTAGCCACAGAAGCAAGAAACCAAATAGCAACCATACCCAACTTATCTATCCTCCAACCCCATACCAAACGAGGCTGTCATCATTTCGATCTTACCAGACTTACTATCAACGTATCCCAACTAGGTATAACAGGCTTTGAAGCAGACGAAATCCTCCACGAACAGCTTAACGTAACCTGCGAACTTCCCCTACTACAACACCTCACCTTTATTATTTCCCTCGGCAATACCCCCCAAGACATCCAAAACCTAATCCAATCTCTAACAAAACTACCCCACTATCCTGTACAGGCAAGGCACGCCTTGTCTCTAGCCTCACCCTACTACCCTTTACAGACAAAGCACGCCTTGTCTCCAGCCTCACCCTACTACTCCCCCCGCCAAGCCTACTTTGCCTCTACCGAAACAACACCTATCAACGAAGCAAGCGATCGCCTTTGTGGAGAATTGATCTGTCCCTATCCCCCAGGAATACCCCTATTAATGCCAGGAGAAGTCATTACTGCCAAAGCGATCGAATATTTGCAACAAGTTGTAGCAGCAGGAGGAACTATTACGGGGTGTAACGATCCAACCCTCCAAACCATACAAATACTAAAACAGCACTAATAATTAATTGATAAATGATCAATGATAAATGGCAAATGTATTATGCTTTGGCCTTATAAAACTCCTGGCATTCCTGACAAACTGTTTGAACGCCTACCTGGCATTCCCTTGAGTAAAAGAGAAGTTCGTATTCTAATCATTTCTTCCCTGCGGATGAAACCAGATTCAGTTTTATGGGACGTTGGCGCAGGTACAGGGACAATTCCTGTGGAATTAGGTTTACTATGCCCCCAAGGACAAATAATTGCCATAGAAAGAGATAATGAAGTTGCAGGTTTGATCGAGCGTAACTGCGATCGCTTTGGCGTAGATAACGTCAAAGTAATTCAAGGTAGTGCGCCCAAATGTTTAAAAGACATCCAACCCCAACCTGATGTTGTCTGTGTTGAGGGAGGTAAACCAATCAAAGATATTCTCAGACAAACCTGGAAATATCTCAAACCAGAAGGGCGTATTGTTGCCACCGTCAACAATCTAGAAAATCTATATATTATTTCCGAAGGTTTATCAGAACTCCAAGCCCGTAATATTGAAGTAGTCCAGTCGGCAGTGAATCGTTTAGAAACCAGAGGAATGCACCAGACTTTTGCTGCGGTTAATCCAATGTTCATTTTAAGTGGCGAAAAACTATAAGTATTTGTAAAATCATAAAATCAAACTTTCTGGTTGCTTCTTGTAAACAAACACTAGGACTTGAAGCAGTAATTTGTTAACCTTTCATATATGTTGTCTTAAACTAAGTTTTAACCTTAAATCAGCGTTTGTAGTAGCAACGCATTATGCCCTTGTCTCGTATAGTTAGTTCAGTAGTCGCGATCGCCTTAGCCTTGGGAATGATTGTTCTCGGCGGATGGTATTTCACCTTTGGTATTGGCGTTCTAATTGTTTTAGCGCAATTAGAATACTTCCGTTTGGTTCGGGCAAAGGGGGTTGAACCCGCAGCAAAGACGACTTTGGTTGTCTCTCAATTATTGCTGATTAGCTCTACTCTTGCTCCCAATGTTACCGATGCTATGTTTTGCCTTGGGGGAACAATTGTTTGTTTTTACCTCTTGTTTCAGCCTAAAATGGCAACTATTGCTGATATTGCTAGCTCAATTCTAGGCTTATTCTATGCAGGCTATCTGCCTACTTTTTGGGTGCGTTTGCGAGTTAGTCTTCCCAATGCCAATAATGCCAGTAACTTACCTCTCAATGGATATTGGCCAGAATCTTGGCTAAATCCCAGTCAGTTTCCCCCCGCATTAACACTGACTTTCTTGGTAATGGCTTGTATTTGGGCAGCAGATATCGGTGCATATACTATGGGTAAGAACTTTGGGCGCACCAGACTATCTGATATTAGCCCTAAGAAAACCGTAGAAGGTGCAGTATTTGGCGTTTTAGGCAGTTTAATTGTGGCAGAATTGGGGGCGTGGTATTTTAATTTTCCCGCCTGGCAGATCAGCGGTGTGATGTTAGGAACGCTTATTGGCATCACTAGCTTGCTAGGGGATCTCACTGAATCGATGATGAAACGAGATGCAGGAGTTAAAGATTCAGGACAATTAATACCTGGACACGGAGGCATTTTAGATCGCACTGATAGCTACGTTTTTACTGCTCCCCTAGTATACTATTTCTTTACTTTACTATTACCTTTACTATCAATACAGTAACTTAAGTAATAAGTAATAGGTAATAAGTAATTAATAAATAAGCAATAATAACCTTTGAAGTTGTTGTAAAAGCTAAAGCTGTTATTTAGTTACTCTCAACAAATTACTAAACAAATGTGGTTTCCTTGTGTTTATATTAGCTTCAAATAATATTGATAAATTTTAATTTAGCAATTAAATATAAGAAATTAATACTAATAAATTAGCATTGTTTTCCGTATTATTGCCTCAGTATTTATTCTCATTATTTATGTAGGGAGGTAACAATTGATTCGCAACGCTTAGTTGTTTATCCTTGCAAATATAACTAAAATTATCTCGATTATTTAAATTTGAGAAATTTTGCTTAAGTAATTTCCTTTAAGCATTATTTCACTTAAGCAAAATTTCGTAGTCAAAAAAGATATAAAAAGCCAGCTAATTCCCTGATGTCGTTTCATTAGTCAGAGAATATTCTGTTAAATAGATGACAGGGTGATTTAAAACACATTCTTGTAGTGATTTAGATCACCTTTTTTATCTAAAAATTGTCTTTATTTTCAATTTTATTAATAACTATATTTATTATTCTCGATCGCTCATTCAATTTATTTGTAATCAACATCTATCTCTCAAAATTCTATGCTAGCTAACCAACAAATTGTTTTTATTGATTCTCAAGTTGCAGATCTTCAAATCCTGATTAATGGAGTCGCAGCAGGAATAGAAGTAGTTGTTCTAAAAAGCGATCGCAATGGCATTTCTCAAATTACCGAAACCCTAAACCAAAGAAACAATTACACTTCAATACATATTGTTTCTCACGGTTCTCCAGGCTGCTTATATCTCTGCAACACTCAACTTAGTCTTGATACATTAGATAACTATCAATCAGAACTAAAAACCTGGTTCTCTTCCTCGTTCCTCGTTCCTTGTTCCTCCATCCTTATTTACGGTTGTAACGTTGCTGCGGGGGATGCTGGAGAAGAATTTATTACCAAGCTGCACAACATTACTGGTGCAGAAATTGCTGCTTCTACTACTCCCATTGGTAATGCAGATTTAGGTGGTAATTGGAATTTAGATTCGGCTACTAATGCGATTGCGAAGCTAGCCGAAGGCATCGATGTAGCTTTAGCTTTTACTCCAGAAGTACAGCGCAACTATACAGCAATCTTAGAAGAAGATAACCCTCTTGCTCCAGAACTAGCACCAGACTTAAACGCGGACATCACTGACGACGAACCCACCGTAACCACCGATAAACAAGACTATCCCCCAGGAAGCACTGCCACGATTACTGGTGAAAACTTCGAGCCTGGTGAAACCGTTGAGCTACAGGTATTGCATAACGATGGTACGCCCAACACAGGAGGAGGACACGCTCCTTGGCAGGTTACTGATGGTAGCGTAAACGATTTGGATGGCAAAGCTAACGGTACTATCATCACCACTTGGTATGTCAATCCTGATGATTCCCTCAATTCTTCCTTTGACCTAACTGCGACAGGTTTAAATTCGAGCAAACTCGCAAGCCACAGTTTTACTGACTCCGATCCTGCAATTCAGTTTTTCTATCTCCCTGGTGAAGAAGAAGATATCTTTGATGCTTTCAAAAAACTAACCGTCAATGCTACGGCTGGCTCAACTAGAGATCCGAATAGCCCTATTAATAGTATTACTTATCTTACTGTTTCTACCGACAACACGGTTATTTACTACGATCATTGGGAAGGTGGAGATGGTTACGAAACAGATATCAGCAACCCCATCCAAAGCAGCACCGAAATCTGGGGAGATAACGATGATAGTAATGGTAAACCTCCAGGTTATACCACTGACTTGCTTGATGCGGGTGATGTCATTATTCTTAGAAAACGATGTACCTGTACCTCGCGGTACTAGCGAACTGTTCGATGCTAAAGACAAAATTGGTGCATCCAAAGCTATCGTAGCAAACCGCACTGCCTGGGCAGACCGCACAGGAACTCTTTTAGCTGGTGCGTGGGAAGTTTTCGATACCAGTAAATATGGTACTAACTTTACTGTTCCCATTGGTGAAGACATTGACACTGATAGTACTGGTAGCATAACCGAACTATTTGAATATGTTGGTCTAACTATTTCTGCTTCTGAAGATGGTACTAGCATTGATATCGATTCTGATGGTGATGGAACTATTGACACTACTGTTTCTCTAAATGAAGGTGAAACTCATTTTGTCGATGGCGGAATACAATCGGGAGCTACTGTCAATGCCACCAAGCCAATCCAAGCTCATTTAATTACAGGGAATGTTTCAGAAGATCCACCCAGTACTTTCTTTGCTTCTCGTTGGTACACTCTTTATCCCGACGAGCAGTGGAGCAATACTTACTATAGTCCTGTTGGCAATGCTAATAGTGTCCCAACCAACGTTTTTATTTATAATCCTAATGGTTCTCAAATTACCGTTAACTATGACTATCGTGACAATACTAATACTTTAGTCTCTGGTAGTTTTAACGTTCCAGCAGGATCGACAACAGTACCAGCCGTAGCTCGTCATGTCTTGGAATCAGGATCGGGATATCGTTTTTATACTAATAACGCTGCTGAAAAATTTGCTGCTATATCTACCGTCAGTTCTCCAGAAAATGCTGCTCGAACAATTAGCGGTGTTGAAATTAACTCTATTTACGATTGGGGACACAATTTAATTTCCGACAGCAATCTCAATCCAGTAATTGTCATTGGTTATGCACCTGGTAGTGATGACTTAATAAACAATGATACTGGTGCAGTAACACCAGACGGTGAGCCAGATCAAGCATCCTATAGTCCTGTTTGGATTACGCCAGTCGCTGCCACCCGCGTTTATGTCAATTACAGCGGAGACTTAAGCCAAGGTACTCAAACCGATCCTAATGGTAATAAATATGACGAACATTATGACCTTGAAGAATTAGAATCAGTCAAGATTTTCGACTCCTCAGATGGTGATATGACTGGGGCAAGAATCTACACTACTGACGGTACAAATATCAGTGGTGCATGGGGACAAGATCCAGACACCGCAGGACTAGGTAGTCCTGCAATTGACGTTGGTACAGCAATCTTACCTCTGCCTATTGCTTATGCTTCCAAAACAGCGGAGTTAGAAATTGATAATGCCAATCTTCAAGTAGTAGACCCAGGAGATACCCTAGAATATACCATCAATGTTCGTAATGACGGGGTTGTTATCCTTGGTAACGTCAACGTCAACGATACTATTCCCCAAGGAACTACTTATGTTCCAGGTAGTTCTACAGTTGATGGCGTAGCTATTGGTGATGACACATCGGGCACACCTTTTCCCTTCGATGATGATGGTATTTTTAATGGTTTTGATGATGGTCGCAACGTTGGCAATATAGAAGTTGATGGAACTCTTGATGTTACTTACGACTTATTAATCAACGATCCTTATGATGGTCCATTAGAAGGCATTACCAACTCCGCAACAATTGATTCTGACGAAGAAACTCTGAATATTGCTGTTACAACTCAAGTTGAAATTCCCACTGCAACTAAAACCCTTTATCTTTCTGATACCAATGATTTAGACCGTATCGATCCCGCTAATAGCGATCCTGTAGATTCTACTTCTTCTCAAAGTAGTTTTTCTGCTGCTCTCAGCGACTTCTTCGTTGGTGTAGACTTTGATGCAACTACTGATGGTACAGCTTCACCCAATAACTGGTCTGCTACTGGGTATGCTGACACCACATTAACCAATCTAATTGATGAAGAGAATGGTACTGGTACAGGTATTAATTTAGCTCTCGATTTCTTGGGTACAGGCGGTACAGATACAGGCAACACTAGTACTGTTCCCACTCATACCAACGATTTATCTTTAATTACTAATAACGTCTGGGATCAAACTGGATTGACAGCAACTTGGAGTGGTTTGCAATCAAATGCTAACTACGAAATTTATGTTTTCGGCTTAGATAGATTTGCTGACAATCAAAATGTCACTATTACAGGCGATGGCACAAATGATGCTAATTTTGGTCAAAACTTCAATGCAAATCAACTCTTTGTCAATGATGTAGTAGCCTCAACTGCCAATTTAGATACTTTTGCTACAATCGTCACTTCTACAGCTACGGGCAATATTACAGTTAATATTGATGAAGTAAATGGATACATTGGAGTTGCAGGTCTAGCAATTTCGCCATTATTACAGGCAATGATAGTGTCTCTTTTAATCAGTCTATCTCGATGCAATCTGATTTCGAGATGCCTGCTGGCAATCCAGTTACCATTACTGCTTACTTAGATATTGGTACTGGAACTCCGACAACAGCATCTAATATTGCCATTGATCTTACCTATGGTGATGATTCCAGTAACAATTGCTACTTTAGGTAATCCTACTTCCGTTGGCATTCCATACTGGAACTATATATCCAGTAACTTGGACAACAACCCTAGACAGTAATGTAACTATTCCTGCTGGTGAAGACGTTTCTTTTGAAATTACCAACAACGATCCCAATCTTGCTTTCGATCTTCTCTACGACAGTGCAACCTATCCTTCTAAAATCGACTTCAATACTAGAAGTATTATCGATATCACTTCTATTGGTGTTTACGATGCTGCTGGTGGTGGAAACCAAATTAATGCTGCCGCTGATGGTGAAGAGGTTTATATTCGCGTTCAAGTAGAAGATCCTTTTGGCGACTACGATATCACTGGTTTGGATATCGATATTACCGATCCTAATGGCAATTCTTTAACTACTATTCCTCTTAGATTCTACTGATGATATCGACACTACAGTTGATGGCAAGACGAATTTATGAATATGCCTGGACTCCTCCTAGCACTTTAGGAGAATTTGACATTGATGTTACTGCTAAAGAAGGTTTTGAAGGAACTGTAACGGATACTGATAGCACAACTCTTACTCTTAACGATGGTACTGTTCCTGATGTCATTATTGGTGATGCTAGCGTTACCGAAAGCAATCAACTAATTTTTAACGTCGATCTTTCCACTCCTGCTGGCAGCCCCGATATTGTCCTCGATCTTCTTACCACCGATGGCACTGCTACAGGAACAAGTGATTACGAAACGACTAATTTTGAATATAGTACTGATGGTGGCACAACCTGGATTCTCGCAGGAGGAACAAACGGTACAGAAGTTACTATTCCTAGCGGTAGTTCGGGTATCCAAGTCAGAATTGATTCCGTTTCCGACATCGCTGACGAACCAGATGAAACCTTTACTTTAGGAGTTAACAATGTTGTTAGTGGTAATGTTGGGGACACCAGCGATACTGGTACAGGAACAATTATTGATGACGATCCTACTCCTAATATCTCTATAGGTGATGCTCAACTTATTGAGGGCGATACAGGACAAAAAGTTTTAACTTTCTCTATCACTTTAGATAGTCCTAGCAGTCAACCTGTTACCGTGAGTTACACTACTAATGACGGCACTGCAACTACTGGCAATGATGACTATGTAACTGAAACTGGTACTGTTACTTTTGCCCCAGGCGAAACCAATGCAACTATTACTATCAATACAGTTGGTGACACTGATATAGAACCTGACGAGACTTTTACCGTCGATCTTTCCAACCCTTTTAATGCCAATATTGCCGATGGTTCGGGAACGGGAACTATTATTGACGACGATCAAACATCTGTCTTTTCCATCAATAATGCCAGTATTGTCGAAGGAGACAGCGATACCAAGGTTCTTACTTTTACCGTTACTCGTACTGGAAACACAAGTGGAACAGCTAGTGTAGACTTTGCCACTGCCGATGATACAGCTACCATTGGTGATAGTGATTATGTTAGCCAGAGCAATACCCTCAATTTTGCTGATGGAGAACCTAGCCAAACTATTTCCATAACCATTAATGGAGATATCCCACCAGAAGCAGATGAAACATTCTTTGTTAATCTAACTAATCCTGTCAATGGCAGTATTAATAATGCTCAAGGTGTTGGCACAATAGTCAATGACGACTTGAGTGGGACTATCAGTGGCAACGTCAAAGCAGATACCAATAACGATGATATTGGCGACCAAAACCTATCAGGAGTAACTATTACTCTGACTAGTGGTGGTGCAGATGGAATTATTGACGACGATCCTAATACTGGTGTAGATGAATCCGCAGATAACATCACTACTACAGATACCACCGATAGTTCTGGTAACTATAGCTTTGAAAATCTCACCGCTAATAATTACCGAGTCGAGCAAACTAACCTTGCTACTTATGGTGATGTATTTGAACTAGATAGTGTTATCGACAGTGGCGCGGATACAGACTTAGAAGATACGAATGATAATAAGATAACGGTTGCTCTGGGAGCAGGTGAAACTGATAGTGGCAATGATTTTGTTGATGAAAAACTAGGTGAAATTAACGGAACTGTCTTAGAAGATACTAATGGAGATACTATCGGAGATCTTCAGATTACTGGCGTAACTGTCACCTTGTTTCTAAACGGGACTGAAATTGACAGTATGCCTACTGATGGTTCTGGAGCATATAGCTTTGACAATCTTCCCCCAGGAAACTACACCGTAGTCCAAACAAACTTAAATGCTAATTACAGTGATGTAAAAGATAGCGATGGAGCTAACGATAATACTATTGCCATTACTCTTAGCACTGGACAAATTAGTGTAGGAAATAACTTCGTAGACAAGCAACTCGCATCAATTGGAGATAAAGTCTTTACTGACAGCGATGGCGATGGCATCCAAGACGCAGGTGAAACAGGACTAAACGGAGTTGATGTCATCTTAACTGGCGGTGGAAATGATGGTTTAATCAGTACAGCTGGAGATAACACTACCGCAACCACCACTACATCTGGAAATGGAGACTACTACTTTGATGGCTTGACTCCTGGAGTTGAGTACCAAGTTCAAGTAGACCAAGCCAGCCTACCAGTTAATACATTGTTTACTGTATCTGACGTTGGTAGTGACGACACCATTGATAGTGATGTTGATAGTGATGGTAAGAGTCAAATTGTTACTCTCGGTGCTGGTGAATTCAATCAAGACTTAGATGCGGGTTTGATACTTAAAAACGTAATTACTGGTACGGGTAGTTCGGAAGTTATCGATCGCACTGGCAGCACAACCAATGACTTCATTACTGCTGGTGCAGGACAAGACACTTTAAGTGGAGGTGCTGGTATTGACTGCTATCACTTCAATATCACTAGTGATGGTGTTGATGTGATAACCGATTTTGATGTCAGCGTAGACAGACTAGACTTTAGCGATATCTTTAATAACGAATTAAGCTCTCTTAGCATTCCCGCCAATAGTAATCCTTTTGATGCAGGTTATGTGGAAAGAATTGCCTTTGGCTCTGGTGCAATGATTGTAGTTGATGAAGATCCTGATGATGATGGAGACGACATTTTGAATAAAGATGTTGTGTTACTCCGTGACACTAATGTCGCTGATATTGATGCTAGTGACTTCATTTTCTAGTTTTCGCAGTCGGGGGGAACATTGTTTACCCCAGCTAAAACCTATCTAATATTTCTACTCAAATCTTTTCATAATTCTCAAATTTTTCAATAATTACCTATGTCTTTATCTAACTTTTCTAAATCGCTAGTCTATATCAGCAGTACTCTAGGTTTGATAACTATCAGCAATCTGCTTTTAATTAATCCTGCTCATGCTTTTGACATTACCTTCAGTAATGGTGGTTTTGATGAACCATTACCTGATGGTTCTCTTAACAGTTGGTCATCTGCTGGTGATGCAACTTTCAATACAGGAATTGATACGGTCAATCCTTTAAGCAATCCTAGTCAAGCTATTGTAACCACTGGCTATCGTGATGGTGTTAACAATCGTAGTGACGATGCTGGTTTTGATTTTAATCAATCAGGAATTGATCCGATTGACGCAGACACTTTGATCGAAAATAATACAGGTTCAGGCGATTTACAATCCTTTCTTAACCTTGATACTAGTGCCTTTCGGATTGCCAGAAGCGACAATCTTTCTGGTTTCCGCACGCCAAAAGAAGGCTCTGGTATTTATCAGGATATTATAGTTTCTATTTCTAGTGCTGATGTTAGCAGTGGCAGCAATAGCTTCAACCTCAGCTTTAATTGGGCTTATTTAAGCAATGATGGCAAGAGTCCTGATTTTGGCAGTCAAGACTTTAGTTTTGTTTCTATTGCGAATGCTCCCAATAACACTGGTGATGGTTTTTTAAATGATTCTAATTTTGCTTCTGGATTAGTTACAACTTTAGGAGATAGCGATCAAGATATCTATGCTCCTAATGGAACTGTAATAAATCCCAATGGCGATAATGATTTTATTCATCATAATATTGATAATTACACTACTAATAATCTGGAAACTTTAACCTTGACTGGATTAGGTGAAGGTACTTATCGCTATAGAGTTGGTTTTGGAGTAGTTGATGTTGATAATTACGATCGCTCTTCTGCTTTACTAGTAGATAATTTGAGTGCAAAACAAGTTCCTTTTGATTTTTCTCCTAGTGCTGGCTTGCTTATTATTGCTGGTATATTTGGCTTGAAAACTTTATTACAAAGAAATGATAGCGAAGTAAAAGAGTAAATCAAAAATTGCTTTTATAATTTAGTGTAAAAAAAGGTAGTGAGAATAATAGCTTCTTACTACCTTTTTTGTTTATCTTTTTTTGTGGTTGTAAATGCTATTTTATCAATATTCGATGTGAATAATTTTAATCTAAACTACGTTAGGCAGTACTGTTGCTAAGACTATAAAGGTAATTATTCCTAAAGCTAAATTACGATAAATTCGTTTTTCTGGTCTACATCTTTTGTATTTCATTAATGTTTTTATTCTCTCTAGTTTTTTCTCTTTTATAACAAATTTATTATGAGAATATAAGGAAAGCGATGCCTAACGGCTAGCTTTAGAGCGCGATCGCCTTTTTTAAAAGCAATAAATCATGAAGCGATAATAAGACTAAAGATTAGCATCGCCTAAGTTGTTTTATAATCTAAATATAATGATCCTTCTCGACTGTAATAGGAAACTAACCAGAAATCATGTTCGTAATAGCATTAAGACTCGCGATCGTTTTAGCCGTGGCATATTTATTTGGTCTATTTGTGTCATGGTTGTTCTGGCTATTTAATTCTTCTGATGGTGGGGATGACTTTAGAGACGGCGATCCTGAAAGTCCCAAACCACCCAACCCAGGAAATGCCCTCAAGCTGGAAACGGGCAAAAAAAGATTGGTAGAAGTAGACGAGACTTATTACCTAGAAGAATTCGATTTGAGTAAAAAATAATAGTTCATCATTAGGGCATTTAATTAAATGCCCTGACAAAGTTTATTCAACAATTATTTATTTCGCATATTTGGGATTGAGCATATCTCCCAAGCCTTCTCCGACTAAAGATAAGCCTGTCACCATAATTGTCATGGCTAAACCAGGAAATGTCGCTGACCACCAAATTCCAGTAGGTAGAGCGTCTAAGGCTAGTCGAAGATCGTGACCCCATTCTGGTACTTCTGGAGGTAATCCAAGACCAAGGAAACCCAAGCCACCTAAAATCAAAATTGCATCGGCAGCATTGAGGGTGAATAGGACTGGTACGCTTTGAATTACGTTAAAAAATAGATAGCGAGATAAGATTCTGCTAGTTGGTGCGCCCATTGCTTGTGCAGCTTCGATAAACAATTCTGTTTTAACGCTAGTCGTATGGTTGCGAACAATGCGGTAGTATTGAGGAATATAGGCAATACTCAAAGCTAAGGCTGCGTTTAATACCCCTTTGCCCACTACAAAAGCCAAGGTTACAGATAATAGCAATCCAGGTAGAGTATAAATCGTATCCATAAAGAAGATCAAAACCTTATCTATTTTGCCCCCTAAATAGCCACTGACTAGCCCTAAAGGAACTCCTAAGATTAAACTAATAGTGGTTGCCAGTACCACTACTTTTAAGGCTGCTTGAGTGCCATAAAGAGTGCGGGAAAAGACATCATATCCCTGGCGGGTTGTACCAAACCAATATTCTGCCCCTGGTGCTTCATGGATTGGATTAGCTAAAGCTTCTGTGGGATCTTGTAGCCAGCCAATATCTTGTAATGTGGGGGCAAGTAAAGCGATCGCAATAAAGGTTAATGTGATTACTAAACCAATGATGGTCAAACTTTGAGACAGAGTGGGACGAAATCGACGCGGTAATCTAATACTAGTAGTCATCGCTAAAGGCTGAAGTAGTTAGCTAAGTATGGTGGGCATTATAGCTAAATATTTTAGTCAAACTAAAATCGTTACCAGGAAATTAATTTTGCGCAATTAATAATTACTTACTGTGTCTTTCTAGACTTTCTATTAATTTGTAGCCACATCATAATTCCAGTAATAGCTAAAAACAAAACACCAAAAGCGTTAATTAAGGGGTAAATAAGCTCTAGATTAATGCTGCCAAACTTGCCTCGATGTAAATCTAATAGCCAGATATAGTCTGCGCTTTTACCAGTAATCGCTGCCACTTGAAACAGTGAACAAGTAATCGCTGTGACAAATATTGGCAAAAACATTATCGGAGCAAGAATATAGTGAAAATGGCGCAAACGAGCTTTATTAATTGCCATGAAATAAATATAGGTATTTTAATTAATTACAAAGTGGTTATTTATGTATCCATTTCTTTAATCCCAATAGTAAAAAAGGACTAGCAATTAAAAAAGCAAATATAGACTCTTCAAAACCTGGAATTAAGGTTACAGTGTCTAATTTGGGTGAGATTGGATCTATAGTAGTTAAAGTTTCTGTTTTTGTTTCTTTGACATTAGCCTCAGGGACTTCTTCAATCTGCTTTTCAGATGTTGGATTGGATTCAGGTGCAACGATTGGGGAATTATGCAGATTGGGCTTGGGAATAGGTTTGATTTCCGTTGTGGATGGCTTGGGTTTTTCTACCGAACTCGATTTTAAATGGGGATTTCCATTGTGGGCGATTAATGATTGAAAGCTCATTTTTAAACTTTGAATGAAAGGCTATTTAAAGAAGAACAATTATGATGCAGAACTTAGGGATACGCTAGAAATAAGGGGACAGACTTCTTGGGAATTCGATTCGGGATTAGGATTATTGATCCAAGCAGTGCGATACTCTTCCAATTCTGCTTTGAATAAGGTCATTTGCTTAATTTGAATTTGAAGTTGCTCGATCTTATTATCTAGTAATCCTTGTACTAAGCTACAGGGTTTTTCACCGCGATCGCGTACATTAAGAATTTGTTTGATTTCTTCGAGGGTAAATCCCAAAGCCTGAGCCTTTTTGACAAATTCTACCTGTTGACTCGCATCCTGGCTATAGTAGCGATAGCCATTGTCTCCTCTTTGGGCTGGCTGTAATAGTCCTAAATCGCTGTAATAACGTAAAGTTCCTACAGCTAAACCCGTTTGCTTGGCTAGTTCTCCAATTCGAAGATGATTGCTCATAATTTTTTTTATAGCTCGACTTCTTCTAGTTTAAACTCTCTAGTCAACTATAGAGTCAAGCAAGCGATCGCCTAGATCCTATTTAACTCGATCGGTTTGAGTTTCAGGCGATCGGGTAAAATACTATGAGTCTAAAAAAATTAAAAAACCTTAAGGGAGATATTCAATGGGTGGCGTAATTGCTTTTTTATTAATTATGGGTTTATATACAGGGATTGCTTTAGGACTATACTTTGGTCTACGTAAGTTTAAGATTATCTAGTTAGCTATTAGTAGCTTTTGACAAAAAAGGAGCGTCCATATTGGCGATCCTTTTTTGTTGAATTGTAAAACGGTAAGGCCCGATTAAAGTAGTAACTGCAACAGTAAAGATCCAACACTACCCATAAACTTGCCTACATGACCCATGCCACCTTCTTGCTTGGCTACATTATCCTCTGCTTCTTGGATTAAAGTCATTTTCTTTTGAAAATCCATCGCTGTTTTGTATCCGAGTTCGTGATCTTGCTCCTTAAACAGTTTTTCAGCTATCTTAGTATTCTCTTTGGCTTCTATACGATGGTCAAAATTGTACTGAATAATTCCCAAACCGAGATATGCAGGGGCAAATTCAGGATCTATTTTAATCGCTCTATTATAATGGGCGATCGCTGCATTATAGTTACCGCGCTCAGATTCTCTGACTCCCCAACGATGAAATTGCTCTGCTGTAGCAGCGGTTTCGGCAATTCCTTTTATTCCCTCAAGGCGAGCCACATCTAAATTAACATTAGTTAACTTGGCATTAGCTAAATAAGCATTGCGTAGATCTGCACCTGTTATGTTAACCCCCGATAAGTTTGCCCCTGTTAAATTTGCTCCGTGTAAAGACGCGCCTGTCAAATTTGCACCTCGAAGATCTGCACCAGTTAGGTTTGCCTGAGAGAGATTTGCACCTACTAAATTTGCTTGAGTAAGATCTGCTCCTATTAGATTAGCCTGTACCAAACCAGAATTACTCAAATCACATTGGACGCATTTTTTAGTGTTTAAAAGCTGAGTTAAATCGCTTAAACTTTCAGCTTGACTAGGAGAGACAATAGTAATAGTAGATAATATTGTCAACACAGTTAATAGTGACGATTTCATATACTTATAAATAGAGCATTAAGATTTCGCCATTTTAGCCTTGATTATTTTTTTCAGCCTTCATAAAACTAACGTTTGGGGTCAAGAGCATCTCTAAGTCCATCACCGATATAGTTAATACTTAATACCGTTAAAAATATTGCCATTCCAGGAAAAAGTGCCATGTAAGGAGCGGAAGTTAAAAAGTCTTTTGCTTCAAACAACATTCGCCCCCAAGTTGGGACATCGGGAGGAAATCCTAAGCCTAGAAAACTTAGAGTAGATTCGGTAATAATAGCGTTGCCAACTGCTAAAGTAGCAGCTACTATAATCACGCTCAAAACATTAGGAAATAGGTGCGTCCAAATAAGTCTGCTGGGTTTTGCACCGATCGCTCTGGCTGCGCTGACAAATTCCATTTCTCTAAGCTTTAAAAAATTGGCTCGAACTAATCTAGCTACGGACATCCAGTTTAAGCCACCAATTAATAATACAATTAAGATAAATATTCCTAATTCTGCCCCTGCTAATTTTTTGACAGACTCGCGAAATAAATAAACAATTAACAGCAGTAAAGGTAACTGGGGTAGAGCTAAAAACAAATCGGTAATACGCATCAAAATATTATCGATAAGACCACCATAAAAACCTGCGATCGCGCCAACAATTGTCCCGACAAATATTGCTACCAACATTGAAGCAATACCAACTGTCAAAGATACTCTACCTCCCTGTAAAATTCTAGCCAATTGATCTTGACCTAAATCGTTTGTGCCAAACAAATGTTGCCAGCTAGGAGGCTGAGACGCAGCTAAAAAATCTACTTTATCGACAGAAACTTGATAAACAAAAGGTAAAAAAACAATTGACAAGGTAATTATTGCAATAAACAATAAACCTAATAAAGCAGTGCGATCGCGTTTGAATCTGCGCCAGCTATCTAACCATAAATTACTATTTTTTTGCCGTTTGTTTGATTCATTTACAGAAATAATTTGAGCTAAAATATTTTTTTTTGATACAAACATAGATTCTACTAATAAAGATCGCATTAATATTAATATATTGTTTGAGAGCATCCATATGCTTGAAAAGTAGATGTATAAATACAAGTTGAGATTATGGATACATGGCAAATTTATGGTTTAACAACGATCGCTTTATTCTTAAAAATGTTTGCTACTGTCTTAGTACAAGCATATGGTAGATTCAAATCCATTAGCTTTGATAATCCTGAAGATTCGGATATTGTAATTAAAATTTTCGGCAAGCAAGACAGTAGCTCGATCAACAATGATTTGGCACGCCGTGCTCAAAATGTTTTACGGAATGATGGAGAAAATATTCCAATTTTCCTGTTTTTAGCCATGACTTATGTTCAACTAAATTGTTGGAAAATAGGAACGCTAATTTATTTTCCGCTATTTATATTTACCCGCATTGTTCATACGATAGCCTATCTTCGTGCATTTCAGCCATTACGAAATATAGTTTATTTAATTGGCATTGGAGTAGGATTTATTTTATCTGGTCATATCGTTTGGAAAATTATAGGTAGCTTTATTTAATCGAACATAATTTGATGTTGGAATCTTTAGATATATACGAAGTTCCTTTAAATACTTAATATATCGTCAAGTCCCCATCATCCACCACCAAGTCATAATTAGAAACCATCGTCCTCGATGTTAATAGGATAAAGTGTGCTGGCTGTGTAAAGGCAGTGAAAAGACAGCTAGAGCAAAACACAAGGGTTATATCTGTTTCTATACATATCAAATCTGGCATGAATACGCGATCGCTTCTATGTGGTTGTGCCAGAATGGGAATATTTTGTTGTCTCAAAATTTCAACGGAAACAGTACATAAAATTGATTAGAACAACTTACCAAAACATAGATTGTTTCTCCACTCCTTATCTAGCCAAAGAAGGATTAAATCTATATTTTTGGCTGATAGATTATATTTATAAACTTCATGATTATTCAATTAATCTGACACATGGTTTAGTGGCGGATATTAAAAAACCTATTCCCTTAAGTCTCCTTTGATGAAAGACACTCATAGTGGACAGTTATGTTTTGAGCTAAGCAGACAATGTTGATGTCAAAGCTGATTCTCAAGCAGGTAGCTAGTTGATAGCCTAAATTAGCGTTAACTTTTCTAATACTATTAAATATGCAATGTGAGTAATGAATCAAAACATCTTTTCATTACTCACTTACTTTTGCTTGCATACATCGTCTAATCTAAGAAATGAAGCCAAAAAAGCAGAATTGTATAAGTATCAATCTACTTTGATTTTGCAATTATAGAAATAAGATGTGTTCACCTTCAGTATAAAAAATGACAGCTAAAAATACTATTCCTAACAATCGCCGACCGATAATTATCGCGGGAATACTCCTTGGTCTGGGTCAAGCAGGTTTTTTTGACGGCATATTCTTTCATCAACTGCTGCAATGGCATCATATGTTTACTAATATTGAAAGCTATACTACCGTTGCGGGTTTAGAACTCAATACGGTGGGTGATGGTTTATTTCATGTTCTTGATTGGCTGATGACCATTGCAGGTATTATAGTTCTTTGGATTGCCGTAAAGCGAGATGATGTAGTGCGATCAACTTCTAGCCTAATTGGTTCTTTTTGCATTGGTGCTGGCTTGTTTAATATTATAGAAGGTATCCTAAGCCATCACGTTTTCCAAATTCATCATGTCAAGCCAGGAATACATCAGTTAGGTTGGGACTTAAGCTTTATTGGTGCGGGGGTTATATCTGTATTAGTTGGCTGGTTAATTCTCAATCGTTATCAATCATCTATTAAAGAATAGCGATCGCTTTATTTAAATTTGATTTATTTTCCCCAGCAACTCTATTCTATATAAATGATGTTCAGTGACAATTGTTGGACAAAAAAATGGCTGCAACAGACTTTAAAGATTATTACAAAATATTAGGTGTCAGCAAAGATGCAACTGCTGATGATATCAAGAAAGCCTATCGTAAACTAGCAAGAAAATATCATCCCGATCTCAATCCAGGAGATGAGAAAGCCGAAGCTAAGTTTAAAGAAATTAACGAAGCTCAAGAGGTATTATCTGACCCTGATAAGCGTTCTAAATATGACCAATACGGTCAATATTGGGAGCAAGGGGGGCAAGCACCTCCTGGTAGATCGCCAGGATATAGCGCGGGTGCTGGTGGATTTAACAATGTAGATGTAGGTGGCTTTGATTTTTCTCAGTACGGCAATTTTGAAGATTTTCTCAACGAAATTTTAGGACGTGGCGGTCAAGCTAAAAGTGGCTATAGTTATCGGACATCTACCCCTGGTGGTTTTAGTGGATTTGGCAATGATTATAATGATATGCCTCCTCAAGATAGTGAGGCAGCAATCGCACTTTCTTTTTCTGAAGCCTTTAACGGGACTCAAAAACAATTTCGGATTGGGAATGAAACCGTCAAAGTTCGCATTCCCCCTGGTGCAAAAACTGGCAGTCGCCTAAAAATCAAAGGTAAAGGACAAGCTAGTCCTTTTTCGGGACAGCGAGGGGATTTATATCTCAACATTGAACTACAGCCTCATTCCTTGTTTAAATTTAAAGGGGATAACTTAATTGCTGAAATCCCCATTACTCCAGAAGAAGCGGTATTAGGGGGAGATATCACCGTCCCTACTCCCGATGGTAAGGTGACAATGAAAGTTCCGACTGGGGTAAATTCAGGTCAGTCATTAAGACTAAAAAACAAAGGCTGGCGTAAACCAAACAAGCAGCGCAGCGATTTGATGGTTAAATTAAAAATAGTTACTCCCAAAAATATTAGCGAAACTGAAAGGGAATATTATCAAAAGCTACGCCAAGCAAGCAACTACAACCCCCGTAAAAGTCTGGAGGATCTGAAATTATGAGCGGTCTATCCCATAATGTCGTAAATCAGCAGGGTGATACTTTGATTAGCTTCGAGCGTGTCGCCACGATTACGCAAACATCTGTCACCACCATCTATAGCTTTATTAGTTTGGGGGTAGTCGAACCAGAAGGCTCGATGTTAAAGCTAGAAGATACTTTACGGGTGATAAAAATTATGCGCTTGCGTCGAGATTTAGGATTAAATCTTGTCGGTGCAGCAATGGTATTAGAACTTACGGAAGAAAATCATCGTTTGCGATCGCAATTAGATGCTTTGCGTCAGTCTTAAGTATCTAGCGTCTAATGTGAATTAAAAATTTAAATAATTTGTTCAAAGCTCTAAGTCTAAGCAGACAAACATTCAATCGAGCTGTAATTTTTGGTTTTCTTGAGCTGATTACATTAAGATCTTGATACATATACGGATAAAATTATTTCAAGTATGGTTAAGTCCCCATCATTCCCAGCAAATAAGAATATAAATAATTCTACTAAGTCAGAATTGGAAACTATTGTCCTCGATGTTAATGGAATGAAGTGTGCTGGCTGCGTTAAGGCAGTGGAAAGACAGCTAGAGCAAAACACAGGGGTTATATCTGCTTGCGTCAACTTGATTACGGAAGTGGCGGTAGTCGAATACGAGACAGAAAGCGTTACGCCAGAGACTTTAGCCGACAAGCTGACTAAAACTGGTTTTCCTTCTCAACTACGTAAAAGCGATCGCAGTATTTACCAAACCGCAACAGATAATCAGGCGAAAAGAGAGCAACAGTCAAAAGATCGAGTAAAGCAATTAGTCACCGCAGCATTCCTTTTATTGTTTTCTAGTATCGGTCATTTACATCATCTGGGTTTACCCTACATTCCCGTATTAAGTAATATCTGGATACACTTTGCTTTAGCAACCTTGGCTTTATTAATTCCAGGGCGATCTCTTTTAATCGATGGTTGGCGTAGTCTAGCCAATGGGATGCCCAACATGAATACTTTAGTTGGTTTGGGAACAACCAGTGCTTATGTCGCTAGCTGCTTTGCTTTATTTTTACCCCAACTAGGTTGGGAATGCTTTTTTGATGAGCCTGTAATGCTTTTAGGCTTTATTCTACTGGGACGTACTTTAGAAGGAAAAGCCCGTAATAGAGCCTCGGCTGCACTAGAAAAGTTAGTTTCCTTGCAGCCTCCCGTTGCTCGTTTAATTAGCAAAAAGAATGATATGGAAACGATTGAGATTCCTGTAGATCAGGTTAAGTTAGGAGAATGGTTGCGGGTATTACCAGGAGAAAAAATTCCTGTAGACGGAAAAATTGTCACGGGGGAAACCACCATCGATGAGTCGATGTTAACAGGAGAGTCTGTAGCCGTAGCTAAAACAGATTCGGATTTAGTATATGCAGGGACGATAAATCAGTCGGGAGTTGTTGCCATTGAAGTAATGGGTATTGGTCGAGATACTACCCTGGCAAAGATTATTAATTTGGTAGAAGATGCTCAAACCAATAAAGCACCCGTGCAAAAGTTAGCCGATACCATTGCAGGTTATTTTGCCTATGGAGTAATGGCGATCGCAACTGTTACTTTTTGCTTTTGGTATTTTTATGGCACACAGAGATGGGATTCTGTCTTGATTAGTGCATCCCATTCAATGGCAATGCCCATGGGTGAAATGGGAATGTCAACCTCCCCCTTATTGTTGAGTTTAAAGTTAGCGATCGCTGTATTGGTAATTGCCTGTCCCTGCGCTTTAGGTTTGGCTACTCCCACCGCAATTTTGGTGGGTACTAGTATTGGTGCGGAAAAGGGAATTTTAATCAAGGGTGGGGATATTCTCGAACGAGTCCAGCAGCTAGATACACTAGTATTTGATAAGACAGGTACACTAACTATTGGTAAGCCTGTGGTTACTGACTGCATTCCTTTAGGAAATACGTCCTCCAATGAATTACTACAGTTAGCTGCATCGGTTGAAAACGGTAGCAATCATCCCTTAGCAAAAGCTATTACTAAAGCAGCACAGCAAAAAGATTTGCCCTTTCTAGAAACCAACGATTTTCAGACTGTTTCAGGACAGGGTATGTCTGCAATAGTAGCAGGGAAAAAAGTATTGTTAGGCAATGAATCATACTTAACCGAGCGAGAAATAGAGATCGCCTCTGAATATCAACAAGAAGCTCAGTTATTAGCTCAAGCAGGCAAAACTACTGTTTATCTTGCTGTAGATAATATATTACAGGGAATAATCGCCCTACAGGATGCTGTTCGTCCCGATGCCCTCCAAACTATCCAACAATTAAAAGACATGGGGTTAAACGTCGCATTGCTTACAGGCGATCGCCCAGAAGTTGCCCAGGCGATCGCCTGTAAGCTTAAGATTACTGAAATATTTGCCGAGGTAAAACCAGCCCAAAAAGCTGATGTAATTCAATCTTTGCAACAAAAAAGCAATGTGGCTATGATTGGAGACGGAATTAACGATGCACCTGCTTTGGCACAGGCTGATGTGGGCATATCCCTCCAAGGAAGCACAGATATAGCGATCGCTACCGCCGATATTATTCTGATGCAAAATCAATTGGAGGATATTGTTACTGCAATCAAACTTAGCCAAGCTACAGTCAGTAAAATCAAGCAAAACCTTGTTTGGGCTTTAGCTTACAATACGGTGGCTATTCCCATTGCAGCAGGAATTCTTTTGCCCAAATATGGCTTATTGTTGTCCCCTGTCTTAGCAGCGATCGCCATGGCATCTAGTTCTCTAATTGTCGTTACGAACTCTCTATTATTAAATCTAAATAAAAACTTTAACGACTAAAATAGACATTAGGTTACTTCAGGCTTGGCTCATGACTGCAAAACCAGTAAAACATCGTGAAGAACATATTTTAGTTGTCACCGATGGCAAAGGACATCGAGAAATTAAACTCAATGATGAAACTTATTCTCTAGGAAGAGGGGCGCAGTGTACTATTGTGCTGCAATCTCAGTTTGTTTCTCGACATCATGCAACTTTGATTAGAAGACAAGAAGAAGATGGCAATTGTTATCGAATCATTGACGGTGATTCTGAAGGAAAAACTAGTGTTAATGGATTGCTAATTAATGGCAAAAAGGTTCGATTTCACGATCTAAAACATGGTGACAAAGTTATTTTTGGTCCTCAAGTCGAAGCAGTATATGAATATCGTGAGTACGATATTTTTCCCACTATTCCTCCTGACGATCCTTATGACATTACCTTAATCGATCCCGCTATGATTGATGCAGATGAAGATTAGTGATAGGTAGCAAATCTAGCGTTGCTTGTCAGAAGAAGTATAACTTTTCCACTACGGAAATCTTATACTTCTTCTGAAAATTGCGGAATGTCAGATTTAAATTTTTAAGATGGAGCATAGCGGATTTGAACCGCTGACATCTTGCATGCCATGCAAGCACTCTACCAACTGAGCTAATGCCCCAATACAAAAGTTATATTAGCACAACACTGTGGTTCAATTCGAAGCGATTTGGTTAGCCAAGACGACTTAGGCAGTTACCAATTATGAAGTAAACCACTAACATTGCAGCAGCAGAAGCACCAACCAGCGTACCAGCAAGCATTAAAGAGAATTCTTGCCGTTCCAAAGCCGATTGCATTAAATGCAGCGACCATGCCACTAGGGCTACGTCAAATATGAGAATTGGAGTCAGCATTTTTTACAAATTGTAAACTTATATTTTATTTTAGTACATAATTTCTCAGTTTTGGGCTGTATTTTGGTCAACTTAAGCTTTACTAAAGATTATTCTACAGAGATTCTATCAGTAGTTAATTTACTCAAATATTGTAATATCACAATGCCAATTAAAACTGAGCCTGCAAAAATTAGCCAAAAATAGTTAATAAATTGGGAATGATCCAACGCCCATCCCCCCAAAGGAGGGCCAATAAAATAGCCAACTGCCCAACATTGAGAGCTAATCGAAAAATATACTCCTCGCAAGGATTCTGGAGCTAAATCTGCCACCAAACCAGATGCGACAGGTGTGTAAGTAATCATTCCCAAAGACATCACGCCCAAAGTTATAGCTGCATAAATTAAAGTATTATTGGGGGTATTCCCTGTCACATACACCAAAATAAAAGCAATTCCCCACAGCACAAGAGAAAAACGCAATCCTGTAATTCGACTGTAACGATTGAGCAACCAGGCTGCGGGTAGCTGACATACAGCTGCAAAGGCAATATGCCAAGTAAATAAACCACTAATCACCTGTTCGGAAAAACCAGTCCCTGTATCTCCTACTTGAACAAAGTTTTTTAAATATAAAGGCATCGTACTTTGTACCTGGGATAAATAGGTAGTAAACAGAATATTAACGGCTACATATACCATCAAAGCCCGATCGCGTAATGCCAACAGCCAGCCGCTTCCCTTCCTGGATGTTGTTTGTTTTGAATCAAATTGAAAAGTTTCAGCGATCGCAAAATAAATTACGGCAAAGAATATGGCAAAAGAAATTCCATCAATCACAAATAATGCTCGATAGTTACCAGAGTTAGCAATCAACGCACCCCCCAACACTACGCCCAAACTCAATCCCAAACTATCTGCTAACCGAGTTATAGCAAAAGCTTCATTACGTTGTTCGGGGGCAGTCAGATCGATAATTGCTGCTTCGGTGGCGGGCCAATACATACCAATTCCAAAACCCATTAATAAGTTACCTAAAATCAAAGTAGGAAAGTCGAATGTTAATGACAAAACTACATCTGCCAATACCGATATGGCAGCAGAGGTTAACAAAGTTTTTCTTCGCCCCCAGGCTGGAGTGTCAGATAATTGTCCTCCTAAAAACCTACCGACAACCCCAGAAACTGAACCGCTGCCCAAGGCAATACCCACCAGAGTAGAAGAAAGTCCCACCTGATTTACAAAAAAAATCGGTGCGTAAAATAACGTAAAACCATTCCCAATCCCTGACAACAGCCTTCCTGCTGCTAAAATCCAAACTTTGAAACTAAAATTTAGTATTCGAGACATTCAATATTCAGTTAAAGGTGAGAATTGTTTATTAAAAAAATGTTTTACGGCAATTTCCGCCAAACACTTTAAACCTTACTACTAACTGCTAACAACTGACATATTAATTTATTGCTCGTTTTTTGTTGAGGTTCAACAAACTGTAGTTAAACTATAAAACTAGACATCAAAGTCAAGCAGATGTAGCTGTTAAGTACTAGCATTAATGCCACAATTAATGCTGCTTTTGATTCAGTGACGTTTAATAATTGAGTATAGCCAGCGTGTAAACTAAGTGCGCTATAAGAAAAACCTAGAAGCCCTAAAGGGACGGTAAAAGAGAATGCTGCTATGGGAAAAAAACCAATTAATAAACTGACTAAAGCTATGGGAACAATAGCGACACCAGCGATAAAAACGTCAGTAGAAAAATGCCCTCGATTATGCACTAAAAAACGCATAATATTACCTGTGGTTAGAAAACTAATAAAAGGAATTGTTGCAATCAAAAATAGCTGAAAAACTCCTATGACTAAAGGTAAACCAGTCATAAAATAAGTGCAGACAAAGCACAAAGTAGACAACAAACCATATGTAATACCTACTTCTCTTGACTGCCGATTGTTGAGCCGAGAAAATGCAGGTAGCAAACCGCCCCCAGGATTAAACAAAGAAAGGCTCAAAGTCATTAATGAATTGTGGATCAAATTATCAAACCAGCCAGAAACTCGACTATCTTTGGTCAGTTCATTGACAATTTCTTGACTGCGACGATAGGCTTCGTAGTTTTTTTGCGATCGAAAAAGTTCTGCTGCCTTGTTCAAATCGTTAACAGCAGAAGATGTCGCTAACATTTCTTTATGAGCGATTCCTCGATAATAATATGCTTGAGGATAATTACCATCGTTAGCGATCGCACTATCGTAAGATTTTATTGCTGGCTGAGTATATCCCAAACTATATCGCGCCCTTCCTTGATAGTAGTGAGCTTTGGCTACATTGGGATTAATATTAAATATTTGATAGCAATCATCTAAAACTCCTTGATTGTCAGCCATTTTGTAGCGCATCTCGCACCTTTTTAAATAGGCATCAACAAATTTTGGATTGAGTTTGATTGCTTCAGTAAAGTCTTCTATAGCCTGACGATATTCTTTATTTTGAGTCCGAAGAGTGCCTCGAAGATAAAAATCATGTGCCGTCTTCGGATTTGAATGACTTGAACGATAGCTGTTAGTTTTTGTGTTGGTGTGTTTGGTTCTGGTATTTTGCCTCTGATCAAAAGAAGAGCGGAGATCGTAGCTACGACGCTTAACTGGATCGGACAAAACATTGTAGGCTTGGGATATTTGTTTGAATTTTTCAGCGGAAACTGGATCGTCTGGATTTAAGTCAGGATGATACTGACGAGCTAAACGACGAAAAGCTGTCTTGATTTTTTTAGATCCGCGTCTTTGGATATTCCCAAAGTCGAATAGTAGTTATCCGCGTAATTTTCCACCCTTGCCATTGATTTTTTAGTTTTTTCTCGCCACTGGTTTTAACTGATGTTACTGCTATACGAAGTTTTGCACCTATCGAACTTGTGGATACCTATCTCAACTAACTATTAAGTGAGCTTTTTATTCCCTTCATCATAAGGTACGAGGCTAGTTATAGAAAGTCATATAGTAAAAATTTCATCATAGTGAAATAAAAAAGCATCAAAAAGAACTATACATTGACTGATTAAAATTCAGCTATTCTAAATTATCATTTGACCTATATTTTATATTTTCTCAAGATTTATCAAAATTATTCAAGATGGGGAGAATTGAATTATTGACATAATTTCCTGTATTCTAAGTAAAAATACTTATGAGTAATAAAAATATTATGTGGCAGATTATCCCAAACTAAAAATTTAACTGCTGCCTTTGGCATCCAAAAATCACTAGAGTATACTATTAAAACTTTGCCATAGATGAAAATATCTAACCACTCACATGATTGAATAGCAACCGATCGATAAGTTATTTCATGTTGGCTAACAACAAAATATTTAAAATTATATGCAAACTTTTTTTATTGTCTGGATTGGACAAGTTATTTCATTATTAGGCTCTAAACTAACAGAATTCGCCTTGGGATTTTGGATTTTAGACCAGACCTATCAGGATACAGGAACAATTACTCAATTTGCTTTGACTATTCTGTTTATGTATCTTCCTAAAGTAGTTATTTCTCCTTTAGCTGGGGTTCTTGTAGATCGTTGGAATAGGCGATCGGCAATGATCTTGAGCGATTTAGGCACAGGAGTAGTAACTTTAGTAATACTCTTTTTGGTGGGGTCAAACAACTTAGCAATTTGGCATATTTATTTGGCACTGACAATCACTTCTAGCCTCAATGCCTTTCAACAGCCAGCCTATATTGCTGCTATCTCTCAACTAGTGCCACCTAAGAATTTAAGTCGTGCTAACGGCATGGTTCAGGCTTCCTTTGCGATCGCTAAAATTGCTGCTCCTGCGATCGCAGGTTTGTTAATGAAGTTCTATGGACTGGAAAATATTTTGTTCATCGACATTGCTACTTTTCTTGTCGCTATTATCAGCCTATTAAGCGTCAAATTTCCTGAGTTTAAACGATTTAGTCGAAAGAAAAGAAAATTGGTCAATCAAGTAGTGTCTGATGCGGTTGCAGGCTGGAATTATATTGCCCTTAGACCTGGGTTAGTTCGTTTGGTCTGCTTTATTGCCATTAGCTACTTTACGATGGGAATGCTAGAAGTTGTTATGTGGCCATTACTATATCAACCAGACTCTACCGAACAATTGGGCTTTGTGCTTTCTGTCGGTGGCTGTGGAATGCTGGTAGGCAGTGTCTTAATGAGTCTTTGGTCTGGTCCGAAAAATCGCGTCAAGGCAATTATTGGCTTTGTCGGTTTTCAAGGAATAATTATTTTAGTCGGTGGATTGAAAATTTCTACTATTGTTTTAGCCATTGGTATTTTTGGCTATTTATTTTCGCAACCAATCATTGTCAGCTGCAATCAAGCTATTTGGCAAAGTAAGGTCCCTAGTCGTCTTCAAGGTCGAGTATTTGCCTTACAGCAGACTTTAGAGCGGTCTTTAGCTATATGCGCCTATTTGTTGGCAGGACCTCTAGTAGACAACGTCCTAAACCCTCTGATGGCAGAAGGTGGTATTATCGCTCAAAGTATTAGTAGGTTTATTAATACGGGAATGGGACAAGGGGTCACTTTATTACTGGTGTTATTAGGAATTATTAATCTAACCGTAGTTGCGATCGCTTATAGAGAACCCCGTTTGCGATATTTAGAAAAAGAATTACCCGATCGCAATAAGTTCAACAAAACTGAGACTACTGTGGCATAAGTTAGTAGCCAGTTGTCATACACTGCCTTAGTTTTTACTTATAGTTTGCCCAAAATTATAACCGTCAATATTCCCAGTATGAATAAGCCAATAGACCAGAATAGGTCTTGCATACCTTTCGACTTATTGATTTTGAGTTTAGAAACAGATTTAAGACTGTTTAGTAGTCTTTTAATGCGAGCAATTATTAATAAAGCCTTTTGCGTGAGAAATGAACTAAAGTTAGCTGATTTGTGTTTTTTCTCAAGAGATTTTTGCTCAACCGTAGCAAGAGCTGTTTTTGAAGCGATATAAGGCGATCGCTTTTGATAGCCATTTGATTGAGCAACCCCTTTTTTTTGCTCCGTTTGTTTTAAAACTACAGATTCATAAGCATCATTGGAGACTGACTGTTGCTCGGGTTTTAGTGCTGTTGTCTCACTCTGAAATACTTCTGATGTTTTCGATTGGATTGCAGTATCAGACTCTAAGACAGCAGGTTTAGATGTTTCTGTTTTTTCTATTGGTGAGGGTAAGGCAGAGTTATCATCTTCAATGGAATTAATTGAATTTTCTGATTCATCTGTTTTCACTTTTAGCCTATCGTTATCTTGGTGAGATAATGGCTGCTGGGAATTTCTATTATTTAAATCGCTTTCCGTTTTAATATTGCTTTCTTGACTTGAGCTAGACTTTTTAGCTCTAATATTTTGAGGATTCGAAAACTTTAGCTAACAATCTTGAATCTATCTGAGAATAGCCATTGTTAACCGCCAAAATAGCCTGTTTTAAATCAGTCATCAAGCTATTTTTGAGTAAATATCCTTTTGCTCCCGCCATTAATGCTTGGGTAACATATTTTTTTTCTTCATGGCTACTAAGAATGATAACTTTAGTCTTTGGTGATACGCGATTGATATACTTGGTAGTGGTAATACCATCCATTCCAGGCATCTCAATATCTAACAAAACAATATCAGGGTGAATCTTGGCTATTTGCTGAACTGCGTTACGACCATCTTTTACTGTTCCAATAACTTTAAAATCCAGATCGCGATCTAACAAAGATTTAATTCCCTGTTGAACTAGATTTTGATCGTCTACTATTAAAATGCGAATCATTTTATGCTTAAATTGAGATTATTAAATGTAAGTTCGATAAGAAGTTCTAGATATTTTTAATGATTATTTTCTCAGAAAAAAGCTAATATTTTTTGTTATTTGAAAAAATATTGTCTTTGAGCTTAATTATAGAATTGTATGTAAAAATTTAAACCCCTGTTTCTAATAAGAACAGAAGTTTATTGGCGATGAAATTATTCTAAACAAAGATTTTATACTGATGAACTTGTCTCGATACAAGTTACCCAGCATCAATAAACTACTATAGTAGTTTTTCAAAAAATATCGGGTATAGTTCAATACTCTGACTTATGTAAGTCGAGAGAAAGGGTGTATATCTTTTTTTTACAATCAAATTAAGCTGTTTTTTTAGGATAAAATTTTATTTTTTACTCAAAAAAATCATATAATACAATATATAAGCAGTTGTTACAAAAACCTAACATTTGCTGACCATTACATTTTATACATCTATTGCTTATTTGCCGTTTGCCAATTTGTTTCAAGAACAAGCATTGTTGATTGATAATTGTCTTTGCTAAAAACTATCTAGTTAGCCAGCAATTAAAACTTGGAAAATAGTTGTACGGTATAAGCTGTCAAGCATTTATTTAATTCAATGAGCCAAACCTCACGATTTGACAAGGGTATACTTACTCACTGCATCTAAGAGGCAAGTTACCTGTTGAGACTGACGGGGAGATATTTTCAAGGTTTGCTTCCTAATTTAAGAATATGAAGTTTAAATGCACGGTGTTTTAGCCCATATTTTGGTGTTGGCAAACAGGCATTTTTTTACTATCAATAGTCTGCTTTACTTTTTTCCACATATATATAATTGATGACTAATCAATGATTACAAAATCTGTAAATAAAAAGAAGAAATTCATCAACTCAATTAATTACTTTAGAGGTCTGGCAATTATTATAATTGTCTTAGGTCATTCTTATGATTTAGCCCATTGGAATATATCGAGCAATTTTGAAGTTTTTATTCATGCTTTGAGCTTAAATGGTACTGTATATTTCGTATTTATTTCTGGCTTCTTGTATTACCATATTTTTTATCATAAATTTAACTATAAAAAATTTATGGTAAAAAAAGCTCAGTATGTCTTATTGCCATATTTACTTATTTCTATATTCCCTATTCTGCTTATAGTTTTTTGGGGAAACGGTGGAAGCTCTTTACCAGACAGCTTAAGAAATCAGCCATTCTTGGCAACAATTTGGTATTTAGCTACAGGTCAAATAATCACTGCCTATTGGTATATTCCAATGGCTACCTTATTATTCGCTGTTTCTCCTCTGGTTAACCTAATTATCAGATCTAACAAAGTGCTGGAAGTATTCTTGTTATTGCTGCCTGTTTCGTTAATCGTCCATCGACCAATCGATAATCTTAATGCCTTCCATTCTCTAATCTATTTTTTTCCCATATATATCTTAGGTGTTTGGAGTTCGATCAATAATAAAAAGATTTATGCTTATCTCAAAGGTAATAGTAAGAAAATATTAATAGCACTATTAGTAATCATACTGGGATTAATACAGGTTATAGTTTTCAAACAGACAGGTAATTTTCACAAGGAATTTTGGTCAATAACAGTTCCAGATGTTAACTTGCTACAGAAAATATTGCTATGCTTTTTGTTTATGTCGATTTTAGATATATATGAAGATACTAACTTTAAGCTAGCCAATAAAGTTGCAGAAACTAGCTTTGCTATTTACTTTATTCATCCCTTTCTAATTAATGCTCTATACAGCGTATCTTTAAGATTAAATATTAATTATCAAGGCAACTTTTTTACTTTGATTCTAACTACTTTTTTAGTGACTATAACTTCAATGGCGATCGCTATAGGCATAAAGGCGGTATTGAAGAAGAATAGTCGCTATCTAATTGGATGGTAGTAAGGAGAGAAGGAGAGGAGGAACAAGGAAATATTACTTGATGTAGGGAGATAATTCTGGATATAAATTAGGGAAGGAATTTTGGAAATAATCGGCTGTAGCAAGATCCATGTCGCGGTAGTCAAAGCCTGGTGCGACTGACTCTCCTAGTAGTCCAAATTCTCCCGTTTCTAATACCGCTGCTTTCCAACAGCCTCCAGGTACTAATAGTTGTGCTGTTTCCCCTTGAGCAAAGTTTAGTCCTAATTTGGTTTTAGTCAACTCTCCTGCTGGGTTTAAAACTAAATAGGTAATGGCAGATCCAGCCTGAAAATAGTGCAGAATATCTGATTGATTGCGATTAAAATGATTGAGAGGGCGATCGCTTGTCAACAGATAGTAAATTGAGGTGAGTATGCTGCGATCTTTCCCTTTTCTATCCGTGTCAACATTAATATCCGAGCGATAGGTTTCAACAAAATATCCCCCTTCAATATGTTCGATCAAACCTAAACGCTGAATTATTTCCTCTTTATTCATCAATTTCTAAGATAAATTTTACGAGTCTCCCCATCAAGAGTAATCCAGCCTAAATCCTGTAAGCGAGTAGTCAGGTTAGAAATAGTCACTCCCAATTCTTCCGTCATTTTATATAAATGTTGCCATTTGGTTAAATCTTTATCCTGTCGTAATTCTGTTAGTATATGCTGGGGCATCAGCAAACATCCTGCAAAATATTGTGCTTGCCATTCAATCCTTGCCAAATTACTGCTACGACACAAAAAAGGCTTTACTCGAACATCAACACCTTTTTGCTTGAGTCTGATATAGCTTTCTACCTTTTGATTATCTATGTGTAATACCCAATGTCCAATTTCGTGAGCGATAGTAGACTCGCCAAAACCGCCTCGAAGTTGAGGAATATTGTCATTGATTTCGATTAGTTTTTCTAAAGGTAAAATTCGGGCTGCAATTATTCCCTCTTCATCTTCGGGAATAGCATCCCAAACAATATCTAAATTCAAAAATTCAGCAATGATGCTGGCATCAACAGGTAGTTCAAGGCGATCGCCTGATTCTGACATTTTTAACCAAATATCCAAAGCACGAGCCTCTATATCGAGTTTGGAAATAAATTGAAAAGGTCGAAAAACGCTCACTCCTGACTGACTCCTAACTGCTTAACTATCTTTATTGGAAGCTTCGCGAAATACTCGTTGAGCAAATTCAGGATTTTCTCGCATCCGACGAAATAAAGCTGGCATATCTTTATAGTGCTGCTTGAGTAAATCCTCTTCTTGGTGGGGAATTCTTCCCGCTAAAAAGATTAATTCTTCCTCATTTAATTTTAAATGCTTTGCCAAACCACGAATCACTTCTTCTTTGGGTGCATAATCTGCTCGATTATTTTCTAGTTTAGATAAATAAGTAAAATCTATCTTGAGTAGTTTAGCTAATTCTCTTTGAGATAATTTGAGATCTTTTCGTGCTTGGCGAATCAATTTACCAAAATCATTATCCACGTTTATTATTCCTAACAATTAAACTATTTACTTACATCATAGTTGAGCTTGAATAAACAATCAACAACATTAGTGTTTTTGAGGCAATAATTTAGCTGTTCGATCGATTAAATTTCCTCAGAATAATCCCCTTAATTTATATGCAGATTTTCAATAATATCGATTTAGCAGATACATTTTCTTTGCTTCAAACTAAAGCGATAACCATGAGGTAAGATATGCAGCTTTGCGCCACAAATCGCCAAAGACTCATCATGCAAAGACTCATGAAGATTGGTATGTTCGATATTGGAAACATCCACAATTGTCACTGCACCTTCTCCCAATACTTCAATTACGTCTCCATCAACAGCGATCGCCGTATTTTCATCAATTCCAAACCCTAATACCGCAGGTTGCTGCATTAAAGCTGAAACAAATCTACCTAACCTTCCCCGTTGAGCAAAATGCTGGTCGATCGCTACTTGAGGGATAAAACCCATTCCAGGCTTAAGGGTAACGCTATCAACACGAGGATTAGTTTCACCTTCTCCTTCTACAATCATAATATCGGACATCATTGCTGCACCCGCACTTGTACCACCAATGGTCAAACCCCGAGCATACTTTTTGTGTAGCAGATGGTCTATTTTCGTGTCCTTGAGAATATTAGTAATACGAGCCTGATCTCCCCCTGTAAAAAATACCCCTGTGGAATTCTCGATCAGCTCCAAATCTCTTTCGTTGTCCCCATCTTCTCTTTTTTTTGTGTCAACAATATCGATGGTATTCACACCTAGATCGCTAAAAACACGACTATAATTTTCTCCGACTTCTACGGGCAAACTTGTTGCAGTTGTCATTACAACAATTTTAGCTTTTCTACCTCCTGCTCTTCGAATAAATTCTCTTAAAATTGTACAGTCACCCTCTTTATCTTCTGCACCTCCAATAATAATTAATTGTCCTATTGAAGATTTTGAAGCTTGTTCGTCAAAATTCGAAGTATTGGATTCGTTATCCTTAATTGCAATCATAGTTGACAAGTAATTATTTAAAATATGGTTTATTACTATTAATAAATCACATTTGTATGCTTCCTTGATTATTTCTTAAGATAGATATTTGGTAGTCTTTGATACATTTTTTTTTAAATAGCCGAATTTGACTTTTGACCTATACTTTATATTTACTTTCATGTATTCTCAACGCTACAAGTATCCTCGAACTCCTCATTTGAGCTTTTCTCCAGGGGTAGGCGAAGACGATCTCAAGCTCGATCGCAATAAAAGATTTGATAACTGCCATGTAGTAGTTACAGAAAAACTGGATGGAGAAAATACCTCTTTATATACCGATGGTATCCATGCTCGATCTTTAGACAGTCGTCGTCATTCGTCTAGAGCTTGGGTAAAAGCATTGCAGGCTTCTATTTGTAATGATATTCCTGGGGGGTGGCGTATTTGTGGAGAAAACCTTTATGCCAAACATTCGATTGCTTATGAAAATTTGACCAGCTACTTCTATCTTTTCTCGATTTGGAATCAAGACAACTACTGTTTGAATTGGACAGAAACCCAAGAATGGGCAGAAATTTTGGGTTTAGAAATACCAAAAGTAATGTACCAAGGCTTATGGAATGAAGCTAAGATAAAGGCGATCGCCGACAGCATAAATGAAGATACTTGTGAAGGCTTTGTTGTTAGAAATATAGATCAATTTCACTATGATAACTTTTCCCAAAATATAGCAAAATGGGTGCGCCCCCATCACGTTCAAACTGACGAACACTGGATATACAAAGAAATCATTCCCAATCAACTAATAAGCAATAAGTAATATCCATAAATCAAATTTTATTAAAATGAAATTCATAGAAGAAGTATTACAGGGTGCAACGCCAAATATTGATGAATGTGTCGAGCATTTAGGCGATCGCATTCCTTTATTAAAAGAATATAAATCTACACACCAAGATAAAGAATGGCACGCAGAAGGCGATGTGCATATTCATGTGGGAATGGTGTTAGAAGAAGCTTATAAGATTTTAAAAACAGAAGCAACCCATTTAAATAATGTACAACGTCTCAGCCTAATTTTGGGAGCATTACTACATGATATTGCTAAACCCTTAACTACCAAAGAACAAGAAATACAGGGGATAATTCGCACCGTTGCACCCAGACACGCCAGCAAAGGAAGATCTTATCTTGCACTAAAGCTAATGGGAATAGGATTATCTTATAACGTGGTTGAAACAACTTTAGGCTTGGTTGGCTATCATCACGATCCCAAAAAGTTAGTTATGAGAAACGAAGCTGCGGGGAAGTATAAAAGAGTAGCTCGTTTAGCCGATCCAGAATTACTCTATTGGCTAGAATTGGCAGACATAAGAGGGCGAGAATGTAAAGATAAACAGCAGCAATTAGACTATATAGAAATGTATGGTATGTTTGCTCAAGAATATCAGGCTTGGTCGCGCTGTGGTCGAGAATATCAGGAATGGAGAGGGTTTTTTGATAGAAAATTGGCAGATTGGGATATAGATACTAGAGATTTAATCTTCAATAATGCGATCGCTCGTTGGGAAGCGGGGGAGATTTTTATCCCAGAATCAGAAATAGCGCGATCGTATTCCTATCGCGATTCTTTTCCTCAAGTGGTTATTACCTGTGGCATAAGCGGATCGGGAAAAAGCACCTGGATTGCAAATAATTTGCCCGAACATCAAGTTGTTTCTCTAGATAATCTGCGTCAACAAATAGCAAAATCTCGCAGCGATCAGTCACAAAATAGTAAGGTAGTGCAATTAGCGAAGGAACAGCTAAAAACCTTACTTCGCACTCACAGCAAGATTGTTTGGGATGCTACTAATATCAGAAAAGACTTTCGACAGCAGGTAATTAGTATTAGCCGTGATTATGGCGCATTAGTTACCTTAGTCATCTTTCATTGCCCTGAAAATATCTATTTTGAACGTAATAAACAACGTCGTCATCGTATTCCCGAAGATGTTTTAATTAGGCAAATTGAACAGATGGAATTTCCCGAACTTGATGAAGCTCATCGAACTTTGATTGTTGGTAGTCAAGGAGAAACTTTGGCTAAATATGGATATTGCCCTTAACTAATTATAATAGTTCGGAAAGTTTTTAATTACTCACATATGATGCCGAATACGATCGATTGATGTTTGACTCCTATTTATAATAGGGTATTACAATAGTTTTGTTTCGCTTGAGAAAATTCAAACAATTGGAGTCAAATTGATGACACAAACTGGATCGAAACGGCAATTTGCCTTAGCAAATGTCGATGGCTCAATAATTGTTTACCTAAGACTTCAATCCGATGGCTCTTACCAGAGAACATTAGTTAGTGACGCCTTTGAAAGTGAAGACGAAAGTGGTGATAGCATAAATGAAAAAATTACTAAAGCCATCAGTACTTATTTCGGCAAAACCAGGGATGTTAGAAGTGGCTATTATTTCATTGTTAGAGCGGATGAAAATACAACCTGCGTGGAAAACATGGGTTACTTCTTTGAAGATACAGTTGAAAAATTACAAAATCTGAATATTGTGATTCCCTTTATAAAAGGAGAAACTCAAAGAATAGCCTTAATTCCTTTTGAAGATGAAGCGATAGTTGCGCGAGAAAATATTCAATTTGATGGTCGGATCTTTTTTCGGCATCACACAGCCGAGCAAATAGCTGTAGATGAGGACTGACTCGTAAATTTTAATTGGTGTTATGTACTTACTTTTTCTTTTGACCAAATACCGTTGTCGTCTTCGTCGTACTTGTCTTTAATCTCAGCCCAAGCTTGGTGTTCTGCCTTAGTTTCATCCTCAGTTTCAGCTAAGGTTTTGTTATAACTTGCAATAAAGTCTTGTTGTGCTGCGATCGATAGGTGAGAACGAATTTCAGGAGATAGATCTTCTACTGCGCCACATTCACCTGCACAAGCGCGAGGTAAAGTTGACTCATTAACGTGAATTTCTTCGCCACCCGCACTTTCAATTAGTAGCTGATATTCGCCAGACTTATTTGCTGGAACTTCTGCCATCAGCAGAAACTCTCCTGCTTTAACGCGAGTTTCATAAATTGCTGCTTTCTCTTTTGGCATACCTAAAGTAGCTAATGCTGAAGCTAAACCTGCACCTGCACCACCTGCGATCGCGCCAGTCGCTGCTCCTAATAATACTGAAGTGATAGGACCTGCTGCAACTACCGAACCCAAGAAAGGAATAAACAATACTCCCATGCCAGTGAAAAGACTAAGGAGAGAACCAAACAAAGAGCCAAATACTGCACCAGTACGCAAACCACCTAAAATTACATCTTTCTTAGAAATAAAGCCAGCTATACGAGTTTTTGACTCAAAGTTTTGACCCATCAAGGAAATGTGATCTGAGGGTACACCACGATCTATTAAACGACGAACAACTTTATCTACCTGCTGTTCTTCCTTCAATACTGCGGTAATGGTACGTTCTGCTTTATATTCTTCTGCCATTCTATTTATGCTTCCTCCTAATAAAATCATTTATAATGTTTGTGAACTAGCCATTTATCCTGTCACAGCTAGTCAATCAATTACTATGCACTTACTGCAGGCTTAGTTTCTGCACCAGGACGGTTGCCACTAGGATCTAAACTTTCACCTTCTAATGAAAGAACGTAGCATCCAAGCCATTTCTTCGTGCTGTTCCATGATACCTGTTAAGAAATCTGCTGTTCCTTCATCGTGGAAACTGTTCGCCACACTTGTCGATATCTTCTCTAAGTTGCGGATAACCTGCTCGTGATCCTGTACCAAACGCGCTACCATTTCGATTGGCAGAAGGCAAATCGTTGGGATGCTCTTTTAAAGAACCATACTCAATGAATCCTGCTGCTGTTCCTAGAGGATAACCACCCAATTGACGAACTCTTTCTGCTGTGGCATCAATGTTTAAAGTGATGGCGTTATAGTGTTCTTCCCAAAGTCGTGTGTAGAGTGCGGAACTGAGGTCCAATAACGTCCCAGTGGTACTTTTTGGTTTTAATAATAAGCAAATACTGATCTGCTAAATCTCTGTTTAGTAGTTCAATAACACCGTGGCGTTGTTCTTCACTTAATCCAATATTCAAGTTAGGCATAAAAATTTGTTTCGAGTAACTTCATTTTCATTAGACCAAAAATAAGCAAGAACGCACATCTATAATAAGAAAGAACTAATTCACTCCATCTCTTACTTTAGATATATTTTTTGAAAACACCTACAAAGGTCTAGTCATTTCTGCATGACCATTGGGTTGAATTTTTTTGCCATATTTACGGGCATATACCTGAGTGCATTCTGCACCAAACAATAGGATTTGAGCCGAGTAAAACACCCAGGTCAAGAAAACAATCAAAGAACCAGCAGCACCATACGCCGAACCGAGAGTACCGCTACCTAAATACAAGCCAATTAAAAACTTACCTACAGTGAACAATAAAGCAGTAATAATTGCCCCTACCCAAACATCTTTCCAGCGCATTGTGACATCAGGCAAATAGTAGTAAATCAGGGCAAATAGTAAGGATATAAAGCCAAATGAAACCCCAAAATTCAAGAACCGCCAAAAAGGTAAAAATCCTGGCAATATATCAATTTGTAGCTTTCCAATACCTGATAGCATCGCACTTAACACTAAAGACACTAACAGCAAAAAGCCGATTACTAACACCATCCCAAAAGACAATAACCTTTTACGAATAAATCCCCAGATACCAGCATTTGGTTTAGCTTTGACATTCCACACTGTATTTAATGCCTCTTGGAGTTGGGCAAATACTCCAGATGCACCAATAAGCAACACTACCACACTAATGATCGAGGCAATACCACCTAACTGTGGCTGATTGGCATTAGCTAGTGCCATTTCAATTGCCTGCGCTCCTTGACTGCCCACTAAACTATTGATTTGCTCGATAATTTCTCCTCTGGCAGTATCTTGACCAAACACTGCGCCTGCGATCGCAATCGCTATAACTAATAAAGGAGTGATGGAAAACACCGTATAGTAAGCCAAAGCTGCTGCCAACAGAGAAACTTTGTCTTCTTGCCACTCTTTAACTGCTTCTTGTAAAAGTTTGAAAATCGATCTAACGCTGATACGCATAAACAATAAAAAATTCTATACTTGTCCATTAGTTTACAGATTAAAAGTGCGATCGTATCTAGCGTAAGAAATAAAAAAGTAATGACTTTCAATATGTTTTATTGAAAAGAGGGCATAATTAAGTAAGTAAATCTGCTCATCGGATATATTGTTTCAACAATACTTTTGGTGTTTATACACATTCCAATGTAGCTAAAAATACATATTTCGGTAGTTCCTCGGAATGTAAAAGATGTTTTCAGCCAATATACAAAATATAAGCTGATAGTTTTACTATTTTCTGTTAAAACTTGTCAGTTACTTTACTTAATTAAGCGAATCTATGAGTTTACCACTATTGCCAAGGTGATCGAAGTTACAGGAAAAATACTCAGCTTTAACTAAACTTTAATCATTACTAGATAAACGTATTTGAAAATACAGTCATCTTTTGTAAGTCTAAAAATATTGCTAGATTCATTCATTTTCAGCAAAAATATATAATAATCAGGAGTTAATAATTAGTTATGGAACTTATCCGCGAAATAGTAAAACAGGCACTACAAACAGGCTATTTAACCTTAGAAGCAGAAGAAAAGCTCCGACGAATGCTGAAAAACAAATACGATCTAGAAGACCTTGAAGCATTTATCGATTTACAACAGGCAACTATGATTGGTATGGTCAGACAAGAATCAAGAGAATTACTCGCTGCTACTAGAGAAGCTTCATAGATGCGTCCAGTGTCAATTAGCTTCATGCAGAATTTAATATGTTCGTCTTAAAAGATACCGCTACCATAAAGGATACCGCGACCCATAAGCCGCAACTATTATCCCTTTCTGTCGCTTCGCGCACATAGCTCTCGGCTTTCAGAATAAAATGCAGGTCAAATATACTTTTAAAAAGTTGATCTATATTTTTAATTCGCACTATACATAAATTTATGCAAGGTTAATCGATTCTTTTTTAATAACTGTATGTAATTTCCATTCGTCTGAAGTATTAGGATAGTCCAAACGATAATGTCCTCCTCTACTTTCCAAACGAAAAGCAGCACTTTTAAGAATTAAATAACCAATGTCAAGTAAGCTTAGAGTTTCAGCATAAAACTTCAGCTGAGATTCTCCATAGTCAGAATTAAACTTAATCTCTTGGTCTGGAGATAAATTCAATACATATTGACTGCAAGGTAAATCGATTAATTGAGATCGCCATAATTCTACAGTCGCGATCGCCTTTTCCATAGTTTCTCCTTGGCGACAAATCCCTGCACTTTGCCAAACTAGGTCGGGTAGCTCGGCTCTGATTAAGCCAACCAATTTCATGGCAGAATCCCATTTACCCTCAACTTCTAGCAATTCTGGCTCGCGATAATCCTCCAGAGGAACGGGTTTTAATTTAGCTAATTGGGAAGCATAAACTACGCATTCGAGCAAAGAATTACTGGCAAGACGATTTGCTCCATGAACCCCCGTGCTAGCACTCTCTCCCACAGCATATAGCCCAGGAATCGAGGTTTGATTCATGGTGTCTACTTTGATTCCTCCCATCCAATAGTGAGCAGCAGGAGCAACGGGTATAGGTTTGGCAAACAAATCTACATCCCAATGCTGACAGACACGAATGATGTTGGGGAAACGATAGTGAATCTTCTCTTCAGGAATTGGTCTTAGATCCAAATAAACATTATCTTCCCCCGTCTTCTGTAGGTGAGTAAAAATAGCCCGACTGACTATATCTCTGGGGGCTAATTCGCCATCGGGATGATACTCAAAAGCAAAGCGGTTTCCTGTTTTATCGACTAGATGCGCTCCTTCTCCTCTAACTGCCTCACTGATCAGAAAACGTGGTGCGCCAGGAACAGTCAAGGCGGTAGGATGAAATTGAACAAACTCTGGATCTCTAATCACTGCACCAGCACGCCAAGCGATCGCTACTCCATCTCCCGTACTAACTGCGGGATTGGTTGTCTGAGAAAATACCTGTCCCCCCCCACCTGTTGCTAAAATTACTGCTGAAGATTGAATCCAGCTTATTTTACCTTTTTGTAATACGCTAATACCCTGACAACGCCCCGTATCGGAATTGAGCCAAAGTTGCAGTGCAAAGGCTTGGGACAAGACGGTGATATTATTCCTTTCTAATACCTGTTGAGCTAGAGTAGCCACAATAGCTCGACCTGTCGTATCTGCTGCATGAAGCACCCTTGGACGAGAATGAGCAGCTTCTAGGGTCATTGATAGTTTACTCTGATGGCGATCAAATGCAACTCCCATTTCTACTAAAGATGCAATGGATTCGGCTGCGTTTTCTACCAAAAACTTAACCGCATCGCGATCGCATAATCCCGCGCCAGCCTTTAAGGTATCATTCAAATGCCATTGAGGAGAATCATCTGGACTGATTGCTGCTGCAATTCCTCCTTGCGCCCAGTCACTTGCCCCTGTGTTAAGTTCATCTTTGGTGATCAGAACAACTTTTAAGTCAGAAGGTAGACATAAAGCTCCGTAAAGTCCCGCTGCACCCGAACCTACTACTACTACATCGAATTTAGGGTAATTCAATTTTAAATACTTTGACACATCTTAATTGAAATTTATCATGCCATATAGCGACAAAAAAACCACGTTTAATTAGCTAAATAACCAGTAAACGCGGTCTTATTTAATCTATTTCTTGGTTTTTAGTATAATCCAGGATTATAGCGATCGCCACCAGCATTCATCGAAGCTTCTACGTCTGTAATTACAAACTCTTCTATATTTGCCTGTAAGCGTTTGGATTGGCTATCACTCAAGCCAGGAATGTCTAGTACATCCTGTACATCGCTGTAAGGCGCATTTTGAACAATTTTACTGGCAAGACCAGGATAGAACCCAGGCAATCTACGAAATTCTCTAACATCGCTGTTATTTAGATCTAGTTTGCCTTTAACCAATTCTTTGCGTTTGGCATCTGCTGTATTAACGCGAGCCAAAAGCATGGGAGACTGAACGTTAAATACTCCCATGTCGCTTGCTTGAGCTGTCTGGGCGAATCCCCAAGAACCTACTATTAATAATAAGGCTACTATAGTGCCTATAAATCTCTTCATCAAAATTAATTCCTCCTAAATATGAAGATGTTTTATTCATCGAGAAGCAGTTTTATATTCTCGATGAATATTAAGTTTTGTTTCCTATTCTTTTATATTAAGGCTTCTAATGCTTTACCTGTAAGCGAAACCTTATAACAAATGGCGTTGATATATATCATAATTCTTTCAACACATTTTTAGAACACTAAGTTTAGTCTTAATGTTTCATCCTCGACAAAATAGCTCAACCATAGACATAATTGAGCTGTTTATCTAAGCATAGGCTTTTATGAACATATTCGAGGAGTGTGGATAACACATCGGTTATCCTTGTATCCCTATTTCTACTTTTTAGGTGTCTTACGTTGTCAATGATTATTTTTAAATATAAACATTAAACCTGTATGACTACACAGAAGTATTTTTCTCTATGAGCGTATCTAGTAAATAAATAATCTATAATCAAAATGAGTAGCTATTATCGAAAACCAGTTAAGAAAAAATCTGTGTTGAAAGAACTTAAAATATTAACTGCTTCAATTATTTTATTTTGGGCGATTGAAATTGTCGATTACGCAGTCTTTAACGGCAGCTTAGATGGATACGGTATTAAACCACGTGAACACAGCAGCACTCTGGGGTATTCTGCTTGCCCCTGTGCTTCATGGCGGTTTTGGACATTTGATGGCTAACACCATTCCTTTTGTTACTTTGGGATGGTTGACTATGCTGCAAGAAACCAGCGATTTTTATATCGTTTCTATAGTAAGTGCGTTAGTTGGTGGTATTGGTGTCTGGCTGTTTGGCGAACCCAATTCGGTTCATATTGGCGCCAGCATTTTGATTTACGGCTATCTAGGTTTTCTTTTGCTACGGGGTTATTTTCAAAAAAATCTACCTTCGATCGCTTTATCAGTATTTGTCGCAGTAATTTATGGTGGACTAGTTTGGGGCGTATTCCCCAGTCAGATTGGAGTTTCCTGGCAAGGACATTTGTTTGGATTTGTTGGTGGTGCGATCGCAGCAAAAATGATTGCGAAAGAGAAGAAAGCTCTTTAAATGAATAGGGAAATAAGGGCTTTGTTTAGTCACTTTAAAATGACTTTAAGATGACTTCAAAATTAGTCAGGTCAATAAGCTCTAACATTTGGAAACTATCAATTCTTAGAGGATTAGCTTTTGCTTGGTTTCCTATTCCTACTATCATTTTGTTCTACCAAAGTCATGGAGTCGATCTAGAACAGGCGGTATTATTAAAAACAATTTTGTCTTTATCCATTCTATGTTTGGAAGTTCCTTCTGGATATATTGCCGATCGGCTAGGGCGTAAATTTTGTTTGGTAGTAGGTAGTGCAGTGTGGCTAATGGGCTGGCTGTGCTACTGTACGGGAGATTCTTTTGCGGCTTTTGCGATCGCGGAAATTCTGGCAGGAGTGGCGGTAAGTTTGATTAGTGGTGCAGACACGGCGATCGCTTATGAAACCCTATTAGAGTTAAACAAAGAGAGCTTTTACCGTACTTTTGAAGGACGACTAGTGGCGATTTCAGGTATTACCGAAGCGATATGTGGTTTGATTGGTGCTGCGGTGGCTGAAATTAATTTAGTTTATCCTTTTTATTTGCAAACAGTTTGCTTAGTAGTTTACTTATGCTTGTCTTTTACTTTAGTTGAACCAGAAAGACAAGTAGAAATAGGCAAGAATAAACAAGTTCAGAGTATAAAAAGAATAGTTACTGATGTATTTATTAAACGTCCTAGTTTGCGCTGGCTAATTCTATTAAATAGTATCTTTTCTACTGCTACCTTTCTAATTGTTTGGCTGTCTCAGGGATACTTCCAAGAAATAAATTTATCTATTACTGGGATGGGTTGGACATGGGCAATATTTCATCTACTAATGAGTATTGCTTCTCTTAATGCTCGTAAAATCGAAAATACACTAGGCATCAAAAAAGCATTGCTAATGCTAATTTTGCTATTAGGCAGTGCTTATATTTTTCTCGGTAGTGTTAACACTATAGAAGGAATTATTTTTATTGCTTTAATTTATATAGTTCGAGGAGTGCGATCGCCTTTAACCTTGAACCTAATTAATCAACAAGTTCCTTCAGCTATCCGAGCGACAGTACTATCATTAAGTAGCTTTACCTTCCATTTAGGATTTGCTATTTTTGCCCCTGCAATTGGCGCAATCTCTTCTGCTTATTCTTTGTCCTGGGCATTATTTGTTGCTGGTTGGTTTTTCTTAATCGGTGGTTGCATCTGCTGGTGGAAATACTATCGCTATGTTTGAACCTTGAGTTAAAAACTAATTATTGTCTGAGAGAAGATACGCGATTACGGTAAAATGAATTGGACTTAAAGCGTGTAATGCCAATGCACGAATAGCTTGGTAGAAACTTTAAGTCAATAATCTGTATCCAAACAAACAATATCTAGCTGACTAACTAAACTGACTATGCTTGCCAAAAGAATATTACCTTGTCTAGATGTTAATGCTGGTAGGGTAGTCAAAGGAGTTAATTTCGTTGACCTCAAAGACGCAGGAGATCCCGTCGAATTGGCAAAAGTATATAATGATGCTGGAGCTGATGAACTAGTATTTCTGGATATTACTGCGACTCACGAAGATCGAGGCACAATTGTAGACGTTGTATATCGCACTGCAGAACAAGTTTTTATTCCTCTAACAGTTGGTGGTGGAATTCAATCCTTAGAAAACATCAAAATTTTGTTGAGGGCGGGGGCTGATAAAGTTAGCATCAACTCAGCAGCAGTGCGCGATCCAGACTTGATTGATCGAGCAAGCGATCGCTTTGGCAACCAGTGTATTGTAGTTGCGATCGATGCCCGCAAACGCACGGAAATTGATAATCCTGGGTGGGATGTATATGTTCGTGGTGGACGAAAAAACACGGGAATAGACGCGATCGCCTGGGCGAAAGAAATGGCAAAAAGAGGTGCAGGAGAATTATTAGTAACCAGCATGGATGCAGATGGAACTCAAGCTGGTTATGACCTAGACCTTACCAGGACTATTGCCGAACAGGTTGAAATTCCCGTGATTGCTTCTGGAGGCGCAGGAAATTGCCAGCATATTTATGAAGCTCTAGACACGGGTAAAGCAGAAGCAGCCCTTTTGGCTTCCTTACTGCACTTTGGACAACTTAGTGTCGAAGAAATAAAAGCTTATCTCCATCAGCATCAAGTCCCTGTAAGAATTAATTAGTAGTTTGGATTTTAATACTTCTCGAATTTGTAGCAGCATTAAATAAAACTGTAATTATCTTCTAGAATTATCAATTAAACTCAAATGGATTAACCAGAATGGAGAACCCGATTCCTTTTCTTTATGGTTGGGTAGTTATTCTATGTCAACTATTTGCCCTGTTTGCCATTGTTATTGGTATTGTCAAAGGATTCTTAATCTACTGTCAAAATATCATTTTCAATGACCGTGCTGCGATTGCGTTTCAATCTAGTCGTTTGACAATGGGGTACTCTTTTTCTTTAGGACTGAGCTTTCTCATCGGTTCGAGTATCCTGAAAACATCAATTGCACCAACCTGGAACGATATAGGTCAGTTAGGAGCAATTATTATCTTGAGAACTGTCTTAAACTATTTATTATTGCGGGCGATCGACCTCAGTAATAGAAGCGAATCTTAGTTAAATTAAAATACACTGTACCGTTATTTTCAGGCGTTCTCATTTTATGACCAAAGCTAAAACTCGTAACTCGTTCTCAATTCAAATGCCAGGGTTGAGGAAACTACTTTCTTATCAGAGTGAATGGCTGCGAGGGGATGTGTTGGCAGGCATGACGGTAGCTGCATATTTAATTCCGCAATGTATGGCTTATGGTGAATTGGCAGGGGTTGAACCTGTGGCGGGTTTATGGGCGATTTTGCCACCAATGATTATCTATGCCATCTTTGGTTCTTCCCCCCAGCTTTCCATTGGTCCTGAATCTAGTACGGCGGTAATGACGGCAGTAGCGATCGCACCTTTGGCAGCAGCTAGAAGTGAGAATTATACAGGTTTAGCTGCTTTGCTGGCAATGATTATGGGTTTGGTGTGTATCGGTAGTTATTTTGCCAAGCTAGGTTTTTTAGCAGATTTACTTTCTAAGCCCGTGTTGATTGGTTATATGGCGGGGATAGCCCTGATTATGATTGGTGGACAAATCGGTAAAATTGCCAAGATCGATATTGAAGCAGATATGTTTTTTGGTCAGATTGGCGAATTTACAGGCAAGCTTTCTTCTGCCCATACTCCGACGCTAATTTTAGGCATTGCCGTATTAGTCTTTTTGTTTACTCTCCAGCGTCGTTTTCCTAACGCACCTATCCCTTTAATTGCCGTGTTACTATCTACCGCAGCAGTAGCATTATTTAACCTGGGCGATCGCGGTGTGGCGGTAGTGGGCGAAATTCCTGCTGGTTTGCCTCAGTTTGCTATACCCCAATTGTCTGTAAAAGATTTGGGTTCTTTGATTGCTGCTGCGGTAGGGATTTCTGTAGTTGGTTATTCTGATAATGTTTTGACCGCTAGAGCATTTGCTAATCGTAATAACTATAAGATCGATGCTAATCAAGAGCTTTTAGCTTTGGGTATGGCTAACTTTGGTAATGGACTAATGCAGGGTTTTCCCGTCAGCAGTAGCGGTAGTCGCACCGTAATTGGCGATTCTTTGGGGAGTAAAAGCCAGCTATATTCTTTAGTAGCAATGGTGGCGGTAATTATCGTCTTGTTGTTTTTCCGTCCTGTATTAGCTTCCTTTCCCAAAGCTGCTTTGGGGGCAATTGTGATTTATGCTGCTACTAAGCTAATTGAAGTCTCAGAATTTATTCGGCTGTATCGATTTCGCCGTAGTGAATTTATGATTGCGATCGCCACCACTATTGCTGTGTTAGCCACAGATATTTTAGTCGGTGTCGGTATTGCCGTAGCTCTTTCTGTAATCGAGCTATTATATCGCGTTGCCCGCCCCCATGATGCGGTGTTAGGTACAGTTCCCGATTTACCAGGACTTCACGATATTGACGATTGGGAAGGGGCAAAAACTATTCCAGGACTATTGATGTATCGCTACGATGCGCCGTTGTGTTTTGCTAATGCTGAAAATTTCAAACAGCGAGTCTTAGAATCAATAGCAGCAGAATTGATACCCGTAGAATGGCTGGTATTAAATATGGAAGCCAATGTGGAAATAGATATTACCGCTATCGATATGCTGTCGGAATTGCGGAATGAATTAGCAGCTAAAAATATCACCTTTACGATGGCGCGGGTTAAACAGGATTTATATCTAGACCTGAAACGGGCAGGTTTTTTGAAAGATCTGACTGCCGAACATATTTACCCCACTCTACATATGGCGATCGCTGCTTTTGAACAACGGAAATTATAGTTAATTATCGGATGATAGAGAGGTTTTGGAATATTGAGGATAAGTAATAAGTAATAAGTAATAAGTAATTGATTCAATCAAAGATGCTCTTAGTTAATAAATACTTGAATATAGCTAAAGAGAATTAACCTTCTCTTTAGCTATCAAATATAGTTTAAATTATCAGCTTCATCCTTTAAACTATCAACGCCACCAAGTCAGTCCAATTAATAACTTTATTCTGAATTTCGGCTATGTCGGGCATTCTTTGCAGACTCATTAATTCTGAGATAGCTGCAATCTCTCGATCGCGATTGACTCCTGCAACTGCCATAATTTTGTTGTTTTGCAGATAAAACGCCAAAAATTTAGACTGTTCTAGATCGCCGTCGATGAATACTTCGTCCCATTCTTCAGCGTGTCCCACATAGCGCAATTTTAAGTCATATTGTCCTGACCAAAAGAAAGGAACAATCTCAGACACTTTTCGCATTTTATTTTTACCTAACATATTTACTGCTGCAATACGCCCCTGTTGGGCTGCTAAGCGCCAATGTTCGATGCGAGTAGATTTTTCCATAGGTGCATAAGGAAAGCGAGCGATATCTCCAGCTGCATAGATATCTTCAAATTCTGTTTGCAGACAGTCGTTAACGGGAATGCTATTATCCGACTCATTTAGTTTAATGCCTTGGAGATAGCTAGTATTTGGTTCAACACCAATACCGACAATAACTAAGTCCGTCGCAATTTTTGTTCCATTTTCCAAGACCGCAGATTCAACTTTTTTATCGCCCGTAAATTCTGTTATTTTCGTGTTGAAATTAAAGGTTACACCATTATTTTCATGGATTTTTTGGAATATCTGACCTACCCTATCTCCCAATATCTTTTGAAAAGGAAGATCGTCAGGAGAGACGACGGTAACTTCTAATCCTTGCTGAGTTAAGCTAGCTGCTGCTTCCATGCCAATAAAGCTAGAGCCTATTACTACCGCTTTTCGAGCATCTTTGACTGCATCTAAAATTAAGTTTGCATCTTCTGTTTTTCTTAAAGTAAATATATTCGCTAAGTTTGCCCCAGGAACGTCTAATTTTCTCGCTTTTCCGCCAGTAGCTAGTAGTAAGGAGTCATATGCCAGCTGGGAATCATCTGCAAAGGTAATTGATTTGTTTAGCGCATCTACTTTGGTTACTGCCTGACCAAAACGCAATTCAATGTCGTGTTGATTGTAAAACTCTTCCTCACGCAAAGATAAAGCATCTTCTTTGGCTGTGCCTTGAAGATAGTTCTTACTCAATTTAGTGCGATCATAAGGCAATTTAGATGAATCGCTGACTAAAACAACCTTACCCTGAAATCCTTCTTGGCGAATTATTTCCACTGCATTCATTCCAGCAGCCCCCGCACCTAAAATAACAAAAGTGCGATCGTCGCTATGGGGAATGTACCTAGCCATTTGTAGAGTACGTTGCTGAGATATTTCATCGGGTATTGTCACCAAGACATTTTCTTTTTCTACCCTAGTGGCAAAAGTAGTCAACGAATCCAATCCTGGGGGTTCTAACTGTTGCCCTGCGATCGCATTAAAGCAAGCATTATGCCAGGGACATACGATTTTTTCGCCACACAATACTCCCTTCTCTAATGGTGCGCCATAGTGGGTACAAAATGCTGCCGTGGCATAAAATTTGTTGTTTATTTTAGATAACAATATTTGCGATCGCTCTACTTCTATCTGCTTCATTTGTCCGTCTTGCAGATCGGTTATTTTGGCTACTACTATTTCTTTCATCTACCTCAATTGTTATTGATTATTAACTTGTTTATTTAATTTAGCCAATCTCATCTATGTCAAGAAACTGAGGATAATTATTGAGCAAATCGGCAGGATCTTGGTAAATAGCGACACAGCCAGCTAGGGTTAGGGTTTCTCGCTCAAAACCGCCACAGAGGACACCAATGGTGCGTAAAGATGCTTTTCCTGCTGCGATCGCATCATAGGGACTGTCTCCCACCACAATTACTTCTTCGCTAGCAATATTATCTAACTTATTCAATGCCGAGAGGAAGATATCGGGTTCTGGTTTGGACTTGTCTACATCATCGGTAGATGTCGCACCACCAATTAAATCTTCAATTTCTAGCAGTTTTTTATAATGTTCTATAGTTTCTGTTCTAGCCGAAGAAGCTAAAACAATTTTTATGTCGTCTGCTTTGATGGTTTTAAATAATTCTTTTACTTTAGGAAAAGGCTGTACTTTTTCTAAAAGATTATCCTGATAGTATTTTTTACGATATCCTGCAATATCTGACTCTAGCTTTTCTGCCTCATCAGAATTTAGCAACTCGCTGATGATATACTCACTACCCTTACCGATTTGCTGACGTAACTTATCAAAAGGAAAATCATAACCGTATTCTTGAAAGGCTTTTACCCAAGCTTCGGTATGATAATCAACTGAATCTACTAAAGTACCGTCTAAATCAAAAATTATTGCTTTAATCATTAGTTATGGAAATTTATATATCTGCAATAGAGCGATCGCGTTGTATCGCGATCGCTCTATTGCAAAAGCTAGACATTATTAGAGCGATTACACTTTGGCTTTTTGACTAGCAAACAAAGCAATGCTTGCATTAAGAAACCAAGGGATATCATCAGGGTTACGACTAGTAACTAAGTTGCCGTCTACCACTACCTGTTCGTCTACCCAGTTTGCACCTGCATTGGTTAAGTCTGTTTTGAGTGAAGGCCAAGATGTAACCGTGCGTCCTTTGACTGCATCTGCCTCAATCAATGTCCAAGGACCATGACAAATAGCTGCTACTGGCTTACCTGCTTCCAAAAAAGCTTTGACAAATTTAACTGCCGTGTCGTTTGTTCTCAATTGATCTGGGTTGACAGTACCACCAGGAAGTAAGAGTGCATCATAGTCATTGGGGTCTGCTTTATCTAAAGGCAGATCGACTTGAAAATGGTCGGCTTTATCATAATGATTCCAACCCTGCACCTGTTCACCCGCTGGAGAAACAATATAGGTGCTTGCTCCTGCATCATTATATGCTTGGCGTGGCTGAGTCATTTCTACTTGTTCAAAGCCATCTGCGACCAGAATAGCAATGTTTATACCTTTTAATTCTTGTGACATAGTTATTTTCTCCTATTTAAGTTTGATAAGTTCGAGCGATTAGTTAGCGGAAAAGTTACCAGCATCTTCAAACATTTGTCCTACTTTCTCTAAAAGCTTATTATCAGGGTTGGAGCGATCGATAATTGGCTGTTTCTCGGCAGGAATTTGAGCTGGGTCTAATAATTGTTTTTGTTTTTGAGGACTAATAAAATCATTGACACTGTTTAGAGATTCAGCTTTGTCAGAGTCAAAATAAAGTAGACCGTCTAAGTTATTATCATCAGTAGGATAAGCTGTTTCGCTTCTGTTCTGTGCTGCTAGTAAGCTACTGGATGGCAAACGAAAACTGTTAGGTAAAGCGATCGCACTACCGCTACTAATAGTTGCTGTGAAAAACAAGAATATTGCCAAAGCGGAAGTTGTGGCGATTTTGTATAGCTGAGAGAAAAATATTTTTGACTGCCTAATATATTCAAGCGATCGATAAAATTTTGCGAAAATGTTCATAAATAAAATAGACTTGTCTGTAATCAATTTTTGCGCTGAGATGAATCTTCCAAAGTGCGATGACCACACAAGATTAAATTGCTCATTAATTACAACCTATCTGGATTAGCGATAAATAACTTCCAACTAAAGTTATATTGTTGCGATTGAGAATTAAATTATTTTCTCAGCTATTCTGCAAAATTTATGTTTGGAATATCCAATTTATATCAAATGAAAGACGTTTTCCATTATGATTTCCAGCACGATTGAAATCATTAATCAAGAAGGTTGGCGATCGCTTTTAGTTGCTTATTTTTGCTATAGTGGAGGAAAATGTTGCCGAAGAAATCCAGAATAGTAATTGTTGGCGGTGGCTTTGCGGGACTGAGAGTTATTCGTAATTTAGCCAAGCTTGATGTAGAGATAACTTTAATCGACCGACATAACTATCATACATTTGTTCCCCTGCTTTATCAGGTTGCGACTGGCTTTATTCCTCCAGAAACGATCGCCTATCCGATGAGGAAATATGTGCGTTCATTTAAAAACACCCGTTTTATACCAGCAGAGGTACAGAGGGTAGATTTTGTCGCCAAAACCGTGCAGCTTACAATGACTACTGATAAAGCAGCCTCATCCGATCCCCTCGACAAACCAAAGGTTATGAATTTGGCTTACGACTATTTAGTCTTAGCCACGGGTAGCAAAGCTAGATTTCTAGGTGTAGACGGCGCATCCGAATATGCACTACCGATGAGAACTCTAAATGACGCGATGGCAATACGCGATCGCCTAATCGGTAATTTTGAACAGGCTGCGGTATGTCTCGATCCAGAACGCAAAACCCAATTGCTAACCATCGCTATTGTCGGTGGAGGGGCGACGGGGGTAGAGTTGGCAGGTTCGATAATCGAGTTAATTCAAGATACTTTAGCTAAAGACTTTTCTACCATCGATTTGAAAGAGGTGAGAGTAATTTTGCTCCATTCAGGGGAAAGACTACTTGCTGATTATCCTGCCCAACTAAGCGATTACGCTGCCAAACAGCTACGTCATCGGGGAGTTAAGGTACATTTTCAATCTCGCGTTAGTAAGGTTATGGCTGGGGCGATCGAATTAGATGATGGTACGATGCTCAAAACCACCACTGTAATTTGGACAGCAGGAGTGGAAGCCGAATATCCTCAACCAGCCAGAGAAATATCTACCGCTAAAAAAGATAAAATCTGCGTCAATTCTAATTTACAGCTACCCGACTATCCAGAAGTTTATGCCGTGGGGGATCTGGCATTTGTCGAACAAGATGGCGAGCCCTTATTGGGTATCGCGCCAGAGGCTTTGCAGCAGGGGGTAGCAGTGGGGCGAAATTTGCAAAGGCAAATAAAAGGAATGTCTCCCAAACCCTTTGACTATTTTAATAAAGGTAAAGCAGCAATTATTGCCCGTAACAGTGGTGTGGCATATCTTTTTGGCAAAATTCCCCTAAAAGGTTGGTTTGCTTGGCTATTATGGTTAGGAATTCATCTTTATTATCTACCTGGTATAGCAAATCGCTGCTTTGTTTTTGTTAGTTGGATTCGTGATTATGTAACCAAGCAAAGAAGTTTTCGTCAACTATTTAAATACAGGCAAATTAGCCAGTCTTCCAAAATTCAATTGGCGAAAAACTTTCAGGCAATTGTTAATCCAAAACAACCGTAATTTATCAAATCAATTAAACTATGAAATATCTTCCCTTAGCTGCTCGTATCTGTCTCTGTTTAATCTTTCTTAAAGCGGGAATCAGTCATATTTTTGGTTATGGTTCAACAGTAGAAATGATGGCAGGAAAAGGCTTGCCTATTCCCAACATTTTGCTCATATTTACCATTGCATTTCAACTATTAGGTGGTCTTTCTTTGTTGTTGGGTTACAAAGTTAAAATTGGTTCGCTATTGTTAATTGCCTTTTTAATTCCTGCAACCTTAGCTTTTCATAATCCTGTCAGTGATATTAATGGATTTCTGAAAAATATTGGTTTAATTGGGGGGTTATTGATGGTTATATATACAGGTTCGGGAGCATTAAGTATAGATCGAAAATAAATGTATTTTATTTGAAAAAAACTTTAGTTGAATAAGTACTTTATTTATTAGTTAAGTCAGGAAACTAATATAATCATTTTTATGTCTATCGCCAGACAGATAATAAACAAAAATATTTTATTTATCTTAAAAGTAACAAATCTTAAAACTCTATCCAGGAATTATAAATTATGGCAAATCTAGAACAAACACCAACAGAACATTATGATGTTCAGTCCGAGCGCAAGTATGGCGAATTTGCTACTAAGTTTCAATTTGGTTCTAATCCTAGTGCTGAAATTTGGAACGGTAGATTGGCAATGATCGGATTTTTGGGCGCACTGGTAATAGAACTAACCACTGGACAAGGATTCTTTCATTGGCTTGGTCTTGCATAAAAGTTTCCTAATCTTTTTTATCTTTAATTTAAACCCTGTTATTTGACAGGGTTTTTACTTAGTAATTTATAATATCCAAGCAAACAAAACTGACTTATATTGTCAGTTAGAGATAATATAAGTCAGTCTTTAAAATATTGTTAGTTTGATAGTTTAACGATATCTTGCTGTTAAAATCCAGCAAAGGGTAGGAGACATTACCGCAGAAAATATAGTAATAATACTAACTATCCAAAATAAATCGCTGTTAAAAAATTCCATAAATACCTCTGAAGTTAAACTGTTTAAAATAATGAAATTAGAAAGATGAACGGTACATCAATGATTGATGTATATTTATTATCATTTTTTTTGAGCTAGTTTCCCAGTACGGTTCTCACTTAAATTGTGTGACTATCGACACTTGCCAACTACGCTATTTTAAATTAATTTTATAAATTAGAAGACTTTCTTATTGCGGAAGACTATAGGAGAAAGATATCAAATAAATAAGTATTAAAAATATCAGGTTTATAAGCTTTGAGAGAAAAAATATTATAGTTGAAATTATAGTTAATATGCTAAAGCATTGGTTTAAAGATAGAGCGATCGCGCCCTTCTTTTTTAGCTTGATAAAGAGCTTTGTCCGCAGTAACAAGCAACTGTTTTTTAGTGTATTGGAAGTCAGGAATAATAGAGGTGACTCCCAGACTTAAGGAGACATGGTTACTCACTAAAGACTCTGGATGAACTAAGCAAAGAGATTTGACCTCTGAACGAATTTTTTCGGCTACTTGTAAAGCATTTTCTGCTGGAGTTTGCGGTAATATTATGGCAAATTCTTCTCCGCCATAGCGAGCTACCAAATCTGCGGGACGATTGACGCTGATTGATATTGCTTTTGCTACACTTCGTAGACAAATATCTCCTGCTTGATGACCAAAGTAATCGTTGTAGAGTTTAAAATAATCGATGTCACAAAGAATTAAGGATAAAGTAAATTTTTCTCTTTTCCCTCTCAGCCATTCCTTAGTTAAAAAATCATCAAAATAAAAGCGATTTGCTATGTTAGTCAAGCCATCTGAAGTAGCTAACTTGTTTAGTTTTTGATTTAATTCTAATAATTTAGCTTCAGTAGCTTGATGAGCTTTAATTTCTTGCTCTAATCTTTGATTTTTAGCTTTTAATTCTGCTTGTAAATGGTATTGTTTTAACTGAGACTCTACCCTAACAACAACTTCTTCAACCTGAAAAGGTTTAGTAATATAGTCATTGCCACCAACCTTAAAAGCCTTTGTTTTATCATTAACTTCCTTCAAAGCACTGATAAAAATAATTGGTATTGCTTGAGTCGCGCAATCGCTTTTGAGGATTTGACAGACTTCAAATCCATCCATTTCTGGCATACTAACGTCTAATAGTATTAAGTCTGGAGGGTTAGATCTTGCTAACTCGATCGCTAGTAAACCGCGATCGCACTCTTCTATCCTGTATCCTCGGAATGCAAGTATTGTTGATAAAAGTTCTATATTATCAGGTTGGTCATCAACTATTAAAATCTTCGGTCGATCGCCTGACAACTGTTTGAATTGACACATATTCAGTTTAGACACTTTTGGCTAAGTACTAAATGTTATGACATTTGTCTAGTCCAACACATCCATCTTTATTTAGACTTTATATAAAGTTAACGATCGCCGTCTAAGGAAGTGTTAAAAATTAATCTTAAAATTTGAAATTAAAAATTAAAAATTAATTGTCACCGTAGAGGTTGGTCTTTCCCAAAACTTACTACTATTAAACTAAGGACAAATCTGGAATTGTAGATAATTATCATACTATCGTTTGCTTCTAACATCTGCAACCAGCTCTGTGTAAAACTAATGAAAGATCGATCTCAGATTGTAGAAACAGCAGACAACTCCCCTAACGGTAAGCAGCAAACTGTCATGTTAGTGGATGATTCAGAAACAGATAGAGCAATATATAAACGCTATCTGCAAGCAGGATCTCAATACACCTTTATCGAGGTTGAAACTGGTTCAGAAGCCTTAGAAAAATACGAACAACATCAGCCAGATATTGTTTTATTAGATTATTTATTGCCCGATCTAGACGGATTAGAATGGCTTGCTCAATGGCAACAGCAATATAGTCTAAAACTTTGTCCTGTAATTGTCTTGACTGGACAGGGAGACGAAAATATAGCCGTACAGTTTATTAAATTGGGAGCAACAGATTATCTGGTCAAGGGTCAGATTACGGCAGAAAAACTAAGGCTTTCGGTGGATAAAGCGATCGCCTTAGAACGATTACAGCAAGACAAGGACGATTTGATTGCCAAATTGAAAGTGCGTAACGATAAACTTCGCCAAAGCAACAGGCGGTATCAAAAGGAAATTGCCAAACGAGAAAAATTAAACCAAATTATTAATAATGTTCCAGTAGTAATTTATGCCAAAGAGGTCGATCCTCAAACCAAGCAGTCTGGAAAGCTATGGCTGGTTAATCAAGAATTTCAAAAAATATTTGCTTTAACTGAAGCTGATGCGATTGGTAAAAGCGATCGCGAGTTATTTCCTCCTGACGTTGCTGATGATTTTGCTGCCAATGATTTGGTTGTAATGGAGAGCAAGCAGCCTTTTGCTACAGAAGAACAAGCGTATCACCCAAATGGAAAATGTCATACCTATCGCTCTTTAAAATTTCCTCTATTCAACGACAATCAGCAAATAACTTCCATCGTCGGTATAGCCATAAATATTACGGAAGAAAAACAGAACAAGATTAAAATTCAACAGAGTGAAGCTCAGTTTCGCAATACTTTTGAACAGGCTGCGATGGGTATTGCTCATGTGTCAACCGATGGTAAGTGGCTGAAGGTAAACCAAAAATTATGTCAAATTATCGGCTATACTCCAGAAGAATTGTCCCAAAAAACTTTTCAAGATATTACTCATCCCGATGATTTAAGCAACGATTTAAAATACGTGGCTCGAATATTGGCGGGAGAAATTGCCACCTACTCGATAGAGAAACGCTATATCTGCAAAAATGGCATATATATTTGGATTAATCTGACAGTATCTTTAGTTAAAAAGAGCAATGGCGAACCAGATTATTTTATCTCTGTGATTGAAGATATCAGCGATCGCAAGGATTTGGAATTATCCCTACAGAAATCTTTAAAACGACTGTCTAATCTACATAAAATAGACAAAGCTATTTTATCAGCCGAAAAGCCCCAGGCGATCGCTCAAACTGTAATTGATAATATTCAAAACTTTGCCGAATGCCAACGCGCATCTATTTTTACCTTTGACTGGAAGCAAAAAACTGCAACTATCTTAGGTAGCCAAGGAGTAGGAAAGCATCTGGTAGACGAAGGATTTCAGACTGGTTTAGAAGCATGGCAAGACTTAATCGAGCAACTGCAAAACCAAGAGAAAGATCGAGAGCAAAATTATATTGTGGCTTGCCTTAGTCAATTACCCTCACTTTCCCAGGCAGTAAAACCTTTGACAACAACCAAACTAGATTGTTTTATTGTCTTTCCCTTAAAGTTCAAAGGAAATTTATTAGGTATTTTACAACTGTGGGTTGAAAATCCAGAGGAAATAACTACCGATGAAGGATTGGCTATGGTTGGTGAAATTAGTAATCAACTAGCGATCGCCCTAGAGCAAGCCCGACTATATAAACAGGCTCAAAATTATGCTCTAGAATTAGAGGCTAGGGTGGCACAACGTACAGCCCAACTCGAAGAAATCAACCAAGAATTAAAAACCTTTAGCTACAGCATTTCCCACGATCTAAAAGCTCCCTTGAGAGCGATTCAAGGGTTTGCTACCGCTCTACAAGAAGACTATGCCGAGAACCTAGACGACTTGGGTAAAGAGTATACCTGGCGATTGACTACCTCGGCACAGCAGATGGAAAGATTGATTCAAGATTTGCTGGCGTATAGTCGCCTGTCTCAGTCGGAAATACAGATTCAAAAGATTAATCTTGCTTCTGTAGTTGTCAAAGTATTAGAGCAGTTAGAACCAGAAATGACTAAAACTCAAGCACGGGTTAATATTCCCAAGCCACTATTAAACATGATGGGCAATAAAACTGTCTTATTTCAGGTAATTAGTAATCTACTTAGCAATGCGATTAAATTTTTGCCTCCCGATACTGTTCCGCAAATACATATCTGGACAGAAACCAGAGGGGATCGAAGCAATCTTGAGGATAGTCGTGTAAGGCTGTGGATTGAGGATAATGGCATTGGCATCGAACCTCAATACCAAGAACGTATTTTTCAGGTTTTTGAACGTCTCCACGGCAATGAAGCCTATTCGGGAACAGGCATCGGTTTGGCGATCGTCAAAAAAGGGATGGAACGCTTGGGGGGTAGATATGGTGTCGAGTCCCAGCCCAATCGGGGTAGTCGCTTTTGGATTGAAGGATTAAGGGAATAGTGAAGCTAAGTTTAAATACTCAGTGTTATACAAATAAATACTGCTAGTATGCTTTGAAGACTTATTAGTAAATTAGCTTAATATATTGGGGTTTTGCTTGTATGATGTCAGTTAATATAGAAGCCTATCAATCCCAAGAGTTGATGCCAATCTTGCTAGTAGAAGATAACTACAACGATGTGCTTTTGATTCAGCGTGCTTTTCGCAAAGCTAAGATTGAGCCACAAATGTCAATTGTTGATGACGGAGACGAGGCGATCGCATATTTAAGCAGAGAGGGAAAATATAGCGATCGTGAACAGTATCCTCTTCCATCATTGATTCTGCTAGATTTAAAGCTGCCAAGGCGATCGGGATTAGAAGTACTAGCCTGGATTCGTCAACAGCCAGAGTTGAAACGTTTGCTAGTTGTGGTACTAACTTCCTCTCAGGAAAACTCTGACCTAGCTAAAGCCTACGATTTGGGTGCAAATTCCTATTTGGTCAAGCCAGTCAATTTTCAAGATTTTGTGAGTTTGATTGAGTTGATTGACGCTTATTGGTTCAAACTCAACCAAAGACCTCGTCTTTCTTTTAGCTAGATTTTTCAGGCAATATATTTTATAGTCAAATTGTTAATCAAACTGACGCGGATACAAGTTCCAGCTTTCCCATGACTACTAATGACTTACCCTAAAGCGTTAATCATTGATGATAACCCTAGCGATCGCACTTTAGCTCTTAGGGAACTCAAAAAACTTTTTCCCGAGCTTAAATATTGGGAAATTAGCGATGAAGTCGGTTTTGCCCAAGGGTTGAGACAAAATAAATTTAATATTGTCATTACCGACTACCAGTTACGCTGGACTACAGGGTTAGATATCTTGCACCGCATCAAAGAAGCAAGACCAGACTGTCCTGTGATTATGTTTACTGGTACTGGGAGTGAAGAAATTGCCGTATCCACAATGAAAGCTGGCTTGGATGACTATGTAATTAAATCTCCCAAACACTATGTCCGTTTGGCTGCTGCGGTACGTTCGGCATGGCAGCGATTTCAACAACAAGAGGCGTTAAACGAATTTAAGCAAAGTTACGCTCGCTTTTTTGAGCGAATACCCCTGGGGCTGTATCGTCTCAACCCCTCAGGAGAAATTCTTGAAGCCAATTCTACCCTAGCAAAGATGCTGGGGTTCGAGCAGCAAGATTTACAGGGTCAAAGCCTCTTCAAATATCACGTTAAACCTGAAGCCTATTTATTATGGCAGCAGCAGTTAACTCAAGACCAACCAGTAGCAGAATTTGAGGGGCAGGTTAAGGATTTAAATAACGAGTTGATTTGGGTTCGTCATAATGCGATCGCCGTTAAAGGCGATGGAGACGATTTAACCTACTATGAAGGTGCTGTTGCCGATATTACCGCGAGTAAAGAGGCAGAAATTGAACGAATCCAACTGATAGACCGCGAACGTAAAGCCAGAGAAGAAGCTGAAGCCGTAAATCGCATCAAAGACGAGTTTTTAGCTACCCTTTCCCACGAATTACGCACTCCCCTCAACGCCATTATTGGTTGGATTCAGCTACTTCAAGGCGGTAGGATGAGTGAGGCACAAATTGAAAAAGCCATTACCGTAATCGACCGTAACGCCAAAGCTCAAAACCAGCTAATTGAAGATTTGCTTGACGTTTCCCGCATTATTCGTGGCACGATGAAGCTAAAGCTCGAGCCGACTAATATTACGGAAGTAGTAATGGCATCATTAGATACGGTGCGTCCAGGGGCGACAGCCAAAAACATTGAAATAGTTACTCAACTCGAATCCAATATTACAGAAGTCAATGCAGACCCAGAAAGACTACAGCAAGTTTTTTGGAATCTGCTGATCAACGCCATTAAATTCACTCCTGCTGACGGTAGAATAACTATTAGTTCTCAAATTCTTGGTAATACGGTTCAAGTTAACATTATAGATACGGGCTCTGGGATTGCTGCCGATGCTCTACCCTACATATTCGATCGCTTTCGACAGGCAGAAACTAAATCTTCAACTCGTACCAAAGGTGGCTTGGGTTTAGGCTTGGCAATTGTACGCCATTTGGTAGATATTCATGGCGGTATGGTTATGGCTGATAGTCAGGGACTAACCAAGGGATCTAGTTTTACGGTTGAGTTACCTATCCTTAAAAGTCCCAATCTTGACCCACAAAAAGTTAATGTTCAATGATTGGTCAAAGTGGTGAGGTCGATATACAGCGCGATCGCGCATTTCGGCATATGCCAGAGAAGAAGATAAACAGCGGGCGATCGAAGCTGGTTTTGACCTACATTTAGCTAAACCCATTGAACCCATGCAACTGATTGAATCTTTATCTCAACTTTTAGAGTGACTATAACTTTCAAACTTTAATCGAGGAAGGATGATGTTTAATCCAGTGGTTCGCGATATCTAAACGACGACAAATCCAAACTTGTTCGTGGCTTTGAACATAGTCAATAAATCTTGCTAAAGCTGCAATACGCCCTGGCTTCCCTGCCAATCTAGCATGAAGTCCCACAGACATCATCTTTGGTGCAGTTTCTCCTTCAGCGTATAAAACATCAAAGGCATCTTTAAGATAGGTATAAAAATCGTTCCCGCTATTAAAACCAGGGGCAACGCAGTATTTCATGTCATTATTATCCAAAGTATAGGGAATTACTAAATGAGACTTGCCTTCAACTTCCACCCAATAAGGCAAATCGTCATTGTACGCATCAGAGTCATATAAAAACCCACCCTCTTCCACAATCAAACAACGAGTATTAAGACTAGGGGCATAACGACAATACCATCCCAAAGGGCGATCGCCTGTAAGTTTTTTAATAGATGCTACTGCTTTTTGAATATGTTCTCTTTCTTCTGCTTCGTCTAATAGGTGATAGCCAATCCACCGCCAACCATGACAGCAAATATCGTATCCTGCCTCCATAATGGCTTCTACTGCTGCGGGATTTCTTTCTAGTGCTAGGGCTGCACCAAAAATAGTTACGGGAATATCTTTAGCTTTAAACAACCGCATCAACCGCCAAAAACCCGCCCTGCTGCCATATTCATAGACAGACTCTACCTGTAAGTCTCTCATTCCTTTGCCCATCGATGAACCAGGAACTTCTCTTAAATAAATCTCTGAAGTATCATCTCCATCAGGAATAGAGTATTCTGAACCTTCTTCATAGTTCAGGACTATCTGTAAAGCTATTTTGGCATCTCCTTGCCATTTTGGATGAGGAGGATTTGCACCATAACCGATTAAATCTCTAGGATAGGACATTTATCATTGAACATTTATCATTTACCATTGAACATTAAACACGCGATCGCTCTTTGGTTTAGAGTAGCTGTATACAGTATTCGGTGACGTTCTCCCGACGTTGATGCAAGCATACAACGCGGGCTTCCCTAGACTCACATCCAGGTATTTCTGCGTAGCACTTACCTAGACATACAACAAGTTGCAAGTCCCTGGCAGTACGCTGTCAGCAGACAGTTTCCATTCCCCAGCGTCCCTGGGTACAGCTTTTAAAATGATCCTTTTTAGGTTCAACATTTTACGCAGACAACCAGCTTCCAAATCGAAACTATTTCCTGTCTGCAACGCTATATGTTGAGTTTTCAAGGTTCGTGTCCAATTTTAGTTTTTTGTTTTCCGCTCTTCGGTTATTGGCAACCCATTGAGACGCTCAAGATTAATTATATAATCTCTTAAACCATTGATATATAAAGATTACATGAATATCAAATTAAATGGTTATAACAAAATGCCAACCCATGCTGTCATACGTGCGGCTTAAGCCTTCGTGACGCTCGCTCCTACATCCTTGGGGACAGAGCGCGGGGCTTCCCGCACGGAAAGCTAAAAACAAAACAGCTAAATCGTGGCAAGGCTCATTTTATAAGGCTTTGACTGCTTAACAAATTATGGTAGGGATGATACCACCTTTGCCAAAAGAGATATACGGGCCATCATAAAAACATATACAAACCGTATATTTCGCTACAGAAAGGAGAAAAAATATGTCTATCAATAGCAACGCAACCAACAATAATCAAGATTGGAACAGTAAAAAGCTAATTGAGCTTAGTACTTTAAAATTAATCCAATCGAGAGACGATCGATACCAATTGAAATACTAAGAAAATAGACTAGATAGATGTATGAGTTGCTACATTTATTTGTTAAAAAACTCTTCCCACAGTGCCAAGCTGATTTAACTCTTGTTGAACCTCTTCTTGAATTAAGGAGGGACGACCGAGAAGAATTTCTCTTCCGAGAGGGTGATATCTGTAACTTCGTAGGATTGACGAAAAAAGGATGTTTCAGAAGCTTCTTTCTTAAAAATGGCAAAGAACTAACACTGTTTTTTCATCCCGAAAATCATACATTGGGAGACTATGAAAGTTTGCGTCAACAAAAACCAGCTTGTTTTTCGTGTCAAGCAATCGAAGATTCTGAAGTGCTAATTATAAATACACAAGTGATTAAGGTGCTGGAAAATGACCCAGATGGACAAAAATTACTAAGACTTGTAGTAGAAAATTTAGCTTTTGGGTTACGAGATTGTCTGCTTTCTTTATATCGAGATTCACCCGAACAACGCTATCTTAATTTTCTTAAGAGTGAGCCGAAACTTTTACAACGTATCCCACAATATTATCTTGCATCGCATCTTGGTATTGAGCCAGAATCTCTAAGTCGTTTGAAACGAAGATTAGATAAGAAAAGAAGCTCTTAACCCAAGTCAATGCGAATAATGAATCTGCACAATAAAGTGATTAAAAATATATTGGTTGCAGAGAAATATTATGTCATTAGAACAGAATAAAGCGATTGTACTTAAATTTTATGAAGCTTTTGACCAACAAGATATTGAGCAAGGCTTAAAGTTAATGTCTGCTGATATTATTGCTAGAGGACTGGATAGAAATCCGCTCCAAGGTTACGATGCGGTTATGCAGTATGAAGCAATGATGTTTGTTGCCTTTCCTGATGGTCGTCATATTTTAGAAAAGGCGATCGCTGAAGGTGATAAAGTTGTAACTCGTGGAATCTTCAAGGGAACTCATCAGGGAGAGTTGATGGGTATTCCGCCAACAGGAAAACAAGTAACGTTTTCAGTTGTTCATATCGATCGCATCGAGAATGGCAAGATTGTAGAACATTGGGGACAAGGTGATGTTCAAGAATTAATGCAGCAACTAGGTATTCTGTTTTTTCCTAGTCCTAAATTTATTCCATATATTCTGAAGAATTTTTTATCCAAAGTTTTGAAGGCTTTTAATTGATTAAAATATTGCAACTTATAGCTAGACACGGCAAAAGTAGCTGATTTGTCTTGTTTTATATTAGTTTAATCCCAATTTGGGTAATGAGCGATCGCTTTCTTTGATTCACTTTGACAATCGCCCTGGAGTAAAATCAGAAAGTATACCTAAGTGTGGTTTGGCAATGGGATAGGCTAGATCGCCCTTTTTACTAGTAGATAGCTGCAATCCTCTTAAAGCTTCGATAAATTTTACCGCAGCACTCACCCCATCAATTACAGGAATTCCTAATTTATCGGAAATTAGAGTGGCTAAATCTGCCATCCCGCCACAGCCTAAAATAATCGCTCCGCAATCATCTTCTGCTAAAGCTTTGCTACACTCTGATAAAATAAGAGTTTTAATTTCAGAATCTGTCTCCAAACTTAAAACGGGTAAATCGATCGCCCGAATTTGGCGACATAGATGCGTCATGCCATAGTTATGAACTAAATGACGAGCAATAATTTTGGTTCGGCTTAAAGTAGTCACAATTGAAAAGCCAGTAGCAATAAAGCTAGCTGCGTGCATCGCTGCTTCGGCAATACCGATAACTGGTGCTGTAGCCAACTCCCGTGCTGCTAATAAGCCAGGATCGCCAAAACAAGCAAAATATAACCATCAATATCTTCTGCTTCCCCTTTACGAATCTCATCGATAATGCCGACAACGCTAAGAGCTTCATCATAATGTCCTTCAATGGAAACAGGTCCCATATTGGGGTTACAAGCAATAATTTCCGTCCCAGGATTAGCCACCGAACGGGCGATCGCGCCAATTTTCTCGGTCATACTGACGGTGGTATTGGGATTAATAACTTTAATTTTCATAGTTCAAATCTAAAAATCTGAGGAGCAGATCGCTTATACTCCTTTGAGTAAGGCTTTTTTGATAATCTATTTTTGGCATTGCTGATTTGAAACATGATTTCGCCCCCCAGCCCTCAAGTTTGGGGAGCTAAGATAACTGTAAGTCCCCCAAACTTGGCGAGCGACCCCGCGTCGTCCGAAGGCGCAAGGGAATGCGCGAGTTGGGATTTAGGGGGCATTTAAAAACTGAAAAAGTAAAATTCATGTCTTAATTAAGCAACGCCCTATTTTTCAATCGGCAATTGTTTAGGGTTATTGTTGGCTGAGATTGCCAAGTAAATACCGCTTAAAACTACGGCAAATGCTGACCAATTAAATAAACTAAGTTGTTCGGAGAATATTACCAGAGCTAAGATAGCTGCAATTACAGGAATCGCTAACATTGATACTGCCACAAAACTGGAGGTAAATTTCGCTAGGCTGTAGGTTAAAAGTCCCTGTCCCACCGCTTGAGAAATTAGACCCAAACCAACAATTGCTAACCAGCCAGTATTAGAAGTAGGCAATAATCGATCTCCTGTTAAAAGTACCAGAGGCAGAAGAAATAAACCCCCAGCAAAACTCGTCCACTGCATCACAATAGCCGTAAAAAACTGTACTCTTAGCTGTTCTATCGTCAAAATACTAATGGCTGAAAATGCTGCTGCTAATAAAGCAGCCCCATCTCCAATTAAACCGCTATCGGCTACCTGCAAATCTTCAATACCAATCGCGATCGCACCTAAGATTGCTACCGCCATCCCGATTAAAAATCTAGCAGAAAATCGCTGACGTAAAATCAGCCATCCTCCCAATGTAGTGAATATTGGCATCATATTATTAAGCAAAGTCGAATTAGCAATGCTAGTTTGAGTCAAAGACCACGCCCAAAGAGAGAGAGAAATAGCAAAACTGATTCCTGCTACTAACAGTAAAACTATCGCTCTAACTGTATATGTTTGGGATGCTGAAGCTCGATCTCCATCGCTATTATTCTATTCAACAATTTAACTACATTCCAGGTGCTAAAAGCAACAGCAGCAATTAACAGGCGATCGCAAGTAATCGCATTAGGCTTAATTTCAGTAGAGGCAATCGCACCCTCGCCAGTCGCTTCAACGGGTCACAGACCCGCAACGCGCTGGCTCGCAATCAAAATAGAAGCCGAGGCAATACCCAAAAGGGCGATACCTAAAGCTATAGGTGCAATCCAATTTGCACCTGACTCTAATTCTTTGCCAATTTTACCCAGCCGAAATTGGTACATTTTAAAGATCTTTGAAATATGAATACTGTATACAGTTAAAAGTTAAACCTTAAAAATTGATGCGATCGATGATACATTTTTCTGAATAAATTTTGATTATATTCTTTAAATATCTACTGTTAAATTAAGACACTCTACTTAACGTCATTGAAAAGATTGATTAACTTTTAACTGCACAAAAACAACTCACTGTAACTCAATAATGGAACAATTCAGCAGTTTTTTAGTTGAAAGTTTAGCTGCACTTATTCCAGTAGTAGACCCTATTGGATTAGTGCCAATTTTTTTATCGTTATCGGTTGGTACGCCTTTGAAACTAAGAAAGAAGTTTGTACGCCGAACATCTATTTATGCAGTTTGCGTACTAATTTTTTTCTTATTAATTGGTGGAAGTATTTTAAACTTTTTTGGTATTTCAACAGACATAGTGAAAATTGCTGGCGGTATTATTGTCTTTAAATCTGGATGGCAGACCCTCAACTCCGAACCCAAACTCAAACCAGCAGTTAACAAAAATCTAGTAGCTCATGAAAACGAATATGAAGACATTTCTTTTATTCCCATGACTATTCTTCTGTCGGCTGGACCAGGCTCGATCGCCATTATTTTAGGATTAGCAGCCGAAGCAGGAGAAAGCTTTGACTGGCAAACGGGAACTAATTTGCTGGCTGTTGCTACGGCAATTTTGATTGTTGGTGCTTCGCTCTATTTGTGTTTGCGCTTTAGCAATTTACTTTTGTTAGCTCTCAAAGAAACAGGAATTAAAGCTCTCAGTCGTTTACTAGGTTTATTTATTCTAGCGGTCGGCGTTAAATTAATCCTAAATGGTCTGGCTGATTGGGTAGCTAATATAAGATGAGCAGTTTATTATCTTATCCTATGGCGATCGCTAGTCTTATGACTTGTCATTGGTAGTTAGATTACGAATAATAACTGCTAATCTTTCTGCACTGTCGGTAATAGCCAGATTTTTGGCTTTGTTTCCCATTTCTTTAAGTAATTTGGGCGATCGCAACCATTCGGATACTTTTTCTTGTAGGATTTCTGGGGTTAAGTCTGACTGTTGATATACTACTGCTGCGCCAGCATCGGCTAATTCCTTGGCGTTATAGGTTTGGTGATCTTCTGCTGCGTAGGGATAAGGAATTAATACCGCAGGAGTACCAGTAAAGACTAATTCTGTAATTGTACTTGCTCCCGATCTACCAATTGCCAAATTTGCTCGTTGTAATAATCCCGCCATATTGTCAGAGAATGGCATTGAGATATAGTTAGGGTGTTTTAGACTATCGGCATCTGGATCGTTTTTGCCAGTAAGATGAATCACATATGCACCCAAATCGAACCAAGCTAGTGCAGCCTCACGAACTAGTTTGTTTACTGCTACCGCGCCTTGTGAACCCCCTACTACTAAAATTACAGTAGCATCATCGGGAATATTAAGATCCAAAGCTTGGGGAGTTAAAAACTGCGATCGCACTGGCGTACTAACATAAGTTGTTTTTGTTTGGGGTAAGTATTGAGATGTACCTGCAAAACCCAACGCCACGACATCGCACCAACGACTGAGAAACTTGGTAACTTTACCAGGGATGTAATTAGATTCATGAATTACCGCAGGTTTCTTTTCCATACGTGCAGCCAAAATAGCGGGTGCAGCGATATAACCCCCTGTAGTAAATACTGCATCTATTTTATGTTCTTTAATTAGCCTGCGGGTTTGGAAAATGGAAGTAATAAAGCCTGAAATAATCTTTAAAGTCTTGAGGCTAAATTTTTGCTGAAAACCTTCTACAGCAATGGTATTAATAGGATACTCATCTGGCACGAGGCTAGTTTCCATGCGGTTGGCTGTGCCTAGCCATTCTATTTCATAATCGGGTAGCTGTTGGGCTAAAGCGATCGCTGGAAATAAATGTCCTCCTGTACCACTAGCTGCTATGAGTATACGAGTTGGAGATGATGCCACAGATATTAACTCCCAGTTCTAAAATCCTTCCTTGCCTATTAAACAGCAAATAAATGTTTTTCGACATTGCTTTTATTAAAAATAAACTTTGCTTTAGGTTTTATCAATTATTCAATTGTTCCTAAGCATATTTTTTACAATGGGGACACACAAAAAGCTCCATGTCCACTATTTCACCACAGTTAGTACAAGATTTCATTGTCCCTTTAATCAATCCAATAGTCTTTTTCCTGTCTTCAATTTTCTTATTGATTCTATCTTTAAAAGTTTTATTTTGACTGGGCAAAAACAAAGCGATCGCTACTCCCAAATAGCTTAATAATGCCCCTAACAAAAATCCCTTAAAGCCATTGCGTCCCTTCTTTTCAAAGATTGTGAGGGCGACTACTCCAGGGAATAAACAATATACAAAAATTCCACCTATTAATGCTTCTGACATGGATCGACGAGATACTGGGTTACAGGAATTATTATTCCCATAAACTCTAGAAATATTTAGAACCGAATCAATTGACTTTTAATTTACAGCTATACCAAAGGGTTTGGCACAGGCTCAATCAAAGTAAAATCGTTACACCTGCGCATTCATGCGATCGCACCTATTCTTTTGCATTCTTTCGATCGCTTAGATTCAACTAATATTAGAATCTGGGAATTAGTCGAAGGTGGTATAGAAACTCCTGTTGCAGTCATGGCATTGCAACAAACCGCAGGGAAAGGGCAATGGGGACATAGTTGGGTTTCTGCGGGCGGGGGACTATATCTTTCTGTGGCTTTAGATGTCGATCTAGATTTAAAAGATAATCCTCATCTAATAATGGCTACAGCCTGGGGGATTGCCACGGTGTTGAGATACTACCAGCTACCTGTAACTATAAAGTGGTCTAACGATCTGATTTTAGAAAGACGTAAGTTGGGAGGAATAAAAATTGAAACCCGCAATATCGATCGTAAGATAGCCAAGGCTGTAGTGGGAGTGGGGATAAACTGGCGAAATCCCGTGCCAGATGTGGGCATAAACCTTCAGTCTTATTATGAGGAGAGAATATCAGTATCTATTGATTCGTTGGAAGAATTAACGGCGATCGCCTGCTATGGAATTGTATTAGGATATCAGTTATTATCAGGCTTTTGGTATCGATCGACTGTTAGTCAAATACACTGCTATTTTAAACAGTATTGGCAAACAGGTAACAGTCGGCGATTATCCTGGAGAAGTAGTTGGAGTAACTAAAGATGGTAGATTGAAAGTTAAATTGCGATCGCCTGGCGCAACTACAGAAATTGCTTTTACCCCAGGACAAATTACTTTAGGTTATTGATAATGAATTAAATAGCTTTTTAATCAATTTTAGTGATTACAAAGCTATTTTTAACTAGATTAAATATGTCTAAAGGATCTGATTTATATGTTTCATTAACGAGTTTAATAGTTTGGTCTTTTAATGTTTGATAAAACAAGCGATCGCTTTAAACTCCATCACAAAGTGAGCTAAATTCAAAAAGCTAGTCCTTTAGAGTAGCCTTCGGATCGCTAAAGCTATTAAGATAATTGATGATAGCTAGAAAATGGCAATTAAAATGCCCATGTCTAAAACTAATGCAGTACGTCTGCTTGATTCTTTAGATATAAAATATAAACTGCTCGATTATGAAGTAGATTTAGAAGATTTGAGGGCAGAAAGTACTGCTCATAAATTAAATCTCGCACCCGAACAGGTTTTCAAAACGTTAGTAATTAGAAGCAATTCCAATAGTATTTATTTTGCAGTTATTCCTGGTAATGCTCAACTAAAATTTAAAGCTTTAGCCAAGTTGGCAGGCGATCGCAAAGTAGAAATGGTTGCTTTAAAAGAGCTAAAATCTATTGACAGGATATATTCGTGGTGGCATAACGGCTATAGCCAGTAAAAAAGACTATCCTGTATATGTTGATGAAACGATAGAAGTTTTCGAATCTTATTACTGTTTCGGCTGGAGTGCGCGGAACTTTAATTATGCTAACTCCTCAAGATTATTTAAAAGTAGTTAAAGGCATAACTGGCAATCTTGCTTTTTTTAATTAGTTAACTAAATTTACTGCAATTTGATTTGCTTTATTTATTAAATTACTAAACTCAATAGTAGTTAAATTGCCGTTGTCTACTACTTTTTTACCGTTAATAAAACTATAGTCTACAGAGTCAGTTTGACAGTAAATTAAGGCTGCAACGGGATCTTGTTGTGTGCCGACATATCCAGGCTTATCTAGATTGACTGCAATAAAATCTGCTGCCATTCCTGGTGCGAGATAGCCAATATCATCTCTACCTAAAACCCTCGCACCGCCTCTAGTAGCAATATCTAAAGCATCACGGGCAGTCATCACCGAAGCATCTTCATCTTTAACCCGTGCCAGTAAAAAAGCTTGACGGGCTTCGTGGAATAAATTGGTAGCATCATTAGAAGCTGCACCGTCTACCCCCAAGCCTACAGGCACGTTTTTATTCAGCATTTTACGGATAGGTGCAATACCGCTTGCTAACCGCATATTACTACAGGGGCAGTGTGCTACGCCCGTACCAGTTTGCCCAAATTTATCGATCGCGCGATCGCTTAATTTTACACAATGAGCGTGCCAGACATCATCCCCCAACCAGCCCACAGACTCGGCATAGTCTCCAGGAATTAAATTAAACTTAGATAGGCTGTATTCCACATCTCCTGTAGTTTCTGCCAAATGGGTATGCAGCCTTACCCCTCCATAACTCCGCGCCATTGCTGCCGATTCTTTCATTAAGTCTTGAGAGACGGAAAAAGGCGAACAGGGGGCAAGAACTATCCGTAACATCGAATAGCGATCGTTGTTGTGATACTGTTCGATTAATCTTTGGGAATCTTTGAGAATATCTGCTTCCTTTTCTACCAAAGAATCTGGAGGTAAACCGCCGTTACTTTCCCCCACGCTCATACTGCCACGACTAGCATGAAACCTTAAGCCTACTTCTCCCACACCTCTAATTTGATCGTCAAGGGTGCAATCATTGGGAAACAAATAATGATGATCGCTAGCGGTGGTACAGCCCGATAAAATTAATTCTGCTGCTGCTAATTGGGAACTATAATACATTCCCTCCCCAGTCAAATTTGACCATAGGGGATAATGGGCAGTTAGCCATTGAAACAAGTCGCCATTTTGTCCTGCGGGAGTTACGCGGGTTAGGTTTTGAAAGAAATGATGGTGGGTATTAACTAACCCAGGCAAAACAATATGTTTGTCTTGTAAATCTAATACCTCATCGGCAGTATCGGTTAATTCTTCTGTTGTCCCCACCTGTTCGATTACATTGTCTCTAACTAACAATGCACCACGTCGAATTTCGCGACGGCGATCGTCCATTGTGACTAGGGTATGGATGTTTTTGATTAGTAGGGTAGACATTAATTTAAGGGATGAGGAATATAAGTATATTAAGTCAGATAAGGCGATCGCGGTCTATTATGTTGTGTTTTCTTTTTATAGGTTATGCTCTTGCGTTACCGATCTTAGATGACGCTCAATTGGTTGTATGGATTCAATCTCATCATTACTATATCCACCTATTTCTTGAAACTTCCGAGCAGAAACAAGAAGTCGAGATTCATAAGAGCCTAGCGTTGAATTGTAGGCTTTAACTGTATCGTCAAGCTTTTTGCGGACAGTAATTAAATGTCCCGTAAATTTGATAAATCTTTCATGTAGTTCTCGACCTAAATTACCAATTGCTTGAGCGTTTTCTGCAACCTGTTCCTGCCTCCAACCATATTCTATAGTTTTCAATAGTGTAATTAAAGTTGTCGGTGTTGCTAAAATAACTTTTTTTTCTATGCCAAACTCAATAAGTCTCGGATCTTGTTGGAGAGCAGCACTAAAAAACATCTCACCAGGCAAAAACATAATTACAAATTCAGGCGTTCGATCAAATCGTTCCCAGTAATTTTTAGAGCTTAATTGATTAATATGAGTACGAATATGTCTAGCATGATTTTTTAAACACTCAAGCTGTATTGACTCTTCCTGAGATTCTACAGCTTCTAGATATGCTTTTAAAGGAGCTTTGGAATCTACAATTATTTGTTTTTTACCAGGAAGCTTGACAATTAAGTCTGGTCGAAGAGAACCATCTTCAGTATGAACAGTTTCTTGAATGGTAAAATCACAGTGTTCTTGCATTCCTGACATTTCTACTACACGCTTTAACTGCATTTCTCCCCATCTACCGCGAACTACAGGCTGACGCAAAGCTTTTGATAGATTAGCGGTTTCAGTTTGCAGTTGATATTGAGCATTAACAACAGACTTTAATTGTTCTGAAATTTTACCTTTATCCTCTTTTCGAGAATTTTCAATTTCTTTAATTTGTCTATTAAATGCTTCTAGCGAGCTACTTAAAGGGGAAACTAAATTATCTAATTGATTATGTGAAGACTGATGTATATTAGCAAAAGTTTCTTTAGCTACTTCAATAAATTGCTGATTATTACTTTGTAAAGCTCTAGAAGATAAAATTTCAAAAGTTTCCGTAAATTTCTGTTCTATGTTTTCAAGTAAAGCCGATTGCTCCTGTATCGATCTTCGTCTATCTTGTAACTCGGTAGTTAAACTAGATAAATTTGCTGTTAAATTTGTCTTTTCTTCTTGAAGTTCTTTGTTTCTGCTTCTTTCTTTTTCTAGGTCCTGTCTCAAATGATTTAATTGTTCTTTTTGCGCATTAGCTGCTGCGCTTTTATGATTAGCTGATTCTATCTCTTCTCTATAACGATTGTTTTCCGAATTTAGCTGATGTAAATTAGTATTTAACTCTTCAGTTCTTTGTTTGGCGGATTGCTCGTTGTTTTGTAAATTGGCAGCCAATCTCGATATATTTTCTTTTTGCGCAGTAATTTGTGATTGAAGACTTTGAACTTCGCTCGTTTTAGTTTTTAACTCTTGCTGCAACTCTGACAAACGAGATATTTTAGCATCTGCATCACTTGATTTAATCAGAGTAGAACGAATCTCTGTTTCTAACTTTTCGATTTTTTGTTTTTGTTCATTGTTTTCTGTCGATAATGCTTCTCTTTGAGAACAGTAAAGAGTAACTTTCTCATCACTAGCCTGTTTTTGAGCTTTTATTCCTTGGATTTGAGAACACATTATTAACCAGAAACCCGATCCACCTACAATTAATCCAATTATTAAACCAAGTACAACTTCCATAGACGAAATTAATTTAAATAAAGATCTTTTTTTAATGACGCTTATTTAAAGAATTCCCTACTATAGAGCTTAAATTAATAAAAGCTGTAAAAATAAATTTAGCTTATAAATATTTGATTAGCAGTTAGTTGAAGCTGAATCAAAAGAGGATATGTCTTAAAGGACTCCTGACCCTAAAGGGTACACCTTCGGATATATCCTTTAGTGCTTCGCATATAGCTCCACGTCGTGCGATAGTGCTATTCTTTTTCAATGTAAAATGAAGTTCAAAAAGTAATTAATGTTTGCTATGAATATTAGTCTAACTTCAGAACAAGAAACTTTTATTGGAAATCAACTCAAAGCAGGAAAATACCGTAACGTAGAAGAAATACTAGAAGTTGCTTTAAAACTTTTGGACGAGTACGATCGCTAGTCAAGCAGAATGGAAAAAAGATGTCAAGAATAAGATGGATGATGCGATCGCTATTTCAGAACATACACCACCAATCAAAGCTGAGTAAATTAAAAATGCGATCGCAAAATATCAAAATAGATACTATTATCTCTAATCCCTTTTATTCTTAATTTCGTTATTTAATTCATCAATAGTTTTTTGACAAAAATAAACTATGTTTGGTACACAAAATCTTTTTGTTTTTTTATTAGCAGCGATCTCTCTCAATTTGTTACCTGGTACAGATACTTTATATATCATCGCTCGTAGTATAGCTCAGGGAAGAAAGGCAGGAATTGTCTCAGTTTTAGGTATTAGTTCGGGTTCGTTATTACACACAACTGCTGCTGCATTTGGTCTATCAGCTATTTTAGCCACAAGCGCGATCGCATTCAATATTATGAAATGGATTGGTGCTGTGTATCTGGTGTATCTAGGTATTCAAGTGTTTCTCAGTAAAAATTCATCAGAAGATATCGATCTTGCCACGGATAATCAAAGTCTATGGAGCATTTATTGCCAAGGAATTTTGACTAATATTCTTAATCCAAAAGTTGCGCTATTTTTTCTAGCATTGCTACCACAATTTGTCGCGATCGATAGCAATCAAAAAATAGTTTCATATTTCTTTCTCGGTTGTTTATTTGTTACCACTGGTACTTTATGGTGTATGTTGGTAGCTTTATTAGCAGCTAAGGCTTCAGGCATTGTTCGCTCTAAAACTCGCTTAATAAATATTGCTAGGCGAACCACAGGAGTAATTTTTATCAGTTTGGGAATCAAGTTGGCAACTGAACAAGCAAAGTGATTTTTAAAAGACTTCGATGAATAGACTTATGTGAGCGAATAATCTTGTTTAAACGTCTAAAAGTTCAATAGAAATTAAAAAAATCCATATTGTTTGGTTACGTCATTATTTAAAAACAATAGAATGAAGTACACAAAAGGCGATCGCAATTTGTTTAACCAAGAAACTTCTGTGTTGTGTATATTAAGACATAATCTAAACAAAAGAAACATTATTTATTGCAATTAGCTTAATAATTTTCCCTCGATAAAGTTATTTCGGTTTTAATTTGTTCGGCTTCAGCTAAGGTTTCTTTTGGATCGAGTTGTTGGGAATTTTTGACATAGTTTAGTTTCCATTCTTCTAGTACGTCTGAAAGTAGAACCTGAATTTCAGACTGAGTAGCTTTGTTTTGCACCTGCTGTTTGAGACTGGTAGTAAAGTTTTTACTCAAACGATTGAAAATGATTTTACCTTCGGCATCAGTATAAGAATTAATCAAGACATCATAAGTAGTTTGAGCTAGATAGTCTGATAGTTGTTCGATAGTTTCTCGCGGTATATTAGACAACCCTGGAATTCCTTTAGTAGCCTGATATAGATCGGATTCTTTTAAAGCAGCCTTGAGACTGTAGCGTAGCAGATTTTCTACATCTGGCTGCACCTGGGGTAATACTTGATAAATCGTTAAACCAATCAGGCGATCGATTATCTTATCAATTTTATCTGTTTCCCCAACCGTTTCTCCTTCAGATGGCAGCAGCATATTGGCGATCTCACCATTAGAAATTATCTCTTGGCTTTGATTTAGTAAGCGTACAATTATAAACGTCGAGGCGCGATGGGAAATGTACGCTGCTGGTTCGTGGGTAATCTCCGCTAAAATCTCTTCTAAACTGAACAAACCAGATTTATGAATTCGCACAATAACAGGAATAGTTCGTAACCATCGAGCAAAGGGAACAAACATTAAGATATCGTACCAATAGCGCAACATGGCTTGAAACCAGTTTAGGTTGTCTCGTTTTCTGGCAACCCAAAGAGCTACGGATAAGATATTCGATCGCGAAAAAGAGCATAAAGAATAGATCGATACGCCAAAAGTTATCGACTTCAATTCCGCTGGCATTTATCCGACGGTAGTAATTCGTTCTTAATAGAGGTTCGATCTTATTGGCAAAAAAAGCTAACTCTTGCGCGGTATCAGCCTGAGATAAATATTCCTGACTCCAAAATCGACTAAATGCTTCTTTGGTAGAACGAGTTTGCAGACGATACTCCATTCTGTGTTTGAGTTTGGCAAAAGTCTCTAATTGGTTAGAAGAAGAATAAGGATTTTCTTCAATTAAATAAATGCTTTGCTGTCTCAAGGAAGCCAATAAATTTTCCGTATCGGAAATTGATTCTCCTGCGGTAATCTTTTGGATTAGGCGATCGCTGGTTTGCAGATATGCTGTTGTATCGGGATGAGGTTCGATCGCTTTTACGGGGTCATAAATCCCAACTAAAGCAGGTATGTGGTTAAAATACGTGTCCCTTAAAGGTAAATAGCTAAGGTTAAATAAAACAAATATTAAATTGATTAAAGCGACTAGGGCAATAATTTTTTGCCCCCAACTATTTTGAGATAGATTTTTATATTGTTTCACTTGCAGATCGAGATCGTTCTTCTATAAGAAAAGGATAGACCACATCTTAGATCGAGTGTGCTGGTAAGTTTAAAATGCGATCGCTATATGCACCTTTGTTTCAATACAATTTTTATCAACAGGAACAGGGTAACGTCTTGATTAATTACGAAAACGAAGTTTTATTGGCTAAACAAAATGGCGAATCTTTGCCCTATTTTATTCCTACGGATTACAACATCTCAATTGATAGTCCAGTAGCGGTAGTTGATGCCAATGTTGATAAACACGGTACGCGAGAAGTGGCGGAGGCTTTTACTGAGTTTCTCTTTACCCCAGAAGCACAACAAGCATTTGCTGAAGCTGGCTTTCGTTCCATCGAACCCAATGTGAATAAAGAATTTGCCCAACAATATCCTGAAGTTAAAAAGCTGTTTACCGTTAAAGATTTAGGTGGTTGGGATAAAATCCAGGGGGAATTTTTTGATGATGGTGCAGAGTTCGACAAAATGATGACCAAAATCAATCAAAAATAATATCTAGCATTTGATTCTATTGCAGTAACAATAATTAGGTGTAATTATGGAAAACCAAAAATTGACTCTACAAGACTACCGCAATCAGATTAAACTTTTTCAGACTAAATTAGCTCTAAAAGTTCCCAAACAAGGTTTTTCCGAGTCCATGTTGCAGGATGTAGCTAAAGTTATGGCGGTAGATTTAAAGATTGTTTTTAAGTTATCAGGAATCAACAGCGATCGCTTTGACTGGTATCTAATAGAAGTTTCAGGAACATTCGACGATTTATTTTTGGCGATTGTTAACTGGCTAGAACTTGGAGTCGAACAATATTTGGCAATTTCATCTTCATAGTTGCGTAAGTACTTAATATGAATAGTCTTCAATTTAAGTTGCGATCGCAGGCTCGCAACCATAAGCAAACTAACACAAGTCGAATTTCGCTTCCTTGGGTAATGACCATCGGCTATTTGAGTTTAATTTTGCTCTTGCCCCTAGCAGCTTTAATTATCAAGTCTTTAAGTATTGGCACGGTTGAGTTTTGGCAGTACCGCTACTTACGATGGCAACTGTTGCACCATTGTCTGCTTATGAAGCTTACCTTTGTCACGGCTTTAGCTGCGGGGATAATTAATGGCATCATGGGAACTCTGGTGGCATGGATTTTGAGTTCGCTATCAATTTCCTGGCAAAAAAATTAATTGATGGGAAGCGATCTGATATTCCCTTTGCTAATTACCTACTTCTGTAGCTGGTTTGGTTTTAGCAAACTATTTATAGTACACAATGGCTGGATCGGACAACTAGTTGCACCTTTTGGTATCAAAATTGCCTTTACTAGACTGGGAGTGTTTATAGCAATGCTGTTTATTTCTTTACCTTTTATTGTCCGTACCTTACAACCAGTGTTACTCGAACTAGAACCAGAAATCGAACAGGCAGCTTGGTCTTTGGGTGCGACCGATTCTCAAACGTTTTGGCGAGTTACTCTACCGCCGTTAATTCCGCCAATTTTAACGGGAGTGGCTTTAGGTTTTTCTAGAGCGGTAGGAGAATATGGTTCGGTAGTGATGGTAGCATCGAGCATTCCTTTTAAAGATTTAATTGCCCCTGTATTAGTGTTCCAAAAATTAGAACAGTATGACTACACTGGCGCAACGGTAATTGGTACGGTGCTGTTGTTGGTTTCTTTAGTACTCTTGTTGCTCATCAATCTTTTACAACAGTGGAGTCGTCGCTATGTTCGCTAAGTTTAAATTATCAGCCATCTTACTGCCGATCGCCTTAATCTATTTATCATTATTATTATTACTACCTGCGATCGCTATTTTCTACGAAGCTTTTCATCAGGGCATCAATGTCTTTTTAACTTCAGTCAATCAAAGAGATTTTTGGCAGGCTACAATCTTAACTCTGATTGTCACGGCGATCGTCGTTCCCATCAATACTGTATTTGGTCTTTGTGCTGCTTGGGTAATTGGTCGCAATCAGTTTCGCGGTCGTACTTTATTACTAAGTATTATCGACCTACCGTTTTCGATTTCTCCCGTTGTCGCTGGCTTAACTATCGTTTTGCTCTACGGTAGAAATGGCTGGTTTGGTAGTTTGCTAGAAAGTTTAGATCTTAAAATCTTGTTTGCTATCCCAGGAATTGTCTTAGCGACGGCATTCGTCACCTTACCTTTTGTTACCCGCGAAATCATTCCCATCTTAGAAGAAATCGGCGAAGAACAAGAAACTGCTGCCCGTACTTTGGGCGCAAGTGATTGGCAGGTTTTTTCTCGCGTTACCCTGCCTAATATTCGCTGGGGTTTACTTTATGGCATCTTGTTAACTAATGCTAGAGCAATGGGGGAATTTGGCGCGGTATCGGTAGTATCTGGCAGTATTTTAGGCAAAACAGCTACTTTACCGATTTTTGTCGAACAGGCTTATAAAAATTATCAGGCAGAATCTGCTTTTGGTGCAGCAGCAATTTTGGCTTCATTAGGGGTATTAACTCTAATTTTCAAAGAAATACTCGAAACAAGAACCAATCATTAAAAAGCTAATAGCCTAACAGCTAATAGCTAATAGTTCACGAATAATGCTAACTACCACTGTGGTATACCTTAAATAAACAACGTCTTATGAGTATCACAATTTCTCAAGTATCCAAAAAATTTGGTGACTTTCAAGCTTTAAGCAACATCGATTTAAACGTCGAACCTGGAACTCTAGTGGCATTACTCGGTCCTTCTGGTTCGGGCAAATCTACTTTACTGCGAACGATCGCAGGTTTAGAAACTCCCGATCGCGGTATAGTTCGGATTAACGATCGCGATACCACTCATCTTGATATCAGAAAGCGCAATATCGGCTTTGTCTTTCAACACTATGCCTTATTTAAACATTTAACCGTCAGACAAAATATCTCTTTTGGCTTAGATATCCGTAAGAAACCCCGCAAAGTTATCAAACAAAGAGTCAACGAACTACTGGAACTAATCCAGCTTCAAGGTTTTGGCGATCGCTATCCCAGTCAGCTTTCTGGTGGGCAGAGACAGCGTGTGGCACTAGCCCGTGCTTTAGCAGTACAGCCAGAAGTTTTACTCCTCGACGAACCTTTCGGGGCATTAGATGCCAAGGTCAGACAGGAATTACGCAACTGGTTGCGCCGTCTCCACGATGAAGTACATCTTACCAGTATTTTTGTTACTCACGATCGCGAAGAAGCAATGGCTGTAGCCGACAAAATTGTGGTGATGAACCACGGTAGAATCGAGCAAATCGGTACGCCAGCAGAAATTTACGATAATCCTGCCAATCCTTTTGTAATGAGCTTCGTAGGCGAAGTTAATGTACTGCCTCACACTAGTCCGATCTTTAATAATACTTATAGAGCTAATTCTGCCTCACGCTTTTTTGTTCGTCCTCACGACTTTGAAGTATTTGAAACTCCTCATACAAATACTGTTCCTGCAAAAGTTCAGCGGATCGTTCATCTAGGCTGGGAAATTCAATTAGAACTAGCTTTAGGCGATCGCTCTTTAGTTACGGCTCATTTAAATCGAGAAGAATTTGCTCGCCTCAACTTAGAAGTAGGGCAAAAAGTCTATCTCGAACCCCGTCAGGTAAGATGCTTTGAGCAAAATGAACAAAATTCAAACAGCTTGCCTGCTAGTAACCATCAATTAGTATTTTAATTCACACTCTTTCGTATAATGCTGCGAACAATCATCAAAAGTGTTGCAATTCTTCTAGCACCCCTGCAACAGAAACTTCCAACGCCCGACGTATGGCTGATAATTGTTTCCAGTCTAGCTGGTGAGTCCATTCATTCATAAAAAACTTTTTGACTTCAATAGCTAATACGCAGCCAGAATCAGGATAATGAGCATGAACCCATTCGGCAAGGTATCCCCCTGGAAACTTAACGTTTTCTCTCACATCCAACTGTCTGCCAAGAAAATCAAAATTGTGCATCTCATAAATAAATCGTTCGACTACAGGTTGCCAATATTCTCTATCGAGAGATTCTGTACCCAAGTTGATTTCTGGGTTGTGTAATTTATCGGCAGGATCGGTATTAACGCCTTGACGATATTGGTTATAGGTGTGGAGATCGTATATTACAAAATGTCCGTAGCGTTGCTTTAATGTTTTACAGATGCGATCGACCTCAGTATAAAAGGCATCGTATTCGGCTAAAGATCTGGCAATTAAGTCCTGGGGAGGTTGCTCTTGCCAAACTTTTAGACCCCAAGAATCCTCTGGTTTGAGGTACACTGCCTGGTGACGAGGACGATTGAGATCGACTTCAAAACGCGATCGCAAAACGACTATTCGCGATTCGGTAATGTCTGTCCAGCCAGCCGTAAACGGATCTTCTTCTCGCTTACGCTCGTCTGGGCTAATAGCTAACAATGGTTTTAGTTCTGGGCGTACATCATGACCATCGTGAAGTGCCACAGCAACTATAGGTTGGTTTCCTTCAGTCGATATCCAAAGCTGTGACATTTCATTAAGCATTAAGTGTGTTGACGATTTATTATTAAATTAGTCAAACAATTAAAATGAAGTAATTGCTACAAAATAAAGTAGGTTAAGCCATTATGCTGAATTTATGATGCTCAATAATTCTCGTTTGGGACTGGAACAGGAATTTTTTATCGTCGATTCAGAAGGTTTTTTATCCCACCGTGCTGACGAATTTTTATCAGTATGCGATCGCCTAGCTAAAGAAAGGGATTGCCCTGGTGATTGTTTTGCTCCTGAATTTGTCAAAAGTATTGTTGAAATCAATACTGTCCCCGCCAACAGCTTTAAAGAATTAGCGGTTGAATATCTCAAACTGTTGCAAATATTGTTGTCGGCAGGAAAAGAATTAGGTTTGCGAGTTTATCCCCTCTCTACCTATCCTCTCTATACCACCCCCATCATCAGGAATAAGCCCAATTATCACTTACAGGTAAAAACGGTAGGTGCGGGAAGGTTTGATAATGCAGCAAAGTGTACGGGGACTCATATTCATTTAGATTTACCCGATGATGTAGTCGATCGCCAGATTGGTTTAGCATATAATTCCTCCCCCGAAGCTAGAGAAAGGGTACTGAGTATTTATAATTTGGCGATCGCTTTTGATGCGGCAATAATATCTTTATCTCGCGCCTGTCCTTTTTATGAGGGGGAGGTAGCAGGAAAAGCAATGCGAACCATTCACTATCGAGGAAGCAAGCGTTTTGGATGGCAGGGAGTTTATACTAACCTCCAGTCGGTAGGTGGTTTGATGCCCTATGCTGAAACCGTAGAAGATTTAACCCAACAGCTATTTAATCGTTATCATAGCTGGCTACAGGCAATGGATCGGGCGGGGGTAGATAGAGAAGTATTTCTTGATTCTGGGGGTGAATTATTAACCGCAGGCTGGAATCCAATTCGACTAAATGCTATTGGTACTGTAGAACTAAGAGGTGCGGACAGCAACTATCCCCAGGTTATCTTGGCATTGGTAGGATTGATTTCTGAAGCTGCTAGTAGAGTGCGTCGGGAGAATCTAACCGTTAAACCAAAGGCGGGATGCAAAACATTTGAGCTACAGGGGCAAAGGTTAAACGTACCTGAATTTGATTATTTGAAGAACGAGTTGCTATACGCTGCGGTAACAGAAGGAATTAAAAATAGGTTGGTCAAAGATTATCTTGATTCAATTATCGAGTTTAGCTGTCAAAACGATAGTGAAGTGGGGAATTATTTATCTCAATTCAAGACAAAACTAGGAGAATATACCACTACCGAGGCGGAACTGCTGTCTAAATTTGCGACCACTACAGGTACAATATCTCAATCAGACGGTTTGGCTTTAGTTCGCTATTGTTGCGATCGCTTAGAAGAGCAAGTCAATCATTTAACATCTAAAGAAATATCCACCAGTACACTATTTAACCTGAGTTCAAGTTAAGCTCTAACACTCAATATAAAGATGTTTCAAAATTAGTTTCTTCCTGCTCGTTTGTTGTTTATTGAGTCTTAATAAGCGATTAATCAGCCTTAATTTTTGCATTTAAACGCAGTTGAGCAATTTTACTAATTTCAGCCAAAGCCTGCTCCCTTTCTTGTTCTAGACTGTTTTTTAAACGAGTTTCAAAAGCTTCAAGAATACTTTCTTTAGTGTGGTATTTCACTGCAACTATAAAAGGAAAGTCAAACTTGTCCTTGTAAGCCTGATTGAGAGCTTTAAAACGTTGATATTCCGACTCAGATAAACGATCTAAACCTACCCCTGCCTGTTCTTGTACCGAAGCCTCTGCCATCTTAGTTTTACTACCCAAGTCTGGATGAGCTTTAATTAATTTTAGCTGTTCTGACTTGCTCATCTTCTCTACCACCGCAACCATAGCTTTATATAAAGCATCTATATCTGCAAAAGGTTTACTATGCCAAGCTTGTTGGGCAATCTCTGGCGTTTCTTCCCAAACATCCCCCAAAGCAGTCGTAAACTCAGATTGAGACATTTGATTTAATCGTGCGATCGCATACTGGTTAGTAGTCACTATATATTCAAGTAGTATCTTTAATTTTTTTTAGCAAAAGTTTGAGCCAATTTTCTTAATGACTTTTTCTAAAAAGATAAACGGAAACGATATTTGCATTTTATCTGATTGTGCTTACTAAAGAATATTTTATTTAAAATGTCTAATTATCAGAAAAGTTTAAACAATTATGACAATTTCTGTAGAAAATGTTACTGTAAATCCGACGATAAAACATAATAATCTAACCAACAAAATTGATTGTTAAATTATCAGTATTTACTGCTGAAAGATAAAGTTTAAAAAATCACAGAAATATAATATTTCATTATGAAAAGGCTATGGTTATTATGAAAAATATTCAATGTTTGCTGGAAAAGCTCAAGGGGATACAGTCGGTTAGACTATTACACAAATTTAAGTCTAAAGGTCAGCTATATTTAGCTTTAGCGATAGTTGCAAGCCTGACTCTACCAAATATAGTTTTAGCAGCAGAAGAAGAAGCACCTGGAGGATTTGTTGGTGCGCTTGATAGCGTTTTTTCTAAGCTGGTTGATGTCTTAGATAAAGTTCTCTTTTTTGAAATCGCTGGTTTTCCTTTGATCGTGCTGTGGCTGATCTGTGGTTCAATTTTCTTTACGCTGCGGATGGGATTTATTAACGTTCGCGGCTTAAAACACGCTATCGATATTGTGCAGGGTAAATATGACGATCCTAACGATAATGGTGAAGTCTCTCACTTTCAGGCATTGGCAACGGCATTATCAGGAACAGTCGGATTAGGTAATATTGCAGGAGTTGCGATCGCCGTACAGGTTGGTGGTCCAGGAGCGGTATTATGGATGACTTTGGGGGGCTTTTTTGGGATGTCCAGTAAGTTTACCGAATGTACTTTGGCTCAGAAATATCGACGAGTAAGAGCAGATGGCACGGTGGCTGGGGGTCCAATGTATTATATTGCCCGCCCGTTGGCAGATAAGGGTTTACGACCAGTGGGTAAAGGATTGGCGGGGTTATTTGCCATTCTTTGTATCGGTGCTTCCTTTGGCGGAGGCAATATGTTTCAGTCCAACCAGGCTTATGCTGCTGTATCTAATGTTGTTCCTGGTATCCCAAGCTGGGTTTTTGGCATTGCTGTTGCTGCAATAGTAGGCATTGTAATTATTGGCGGGATCAGCCGTATTGCTTCAATAACTGGTAGTCTAGTTCCTGCAATGGCGGTAATTTATATTCTTGCTTGTTTGTGGATTATTTTAAGTAACTTTACCGAGATTCCCAATGCGATCGCCACTATTTTTACTGGGGCTTTTTCACCCAAAGCTGTCGGTGGTGGCTTTATTGGGGTATTAATTCAAGGAATTAGACGTAGTGCTTTTTCCAACGAAGCAGGGGTGGGTTCTGCTGCGATCGCTCATTCAGCAGCTCGTACCGACGAACCCCTGAGAGAAGGTTTAGTGGCTCTATTGGAACCTTTAATTGATACTATTATTATCTGTAACATGACCGCTTTGGTAATTGTGATCACGGGAACTTATCAAGATGCCTCTGTAGGGGATGGGGTGCTGTTAACAAGTAATTCTTTTGCCACTGTAGCAAACTGGTTTCCCATAATCTTAGCGATCGCCGTGGCTTTATTTGCTTTTTCGACGATGATTTCCTGGAGTTACTATGGCGAGAAAGCTTGGGAATATTTATTTGGTAACGGCACTATCTTAGTTTACAAAGGTATATTTGTCTTTTGCGTATTTCTTGGCGCAGTAGTTAACTTAGGAGCGGTGCTTGACTTTAGCGATATGATGCTTTTGGCGATGTCAATTCCTAATCTAATTGGCTGTTATATGTTGTCAGGCAAGATCGCCTCAGAACTAAAAGATTATATGCAGCGTCTAAATTCGGGACAGATGCCTACTTACGAGGATGAAGTTGCCAGTCGCGGTCTAAACCAAGAGGGAGTGTCATCTAGATAAACAGCAACCACGGCGATCGTCAACCAACAAAAATTTTCTATTTGCGTCTACATTATGAATATTTTTCCTAAAAATCGCGTTCTTTTTCCTACTGATTTTTCAGAATTGGCTTCGATAGCCCAGGAAAAAACTTTACAGTTTGTTGAAGATCCTGCTCACCTTTACATCGTCCATGTGCTTTCTCCTTTATCTCCCTTAGACCCAGGGGTACTATGGGAAAATGTTAACGATGAAACTCGTAAGCACAACGTAGAAAAAACGTTCCACACCAAATTCAACAGTCCCAAATACGAGCAGGTTAACTTTGACATTTTATTCGGCAAAGTCAGTAAACAAATTGTTGATTATGCCAAGGAAAAAGACATAGAGTTAATCGTGATTCCTGCTCACGGAAATGACAATCTGGAGCATTTCATTTTAGGTTCGGTTACAGAAAGAGTCGTCCGTCTTGCCCATTGTCCAGTTTATGTTTGGCGATCGCCCTGAATTAGTATCTTTAACCTACTATCGAGACTGATAGCTAATATTGGAACAATGGATGTGGAATTAATAATTCGAGTATAGTCGCCATGCAAATAATAAGTTGCCAATACGAGAACCACGGACAAGCTATCTTAAAAATATTTAACGAGGTGATTGCCAGTTCTACAGCTCTATACGACTATGAACCGAGAACTTTAGCTACAGTTCGAGACTGGTTTAACAGTAAAAGCGAACATAATTATCCTGTAATTGGTATTGAAGATAATAATGCTCTGATGGGATTTGCAACTTATGGTAGATTTCGCTCTTGGGCTGCCTATAAATATTCGGTCGAACATTCGATATATGTGAGAGCTGATTCTAGAGGCAAAGGTATTGGCAAAAAACTTTTAAAAGAACTAATTCAGCTTGCCGAAAAACAGCAATACCATACTTTAATTGGCGCAATTGATGGCGAAAACAAAACTAGTATCAGGCTACATCAATCTTTAGGTTTTGTACCTTGTGGCACGATTAAACAAGTAGGGTTTAAGTTTGACAGATGGCTAGATTTAGAATTTTATCAGTTAATTCTTGCTACTCCAAATAAGCCGACAGAAAGCCCCAAAGCAGCAGTAAACTTTGATTGAGACACAATATTTAATTCTGAGATTTTAATATTGTTCATTTACAAAACATACTCTCAAGCTTTTTTGTAATCATTTTAAACGACGCTCATTTTCGCCCATCCTTAGATAATTCATTCCTTATTCAACTGCCTCGATAAGTACTATAAGACCAAGGAGAAACGAGTAAAGGAACGTGATAATGAGCCTTAATATCGCTAATGCCGAAACGAATGGGAATCTCATCTAGAAAAAGTGGATCGGGATAGTTTCCAGAACGAGCAAAATAATTACCAACGCTAAAAACTAATTCATATACACCCGCTTCCAATTCTTCATCTGCTAATAATGGTTCGTCAGTGCGTCCATCCTGATTTGTTTTAACGGTTTTTAATAAAGTTTTGGAATCTACTTTGGGGTCGAGTTGCCACAAAGCGATCGCAATTTCTTCACCTGGACAACCATTTGCTGTATCTAAAACGTGAGTGGTTAGTTTACCTGACATAAATTAATTACTGACTATTTATTACTTGATTAATGCAGTGGACCACCAAGAATTATTTTGGCGATCGCCCTTGTAACATCTTCAGCTTTTTCTTGCTTCAACTGTTCGTACCACTGTTGGGTTAGATCGGGTTCTTTATTGTAGATAGTATCAGTGCGTTTACGGGCTTTTAAGGTTAGCTTGGCTACCCTTTCTTTACGTTCAGCCTCATAACGTTTGAGAGCATCTTCTACGCTAACATTAGTAGTTATCAAGTAGCGACATAATACTTCTGCATCTTCCATTGCCTGACAGCCACCCTGTCCTAATGTGGGAGTTGTGGCGTGTGCCGAATCTCCTACTAAAGCAATTCTACCGCTAACCAAACTAGGTAGAGGATCGATATCACCTATTTCCAGGCGATTTGTCTGTTCGGGGTCGAGCTTATCAATCAGGTTTTGTACTGGTTGCGCCCAGCCTGCAAAGGTTTCTTTTAGTTCGCTGCGAATATCGCCATTGGGCGCGGTTGTTCCCTGGGGTTTAGGACAGCCCATAAAGTAGTAAAAGCGTCCTCCACCTACTGGCATCATTGAGGCACGTTTTCCTTCCCCCACATAGATTACCCAAACATCACTTTCTGCTAAATCGGGGCTGGCTTCCACTAAACCATTCCAATTGACATAGCCTGCATAGCGTGGTGTAATTTTGCCTCCAGCAAGATAGGTACGAACTACAGAATGTACTCCATCTGCACCAATTACCACATCCCCAGTAGCAGTACTACCATCTTCAAAGATAGCCGTAGCACTTTCAGCGTCTTGCTTAACTTCCACACAGCGCATACCCATTTTGACATCCGACTCACCAAAGGCATCTAACATCATCTGCTGTAGGTCGGTACGGGATACAGGATAGGGTCTTTGTCCCACCTGTTCCATCAAAGGAATTAAGTTGACGTCATTTAGAACCTCTCCCTCAAGATTGCGATATTCCATGCGGTTCATTTGTCCGCCTATTGCTGCTATTTCCTTACCAAGTCCTAATTTATTGAGAACTTTAATGCCATTCGACCACAAAGAAATTCCCGCCCCCGCAGGACGTAGTTTACTAGTCTTTTCATAAATCTCTACCTCATACCCTGCCTGGCGCATGGCAATACCTGCTGCTAGTCCAGCCATTCCCGCGCCAATTACAATTGCTTTTAATTTATACATTCTGTTTGCTGGTTATCGAACTTATTGCTTGTTACTTATTACTTATTACTTAGTCTCATTCCCTGCCTGGCAAAATTAAATTCAACAACAGCGCAGTAATACCGCCTGTAGAAATACCAGAGGCAAAGAGACTTTTAATCAAAGGAGGAGAAGCTTCCAAGATTTCTGGGACGAAAGTAACGCCTAACCCCAAGCCCAAAGCTACTGCCAAAATAATCGAGTTGCGCTTAGTTAGATTGACACAGGAAAGAATCTTAATTCCCGCTACCGCTACCGTACCAAACATGACAATGGTTGCACCACCTAATACGGGTTGGGGTAAAGCCTGAAACGTTCCTGCGATGATGGGAAACAAACCCAGAATAACAAAAATAACCGAGATGAAATAGCCAACATAGCGACTTCCTACCCCCGTAAGCTGAATTACCCCATTGTTTTGGCTAAAGCTGGTGTTAGGAAAGGTATTAAGACAGGCAGCAATCATTGAATTAATGCCGTCTCCCAAAACTCCACCCTTGATGCGCCTAAAATATTTTGGACCTTCGATTGGTTCGCCAGAGATAGCAGAAGTCGCGGTAAGATCGCCAATAGTTTCGATCGCCGTAATCAAATATAAAAAGGCAAAGGGAATAAATGCTCCAAAGTTAAAGCTAAAGCCATAGCGAAAGGGTATGGGTAAAGCAACTGCGGGTAAGCCCGCCAAATTGCTAAAGTCTACTAGTCCCAAAGGTATAGACACGACATAACCGACAATTAAACCAATAACGATCGATGACATCCGCAGATAGTTATTGGTAGTGCAGTTTAAACCAACGATTACCGCTAGGACTAAAAATGATACCCCTAAATAAACTGGATTGCCAAAATCTCCGTTGTTTTGGGCTGGAACACCACCACCCATTGAAGTGATACCCACTTTAATCAGAGTTAAACCAATTAAAGTTACCACTACTCCCGTTACTAAAGGTGTAATTACTTTATTAGCTAAATGCAGAAAGCGACTGATAAAAATTTCAATAAATGCACCAAAAAAGCACAGACCAAAAATTAAACCTAAAGCATCTTCTGCCGTTCCACCAGCACCCTTTACCCCTAACCCTGCACCGATAATTGGACCCAGGAAAGCAAAGCTTGTTCCCTGAATACTTAATAAACCCGAACCCACAGGACCAAAGCGTTTTGCCTGAATAAAGGTAGCTATACCCGAAACTACCAAAGACATACTAAGAATAAATGTAGTGTCGGCAGGAGATACTTCTAATGCCCCGCAAATTATCAGCCCAGGGGTAATAATGCCGACAAAACAGGCGAATACGTGCTGTAATGCCACAAAGATAGATTCGACAAAGGGCGGGCGGGCTTCTAAGCCATAAATTAAATCTGATTCAATTGAAGCAGGGGCTTCTGTTTTAATATCTTCTGTTTCTACAATTAGTTCTTGATTAGTCATTATTTGATACTCGACATTTTGTGGTTAATGGTTAGTTGTCAATTATGAAAACTAGCCAAAAGGTATAAAAAAATATAGTAAAAAATGCAGGTTTAATGCGAAAATTAGTCCGATATTTATCAACTTCAAAACAACGAGGGATGCCTTTAGAGCGCGATCGCACCTTGCCAACCCTGACGGGGTAGTTTACCTCTAAACTAATTTGTGGTTTAGGTTTATAGTTTGGAAATCTATTACATTCACTCTTACAGCATTAACAAATAACTCCTGTTGCATACTGTATACAGTTCAAGATGAGAAAGTTGTATCTTTGATTACTAGTTGCGATTTTTGTCACAAAACTATAAATTTTTCTCAAGCCAAATCATTAAATAGTTAGATGAGCGTACAAAATTTTACTGCCAATGAAAATTAGCATCAAACCGCCAATAAGTTCTAATTTTAAATTGCATAAACTGCCCCATTTGTGACCGAGATAAACACTAATCAAGGAGAGGAAAAAAGTAATGATGCCAATGATAGCTGCTGCAAAGAAAATAGAAACTTGTAGCACTGATAGACTTAAGCCGACAGCTAAAGCATCAATGCTTGTGGCGATCGCCAATCCTAGTAAAGTAAAATTATCAAGAGGATTAAATTTGGTTTTGGTTTCTTCTTGATAAGCTTCATAAATCATTTTGCCACCGATGGCAGCCAATAAAATAAAAGCAATCCAATGATCTATTTGAACAATCGACTTGCGAAAAGTTAGACCAGCCATCCAGCCAACTAACGGCATTATTCCCTGAAAAATACCAAATGCCAAGGCAATTTTGATAGCTTTACCGAGCTTTATATGCCGAATAACTAAGCCGCTGCTTAAAGAAACCGCACAGGCATCAGCTGCCAAACCAACGCTAATCAAAGAAATATTTACTAATTCTATCAACTTTTTTATTTGTCAAAATTTTTAAATTGATTTTAGTATAGTTGATTTTTTCGATTAATTATTATCATAATAAAATCATATTTTAATCATTTTATTTTCATATTTTGCTGTTATTAAAATTCTATTTTCACTTAAGCTCAACTCAATTATTGCCATGAAGCAAATGAGAGACAAAAATCACGCCGATCCGCCAGTTACAGTTATTATTAAGCGAAGAGTAAAACCTGGTTGCAAACAGGCATTTGAGAAATTTATCTCAGGTATTACTGCCTCTGCCATGACTTTTGAAGGGCATTTAGGTACAAATGTCTTTCGTCCTAGTAGCCCTGGAAATAACGAATATCAGATTATCTTTAAATTCGATCGCGCTAGTAATCTCCGTATTTGGGAAGAATCCGAATGTCGTCGTCAGTGGTTAGCCCGTGCAGAGAGTTTACGTTTAGAGCCAGCTAAGATTAGGGTGATTACTGGTTTAGAAACTTGGTTTACTTTACCTGCTTCCAAAGGAATTTTGCCACCACCGCGCTACAAAATGGCAACTATCACTTTGCTCACTTTGTTTCCGCTAATTCAATTGGCAAATTTAACTCTTGCTCCCTTGTTAGCATTACTGCCTTTACCGCTGCTGCTAAGGAGTTTAATTATCACCGCCATACTGGTATTGCTCATGACTTATGTGGCGATGCCCAGAATGACCAAATTGTTTGCTCGTTGGCTATATCCTAAAAGATAATGTACATTTAGATAAAAAGGCAAGTCGTTTAGTTATTTTCTCAATCCGATAGCAGACCAAAATATTCGTTTGCGCATCAACAACACCAATAAAACTGAAGTGGCAATTCCATAGGTGCGTAGATAATCTAAAATATTCATCGGAAACTGAGCCATGTAATGAGGTCCAATAAGTACCGTATGAAAACCTGCCAAAGCAACTGCTGGGACGCTCAACAAATGAATCTGTCGCCATCTTTTGCCCAATTTCTTTTGTAGAGAAGGAAAACTTGTCACCGCAGCAGGAGTAATTGCAGCCAGAGAAATAATTCCCGCCCATATTCCCCATCGATCTCTCAATGTCATGGCAAGTATTGTGACTGAGCTACCATCCAAAACATTAGTGAAGGCATAGATAGCGTGAGCTATTGCAGTAGCAAAGGCAAAAACACCAATTGTCCTGCGGTACTTTAGAGGCTGACTCCATAAAAAACTAATAGGACGAGCAATTAGAGCAAGCATCAAAAAAAATATTCCTGCGTGTCCTAGGTGATGACCCATACCATCTGTCTTAGATAACACAACAATTCCTAGTACAATGCTTATCCAATCGCTATAGGGAAACAATGGTTTAACAGGACTTTTTTTTACTCTCTTGGTTTTGTGAGGAGTTTTTAATTTAATCATAATTCGATTAATCGCAAAATTAAGCAATTTTCTCATCTAAGTGTTAATCGATTCCAAGGAAACAGCATTTGAATCAGAGTGCTGATTAATTCCTCGCCAAAATTTGATTATTTGTCTACCTGTATCTTTAGGGAAAAAATAATGACAGAAATGATGTCCCTCTGAACTTGCCCACAGCACGTCACTATCTTTCAAGTAATTCGACCATCTTTGCAAAGTAGGATATTCAACAATGCCATCGTTTTTACTACCACATACCATCATTGGCATTGAGACGCCGCCAGAATAAACTTGATTCAGTTGATATAAAGAATGAGCAGTCGGCGCGGTGTATAAATCTTTTTTAAGAATTTTAATTAAATTAGTAGTGTTCGTTCGACTTTGAGAGCCAAACATCATCCGTACCATACGAGCCAAAATAATATCTTGAGGGCAGGGAAGAAGTTTCCTCATCTGATAATAGTGTGCTTGCCAATCAATTGCAGGAGCGCAACCTACTCCCAATAAGGTTAAAGATTTTACTCGGTGAGGGTGTTTACGTGCATATATTAAACCCAATAATCCACCTGTGCCATGACCGATAAGATTTACAGGCTCAGATCTAGATTTGAGATAGTCACGAAGTAATCTTAAAGCTATGTCCATCGAACTTGCTTCATCTAACTCTTGACTATATTCCCAGTAAGCAATGGGTATTTGATTTGATAGATAGCGAATAATTCGACCATCAAAGTACTTAAAACTTGGATTAGCATTAATCCAAACTGGTGCAGCAGAAGTAGAGATCTTCATTTTGGGTAAGTCAATTTACATTAGGGGAGTCTTGGTTTATTTTTGTCCTGTTGTAATGTTTATCTGATGATGAATATTACAGGTAGTCGAGCAGTTGTATTGAAAGAAGAAAAGGGAAAAGCAACAGATAATATTGGTTTGTTAGAATTTGATACTTTTCCCTATTTAATGGAGAGGAGAACCTCCAAACTTGTTTAAAGGCAATTGTTTTACTTAATAAGATTAATTCTCAATAAATAACAAAAAGCTTTTTGAATATTTTTGTTGAACTTTAATCTCCGTTCATCAATGGATCTAATAACTCAAACTATTAAACGAATAAATATTATCCAGTTTGAGAACAGACTAGAGTTATAAACTAGAAGATATTCATTTGTAGCAGTTAGAGCTTTTTTAAGCTATTGATTTTTATTATCAATAAGTTTCTCGATTATCTTACATCTAAAAGCGGCTTATTGACAAATATTTTCTTTTAAATTGAAACAGCGTCGTTTTGTAAGAAAGGCGGTTCGGTTCGCCGCATCTCAGCGCAGTGCATATCATTATTAATCCAAAAGTTCAAATGATATACACAGTTTAATTAGAACTCATGCCCGCTGACTGGAGAGCCATCTCCATAAAGGTTTCATGGGTATTTCTCACTTCTTCGTCTTTTTTCGGCTTCCTTTGGATAAATGTTCCGTCAGACTGCAATTCCCAGGTTTTGCGGTTGTCAACTAGCATTACTCCCAGGATTTCTTGTAAATCTCGAAACATTTCAGGAGATTCAATGGGAGTCACAGCTTCGACTCGACGGCTAAGGTTGCGAGTCATCCAGTCTGCACTGCCAATATAAATTTCTTCCGCTCCATTATTATGGAAGTAGAAAATATGAGAGTGTTCTAGGAATAGACAAAACTCGAATCAATATTGTCCCTCATAATAATTCTTACTATTTACCTTGTTTAGCTTGCTATACCAAAATAGTTAAGCTCTATTCCCACTAAAATTAAAGAATAAAGATACAAAAGTTCAAAAAAATTTTAAATATGACATCTGCGATCGCAATAAATCCAACTCCTAAAACTTGGAATTGGAAAGGACATAACATCACTTATCAACAAGCGGGAGAAAATGGCGCAGCGGTAGTATTGGTGCATGGATTTGGTGCATCCTGGGGACATTGGCGGAAGAATTTACCCGTGTTGGGAGAATCTTGTCGTTGTTATGCGATCGATTTAATTGGTTTTGGCGGTTCGGATAAACCCCAACCAGGCAAAGAGATTGAATATACTTTTGAAACCTGGGGCGAACAGTTGGCGGATTTTTGCCGCGAAATAGTTGGTTCTCCTGCTTTTCTAATTGGTAATTCTATTGGCTGTATTGTAGTAATGCAAACTGCGGTAGATTATCCAGAATTGGCTTTGGGAGTAGCAGCAATAAACTGTTCCATTAGACTTTTACACGAGCGCAAAAGAGTCACTCTACCTTGGTATCGTAATTATGGCTCATTAGTCATGCAGCAGGTGTTAGGCAATAGAAACATTGGTAACTTCTTTTTTAATCAAATTGCCAAACCTAAAGTGGTTCGTAATATCTTACTCCAAGCTTATCGTCGCCCCGAAGCAGTCACCGACGAGCTAATCAATATTTTGATGACACCTGCCAAAGACAAGGGGGCAGCAGACGTTTTCCTGGCTTTTACCCGCTATTCTCAAGGACCTTTACCAGAAGACTTGCTGCCCAATCTTAGGTGTCCTACAGTTTTATTATGGGGGACAGAAGATCCTTGGGAGCCTGTGGCGATGGGTCGAGAATTAGCCCAAATATCTACTGTAGATGAATTTATTCCCCTCGAAGGTTTGGGTCATTGTCCTCAAGATGAAGCTCCAGAGATTGTTAACCCAATTTTATTAGAATGGATAGAAAAGCATCAGCTAAAAGAAAATGCTCAAGAATAAGTCGATTTTATTAACTGGAAAAGTTTCCTTTTATCTCTCAGTCTTTATCTGTTTGAGTAGTTTAGACTTCTCCCGTTTAAGAAGTGATTTCCAAGTATCAAAATCCAGCAATGCGATCGCAACTACAAAAATATTAGCTCGTAGCGAACCTCTTGAAGATCGAGTGCCAAGACAGCCATCAGATCCAACATTAGAACAGCAGCGACAACAATTAAGACAAAGACAACAGCAAATTAGAGAAGAATATAGACAAGAATGGAATCAGCAGCAGCAACAGTGGAAAAATCAACAAAAACAACAGCAGCAAGAGAGTCGAGAATATAGAAGACAAGATCGAGAAAGAATTTATCAGCGCAACGAACTGAGAAGGGAACAAGAAAAAAATCGCCAGAGACGACAGTTAATTATTCAACCCCGCTAATTATAGTCGTACAAAGTTGGATTAAGACAATTTTATTCAACTGCTCGTCCTAAAGGATACCGCTTCGCCCTAAAGGATACCGCTACGCATAAGACTGAAAGGAATCCTTTAGGACATATAAGTAGCAAGTAATAAGTAGCAAGTAGTAGGGTGCGAACGGCCTCGCCCGTACGGAAGTAGGAAGTACTTAAACAAAATTAGTTACACATTTTGTATTCCTTTTCCGACAGCAGCTTCACTTTTGGTCGAGCCAGACTCTAATTTTACATTCGCCCTAGTCGCCTTAAACATCCCAAAACGACATAAACCAGCACCAAAAGCCAAACGCATTAAAAGCAAAGTAGGAACTTCCCGCAAAGACTTAATAAAGCCAGAAAAACCAAACAGAATCAATCCTTTTGGTTTAATTATTCCTTGCCAGATAGAATCAATCCAAGAAGGAAGAGTTTCTTGTGTCCAGTCATCAGTGACTACTTCCCCTTTAACCAAACCAGTTTCGGCTAATAATTCAGAAAAGCCTTCGATACTAGAAAACGCGGGATGTGACCACTGATCCAATAGCTGCTTCATTACAGGTTTCTCCCAGAAATTCAAAGGCACAATGCGATCGTCTCGTTGATTCCAGTCTGCAACTACTAAAAGTCCTCCTGGTTTAAGAACACGCAGTAATTCTTTAGCAAATATCGCTTTGTCGGGCATATGAGGTCCTGCTTCTACCGACCAAACCACATCAAAACTAGCATCGGGAAAAGAAAGGTTCATCGCATCATCTACCGCAAATTTTGCGTCCACACCTTCAGGAGTTAATTCCTGAGCGCGTCTAACTTGTTCGGGACTAATAGTGACGGCGGTAACATCAAAGTCATAATCTTTTGCCAAGATACGACTACTACCGCCAATACCGCAACCAACATCTAATAAAGTAGTTTTTGCTGGTAGTTTGTCTAAACCACCCCAACGCACCATTTCATGTACAAAGTCATATTTAGCTGCAATAAATTCCTTTGACTTTGGTGGTGAGCCATAATGACCCAGGTGAATATGTTCGCCCCAATAAAATTCCAAAATACCGTCTTCTGTCCACTCATCATAAGAAGTGGCAACAGATTCGCCAGATTGATAACTACGAGGGGTCAAGAGATAAATTGCGATGCCAACTATGACTAAAGCTAAAGATATTCCTAGAACGTAAAGTAAGTTCATTAAAAATGCTTGCTTAATATTTTTTTACAATTTATTTAATATAGCAATCTTGCCTTAGCTAGAACAATAGCTTTGATTTTTGGAGCAGTAGTCGGGCTGTTCTTTAGGCAAATTTTCGACAACTTTCCTATAGCAAATCCGCTAGCCTATATAGATTTCCCGATTAATTCCACTAGTTTACTTTTGTCTATCTCATATCTAACAGCTTCACGATTTGTCAGTAGTACTTGGAGATAAGTACCTTCCTTGAAGGAATCATCTGTTGAATGATACTCAATCAACATGGTTTTATTGGGAGCTAGATCGTAACTATGATTGATTGAAAAAACAATTTTTTCGGCAATATCGGCAATACTTCTGCCAGGATTATTTGATAGATTTCTAGCTATAACTATTGCTGTGTCCCAAGTAACCCAATAAATGTGTAGACGACAGCTACTATAGTCAGAATCTCCTTCTGCAATCCATTCAAAAACTGTATCTATATCAGCAGCCATATCAATCATAAAATTATTTCCTCTTCAAGAACAAGAGCCTAGCTCTGATTGCCTATTTCTGATTGCCTATTAGAATTTAAGCTTCCCATAAGCTATAAATCATGTCTGACCTCTAGCGGACATAGTAATAATACCTGCTTATTCTGACCAAAAAGATTGTCTATAAAAAGCTTGGTTAAAATACTATAGTCAATAAAATACTTATAATGGCTATGTCTGCAAAAAGACAGACAATACATTGAAAACTATGTAAATTATTACTTATATGCGATGGGTATATGCCCTAAAGGATACCTTTGTTACTTACGAGCAGTCATCTTAAAAATTCCTCTTCTATTTAAAATTATTTTAGTAACCTAAAATTTGCGCTTATGTCCGTTTACGGACAAACTTTAACTGTAATTATCGGTATTTTAAAAGAAGCGTAATCTTGCTAAAGTCATGGCTTAAAATTCTTCAAATTATTGTAAAAGAAATTTAGCTTCAGACTTTGGCATATTTGTAGTTATTTTTTAATACACATATTATATAAATTGTCTTCGCCAACTTTTAACCAGCCAATCAATCGGCTGTTAGCTGCTCTACCAAAGGAAGACTATCAACGTCTTCATCCCTATCTAGAGCCAGTAGAGCTTCCCCAGCACAAAATCTTGTACGGTGCGGGAGATCATTATGAGTACGCCTATTTTCCTTCCCACTCGATTGTTTCTACAGTGGCGATTATGGAAGATGGCTCAACTACGGAAATTGGAGTGATCGGCAATGAAGGTATGGTTGGACTACCAATTATCTTGGACACCAGCTATACCAACTCTACCGCTATTGTTCAAGTGGGCAACGGTGGCTATCGGATCGGTGCAAAACGAGTAAAAGAAGAATTAGATCGCAATGGGGCATTTAAAGTTCTGATGATGCGCTATGTTCAAGCTCGTATAATTCAGCTTGGTCAAACTGCTGCCTGCAATCGTCACCACAACCTCAAGCAACGATTCGCTCGTTGGTTACTGACGGTACAGGATAACATCCAGAAAGATGAATTTCAGTTAACTCAAGAATTTATTTCCCAAATGTTAGGGGTGCGTCGTACTGGAGTAACGGAGGTAGCCCGTAAATTTCAGCAAGCAGATATTATTCGCTATAAACGAGGCTTAATTAAAATTATCTCTAAACCAAGATTGGAAGCCTGTACCTGTGAATGTTATTGGTTAATTGCCAAAGAGTATTCTCGTTTACTCGATTAGTCTTGCTTTTAGTTTAATATTTTATGTCAAAGCGATCGCTCTATAAATTCTAAATTAGGGCTGTATTTCCAAACTATCTTTAGTATTGCAGCGGGTGTAAGAATTCCAGGTAGTCAAATCTTGAGCAGAAAAACTCAAGATGGTCGATCGCCCTTGTTCGCTCAAACCGATCGCCATGCTAAAATCTGCACCAGCTACGTTTTGAATATTATCCAAGTTTGCCCCAGTCAAATCCGCTGCGCGAAAGTCTACTCCCTTTAGCTCACAATTACCAAAGCGAGCGTTTCGGAGGCTAGCCCCAGTCATAATTGCTTTTTGTAGATTTGCGCTACTAAAGGAAACATCGTCGAGAATTGCCCCAGTCAAATCTGTACCACTGAGATAAGCACCAATCATTTTCGCACCAGTCAAATCCACTCCCCGCAGGTTAGCTGTATTGAGGAAAGCTCCATTTAAACTTGCCCCAGGACCAACTGCGCCAGAACTTTTGTAGTTAAATCCTTCAGGAAAAGTAGTGTCTTTACCGTAAACAGTAACTTTGAACTGAGTATCTTGCAGATTGGTATCGGTTAAATTTGCCCCTCGCAGATCCGCACGACTTAAATATGCTCCTGTGAGGTTTGCTCCTGTGAGGTTTGCTCCTGTGAGGTTTGCTCCTCTCAAATCGGCATTAGATAAATTTGCCCCTGTAAGATTTGCGCCAATGAGATCGGCATTGGTTAAAATGCTGTGGGACAAATTAATTCCTTCTAAGTTGGCTCGATTAAGAGCGATCGCATATAAATCTTGATTACTATAGTCAGCATGAGCCAAACTTTCACCTGCATTGATTTTTTCAGTGATAGTCGCAGCAAGGGGAGATTTACTGCTAGAAGCTGTAGTTGGCATCGTTTTGATAATGAAAATTAATAATGAACAGTGAATAATTATTTTCGGAACGCAGCAAACAAAGGTCAAATTTAATCGACCCTTGTTTATAGTCCTTAAAACTTATTTTCTAATACTTGGCGTATTTATTTAAGCTTGCTTCTAATTTCTTCAACTCGCTTGCGGTTTACCCCTGCATCCGATTGACCTAATCTAGAGGCAGAACGTACGTGAACCACATTGGCTGCTGCATCTTTGTAAAATTCAACATCATCCACAAAACCCATCAACTTGCTTTGAAATTCTGCATATAGATAGTTATCAGTTTCTTCAATGATGGTAGTTCTTTCCATCCCTTCGACTACGCCTTTAATTTCGGCGATCGATACATTAGGTAAAGGTTCAATTTTCTCTTTCCCACCGTCACTTTGACTATTGACACAGTTGGGAGTACCAGGACAAGCAGTCAGCTTGCCATCTTTTATACCCAAGTTGTTGGGCTTTTTTCCAGTAAAGTTAAACATTTTTATTTATATCTCTATATAAAAAACTCGGTCGTATCTAGAATCAATTATCTCATATCCCTTGTATCAAGCCTGAGACAATTGATTCTAGATTATTATTGTGTGTCGCTAAGATTGATTGATTTAATCTTAGTTGGTCATGTAAGGCGATCGCTTCATCCACGAATTAGATTGATGGGTAGGCAAAAAGTCTAATTTAAAATATCCCCACCCATCAAACGACGATAACGAATTTCTAACTCTTGTTTTAGGCTTGGAGAATTATCCAACACATTGTCCGCTGCAATAATCTTTTCTGCTGCTTCTCTAGCCAAACTTAGCACTTCTTGGTCTTCTACCAGACTTGCTAGGGCAAAATCGGGCAATCCCGACTGGCGAGTCCCTAATACTGCCCCTGGCCCTCGAAAACGCATATCTGCTTCGGAGATAAAGAAACCATCTTGAGATTCTTCTAGCACTGCTAAACGCTGTCTGGCTTCCACATTTTTACTGCTGCTCATCAGGAAACAAAAAGAGCTACTGCTACCCCTACCTACTCTTCCTCGCAACTGGTGTAGCTGCGATAAACCAAAGCGATCGGCGTGTTCGATGACCATTACCGTTGCATTGGGAACATCCACACCAACTTCAATTACCGTAGTGGAAACAATAATCTGACATTTGTTATCGCGGAAGGAATTTAATGCTGCATCTTTTTCTGCCGAACTCATGCGACCATGTAACAGGGCGATGTCAAATTCAGGGAAAATTGATTCTGATAGGCGTTTGTGTTCTTCAGTAGCAGCTTTAAGGTCAAGTTTTTCGGACTCTTCAACTAAGGGGAAGATAATATAAGCCTGTCGATCTTGTGCCACTTCTCGACGGATGAGATCGTAAACCTTTTTTCTGTCTGCTTTCCCCTTTTTCATCATTGTTTTTATGGGCTGTCTTCCTGGGGGTAGTTCATCAATCTGACTTACATCTAAATCACCGTGGAGGGTTAAAGCCAGGGTACGAGGAATGGGTGTAGCAGTCATGGTTAAGACGTGGGGCGATTTACCTTTGCCTAATAAACGCGCTCTTTGCTGTACTCCAAAGCGGTGTTGTTCGTCGATTACGGCTAAACCTAGCTTGTGAAATTTGACGGGATCTTGAATTAAAGCATGAGTGCCAATTAATAAGGGTAATTCGCCGTTGGCTAATTGTGAATGTATTTCTCGGCGTTTTGCCGTTTTAGTCGAACCTGTCAGCAACTCTACGGGTAGGTGAAGCAAATTAAACCATTCAAGCAATTTACGATAGTGCTGTTCGGCTAATACTTCGGTTGGTGCCATGAATGCTGCTTGGTAGCCAGACTGAATTGCAGCTAAGATTGCATATACTGCTACGATGGTTTTACCAGAACCTACATCCCCCTGCACTAAACGATTCATGGGGGTATCAGCTTTGGCTAAATCTCGAAATATTTCGTTTACTACCCTTTGTTGAGCGTTGGTTAGGGTAAACGGCAAAATATTGTCAAAGTTTTTGATTATTTTACCTTCTGGAGCAAAACTAGCACCTTTTTGCTTTTGTTTGAGCTGCTGACGGCGTTGTAAAAAGCCTAACTGGAGATAAAAGAACTCGTCAAATACTAGTCTGCGTCTGGCGTGGGTGAGTTCTTCCCAGTTTTCGGGATAATGAATACAGGCGATCGCATTTTTTAATTTAACCAATCCATATTGATTGCGTAACTCGCTGGGTAAAGGATCGCCTAAATATTTCGCAGCAGGTAAAGCAGCAACTACAGACTTTCTTACGGTGTCCGCGGGGACTCCTTCAGTTAGGGCATATACAGGCAATACTCGACCGATCTTAATTGATTCTATACTTGCCCCCGCGCCGTCTAATACTTCAATTTCTGGCTTATCTAAAGTAATGCCGTATTTGTTTTGCTTAACCAGTCCCGATGCAGCTACTATCGAACCAACAGGATACTGATTTCTATATCTGGCTTGTGAACCAGGATTACCAAATCTTGCACCCATTAAAAATCGATTCAGCTTTAATCTTCCCGTAGCGTCGGTTAAAACTAATTCAAAGATAGTTAGGTTTTTATTTTTTGGACTGCTAAAACATTTACAGCTTTTAACCGTACCAATTACCGTAACTGTTTCCCCTGCTTCAAGATGGGTAATCTGTACCTGTTTGGCATAGTCCAAATGATCGCGGGGATAATAAAACAATAAATCCCTAACAGTATACAAACCCAAACGTTCTAAATAATTACTCCTGCGCCCAATATCAATCACCTTACTCAAGGGCATATCCAAAGTAACTTCTTGATTAAAATAAGTCTTGGCTTTGGGACTACTCAAAGTTGCGGTGCGTGGTGTTTTCGGATTTGGTGGTGTATCGGGAGTTTCGGCGATCGCTTTTTGCTTATGAAGAAAGTTACGAGTACTAATTACTAACTGCTTTCTTTGAGCAGAACTTAAGTTATCATAGCCAGCAAATTTCTGTGCCACATCATGCCACTGCATCTTGTCTCCCGCCGTAATATTCCTGGGTGGTTTGCCCAAACTCAGACAAATAAACTCACTAAAGCGGTATTGATTGCCCATTATATCTATATAGCCTCTTTCTGCTTCTACAGACAGTGCTTTTTGCAATCTTACCCAATCTAACCTTTGTTCGTTCATTCCCACTTTTCAAGCTGTTTTCGATCGCGAATATATATTTTAAACGAGCATCAATAAATTTTAATTATTCTCTACAGATGGATACAGATAATTTTTTGGCTGACCAACAATTTCTAGACTTTTATAGTTCAATTATACTATTTTAGTTTCTTTCGAGCGATCGGATATAATTGTTTCTATCCTTGGCAGGGAGCTATAGGCACTACATCAAATCCTATAGCTTTTAATTTTATCTTGTGTTTTTTCTTGGTCTAAACTAACTATGGAAATACACATTTAAACAATATTCAAATCATATGAGTGATGCACCCTTGAATTCGGAACAGGTTTTAAACCAGCTTCATTGGCGTTATGCGACGAAGAAATTCGACCCCAACAAAAAAATTAGCGAAGCCAACTGGAAGACTTTAGAACAGAGTTTAGTTTTGTCTCCTTCTTCCTTTGGACTACAGCCTTGGCAATTTTTTGTAATTCGCAACCCCGAAATACGCCAAAAATTACAGGAAGTTTCTTGGGGACAAACCCCCGTGGTAAATGCTTCTCATTTAATAGTTTTTGCGATCAAAAAAGACCTCGATACTAACTATGTCGATCGCTATATTCAAAGAATGGCAGAAGTACAGCAGGTGTCAACCGAAAAATTATCAGGTTTTTCCAATATGGTGAAGGGCTATCTTGAAGAGCCTCCTTTCCCCTTAGATGTCAATAAATGGGCAGCCAAACAAACTTATCTTGCTTTAGGTTTCTTTCTAAGCTGTGCTGCCATGATGGAAATTGATACTCTACCAATGGAAGGTTTTATTCCTCCCAAATACGACGAAATTTTAGGTCTAGATAGTAAAGGATATAGTACCGTTGCCTTATGTGCTGCGGGATACCGTGCCGATGATGACCAACACCAAAACGATCCTAAAGTTCGTTTTTCTACCGAACAAGTCGTGCAGTATATAGATTAACCAATCTGTTGTGCCAATCGATAATTTTAGATAATTTTAAAAAGACTGCTGATAAAAAAGTAGTCTTTTTTTGTGAACGTTTATTTTATGAGGGCAAACTTACTATACTTAATATATATCAATAAAACACAACAAAACTTAAGTGTGTTGTTAGCTATTTATAGTCTGACACACCGTCATTATTTTTATCAACATCCATGCAATCAACTCCCGATCTAGAACAATTTATCCCCGACGAAGTTACCAGACTAGCCTACCAAGGCTTTCAAGAAGGTAAAAAGGTATTTGGCTTTCTTCACAAACAAGTGAGCGATCGCCTTACTAATACAGTTGTTCCCACTCAAGCCAGCAAAGCTACTCCTCTTTCTCCTGAAGTATTTGAAAAACTTCAGGTAAGACTAAAAGCTTTGGAAGAAGCAGACTGGCAGGATGCCCAAGATGGAGTTTATCCTAATAGCCTGCTATTTGATAACCCTTGGTCTGATTTTTTCCGCTATTATCCCGAACTATGTTTGGATATGGTCAAAATTTGGGATCGTCTAGGGAAAAAGGAATTCCAAAAATTTGATAACAAGATAGATAGAACGGGCTACCCCGACTATTATCTGCAAAACTTTCACTATCAAACAGACGGCTATCTAAGTGATATGTCTGCCAATCTTTATGATTTGCAGGTAGAGATTCTATTTAATGGTGCTGCTGATGCCATGCGTCGTCGTATACTTGCTCCTCTAAAACAGGGTTTACAAGCCTTCGCTGCATTACCCCCTCAGCAAATCAAAGTATTAGACGTAGCCTGTGGTACGGGACGCACTCTAAGAATGCTCCGAGGCACTTTGCCCAAAGCAAGTTTGTTTGGTACAGACTTGTCTCCCGCCTATCTTCGTAAAGCCAATCAAATGCTTTCTGAGATTTCAGGCGAGTTACCCCAACTGCTTCATGCTAATGCCGAAGCATTGCCTTATTTGGACAACTACTTTCATGGATTAAGCTCAGTCTTTTTATTCCATGAATTACCCGCATCGGCACGACAGGCAGTGATTGATGAGGCATTCCGTGTCTTGCAGCCTGGTGGTGTATTTGTCATCTGTGATTCCATCCAAGCAACAGATTCTCCTGATTTTACGGAAATGATGAACAACTTCCCTGCGATTTTCCACGAACCTTATTATCGTCACTATACGACTGATAATCTTGAAGATCGTTTAACTGAAGCAGGATTTATTAATGTTCAGGTAGACAACCACTTTGTTAGTAAATATTGGACTGCATATAAGCCAGTTGTTTAAAGGATGAAGGATAAAGGATAAGGAATAAGGAAAAGAATAAATTCAAATCACAGTCACAGTGAAGGTAATTAATCGAATTATAAAGTTCAATTAATTATGAAGTGTGGCTGTGATTTCCTGTTTGAGAGGAAGTTAAACTAAGATTAGAAAACGAAAATACAGTAGACAAACGGTTAATAACAGTGAATGAGCGTTTTAATAAACTACTTCAATACAATAATTCTGGTCTGGGCTGCTGGTTAAGCTTGATTATTTTTGCCCTAATCATCGGCAAGATTGGCTTAGGAGGAGTTATCAGTGGCTTTTTGATCGTAATAGCATTGCTGTTTATTCTCCCCGTAATTGGTTTTTGGGGCTTTCAATGGTGGTTGACACGCAAATTAACCCAAGCAGACTGTCCAGTATGTAATTACAAATTCACTGGATTAAAAGATACTGAATTTAACTGTCCCAACTGTGGAGAAAGCCTACAGGTAGAAGGCGATCGCTTTGTTAGGATGGCACCCCCAGGCACAATAGATGTAGATGCGGTGGAAGTGTCGGTAAAAACTATTGAAGAAGAAAGCTAAACTAGAATCGAATTAGTTGCCAACAGAAATATCTAGGACAAATTGATGCTGCTCTCCAGAGCGATCGCCAATATAGATTTCATAATCACCTGCTTCCCAAACGCCAGAAATTTCAGGTTTTAGTCCAGAAATTTCATCTCCTAAAACACAAAAGCTATCTCCAGAATTAGGACCTAATACTAATAAAGTAGGTTGACCTCCGTCAGCCTGTACTGTTAACCGCATATAGTCAACTCTTTGAGCTAAATTCAATTGATGATTAGGACTGTTTGCGATAAAACCACATCCTTGGCTGTCAACAAGACCACCAGATTGTCCTTTAATTGTTTGATCGCCTTTAGTCAATTTATCATCAATTTGTGCCATGCTAATCACGGGAAAAGCTGATAATAATGCCAGGCTCAATAGTATAGCGTTAATAATTCTAGGCTTAAATGAATAAAATAGACGTATAGTTGTAAAGTTAAATATTGCCATTTTAATTGCAAGCTCAATTGGCTTGAGGCGTAAAAATAAAGCTAGCTAAAAATAAAACTAGCTAAAAATTGAAAAATAAACATATTCATTAATTCTATTAGACTAAAAGACGTATTTATACGACTATTGTTCCACTTAAGTAAGAGTCATATTTCAGTATTTTCCTGGAGAAACAGAATCAAAGTTTGTTCAAAATCAGTCTAGTTTAGAGTTTGAATTGGCAGAGTTTAGGAAAGTTTTTCATAAAAAAAGCCGCAAATATGTCCAGTACATATTTGCGACTTCTAAATAATAATTAAACAGTAGATGATATTACTTCTGTCCTGTTTGAGCAGCTACTTCATCAGCAAAGTTAGATTCTTCTTTCTCAATACCTTCACCCATAACAAAACGTACAAAACGACGAATTTGGATGTTTTCACCCAACTTAGCAACACTTTGTTTGACCAACTCTTCGACAGTGATGCTTTGATCTCTGATGTAGGGTTGAGGCAGCAAAGAGATCTCATTTAAACGCTTGTCAATTCTACCAGTGACAATTTTTTCTTTAATGTTGTCTGGTTTTCCATCTAGGTCATCTCGACCCATTTCAATTTCTTTTTCCTTAGCAACAGTGTCTTCAGGAATGTCGTCTACCTTAACGAATTCTACGTTAGGACACGCTGCAATCTGCATGGCAATATTTTTAACCAACTCTTGAAACTCTTCGCGACGAGCCACAAAATCAGTTTCGCAGTTAACTTCTACTAAAACACCTATACGTCCGCCAGTGTGAATATAGCTTTCAACCAATCCTTCGGCTGCTACACGACCTTGTTTTTTATCAGCAGAAATAGTTCCTTTTTGACGCAGCCATTCTATGGCTTTGTCCATTTCACCATCATTTTCTGTTAATGCTTTTTTACAATCCATCATCCCCGCGCCAGTTTTTTCGCGGAGTTCTTTAACTACTTTTGCCGATATACCTGCCATGTTATTTCTTCTTTAATTTAATTTTTGCGATGACAAAATAATTTTAAATTATGTTTGCAGGGGCGAAAACATTTAACGGTTATTGGCTACTGTTAAAGTTCCGCTCCCGACTTAATAACTAACTAATTAACTATTTTACTCTTCGCTATCTGCACCAGCTTCAGCTTCAGCTTCAGCTTCGGGAGCAGGGACTTCTGCCTCTTCTTCAGCGGAAGGATATTCTTCTGCATCGACACCTTCTTCTAGCTCATCGTAATCATCTTGATTGTCAGGCTGACCGTGACGACCTTCATAGATGGCATCAGCTAGTTTACCAACAATAAGTTTGATGGAGCGAATTGCATCATCATTAGCAGGAATTGCTACATCAGCCACAAGAGGATCGCAGTTGGTATCCAAAAGAGAAACAACTGGGATGTTTAGCTTCTGGCATTCTGCGATCGCATTATGTTCCCGTTTTTGATCGACAATCACCACGATATCTGGCACTTTACGCATTGATTTAATGCCGCCAAGATATTTTTGCAGCTTTGCCATCTCACGACGCAAAACAGAACCTTCTTTTTTAGGTCTTTTTTCTAGTCCGCCACTTTCTTCTAAATACTCAAGCTCTTTGAGTCTTTCTACTCTGGTACGAATGGTTTCCCAGTTAGTTAGCATTCCACCCAACCATCTTTGGTTGACATAAAATGCGCCACAACGAGATGCTTCGGTGGCGATGATTCCTGCTGCTTGACGTTTTGTACCTACAAACAAGACTCTCTTTCCTTTTTCGGAAGAAGTTCTCATATAATCGTAAGCAGATTCCATCAACTGTGCTGTCTGCACTAGGTCAATTATATGTACGCCGTTACGAGCCGTGTAAATGTACTGGGACATTCTAGGATTCCAACGACGAGTTTGGTGTCCAAAGTGAACCCCAGATTCTAAAAGTTCTGCAAGAGAAACTACAGGCATATTGATTTTTACTCCTTTTTTCGGGTTAATCCTCCATTCAGGGACATTTTCTTGGTGGGAAAACACCCGAAATCCTGAATGTGTGAATTTTTGTTTTTTAAAGCCTATACTAGTTTAACACTATTAACCATCTGGTTTTCAATTTTGTCTTGACCAAAGAAACACAGTAAAATCATTTCACTGCTTCAACTATTTCTTGTTCCTCGTTCCTCGTTCCTCGTTCCTCGTTCCTCGTTCCTCGTTCCTCGTTCCTTGTTCCTCATCCCTTGAACAACCACCTATCCCAATCCCATTTAAATCTTCTCAGTCTTTGTCCGCCCAAATTTCAGCAAGTTTACTTAGATTGTTTGGGGTCAATTCCCGATCCTAAACAGCAAGAAGGTATGCAATGGGGTAGTCGTTTTCACCTGCTGATGCAGCAAAGAGAGTTGAATTTGCCCATCAAACCTCTATTAGCCAGCGATTCAGAGCTGGACTCTTCCATAAAAGATTTAGTCGAAGCTGTTCCAGAACTTATAGAACCCAGATCGGATGTTTGGCGTGAAGCAGAACATTGTCGCACTCTAGGCTATGGCAATTTTATCCTGACAGTAATCTATGATTTATTAGTTGCTCGGTCGGATAAAGCCATAATTCTCGACTGGAAAACCTACAGTAAACCAGAAAAACGCAACAGATTAGCTAACAACTGGCAAACTCGCCTATATTTATATGTATTGGCTGAAACTTCTGAATATCTTCCCGAACAGATTCAGATGACCTATTGGTTTGTTAAATCGGGCAAACCTACCAAGGTAACTTTTGACTATAGCCAAGCCCTACATCAACAAACAGAACAAGACCTTGATAATCTTTTGAGCCAATTGGAAACATGGTTACAAAATTATCAACAGCATCAAATCGATCTTCCTCATCAATCTGATTGTCAATCAAAATGTCCTTATTATCAGTTTATAGGGGAAGAAACTACTCTCCCCCATAAACATCAAGAATTAATTAAAGCGATCGCCGAAATTGAAGAAATATCAATTTGAACTGATAGTGGATTCTTGTTCATAATAATTTGAAATTCTTATCCAGATAATATTAATTAAATCAGTCTCAACAGGCACAAGATGAAAGTTTCCAGATGAATCGATAAGTGATAATGTTGAAGGTGGCAAAATTTTATATTCTTTTTAAGATTTTACCTGCCATATAAAACAGCTGACCACCAAGTAGATATTTAAAAAATGGTAGCCACCACAGATAAAACAACAACTGGTAAAATTACACAAATTATTGGGCCCGTACTCGATGCCGAGTTTCCTAGCGGAAAAATGCCCAAGATTTATAACGCTTTAAAAGTACAAGGTAAAAATCCTGCGGGACAAGATGTTTCCGTTACCTGCGAAGTGCAACAACTACTTGGTGATAACCAGGTTCGTGCTGTTGCTATGAGTGGTACTGATGGATTAGTCAGAGGTATGGATATTGACGATTTAGGAACACCTATTAGCGTTCCCGTAGGAAAAGCAACATTAGGCAGAATCTTCAACGTACTAGGTGAAACTGTAGACAACAAAGGTCCTGTTAATACAGATGAAACTTTCCCCATTCACAGACCTGCCCCTAAATTAACCGATCTAGAAACTGCACCAAAAGTATTTGAAACTGGTATCAAGGTTGTAGATTTACTTACTCCCTATCGTCAGGGTGGAAAAATTGGTCTATTCGGCGGTGCTGGTGTTGGTAAGACCGTTATTATGATGGAATTGATCAACAACATTGCTATTCAACACGGTGGTGTATCCGTGTTTGGTGGTGTGGGCGAACGTACTCGTGAAGGAAATGACCTTTACAACGAGATGATCGAATCCAACGTAATCAATGCTGATAATCCAGAAGAGTCTAAAATAGCTCTGGTTTACGGTCAAATGAATGAGCCACCTGGAGCAAGAATGCGTGTAGGTCTATCAGCTTTGACTATGGCTGAATACTTCCGCGACGTTAACAAGCAAGACGTACTGCTATTTATTGATAATATTTTCCGCTTTGTACAGGCTGGTTCTGAAGTATCTGCACTACTAGGTCGTATGCCTTCTGCGGTAGGATACCAGCCTACTCTTGGTACTGATATGGGCGATCTGCAAGAGCGTATTACTTCTACAACAGAGGGTTCTATTACTTCTATCCAAGCTGTATACGTCCCTGCGGATGATTTAACCGACCCTGCACCTGCAACTACTTTTGCTCACTTAGACGGAACTACCGTACTGTCTCGTGGATTGGCTTCTAAAGGTATTTATCCTGCGGTAGATCCTCTAGATTCTACTAGCACAATGCTTCAACCCAGCATTGTGGGTGAAGAACACTACAATACTGCTCGTGCGGTTCAGTCTACTCTTCAGCGTTATAAAGAATTACAGGACATCATTGCAATTCTTGGTTTAGACGAACTTTCTGAAGACGATAGAATTGCCGTAGACCGCGCTCGTAAAATTGAGCGTTTCTTGTCTCAACCTTTCTTTGTTGCTGAAGTATTTACAGGTTCTCCTGGTAAGTATGTGTCATTGGCTGAAACCATCAAAGGCTTTCAAATGATTCTTGGTGGCGAATTGGACGATCTACCAGAACAAGCTTTCTATCTTGTTGGTGACATCGCTGAAGCTCAAGCAAAAGCTGAAAAATTAAAAGCAGCTAATTAATCAGTGAACAGCGAACAGTAAGCAGCGATTGGTGTAACTTTCGCTGTTTCCTGTTATCTATTTACTGGTTGGATGATAAATGCCCTAAAGGAAGATGCGGACACACGAATGTCCTTTCTCGCTTCGCATAATAAATGATAAATGGTAAATGATAAATGGCGTTAAACGTAAAAGTAATTACTCCAGATAAAACTGTTTGGGATGACCAGGTAGAAGAGATAGTTCTTCCTAGTACTACTGGACAACTAGGTATTCTTGGAGGTCACGCACCCTTGCTAACTGCATTGGAAGTTGGTGTAATGCGCGTTCGTCCTGGAAAAGAATGGAAAACCATTGCCGTAATGGGTGGTTTTGCTGAGGTAGAAAATGATGAGATTAAAATTTTAGTCAACGGTGCAGAATTGGGCGATAGTATCGACAAAGAAACTGCTCGTACAAAATATGAAGAGGCTCAAGCGCGTTTTAAAAAAGTAGAAAACAGCGAAGATCGTCAAGAAAAAATCCAGGCTGAAAGCTCTATGAAAAAGGCAAGAGCGCGTTTTCAAGCTTCTGGTGGAAGTGTTTAAGGAATAAGGGATGAAGGATAAAGAATGAAGAGATAGTACTTTGTTATTTGTATTATTTCTCTACTTTTGACAATTCACTAGCCTATTTCCAATAAAAAAATACATAGTAAAAAGGGCAGAAAAACGCTAAGTTAATTCTGCCCTAATTTTTTTTTATTTGCTTATTAATCGCCCATAAATAGTGAATTAAAATTTTGAAACTTAAATTTAATTCACTACGATTTTGGATATGCGAAATTGTTGTTAAAATAACTCTTGCTTAGAGCTTAAGGCTTAAAGCTTCGAGCTATTCTTCTAGTTTGTTCCAGTAAACACAATGTTGGGGAACTTAGTTTGCGCCTGGGTCATAGGAGTGGTTTTTCCTCTCTCTGTCCAGAAATTGATGACCTCTGTAGCTTGGTTGAGGATATCAATGCTTTCTGCTTCTTCAATCCAATGTTTTGCTTCTAGTTCGTCTTTTAGCTGCTGCCAAGCATCGTTGCGGGGCCAGAAGTAATATGCTGTCAAAGGACTAGTACCTTTACCAACTACTTGATCTACTGCGATCGCAACGTTTTTATCTAACCACAAAACTTTTAATTTAAACCTTGGCTCTGACTCCAATATAAACCTCCAATAATTATATTAAAAAATATTTTACATAGTTGACCAAAGATAATTATACATTAAACATTTATCATTTATCATTAAACATTTATCATTATGTTGAGCAGTTATGATTTAGCAAATTCGTATGGCAATGCGATCGCATACTCTAAGAAAATAATACTGCGATCGCTCTATAATAAGTTTTTGCGTTTTGTCATCTAGTAATCGTACAAACGTCATAAAAACTTCAAAAAATTGATAAAAATAGAGTCGTCTGGCAACGGCATAATCTAGCCGACGGTACAATAAGCGTGATGTTAGCCCCTATTGATGACAGTGAATCTTCATCAATAGTAAACCGCGATCGCGAATTCAAAATTTGTTACTTCTTCAACGATAATAATCTTGGGCTTAATTTTTCTCGTTTGGTTGAAAAAATTACAAGTCAAATGCTTAATGGTAAATGGTAAATGACTACGTCCTTGAAGGAGGATAAATGAATAAGGCAATTATTATTTTTGATATTGACGGGGTAATTCGCGATGTAGGTAATTCCTATCGAAAAGCGATCGCCGATACTGTAGAACACTTCACAGAGGGCGGTTGGCGACCCACTATGGAAGACTTGGATAACCTGAAATCCGAAGGTATTTGGAATAATGATTGGGAAGCATCTCAAGAATTGACTTATCGTTATTTTGAAGCGATGGACAAGACTCGCGAAGAAGTTGAGCTAGATTACGATCGCATTGTCGAGTTTTTTCAAGAGCGTTATCGAGGCAAGCATCCAGAATTGTTTGATGGTTATATTGCCGATGAGCCTTTATTAGTATCTCCTAGTTATTTTGAGCAATTAGGTAATAATCAGATTGGTTATGGCTTTTTTAGCGGTGCAACCAGAGGTTCGGCGGAATTTACGATTAAACATCGCCTCAAGTTAGATAATCCCGTTTTAGTAGCGATGGAAGATGCACCCAGCAAACCAGATCCCACGGGAATGTTTGATGCGATCGCCAAATCGAAACTAACTCCTAATAATATCCCTGCATTTTATTTAGGGGACACGGTGGCAGATATGTATACTGTTGCTAAAGCTAAGGAATTGAAGCCAGAACGCAACTGGATCGCTGTTGGCATTCTTCCACCCCATGTTCAAATTTCCCAGACAAGAAAAGAAGATTATGCTCAAAAGCTTATGGAAGCAGGTGCAGAAATTGTTTTAAGTAATGTAGAAAAACTAGATTTGCAATTGATTAACGATCTTATCAGTTGCTAACTCGCATTGAGATAATATTCCCCTCTGGGAAACAAATCGGTATTTACTTTTTTAGATTTACCGCTTTCGGCTTGAGAGTAGTTTTCCACTGCTGCGGATTTAACATCTCGGCGAACTTTGGCTACATCAATACCGACTTTATCTTCAATGAAGTCGATAACTGGGGGTAAGTCTAATTTTGTTAGTAGTAGCTGTTTATCAAATTCTACAGGGCGATCGCTTCCAATCAAGATCCAGAGATTTTTGTTTTTACCTAAACCGACGCGGGTAACGTAAGGAAAGATACTAAGCATGGTTTGTCTAGTACCTGATGCCACATCCCATTCAACAAAGAAGCCACCAGGCTTTAGTTTGGACTGCACTTCGCGGAAAAATTCTTGAGAATAAAGCATTCCCGCACGCGATCGCCAGGGTTGAATTGCATCGGCTTCGATGATGTCAAATTTATCTTCACTCAATGCTAATTCTCTACGCCCATCGCCGATAACAATGTTGTAACGAGGATCGGCAAACAGGTTCTTTAAAGGCTTACCTATAGGAGTTTGAGCGTATTCTTTAAGTACGGTTAATTCTGCCCCTAAAAGTTCAACAATTTTGATTTGTTTGGTGGCAGGGTTTGTGCCGATACTGTGGGGTGTGCCACCCGAACCTAGCCCAATAATCATCACATCGGTGGGATTAGGGTGAAGCAGTGCAGGTATACTGCCCAATAGTCCATGTATGTGCATATAAGGGAAGTTTGCCTGCACTTGTCCACTGGCAAATAGTTTGCCTTTGTTATTCTTTTCGGCGATCGCAGCCACGCTCGTAGAGTCTTCTGCCACTATAAAATAATTATCGGCTTTTATTCCCTGCAAGGCTGCCCATAATTGGTTGTTGTGGGGAAATGCAATAACTGAGACTAAAGCAATGATGGTCAATAGAAGAGTAAATTTGGCTTTAATCCAGTTGGGGCGAATTGCAATTAAAAAGCCCAATCCGATGCAGCAGAGTAGTTTAATTGAGCCTGATGTACCGATTAGATCTAATAAGATTAAGCCTGTTACCAAACTGCCTAATACGTTACCTAAAATATTTGCAACGAGGATCGAACCGACTCGTTTAGCGATCGCTTTGCCATCACTTTGAATCGCTTTTTGTACCAGGGGAAAATAAAAGCCTAAAAGTAGATTAGGCACAATCATCATTGCCGAGGGAACAATTAAATATTTAAAAACTAGAGGAAAATCAATGTTATCGAGATTGATATAGCCTTCACCAGCCCGCAGTTGAGGATAATTTTGCCAGATAAAAGAAATCGCCCAAATAGCGATCGCTGAATAAACTGCAACTATTCCTTGAATTAATAAAAATGCTTTTTTAGGATTGCGAATATAGAGAATTGCTTTTGAACCCAACAAACTTCCCAAACCGTTACTAACTAATACAAAAGCTAATAAATGAGCGTAGGTATAAGCATTTGACTGTAGAGGCGATATCTAATACTCTAAACCAGATTATTTCCCAAGATATCGCTGCAAAACCCGATAGGAAAACCAGCAAATACCATTCTTTAATTGACTTTTGCTGTCTTGGTAGAGGTGCAGCATTACTATCAGTATTTGATTGCAGACTATAGTTATTGTTTTCAAATTGTCGAGCAATAATCAAAGCAGCCAGAGAAATGCAGGTACTAAATACTGCGCCAAGATATACAGTCTTTTCATAGCCCAAAGTACCGACTATATACCAACCTGATATCAAAGTACCCAATCCCGAACCCAAAGTATTGACACCATATAGCCAGCCAATACGAGATGCAGCCTTATCTATACCCCGATTTATTGCTTTAGATAATAGAGGTAAAGATATACCCATTAAGGTTGTGGGTATTAAAAGGCTGACAAGCACTATAGCCAACATCAGTAGAGGATATCTGGCAAGATATTGCAGTCTTAGAAATAACAAATCATAAAATAAAAAGCGGCTAGAAACAGCAAACAGAGGCAATACCAAAGTTGCACAAGCCGTAAATCTGCACGCACTGACGATTATTAAAGCGATCGCTATTCCGACTACTAATTAAATTGCCCAAACCCAAACCAAGTAAATAGGAAGCGATGACGATGGTTACAGAACGAACATCCGAACCAGAAAACAAGCCCAGCATTCGCTGCCAAGCAACTTGATAGAGTAGTGCGGTAAAACCAGAAATAAAGAATAGGCAGAATAGTAAAGTAGTCGCCCAGGGATTTTCAATAATTTCAAGATTATTTTGCTTAACTGTCTTGATTGTCACGCTAACTTAAAAAATATTTATAAATATAGTTCTTATCTGTATAAGCGATTTAAACAAGTCTCAGCATCCTTCTAAAGATTTAATCTGCCATTTACTGCTTTACTTTTTTCTTCTCAATATATTCCCGCCAATAAACAATCTTGCCATCATCTCCTAATTCAAAAATAATTGCATCTTCTGCTGCGGATGGCTTGCCTGTTTTCTTGTTGCGATCGCTCCAGTCCCATTCTACGGCACCTTGATTATCTTCAATAATTACTCGCTTGATGTCCACTTTAGTATCGGTGAAGTCGCGAAAATAATTTTGGGCAGCATTTTTGAATTCCATCCACCCCATTGAAAGTAAAACCCGCAGCTTTGAAGACAGCATCAGGGGCAAAATCTTCAACCAAACTTGCTACATCCTGAGTTTCCCAAGCAGTTGCTTGTTTCTCAACCAAAGCTTTGATAGTCGTTTCTGAATTCATTGGTGTAGCAAAAACTAAAATAGCAAACAAAGAAATAACAAAAACAATAACTTTACTCATAGATAGATATTTACTCCTTATCTCCTTCTAAAAGGCAAAGGTTCAGCTTCCAATGAAACTTCATAAGAGCTTTTAACCATACCATTTTCATCCCACGGAGGATACCAATGGGTTTCTTGAATTACTTTTTTGGTTGTTGACCATTCAAACCTAACCAAACTCAAATTATTTCTACCGATAACTTCTGAACCTTCCTGTAGCCAAGGATTGCGCCAAAATAAATAAGCTAAAGCAGATACAAATCTTTGCCATAAATTAGCAGGAATGGGGCTAGAAATAGTGTATCCCTTTGGTGTGAGGTGGGCAGGGTGTTTTTGCCAGGGTAAAGGTTGCGATCGCGCTCTTTTACACCACTGAACCTGATATTGCCAGTCAGGTAAAGCATTTGCTGAGTTCAAATACTTTTGCTTACTATCCCCAGAATTAATTCTTTTAATCTCAAGAGGATAATTCCAGCCTAGCCAACGTTTAGTCTTTTCTGGAAACAGAGATTTGAGCTTGGTATGTACTACACGAGTTGCTACTTCAGAATTTTTTATTGCGCTAGAAGTTAACTGCGCCAAAACAGTACCTTCTGGTGAATCGTAAAACCAATGAGAAATTTTGACCGCACAACTATAGTGAATATCTCCTGAAAGAATAATTACGCGCTGGCGTTGTTGGCAAAGAGTCCGCAATAGTTGTACAAAAGCAGACTCATTAAAATTCCAAGAATCTCCCACATCACTATGAAATACGCGATCGCGACTTAGTTCGAATTGCTGAACGCGGTCTATAATTCCTAATGCCACTAAGTTCGTTGGCAGGACAATAATAGTAGCTTCAATCTCTGGTTTGCTTTGACTTAGAGGATCTTCTAGCTGTTGTTTAAAAGCTTTAGGAGATAGCAACATTGGGGGGTTAAGTCCTCGATCTTCTCCATCAGGATAACCACGCCAAGTACGAGTATCGAGTACAATTACTTCGTGCCTTTTATTACGGATAGTATAGTGCCAAGGAATAGTCAGACCGTCACGGGCAAGAATTAATACATCATCATCTAGTTCTAATTGAGGCAAACCTGTGGAGACGTTAGTTTCAGGTATACCCAAATAGCGATCGCATTCTGTTTTAATCGATTCATCCTGACCTTCGGTAGCACACCACCTTGAAGCCAGATGTAGCAGTTTGTCCCCTCCTGTTCCTGGCTCAAAATGTTCTGGTGTGTTTCCCCAAGCTTGAAACAAAGCATATGTCAACAAGCCATTCTGGACAATTCTTTTTCCCAAAGGCTTGCCTAAAACGCGATCACACCATTCCCGATTGAGATACCAATCATCACTGACATCATGGTCATCACAGATTGTGTAGACAGGAATATTTGCCAACCCTCTCCTAACGAAATTTAAATCTCTGACAAAGCTGCCAATATCTTTTAATTCCTTTTCCCAACTACGAGACTTTTTCTTATCTTTAAATAAGCTTTTCCCAGAAGGAAAATTGCTAGGGATTAGTATTGGCGACCATGCTAACAAATAAGCTGCAACATACTCCCCGAAACTCATGAGATGGCTTTTTGCTTCTTCGGGACTATTTTCCAACATCGAAGTAAGTCCCCCTTCTAGTTCGGCAATTGTAGTGCGTTTTCCAGGTAGAAGTTCATCTGCTAAAATCGTCCCAGACATCAACGGTAACTCTTCCGTCCAACCTAGCAACAGTTTACTAATACCCTGGGACAGCCAAAGAATAGGATCGGCAACATCATCACCATATATTTGGTCTCCTGTCATAAATAGCTGATGGGGTCTTTCTGTTGGCAGATGTGCTGATTCTGCAATCATGTTGTCTATGGAAGACAAGGTATCTCGTCCACCACCATGAGGCTTGCGACACGAACCATGAATTACCTTTAGCTGATTTAAATCGTCTGGTGGTAAAGAAAAAGTCGGTAGTTGATGGTCAAAATAACTCAGGCTGTAAATACTATTGTGGAGATCGTCTAAAAGGCTAGAACGATCGCTATCAAGGTGGGCATCGAAGTAAACATTGTAGGCATAAATCTTTCCTACCTGGAGTTGTCTTTCTTGCCTCGATCTAGCAGTAATAGCAGCTATATGAAGGTGTTTTCCTAGCTGTATAGTGTCCCGTTTGCCTACAAATATTGGTTTTCCAATTGTTGCGCCATCTTCTGTTGTTTCAAATATTTCTAAGGAAAGCGATCGCGATTCTTTTAATGCCAACCAAACTGTAACGCCGTCTGATTCAGTACGACGTAAAATTGGTCCAACTAAAATCAACGGTAAATCTTCGACCTTGGGTAAATATTCAAAAACAAGTTGTGACGAATTCAAAATTTAAAAATATGTTCCAATCAAAGATTTTATATTGAATCTAAAGTCAATTTTAAATGATTTGTGACACAACCGTCATTATACTAAGGATGTAATCTTACCGAAGTAACAACATGAAATAATTCTAGATAATTATTTCGGTTTGCGCTGTCAGAATCACCACCAGAGCCAAATATTAACGATAAATAGACATTTAAGAGATAAGCCAGATCGATTTGAAGCAATTGGATTAGCGAGATCGCCAAAAAAAGTCATAGAACTACTTGGCTCGAAGAAAGATTTTGTAATTGGTGATATTCAAGACAAATCTGTTTTAGAATCGGCAATAGAAGGCTGTAATGCTCTGGTTATTCTCACTAGTAAAGAATGATCGAAGTGAATCTTTCCGCGATCGCTATTATAAGTTTGTTCTAGGGTATTCAAAAAGACTTTAGTTAATTCGGTGCGATCGACTGGTAGGCTGTAATATAGGGCAATACTGTAATTCTGTAGAAGCATTATTTTAGATATTCAACCCAAACTCATATCTATTAATAACTGATGTTACGCACTAATTAATCTATTGAGGTTGGGTAAAGGTTAAGGGGGAAGGGGTAAAGGGTTAATCGATCTTTTCTCTGTTGCTCATTAGAACTACTTATTTTTCGTTGTATTGCGTAACGTCAGTTAATAAATAATCCAATCTACATTTTAATCTTAAAGCTTAGAGCTTAAAGCCAAAACATTATCCTTGGAAGTAACCACCTTTAATGCTTCTTGATATTGTCCGTCTACTTCGGTGGCAATTTGGGCGTAAGTAATAGGCTGTTGAGATATAACATCATCGGGCATGATACCCAACTTATTGATATCAGTATGATTGGGAGTTTCATATTTAGCAACTGTAATCGCCAACCCAGAGCCATCAGGTAATTCAAATAAAGACTGAATCAATCCTTTGCCAAAAGTTTTTTCTCCTATCAATAAAGCTCGCTCGTTATCTTGTAATGCTCCTGCTAAAATTTCACTAGCACTTGCTGTACCCTGATTTACCAGCACGACTAGAGGATCTGTGGTTAGCACTTCACTATTGGAATCAAAGCTGCCTAAAGCACCTTGACGATTCACTGTGTAGACGATTGTGCCGTCATCTAACCACATCCGCGCAATTTCAATTCCCGCCTGTAATAATCCCCCAGGATTGTTGCGTAAATCCAGAATATAAGCCTCTGCGCCCTTTTTCTCTAAATCGGCAACTCCATGAGCAATTTCTTTGGCTGCATTAGCACTAAATTGATTGAGACGAACATAACCAACTTTTTGCTCAGTGCTGGTGTCAAGAGCAGTATATACAGGATTGAGAGAAATGCGATCGCGGACTATATTTATAGTACGAGGTTTAGCATCCTTATCCTGACTTGACTGTACTCGCAAAGAAACCTTTGTCCCAATTTTACCGCGCATCTTAGCAGCTGCTTCGTCAAGGGTAATAGTTTTAGTACTTACGCCATCAATTTCTAAAATATTATCTCTAGGTTCAATTCCTGCTACTTCTGCGGGAGAGCCAGCCAGAGGAGATATAACCTCAATTAGTTTTGTCTTGGGATTAATATTAATCTGTAACCCCACTCCTGAAAGCTCTCCAGAAGTATTGACCTGTAAACTACGATATTGCTCTGGTCTAAGCAGTCTAGTAAAAGGATCGCCAAGAGTACCCAGCATCTCTTCAATGGCAGTGTAAGTCTCTTCGCGATCGCGCAGTGGTTTTTTGACGAATTTTTCTCTTAGCTTCCACCAGTTTTGATGATTAAACGTTTCATCTAGATAGGACTGATTGACAATGCGCCAAGACTGGAGCAGCAATTTTTGCTCTTCCGTAAAGGCTTGAGCCTCTGGTATATACGAGGCAAAAGAACAGATGAAGCAGAATAAAAACAGCAGAGCAAGAGAAAAAACTTTTTTGACCATGAGAATATCTTAGTAAATTTAGAATCTTAATAATTATTTTAATTTAGCGATTCTTAATCAATTGTTACGCAAAAACAGTAAGGTTTGTTTTACTTTCTGGGGGTTTACCAAATTCGCTTTTTCGAGATAGGGTGGTTAACCCACTCTAAATATGGCGTATAATACAACATTAAATAAGGACATCATAGCTTAAAGCTATGTTACATTTTTCAAAGAGGCTTAAACCATTATTCACTAAGGTTCAAATCCTCTATGGACTTAAATAGCACATATAAGATCTAAGTGCCGTCTGTTATTAAGCAGGCGAGCTTTGAGAAGAAGCAGCACTTATCTACCTACAGCTTTCACTTAAGTCTGATGCCTGCTCAAACTGGGATACAAATATCAGGTTTGTCAAGGCTCAAGATTAAAGAGAAAGACAACTCGGTAAAATTATCCATAACTATTTTTTGTTAGCTAATTTATAGGCTTCATGTTTTCTAAACAAGTAACTGATTCAAAAACTTTTCAATGGTTTGACGAGCGTCTAGAAATTCAAGCAATTTCTGATGATATCACTAGTAAGTATGTACCCCCTCATGTAAATATCTTTTACTGCTTGGGTGGTATTACTTTAGTCTGCTTCCTAATTCAGTTCGCTACTGGATTTTGCATGACTTTTTACTACAAACCCAACGTATCTGAAGCTTTTTCCTCCGTTGAGTACATCATGAACGAAGTCAGCTTTGGCTGGTTAATTCGTTCTATTCATCGCTGGTCAGCTAGCATGATGGTTTTGATGATGATTCTTCACACTTTCCGCGTATATCTCACTGGCGGTTTCAAAAACCCTCGCGAGTTAACTTGGATTACTGGAGTAATCATGGCAGTAATCACCGTTAGTTTCGGTGTAACAGGCTACTCCCTTCCTTGGGATCAAGTAGGGTACTGGGCGGTTAAAATCGTATCTGGTGTACCCGCAGCGATTCCTGTAGTTGGCGACCAAATGGTCGAACTACTAAGAGGTAGTGCTAGTGTTGGTCAAGCTACTTTGACTCGTTTCTATAGCTTGCACACATTCGTTTTACCTTGGTTGATTGCAGTATTCATGCTGTTACATTTCTTGATGATTCGTAAGCAAGGTATCTCTGGTCCTTTGTAAACCGAGGCTTCCAAGTCTATTGGGGATAATTAAACCTGTCCCCGATGGATTTTGCGGTGAATAGTAGATAAATTGTATGTAATGGTATACAAAATATTTACTTTTTATATACCGCGAGGCATTCGTTGAACAATTATCAGCAATGATAAATTGTGCCTTATTTAAACAACTAAAAGACAGCATAAATAGCAATCCTAAATGCTTGTTTAACTAGCTGATTCAAAATAAACTTAGGAGAAAAAATCATGTCAACTCTGAAAAAGCCAGATCTAAGCGATCCAGCTTTACGCGCTAAGTTGGCTCAAGGTATGGGTCACAACTATTACGGTGAACCTGCTTGGCCCAACGATTTGTTATATATTTTTCCCGTTGTAATTCTGGGAACTATTGGTTTGGTAGTAAGTTTAGCTGTATTAGACCCTGCGATCGCAGGCGAACCAGCTAATCCTTTTGCTACTCCTTTAGAAATCTTGCCTGAGTGGTATTTATACCCTGTATTCCAAATCTTGCGTGTTGTTCCTAGTAAACTTCTAGGAATTGCTGCTCAAACAGCAGTACCTTTAGGATTAATGTTAATTCCTTTTATTGAAAGCGTTAACAAATTCCAAAACCCTTTCCGTCGCCCCGTAGCTACCGCAGTATTCATATTTGGTACTCTGGTAACTCTATGGTTGGGAGTTGGTGCAACTTTCCCCATCGACGAATCTTTAACCTTGGGCTTGTTCTAAACTTCTGAGAATTCAGAACAGAATTAAGTTTTAGCTAATTAGCGAGGTGTGATGATTTACTACTAAGGTTTAGTTTTACTAGACAAGGTAATAAATAATTGCACCTCGTTATTTTAAAAAAGAGCGCGACTCAATTAATTCTTAACTGAAAAGCATTGAACTTGCTCAACCGCCCAGAGCCAATACAATTATTGTCATTGTCGTAATTTATAATTTATTGGTATCATGATCTAAGTAAGGTAAAGAAAGCAGGTAAAGTCTTTCTACTTAGAGAAACATAGAGAAACATGGAAGTGGGAAAAACCCGCTTTTTTTGTGGCATAAATTAAAATCACAATTCTGTATACTAACTGAACCCAGTTGAGTTGGTGTAAAGTAACTTCTTGCTCAACATGACCCATCCCGTCGTCCCACAAATTATTGAACTGGCATCTCCTCTAGCCCAGGAGCTAAATCTAGAATTAGTCGATGCAGTGTTTCAGACCAACAAAACACCGCCAATTTTGAGAATAGATGTGCGGAATCCCCATTCAGATACCAGCCTGGAAAACTGCGAACAAATGAGTAGGATTCTAGAAGAAAAATTGGATCTAACTGAAATTATTCCAGGGGCTTATGTTCTAGAAATCTCTAGCCCTGGTATTTCTCGCACATTGACCACCGACAGAGAATTTATTGCTTTTAAAGGATTTGCCGTGACCATCAAAACTTTTGCGCCTTATAAAAATAAAAAAGAATGGAAGGGGCGACTACAGCAACGAGACGAAACGGCAATTCACATAAATCAAAAAGGAAAAGCGATCGCTATACCGAGAGAACTGGTGGCAAAAGTACAGTTAGATGAAGAATGACTGAGCTTCTTGACCTCAAAGTTTCCCATCGTCAACCATAGCTTCAACCTCAATTCCAAATTTTTAGGAGAATAGTATGACCATAGTAAGTCTGCCTGGTCTAAAGGCAACTATCGAAGAAATCAGCCAAAGATATAACCTCCCTGGGAGTGCCGTCGAAGAGGCTCTTAGAGAAGCTTTAGTCAAAGGTTATGAAAAATTTCGTCGTTCAAAATCTCGTAACGAGGAATTTAGCGAAGAATATTTTGAAAACTTTAATGTTCAGCTAGACACCGAAGAAGAAGGATTTCAAATTCTGACCACCAAAGTGATTGTTGATGTCAGCAAGGATCAAATTGAAGATCGAGATCATCAAATTGCCCTAAGCGAAGTACAAGAACAGGTAGAAGACCTGGAAATCGAAGTGGGCGACTCCGTAGTAGTTGATGTCACCCCCGAACAAAAAGACTTCGGTAGAATGGCAGCAATTCAAACCAAGCAAGTGCTGTTGCAAAAACTACGGGATCAACAGCGTAAACTGATTCAAGAGGAGTTCAACGATTTAGAAGACACAGTATTGCAAGCTAGAGTTGTTCGTTTTGAAAGACAGTCTGCTATTGTAGCTGTCACCAGCGGTTTGGGACAGCCAGAAGTAGAAGCCGAACTTCCCAAACGAGAACAATTACCTAACGACACCTATCGTTCTAACACTACCTTTAAAGTCTACTTAAAAAAAGTTAGAGATACTCCCCATCGGGGTCCTCAGCTAATGGTTTCTAGGGCTACAGCAGGACTGGTGGTAGAACTATTTAGTAATGAAGTTCCCGAAATAGAAGAAGAAATAGTTCGTATTGTAGCCGTGGCTAGAGAAGCACATCCTCCTTCTCGTCATGTAGGAGTTCGTACCAAAATAGCAGTGGATACCCTAGAAAGAGACGTAGATCCTGTAGGAGCTTGTATTGGTGCTAGAGGTTCTCGAATTCAAGCAGTAGTTAATGAACTAAGGGGTGAAAAAATTGATGTCATTCGTTGGTCGCCCGATCCTGCTACCTATATTGCCAATTCTCTGAGTCCAGCAAGAGTAGATCGAGTAGTCTTAGCTGATGCTGAAGACAAACAGTCCTTAGTATTGGTGGCTAACGATCAACTAAGCTTAGCTATTGGTAAAGAGGGTCAAAATGTACGATTAGCAGCACGTCTGACAGGGTGGAGAATCGACATTAAAGATATGGATCTCTTTGATGAAGAAGCTGAAATGGCAAAATGGGCTGCTCAAGCAGAGGCTAAAGCAGCACGATTAGAGGAGGAAGAATTTGAAGAAGAGGAAGAATTTGAAGAAACAGTCGATCAGACAGAAGTAGAAACCGAGGCTGAAATAGAAGATACTGAAGATACTATAGAGGAGGAAGTTGAATCATCTGAAGAGGTAGAGGAAGCAACTAAATCATTTGAAGAATCAGAATCAACAGACGAAGCAACTGAAACAGAAATAGAATAGAGGGTAATTTTTGAAATCGGCGAAGCAATATGAGAAATAATAGTTTTATCAGCCTTCGCTGACGTACTTTAATTTTTATTAAATATGCTCAAAAATCAATCTCAAGCTCGATATGAAACAAAAAAACCATCGTCGATGTGTTAGCTGTCGTAGATTAGGACTAAAAGAATCATTTTGGCGAATAGTAAAAATTGCATCAGATCATAGAATAGAACTAGATGAGGGTATGGGGCGTTCTGCTTATCTATGTCCTAATATTGACTGCTTAACTCAGGCAAAAACAAAAAACCGCTTAAGTAGTTCTCTTCGGACTAGAGTACCCGATCGCATTTATCAAAATTTAAAAGAACGTTTGAGCGGATAATGTTAAGGTCAAACCATAAAAACCATATTGTTAAAATAAAAGCTTAAGATCGGATAGATAATTTTGTATTTTTCTTTAAAATGAGATATGTAGGGTAATAGCTATTAATAATAATTGCGTCTGTACCCGTTAATACTGTTCTATTTTTCAATCAAGATCTTATCTGATAGAGTCATAAAAGTTTTACCAGTAATCTTAAACAAGATGAAAAACTACACGAACAAACAAATGGTCATGTAAACACAAACAATCACCTGAGGGGAATAGTGGATGAACAACGGCAAAGTGAGAATATACGAATTATCAAAAGAATTAAATTTGGACAACAAAGACATCAAAGACATTTGCGAACAGTTAAACATTGCAGTGAAAAGTCACAGCAGCACAATCACTGCATCTCAAGCAGAAAGAGTTAAAGCCGTAGCTGCAAAATCCCCTCGTGCTGAAAAGGCAACTAATAATAGTCCCAAACAAGAATTAAAATCCCCCAAAGCTCCAGAAAAACGTAAGCAACAAATTTTAGCAATTCACCACAAAACAGACACGCCCAACTCTCCCGATCAAGCGAAAAGACCAGGGTCAGGGGTATCCCCTAGATTAGTATCTCCCCCTAGTCGTCCCAAATCACCAGCAGCGAGAGTCTCCTCAGGGGAATCATCAATTCAGATGAAATCTTCTGAAGAACAAAACTTCTCTACTAATGGGAATGGGAAGGAAGAAAAAGTCGCGCCAAGGGAACAGCAATTTACCGAATCGATTGTCAAACCCAAACCGCCAAGATTATCATCTCCACCTTCTAGAACCCAAAAAACTACGAGCGTAGGCAAAAAAAGCTCGATTCAGCCTCCCATTAAGCCCAAAATTCGCTCTTCTGAACCACCTCAAAGTAGAACAGAAGAAACTGAGACCAAGAAAAAAGTAATTGCACCTCTACCTAAGCTCAACCAAAGACCACAAAAAGCTCAGGTAGCAAGCAAGGTTGGCAAGGTTTCCAAAGAAGAGGTAGACGAAAACGCTACTGAAGATTTGGATAACGATGATATTGATACTGATGATGTCATCAGTAAAACTGAAGTCAAAAAGGTTACTCGTCTAAAACGTCCTACACCTCCTCGTAAAGTCAAGGAATGGGAAAACGAGGAAGAGGACGAAGGCAAGCAGTCTAAAGCTAAAAAAGCAGCTAAAAAGCGTCGTGCGCCCAAGCCAGTATTGGAAGAGGACGATGACTTTGATGCGGATTCAACAACAGTACAGGTTAATACAGCCTTTACTCTATCTACGGCTCGTCCCGCTAAACCCGCATCAATGCAGCAGCAACAACCCGCTGCTGCCACCCACAAAAAACCGAGAAAACCTTCTTTCAAAACAGAAAAAACTCAAAAAACAGAACGTCAGACCAAAGGTGGAAAAGTTGCTCCCACTCTGCCAGAATCAATTGTTTTAACCGACAATTTGACCGTCAGGGATTTGGCACAAAGGTTGAATACTCCTGAAACAGATATCATTAGAAGTCTGTTCTTTAAAGGAATTCCCGTTAACATCACTCAAACTCTAGATTTAGAAACAGCCAAAATGGTGGCAGAAGAACTAGAAGTGATTGTGGAGACTCCAGAAGAAACATCCGCAGCAGTTAAAGAAACTGAAATGCTCAATGCTGATGACCTAGAAAATCTTCAGCTTCGTCCTCCTGTCGTGACGATTATGGGTCACGTGGATCATGGTAAAACTACCCTACTAGATTCAATCCGCAAAAGTACGGTGGCATCAGGAGAAGCTGGAGGAATCACTCAGCATATTGGTGCATATCATGTAGATGTAGAACACGCAGGGAAGCAACAGCAGATTGTTTTCTTAGATACTCCTGGTCACGAAGCCTTTACCGCCATGCGAGCTAGGGGAACTAGAGTGACAGATATAGCTATTTTGGTCGTGGCAGCAGATGATGGAGTCCAGCCTCAAACCAAAGAAGCAATCAGCCATGCAAAAGCAGCAGAAGTACCTTTGATTGTGGCAATTAACAAGGTTGATAAACCAGATTCTAATCCTGACAGAATCAAACAAGAATTGACCGAACAAGGTTTAGTTCCTGAAGATTGGGGTGGAGACACCACAATGGTTAATGTTAGCGCCCTCACAGGAGACAATCTCGATGAATTACTAGAAATGATTCTTCTGGTAGCAGAAGTAGAAGAGCTTTCTGCTAATCCGAACCGTCCTGCTAAAGGAACGGTAATTGAAGCTAATCTAGACCGTAATCGAGGTCCTGTGGCAACCTTATTGGTACAAAACGGTACTTTGAGAGTAGGAGACAGCATAGTAGCTGGTTCTGTATTAGGAAAAGTACGGGCAATGGTTGACGATATGGGAGAAAAAGTAGAAGAAGCCACTCCTTCGTTTGCTGTGGAAATTTTGGGACTTAACGATGTCCCTGAAGCTGGAGATGAGTTTGATATTTATCCCAGTGAAAGAGAAGCAAGAGTCGTGGCAGACAAACGAGCAGTCGAACAACGCGATACTCGCCTGTTGCAGTCTCTATCATCTCGTCGTATTAGCTTGAGTACTATCTCTGCTCAGGCTCAAGAGGGTGAACTTAAAGAGCTTAATTTAATTATCAAAGCTGATGTTCAAGGGTCTGTAGAAGCTATTATGGGTTCTCTGGCACAACTACCTCAAAATGAAGTCCAAATTCGGACGTTACTAGCTTCTCCTGGAGAAGTGACGGAAACAGATGTAGATTTGGCAGCAGCCAGTGGTGCGGTGATTATTGGATTTAACACTACACTAGCATCAGGATCGAGACAGGCAGCCGACAGAGAAGGTGTTGATATTCGTCAGTACAATATCATCTACAAGCTTCTGGATGAGATTCAAGGGGCAATGGAAGGTCTGTTAGATCCCGAAGAGGTTGAAGAAGCTCTAGGTCAGGTTGAAGTTCGTGCAGTCTTCCCTGTAGGTCGTGGCGCGGTAGCTGGTTGTTATGTTCTATCAGGAAAAATAGTCCGTAATTGTAAAATCCGTGTCCGTCGAGGCAGCAAAATCGTTCACCAAGGCGATCTAAATTCTCTCAAACGGATGAAGGATGACGTTAAGGAAGTTAATACTGGTTTTGAATGTGGTATCGGGGCATCTAAGTTCTCTGACTGGAAAGAAAAAGATATTATCGAGGCTTATGAACTAGTATTCAAGCGTCGTACTCTAGCAACTAACTAGTCGAGTTAAGTGGGTAAGATATATATTATTTTGCCCACTTAAAATTTACCGAACGTTCGACATTTTGATTGATGTTAAATGACCGCCCTCAACAGTTTGCTTATCCGAAGGTGTATCCTTGTTTGACAACGGAGAGAACCTCCGCACAGCCAAGCTGCATAACGATAACGACAACGCAACTGTCTCGCAATGTTAAATGTAAAAGATTTACGTTCTGAACCTTTTTTATGGATTCACCTGTTAGGAATAGCGGTGTTTCCAATTTTTGTGGGCATAACTATAGTTGGATTGAGTATTGGTGATAGTTATTCTTTTGCATTGGAACTGCCTTTGTTAATACTAATAACCGTATTGCCAATACTCTTGATGCAGCTCAAGCGTCCTTTTGATATTTTTAGCGTTCTGTTTTTATCCCTAAAGCCAGAATGTCTGAGCGATCGCCAGAAAGTAATACTATCTCTTTTTAAAAGATTTAAACACAAACTGTCTAGTGCGATCGCAGCAGTTTCTATGACGATACTTTTATGGTTACTTTATCGCTTATCTCCCCTAGCAGTGGGCTTAGTAGATTTTTTGCCTCAACAGCGAATTTTGGGTCTGGCAATTGCTGCTGTTGGTTTTTTCGCCTGTAATTTATTTTTTCAAATACCATTGAGTGTTTTACTAGTTTTGTTGACCAAACAAGACAAACTAACTCAAACGACACCATATTCTTTCGCCCAAATTAAACAAGACTTTACGATAGTGGGACTAAAAATCGCCCAAATACTTTGGTTTATAGAATCAGAAACAGAATCTTGATAAACTATCTAAATTCTATATTTTTATAGTGAAAATTAGTAATTGTGTAGTTGGAATTACAGACTCTCTTTTCAGTTGAGCTACACTGGTTGATATAGAACAAAAAAGTAAGATTATAAATGGCAAATTCAACTATAACTTCACAAAACGAAAAAAAGCAAGATAGTGAAATCTGGTTTAGTCTCAGACAAGCGATCTCCAAAAGCTCTGGTTTTCAAAGTTGGCAAGAAGAAAGAGAAGTAAATAACGAAACTAATTTAGACGCGCAAGTGAGAAGATACCTTGAAGAAACTTTGGAAACTCTTGCTTACTAGAAACTAAATGAAGGGAAATAAAGCTTGGATTCACCGATCCTTGTTGTCAGGTTTGTGATGCTTTTTGCTGAAATAAGTATATTCATAAATTTTCTGTAAAACAGTAAGGATATGACATCCAAGCATATATAGCCGTACCAGGCTAGCTGTACTTTAACTGCCTAAACTGCACTATCAAATTCATTGGTGCGTAATGTTAGTTAGTTAGTAGATAATGGTAAACATTCTATATTGCCTTATTTATTAATTGATGTTGTTTAATCAAGACTTACTTTTTCTCCATGTACCCAAAACAGGAGGAATGGCAGTTACTCAAAAGCTGTTAGATATTTTACCCAAACCTATTTACTATGCTTTACCAGAAGGAGCTAAAAATAAGGTTCATAATCCTCCGAAAATCATTGCTGTTGCAGGAAAACGACATGGTAATTTGCAACAGGCTCAAGATTGGGTAAAAGAGTACGGCAAAACTTTGACCAGCTTTAAAAAAATAGTTGCAACTATTCGCAATCCATATGCAATGGAAGTATCGCGCTATTTTTATTTACGTCTCGATCGCCCTTGGGATCGAGGAAAAGCCCAGGCGATCGCCTTAAACAGTGATTTTGAGACTTTTGCCCTTGAAAGTCCTTATTTTGGACGTAAGTTATCTCGTGTGGAAGACTATTTTTTAGTTGATGGCACAATACCCGAAAATATGACGATTCTTAAACAAGAACAGTTGGACGCAGATTTAAACAAGGTATTGGCTGAATTGGGTTTAGCTTTAGAAAGTGATGTTGCTAAACAAAATGGCACTAAACACGCAGACTATCATCAATATTTAACACCACAGGCTGAAGTATCTGTTTATAAGCGTTATCAATGGTTGTTTGATGCGGGTTTTTATCCAAGAGAGACTTTTGCCCAATAACTACTGCTGTCTATCTGCCAAGCTCAAATTCGTCAAATTTGATTGCATCTGAACCAGGTTGGCGAGTATCGTAACGATAACTGCTTACCGTACCTGTTTTAGTATCAAAAATGCTGAATACAGTAATATCATTACTGGCGATATAAGGCATAGATTGTCCTGTCTCGTCCATCAAAGGAGCAATATTAGGTATAACTGGATCTAAACCGTTGGGATTACCTAAGGCAATAAAATTTTCAGGGCTATAGGTAGGAATTGGTCTAGGATTGTTGCCAAGATGTGCGCCATAGCTATTACCTACATTGGAAGATTCCAAAAAGTGTATTCCTGAATCACTTTGGAATCGATTCCACAAATGAGAATGTCCGTAATATACTAGTTGAACCCCAGCAGATTCTAATAAAGGAATTAAGTCACGAATAATGTAGTCGTCTTTGATTGGATAATCATAATAGAGTGAGCTGCGATCGCCATCTTGATAATAAAACTTTGGTTGGGGTTGGGTGTAGGGGGGGACAATATTACCTCCTAGAGTGTGGGGAGGATGATGCAACATGACTATTTTGTATTTAGCCTTGTGATAATCTTCACTCGCCAATTCTTGCTCAAGCCACTGATATTGTTGGCTTCCTCGCTCAATTGGTTCAAAAATGTGCTGTCCGTAACCCCACTTTTCTGGGGTATCTAAATCATTGCTACTTTCCTTATAACGTCCACTTTCTTCAGCTGACAAACTGGGACTACGCCAGATATTAGTTACATAGAGAGAAATCAATCTTATGTCCCCAAAAGTGGTTGCATAATACTTTTTGACCCCATTACCTTCTGGGAAGGTAAATATCTCTTCGTAGGTGTTGGTATTAAAGGAATTATGCTCAATCCAGTCTTGTTTTAACTGAATATCTTCAGCAGGATTAATCTTGCTCGCTGTTTTTTGATAAAGTTCAGTTGCTACCTGACGGGGAATAGGATCGTTAAATTCCTCTTTAAGAGTAGGCTTAGATCTTCGTCCCATTACCTCATGATTACCGATCGCCGTAAACAACGGAGCGTGCTGAATTATTTCTCCTCCTTGATAAATAGTTTTAATCCCATTTTGTTCTAATTCATAACTGCCTTTCCCTTGTAAAGCAGGAAAAAAAGATCCTCCACGGCGATCGTCAAACCATTCTGAGGCGCGATCTGGAACATTAACCAAATCACCAGGAAAGAATACTGCATCTAAGCGATCGATTGTCTCGACCACTTTGCTTAAATTGGCAGTAGTCATCGGCATCAATTGATGATCTGAAGTGAGCAAAATCTTAAGCGGTTTTTCGGGAGTAGGATTACTAGCCAAAGTAAATGTATTACTACTAATAGTTTGTTTCCCCAACTGACTTTTAACTTGATATGGTGTGCGCTGGTTAGGAGTTAAACCGATTACTGTTGCTTCATGTCGCCAGATATCCCTAAAAACAGGTTCGGAAAGAGAACTATGATTGTCTAACTGCGAATCTTTGTCTTCTCTTACTTGACTTAGTTTAGTTGTTTTAGCTAATACCTGTTGTTCTAGCTGCACTCCATATTCAACCCAATGTTTATCCCCTTCAAATTCTGTAAACCAAATCACGTTGACAGTATTTTCTGTAGGTAATTGTAGAAAAGGATCGCTAAGTAAAGAGTTTTTAATTTGAGCGGTTAGCAATTTTTCAGAAGCAAATGTCATTGGCAAATGTTGAATTACAATTAGTGAGGTTACTATTATCGAAGCCAATAAGAATTTAGTAATTTTCATTCGTTTAATTGACTATTGGAAAATATTTATACAGCAGTTTACATCTCTGTTTAAGATAATAAGCAATAAGCGTCCCCTAAAAGATATGTGTAGCAAGATTCGGCGAGTATATGCACTCTTTGCATATGCGGAGCGAGAAAGGTGTACCCACCGCATCTTCCTAAAGGACAACTTTCTCGCTTTGGTACTAGCTCTGCGTCGCACAGACAAATCCAGATGAATAAATTACCTTCGATTTCGCACTATCTATCATAGTAAAAACATAGCAAACAAGTCATCATCGACACTTCACTGGTTATGCTTTTAACTCTAATATATTTACGTATTAAGGCTATAAGCTAACTAAGCTAGGTATTAGAGCATATATATCTTTTTACCGCTACATTAGATCGTAAATATGAAATATCTTAATGTAGTTAAAGTAACTATATAAATTGGATAAAATATGGTTAAAAATTTCCTCTGTCGCAGGCTATTCATAGTTTTGCTCTATATTTTAATACTCTGAAAATCTTTTGGTACGATAATTGCATTTTTTAGATATTAAATATTTTGTCAAAATAAGTGGTCATCCAAAATATATATTAAATCTTTTTTAATAGCCAAATTAACGAGTTATCAAGGAGTATGACAATTATTTTTTAATAGTTTGATAAAGATAGAGAAAATACCTAGATATTTTTAACTAAAGGTGTTTATAATGGTAAACAAGAAAAAGGTAATTCTACTAGGTTATTTAGCCAAAGATATAGTTTAGCTTTCAAAGTTTTTATTTAAATCAAAGCGTTATAGCTACACTTAGATCTCCTGTGAATTATTAAATATGTGTGTTTTGTGGTATCCTTCTTTTCCCCACCCTTCAATAGCAAGCGGTGGGGAATTTACTATTTATAAGTATAAGAAGGTGCTGATAAATATGAATCATTTGGGCTTACCATAACTAAATTAATGTTTACTGAATACCGCATCCCTTTTGAGCTATTTTTTTTGATTGAATATCTTTAGTTAAGGCTAAAACTTCTTGAAAAGCTGCTGCTGCTGCGGTAGATTTGTGTATTTGGCAAAGACTAACTCCTGTATAAAGTAAGCTAATTGCTTTTTGTTCGTCGGCTAAGTTATTACGCTTTAAAATCTCACCGAGCATTGCGATCGCCTCTTCATAATTTCCTAATTCATATAAAGCAATTCCTTTTCCTTGCTGTGGAGATAAATAGTCAGGAGAATTTTTTAAAGACTGTTCAAAAGCCTCTAAAGCTTTTTGATACTGTTTAATTTTTAGTAGGTTTTGTCCTTTTTGATTGAATGCGATCGCGAAACTGTTAGTTTGTTTTGCTCGATTAGATTGCCCGATTAATTCGATCGCTCGATCGCTTGCGGCGATCGCTCTATTATATTGTTGAAGCTCGGACAAAACCCTGGCTTTATTTAGCCAAAAAGCAGATTTTTGAGGGTTTTTCTCGATCGCTTGCTCGAAGGCATTAAGAGCTTTTTGATTTTGTTTTAAATAGTATAAAGCTTCTCCCTGGCAGTTCCAGCCCAAAGCTGCATTAGGCTCGATTGAAGTAGCATTAGAGCAAGATTGCAGCATATCTTGATATTGATTCAAGCCCAAAAGCGCGTATCCTCGATTGATCCAAATAAGGTGCTCGTTGGCTACATCGGCTGCTAATAAGCGATCATAAGCTTCGATGGCTGATTTATAATCCTCTTTTCCTAGCACATCGTCAGCCTGTTTTAGCCGTTGAACTTGTTGATACTTACCTAGCAAACTAAAGCTAAACCAAGCAACACCACCAACACAAACTAGTAAAGCAATTGTTTTAATTAATCTTGAAGAATTCTGTTGATTCACACTACAAAAGTCTCAATTTAGACATTGATGCTGGCTATTTTCCGAAAAAAAACAGCTCCAGTTTTACATAGACTATTTATTTTTAAACCGCCTAAGATCAAAGATACCCCGATCGATGAAATTAGCCACCTTTACTATAACTTTGTGCCAATTTTGAGGATTAGCTGAATTTTTTTCCGACTCATCGCCAATGCCCAATAGCTTCGGTGTTAAGATGAATATCTCAGACAGATCGATGATAAAACCCTGTGGAAATAACTTTTTTAGGTACGAGTTCTGGTGTGCCGACGCGATCGCGTAATGTATCCAGCGTAGCTCTACGATTGCCTCAACGCGCTGAAGTATGGCTATTTGACTGTGGCGAAGGCACACAACATCAACTGCAAAAGAGCGATATTAAAAGCTCTCAAATCAGACGTATTTTTGTCACTCATATGCACGGCGACCATACTTTTGGCTTGATGGGTTTGATTGCTAGCTGTGGCTTGGCTGGTAGTGGTCAACCAATTGATATTTATGGTCCTAAAGGTTTGAAAGAATATTTGCTAAATGCTGCTAAATATTCCTATATGAATTTTGGTTCTCGTTTGAAAATTCATACTGTCGAACCAGGCATACTTTATGAAGATAAAGAATTTACTGTAAGCTGCCAACTGCTCAAGCATCGTATACCTGCTCATGGTTATCGTGTTGTCGAAAAGGATCGCCCTGGAATGTTCAACCTAGATAAAGCAAAATCTTTAGGTATTCCTCCTGGCCCTATCTATGGCAAGCTTAAACAGGGAGAGGTTGTTAGTCTAGAAGATGGTCGCAAAATCAATGGCAAAGATCTTTGTGGTGAACCAGAAGTAGGCAGAAAATTCGTTTACTGCACCGACACTGTTTTTTGTGATGCTGCGGTGGAACTAGCTCAAGATGCCGATGTGTTGATTCATGAGGCTACCTTTGCTCATCAAGATGCGGATATGGCATTTGAAAAGATGCACTCCACTACCACAATGGCTGCTCAAGTGGCACTTTTAGCAGGAGCGAAGCAGTTGCTCATGACTCATTTTAGTCCCCGCTATGCTCCTGGAAATCCGATTCAGTTAGATGACCTCAAGCAAGAAGCTAGAGCAATATTTCCTAATACTAAGCTGGCTTATGACTTCTATACTCATGAAGTTCCTCGGCGTAGAGCAGAAAAGAAAAAGAAAGTAAAAGTAGTTCGTTAATTTCAGAACGCTTGATGGGGAGGTTAGCTTTATATGCGATATAGCGATCGCATTTTGGTGGACAATAATTTATCAACCTATGAAAGATCGAGTTGTTTTCATTGCCCACCTGACAGCTAAATAATCGGTAATTAGCTGTTTCTTAATCCTTAATTAAAAATCTGCACTTAAGGGAGTACGAGGGAAAGGAATTACATCGCGGATGTTGGTCATCCCTGTCATAAACTGCACCAGTCTTTCAAAACCCAAGCCAAAACCAGCATGGGGTACAGTACCATAACGACGCAGATCCAAGTACCACCAAATATCATCAGCTTCAATGTTCATTTCTTTGATGCGTCTTTCCAACACATCTAATCTTTCTTCCCTTTGTGAACCTCCAATGATTTCGCCAATACCAGGGGCTAATACATCCATTGCCGAAACGGTTTTCTCTCCTTCATCCAACCGCATATAAAAAGCTTTAATCTCTTTGGGATAGTTAGTCACAATGACAGGCTTCTTAAATAAATCCTCGGCTAAATAGCGTTCGTGTTCCGATTGAAGATCGATACCCCACTCGACAGGAAACTCAAATTTCTTTTTGGCTTTCTCTAGTAAAGCAACCGCTTCAGTATAGGTGACTCTTTCAAATTCATTGCTGATAATATTATCCGCTTTAGCCAAGAGAGTCTTATCTACCCACTTGTTAAAAAATTCCATATCATCAGCACAGTTGTCCAACACATATTTAAAAATATATCGCAAGAATTCTTCCGCTAAATTTTGATCTCCTTCCAAGTCGCAAAAAGCCATTTCAGGTTCAACCATCCAAAACTCAGCTAAGTGACGGGAAGTATTAGAATTTTCTGCCCGAAAAGTTGGACCAAAAGTATAGACATTCTGAAACGCCATCGCCATTACCTCTGCCTGTAGTTGTCCACTAACGGTAAGATAAGCTTGCTTACCAAAAAAGTCTTGGCTATAGTCTATTTCGCCTTTGTCATTTTTAGGCAAATTGTTTAAATCGAAGTTAGTAACGGTAAATAATTCCCCAGCCCCTTCACAGTCACTTGCGGTAATAATTGGGCTGTGTATCCACAAAAAACCCTTCTCCTGAAAAAACTGATGAATAGCCGTAGCGCAAGCATTGCGTACCCTGAAAACCGCACCTAAAGTATTAGTACGCGATCGCAAATGACTAATTGTGCGTAAAAATTCAAAAGAGTGGCGTTTTTTTTGCAAAGGATAGGTTTCGGGATCGGCAGTACCATAAACGATGACTGAATCTGCCTTCATTTCAATCTTTTGTCCTTTCCCTGGAGACTCTACCAGCTTCCCCACAATCTCTACAGAAGCACCCGTACCAAGCTGCTTGAGGATATTGTCATAATCTGGCACATCGGCATCCAGAACAGCCTGCAAACCTGCTAGAGACGAACCATCATTGACTTCTACAAAAGAAAATCCTTTCAATTCCCTTTTGGTGCGTACCCAACCTTTAATAGTTACTGATTCATCTGGTTGACCATTTTTTAAAATGTCTGCAACTCTTCTAGTTACCATATAGCCTCTAACTCATACTCGATAGTTCGATTATTCTATCAATGGACAATTGATAATGGACAATTGATTAATTATTAATAAGCTAAAAATGTTTAATGGGAAACTTCTGGTCAATTTCTTCTACTATTTCTCTCGGTTTATTACAATAAGTCAGGACAAGTAATTCGTTAGCCAGTGCTATCAACTGCTGAGAATCTACTAACTCTTCTAATTCTTGACGATCTACACCTTCAAAAACTTCTTTGGCTGCACCCAATGTTGCTTCAAACTGGCAATCAATAATGTATTCTTTCCAATCTTTTAATTTTATATAATGGGATTTTTCGCCTAGTTTATTTCTTTTTTGAATTGCCAGAATACTGTTAATGATGGAATTTTTCCAACTTCTTGTTACTCTTTTTTCTACTTGAATTTTAATCAAGTGAACTAATAAAATGACTAGAAATGACTCTAGGTTATTAATTTTATCCTGTCTTCCCATTGCTTCTAGATCTTCTACTATGGCAAAGGCGCGATCGTATTGTTGATTAATCAAACAGTCTTTTAACTCTAGTATTTCTTCCATGTATAGTATGTCTCTCTGTAATAAGAATATCCACAGATAAACGCAGATAAACGCAGATAATTTATTGGTTATGTCTCGATAGTAAAAGATTTATTGATGTTCTAACCCCACTGCTTCGATAATATTGTTTAAACCCTTTTCATTCAGTTTATCCAACAAGCCAGACAGCACTTGGTTAACCATCCAAGGTCCTTCATATACCCAACCCGTGTAGACTTGCAGTATACTCGCCCCTGCAATTATTTTATCCCAAGCATCTTCTGCATTGAAGATGCCACCGACCCCAATTATGGGCAATTTACCGTCTGTTTCTCGATAAATAAAGCGAATAATTTCAGTAGCGCGTTCCTTCACTGGCAAACCACTAATTCCACCAGCTTCATCTTTAATACTTAGTCCCGTTTCTTTTAAAATTTCTGTGTTCAAGCGATCGCGACGTATCGTAGTGTTAGTGGCAATTACCCCAGAAAGATTATAGCTAATAGCTAAATTTAAAATATCTTTTATATCCGACCATTCCAAATCGGGAGAGATTTTAATTAGGATAGGTTTACCTTTAGTGTTGGCTGTTTGTAAGCCTGATAGTATCGGTTCTAGCTGTTCCCCTCCTTGAAGCGATCGCAATCCTGGGGTATTGGGTGAACTTACATTAATCGCAAAGTAGTCTGCCACATCCTCTAAATATTTAAAACTGCCTACATAGTCTGCTGCTGCGTCTTCTAAGGGTGCTATTTTGGATTTACACAGATTTATGCCAATAGGAATTTTACGGGGTTGTCTCTTCCAAGTTTGAGCTAGAGTATCCGCCATCACTGCTGCACCCAAATTATTTGCACCCATGCGATTGAGTGCTGCTTTGTCTTCTGGGAGACGAAACATACGAGGGCGGGGGTTTCCTGGCTGCGAGTGGAGAGTAACCGCCCCTAATTCGGCAAAACCAAAGCCAAAACTACTCCACATTCCTGCTGCTGTACCATCTTTATCAAATCCTGCTGCTAAACCAAAAGGATTGTTAAAATCCAATCCCCATAGTGTTTGCTGTAAACGAGTATCGGTAACACAAAACGACTTTTCTAACTGCTTAATTGCCAAGCTACCCCACACAGAATGGCGATTTAATTCTAGATTATTCAACGTCTTGAGCATTTGACGATGAGCAGTCTCAGGATCGCTTTTGACGGAAGATAGTAGTAGAGGATAAAAAGGCTTGGTAAAGTTGAGCATTATTTTTTGATATTGTCGGTCATGCTCTAAAGAGTATATAAAATCTAGCCAGCTTTTCCTACATACTCATAACAAAAGCCTGATTAATACTTTAGCTAGATTCCTTTTTAAGAAATAAAGAGTATACTCCCTACTAAACAAGGATAATTTATATACTTTTAACATGAGCGAACAACAAGATAGCAAAACATTTGAAGCCGATGGTACTCGCCCTATTGAAAGCGGTGATATTGAGGTGGCTGATACCTTTGAAGAAGATGGTATTCGTCCCATTGCCGAAAGTCCCGATTTTCTAAAAAGAGATGGTGAAAATCAAACAGAAAACCGTCCTGTAAGTGCCGATAATCTAGATGCAGACAATGTAATAGAAGTAGATGGAAAACGCCCTGTCAATAATGGTGAGACAAAAGTTGTGGATACTTTTGAAGCCGATGGCACTCGCCCAATCATGGCTAATAAGTATGAAGTGGTAGATACTTTGGATATTGATGGAGAACGTCCCATTACCTCCAAATAAATTTGATTTACAGACAAATACATCCACACTCTATCTTAAGAGAGAAGATGTTAGGGTTCAAAATGCAGCATCATGAGATGCTGTTAATTTTTTTATGACTGTGAATTAGTGAACTTCCAGTATTTATATTTTATATCTTGAATAATAATTTATTATGATTCCCTCTTGGTTGGCTATTGGAATTGTTACCCTTGCTGTTCCTTTTACTTTTAATCGTTTAATTTCTAGCAGAGATTTTCGTTGGTTTAAACGATTGCGTCGTCCCGACTGGTTGACCTTTGAAGCTGCCATTCCCATTATTTGGACAATAGTATTTATATGTGGTGCATGGTCGGCTTATAACGTTTGGAAGGCTAATCCAGGTAATAGTTATACTTGGTTTTTAATGGGCTTTTATTTACTAGTGGAAACAGCAATTTCTTTGTATACCCTAGTCATGTGCAAAACCCGTAGCTTGAAAATCGGAACAATTATCGGGGGTACGGGTTTTTTCTTGGGGGCAATTTTAGCGGTGATGGTTTTTCCCATTTCTAATGTTGCATTCTGGTTGTTACTTCCCTATTTACTTTGGAGTCCAGTAGGGACTTTTGTTACTTGGCAGATGATGCAGCTAAATCCTGCTGATGCCTAAATATTTTTTATCTCAGAATTTTTTTGAAATATGACCCTGATACTTACTGCAACCCCTGGCTATATTATTCGCATTAAGTATTTGCTGCGGATAATTACTCGTAAATTCCATCTAAAAGAACTTTGGTATAAAGATAATGGTGATTGGAGTTGGGTCAAAGAAAAAGCGACTCCCATCGCCAGTTTGAACCGAGGTTTGTGGCGTTTGTCCGTGCCAACTTTTAGTTTTCACTTTATGCTGATGCTTTCAGCTGTTATTTCCACTTTGGGACTACTAGCAAACAGTGTAGCCATCATTATTGGGGCGATGATTATTGCCCCACTGATGGGACCAATTATTGGTATGGCTTATTCTGTGGCGATGGGTAATCGAAAACTGTTGCGTCGGTCTAGTTTTACTTTATTCAAGGGTGTAATTCTCACTGTAATCGCATCTTGGTTAACAGCATCAATTATTGGCTTAGAAACAGTAGACTCCGAAATTCTCTCCCGTACTAATCCAACCTTAATCGACTTTGGAATTGCCATGGCAGCAGGATTAGCAGGGGCTTTTACTCAAACCCGTCGTAGTATTGCCGATGCCATACCTGGGGTTGCGATCGCTGTAGCGTTAGTTCCTCCTCTCAGTGTAATTGGGATTGGTTTGGGATTGGGGGAAGGAGAAATTGCTTTTGGTGCATTTTTACTGTTTTCAACCAACTTAATTTGTATTATCTTTTTTGGCAGTTTAGTATTTTTATTTCAATCCTATGGCAACCTAGATCGAGCAAAGAAAGGGCTGGCAATGTCTACATTAGTTATGTTTGCCCTTGGTATCCCTTTAACTCTATCAATGCGTGAATTAATAATTGAAAAGAATGTCACTTCTCAAGTTTCAGATTTAATTGTCGATCGCGCAAGTCCAATCGCTGATACTAATATTAATTTGATTACTATTATTCCGCGCCAAAAATATCTAAAGGTAGATATAGAAATTGCTGCACCCCTTGATTCTGTTTCTCAGGTAGACATAGATCGCTTGAGACAGCTATTAGTAGACAATATTAATCGACCTATCCGCCTACAGGTTGAAGTTATTCCCATGCGCGTTCTAAAATCACCAGAGAAATAATAGGTAATAAGTAATAAGTAACAAGTAATAAATGAAATTTGTTAAAGATCCTGATATCTCGGTCAAAATTGACCAAATGAAGCGTAGAGTACGCTGGCAAGACTCGGCAATTACAGAAAGAGCGATCGCTCAAACTAAATTGGTTATTGACCAAGGAGATAGCGATAATCCTAATTTTTCTTTTTTAGTAATTGGCGACAGTGGTTGTGGATCGCACCTCAAACATCATCCTCAAAGAAAGATTGCTGAGATGATGCAAGAACATCAGCAAGACAGTCGCTTTGTAATTCATACTGGCGATGTGGTGTATCAGGTAGGTTCGAGGGAATATTATCAACAAAATTTTATCGATCCCTACCAAGAATTTTTGGTTGGTGGTGAAAGTTCCCAACACCTTGAATATGATTCTTTAACTTTTAATTTGCCTTTTTTCCTTGTCCCAGGCAATCATGATTACTATGACTTACCCTTGATTTACGGCATTTTGGCACAGGCTACATGGTTGCCTAGACGTTTACTACGGGGAAGAATCGATCTCGATGTGGGTTGGCATGGTTCAAATGAGGGAGATGCTTATGCTAGAGCATTTTTAGATTATTTAGCTAATTTTAAAAACAACGCCAGTCTAAAACAGCATTTAGATAACAGATATACTGCACACCATACAGGCGATCGCTGTTTGAGCTATCAGCCAGGAGAATTTACTCGTCTGCCCAATCGTTATTATACTTTTTGTTATGGAGGAATAGACTTTTTTGCTCTAGATTCTAATACCTTTAACCAACCTGTTGTGATCCCAGACACAGAGGCAGGGGAAACTAAAAGAGAGAAATTATTAAGTCGTCAAAGCGAATTAGAAAATCGCGAACAGGAGATACAGGCAGCAATAGATCGACTCGATTACAATAATCCTGAAGATGCGGAAGAAATAGACGATTATAATGCAAAATTGGAGCATATTGCCGAAAGTCAGCGAGATATTGAAAAACAGTTGAACAAACAAGATCAAGCAACGGATTGGGAACAATTAGAATGGCTCAAGGATAGTTTGGTAGCATCATGGCAAAATGAATCTATACGAGGTAGAATTATTTTCCTACACCATCCTCCTTACGTTACAGAAACAACCAAATGGAATCAGGGACAGACTTTGGCAATTCGCGATCGCTTGCGTCAGGTGTTTGATGATGCAGCAAAAGAGATAGGTGCATTACCCGAAGGGAGATCTGTAGTAGATATAGTTTTATCGGGTCATGCCCACTGTTTAGAACATCTCCATACTAAAGATACAGGATATGCCGATTCCCATACTAACTGGATTGTTTGCGGTGGTAGCGGTCATAGTTTACGCCGCCAGCGTCGAGAAGGTACGGTGTTGTATCAAGATGCAGATTTAAACTCCGAACCTATTGGTCAGTCCCACCTATATGTAGGACGTAGCGGTAGTAGAAAGGATCGTAAACGTCCCTATTCTTTTCTGCGTATTGATGTTTCGGGTGGCAAAAAACCAGAGTTTACCGTCAATCCTTATGTGGCTGAACGTCATCAACGTCAATGGAATGAGTATGGGATTGATTCGTTTATTATTTAATGCCAAAACAAGCAAAACCTAGATATGCAAATGTGATTTAGATTCCTACAGTCGAAGTTATGAAGTCACGGTAAAGCTGAAGTAAAGCTTTTACAAAGGTAACAAGTTTAAAAACAAGTTACTTAATAATATGGCTAATCAAACACTTCAAACTAACTCTGTTATTGCTGAAGATTGGAAGGGAGGATATAAGCTAGAGCTAAATATAACCTCAGAGTCTAATGCTAATGGTTGGACCCTAGACTTTAAACTTCCCTACAACATTTCTGCTGCCTATGGAGTAGATTTAATCAAGAATAGTAATGGTAGTTATACGATTACAGGTCAAGGCGGTTGGGAAAACCTTGATAAAGGACAATCCATAAAATCTATCTTTATTGTTGAAGACAGTGGAAAAAAGGCTAAAGTCCCAGAATTTAAGCTTCAAGGTGCGCAGATATCTACACCGTCTGAAGACACAATTGTTCCTAAACCTTCCGTTGTTTCTGAAAACTCCCAAGCAGGCGATCGAATTATAAACACGAATGCCTCCGTCACTGAAGACTGGAACGGAGGATACAAGTTAGAAGTAGATCTTACTCAAGGTTTTGAGGTTAAAGATTGGACTGTAGACTTCGACCTTCCCTCCTATAGCATTAGAGGTGCTTATGGCGTAGATCTAGTCAATAATGACAACGGTAGCTATAGCTTCAGTGGTCAAGGTGATAGTGCTAAAGCCATCTTTATCATTGACGATAATGGAAAAGAGGCTAAAGTCCCAGAATTCAGACTTCAAGGTACACAAATATCTAGCGTATTTGAAATTGAGGAAGTTACAGATGCTCCTTCCCCTAGTGTACCTAGTTCTAGTGCGATTAAAAGTTCTAGTGCGATTGAAGTGGGATTTGAAAATCATGGCAATAATACAGTATACGGCTCTAATGCTCAAAGTAAAGACTGGAATGTGAATTTCTCGTCGGACCATATGGATAAATATGCTGCTATTTCCAATGAAGATGCTTACTCTGGCAATCAATCCTTAAAAATAACCTACCCTGATGATGCTCAAATGAATGCAGGTGCAGGCTGGAAAATTCCCGATGCAAAAGAATATTATCTTTCTTATCAGGTAAAATTTGCGGAGAATTTTGACTTCAATGGCAAATACGACTGGTCTAGTGGCGGAAAGTTACCAGGATTAGGTGCAGACGATCTTTGGAGTGGTGGTATGGATTCTGATGGAACTAAAGGATTTACCTCACGACCTATGTGGAGAGAAGATGGAAGAGCTGTTTTATACCTTTATCACATGGATAAGCCAGGTCAATATGGAGAGGATGTTTTACTTAAAGGAAGTGATGGCAAGGAAAACTATTTCGAGCCAGGAAAATGGCACAATATAACTCAAAGAGTCAGAATTAACGATGGTAATCAGTCAAATGGTGAAGTAGATGTTTGGATGGACCAAGAGCAAGTTTTATCTAGAGATAATCTTCAATTTGTGACTAACGGTCAAGAAATTGACACAATGTTCTTTAACACTTTTCATGGTGGAAGCGGAAGTGATTGGTGGCCAGAAAATGATGTTAATGCTTACTTCGACGACTTTGTTGTTTCAACAAATGCTGCTGATGTGGGACTGTAATAAGTAATAAGTAATAAGTTATCAAGTTGTTACTTATTGCTATCTGCCGTTAGCTTGACATTAATAATAGACAACCCCAAAATACCCAAAAACAGTATTAATCCAATGGTACAAGCATAGCTAATATCTAAATCTTGAAAAGCTTTTTCATAAAGATAATAAACTACAGTCTTTGAACTATTTCTTGGTCCTCCTTGGGTCATGATATAGATTTCTTCAAAGACTTTTGTGGCTGAAATTGCCGAAATTATTGCTACTAAGAATAAATAGGGACGCATTAACGGTAAAGTAATATCTAGATGCTTTTGCCAACTATCCGAACCATCGATCGCAGCAGCTTCATACAGTTCTGGGGAGATTGATTGCAACCCCGCTAAATAGATCACCATGTAGTAACCCAAGCCTTTCCAGATGGTTACTAGCATTACACTCCAAAGGGCTAATTTGGGATCGGTTAACCAACGTACTCCTTTAGTAAAGCCGACTTGTTTTAAGAAATTGATTCAACAATCCATTTTGGGTATATAAAGCCTTCCAAGCAATTCCCGCTACCACCATTGAAATTACTACGGGAGTATAAAAAGCTGTCCGAAACCAATTAATTCCCTTTAGCTTTTGATTGACAATAATTGCTAATCCCAATGGTGCAATAACCAATACGGGTACAACTCCCAATAAATATAGCAGGGTATTCTTAATAGTTTGCCAGAACAATTCATCCTGCCACAATCTTTGAAAGTTTTCCCAGCCGATCCACTGGGGAGGTTGAGTAATATCATATTCGTAGCTAGTAAAACTAAGGGCAAAAGCCTGTATTGCAGGAAAAAATACTGTTAAGCCTAATAAAGCGATCGCAGGTAGTAAAAAGGCATAAGGAACATATTGATTACGCTGAAGCAAGTTTTTTTTCAACATCTAAATTACTTATTACTTATTACTTATTACTTAAATTGACCATTTGCTAGCAATGGGCATCCGCCAGCCAGTACCAAAGGCGCGATCAGTTATTTTAATTCCTGGGGGTGCTTGACGACGTTTAAATTCTGCGCGAGTAAGCAGTTTCATTACTTTAGCTACTGTTTCTGTGTCGTGTCCAGCCTCTATCACTTCCGTTTTCGATTGATGCTGGCAAACAATGCGCTCTAGTATATCGTCTAGTATCTCATAAGGGGGCAAAGAATCGGAATCTTTTTGATCGGGTTTTAATTCTGCACTAGGAGGCTTGGTAATAATATTGATGGGAATGACTTTATGGCGGTATCCTTTAGGGTTCTTTATTTAGCCAGCGACATATTTCAAACACTCTCGTTTTCGGCACATCGGCGATAACTGCCAAACCTCCATTCATATCGCCATAGAGAGTACAGTAACCCACCGCCATCTCTGATTTATTTCCCGTAGACAGCAATAAATAACCAAATTTATTTGCGATCGCCATTAATAAATTTCCTCGTATCCGTGACTGGATATTCTCTTCGGCTATGCCAAACTCTGTACCTGCAAACATGGGATCGAGAATCGTATCATAGGCTTCCATCGCACCTTTAATAGCTAGCTGCTGACTCTTGATCCCCAAACTATTAACTAAATCTACCGCATCGCTAATAGAATGATCCGAACTATAGGGAGATGGCATTAATACCCCCAATACATTATCTGCACCTAATGCTTCAGATGCGATCGCAGCTACCAAAGCTGAATCTATTCCACCACTCAAACCCAGGATAGCTTTACTAAAACCACATTTTCTAGCATAATCCTTTACCCCTAACACTAAGGCATTATAAATCTCTTTGTTACTATCATCTTCTCTTTTTATCTCTGGTTTATTATCTTCATTTATTTCATCTAATTGCACCACAATCAAGTCAGTATCAAAACTTTTCCCATGGCTAACCAATTTCCCTGCACTATTAAACACGACGCTATTACCGTCAAAAACCAAATCATCATTTCCTCCAACCTGATTTACATAAATAATCGGCTTGTTGTAAGAAGTTGCAGCATGATTTAACATCGCTTCCCTTAGTTTTTGTTTCCCTACCGAATAAGGAGAAGCCGACAGATTAACTATTACATCTACTTGTAACTGCGCTAACTCTTCAATGGGGTTGACTTTATAGCTACGTTTCCCCCAAAATTCTTCATCATTCCACAAGTCTTCGCAGATACTCACTCCGACTTTGACGTTATCTAAATTAAAGTAGTTGGCTTCATATCCTGGTTCAAAATAGCGATCTTCGTCAAAGACATCGTAGGTAGGTAGTAACCGCTTGTGGAAGATCTGTTTTACTTTTCCTCCGTCGATTAATGCCATGCTGTTATATAGAGGTTTTTGTCCTTTGGAATGGGCGTGAGGGTTGGTTTCTACCATACCAATTAAGACTGCAATGTTATCTGGTATTTTAGTTGCGATCGCTTTTAGTTCATTACTCATTAATTTTACAAAGCTTGGATAGAGTAATAAGTCTCTAGGAGGATAGCCACACAGGGATAATTCTGGGGTTAAGAGTAATCTGGCATTTTGTTGGGCTGCTTTTTGGGCTGCGGTGATTATTTGTTGGGCGTTATTGGTGATGTCGCCGATAGTTGGGTTTAGTTGGGCTAGAGCTATTTTCATGTTTTGTTTTGTTTCACGCAAAGGCGCAAAGGCGCTAAGGATTTTATGGTTTGATATGCGGAGTTATTGAGAAGGAAAAAGAGTTTATGTTTTTTAAATATATTGACTTAGTAATTTGAGTAGATTCAATGCTTCTTCTTTATTTTCAAAATCGTTTATTTCATATGTTTTTTCCTTACTAGTTTTTATGTATACTGCTAAATATTTCTGAGCTTTATTTTCGACTGAAGAGCTAATTTTTAATTCATTTAAATAAAACCTTTTTTCTTCTGGGGAAAAGAAAATGAGTTCTTGAATGGTTAAACTATTTTTCTGAGAGTCAAACGAGTAGGCAACAATAGGATAGATAAATATTGCAGTTAAGGGTACTAATATTGGTAAAGGCATCAACCAAACAACAATGAAGAATAGAGATGGCATTTTTTTATTCAATATCAGAGTTTGATTATTCCAGCTGTGTATGAAATCATTAATCTGCTTAATATTCCTTTGAAGTTTCCTATTGCTACGATATAGATGAGTTCTGATTAGAGAACGGCTAGGAAAATAGATATTTTTTATATTTCCTTTCAATCTAATTTCCGTTTTCAGCAATATTGAGTGACTTTGACCGTATGTACCCTGTTTTGCTTTATGAATATTAGCAACAGTTCTATGAGTTAAGTTTTTATTAATTAAAGATGATTCTACTAATTCACAATTCGCTGTGTTCAAAAAGACTTTGTTACAGGTAAGAGATGAAGATATGGGAAATAGAAAAAAAAGATAATAGTTATCTATAATTATCAAAATTGCTAAAAACATGAATGCTAGCCAATATTTAGCAGGGTGGTCTTTTATTATTAGTCGATCTTTATTATTTTCCTTGATTATAATCATTTATAAATAGTTGCTTTATATAGTTTTTAAAATAATATTTAATAATCAATTTATTTACGAATAGTAGCAATGGTTCGGACAAAATTTAATCTTTAACGAAAGAATAAGGGTTTGAGACTAACATGACCAAATTATCGATTGCCTATAACTGCTCTAATATGCCCTAAAGGATTACATGCGGGGAGTACCCCTTTGTTTCGGTCTCGAAGCGGTATCCTTGCCATTGCACGGTTTAGCCGTGTTTGACTGCTCTAACTGCTCTAACTGTCCTAACTGTTGAATAGTAGATGACTGACAATAAATAACAAGCTAGATAATTATATAAACAACAGTGGTTTATCTTTTAAAGGAGCAAAAGCTTTACTATCAAACTTATATAAACTTGCTGGACGACCAGCACCGCGAGACACTTTTACTTTTGTATCTGATAAAAAACCAAGCTTTAATAAGCGAGAACGAAAGTTAGAATAGTCGGAAAAATGTTCGCCCAAAATTGTACAATAAAGCTGGTAAACTTCATTCAAAGTAAATTCTGGTGGCAAAACATCAAAAGCGATCGGGCTATATTGAAGCTTGTTTTTAAGTCTGTTCCAGCCATAATTCAAGATCTTGTCATGATCGAAAGCTAGATTAGGAATCTCATTTACTTTGTACCAAGAGGTATTATGGTCAGACTTGGCAATTATTTTTGCTTCCTCGTATCTTACTAAAGCAAAATAACTTACTGATAGGTATCTTACGCCGAAACTATTAGGTTCTTCTCTAGGATCTCGACCAGGGTTTCCAAAGGAATATAGCTGTTCTAAATATAAATTGTCTACCTGTATTTTTTCGGCTAAAGTACGATATGCTGCATCGGTTAAAGATTCTCCTTGGCGTACTAAAGTACCTGGCAGGCTCCAATGATTATTAAAGGGATCTTCATCTCTTTTTCGCAGCAATACTAACACTCGATTATATTCAGTATCAACGGAAAAAATTACGTTATCTACACCTACTTTAAAATCAGCTAATTTTTCTAATTTATTATTTTGTTTAGGCGCAATTTTAGAATTGATTTTCATATTTTCTACTGTACAGATAAGGCTTGCCTTGTCTCTAACTATTAACAACTTGTTCTGCAATGTTGTATAAATTATTTTGCCAAATATAATTATGAACTTCTGGGATAACTAAACTTTTATCTTTTTGCCAACGATAAGTACTAGAAGAAACTTTAGGTGCATTTAAACTTGCGATCGCAAATCTTCCTCCGACTTCTTTTAATGCAGTCAAGCCTTTGTCTTTAATGCCATAACCCGAACGGGGTACGACTAATACTTTTACCTGCTGGAGTAATTTTTCAATACGATACCAGCTGGTGATTTGAGATAGAATATCCGATCCTATTACCAAAGTAAATTCGACTTCCTTTCCCCACTTCTCTCTAGCTTTATTAACCGTTATCAAAGTACGGCGATCGCTTAATTCTGGATGTAGGTTAATATTATTGTGAACTAAATTGATATCTGCGATGGCTAACGCCAACATTTCTGTACGATCTGTTAAAGGAGTTTGATGCTGTTTAAAAGGGTTGTCTGATGCCCAAACTGCCACGCGATCGTAATGCTGCGATAGCCAGTGTAATATTGCTTGATGTCCTACTGTTGGCGGATCTGCACTTGTGCCAAAAAGAGCAATTTTTGTTTTTTCCATAAATAAATTATAAATAGCGAAACATATATAAAAGCTAGCTGTTAATGGAAATCTTCTTCAATTTTGGTAATTATCACTATAATGATAAACACTAAAAAATTATATAGTCAAGTTTTAGACAAAAATAATATTAGAACAAGGAGCATTAACTAAGGCTAAAATAACAGCGTAGATACACCCCTGGATAAATCAAGTTATGTTTGGCAAGTCTCCTCGCGAACCCCAAAAACCAACCATGTCTGACTTAAAAGACATCAAGCTATCGCCACCACCTAGCGTTAACCTAGCCTCGCCTCAAGACACTTTGTTACAAAGAGAGAATACAGTTGTTGAACAAAATGAATTAGTTTCTACAGTAGAAAAAATCAGCCGTATCGCATCACCTTATTTTGTAGCGATAGTTGGTTTATCTTTATATGAAAATAACTTTTTAATTGGCACAATACTGATTTTAGTTGGCATTTTATCCTTACTTAAAGTATCAACCAAAGATATTGGTGACTTCTTAGAATGGCTAAAAAACTTTCTAGGTTTGGGAAAATAGTATATCTTGCATATCCTATCGTATAAAGTCTTTATGCTTTGATTTTTGTTAGTAGTTAGTAGTGTCTTGATGATTGATGAAATGCGATAAGCCAGTAAACAATCAGCGTTTATCGGCGGACACTGCTAACCAACTAAATCAAAGAAAATTGAGAGAGGAAGAACCATAAAACCGATCGCAATTAAAACAGCCATCAATAAAGCGATCGCATACACCAATGGACTAACTTTAGAGTTTAACATCCCAATTGATTGCCAAGCACTCCAAATGCCATGACGCAGGTGTACCGCTAACATAACCATAACTCCTGCATAACCAAAAGCATAAACTGGGTTATGAAACTTCTCGATCACCAGACGGGATAAATTACGCATTTCCACACCATTAATAACTGTGGTGTAATAAGTGCCGAATTTAAAGGTGGCTAAATGTAGGATTAAAAACCCCAATAATATCCCCCCTGTAATAGCCATGCTGCGAGAACTAATTGATTGCTTACTAGGATCGCCTGCACTCTTTATTTCACTGTAGCCTATTGGTCGGGCTTTGAGAGTATTGAGTCTGATGGAAATACCAACCACGATATGAAATATGGCAAACCCTAATAGGATCAACTCGATCGCATAAAGTAAAATGCCCAAACTATCAAGAAAATGAGCTAATTGATTATATGCCTTGCTGCTAGCCAACAGAGTTAAATTTCCCGCCATATGGAATAGGACAAATAAAGATAAGCCTAATCCTGTAATTCCTGTGATGATCTTTCTACCGATAGGGGAATTGTAAAAGCTAATTAGTTTTGGGCGATTGGTACTTATAGTCATAGAAGTATATGCGATCGGTGTAGTTTATTATAAATATTGTTTCTAGTTGATACTTATTATTTATTACTTATTATTTATTACTCGTTTAATACTTTCTTCCATCACGTCAGTAGTTTGTCCAGAAACGCTAAATAACAAAGCCTCCCGATATACCCTTGCTGCATTTGAGCTTAAATAATTAGCAGCACCACTAGAAGCAATTACCGCAGCTTGACTACAACGTTGAGCAAGATTAATCGCATCAGCACGAAGTTGCAGTTTTTGATTGTAGGATGTCGTATTTTGGGAAGCTAAATCAACAGCCTTTTGTTTATACTGCTCAACTTCCAAATTAAGATACTGCCAAGACTCTTGTAAAAAATTTAGCTGCTTCTTTTTTGCTAATGCTAATAAAATATCCAACCCTGCGTAGGCGCAACCAAGAGCATACCAACCGTGATTGAGAATATTATGACGACTGCTTTGGTGAATTGATCCTGGAGGTTTAATACTAATTACTTGATTTTTATTCAAATACCATCGATTTATTTTAGCACTGACAGTATTAGTAGATGCGATCGCCATTAATGACATAGGCTGACTTACTGTAATCTCACCACCACTATCTTGAGTTTGGTTTTGAAAAGGTAACACTCCGTATAACTCTCTACCATCAGTTAAAGTTGCACCCAAGATAAAATGAGCAAAAAAATTATAACCAGTTATCCAAGGTACCTCCCCCGATATTTCATAGCCTGTATCTATTTCCTTTGCCGACACCATTGGTTTTCCGCGACGGCGCAGGTGAGAAAATCCTACACCCATCAGTGATTTTCCTGTCGCCATCTGAGGTAAAAACTTTTGTTGAAGAGAAATATTACTACTCCTACTCAACATTCCCGCAGCACTTTGATGCTGAGTTTGCAGAAAAGTTAAAGCACCCGAAACTCTGGCAAACTTTACTTGCAAAAGACAATAATCCAATTGGCTCAAACCCCTTCCTCCCAATTCTAAAGGAACTTTTAGAGCAAGTAAATAGCGATCGCCCATTGCTTTCAAAGCATTGTTTAAAGCTTGAGGATCGCGATCTATTCTATTTGCAATAGGTTGTACTTCTTTTTCTAGCCAGCTTAAGTCGAACTTAAACCTATCATTAATCATCTTTAGAATCGAGGTTAATATCTTTTACATTGCGAGCAATTCTAGATAGCTCATTTTTTTCGTTTGAAGATACACGAGATGGCGAGCCACTAATAATCCCTTCATAGTTGCGGAAAGAATCTTTTATATAGGGAATCTCTGGTGCGTCAGAGCTAATTACATATTCTCTTATACCTTTATCATGCCATGAACCACGCATCTTAAATACGTTCATTGCTCTCGACATTTCTCCTCTAATCTCCACATATTGCAGGAGAATAATCGTATCGGTAATCGTAGATATGTGAGATTCTGTAATTGAATTTGCGCCTAAAAACTGATCCGTGGTGTTGGTAAAGAAACCCGTAATTTCTTCTTGTTTAGCGTAACCTGTCACCCCAATGACAAACTGACGAAAAGCATTGTTACTAACTCCCCTCGCTAAAGCCGATAAAGAATCGATCGCAATTCTAGAAGGTTTAAAATCAGTAATTTCCGACTTAATCATCTGTAAATGATCTTCCAAACCTGCTGATTCTGGATAGCAACAGAGCAATTTAAGTAAGCCTTTGCGCTCCATTTCCTCAAAATCTACCCCCCAAGAAGAGGCATTGCGAGATAACTGCGCTCTAGACTCTTCATAGGCGAATAAGACGGCTCGTTCTCCCTGGCGACAACCTTCTTCGAGAAACTTACTCACTAATAAGGTTTTACCCGTACCTGTCGCACCTGTGGCAAGAATAATTGAATCTTTGAAGAAACCGCCACCACATAATTTGTCCAGAGTCTTAACCCCTGATGAGCGACGTACATTGGACGAACGTTGGGTAAGGCGCATTGCTCCCAAAGGAAAGATGTTAATTCCATCATTGGTAATGGTGAAAGGATATTCTCCCTTCATATGGGTAGTACCCCTTAGTTTGAGAATCTCAATCGTGCGACGACGACGCTCTCCTTCTAATACGTTGCGAATAATAATTACGTTGTCAGAAACAAATTCTTCTACTCCAAAGCGAGCAACTGGACCATATTCTTCGACTCTTTCTGTAGTTAGAATTGAGGTGACTTCCAACTGCTTAAGACGCGCTACCAAACGAAATATTTCTCGCCTCACCACTGAAGCTGCATCATATTGCTGAAATACAGCAGTCACAGAGTCAATAGACACCAGCTTTGCCTTATATTTGCGAATCGCATACTGAATACGCTCGATTAATGCCGATAAGTCAAAATTGCCTACCACTTCTTGTCCTTCTGGATCGGGAGAAGCATCAAGAATAAAAAGCTTACCGCGATCGATTAAATCTTGTAAATCCCAGCCAAAACTATAGGCATTTTCAATAATATCTTTGGGAGATTCTTCAAAAGTAACAAAAACCCCAGGACAATCAAAGAATTCAATCCCTAAATAAAGAAATTGGATTGCCAGTAAAGTTTTACCCGTACCTGATGTTCCACTGACTAAAGTAGTTCTACCGATAGGTAATCCGCCATGAGTGATTTCATCAAATCCTTCAATCATGGTGCGAGTCTTGCGAACACCTTTCATTGTTATTTCGAGTTGCTGTGGCTGATTATTGGGACTTGATTCGTTCATCTAAAATTCTGGGAGAAGAATCTAATTGCTTGCTAAACAGGAAGGATGATTATTTTATACGACAGTATAGTATTTCACGGCATACTTGCCCCATTTATTTCTGGTTTGCCTGTATTTTAGCTTTCAAGATTCTCTTTCACGAATTTCTTCATATAGTAAGTCTAGACCAATTAAAACCTTTTCGCGATCGCTTAAATCACCGATGATTTTTCGCACGGGAGGCGGTAATACCTTGGATAGGGTTGGAGTCGCCAGGATTTTGTCTTCTTCTGCTAATTGAGGGTTTTTTAAAACGTCAATCACTTTTAGCGCATAAACCCCCTGAAAGTCCTTTTCTAAGATGTTTTTTAGAGTTTTTAAAGCTCTAACTGAATTTGGCGTATTTCCTGCCACGTACAACTTTAGTACATAAGTTTTTCTGAATTGATCCATAAGATTGAATTATTTACCTTTTCGTTTAATGCTGTAATTGTAGGTTTTGTTTGAATTTTATATATATTGTAGAGTTTAAGCTTGGGTTTAATTACATTTTTTATCTTACTCCAAACAACAATTCCAAAGAGATATCTTCTCCAGGAATAGAGCGACGATACATTTCACACAAATGAGAAATAACATCAATCAACGGTAGTCGGTAATCGAGAAGGACATCATTATTTCTGCCTTCTATTTTTAGCTGATAAGAAAAATCATCGATTAAATCCATATGAATTTCTAGAATTTGAGAAGTAGAAACATCAGCAAAAAAAGCCCGATCTACAAAATCGTCTATTAGCTGATTGATTTGTCGGTCGTTTTCAAAATATTCGAGTAATATTTGGCGATAACTATTGCTTAGTTTTTGAGTTAATTCTTCTCTATCTTTTTCTGATAAGTTACGATAAAAATCATTAGTATTGCGTTTATAATAAACTCCTAAATATCCAAGCCTTTCTTTTATTTTGTCAGTTAATCGACGCTGCTGAATAATCAAAGATTTTCTAGCATCTTTTTCTGTATCTAGTTCATTTTTGACAAAATCTTTATTAATTGTCGAATCGGCTGCAAGACTTAAAAACTTGGTAATTGCTAAATTTATGTAAGAATTTATTTCTTGTAGTTGAGTTGGATATAGGCGAATTTCTGCTCGATGATATACCAGACTTCCTACCTCAATATCCTTTGAATCTCCTTTAGATTCTTGCTGCAAATCCACAAATTCTTTAATCGATTCTTCTGTCTCAATAATTACTGTCGGTAATAAAATTATTGAATCCCATAGCCGTTGCAAAATCAGATTTAATTGAGGATTGTTCATCAATACAATACAGTCAATTTGATCTTGATTTTGGGTGATAAAGTCCGTTAACTCCTCTGTCAAATCGAAACATTCTAATTTATAGCGATCGCCATTTAATAATCGATTCACAGATTGAACAAACTGCGGTTGAGTAGAAAATAAACAGATACGCATTTTGCTTGACAATTTATCAAGGGTAGAGTTTGAATGTTGGTCTTTACAATCTGACATTGCTAGGTATGTTGAACTTTATGGCTGCTAGTGCATTAATAGCAATAATCAACTAGGAAATAAGTGCAGTTACAAAATTGTCTGAATCAGGAGCGATCGCGTAACCCACTGCCTCGCAAGACACTTTTCACTACTGCAATTGTACTGAGCAAGCATCACTAAAAAACAATCATATAATGCTATAAACATATATTAATAAAAAATTAACATTTATTACGTCCTTTTGCGAATTGTAATTATATTCCTAAGTAACTATGGTTAACTTAAATCATGAAAGATAATAACAATAGTTTCTAACAAAGTATTTTGTTATCGAGTTCAGTGTAATTGTGGAAACAAGCAGTTAGTGTAGTAAGCAATGCCCGAACTCATTCATCATCTATTAAGCAAAAGCTCCATTATTAGAATGGCGAATCAAATTTAACCTTGGTCAAGTTTGCTTTTGGAGACAAAAACCAGGAAATCTATGTTTAGTCACGATATTACATTAAATGAATTCGTCTACTCAATTCCCATCTGTCAGCTAGAAGCAGATCTAGGGAGTATTTTGCATATTTTCCATCAGACAAATTGTGATTCTTTGGCAATACCTGGCGAAAACCATACTTGGGGGATAGTTAGCTCTAGCGATGTACTTTCCTTGCTAGCAAAATCTTGGCAACAGCTTCCAATCTCAATAGTAGGTTATCCCAAGAAAACACCGCATCAGTACAGCTCTTCCATCGATACAATCAGAGATTTCAACTCTCTGGTTCAACCCGCAATGGTTTATCAGGCTGACACCTATGTGGAAGAATTTTTAAGATCTCTTGAAGACAAATATTTTAATGTCAGTCAGAGCAAATATCTGATTGTTAATCGAGCAGGAGAATTACAGGGAAAGCTAGACCAAGATAAATTATTGAGATACGTAGCATCAAAATATAACGGATACAGTGAAAAATCTACATTACCAATATCATCAACCTCCTGGTTGAGTTTGCTTGATAATCTAGCATTACCTCTCAAGATAGAAACTGTAGAGCAAAAAACTTGTTACGAAAATCGATGCTGGCAAAAATTAATTTCTCACAATCGCAATGAGTATTTGGTTAAATCTCAAGAATTAAATGTTTCTATCGCCAATTGGTGGATGGAAAAACAACTTGACGTGCGACAGCAAAACTTTGATGAGCAAAACCAAGTACAAGCAGATAGCACTGAAAAATTTTGTTGTTTAGGAGACGGCTATTACTCTTCATACAAGCCAAATACTCTATCTCAACCAATAGATTTAATTAGCCTAAATCAGAAAAATATAGAAAGACAGCAGTCATCAATCGAGTATTCCAATAACTGTGCCACGCCATCTTTGTTCGGTAATCTAGCCGAACAGCCACTAGAAAATTATACTGCGGGAATACGGGTTGAGGAAGGTATTGAATGGAACTACATCAAAATACCTATGAAATTAGGAAATGAGCAACTATCTTCTACTCAAGCAACGGAGTATTGGTTAGTATTGGCGATTGAACCATCTCTTTTGTGCAATGACTACCAGCTTAAAGAATCTGCTCCTACTGTAAAATCCACCGTCGATAGCTTACTAGCAAGCATTAGCCACGAATTAAAATCTCCCTTGACAGGTATCGTTGGCTTATCTAATCTTATGAGCAGTCAAAAACTAGGAGATCTCAACCAACGTCAAACTAAATACGTACAGCTAATTCACAATAGCGGACAAAAATTAATGACCATTGTGAATGATTTAATCGAGCTTACTAGTTTGACTACGGGCAAATTTCAGCTACAGCCAGAAGAGATTAATCTAGAATCTTTGTTTCACAAGCTTTATCAGCAGGTAATAACCAAGTTAAATATAGATCCAACAAAATCAGATTTGCCAATTTTAACTGCTGGATTAGAATTAAATATTCCATCAGGATTAGAAACTGCGATCGTAGATAGATTGCGTCTATCTAGTATTATTTCTCATCTAATGCGAGAAACCATCCAGTTTTCTGACTCACCATCCATAGCACTAAAAATAGAAGTAAAAGATTCTAACAAAAGTAGAGCTATTACAGTCAAAAACGAAACAACAAATGCTTTAGCTTTTCCAGAAGAAAAATTAAATATTCCTAGTCAAAGTGTCGGCTTGAACTTAATTATTGCTAAGTATCTAGCACAGGCGATTCAAGGGGATATTCAAAGCTAAATATTATTCCGATCGCTGTTCATTTACCCTTATAGTACCAGTTGAATCTCAACTAGATAATCTAACTTTTAGATCGAATCAGACTAAAAGCGATCGCCATTCCCCTGAGAAAAACCTAACTATTCTTTGTCTTTACCCTGAATCAGAAGTTATCGATCCCAATATAGGGGATAATCATGGTTTAGATTTCGAGCTAAAAAAATGGGCAGAACAAGATTGGTCAGATGATGAGCAACAAATAATTTATCAACATCGTATTATTGAAGCTGACGGATTAGAACAAGCTCATACGTTAGCTCGTATTTGGCAATTGGACATTATTGTGTTGGATGGTTATCAGATAGTAGATTCTTATAAATACCTGCGATCGCTCAAAGAATCAGAATATCTGTCTGCTCTACCTCTGATTACCCTCGATAGCAAAACCAGCGAAGCAGCTAACCAAATTGAAGGTTTAAACGTCTATCCTTGTTTGCTTCCCACCCAATATCGTAGTATCAAAGACTTGATGCAGGTGATTCAAATTGCTATAGAATAGCAGTGATTAATCACCCTTAGTGTAAATTAATAACAGTAATTTCAGGGCGACTGTTAAAACGAAAAGACAACTTTGTCATCCCTAAACCACGATTGGTATATTCCATCGTATTTTCTTCCTGATTTAAACCAATAAAGTATTTTCTTCCTCCAGGGGGTAACACAGGCGGTTTGAAAAAAGGAAACCGAATTTGTCCTCCGTGAGAATGTCCTGATAGCTGAAGGGCAAATTTATGAGTTTTAGCACTCCTACCAAGATAGTCTGGTTCGTGAACTAACAATATAGCAGGAGTATTTGCTGGCAGTTGCTCGATCGCTTGCTCTAAATTAGGCTCTCCCCAATAAGGATCGTCAACTCCTGCGAAAGCTAGCTTTTCTGTACCCCGTTTAATAACAGCAACTTGATTATCCAGATTATTGACCATACCTATGGCTAAAGATTGTTTCACTCTATCGGTTTTTTGTCCCCAGCGATCGTGATTTCCTAAAACCGAAAAAGTCCCCTCTTTGGCTATTAATTTACTTAGATTTTTTGCCAATTTCTGAATATCAAAAGCTCTGTAATTAGTAACAAAATCTCCAGTAATAGCGATCGCATCAGGATTTTGCTTATTTACCAATCTAATAATTCTATTTAATCTTTTTTCAGGCATAGAGGGGCTAACATGAAGATCGCTAATCTGAACTATTTTGAAATTATTAAATGCTGGACTTAAATTAGGAATTGTCAGATCGATTGGTACAACTTCAATCCAATTGGGTTCTATTTTTCCACTATAAATATATAGTCCAACTAAAGAAATTAATACCATTACTGTGAATTTACTTAGCCATTCTCTTGCGGTTCTAGATAAATTAGAATATTGCCAAGCTACCATAAATAATATTATTTTGAAAGTAAAATTTCTTTTCTATTTTAATCTTTGTTCTGTAAAAATAAAGTTATAAAAACATCAGTAATGAATAATGACCGAACATACAATTATTACAGGTGGCTCTAGCGGTATTGGTAAAGCTGTTGCTAAATTATTAGCCCAGCAGGGGGCAAATATTTCTTTGATTGCTCGCGATCGCTTCAAGTTAGAAATTGCTCGAAAAGAGATACAACAAGCAGCGATCGGTTCCCAACAGCAAATATCGATCTTTGTAGCGGATGTCTCGATTCAGCAGGAAATAGATGCTGCAATTCAAAAGGCGATCGCTCTTTTAGGCGCACCCGATCTATTAATTACTTCTGCTGGTATTGCTCATCCTGGCTATTTTGCTGAAATACCCATAGAAGTTTTTGAACAAACTATGGCAGTCAATTACTTTGGCTCGTTATATGCGGTTAAAGCCGTCTTGCCAAGTATGGAAAAGGAAAAGACAGGTAATATAGTCTTAATCTCTTCTGGTGCTGGCATAATCGGTATTTATGGCTATACAGCCTATTGCCCTTCTAAATTTGCCCTCAGAGGATTAGCCGAATCATTAAGAGGGGAACTCAAACCAAAGGGTATTGGAGTCACAATTGTTTATCCTCCAGATACGGATACACCTCAGCTAGCAGCCGAAAACAACATAAAACCTCCTGAAACTAAAAAAATTACTGCTACAGCTAAAACCTGGAAAGCCGAAGCAGTAGCAGAAGAAATTATTCGAGGAGTAAAAAAAGGGCGTTTTGCGATCGCGCCAGGAACGGAGTTAACGGTGTTAAATCGATTACATAGCTTAGTCTCACCCTTATTAAATTGGTATTTTGACCGAATAGTAAAACAAGTTAAGAATAAATAATTAATTAAAAGTTAGTAGTTAATACTCATATTTGGCGACTGCAAAGGAAAATTATTTTTAAAATCTTGTCTAGTCATTGGCTGAGTAATAATTAAGCCTTCTTCTCCCAGCTTCTTCAGGGGTTTTCCTTCCACACTAATCCAAACATTGTCACCATCTTTAGAACTACTAGCAGTATAAATAACCTGTGCTAGTCTGCTAGTCATCGAAGAACTACCCCCACCAGAAGTAAATTCTTTAGACAAATTGATATGAATCCCTTTGTCATCCATACTTACACCCAATAGCTTTGTTCCTGGTGGAATAGCGGTAGTATGTGCAGCGTCGTTAGGTGGATTGCTAAATAGAGTTTCTAATGCCGTTTCTAGCACTCGCTCAGACTTGACTGACTTTTGAAAAGTTAGAGTGTTAGCAGCCAACTTAATGCTGTCGTCTTGAGGATTGAGCCAATATACTTCAACAACTTTGTCTTGAGTAATTGGTTTAGGTGCAGCGGGAATCTCTTCTTTAATGATTGGAGAAGGATTGGGTTGAGTAATTCGAGCTTGCTCATTGAGAGATGATTTTGCCCACCAAGCAGCACCCCCCCCCGCAGCTAAGATCAGTCCTGTAATTGCTGCCAACACAGGAAGAGAAAAGCGATTTTTGTTATTGTCCTGCATGGATTATGCTCCTGCTGATATAGAAATGGATACAGAGATAAAATAAAGAGTAAAGAGTCTTAAATTCTCAAACTACTTTTATCTCTTTTGAAGACAACTAAGGGCTTTTTGTTTCCAGTTTGATAAAACTAGCAAGCTCTACTTTATCTTCCCTAGTCTCTAATTGTAAGATACGGGCAAAAATTCCGTCTTGTTCTAGTGAGCTTAAATCGAAGCGATCGCTTATTCCCTCTGCAAAACCATCGAGCAATCTTGAGGACATGGGACGACCATTAACACTACCGACTGGATCGATCAAACGAATTCTTTGACCACCAACAATTTCTAAACCTACCTCCAAACTCATCACCAATTCTTTTGAGCTAGAAACTGTAGTTGTACTGCTCGAACCCCTCTGTGAGTCAAAATTAGTCGTTGGTCTGGTTAACTTTAAATCTACTCCCAAACGGCGATTAGAATTAAACTGTAGCCGTAGATCTTGTAGCTGATAGGCAATGTTAGTCGAACCAGCTTTACTAACGATTAGGCGGTTTAGAGCCTGCTGTATTTGAGCCAAAATTTCTGGAGACTGCAAGGCGCGGTTAAGGTCTACCTCTGTCAACACAAGCCTTACCGCACCTTGAAAGGGTCTATTTAAAGATTCTCGTAATTCATCAATACCATTGAGATTCAACTGCGAAATATCAAGATCGACCCGATCTGTTTCCAACTCCAATGCTTCTATTCTCAGATCGGGCTTAATCCTTGTACCCCTAGTAGCAATTCTGACTTTTTGTAGTTTTCCTCGAGCAACAGCATAACTGGGACTATTATCGATCCTAACTCTCTGTTTTTCTATACTGATTATTTGAGAATTAATTTTGCTAGCTGCAACAGAATCAGCGATTGTTCCTGTGCTAGATGCTAAAGACAATAACCCCGATAGTACAATCGTCAGAACTTCCATAAAGCATTTAATTACTATTTGAGCTTAGAATACACCTATCCTGGATTAACTCTCATCAAAACCTGTCCAAACTCGACTGGTTCGCCGTTCTGCACAGAAATTTCCATGATTTGTCCAGTTACTTCCCCTTCAATCTCATTCATCAACTTCATCGCCTCAATAATACATACTGTGTCCCCTTTACTAATGCGATCGCCAACTGAGGCAAAAGGATCTTCATCGGGAGCAGGAGCAGCATAAAATGTTCCTACCATAGGAGAAGTAATATCAACCCATTTTTTATCATCAACCGCTGGAGTGGATGATGCTTCTGGAGTTGGTTCAGCTACCGCCACAGGTGATTGTACTGTGGGGCAGTTGTTTCGACTACAGTCGGACTTGCAGCCGTAATTACTTGTGGAACAGCAACCACTCCCTTTTCCTTACGCACGGTTAATTCAAAATCATCGTTTTTGAGAATTAATTCCGTGATATCGGTTTGAGCGATCGCCCCTAGTAAGTCACGGAGTTCTTGAAAATTTATAGACACAAACTATACAACCGTAATTCTAATAATTTTTAAACTCTCTAAGATATTTAGAGAGCTATATCTCAGAGATTAAACAATTAATTCAAACAGAGTCCAAATTAGGGATTAATTTTCTCTACCTAAATAAGAGCCATCGCGAGTATCAACCTTAATTTTTTCTCCAATCGAAATAAACAAAGGTACCATTACCTGCGCTCCAGTTTCTACGATGGCGGGTTTTGTTCCTCCTGTAGCTGTATCACCTTTAACGCCAGGATCGGTATCGGTAATTTCCAAGACTACCGAAGTGGGAAGTTCTATTTCTAGAACTCTTTCGTCCCAAAAAATAACGTTGACTTCCATTTCTTCCTTGAGAAAACTAATGCGATCGCCTAAATTTTCTTCGCTCATGCGAGTCTCTTCATAGGTTTCCATGTCCATAAAGACAAAATCATCGCTGTCTTTATAGGTATATTGCATGGTGCGCTTTTCTAAATTTGCCTGGGGAACGGTTTCACCAGCGCGGAAGGTTTTTTCCATTGTATTTCCCGTCTGTACGTTCTTGAGCTTGGTTCTTACAAAAGCAGAACCTTTTCCTGGTTTGACATGAAGAAACTCCACCACTCGCCAGACAGAGCCATCTAGCTCGACAGAAACCCCTGTGCGAAAGTCATTACTAGAAATCATGAAGCTAAAAATATGTGCTTAGAGATCGACATTTAATTGTACCTGATGAGGGCAGCACCAAAAAAGAACCGAGTTTTCGATATCAATTCAGTAGGTAAAGAAATGTTGACAAGGGAGATCTATAACTAAGAACATACACCTTAGTAGGTTTGGTTGTTTCTCTGTCCGCGTTGCGCTCAGAATAAAATTTATGAACAAGAAAAAAAATATACTTTTAAAATCGTGCAAGCTATGGTTTACCAATCAGGCTTTGACTTTTTTGATAGCTTTGACAGTTTTTGCCACGAGTTTACTAGGTTGGCAACCTCAAGCATCAGCTATCTTAGCTCAGGGTGATGCCATAACAGATCCCAGAGCGATCCTTCAATACTCTTTACCAATAGAGAATAAATCTGTTAGAAAACTTCAAAAAAGCCTAGAAGATATTTCCAACCAGCTTAGAGGTAAGCGTTGGAAAAATATCGGTAAAGATCTTAGAGACGCAAATTCTGTACTGGGTTATGGTCGAGACAAACTCTTGGCAACTGTTCCAGAAGATCGTCAACCCCAAGCAGAAGCCATAATTGATCGCTTGACTAGTGGAGTTGAAGAAATCAAAGGAATTATAGACAATAAAGACCGTGAAGGCACTTATATCAAAAGAAGAGAGCTACTCGATTTAGTTGGCGAATTAGAAGAGTTAATGGTGGTTGGCTATCCTTTTGAAGTTCCAGAAGAATATAGCAATCTACCCCAGCTTTTGGGTCGAGCTACTGTAGAGATGGAAACTAATAAAGGTAATCTTACTATGGTTGTAGATGGCTACAGCGCACCAGTCAATGGCGGTAACTTTGTCGATTTGGTTAATCGTGGCTTCTATGATGGCTTAGACTTCAATCGCGCTGAAGACTTCTATATTTTGCAAGCTGGCGATCCACCAGGAGATGCCGATGGTTTTATCGATCCTAAAACTAACGAGTATCGTGCTATTCCTATCGAAGTATTAGTTCAAGGTGATGAGTTGCCCGTTTATGGCGAAACTTTAGAGGATTTAGGTCGCTATTTAGATGTACCTGCAATTCCTTTTAATGCTTATGGAGCAATGGCATTGGCTCGTCCTGCAAACGATCCAAATGGTGGTTCTTCGCAATTTTTCTTCTTTAAATTTGATACAGAAATTACTCCTCCTGGCTATAACTTAATGGATGGTCGCTATTCTGTTTTTGGTTATCTGATTGAGGGTAAAGAAATTCTCGAAGAATTGACTGCTGGAGATAAAATTATCTCGGCAAAAGTGGTTGATGGGATCGAGAATTTGAAAGAACCAAATGCTTAATTACTGATTACTGATTACTAATTACTGATGGTGGGCAATAGGAAATTTAACTTTTATATTTTAAGTTTATTTTTATTGCCCACCCTACTTTGATTAAACATCAAGACAATAATGAAATGACCGATAGATTTCTGGTTAAAGATTTAGGCGAACATGGTCTACTAGAAAGGTTGCAGCGTTACTGTCCAGCTGATGTAGTAGGAGATGACGGGGCAATTTTGACTACCGATCCTAATAAATCTTTAGTGGTCACTACTGATGTGTTGGTGGATGAGGTTCATTTTAGCGATCGCACTACCTCTGCATATGATGTGGGTTGGCGTGCTGCTGCTGCTAATTTATCAGATTTGGCAGCGATGGGGGCAACTCCTTTGGGTATCACTGTCGGCTTATCTTTACCAGGGGATAAACAGGTTGACTGGGTAGAAGAACTTTATCAGGGAATTGACGGTTGCCTAAATTTATATCCGACTCCCCTTGTAGGGGGCGATATTTGCCGTTCTAAAGTCACTACCATCGCTATCACTGCTTTTGGTGAAGTTCATCCCCAAAAGGCTATTCTTCGCTCCTCTGCCCGCCCTGGAGATGCCATTGTCGTTACAGGTTTGCATGGTTTATCTCGTGGCGGATTGGAATTACTACTCAACGGCGATCGCCAGAATAATTTAGACTCAATCGAGTGTCGAAAGTTAATTAAAGCCCATCAAAGACCTTTACCCAGACTAGATGTTTTAGAGCATTTAGCTAAAATTCCTCAAGAAATTGCGATCGCAGGAATGGATAGCAGTGATGGACTAGCCGATGCGATCGAGCAAATCTGTCAAAGAAGTGGCGTTGGTGCAGTAATAAATCGCTCAAACTTAAATATTTATTCGGGATTAATGAAATTAGCAGGAGTAAAAAAAGCCGAGAAATGGCTGCTTTTTGGCGGAGAAGATTTTGAGTTAGTCCTATGCCTCCCCTCAGATTTTGCCTCTGTGCTAGTCCAAGAGTTGGGAAATGATGCGGCAATTATTGGCACAATTACCACAAACACACAAATTCAACTGGTTGAAGACAATAATTTAAAGTCGAAAATTGCTTTGAATCTAGAGCGAGGATTTCAACATTTTTAGCTATCATAAGTAATCCTAATGTTAAATTATGCAATTAGTAAGGTGAAAATTGAATTGTCAAATAAAAAATTTGGCTAAACAATAAAACAAAAACCATCTTGCAATAAAAACCGTTACCCTGGTAAAAATTCACTAGAAAATGGGAATGCTAATTTTGAAGAGGAGTCATAGATTGCACGACCGCAATCGGGACAATCCTTTTTTGGGGAATCAACCATTGAATTTGTGATGAATCAACCTAATCAGCGTTCTACTCTCTCGCCACCCACTATAATTCCTCCTCTGACTATGGAACAGCAAAATATTTCTAGTACTATGCCTCATTCACTCAAGATTGAGCATATGTCCAGTGATATTCTGAAGATTATTCTTGAAAGTCAGAATGATAATTGTCTGCTGTCCAACTTGGCAAATAAAATTGGCAGTTCATTAGCGGTAGAAGCCTGTATTATTGTCTCCACTACAGACAACGATTCTAATCGCATCAGCTATTGGGAACAAAAACAAGGTTCAGATTCGTGGTTAACTCAAAGCAAAATCTTTGATGAATTAACTAATTTAGAGTTGAATCACGACGATTTATCATCCTCGCTCGAGGATCGAGTTGAAAGTTTACGGCAAAAAGTATTACCATCAGCAAAAAATTGGCTAAGTATAACAACTCAATATCGAGATCGAACCAACGGCTTAATTTTATTGCTCAAGTCCAGTTCAACCGAATGGACAAATTCTGAACAAGAATTATTAACCCTCATTTCAGATTCAATGGCGATCGCAATCTCTCAAACCCAACTCCAGATAAAAACAGGCACTCAATCCAAACATCATTCTTTACTTAAAAATCTAAGTCGAGAAATTAGTAATAGTTCTCATCCCGACTTGCTATTTAAAAATTGCTTGACCAAAATTTGTACTACCTTACAGCTAGATCGGGGTATGGTTTTGATGTTGAAATATCAAAATCCCCTACAGGCTAAAAGCCGACGCAATAATAAATACATTAAAGGAACAGTAGAAATTGCGAGTCAATGGTCAGCCGATCCTGACTTGATGAACTTTCCAGAAAAACAATTTTTCAGCTTTGGTCATTCCGATCTTTGCCAACAGGCTTGGCAAAATGCCCCCCAATATTTATGTTTTAAATCTGGTACAGCTTTTCCCGATCTCGATCCTGAAAATAGTACTCCTGATGTTCAACCCCACAGTGATGCTCTGCTGATGATGCCTTTAATGGGCAAAAAGAGTAATGAAGCATCCCCTGCGGTAGTTTGGGGATTTTTAGTTCTTCAACATGATTCGCCTCACTATTGGTCAGAAGATGAATTAGACTTAGTTGATTGGATTGCAGTTCAGATTAGCACTGCCATTATTCACCACCAAACTTTAAATCAGGTACAGTCAGTTGTTGAGGAACGTACTGCCCAATTAAAGTGGAGTCTTGATGTTCAAGCAAAACTTTCTGAAAAGATGCGCCAGCACATCCAACAGCTACAGAAGTTAAATCAGCTTAAAGATGACTTCATGAACAGTATGAGTCATGAATTAAAAACTCCTCTGACAAGTATGAAAATGGCAATTATGATGCTACGTCAGTCACAAATTTCTCCTGAGATGCGTGAAAAATATCTCAATATCCTCGAACAGGAATGGAATCGAGAATATGGTCTAATTAAAGATCTACTGACCCTACAGGAACTAGAATCAGGAGAATTAGCCTATATTCCTGAAGAACTCAATTTAAATCAGACAATTAACGATTTGGTAAAGTCTTTTCAAACTAAATGGCAAATTGAGCAGGGCATAAATGTAGAAACCCAAATTTCTGAATCCGATCTCAAAATCAATACTGATGCTGAAAGTTTGACTAACATTTTGAATGAATTACTAGTCAATGCTGGTAAATATTCCGCAGCAGACACTACGATTAGATTGACTGTTGAGAATCAGACAACTTTAAAAGGTAAAAATATTGTCATTGCGATCGCCAATCATGGTTCGGCAATCACTCCCGAAGAACTTCCCCATGTCTTTGATAAATTTAGAAGAGGCGCAGGAGTAACCGACAGAGCAGTACCAGGAACGGGTCTAGGTCTTACTTTAGTGCAGAATTTGGTCGAGCATCTTAATGGTACTATTCGCGTTACCAGCGAACCATTGGATCGTGAATCCGATCTGTTTGTCACTAATTTTGTGCTGGAGTTACCTCAATTTCAACCAGCTATTAGTTAAAAATAGTAGAAAGTTGTTTATTTAGTAGGCAATGGCTAAAGTCGATCGCCTTTAGTGAATTACTGATGTTACGCACGCTTTTAATCTGTTAGGACAGGGAAAAGGCGACGGGGCGTTTAAAAGTCGGATGCACGCTCCGACTACAGCCCCTTCGAAATGCGCCTGAAGGCAAGCACTCGAATGCAAAAGGGGTGAACCTTCAGGTTAAGGGGAAAAGGTTAAAGGGATAATTAGTCTGTTTCTATATCTCATTGAAACTATTGATTTGTCCTTGTTATGCGTAACATCAGTGAATTAGTTAATTTAATCTTGAAGTTGGTCGATTCTTGGATATTTCTATGAAATGGCATCAAAATAAAAGGCTCATAAACATAAAACCCACTCGATTGTCAGTTGGCTATTCTTATTCGCCATTCTTGCGCCAATTTAAAACATTTGGTATTGCTTTCAAGCTTATTTTTTCCCTCTGGTGGAATAAAAAAACAGGTAACGATTCCCCTCGAAGCAGACATCGCATCGCTAAATGGTTAGTGAGAAATATTCTAGAATTGGGACCAACCTTTATTAAAATTGGGCAAGCTTTATCTACCCGTGCCGATTTAATTCCCATTGAATATATCGAAGAATTTAGCCAACTGCAAGATCGAGTACCCCCTTTTAGATCGGATTTGGCGATCGCTATGATCGAGCAAGAATTGGGCAAACCGATTTCAATTTTGTTTGCTGAATTTAATTCGACACCCATTGCAGCAGCTAGTTTGGGTCAAGTACATAAAGCACGACTCCATACTGGGGAAGATGTAGTAGTTAAGGTGCAGCGTCCTGGTTTGGCTAAGTTATTTAATCTGGACTTTGAAATTCTACACCGTTTAGTTAGATGGGCTAATCGTTTTCTCAAAGACATGAGAAAATTTAATTTAGAAGCAATTTATCGCGAGTTTTTTGAGCTTCTATATTTGGAAATTGATTATATTCATGAAGGCAAAAATGCGGAACGTTTTCGAGACAACTTTCAAGGTTATCAACGGGTAACTGTACCCGAAGTTTATTGGCAATATACCACTTCAAAAATTTTAACTCTTGAATATTTGCCAGGAATAAAAATAGACGATCGCCGTGCATTAGAAGCTAGCAAAATTGATACTAAAGAAGTGATTCAGTTGGGTATCACCTGTTATTTAAAGCAACTTTTAGAAGATGGTTTTTTTCAGTCCGATCCTCATCCTGGAAATATGGCAGTAAGCCAGCGGGGGGATATTATATTTTATGATTTTGGTACGATGGCAGAGGTCAAAACTATTGCCAAAGATCAAATGGTTAAAACTTTTTTTGCTGTTTTGAAAAATGACAGTGACGAAGTAGTCGAGACTCTAATTTATATGGGTCTAATCGAACCCGTTGCGGACATGACCCCCGTAAAACGAATGGTTTCTTTTATGATGGAAGAATTTCGCGACAAACCCGTAGACGTTAGAGCATTTGAACAACTTAGCGATGAAATTTACTCTATCTTCGAGCAGCAGCCATTTCGACTTCCCCCACAAATGACTTTTATAGTCAAATCTTTAACTACTCTCGATGGTATTGCACGGGCATTAGATCCTCAATACAATTTGCTCGCAGCAGCTCAACCTTTTTTAAAACAAATCGCTTTTTCTCAACAACAAGGCGGTATGCTAGGGGTTTTTGCCAAACAAACAAAAGATTTTATTCAATACAAATTTAAACAACCAAACCGCACTCAACTATCAATAATGCGCCTAGAATCTAGATTGGATTTAGGTGAATTACAGGTAAAGGTTAAAGCAGTTGAAAGCGAACGTTCCTTAAAACAAATTCAGTTAGGCATAAAGAGTTTGATCTATACTTGCTTATCAGGATTTAGTTTATTATCAGGCTCGGTACTATTAGTTGGTCAGCTAAAAGGAGTCGCGATCGCTCTATTTTGTTTCGCTGCTTTCTGGTTTGTTTTATTGCTACGTTCTTTAACAAACATGGCAATGATCGAAAAAATGTACAAAATGACTCAAAAGTAATTACTGATTATTGTATTCAAGATGACAAAATTTCCTAAAATACCCCAAATAGCAGATAATATTATGCGGGACTATGATTGAGTAGAGAATTTATCCGTGAGCCATGCCCAAAACTAAGCGCAAAACATTCTTACTAGATTTTGAAAAGCCTCTATGCGAGCTAGAATCTAGGATAGATCAAATTAAAACCTTAGCAGAAGAAAATCAGGTTGATGTCTCCGCAGAAATATCTCAACTTGAAATTAGGGCAGATCAGCTACGTCAGGAAATTTTTAGTACCCTAACTCCTGGTCAAAGACTACAGCTTGCGCGTCATCCCCGCCGCCCAAGTACTTTAGACTATGTTCAGGCTATTAGTGATGAATGGATCGAACTACACGGCGATCGCGGTGGCTATGACGACCCTGCTTTAGTGGGTGGGGTAGCCCGTATTAACGGTCGCCCAGTGGTAATCATGGGACACCAAAAAGGCAGAGACACCAAAGACAATGTTGCTCGCAACTTTGGCATGGCTTTCCCTGGGGGATATCGTAAAGCACTACGCCTAATGGAACACGCCAATAAATTTGACCTGCCTATTTTAACCTTTATAGATACTCCTGGAGCATGGTCTGGAGTTGAAGCCGAAAAATTAGGACAGGGAGAAGCGATCGCCTATAATCTCAAAAAGATGTTTAGTTTTGACGTACCAATTATATGTACAGTAATTGGGGAAGGTGGATCGGGTGGTGCGTTGGGTATTGGCGTAGCAGATCGATTGTTGATGCTAGAACACTCTGTCTATACTGTTGCTAGTCCTGAAGCCTGTGCAGCAATCTTATGGAAAGATGCCAAAAAAAGCGATCGCGCAGCAGCAGCATTAAAGATCACCTCTTGGGATTTAAAAGAGTTAAATATTATCGATCAAATTATTCCCGAACCTAGCAGTGGCGCACACGCCAATCCCGTTGACGCAGCAGCCAAACTAAAAGAGGTCATTTGGGAAAACTTAGAACAGTTATGGCAGATGACTCCCAAAGAGCGAAAAAACCTTCGTTATGAGAAATTCCGTCAGATAGGTCGGTTTGAAACGGTTGTAGGTTAGTTTTCGCAAACCCATCGAATAGGCTTGTAGTCAATTGGTTGACTACCTTTCCCCTAACTAATGATTTACTAATGCTATAATTGCAAAGGCAACATTTTGTTACATTATTTTTAATGTTATGTTGCAGAAAATACGCTAGTTAGTCAATGCTCTGTTATTAGAGCTTCAAATACTAGTAATAAGTGACAGTACATTTAAGTAAAACGAACATTTGCAGTATTTTATATTTAGCGTCATCAATGGTCAAAATATTCAGCAATATTCAACTATTTTGATGAACCATAAAGTTATTTCTAAGGATGCAGTTTCTAGCTGAATTCTAGATTACTCCTGCAAACGTGCAATTTTATAACACAAGAGAGAGTTTGGTAAACCAGAACAAATAATAATGAATCCACCCTCAAATCAACTACGAGCAATAGTGACAGGTGCAAGTAGTGGTATCGGAAAAGCAACTGCTTTAGCCTTTGCTAAATCGGGTATTGAGGTTGCTTTAATTAGTCGCTCTATGGTTAAGTTAAAAGCCGTAGCAGAGGAAATAGAAGCGTTAGAGACTCAAAGTAAGGCAAAAATCTATTCTTTAGACCTGGAAATATTAGACAAAGTCAAACAGCAAATTAGCGAAATTTGCCTGGATTTTGGACCAGTCGATATCCTAGTCAACAACGCAGGGATGGGCTACACCAATTCTTTGTATGAAACGCCCCTCGAAGATTGGCAAAAAGTGTTAAATCTCAATTTAACCAGTGCATTTCAGTGCATTCAGGGAGTTTTACCTCATATGCGCGATCGCAAATCGGGGACTATTATTAATGTTGCTTCCATTGCTGCTTTTAATGCTTTTCCCAATTGGGGTGTATATGGCGTGAGTAAAGCAGCTTTAGTTGCTTTAAGCAAAGCTTTATCCGTGGAAGAAAGGGAAAATGGTATTCGTACCGTGACTATTTCTCCAGGTTCAGTCAATACACCAATTTGGGACACAGATACCGTCCAAGCAGATTTTGATCGAAAAGCAATGTTAACTCCAGAAATCGTGGCACAATCCATACTCCATACAGCTTTATTACCCCATCATGCGGTAGTGGAAGAGATGATCGTTATGCCCAATGGAGGGGCTTTATAAATAACGTTGGTCACAGGCAAGCACCGCCTTCCACTGTCTAAAAATATAACAGCAAGAGGACAGAGTTTTACTCGCATTAATATATTATGACAATAGTTTCTTCAAACAGTTCTAATCGTTCTGAATCTTCAAATACTAACGGTTCAAATCCACTCAAATCTAGCTTATTAGACCAGGTTGCTAGTAGACCAGATCGCAATACTCACGATGGCAAAGAAGCCCAAATCAAGGCAACCAGTGAAGCTGCTAAAGAAAAGATGATGGAAGCGGTCTACACTATGTTAGAGTCGGTAGGCGAAGATCCAGAGAGAGAAGGATTGCTGAAGACTCCCAAGCGAGTTGCCGAGGCAATGCAGTTTTTAACTAGTGGCTACAATCAGTCTCTAGAAGATTTGGTCAACGGAGCAATCTTTGATGAAGGACACAACGAAATGGTCTTGGTTAGAGATATCAACTTCTTTAGCCTTTGCGAACACCATATGTTGCCCTTTATGGGTAGAGCGCACGTAGCCTACATTCCTAATCAAAAAGTAGTAGGTTTGAGTAAACTAGCCCGTATCGTCGAAATGTATGCTCGCCGTTTACAAGTACAAGAGCGTTTGACTCGTCAGATAGCCGAAGCAGTACAAGAAATTCTAGAACCTCAAGGTGTTGCTATTGTCATGGAAGCAAGTCATATGTGTATGTCTATGCGTGGGGTGCAAAAACCTGGTTCTTGGACTGTTACCAGTGCTATGATTGGCGTTTTTCAAGATGAGCAGAAAACCCGCGAAGAATTCCTCAATCTGATTCGTCATCAACCTAATTTTTAATTGATTTAAAATAGTTTTTTAATTAAAAGCGATCGCCTGAACTAACAAGCGATCGCTTTTACGCTGTATAGATAAGGCCAGCCCTGTCTTTTACAACTAATTCTCCTTAGCCTCAAACAAGATTTTTGTTTCCGATTTTCCTGCTTGTTTTAATGTTCTAGTCATTTGAAAACCAATCAAAGAAGTTATTACAACCTGACCGATTATTGCCAACATTACAGCAGAAATAGTGGCATATTCTGCACCAATCGTCGGCAGGAAACTAAATAACCATAGCTGAGGTGTTTTGTAAGGAGTAAGATCGGCAAAACCCATACATAGTGGTGGAACAATAATCATACCGATTACACTGATTCCCGCCCAGACTGCTCGTTTGCGAGTCTTAAGAGTTAAGACTAGTTGAGCAACTAAACCATATAATAAAATGCTCAACCCACTCAGAATAAATCCCCATAAAACATAGCGTTCTTCTCCTTTTACAAAGAGGAATATAGAAGGAATAATATAGGTGATTGCGATCGCCATATTGATAGCTATAGCCACACCAGAGGGACTATTTTCGCCAAACACTAATTCTTTCCAGAGAACATTACCGTCTTTATTGGTTTGATGACGATATCTTGCCCAATCATACAAAGCTTGACGATGGGGAGTCAACGCAGCAATCAATAATAATCCCCATATACACAAGATAATTTGCAGAAAGATAAAGTTGTCTGTCGCTGCTGAATAGGCTTGGTTATTTTGAAGAGTGAAGCCCAAGGCAAAAACAGTAAGCCAGCCTGTAATCCAATAACTTTGAGTTTTGCTAAATAAAGTATTAGTTGGGTTGTGAAAACGACGTTTTAAAACCGACCAACACCAGTATGTCCATAGGCTAAAGTTGAATAAGATAAAGCTCATGCCAAAAGTTGCTTTTGCCCATACAGCCTGTCCGTAGAACAATAATTCCCCTAAGTTTTCAGCAGGTACAAATTCAATCTTGTTTAAAGATAAAGAAGTAGCCTCAATTAAGTAAGAAAGAACAATACCAGGATTAAACAGTAGCAGCCAATCCCAAAGAGCATTACTAATCAAATTATTATGAAAACTAGCTGTAGTCAACAGCATCAGCAATGCACTAACTGCGCCACTAGCTAACCAAGGTTTGAAACCTGACAAACCAAAATTCATCAAACTCCAAAGTAAAGCCAAGCTATAGCATAAGGCACAACTGGCAACTATTATTGCGTCAAAGCCAACAATCAAAGTAAGAGGAATATGCGCCCCCAAGCCAGCAAATAAATGTAGAGGAAACAATAGCAAAACTGCTACATACAACAGTATTGGCACGCCCAAGGTTTTGCCCAGCAAAACGCTGCTAGCAGATTGAGGAGTCAGGCGGATAAAGTTAAGCGTACCTCTAGTTTCTTCTTTGACTGTATCGGCAATCAGCATATATGTGCCGATAATCAATAGCGAGAAAATACTAATGATACTTAGAACTATAAATAAATCTAGCCACAATAGTTGCCAGTTGATTATCCAGTTACCTAGCATATCTTTGGTATAGACTGAACGATAGCTAGCGCCCATTGCATAACGCCCATACTGAGTTTTCAACAGCTTGTCTGGATCTAGTTGGGGTAACTGACTCAACAAACAGATGGTAACAACAAACTGAGTAAGTATAGAAATAGCAGCAGCGATGACCACATTTCTTGTTTTTAGTTTGCCTTTAATCTCTCGAAATAGCTGAGGATTTAAGTTTAAAAACCTTTCCCATAAAGAACTTGAGTGTCGAAACACTTGAATATTTTGTTTCATGGTTCTAAATTTAGATGATTAACCGAGAATTTGTTGAATTCGCGCTGTTGAATCGGTTTAAGAAGCTTGTTGATGCCCTAATTTTAAAAATATGGTTTCGAGATCTTCTTGAGTACAATGAAATTCTGTAAGCGGAATATCAGCCAAAATAAGCGATCGCAACAGGTCAGCGCAGTCTTGTTGTTCCCCTGTAAAATTAACTTTAAGATGACCGCTTTGGGGTATCATCTCCCAGGTTTCTACAAAAGAATTTTGTCTGAGTGCCTGTTGCAATATCTCCATCTTACCCAAAGTGCCAACAATAATTTGTTGACGAGATAGCCTTTGATATAGTTCATCGAGAGAGGCACTTTCGACTAAAAAGCCTAATTCCATTATCCCCACTGAGGTACAGAGTTCTGCCAAATCGCTCAAAACGTGGGAAGAAATTAAAATTGTCATTCCCGCTTCCTGCAAAACCTTAATGATTTGTCGAAATTGTTGCCTTGCTAGAGGATCTAATCCCGATACGGGTTCGTCTAAAAGTAATAATATTGGTTCGTGAATAATAGTTCGGGCAAGACTGAGGCGTTGTTTCATTCCCCGTGAGAGAGTGGAAATAATACTTTTACGCTTGTTTTCTAATTGAACTAGTTCTAATACCTCATATAGCCGACGACGACGAAAAGATGGCTTAAGGTTATACAAACGGGCGAAATATTCTAAATAATCCCAGACAGTCAGATCGTCATAGAGAGGAAAGTCATCGGGAAGATAGCCCAGACGTTTCTTTTGTATCGGATTAGAATCATCCCTCAATAAGCGATCGCCATTGAGATAAATTTCTCCTTTAGTGGGTTCTTCCGCTGCTGCTAACATTCTAATCAAAGTGGTTTTTCCTGCACCATTGGGACCAATTAAACCGTAAACCTCGCCAGCTTTAACTTTTAAATCAACTTCATTAACGGCAATGTGTCCTTCAAATCTTTTGGTTAAACCGTAGGTTGCGATCGCTAAATTATTCATAATCAACCCACTTCTTTTGAATCGGTTTTATTTGTGCTGTTGTTATCTATAATTCCACATTGTATTGTTTTTGTTAGAACGACGGATAATTGGTCAATGTACACTTATCATCAAGCCTAATGTCAGAAATCCGTGGAGTTTGGATTGCAAATCGTCCCCATAGTCAGGTTTTAGAGTCACGAGACAATATTGCTGAAGCGATCGCTTTTTTACATTCTTATGGGTTTAACTATATTTTTCCTGTAGTTTGGACGAGGGGTTATACTCTTTATCCCAGCCAGGTGATGAGTAAATATGAGTTACCAAAAATAGATTCTTTTTACGCTCAACAACAAAGAGATCCAGTAGCCGAAATTATAGAGGAGGCACATAAATATAATATTAAGGTGATTCCCTGGCTTGAATATGGTTTTGCAGCATCTCATTTATTGAGTGGGGGACATATTTTGCAACAGTATCCCCATTGGCAAGCTATGGATAAGGATGGTGGCAAAGTAAGACATGGTGGCTTGACTTGGATGAATGGCTTCCACACTGAAGTACAGCAGTTTATGTTGGAAATCGTGGCAGAAATCGTGACAAATTATGATGTTGACGGGATTCAAGGATGCGATCGCCTTCCTGCATTACCTATTAGCGCGGGTTACGATTCTGATACCGTCGAGCAATATCAAACCGCATTTGGCAAACACCCCCCAAAAAATCCTCAAGATAAACAGTGGATACAGTGGCGTGCCGATTTGTTGACTGACTTTTTAAGCAAGCTATATCACCAAGTTAAAGGAATTAAATCTAATGCTATTGTTTCTTTATCCCCTGCGGTATATCCTTTTTGTTTAAATAATCTTTTGCAAGATTCCCCCGCTTGGGTAAAAAAGGGTTTGGTTGATATTATTCATCCGCAGATATATCGTTCAAATTACTTTAGTTACAATCAAGAAGTTAAGACAATAACTAAAATCTTCGAGAGCGATTCCCTAACTAAGTTTGCTCCTGGTATTGCTTTTACTGCCAATGGCAAAGATGTCACCATCAAAGACTTGACCAAATATATCAAAACTAATCGCGATCGCTCTTTTAACGGACAGGTATTCTTTCACTATGAAGGATTGCGAAAAAACGATGACCAAATTGCGATCGCTTTATCAGAGCAAGTTGTTGGTTTTCAGCCTAATTAAACAATAAAGCTTTACCTATTTCATAAGGTGGGTGATAGCATAAAAAAGTTGTCCTGCTAGGATAGCCTTTTTAACTCAAAATAATCGATCGCGCACTTTAATGTTCAGCAAATTTATAACCCTGTTATTTAATTTTGTTTTAATCCTGACTGTAAGCTTCTCTTTTGTCTGTTTTCCTGCAACAGCACTATTAAGACAACATCATGAGACTGAAAATGTGTTGCGCTACCATGCACAAGATTCCTTGAAGGATCGTGATGGGAATACGTGGCAAGTATTGTTATTCCCTGATAATCTGCAAAGCAGCACGACAACTTATTATTTACGTTTGGTTGGGTTTCCTGGCATTAATTCCTTTCTTCATCCCCAATCTTTAGAAATTCTTACCTCTCAGGGCAAAATATTAACAGCCACAGATAGTTATGCACAGTCTGCACCAGCATCAAATGTCGGGCAATACAATTTAACTCCCATCATGGCTCAAATACCCAATAAGGGTAGTTCTGAAATTATCTATCCCTTTAGCGCAAAATCGTGAATTAGCCCTTAAAATCCCCTCAGAAGTACTCACAGAATGGCAGTTATTGACTCAAGAGATAGAGAAGTTTTGAGTAATTAATTGTTATAAAACTAAAATTACTTAATTTATTTGGTTAATTGTGCTTTTGGATTAATTGAAAGCCTATGAGCCATATAATTTATAGCCTATGGTTGCTCATAGTAATATAAATAACTTCGTCAATTATTTAGTGCATTATATTTATAACGGCGTTATTTTAGAGTGGCGATCGGGAATCATAAATTTATATCCCTTATATCGCAAGTTGTTGAAATAACAGTTTAAATTAATGAACGGAGAAGAGTTATTATCGCTCTATCAAAAAAATAATAGGGACTTTAGTCGCGCAGATCTTAGTCAGATTCAAATCATACAGGCTCAACTAGAAAATATAGATCTAAGCAGATCGGAATTAGACTGGGCAAATCTGAGTGGCACAAATCTGGCTGGGGCTAATTTTAATCGTGCTAATTTGACTAATGCGCGATTAATTAAAGCCAATTTAGCTGGGGCTAATCTTAGAAGTGCCGATATGGCTGAAGCAGATCTTAGCTGGGCTAATTTGGAAAAAGCTTGTTTGACTAGAGTCGATCTAAGCAGTGCTAATCTGAGTCAATCTTTTTTTCGTGATGCCAATCTTTCTGATGCTGATTTGAGCAATACAAATCTTTCTCGTGCAAATCTGACTGGGGCTAACCTAAGTCGCGCCAACCTTTCGGGGGCAGATCTGACGGGGGTAGACTTGAGTGGTGCTGATTTTAGTCGTGCTGATTTGAGCGAGGCTAATTTAACTAATGCCAATTTGAGTTACGCTAACTTTAGTCGTGCTGATTTGAGCGGTAGTAGTTTACGCCAGTCTAATTTACAACAAGCAACTTTACAGGGTGCTAACTTACGCTCGGCTAATTTGCGTAGTGCAGTATTAGCAGGAGCGGTATTAAAAGATACTGACACAGGTAATAGTAGTTTTTCTACTATATCTCAGCTAAGTTTAACTGGTAATCAAGCAGGTAATAGAACTGATTTTGGTTCGGCAAATCTCAGCAATGCTAACCTACAGGAAGTAAATATGCAGGGTGCTAACTTCAGATTTGCTTTGCTGTTTAAAACTAATCTAGAAAAAGCTAATTTGGAACACGCTAGCCTAATTGATATATATATGCGCGGGGCTAATTTACGTGGAGCAAACTTAAAAAATAGTGTCTTGAGCGGAGTAAATTGGAAGGGAACAGTTATGCCTGATGGAACTATTCATCCTTAGAGTAATTACTGATTAGTAATTAGTAATTACAAGCCTAATATTGTTCGAGCGATGTTGAAGTAGATTAGGACTCCTAAAACATCGACAGCAGTAGTGATGAAAGGGGCAGACATTAGAGCAGGATCTAGGTTGAGGGAACGGAATAGAAAGGGTAATGCCGAGCCAGCTACAGAGGCTAAAAGCGCGATCGCAACTAAGCTAATTCCCACAGAAATTGCTACCTGAAAACTGCCTTGAAGGAAATAAGCCCAAACAGTTGCCATTACTCCCAAAATCAAACCTAATAATATTCCCGCAGCAGCTTCACGAAAGACAACTTTTCCTGCACCCATGTTTTGTATTTCTTCCGTGTTTAAACCTCTAATCACTACCGTAGAAGACTGTGCGCCGACATTTCCCCCTGTACCCGTTAATAAAGGGATAAAAGCAGCTAAGATTACGACTTCTTGTAACAGTGATTCGTTCATGCGAATAATTGCACCTGTGACAGTATTGGTGATTAACAAAACAAATAGCCAAACTACCCGACGACGAGCAACTGTTAATAAGTTGGTTTGAAAATAGTTATCTCCATCAGACTGCACCCCACCAAGAGCATAAATATCCTCCGTGGCTTCTTGTTCGATGATATCAATTACATCATCCACTGTAACCACTCCCACCAGTCTTTCTTCACTATCAACCACTGGAACTGCAACAATGTCATAGCGTTGGATAGTACGAGCAACTTCTTCTTGATCCGTATCCGTGTGGACGAACACCACATCTCGCGTCATGATTTCTGCCAAAGTAGTATCGGGTGCAGCAATAACCAAATCTCTCAGGGAAACAATTCCCGTTAGTTGACGAGATGAATCTGTGACATAAAGATAATAAACTATTTCAGAAGCATTAGATAAGTTTCGGATTCTTTCAAGGGTTTGACTAACCGTTAAACTCTCTTTTAAAGAAATGTATTCGGGGGTCATAATTCGACCCGCAGTGTCATCTCCGTAACCGAGTAATATAGCTGTGGCTTGGCGTTCTTTGGGGCTTAGTTGAGACAATAGACGACGTACTATCTTTGCAGGAAGTTCATCAAACATTCTAGCGCGGTCATCGGGGGACATCTTATCGACAATGTCTAATACCTCTTGACGCTTGAATTCTTGAATTAGTGCTTGTTGAACATCAGTATTTAAGTACTCATAAACCTCGATCGCTTCAGCTTTTGATAGGAGGCGAAATGCAATTAGTTGAGTTGATTCTGGTAAACCTTCAATAGCCTCTGCTATATCTACAGGCTGTACGGGAATCAATAAAGACTTTGCTCCTCCTAAGTTACCATTTTCTAATAGTAGTTCCAGTTGCGATCGAACTAATTGTCTTAATTCGTTATGTTTAACTCCATTTGGTATCATACATCACGTCCAATAAAATGAATTTATTATTATTTGTTTTTCTCTATGTTCAAGGCGAAAAACATAGTTATTAAATATTTAAATTATTAGTTTCTCTACATTTTTGTTTTTTTTAACATTGTTTTTAATCTTTGAATGAATCCTTTCAATCTAGTTGTGTTAACCTACTAAAAAATAGAGAAGTTAATTCGGTAAGCGCGTTTGTTTCAATTTGTCATAACCTCCTGGCTACATATAGATTGACAGGCTTTCTTCCGAAATATTCATCTCAAAGCAATACTTGTTAATCAGGAGCATACCAATGTCAATCTATGTAGGTAATCTATCTTATGAGGTTACTAAAGAAGATCTTACGACTGTTTTTGAAGAATATGGGACAGTATCTAGAGTTTCTCTACCGACCGATCGCGAAACTGGTCGTCCCAGAGGTTTTGGTTTTGTCGAAATGGGCAGCGAAGATGAAGAAACTAAAGCAATTGAAAGCTTAGACGGTGCAGAATGGATGGGAAGAGAATTGAGAGTGAATAAAGCTAGACCTCGCGAAAATAATCGCGGTGGCGGTGGCGGTGGTCGTCGCATTGAAAGTTCTTCTCGTAACTATTAAAAAACATTAGTTTTTAGGATGTGTGGGTGATTTTGGGCAATAATTTTGCTTCTTCGACCCATTTTTTAACTTGCTCTACAGAGGGCGATAAGTCTTTTCTCTGTAGAGTTGCTACCTGCAAACGAACTATTTGTCTATGGAGGCGATGAAAAGGGGTTTGGGTCAGTTGAGCAACGGATATAATCCCCCCGTGTAAGAGCAGTCCGCAGTATTTATCTCCCACGCTTGGTATACGGGCAAGATCGGCTAATGCCACCCATTTGCTAATATATTTTTGATTGAGCTGCAACTTGCTAGCCAGTGCTTGTTTTGACTCTGGGCTACGAGTAAGTTTTAAAAGTATTTTGGTATCGGTAATATTGTTCTTTTCGAGTAATTCTATTTGCGATCGCATTATTCCAGGTAAGCGATCTATCGACCAGTATTTAGATTTCATAATTTTTCTGGTGTTGATAGTTTGAGGGTAGAATTTATAATAGTGTTACTGTTCGTAGCTGTTAGCTTTTGCCTTTCGCTTTTAATTGTATATTAATGGTTTTACTTACTGCTGAAGATACTCGATCGCTGGCTATTGGTTTAAAACAAAGAAGAGATAAATTAGCTCGACTATTCAAGCATCCAGTCGTTTTATGGTCTGGAAGTCCTCTTAGACGTAATTTTTCAGCGAATAAGTTTCCTTTTCGTGCTAGTAGTCACTTTCTCTATTTTGCAGGAATACCTTTAGCTAATGCAGTTATTTATTTAGAAGGTGGCAAATTAGAATTATATCTAGATGATGCTCCGCCATCGGCTACTTTATGGCATGGAGAAACGCCAACAAGAGAAGAAATTGGTCGGGTAATTGGCGCAGATGCGGTTTATCCTTTGGCTGAATTATCTACAGGGGTGAAAGAGGCTGCAACGATCGCAGTACAGGATAACATTACTTATCAGCAGCAATACAAATTATTAAATCGTCCTGTCCCATTGTCCCATGAAGCAGTAGGTCTGGATTTAGAATTAGCCCAGGCTATCGTAAAATTGCGATCGCGTCACGATGGTTTAGCACTACAAGAGTTACGCTCCTCTGCTGCTGTATCAATAGAAGCCCATAAAGCAGGAATACAGGCAACAAAAAAAGCTAAAAGCGAGGCAGAGATCCGTGGAGTAATGGAAGGAGTAATCATTGCTCACAACATGACTTGTGCCTACAACAGTATTGTTACGGTGCGGGGAGAAGTTTTGCACAACGAGACATATCAAAATCCATTGCAGCCAGGAGACTTATTATTAGCTGATGTGGGTGCAGAGACTCCTAATGGTTGGGCAGCAGATATTACTCGCACCTGGGCGGTTTCTGGCAAGTTTTCTAGTACTCAAAGAGATATTTACGAAGTGGTTTTACAAGCCCATGATGACTGTATTGCTAAGATCAAACCAGGGGTAGAATACCAGGATATTCATCTGCTTGCAGGGGAAATAATTGCCCAAGGTTTAGTAGATTTAGGCATTTTAAAAGGTAATAAGTCAGATTTAGTCTCAATGGATGCCCATGCTTTGTTTTTCCCCCACGGTGTTGGACATTTGTTGGGTTTAGATGTTCATGACATGGAAGATTTGGGAGATGTAGCGGGGTATGAAGCAGGAAGAAAAAGAAGCGATCGCTTTGGTTTGGGTTATCTTAGATTAAACCGCCCTCTCCAGCCTGGAATGTTAGTGACAATTGAGCCTGGGTTTTATCAAGTACCTGCAATTTTAAATCATCCTGACTTCCGTAATAAATATCAAGATGTGGTTAATTGGGATCGTTTGGCAAAGTTTGCAGATGTTAGGGGTATTAGAATTGAAGATGATGTTTTAGTAACTGATTCTGGTACGGAAGTTTTGACGGCAGATTTGCCTACCAAAGTAGAAGAGATCGAACAGTTGGTATTGTAATTGTCTTAGACTTTAGCAATCTGAATGAATGTATTTGAAACACTTTATCCAAAATAATCCTGTTGCATAATTCGATCTAATTCAATAAAATTATCTTCGGGGATATCAAACTCAACCTGTCTTGAAGCAACTGCATCGTCATAAATCTCAGTGTATATTTCTTGCATATAATTTTTCAAACTGGGACTTCGTTTCAATAATCTTTTGATACGATTACGAAAATTGATTACTTCAGCTTGCCAATGTTTATAATTACGCGATCGCTCTGAGTTCCAATATTTTAGCTTCAGGATATGTTCAATTAGTCGCTCTAAATAACTTTCTAAAGAGCGTTTTTCTGACTTGCCCATATCTTCGATTTCTTCTAACAAATTATCCCAATCCATATTATTGATATCTCGATCTTGAATTGAAATTGCTATCTGTTCGATCCAAAGATTAAAGTCGCGATCGTATAATTGCTTTAATTCAGACATTGTTATTAGTTAGAATTTTTTCTTGATCTCAACTCAGCTATTTTTTCTTGAGTTAAACGATTTTCCCTTTCCAATGTTTTCAAAACAAACTCAGGTAATTGATCTGATTTCTCTAAAGCTAAATTAAAATTTTCTAAAGCTTTTTCTAAAGTCTTGATGTTGTTTTTCTTTTTACCAACTTGCCTTAATATCTGCCCTTTCAAATAATAATGTTCGGGATTATCAGGAGCAGTTTTTAAAGCCTTATCGGCATATTTCAAAGCCTGGTCATATTTTTCTAAATCTCTGTAGGCTACGGCTAAACCGCGCTCTACTAAGTAATTAGGTGCAGCATAGCTTTCAAAACGAGCGATCGCCTGTTCGGGTTTGGAGAAGGGTAAATTCACTGCCAGCAACAAATCCATATACCCTTTAATTAAATTTAATTCTGGATCGTTAGGGTCAACATCTTCCGCTCGATCCATATATTTAAAGACTAGCTGTAATTTATTTATTGCATCTAATGCGCCTTCTTTTTCGTAGACGTAAGCACCATCCATAAAATGTCCAACGGCTAAATACAAGTTGCCCCTTACAGGGTCGCTTTGGCTGAGTAATTCCGCTGATTCTAAAGTTTTAAGAGCATATTTCTTGATGCTCTCCCAATCTTTTTCTGTATATGCCAACGAAGCCAACATAGCATGAGCTAAAGGTTCTTCTGCTTCTTCTGCTTCAGCCAATGCTAATTCTTCGGTGACTGTTTTATAGTCTCCTTCCAAAAAAATTGTCTCAAATGCTTTTTCTGTATGTTTGCCAATATCACGGGGATTTTCTGACCTAAAAGGATCTTTTGCCCAAGCAGCATCATGACCTAAACTAACAACTATAGCAATACTCAAAGGTAAAGCCCCAACTATCTGTTGTAACCAAGTTTTTTTTGTCATTGCACTTCTTCTACAAATATCAGCAAATTCCATAAATATCGACGTAATTATCAAAAATCTAGTTCCTGAAAAATTAGATGATAATACTCTTTAAAAAGTCTTTTTTTTGTATTGAGATAATATTAAACAAAAAAAAGGAGCCGATATTTTAGTTACATAGCAATTCAGCGTTACTCGTGTAACTAATTCTATCTATGACCCACTCTTCTTTTCTTATGCAGTTGCTTTGTTTGGTGGAGCAAGCATTTGATCTGCTGTAGGCAATTCTAAACAATATCCTGCACCATAAACTGTTTTGATGTAGTTGGGATGACGGGGATCTGGCTCTAATTTGGTTCGTAAATGACGAATGTGAACTCTGATAGTTTCGATGTCATCGTCAGGATCGTAACCCCAAACTTCTTTCAGAATTTCTGGAGGAGCTACAGTCTGTCCATGACGCTGTAATAGACAGTGAAGTAATTCAAACTCCAAGTGAGTAAGCTTAACTGTTTTTTCAAACCAGATAGCTTCAAAACGTTCGGGAATAAGGGTCAAAGGACCAAAACTTAGAATTTCTGAATGTTTAGCTGCTTGAGGGATGCGATCTGTGCGACGCAACAAGGCTCTTACCCTAGCCAACATTTCTTCGACTTCAAAAGGCTTAGTGAGGTAATCATCTGCACCAGCGTTAAATCCTTCTACTTTGTCTTGGGTTTGTCCTAATGCACTCAGCATTAATACTGGTATATCAGAAGTGCGATCGTCTCTACGTAGTCTCTGACAGACAGTAAAACCATCCACTTTAGGCAGCATGAGGTCGAGCATAACTAAATCTGGCTGTAATTGAACGGCTAGAGCCTGACCTTTAATCCCATCTTCTGCCTGATTTACATCATAGCCTGCCATCTCTAAATTAATAGAGACTAATTCGGAGATTGCGGGATCGTCGTCGATTACGAGTATTCTGGGCATATTAAATATATGGTTATTATGGTTGAATATTTTCCGCGATTGGTGAAATTTCGGTTATGACACCGCTATTTATTTTGATTAGATACAAAAAATTTAGGATAAATTAATAAATCCTGTCCTGATTATAAGCAAAAATGCCCATTATGTTTAAGTTACCGATCTTATAGTAAAGATTTTTAAATTTAAATTACCTGATATATACACATTTATAAGTAAGATGTCGGTGTATTTACTTGTGTGGATATCTTAAGCTAGCTTTTAGTTTATTGGTGGATAGCAAACATTGCGTCTGACTATGCTTTAAAGTTAGAACAGACTGCTAAATCAATTTTGTTGACAATGCAAAATATATGAAGCGATAGGGAAAAAATACCTCTTGTATATAGACTTTTCGGCGTTGCTGATTTTAGGTATGAAACCGATAATAATACTGTTCGTAGCTCTTAGCTCTTAGCTCTTAGCTTTTGATTGACTTTCATTTCCTAGATTATAAAAGTAATCAATTCAGTGTCATACCCCGATTCAGGAACGCCGACTTTTCAATACCTCCACCTCCGTAAATTGAAAATAGTTAACTATTTCTATTTACTTTTGGACTATCCATGAAATTATTAAATCTGAAATATTCTAATGAAGAGAATTATCTTATTAGCCACATTACTTTTTTCAGCTTGTCAAGCTAAAACCCTCACATCTCAAACAGTTGAGTTGGCTGCATCGACTCAAGCTCAATCGCCTGCAACCCAAGCAGTAGCACCAAATAAGTTAATCTCAACTAGAGGTATTGGTCAAGCAAAATTGGGAATGACCTTAAGAAAACTAAGAAAGATCTCTACTCAAGATACTGACTTTGAAATAATGCGATCTTTTTTGGAAGATATAGATGCTGTCGCCGTTAATCAAGAAGGTATAGTCCAATATTATATTCTCTATGATATGGACAAAACATCAGAGTCAGATCCAGTTATTTCTCTTGAAGATCGGGTCATTACGACTTTAATGACCACTAACGACAACTATCAAACCGAACAAGGAATAAAAGTTGGCACCCCCATTGAAGAAGCAGAAGAAATCTATGGCAATGCTGTCTTAGCTTACAATACAGAAGGACAGTCTCAGGAATACATTACTTTTGGCAATAAAAATCCTGACAACATCAAATTTAGAGCTTCTTACTTTGAATTGATTTCTGATGGTTTGGGTTTTTCGGGTATTTATCCTGAATATCCAGGTGTATCGTATACTACAGACAAATATCGTGATGACGCGGCGATCGCCGAAATTGAAGTTTCTTGTAATTCAGATGACTGCATTAATTAATCAGAAGAGACAAGGCGTGCCTTGTCTGTATAGTAATTAAGTATCAATTGTGTTTGATGATTTGTTATTTAGCCTTGGTTTAATTTTGTTGTGCGGCTTTATAGGAGGTCAAATATCCCGCAGACTTGGCGCACCGCCACTGTTAGGGATGATGCTGGTAGGTATTCTCTTAGGCTCAGAAGGAAGTAATTTAATTTCTGAGAGAATGCTAGATTTGGCAGATGATTTTAGAACAATGGCAGTCACAGTCATTTTAATGCGAGCAGGCTTGGGTTTAGATCGCCAGAAACTAGCCCAGCAAGGTAGTGTAGCTTTGCGCTTGGGTTTTCTTCCCGCACTTACAGAAGCGATCGCAATTTCTTTGATTTCAATTTGGCTATTTAAATTTAATTGGTTGACGGGTTTACTTTTAGGCTGCGTGATTAGTGCCGAATCTCCTGCGGTAATTGTGCCTGGTATGTTACGCCTCAAAAATTTAGGCTGGGGAGTATCTAAAGGAATTGCCGATGCTATTTTGACGGGGAGTGCCTTGTCGGATGTTTTAATTTTGCTGTTGTTTAGTCTGCTACTAAATTTTTTATCCCCTGGAAGTGGAGGAAACAGTCAAGTTTGGTTGCTACCTGTAGAAGTCGCTGCACAAATTGTCTTGGGAGTCATAATTGGCTATTTAGCTGCGAAACTAATTGTTTTTGGTACTGTTAAGAGATAAGTGGACGCAAAACAGCGTGCAGAATACGCTAATAACCGCTAGCGTGGCATTAATCGTAGTGGTTTTAGCCAAAAGCTTTCCTTATTTTTCTGGATATCTGGCAGTAATGGCGATGGGGTTTTTCTTAATCAAATTCAGTCCGCCTCTAGCTCGTCAACTGCGTCAGGAATTTAATCACCTATGGATCGTAGCGGAGATATTTTTATTTGTGTTGATGGGTGCAACCATTCAGCTAAAAATATTGGAGAATGTCTTATTACCAGGATTACTATTACTTGCTTTAGGATTGTTATTAGGACGAACAATCGGCTGGTATTTGGCGACAGTAGGCAGTAATTGGACTTGGAAAGAAAGGCTGTTTCTTTTACCAGGAAACTCCGCTAAAGCCACGGTACAGGCAGCTATAGGTGCAATTCCTCTCAGTCTGGGGATTCCCAATGGAGATATTATTTTAGCGATCGCAGCTTTATCTATTTTAGTCACTGCACCTTTAGGCGCATGGGCGATACCAACTTTTGCCCCCAAGCTTTTAACCCAAGATAAGGTAGATCCAGCCCAGACTGGCGCAGTCAAGCCTACGGTAATTTTGGGCATAATTGAAGAAGCAGAAAATGCGATCGCTTTACTAACAAAAGTTGCCGATTTAGCTCGTCGTACAGATGGCGAGGCAGTTGTTGTTTGCTCAAGTCAAAATCAAGAATTAGATATTTCTTTAATCGAATCTCTTATTGTTAAATTACTGCTAGACATTCCTCATCAATTTATTTATACGGAAGGGCAATTAAAAACAGAAGTACTGCCAATTATCGACCGATATCAGGTAACTGAAATTGTTGTACATCATACAAAGCAAAAATATGTAAATAAATCCGAAGTATCCTTGGGTTCAATGGCTGAATTTATTTTAAAAAATAGCAATATTCCCCTGATTTTGCTGAGTTAAAACAAGCCCTTCAATAGCAAACAGAACGTAATATTACAGACGCTTGCATGACTAACTAATACATCTTTTATCAGACAATTCAATTTTAAAAATAGCAGATAAATTTATCTGCGTTTATCTGTGCGACACGGAGTTAGCACTAAAGCAAGATGCGGTGGGTACACCTTTCTCGCTACGCATATCCTTTAGGGGACGTTATTTTGTTTGTCTTAAATTGAAATGCAAACCGCTATAAGTGGTTGACTTAATATAATTTTTGGCATTATCTAGTTTTTTAAAAAGTTTTTATATACTAGTATTTTAAAGGCATAATTTTTAATATTTTTACCTTAGATAGATACCATCTTTTTGTGACAATCCTATTCTAGAGTAATAGTAAAGAATGATTGAATCTACAGGGTAGGGATTGATCGCACAATAGTTAAGGAGATATTTTACTTTGATTGAGCAAACTAACTTTTCTTCATCCTCGAAAAGAACATCGGCTACAGACACAGCTAAAACTGACTGGCAAAATCAATTAAATATTGCCCCTCCTTACCTAAATATGCCAGGGGATTTTCCCCGCGATAGTCATCACCCTAAAGTAGCGAATACTTTTTGCCAGCTAGATTTAGTGATATCAGATCGACTAAGCCAGAAACTGCGATCGATTGCTCAAGCAAGAAATATCGATTTAGAGTTGATTTTCTTGAGTGCCTACTATGTTTTGCTCTACCGCTACGCCAATCAACCCAACCTAACTATTGCCTATTGTTCGCCTGGCGATAATTATTCTAATATTACTTCTCCAATCCCTTTAGTATTTGACATTGAGAGTACCTGCTCATTTTTGGACTTATTAAACTATAGTTGCGATCGCCTTGCCATAGCCAAACAGCACCAAATACTAGAACAGTTAGAAGAAAAAACTTCCTGGTATCAAATCTTGTTTGCTTATACCGACGGAGATCGGCAGTTTGCGCCAGAATTATCTGACGAAAAGTTCAATCAAAGAGAATTATTTCTCAATGTTAATTGGCAATCATCTCAAATCAGTCTGGAATTCAACCAGAGCCTATTTCTGCCAGAAACCTGCCAAAGAATTATCGATAACTATTACCGACTCTTAGAAGACATTGCCGAACATCCCCAACAGCAGCTAAATAAATTATCTTTGCTGACAGAAACAGAGGAAAATTCGGTTCTCCATCAATGGAATCAAACCGAAGTAGGATTAGAATCTCAATGCGTTCATCAACTGTTTGAAACTAGAGTAGCGCAAAACCCTAATGCGATCGCTTTAAGGTGTCAATCACAACAATTAACTTACGAGGAGTTAAACCAAAGAGCCAATCAGCTAGCCCATTATTTAACCACTTTAGGAGTTGGGAAACAGTCTTTAGTCGGCTTGTGTTTAGAGCGATCGCCTGATATGGTTGTAGGGGTATTAGGTATATTAAAAACTGGTGCAGGATATGTTCCTCTAGACCAAGAAAATCCCCCAGCTAGACTGGAATATATCCTAGAAGATTCTCAAATTACAGTATTATTAACCGAATCTACGCTACAGGATAAACTACCTCAATCAGCTAATATTCAATCTTTGATTTGTTTAGATCGAGACTGGAATTTAATCGAGCAGCAACTATCAGACAATCTGAACATTGACTTAGATCCCCTAGATTTAGCTCACATTGTTTACACTTCAGGCTCGACAGGAAAACCGAAAGGGGTGATGATTACCCACGGCAACTTGAGTCATTATGCTTATTCTTTGCAAATAGCCTTAAATATTACCCCCGAAGATGTTTATCTCCATCGTGGTTCAATTGCCTTGATCGTCTCTGCCAGACAGCTATTAATGCCCTTAGCTCAAGGGGCGACAGTTTCAATTTTAACTACCGCCGATAAAAAAGATCCTCTCAAAATGTTCGAGTTAATTAAAGAGCATGGGGTGACAATAGTAGATCGCGTACCTTCTTTCTGGCGCAACTTTTCAGGAATACTAGATAGTTTGAGCCTAGAGCGTCGTCAAAGCTTGATGGACAATCGAGTACGGTTGGTTGCAGCAGGAGGAGAACAGGTATCAGTAGAAATATATCAGTGTTGGCGGAAACTTTTTAACCCAGAGGTTAAGCTAGCCAATATCTATGGACAAACCGAAGGTACGGGAGTAGTTACGATCTACTATATTCCTGAAGAAATGGATCTGCGCTTCAAATCTTTGCCAGTAGGTTCACCCATTCCCAATATGCGAGTCTATGTCTTGGATAAAGATTTAAAACCCGTTCCCATTGGAGTAACGGGAGAAATCCATATTAGCGGTGCGGGAGTTGCTCTGGGATATCTCAATAAACCAGAATTAACCGCTGAAAAATTTATTGCCAATCCTTTTGTTCTTGGGGCAAAACTATACAAAACAGGAGATTTGGGGCGTTATCTGTCCAACGGTACAGTTCAATTTCAAGGTAGAAGCGATCGCCAAGTTAATATTAATGGCTTGCGGGTTGAATTGGGAGAGATTGAAACCATCTTAGTTCAACATCAACAAATTTTAGAATCGGCTGTAGTAGTCGAAAAAAACAAGCTGAATGAAACTCTGACTGCATATATTGTTCCCAGTCAAAATCCTCCAACCAAGGAAGAAATACGGAATTTTGTTCTAGAGAAGCTACCTAAATATATGCTGCCGAGCAATATAGTCTTTTGTGATTCTTTTCCTTTAACCGCCAGCGGTAAAATAGATCGCAATGCTCTAGCGAAGAGTGCTATTGAGGATAAACAGAACAACTATGTTGCTCCTAGTAATCAGATGGAATCTGAGATTATACAGATGTTGGAAAGTATCTTAGGAGTAGCAAAAATTAGTGCTGAAGATAACTTTATTGAGCTTGGAGGAAACTCTTTAATTGCAGCCCGTTTAGTTACAGAAATCGAGCAGAAATATCAGCAAAAAATTCCTATCTCTAGTATATTTCAGTCGTCAACCCCCCAGGCTTTAGCCAAGTTAGTTAGTCAAGAAGAACCAGTTTCTACAATTAAAAGCTTTGTACCGATCAAAGAAGGAAATTCTCAACCAATTTTATTTGGTATCCACAATCTAGGTCATGGTTTAGAGCTATATCTCCCCTTAGCTAAGTATCTAAATCGGGATATAAGTCTGTATGGACTATCATCGTTTTTTAGCAACGAAGCAGATGTTCCCCATCCCAGAGATATTATTGGCTTGGCACAATACTATGCTCATAGAATTAAATTAGTCCAGCCTCAAGCACCCTATCACCTCATGGGAGTATCTTTTGGTGGAGTAATTGCTTATGAGATTGCTCAAGTACTTGTATCTCAAGGACATAAGGTAGAATTTTTAGGACTTATAGATACCTTCCTTCCCGATCGCAAATCCGCAGCTAAAATTCTTCCCCTGAAAGATCGTGTAGTTGGTCATATCAAAAAAATAAATAATCAAGGCGTAGCCCATATCATCAATCGAGTTCAATGGCGTAGCACGGATGTTTTAAATCATGCTAAATCTAATTTGTATTCAGTAAACTGGATCAGGGAAAATTTCTTCGACCCAACCAGCCGTAGCTTTGCTAAAGCAGAATACATCAAACGCAAAAAAGAATATCAACAGGTAAACCAGAACTATCAGATCAAACCATATCCAGGTCATGTTACTCTTTTCCGCGCTAGTGAAGACATGGATTTAAAACTGGGATGGAGAGAGTTAGCGGAATCGGGCTTATCTATTTATGATGTCCCTGGAGAGCATTTGGAGGTACTTAAAGAACCTAATGTAGAAATATTAGCGGAAAAATTACAGTCGGCAATATTTGCAGAAAGATAGATGAACAAACTACACCTAGCAATCTCCACCAATGATATTAAAGCTACAGTTAAAGACTATAGCGATCGCTTTAGTACGCAACCATGTTTGGTTATCGAAGGAGAATATACACTGTGGCGCACCAAATTGGACGTTAGTTAGTGTGTAATTTTATTGCTGTGTTTTCTATCTTTGAAGAAATACAAAATTTGATAAGCTATAAGCCATAAGCTCGTGCGAGATCGCATCTTCCTTTAGGAGTAGGCTCAAATACTTTATTAAAGAACGCTTATAGCTTATAGCTGGGGCAAAGCCCCTTTATTACATCAGACCAAACTGAGCCAAAACTCCTTTTCCAGTATTCATTTCAACAATTAGGGCTGTAACAAAGCCAATCATTGCTAGACGACCATTCCAAATTTCAGCGTAATTAGTGAAGCCAAACTTACCTTCTTTCTTTTTCATGATTTAAATTACCTTTGGTTGCAGATAACTGCTAAAGTCAACTATTCTTAATGTAGTGTAACTTTTTTATACAAACTGTTGCAACGTGCCTTTGAAGCAAGTTAAATCGAAAGTATATTTGTATTTCATCAAGGCTCAAATATTTCAAATTCGCCAATTTATCCCCTACATAAGACAGACTGCCCGTGATTACCACCGAAACCCTAGACTTATTGGAATGGCATCGTGTATGTCAAAATTTATCTACGTTCGCAGCAACTAAGTTAGGTGTTGTGGCAGCACGTCATTTGAAATTGCCTACTACCCAGGTAGAAAGTGAGAACTTGCTAGCCCAGACGAAAGAAATTTACAATCTCGAACAACAATTAGATTCTGGGTGGACTTTTAAAGGTATTCAAGATATTGGAGCATCTTTAGAGCGATCGGGTATTGGAGGAGTATTGTCAGCCAAAGAACTCTTAAATATAGCCACTACCCTAGCGGGGGTGAGGTATCTGCGTCGTTTAATCGATCGCAAAAATGAGGAATTGCCTACCCTGGAAGAATTAGTTAGAGACATTCGTACCTATCCTGATATTGAGAAAGAAATTCATCACTGTATTGACGATCGCGGGGAAATTACCGATCGCGCTAATCCTAAGCTAGCAGGTATTCGGGGTGAAATAAAGAGTTTACGCGATCGCATTTATAAAACCCTGCAAAATATCATGCAGCGCAACTCTACTGCTATTCAAGAAGCGGTAATTACTCAAAGAAGCGATCGCTTTGTTTTACCTGTCAAACCAGCCCAAAAGGAAACTATTAAAGGTATTGTTCATGATGTTTCTAGTACGGGTTCTACTTACTATATTGAACCTAATGCTGTGGTACAGCTAGGAAATCAACTACGTCAAAAAGAGCGACAGGAAAAGCGGGAAGAAGAGATTATTTTAAAGGCTTTATCGGAGAAAGTCGGGGAAGTGCAGGAAGACTTAGAACGAGTTTTGATTGCAGCTACTATGTTGGATTTAGCCACCGCCAGGGCGCGTTATGGCTTATGGTTGGAAGCAAATCCCCCCAGGTTTATCGATACGACAAAGGAAGAGACTACTACTCTACGTCGTTTGCGTCACCCTCTATTAGTGTGGCAACAGCGTCATGAGGAAGGTATAGAAGTTGTTCCTATTGATGTTTTGGTAAAAGAAGAAACTAAAGTAGTGGCAATCACAGGACCTAATACTGGAGGAAAAACAGTTACCCTCAAGACAATGGGATTAGCTGCGCTAATGGCAAAGGCTGGAATGTTTGTTCCCGCCAAAGAACCAGTGGAATTACCCTGGTTTGATATGGTTTTGGCTGATATTGGCGACGAGCAGTCTTTACAGCAAAGCTTATCTACTTTTTCAGGACATATACGCCGTATCAGTCGAATTATTGCAGCTTTACAAGATGAGACTGTAAAAAATTCTTTAGTATTGCTAGACGAAGTAGGTGCTGGTACAGATCCCGCTGAAGGGAGTGCTTTAGCGATCGCTCTTTTAAAGCATTTAGCCGAACATAGTTTGCTCACTATTGCCACTACCCATTATGGCGAATTGAAAGCCCTTAAATACCAAGACGAACGTTTCGAAAACGCTTCGGTAGAATTTGATGACAGCACTCTTCAACCTACCTATCGTCTTTTGTGGGGTATTCCTGGGCGTTCTAATGCTTTGACCATTGCTCAACGATTAGGGCTAAGTACTAGCATTGTTGAAGAGGCTCAATCTTTAGTTGGTACGGGTTCATCCGAGGATGTCAACCAGGTGATTGCAGCCCTAGAAGAACAACGGCGAGAACAAGAAGCCAAAGCTCAAGAAGCAGGTAAGCTATTAGAACAAACCGAGCGTTTTTATTCGGAAGTATCCCAAAAAGCTTCTTCTTTGCAAGAGAGGGAAAAAGAATTAAAAGTAGTCCAGGAAAAAGCGGTGACAGAAGCGATCGCTGATGCTAAAAAGGAAATTGCCCAGGTGATCCATCAACTGCAAAAGGGCGATCGCACTATGCAGAAAACCCAACAGGCTACCGAGGCGATCAATCGCATTACAGCCAAAGAATTAGCTAAAACTCACACGCCAAAGCCAGCTAAACCAAGCTATAAACCTAAAATTGGCGAGAAAGTGAGAATTCCTCGTCTCAATCAGACAGGAGAAGTATTAAGCATAGATGAAGCGACAGAACAGCTAGCTATTCGATTTGGCATGATGAAAATGAATGTCGGATTAGCCGAAATTGAATCTTTAGACGGACAGAAAGCAGAAGTCAAGCCTAAAGCCACAACCAAGAAAACTACATCTCTCAAAGAGAAAAAACCTGCTGTAGCAGTGCGGACTTCTAAAAACACCCTTGACATTCGTGGTAGCAGGGTAAACAATGCTGAAATTGAAATTGATAATGCCATCGCCCATGCGATCGAGTCTGGGATGTTGTGGATCATCCATGGTAAAGGGACAGGACGCTTACGTCAAGGGGTTCATGAGTATCTTAAGCGTCATTCTCAGGTAGACAAGTTTGAACTAGCCGAGCAAAAAGAGGGTGGTGCAGGAGTTACCGTAGTGCATATCAAATGAAAATTAACTAACTTTAAATACAGTTAGAATTAGAATATAAAATTAGTATCAAGATAGTGTAAACAGTCTTGTAAATGTAATTTTAATGTAGATTAAAAACTTCATTTCAATTGCAAGTTATAAATGAAACTCTGCAATCTAACATTTCCACTTTTTTAGTCCTATGAATTTTTTACTCAACAAACCATTTTTTCTGGCATTTTTGATGTCCGAAAGAAATAATTCGACCTTATCAAGAAAGATAATCAATACATCTTCTAGAGCTTCTCACTTAGCTTTCGGTGTGTTTAGCGCAGCGATCGCTCTGCCATTAGTCACTTTTGCCGTTCTATTCAGCGTTTTTTTATCTGAAGAAAAATGGGAAGAGTTTTGGGATGAATTTTTGGAAGCATAACAGGCTTCTTGATAGTTATTATCGATTAGTTTTTTTGGCTATCTAAAAACTATCGATCCTAATTATTTTTAACTTAAACGATCTTGGCTTATCTCAACTCTAATCATTACTCAATAAGAAGATATAACTTTTAAAGTTACAGTAAAAATAAATAAGTCGAAAGATAGAAGATTTCCATAAACATTGCTGCTATGTTGATTGTGTTGACAGATAGGAAAAAAAAGATTATGGATATGAAAGACGTGAAAAAAACAGCAGAAGAGCTAAAGCTTAAAGCAGAAGCTAGAAGCGAAGACATTGAAGGTAAAATTAGAGAAAACCTTGGAGAATTTTCCGACAATCCAGAAGCAGTTCAAGCTGGTCAAGAAAAACAGGAAAAAGCAGATTCTCTAAGAGATGAAGCAGAAAGTAAGTAATTTTCCACTCTTCTAGTAGTCAGTAGGCATTTAATCGAATGTTCGTACATTAGTCAACAAGCTATGGCTAACTACTGGCTACAGTAAATTAATCTCGAAATAAAATATTAAGCGCCGAAGAAGCAATTAATTTAATTTCCCAGCAAAGAGTTAGCATTAGCTCAGAATAAGCAAAACCTATCGCCACATGGTTTATTAAACGCCACTACCCCTTGCGTTCTGCAAGCTCAACTAATCGCGTTGTTGAGAAAAGAGCTTTTTAGTTAAATTTAAATCATCTTGTCAACAGTTCGGACATTTTTTTATTTAAGCTTATAAAGCCTAATTTTACGTTGCTTATTTGAGTTCAAGACAAGACTTCAACCTCTTTATTTCGTTAACCATTAAATTTTGTCCAAACCATTGCTTGTGCATCTGTTAATAATCTCTTCCCCATCATCTGTAGCCTGACTAATCACATTTGTTTCAATCTTCACTTTTGCAGCTTGGCTATCAGCATTAATAAGAGAAAAGGATAAAAAAGCGATCAAAATTAAAAAACTAGTTTTTCGATCCTGTTTTATGTTACAAAACAATACATTATGTTCTCAGTCATAAGTAAGATTAAATTAGAGATAGGAGTACAATATATTAAAACTTAACAATAGTTTACACTGCTTAAATTATGTCCGAAGCCCAAAAGCTGACTCAAGAAGAAATTAGATTAAAAGAAGATCGAGAAAAAACAGCATACTGGCGCAGATGGGGTTGTTACTTGAGTAACCGCCAATGGGGAACGGTAAGAGAAGACTATAGTGCAGATGGTTCAGCTTGGGATAGTTTTAGCTTTGAACAGTCTCATTATCGAGCATATCGTTGGGGAGAAGATGGCATTGCAGGTATCTCGGATAATCACCAACGATTATGTTTTTCCTTGGGGATGTGGAATGGCAACGATCCTTTTTTAAAAGAAAGACTATACGGCTTGACTAATACTCAAGGGAATCATGGGGAAGATGCCAAAGAATATTACTTCCATTTGGATAATACTCCGACTCATTCCTATATGAAATTTTTATATAAGTATCCCCAGAAAGCTTTTCCCTACAGTCAATTGGAACAGGAAAATAAACAGCGGGGTTTAAAAGATAGAGAGTTTGAGTTAATCGAAACGGGCATCTTTGATGACGATGAATATTTTGATGTCACCGTTGAATATGCCAAACAAAGCGATGAAGATATTTTAATTTATATCCAAATAACCAACCGTAGTAGTGAGAACTGCAACTATACATTTACTTCCTACCCTTTGGTTTCGCAATACATGGTCATGGGGCTACGAAGTTGACAAGCCCAAACTAAAGATATACGAACAAACTGAAGACTACAGTATAATTGAAACCCAACACCCTGACTTAGGTACGCGCTGGTTATACTGCGCCCATCCATCGGCAGAGACATCTGACAATGCGTCTTTGTTGTTTACCGAAAATGATACCAATTATCAACGCCTATCCCATCAAGAAAATGATTCTCCCTACGTTAAAGATGCCTTTCACAAATATGTTGTAGAAGGAAAACAGGATGCTGTAAATACCAATAATATTGGGACAAAATTTGCAGCCCACTATACTTTACAATTAGAACCAGGAGAAACTACTGCTATTCAACTAAGACTCTGCGATAAACCAGATTTAGATACTCCTTTCGGACAAACGTTTAATGATACATTTCAGGTACGCCAGCAAGAAGCCGATGAATTTTATCAGCGCGTTTCGCCTTATCCCAAAACCGCAGAACTGCAAAATGTTGAACGCCAAGCATTTGCAGGGATGTTGTGGAATAAACAGTACTATCACTACGTAGTAGATGCTTGGTTAAAAGGAGATCCAGCCTCACCACCACCACCAGAATCACGCAAAGACGGTACAAATAGTAACTGGATACATCTACATACTGATGATGTTTTATCCATGCCCGACAAATGGGAATATCCTTATTTTGCAGCTTGGGATTTAGCTTTCCATATGATACCTTTAGCTGCGATCGATCCAGATTTTGCCAAGAAACAGCTAGAACATCTTACTCGTGAATGGTATATGCACCCAAATGGGCAAATGCCAGCATATGAATGGGATTTTGATGGAGTAAATCCTCCTGTTCATGCTTGGGCTGTATGGCGTGTTTATACGATTGAACAAGAGATTTATGGACGTTCGGATAAGAAGTTTCTAGAGCGAGTATTTCAAAAACTTCTGATGAACTTTACTTGGTGGGTAAACCAACATGACGACGAAAATAATAATATTTTTCAGGGTGGTTTTCTGGGCTTAGATAATATTGGCGTATTTAATCGCGGGGGAGACTTACCCACAGGAGGTATATTATCTCAATCTGATGGTACTAGTTGGATGGCAATGTATTGTTTAGATTTACTTACCATTGCTTTAGAATTAGCCCAAGATAATGATATTTACGAAGATATCGCCAGTAAATTCTTTGAACACTTCTTATATATCGTTGACGCCATGAACCATATGAGTTCTGATGGTGCAGACTTATGGAACGAAGAAGATGGCTTCTATTATGATGTGCTGCATCTGCCAAATGGTGAGAATATGGATCTTAAAGTGCGATCGCTTGTAGGATTAATTCCCCTTTTGGCTGTTACTACTATCGGTCAAGAAACTTTAGATAAGTTACCAGGATTTAGAAGCAGAATAGAATGGTTTGTCAACGAACGCCCTCAACTCAGCCGTAACTTAGCCTGTATGGAAGGGTGCGATAACAATTCTCGCCGTCTTTTAGCAGTAGTGAACGAAGATCGCTTACGTTTAGTGTTAGCCAAAATGCTAGATGAAACGGAATTCCTTAGTGATTATGGTATTCGTTCTGTTTCTAAATATCATAAAGAACATCCATATACTTTTGAAACCCATGACGAAACCTACGATGTGACCTATGAACCCGCCGAATCTCCGACTAAAATGTTTGGCGGGAACTCTAATTGGCGTGGTCCGATTTGGTTTCCTATCAACTATCTTTTAATTGAATCTCTACAAAGATTTGATTACTATTATGATGGCAATTTTAAAGTTGAATGTCCTACAGGTTCAGGTAATATGATGAATCTCTGGGAAGTGGCGTCAGAAATAGAAAGACGTTTAATTAATATCTTTTTAGTCAAAGATAATGGCTTAAGACCACTCTATGGCGACTTTATGAAATTCCATAACGATGATAATTGGAAAGATTTGTTGTTATTTAATGAATATTTTCACGGGGATGATGGTGCGGGTTTGGGTGCATCTCATCAAACAGGCTGGACTGGTTTAGTGGCGAAGTTAATCATGCAAAGAAGTAAATATGCGGATAATCCACCGCAGTCAGAAAGGCTTTAGCCGCAACTAATACCCCTTTGTGACTTCTGACTTCAGCCCGAAGGGCATGGTAACTTTTTATCTCATCCGCATCTTCCTTTAGGGCAAAGGGATAAAGAAAGGGATAAAGAGATAAAGTGACCTTTTGTTAGTTGTTAGAGTTGATGATTGATACTGATAATCCAATATTTGACAAACTTTATGCTATGTCTATCTGAGTAAATTTATCTATTCCTTTCTGTAGAACTCAATTTTGTTAAGTAACGTTAAGATAACTGATAGTCAATTGATAGCGGTCTTTATATTACGTGGAAGCCTGGAAAGTTCTCGAAACCGAAACAAAGCAAAAACTAACCAACCTATTCTTTGCTGGTTTGCTCTTTTGGATTAGCATCACTTTGATGTTACCCACCTTACCTACCTATATTCAATCGATGGGGGGAACAACTCAACAAGTAGGCTTGGTGATGAGTTGTTTTGCTATTGGGCTAATTGCTTCCCGCACTTGGTTGGGCAAAGTAGCAGATCGTCGCAGTCGCAAGCTAGTAATATTAATTGGAGCTTTTGTTGCAGCCTCCGCACCAGTAGGATATTTACTCGTTCATTCCATTCTTGGTTTGGGATACATTAGAGCTTTTCATGGCATCAGTATCGCAGCGTTTACGATTGGCTATAGTGCCTTGGTAGTAGATTTAGCCCCCATCCAGCATCGAGGAACTTTAATTGGTTACATGAATTTAGCTGTACCAATTGGGATGTCTATTGGTCCAGCTTTAGGCGGTTTCTTACAGCAGAGTGGTAAGAGTTTCTTCCCAGAAGGTACGGGTTATGAAGTACTCTTTTTACTTTCGATCGCTTGTGGGATTTTGGCTTTGTTATTAGCCAGTCAAATAAAAGAGTCATCTTTGCCAGGATCTACGTCACAAAAAAATGCAAATTCTAAATTAATCCAGCGAGAATTTGGGCAATTAGTTAAAGATCCTGGCTTGATGATACCTACTATTGTTTTATTGCTTATAGGACTAGTTTTTGGTAGTTTAATTGCTTTCTTACCTCTATTTATTACAGAATTGCAGCTGGATTTCAATGTAGGCTTCTTTTATACGGTAGTAGCGATTTCCTCTTTTTCAGTACGTTTGTTCGTTGGTCAGGCAAGCGATCGCTATGGTCGTGGCTTATTTATCAGCGGAAGTATTGTCTGCTATATCATTTCGATGATTTTGCTTACTCAAGCAGAAACTCCAGCAATGTTTATCTTATCAGCGATCGCCGAAGGTTCGGGAGCAGGTATTTTGATTCCTTTGGTTTTAGCATTAATAAGCGATCGCTCTTATGCTAACGAACGAGGTAAAGTTTTTGCTCTTTGTATGGGTGGATTTGATGTGGGTATTGCTATGGGTGGATTGATTCTCGGTTCTCTGGCTACCGTACTAGGAGGCTATCGGGGTATCTTTGCTCTAGCAGCAATTTTGGCTAGTGTGGCTCTAGTTGTCTTTATCACCCAAGCTGGTAAAAGCGTTCGTCATTCCTTATTTTTTGCTATGGGGAGAGCAAAGGATACCTATACAATTAATCAGCTTTAAGCTACAGGCTGGCTCAAATTTAGGTAGTAGGCAGTAGTGTCTATTAAAATCCTCTAGTTTCTATATGGAACAACTATACATTTAATCAAAATTTGGCATTAACTCTAAAACTCCCATACCTATATCTGAGCCATTAATTGACTTAACTTCATACAAAGCCAGCATATCTTTAATCTGGGGATTACCACGGTTGTTTCCTGTAACTCCCATCGCCACGATCAACACACAGTATCCTTGGGTTTTTTTGCAGCTTTGATGCCATTGTTGTACCATCTCGATATGTTCTGGCGCTTGTTGAGAATACTCGGCAAATATACATAGCTCATCATCACCCGTTTGAAACATACCTAAATCGTAAGAGTTGCCGCTAAAAGGATCTTCTCCTGGGTTAAAACAAACTGATTTAATTCCTCCTGCTTCTTTAATGCGATCGATCAAATGTTTGGCTTTGGGGCGGGTAGTTTGAATAAAGATGGTGGGTAGTTCTGTTCCTTTAGGGGTAATATCTAAAGATTGATGATAGGTTTTTCTTTGAAGCTTAAGCTGTTTAATAATATCCGTAGATATGCGAGTCAAAGTAACCAAAGAGCCATCAGGAATAAAATCTTCTTGAATAGAAATGTCCATCTCGTCCATCATGTCATCGGCATAATCGCTCATGCCAATATTCAAAAGCTCTTCTGTTAATTCTGGTAGGGTAGAAATTTTGGTCGAAATAATCTCCTTTTCTGCACTTGTAGGAGGCAGGGTAATTCGATAGGATTTAGAAACAGCATCAATTGGTTCTTGGGCTAAAGTCAGGCGATTGCGAGCGCAAAAACGAACTAACGACTCTAATACTGCATAGATAATTTTGGCTTCTTCTTCATCCAAAAACGGGCGCATACCTTCAAAGGGATGCAAGCTACCAAAAAAGGGTTCTATTTCTTCTACTTCTCCTGTTTCCATCCAGTCTGATTCTGATTCAATTTCTTCATAGTTCAGAAACCAGCAGTCTTGAGCTAAAAAAGCTTTTTCCAATTCGGCAGGAGATTGATTTTCTCCTAATGCAACAGTCCTAAACTGTTTGAGAGAATCCAAAGAGCGATAAAGCAATACACCAAATTCAGCCGACATCATACCCATGACGCAAAGATAAACCTCATCGATCTGACAGTTTTTTAATTCAACTCGCAAAATATCACTATCTGCCAACAATTCCCAAGGGGCATTATCCCAAATGCTGTTGGCAACATCTTTCATTGCATCTTGATATATAGCGGGCAGTTCGGATTCCGCCTCGTCATCAATCTCACTAAAGCTTTCAAATAAGCGATCTATTAAGGGTAGCTGGGGAGAATATTCAATATTAATCTCTAATCCCTGCAATGCACCCCGCAAGAAAAATTGAATTTCGCGATCGCGCACCACGATTTTTTGTGGGCGGTGGGGTTGTCCTGGATGATGGGGAGACTCAATCGCCCGCAACAGAGTTCTGACTACTGCCTCAATCCCCATATCTTCCCCTACTACATCCATTGCCACGACTGCACCTTCCGAGCCATCTACCCAGAGGATACATTCTCCATCAGTTCCCAAGCCTAAATCTAAATGAGATGCCATATTTCCCAATGGACGACGATCTCCTTCCCAAACAGCACCAGGTACTTGGGGAATTTTTTTAAGTCTAGTTTTAGTTGTGTTTGGGAGAGCCGTCATATATGTTTAAAACTTCTAATTAAGAATACTTACTTTTTTTGCGCTGGAGGCTTGCAATAATAAACCATATTCCATACCTTCGACTACTGCTTGATAAGACGCATCTAGTATATTGGCTGATACTCCGATAGTTGTCCATCTTTCTTTACCATTACTGAATTCGACCAAAACCCTTGTTTTTGCAGCTGTTCCCGCGCCTCCATCCAAAATACGAACTTTGTAATCTGCTAAATAAAAGTCAGCAATTTCAGGATAAAACTCGACTAAAGCCTTACGTAAAGCACTATCCAAGGCTGCTACTGGACCATTACCTTCTGCTACTTCTAGTAAGTTTTTACCATCTACTTCTACCTTTATCGTAGCTAAAGCTTTGCTTGCTGGGTTATCTATTTTTTGCTGAATATTGCAGTGTACTTGGAAACCCTTGAGTTGAAACAACTGCTTGTGGGGTTGGAGGATAGATCGCATCAATAATTCAAAACTAGCCTCGGCTGCTTCAAACTGATATCCCTCATTTTCTAAAGTTTTTAGTCGATCTAAAATTTGGCGACAGGTAACATCTTGTTTACTTAAGTTGATACCGAACTTAGCTGCATAATGTAAAACATTGCTCAAGCCTGACTGATCGGAAATCACAATTCTTCTTTGATTACCAATTAATTCTGGTTGAATATGTTCGTAAGTTAAAGGATTTTTGGCTACTGCCGAGACATGAACTCCTGCTTTATGAGCAAATGCCGATCGCCCGACAAAAGGTGCATTATCATTAGGAGCAAGATTGACTATCTCACTAATTAAACGACTACTAGGACTTAACTGAGATAATTCTAGTTGTCCCAAACATTGATAGCCCAGCTTTAACTGTAGGTTAGGAATTAAGGTACATAAATTAGCATTGCCACATCTTTCCCCATAGCCGTTGATTGTCCCCTGCACCATAGTTGCACCAGACATCACTGCGGCGATCGCATTGGCGACTGCTGTTCCTGCATCGTTATGAGTATGAATACCAATTTTGCCCTTACCTTCATTTAACTCTGGCATTGCAACAATCATTTCTGTAACAATTTGGCTAATTTCGTGGGGTAGCGTACCCCCATTGGTATCGCATAAAACCAACCATTTAGCCCCCGCTTCTAGTGCAGTTTTCAAAGTCTTCAAAGCGTATTCTGGATTATGCTTATAACCATCGAACCAATGTTCGGCATCGTAAATTACTTTTCGTCCTGACTGGCGCAAATATTCAATCGTATCGCGGATCATTGCTAGATTTTCTTCTAAACTAGTCTTAAGGGTTTCAATAACATGAAGATCCCAGGATTTACCAAAGATAGTTACCCAATGAGTCCCCGCAGCTAAAATCGCCTGAAGCATCTTATCTTCTGCTGCTGCCACATTTGGGCGACGAGTGGAGCAAAAAGCTACTATTTCAGAATTTTTTAGAGGTTCTTCTTTTAGTTTCCAGAAGAATTGTACATCTTTAGGGTTTGCTCCTGGCCATCCTCCTTCAATAAAGGGAATTCCCATCTGGTCTAGTTTACGAGCGATTTTCAGCTTATCATCTAAGGATAAAGAAATCCCTTCTCCTTGAGAGCCATCTCTGAGGGTGGTGTCGTAAATCCAAATTGCTGATTTTTGATTCATGGAGTCAAATTTTGTGACCATCATTAAGAAATGTTAAATTACTTAGAGATAATCAATATATAAATATCTTTTTACTCGAACACAAACTGACTATGCCTACGGTAACAGTACTAAGTAATTATAAAATGAACATTTTTAAAATTTCTCCCATTATCCGTATAACTCTGTTATCCCTTTATATTGGTTTAACAGTTCCGTTACCTTTTTTAGCAGACTTTACCAATGCACCAGTACCATCTTGGATGTTGTGGATCGGAATTGCTTTAGGGGCGATCGCAATTTATGCTGCTCTTAGCGAACAGGTTATTCTAGACGATGAACAAATAAAGGTAGCCTATCCTAGTTGGGTGCCTGGGTTTTTTCCGCAAGGGTTGGTCTTTATCTTGGCAAGAAATTGATAACCTTAAAATGCGTACCACGGGACAAGGTGGCTTAGTCTACTACTTTACTTCTCCTACTGCTGAGAAGGCTTATTTGCTACCAATGCGTATCGCTGGCTTTAACAAGATGGTTAATATCGTCTCAGAAAAGACTGGTATTGATACTGTTGATGTTCGTCCTCTTTCTCAACCCTGGATGTATATGATTTTGTTTGCTTGCACTATGGTCTTGTGGCTTCTGGATGGTTGGACGATCTGGACGGCTACTACTTTAACCGTTTGATTAAATTTTAGCCTTAATTAATCAGCCAGACGTATTTCCCAAATACCATTGCAATACTAATCCCCAAACTTAAACCTACCAAAACCTGAAAGGGTGTATGTCCCAGCAATTCTTTTAGTCTTTCTTCATTGAGATTGTGTTCTTCTTGAAACAGTTCATCAATTAGCTGATTGAGGATTTTAGCCTGCTTTCCCGCAGCCTGACGTACCCCCGCAGCGTCATACATGACGATGATCGCAAACAGACAGGCGATCGCAAATTCGGCAGAAGACCAACCTTTAATTAAGCCAACGCTAGTAGCCAATGCACCAACTAAGGCAGAGTGTGCGCTAGGCATTCCTCCTGGAGACATTAAATAAGTAACGTTTAGCTTACGGCTTCTAAATAGGTCGATGACCAACTTTAACCCTTGTGCTGAGATGCAGGCTAAGAGTGCGACCATTAATATCCGATTGTGTAAGATATCAGCAACTTCCTGCATGGTTTATCTTCTTTGCCTCTAAAAACATTGTTAATGGGTAAATATATTTGCTAGCGATCGCGAGTTACTATATAGTTAGCTACTGCTCTTAATGGTTCAGCCTTTGCTCCATAAACTGAAAGTTGTGCGATCGCACTATCTACCAATTCCTGTGCTTTAAGGCGAGACTTTTCTAGACCCCACAGGCTAGGATAAGTAGCTTTTTGAGCTTCTAGATCTTTACCAGCAGTTTTGCCTAACTGCTCGTCTGTGGCAGTAATATCTAAAATATCATCAATTATCTGAAAAGCCAGACCAATATTTTGAGCATACTTAGACAATCTATCTATATCTGACTGGGAAGCGTTGGCTAAGATTGCTCCAGACACCACCGAAGCTTCTAACAATGCCCCTGTTTTGTGAGTATGAATAAAGCTCAAGGTTTCGGCGGTAATATCCGATTTTCCTTCAGACTCTAAGTCTAATACCTGTCCCCCAACTAAACCCGCAGCACCTACGGTACGACCCAAACAAGCCACTATTCGGATTATATTCTCTGGAGTTACATTTTTGGTTTGGGTAGCGACATATTCAAAGGAATAAGCGAGTAAGCCATCCCCTGCTAAAATTGCAATGTCATCACCATATACCTTGTGGTTAGTTGGTTTTCCACGACGAAAGTCATCATTATCCATTGCAGGAAGATCGTCGTGGATCAAAGACATGGTATGAATCATCTCTAAAGCACAAGCAGTAGGCATCGCCATTTCTACCGTACCTCCAGTCAAGTCGCAAGTTGCCAGGCAAAGAATGGGGCGTAAACGTTTACCCCCAGCCAACAATGAATAGCGCATTGCTTCATATATTTTTTCTGGTCTAGCGATCGCAATTGACTGATCTAAAGCCTTTTCAACTAAAGTTTTTTGCTGCTTTAGATAACTATTTAAGTTAAACGTCACAGGGGTTTCTGGCTCAGTTAGTTTTTTGTCGGCTTGTACCATACGAAAAGAAAATGTACTTAATTCAATCGATCTTCATTATTACCTGACAAGGGACTTTAACCAAGCTTTGTTAAGAACAAACTCTCCATTTCCATAAAGTTATGTATAACAAATCATTCGTCCTTATTTTGCAGCACTTTTTTCTGCTCATAAAACAAAGCAGGCTGTTCTTTTATCCTTTCAGAAATTAATCCAACTCTCTTGATTACCTTGATTAAATATTCATATTGTGCCACTTCTTGATTGGGTAAAAAGCTAGCTGAAGCAGCGATATGAGAAGGAGTTTCGGCTAAAACATTCGTAATCAACTGGCTCTGTTGTAAATTGATTTTGTCGCTCATTACAATTGCCCCCGAAGGGACAGTGTGAGAATCAAGATTGATAATGCGAAATTGATTTGGTTTAAATTCTTGGCGGTATTTATTAAACTCTTGAAGTGATATGGCAGCAGCAGCAACTTCTTCTTTTTCCAACCACACTAAACTATTTTTGGGAGTAGGAGACAAAAGGACTTTTTCCAAAGTCAAACCATAAAGATTATAGATAGGCAAATAATAACTAGTAACTGAACCTTCTTGTCCTAAAACGATACTTTCACCTGCAAGATCTTGATGAGTCTGAAAACGACTATCTTGATTTACTACGATTACCGAGCGGACTGTTTCAACTCCTTCCAAGGAAAAAATGGGCTTATATTGATATCGATCAATTGCGATCGCAGCTAAACCAGGAGAAGCAAAAACTAAATCCCATCTCTGTTTGGAAATCTGTTCTATGGCTTGAATTTCATTATAAGCTGGCTCTATCTCAACAATACTTTTGAGTTGAGTGCTCAGATAATTTCGCAAATCAGAATATTGTTCTAAAGAGAGCTCTTTTTCTCCATAACTAACGACACCAATAACTAATTTGCCAGATATTCCTTCATCAACTTGATTACAAGCTGTTATTATCCATGAAATAAATATTACTCCTAAGAAATGGCGTAGTATCATGATTAATTATATGTTTTATTTCTAAAGTTAAAACTAAATTTTCTTAAAGATATTTAACAATCTATTTTTACTTAATGTAAATATTTTGTTTGAATAATACTAAAAACTTTATATTCTTTATTAATATTTATCGATCATTACAATAATCAACATACTTAAACTATACCTCAAGAAAGTGAGTATTATTTATTTAATAGTCGGCGAAATTTATTAGTCTGAGAGCAGATTATTTATGATAAAAAATATTAAACTAGGTCTTAAACTGAATCTTTTACTAAGTGTAAGTCTTGTAGTGTTGACTTTGGCTACTAGCTTCGTTTTATCTAAAGTTTTAGAGGGCTATGCAGAGCAAATTGTTGCTGAGAAGGCATCATTGCTAATTGAAACTATGAATTCTGTTCGTCAATACACTAGTAGCCAGGTAAATCCAGAGCTAGCATCAAGGTTGGAAACTGAAAAATTATTTTTACCTCAAACTGTACCTGCTTATTCAGCGCGAGAAGTTTTTGAAAACTTTAGGAATAATGAAGAATATCAACAGTTTTTCTATAAAGAAGCTACCCTTAATCCTACTAATTTAAGAGACAAAGCAGATAAGTTTGAAACAGAAATAGTACAATCTTTTCGACAAACTCCTGATGCTATAAATCAAAAAATGGCAGACTTACAAAAATATGGTTTTCGTACTATTCCAGGAGGAGAGTTATTTTATATTGCTCGTCCTCTTGCAATAAAGAAAGAAAGTTGTTTGAGATGTCATAGCTTGCCTGCAAATGCCCCTGCAAGTCAAATTGCAACCTATGGTAAGGATAATGGTTTTGGTTGGAAAATAAATGAAATTGTAGGAGCGCAAATTATTTCTGTTCCTGCAAGCCAGGTTGTAAAACAGGCTCAAAAATTACGCTGGTTAGTTATTGGAACAGTATTTGCATTTTTATTAATAGGAATTATTTTATTGAACATATTTTTGAAATTAACAATTACCGATCCAATTAATAAAATGTCTTCTCTTTCTAAAAAATTGAGTACAGGAGATTTTACTGTAGAGTTTGAACACAAAAACAATGATGAAATTGGTATTTTATCTAGTTCCTTAAATCGTCTTAAAGTTAGCCTCAAAATGGCAATGGATATGATTGAAAATAAATAGTTATAATAAATTGCACAATAAATAAATCTGACTCATGTTTGTAGTAACCGCTTCCTGAACTGTTCCGCATCTTGAGGATCGGAAATTGTCTTAGCTAGTGCGCGAACGAACTCCGAAGTTGATAAATTAGGATCGCTGGCTAAAGTTTGATTGCAAATGATACTAGCCATCGGCCCAATAAATTCTGCTAATTCTTGACGGGAGCGGTCTACAAACTCCGCAGATACCTGTTGATTTGATTTATTTGATTTCTCTAAGATATCAGTATTAGAGACAGCTACTGGAGTATACGCCCTACTTGGTTGAGAAAATGTAGCACTTGATGGTTTTTTCCAGTAGTTTTCTACGCTATGCATACTAGGATCGATTTTGACAATTTCTTGGAAAATAGCTCTGGCGTCTTTTGGTCTGCCAATAGGGAAAGAAGATATCATCGAATCAATCAAACAAATAAATTCAAATGGAATATTTTTAACTCCTCCAGACCATTCTATTTTATCTTTGTGAGAGTCATAAAATTCCAAAGGATTTAATGCTGTAAGCAGAAAAATCATCGTGCCTCCCAGAGCATAGAAATCTGATTGTTTGATAGCTTTTCCTCTCATTTGTTCCATGGGAGTATACCCGCTTGATACTACCCCAGTAATCAGTCCTGCCGATTGCTTTTCTATATAGCTATTTGAAACTTGTCTAGCTGTACCAAAATCGATTAAAACTAGACAACCATTTGCTTTCAACATAATATTACTAGGTTTAATATCGCGATGAAAAAAGTTTAAGTTATGTACTTGTTCTAAGATTAAGCTTAGTTCGGCTAACCAGCGTAAAGCTCGTTTGTATGAGATAGGCTTGTTACCTCTTTTAGCTATATATTCTTCTAGATCTAATCCCTCAATCTTTTCCATGACAATGCAGTGTAATGGTTCTTCTCTGTCTTGAGGATAGTAAGTAAAGTAACCATTTAAATCAATCTTAGGAATGCCTGGATGATTCATAATTTCCAGCACGCGAGCTTCTTGCTGAAATAGTTCCACATATTTAGGATGATTGTCTGTTAATACTTTAAGTACCTTGGGTGTGGAATAAAAATCTAGCACTTGATAAGTCAGACTAAATCCTCCTTGACCAAGTAAGCTTTGTACTCGATATCGTCCGTCTATCAAAAGTTCTGACCCGCAGCCTCCACAGAACAATAGAGTGTCAGAATTGTGAAATTGTTTACATTGGGGATTTATACATAAACTCATAGTAACAATTAATGAAAATCAACTTATGTTTAGTATTATGGTTACAGCCAATTTTTAATGCTGCAAGATATTAATAAAATAATAAAATAAATAAGATTATCAAATAGAATAAATATAAGTGTATATTATTTAATTTCTTATTTTTAGTTCTGTCCCACATTGTTTACAAAATAAAGCATCAGGATCGTGGCGAGACAAATTGCAATTGCTACATTTTTGCTCGATTAAGCTAGAGGTTTTAACCACCTGTCCAATAAGTTCGCTTAACTGCCAAGGAATAAATAGTACCCCTGTAAAAATCATTAGCAACGTCATCACCCTACCAGCTTGAGAAAGAGGCGTGACATCACCATAACCAACAGTGGTCATAGTTACCACTACAAAATAAAAAGCATCAAAAAAGTTTTGCAAGCGATCGCTATTTACCTGATGTTCTACTTGATAAATCAATCCTGCATAAACAAATATCAGGGTAAATAAGGTTAAAAATATTCTAATAAAAACAATACTATCTTCGGTTTGAACGCCAAGCAAACGCTTTTCTATTTTCCAAAATCTAACAATTCGTAAGATTCTAAACCAGCGGAAAACGCGCAAAAAACGAATATCCATCCACCCCAAGAGTAAAGGCAAGATAGAAACCAAATCAATTAGACTAAAAAAGCTAAAAAAGAATTTTACGGGATTTTCAGACGACCAAAAGCGCAAAAAGTATTCAACAGCAAATATAATTAAAATTACTGTATCTAAACCTATTAATATATCTTGCAAGTGCTGAGAAATTTGATAGGTTTGGATCACAAAAATAGCCGAAGACAGCAATATTAAGCCTAAAATAGTCAGGTTTAAATATAAACCCAAGTTAGTTTTAGTATCTTCTAAATAAAAAGCTATCTTTTGGCGTAGCGATAATTTTTCTAGATTAGAAACCTTTTCTGTGACTATATCTTTAGGTAACACGATTAGCTTAAATTATTCCAATATATCTTATGAAAATAAGAGCGATTGTCTTTACTTTAATATGAAAAATATGAAATAGTCCAAGTTTTATCAATAATTGTTTCTACCTACTTACTTATGATATTCCTCAATCAATCCAAGGAATATCATCATAATCAACTACTTCAGCAGGTTTATTGCCTACCTCTGCTTCTATTTTATGGGTAGATTTTGCACCGATCGCAGGAGGCTCTAATGATGTTCCTGGAAACAAACCATCTAAAAAGAAATTGAGAGTATCTTGAGTAATCAATCCCTTAATTATAGCGATCGCTCCAAATTTAATCCAAAGCTGTTTTTGTTCTTCGAGAATCAAATATGTTTGTTCTCCCGATAATAAGCCTGATTTTACTAAGTAATATCCCAAAGGATATTTTTCTAATCGATTGATTAGAGACTGCCATTCATCAGCGAAAAAATCTGCTGTTTGTTGTTCAACCCATCCCCTCAACGCTAGAATCTCACCTATTAGAAGATTTTGATTATATTCTTGATCCCTTAGTGCAACCTGTATTTGAGAAAAGGAAACTAAACCTGCTTTTATTAATGTCTGTCCTAATAATTTAGAATTGTTAGACTCTATCATAATATTTTTTTGTATAGTAAAACTTGCGCTAGAACAATAAATAAAAATCTACAGTTTGATTTTATAAATATGTATTAAAGCTAATTACGCTTGTTATTAAGGTTGAAACAAGCAAATGATAAAAATTAAGTTAAAGCTAAGTATATTCCGAAACAATTTATATTCTCATAAATATTCCATCAAGAATCTATTATTAAATATTTTTTTTGGATAAAGCCAGTAATAAATTTGAAAATAAAAAAGACGAGATTTATCTCGCCTCTTGCCAGTCATTTATACTATGTTGACTATATATTATTCCTCTGAATCGGTATCAGAAATTGTTGATTCAGGAGCAACAGAATTGGCCGATACCGTAGCACCTTCATTGAGCTTCTCTTTAACCAATTTCTCGATTTCCGCAGCTAATTCTGGAGTTTCTAATAGATAATTGATAGTATTATCTCTTCCTTGACCAATGTTATCGCCTTTGTAGCTGTACCATGCGCCTTTACGGATGACGATATCTGCATCTTCAGCTAAATCTATCAAACAGCCAATATTAGAAATTCCTGTGCCAAAAATGATATCAAATTCAGCTACGCGGAAAGGAGGCGCAACTTTGTTCTTGGCAACTTTTACTTTAGCTCGGATACCATACATTCCTTCATTGCCCTTTTTCAAGGTTTGTATCCGACGGATGTCTAACCTAACAGAACAATAGAATTTTAGAGCATTTCCCCCTGTGGTTACTTCAGGGCTACCGTAAGTGATACCAATCTTTTGACGAAGTTGATTGAGGAAAATTACTGTCGATCCAGATTTACCAATATTTCCTGCAATTTTTCTCAGGGCTTTACTCATCAAACGAGCCTGTAAACCCACTTGATTATCTCCCATTTCTCCTTCAATTTCTGCACGAGGAGTTAATGCTGCTACCGAATCTACCACTACCAAGTCTACTGCTGCCGAGCGCACTAACTGATCGACTATTTCTAAACCCGACTCGCCATTATCTGGTTGAGCGACTAAAAGATTCTCAATATCTACCCCCAAAGCCTTAGCATAAGTGGGATCTAATGCGTGTTCGGCATCGACAAAAGCAGCCACTCCACCGATTTTTTGCGTTTCTGCGATCGCATGTAGTGCTAAAGTGGTTTTACCAGAGCTTTCTGGTCCATAAATCTCAATAATTCTTCCTTTCGGCAGTCCCCCTCCCAAAGCTACATCCAAAGTTAATGCACCACTAGGAATAGTCTCTACCTTCATTTGAGTGGCATCCCCCAGGCGCATAATCGCACCCTTGCCAAAGTTACGTTCGATTTGCTTTAAAACTACATTTAAAGCCTTGTCTTTATTATCTTTCTCAGAATTGTTTGAAGTACTTGTGCGACTACTTGCCATAAATGTCTCAATCAATAAAGGGTAAATTTGTTTCAAACGAGGAAGCCCGCGTTATACTAAGGCACTCGCTACGAGTCCTAAAGGATTCCCTTCGGTTGTGCGAAGCGGAATCCTTTAGTGCATCCTCCAAAGGTATATCCTTTAGGAAGCCTCACGGATTCGTGACCTTAAATATGCGCCTTTCTCATTGTTAAAAAATGGCTAAAAAATTAGCGTTGTTGGTTGTTGTAATGACTTACAAATTAATAGTTTTTATAGCTATCGGCTATTAGCCCTCTTTTGTATTTTATCCTTCGTTTGGGAGTGCTTGTATTCTATGTCAATTTCCCACAACGCTAATAGAGTTTAACTAATTTTTTGACTAATGCGATCGTGGTGATATCCCTAATTCTCTCACCAGTTGATAAAAAAATCAACTAAAAAATAACTTTTTCTACTTATTTTTGAAAATGGTACGTCACCCAGATTAAATGTATTGTAGAAATCATCTTCAATCTAGAGGAACGTACCCTATAAATATTTCCTTTCTTTCCTTCGCTTTAAGACATTTCCAACATTCTTTTGAATAGGCTTTAATGCTGCTGTACGGATATCCTCTGGTAAAGTTATTTCTGGAGTTTTATTTTTCATCGCCAAATATAATTTTTCCAAAGTATTAAGACGCATATAAGGACATTCATTGCAGGCACAGTTATTTGTGCCAGGTGCAGGGATAAAAAGCTTATTGGGAGCAGCTTTTTCCATTTGATGAATAATACCAGGTTCAGTCGCCACAATAAATTTATCACTATTGCTAGTTCGAGAATAATTTAATAAAGCAGTAGTCGAACCAATATAGTCTGCATGGCGCAATACAGGAGGCTCGCATTCAGGGTGAGCAATCATTTTGGCGGTGGGATGCTCTATTTTTAATTCAACTATTCTTTTTTCGGAAAAGGTTTCGTGAACGATGCAACTGCCTTCCCAGAGTACCAAATCTCTACCCGTTTGTTCGCTCACATAACGCCCTAAATTACGGTCTGGAGCAAAAATTATGGGTTGCTCTTCAGGAATTTGATTGACAATTTTAACCGCATTAGAACTTGTACAAATAATATCGCTAAGAGCTTTAATTTCGGCAGTACAGTTAATATAAGAAATTACTATGTGGTCTGGATGAGCTTCTTTAAAAGCCTTAAATTCTTTGGGCGGACAACTATCAGCCAAAGAACAACCTGCTTCTAAATCTGGCAATAATACTAGCTTGTTAGGATTAAGTATTTTGGCTGTTTCTGCCATAAAGTGTACCCCAGCAAACACAATCACCTCGGCATCGGTATTGGCTGCTTGCTGCGACAAACCTAAAGAATCTCCTAAATAATCAGCAATATCTTGAATATCTGACTCTTGATAATAGTGAGCTAAAATTACGGCGTTTAGCTCTTTTTTTAGCTCATTAATTGCAGCAAATAAATCGCTGGGAATTTCATGAGAATTAATGCTAGGTTTTGCTGTCGCAAACATATTTATTAATAACCTTTATATTTAGTATTTTAATTATAGTAGAAATTACTATAATTCTATTATAGTTTATATGACCAAAATTTGCAGTTTAGTAAATCAGCTGTTTTGATAAAACAACATTTTTATCGTTGACATAGTTTTTTAAACTAAAAATGGTATGGCAATATTGCCATCGAGATAACTTGGCTTTAATAAACGAGACTAAAAAAACTTCAGTAAGATGTGTTTTGAATACACCTTGCTGAAGTTTTTTATGTAACAATTTTTTCTCTATATACTCGCTGTTTCTTAAAACTTAAGTATAGGGAAGAATGCCTACCTGGCACTGTTGTCTGTATTTTGGAAATTAGGATTTCTTTTTGCAACACGGATAGGAATAAGTTCTGCCTGCTCAACAGTTGAGGATTCTTGTTCGGCAATTGTTGCAACTGCTATTAAACCAATGAGTAGTAAACAAATTAAAAACATAATGATTTCCTCTAAAATTAGCTTGATATTTGTAAGTTGTGTTTTTTAAAACAAAAGGCGCTCTCTTGAATAGATAAGAACGCCTTTTGCTAAATTCTATTTAGAGTTAGATAACTCTTTTGAACTCTTATCCGTTGATAGCAGGAGCGCTTATTGCTACAGGAGCAGTGTCGCCACTTGCCAAATCAAGAGGGAAGTTGTGTGCATTACGTTCGTGCATTACTTCAAAACCAAGGTTTGCTCGGTTTAAGATGTCTGCCCAAGTATTTACAACTCTTCCTTGAGCAATCCATGATGGATTGGTTGAAGTTGAATCCGTTGAGGTTGAAAGCCATGGTTGAAATACCCATTGCTGTGAACCAGATTCCGATTACTGGCCATGCACCCAGTAAGAAGTGTAAACTTCTGGAGTTGTTGAATGATGCGTATTGGAAGATTAGACGACCGAAGTAGCCGTGGGCTGCAACGATGTTGTATGTTTCTTCTTCTTGACCGAATTTGTAACCGTAGTTTTGTGATTCAGTTTCAGTTGTTTCACGAACTAAGGAAGAAGTTACAAGTGAACCGTGCATTGCACTAAATAGTGCTCCACCGAATACTCCTGCTACACCCAACATATGGAAGGGGTGCATCAAGATGTTGTGTTCTGCTTGGAAGACCAACATGAAGTTGAATGTTCCACTGATTCCTAAAGGCATACCATCAGAGAATGATCCTTGTCCTAATGGGTAGATTAGGAATACTGCTGTGGCAGCGGATACTGGAGCTGAATAAGCTACACAGATCCAAGGACGCATACCTAAACGGTAGGATAGTTCCCACTGACGACCAAGGTATGAAAATACACCGATCAAGAAGTGGAAAATAATCAATTGGTAAGGTCCACCGTTGTACAACCACTCATCTAGAGAAGCTGCTTCCCAGATGGGATAGAAGTGAAGACCAATTGCGTTGGAACTAGGTACAACTGCACCAGAGATGATGTTGTTACCGTAGATCAATGAACCTGCTACAGGTTCGCGGATACCGTCGATGTCAACTGGAGGTGCTGCGACGAAGGCGATTAGGAAACAAGTGGTTGCTGCAAGTAGTGTAGGAATCATCAAGACACCGAACCAACCGACATAGATGCGGTTATTGGTGCTGGTAATCCACTGACAGAACCTTTCCCAGCTATTCTGGGTATGGGTTTGTTGTAGAGTAGTTGTCATTGTGTTTATGATTGCGGTGTTGTATATATTTAATTGTTCTAAAATTTAGAACTAGACGCTTGAAACGAGGTAAAAATAATGTGTTTCTTTTTGTCTATACAATCAATATAGCTAAGTATTTCTACTTTGTCAACTTTTGTAAACTATTTCTTGACAATCTATATCGCAAGGTATAGAAACCTATTTATATTAATTTGTCAACACGCAAAATAAACTCAAATACATATATAAATGAGCGATCGCTATTTTCAACCACCACCAGAATCAGAATTGAGCGATCGCGCTTTGGCTTTAGAGTCAAATCATCTAGAACACAAGCGCATTGCTTTATTAGTAACGGGAAGCATTGCAGCGATGAAAGCTCCTTTAATTGCTCGTACTTTACGCCGTCAGGGTGCAGAAGTAGTCGCGTTTGCATCGAAAGAAGCTTTACGATACACAACCATTGATGCTTTAGAGTGGAGTACTACTAATACTGTCATAACCAACTTGACGGCAAATGCCGAACATCTCAGCGATGCAAATCCTTTTGCAGCATATGTAGTTGCCCCTGCAACTTACAATACGATTAATAAAATGAGTTTGGGTATCGCAGATGGAGTGATAACTTCTGCTTTAGGTTCGGCTATTGGTAGAATGGAGCGAGGCAAAACTAAGATTTTGATCGCACCTACAATGCACGGCAGCCTACATAACTCTATTTTGACTCAGTCTCTCCAGAAGTTAAATAGTATGGGTATAGGTATTATTCCGCCCAAAGTTGCTAATGGAAAAAATAATTTACCAGATGAAAAAGCGATCGCCTTAGCTGTATGTCGTGCGGTAAGTTCCTCTCCTCTCAAAAATATTCCAATTTTGGTAACAGGAGGTCCGACTCCAGTACCGATTGATAATATACGTCGGCTAACCAATCGTTTTACAGGAAAATTGGGTGCTTGTATCGCCGAAGAATTATATCTGCGGGGTGCAAAGGTTAAATTGATTCACGGACAGGGTAGCTATTCTCCTCCTGGCTATTTGCCCCATAAGATAGTTACTACCTATGATGAATACTTGCAAGAAGTAATGACGGAGTTGTTAAATAATTATCGTTATGGCATTTTTTCCGCTGCGGTAGCTGACTATAAACCCACGAAAGTATTTCCTGGCAAGATCCCTAGTGGTGGCGCACTATCCAAAATCGAATTAATAGCTACGCATAAAGTTATTGGTGAAGTTAAAGCCAGGTTTCCTAGTTTGGGGATGATTACCTTTAAATATCAAGAAAATATCACCCACGCAGAATTAATTGAGATTGCTAAACAAAGATTGCAGCAGGGCTATCAAATGGTGGTGGCAAATAGGGGAGAAGAACATCAACAGAGTGGACAGGTAGCCTATTTGGTTACAAAAGAAGATGAGCCAGAAAAAGCAGTAGGGAAACAAGAAATTGCTAAAGCGATCGCCTGTTACTTAGAGAAATCTATCTTCGATTAACCAGTCAATTTTGTTACTTCAAACAACTTAAACAATCGACATAAAAATCTAACCAAATCGCCACAAGATATAAAGGATTTAACAATTCAGATAATGTTAGGATCTAGCAACGAGAAAAAGAAGCGAAAAAATAAGGAACATATTAATGCAGGAATTTGACAAGTCAATATCCTTTGATGGTCGTGATATCAGACTCAAAGTAGGCTTGCTCGCACCGCAGGCAGGCGGTTCGGTACTAGTACAGTCAGGTGATACAGCAGTTTTAGTCGCTGCTACTAGAGCGAAAGGAAGAGAAGGGATTGATTTTTTGCCTTTGATGGTAGATTACGAAGAAAAACAATACGCAGCAGGACGTATTCCTGGCGGGTTTTTCAGAAGAGAAGGCAGACCAGGAGAAAAAGCGATTTTGATTAGTAGACTAATCGATCGCCCGATTCGTCCTCTATTTCCCAACTGGCTGCGAGATGATATTCAAATTGTTGCCACAACTTTGTCCTTAGATGAAGATGTACCTCCAGATGTTTTAGCCGTAACTGGTGCATCCGTGGCGGTATTGCTAGCAGGAATTCCTTTTAAGGGACCAATGGCTGCGGTGAGAGTTGGTTTGGTGGGAGATGATTTCATTCTCAACCCAACTTACAAAGAAATTCAAAAAGGCGACCTTGATATTGTGGTAGCAGGTACTCCTGATGGAATTGTCATGGTGGAAGCAGGAGCAAATCAATTACCAGAGCAAGATGTAATTGAAGCGATCGACTTTGCTTATGAAGCAATTCAAGAGCTAATTCAATCTCAACTAGAATTAATCAAAGATTTGGGTATTGAGATGGTTACAGAAGAACCACCCAAAGAAGATGAAAGCCTAATTGACTTTATCAGCGATCGCGCTACAGATGATATCAAAAAAGTTCTCTCTCAGTATGATTTTGATAAAAATGCTCGTGATGAAGCTTTAGACGAAATTAAACAAACTAAAATTGTAGATGCGATCGCCCAGTTACCAGAAGAAGATCCCATCGCAGTGGCAACTGCCGAAGATTCTAAAGCCATTGGTAAAGCATTTAAAAAGCTGACTAAAAAGCTGATGCGAGGTCAAATCCTAGAAGAAGGGATTAGAGTTGACGGTAGAAAACTAGACCAAGTTAGACCAATTTCTACTCAAGTAGGTGTCTTGCCCAATCGAGTTCACGGTAGTGGCTTATTCAACAGGGGTTTAACTCAAGTACTTTCTATTGCCACCTTGGGAACATCGGGAGATGCTCAAGATACTAGAGATGACTTAACTCTTCAAGAAGAAAAACGCTATCTTCATCACTACAATTTTCCTGCCTATTCCGTAGGTGAGACTAAACCAATGCGATCGCCTGGACGTAGAGAAGTTGGTCATGGTGCATTAGCGGAAAGAGCTTTGCTACCAGTACTACCAAGTAAGGAAAGCTTCCCCTATGTATTACGAGTGGTCTCTGAAGTGCTATCTTCCAATGGCTCGACTTCTATGGGTTCGGTATGTGGTTCGACTCTATCTCTAATGGATGCAGGAGTCCCCTTAGCCAAGCCAGTTAGTGGTGCAGCGATGGGTTTGATTAAAGAAGGCGATGAAGTCAGAATTTTGACTGATATCCAGGGGATTGAAGATTTCTTGGGAGACATGGACTTCAAGGTAGCAGGTACAGACGCGGGTATTACTGCTTTACAGATGGACATGAAAATTACTGGTTTGCCGATGGCTGTAATTGCCGAGGCAATTAACAAGGCTTTGCCCGCACGTATTCATATTCTCGAAGAAATGCTCAAGGCAATTTCTGAACCTCGCGAGGAGCTATCCCCCTATGCACCAAGACTGTTGACCATGAAGATCGATCCCGATCTTATTGGCATGGTAATTGGACCATCGGGTAAAACGATCAAAGCCATTACCGAGCAAACTGGAGCAAAAATTGATATTGAAGACGATGGTAAAGTTATCATTGCTGCGGTAGAAGCCGAAAAAGCAGAGATGGCTCGTAAAATGGTCTTTAATATTACCCGTAAACTAAATGAAGGAGATGTTTACGTTGGTAAAGTTACCAGAATCATCGATATTGGTGCTTTTGTCGAAATTTTGCCAGGAAAAGAAGGAATGATCCACATTTCTCAATTAGCAGAAGGTCGAGTAGGTAAAGTTGATGATGAAGTTGCTGTAGGAGACGAAATTGTCGTCAAGATACGCGGCTTTGATCAAAAAAATCGCCTCAACCTAACTAGATTGGGCATTCATCCTGACGAAGCAGCAGTAGCAAGAGCAGAAGCAGATTAAAGTAGAGGGATAAGGGATAACGAATGAGGATAAGGAGGGATAGGTATTTCTTGATTCTCTCTTACTTTTCTCTCCATCCCTTACTTCTTACTAGCCTAAAGGAATCGCTTTGACTTTTTTAGTTGCTAAAACTCGAATTTTTACTACTAGTTCGTTTTGCATTGATTCGGTGCTACCACCCAAAGCAGTTTGGGGTTTTGCCATCACGTCTACCGCACCAGCTTTCATTACTTCATAGATGTTGTCTATATCAGACTTTTGAACTGCGTTACTGAGAACTAAGATTGGCGTAGGATATTTTGCCATTACCTGTTTGGTAAATTCCAAGCCATCCATTTGAGGCATTTGTAAATCGGTACAGATTACGTCAGGATTGAGTTGAGTAACTAAATCTAATCCTTCTTTACCATTACTAGCTTTCCCAATCACCTCAATATGAGGAGATGAGCTTAATATCTTCTCATAAATGTTAATTGCAACAGAGGAATCTTCGACTAATAAAACTCTAATTTTCGCCATGATACTAATGTTAATTAATTTATTGATTAATTGATTTGGGCTTCTGTTTATATAATTCCCTTTCTTAGTCAATATATTTCAATTATTAAAAAACAGATCGATAATCCCACATTCCCCTGTTTGCATCGCCATAGAAATAATTAATACCTGTGAAATCACTTTAAATATCAGACCATTTTTTGATAACTTGATAGCATTCACAAGCAACTTTTTCTAAAGCTAGGCGATTTATAATTTTGATATTTGCACTGCAAATATCAATTATTCCTTTTCGTTGAATTTTCTCAGCAATTTCTGCTGAGCGGATATAACAAACTCCCAAAATTTGAGAGATTGATTCATAGGTTAGTTGAAATTCATCCTGTTGGAGATTGTCCCCTACTGTGAGTAGCCAACAAGCAAATCTCTGCTCCAAACTATGATATTGATTGCAAGCAGCAGTTTGACCGAGCTGGACTATACGAGTTTGAACATAGCGCATTAAAATAGTTTTCAATGCTCCTTGCCGATTTAATTCAGACTGTAGATCTCCCGCAGCAATTCGATAGCCACTGCCACCTACCTGAACGATCGCGTTAAAGTTAGTGTAGCTGCTACCTAAAACAATTGGCAGTCCTAGCATACCTTCATTACCAACGACGCCAATATCCGTCGCTGAACCATTCTCCATAATCGCCATTGAAAAAACAATTGAGTGGGAGGGAAAGTAAGCGTATTTATAGCATTCTCCAACGTTGTGAAGAATTTTATCTTGAGGAAGCTCTATTAGTTCCAAATAAGGGTAAAGACATTGATAATCGGCTTCTGGTAGAGCTGCGAGTAGCCGATTGATTGGTCTGTTTGAATTTGATGAGTCCATTTCAGATAGATGTGGATAATTTATAATACACAAGTGGCTAAAAATCTCAAATAAAACTGTCTCAAAATATGATGGAATAATTTTTGTCTAAACTTTTTAGCTAAATTGTCATAAATACAAAATACTAGTAACACTGGACAAACTTTGTCCGTCTACAGACATTATCAAATGATGTTCATAGTCTGATTTGTTCCAGCAGGCTCTACAGTGTACGCTCGCTTTACGCTCTAATTCTGCATAAAGAATAATGAAGTTATTTGCTAACAAAACTTGTATAACTTAGCTCATTAATTTTGTTCCATTCCGAAATCGCCGAACGGAATTGATTCCATTGATCGTACACTTTCTTGAAAACAGGACTTTTCGTAGATTGTTCGGCATAATATCCCTCGGCAGCTTTTTGGGCTGCTTGCAGTATTTCAGGGGGGTAAGGGACAAGTTTTGTTCCACCATCAACCAAAGTCTTTAAAGCCGACCGATTTAAAGCATCATAGCTCGAAAGCATATTGAGATTGGCTTCCATTGCTGCGGTTTTAAAAATTTCTTGATATTCAACGGGTAATTTCTCCCACTGAGATTTATTAACCTGCACTTCCAAAGTCGCACCAGGCTCCCACCAGCCAGGATAATAATAATAAGATGCTGCCTTATTCAAACCCAATTTTAAATCATCGTGAGGTCCAACCCATTCTGCTGCATCGATCGCACCTCTTTCCAAAGCTAAATATATTTCTCCTCCTGGTATTACCTGGACGTTTACCCCAAGACGAGACATCACTTCTCCTCCCAAGCCAGGAATACGCATTTTTAAACCTTTGAGGTCTTGTAGAGATTTAATTTCTTTTTTAAACCAGCCTCCCATTTGCGCCCCTGTATTGCCCGCAGGGAAGTTAATCACATTAAAATCACCATAGAGTTCGTGCATCGTTTCTAAGCCCCCCCCGTGATAGTACCAGGCGTTTTGCTGCTGTGCCGTTAAGCCAAAAGGAACGCTAGTACCAAAAGCCAAGGCTGGATTTTTGCCCACATAATAATAGCTAGCGGTATGACCACACTCAACAGTGCCGTTCTGTACTGCATCCAATACTTCTAGACCAGGAACAATTTCCCCTGCTGCATAGGGTTCAATCGTAAAACGCCCTCCAGTCATCGCCGAAATGCGATCGCATACTGTAGTTGCCCCACCATAAATAGTATCGAGGGATTTGGGCCAGCTTGTGACCATGCGCCATTTTATCTTGGGTAAATCTTCCCCTTGAACTTCGGCACTACTTTTGTTGGTTCGATCGCAAGCGACGAGAATAGTGCTGGTGGTTGCTGCGATCGCGCCTCGTTCTAGTAATTGTCTACGTTTCATAATTATTATTTAAAGCTATAAGCTATAGGCTGTAAGCTATATTAATTGCATTTTAGTAATCGTTAATCTTACCAGACGATTTCAAGAAATACATTAAATAATAAACAAAAGAAACATAACAATAAGTTTACTTCTTCGTGATTAGTAATCAATTACGGTAAATATTCAACTACTTTTTGCAATAGTTCGTCTGCATCAACGGTTTTTTTAAGAAAATCTGATGAACCTACCATCTTGGCTCTAATGCGATCTACAATGCCACTATTACTAGTAAGAAAAATGATTGGCGTTTCGGCAAATTGAGGATGTTTGCGTAGTTGAGCGCACAGATCGTAACCACTAATCTTGGGCATCACAATATCAAGAAAAATCAGATCTGGCTTACGGTTAACGAGAGTTGAAACAGCGTTAGCTGGGTCATTAATCGCTACGAAACGATAACCAGCAATACTGATGATTTGCTCCATCATCTGCGAAATCATCAAGCTGTCATCAATACAGGCAATTAGGGGACGACCTCTATTTTCATAATTTTCCCCAGGTGAAGTTAGTGACTCCAATAAATCGGGAGTTGCTACCAAACCAAAAATACCCGACTGTACGTAGGGTAATAAGGAACAAACAACTTGTAAAGGCGATGTTTTTAACTGTACTGACAAGTCCCGTAAGGTTCGATTACCATTGAGCAGTTTGCACAGGCTTTGATAAGCCGATATCGAGGTTTTTTGCTGTAGCTCTTTGGGCTGTAAAATCACTGGAGCAAGGTCGGGCTTTCTGTCTGCTATTTTTGTCTCTTCCCAAGCTTGCCAAATTTGCTGAGTTGAATTGATGACCTCTTCTGGTTCGATTAAATCTATTTCAGGCGAAAGAATATTGCTTTGGTCGAGACGGCAGATTACTTGTTTAGCTTGAGTTAGGTCAAAAAATACTTCACTCAAAGCAAATAAAACAGCATTTTTTCCCTGCTGGGGAGTGATGATTTGCTGCTCTACCCAACGTGATAATTGTTCGTACTCCCAAACATTATTGCTTAAATCTGCTTCTTGTTCGGTCAACTCTTCTTGCAAATCAGATAGCTGAAATGGAACTTGGGGTAAATTAGCAATCAGGTTTCTTTGCCAACGACGGACAGGATGGATTCCTCCCGTAGCGTAAACAATACTGCCCAAATAGAGATGCAGATGCCATTCATTTCCCTGAATCGGATCTGTAAAAGTTAGCTGTCCACTGATTTGCGATTCGTGTAACGATTTGAATAGCTTAATCTGTTTGGAAGCAGTAAATTCTCTAATGATTAGATTGTCAGAAGTATTATTGGCATTCATTTGTCCATCCCCCACTGTTGCAGAAGATTGATGATTTCGGTATTAGCTTGAGGAAACTGATATTGATTCATTATTGAGGTTTCTACCCAATGGATTTCGTCGCATTCTATTGGTTGGGGGTTTCCGCTCAAATGTTGGCAAAAATGGACGTATAGAGTGACTCTAAAATTTTTATAGTCATGAGTAATAGTTGTCAAGCGATCGCCTACAGCTATTTTAATGTCTAATTCTTCTTTTATTTCCCTTTCGATACATTCTTCTACTGTCTCTCCTGGCTCTATCTTACCCCCAGGAAACTCCCATAGTCCCCCCATATCTCCTTCATTTTTGCGACGGTCTATAAGAATTTTTCCTTCTGTATTGGTAATTACAGCAACTCCTATTTGTTTATGTACTTTTGGAGATAATATTCCTGACATAATTGACAAATATAATATCTAGAATTTAATTTATATTTAATTTGAAATGATTAGCTCTTTAATATAAAGAAAGCAACCCTTATTCTATGTTAATTAAGGTTGCTTACATTAATAGTTTAATTTACTGTTGTTTATCTAGATATCTGCTTGGGTTGCGAATAAAGTCTCTTCAAAAGTCATTCTTTGTTCTGCATTACGTAAAAAATATCCGCTCATCATTGCGGATGCTAACAAGCGTCCCAAGTTTTCTCTGTTGGTGCTAATTGCCACATCAAAATTATCATGAGGGAGATTGCCTATCAACCCAATAATATTGCGTTCAATTATTTGAAATACTTCTTGAGATTCTGGTTGGGATAGTTGAGATACAACCTCTGGACTCAAAGATTGAACATATTGCCACAGTGCATTGCTATCTTCATTTTGCTTGAAAATGTTTTGTGGACTGTTTTCTCTTTTCACTTTTATACCTCTTTTTGTAGGGTCACAAAATTTGCTTTTTGAGTTTACTTTGAGTCCCTGAAAATTGTAATTCAGGTTTGAGTTAGTCTCCTATCAATTTAAACACTTATTGCTCGATTGACAGTTACGTAGAACCGAACTAGAGTCAGAGAGTTTACCGATCCCATAATTTTAAAAACCGCCTAACTTGCTAGGTATTCGCGAATTGCAGTTTTACGTTTACGCAACTTGGAGAGTGCTTCTCGCTCTATTTGTCTGACTCTTTCTCGGCTAATGCTTAAGCACTCACCAATCTTTGCCAAAGTCATTGGTTTGCCATCAGCTAGTCCAAACCTCAGACCAATAACTTCTCTCTGCTGAGGAGTCAAATCTGCCATCAGCTTTTCTAAATCTCTTTTAAGAGAGGAGGAAGTTGCATAGTCTTCTGGAGACTGTCCCGTATCTTCTAACATATCTCCTAACTCGGTATCATTGTTGTCTCCAACTCGAACATCCAAGGAAATAGGTTGACGGGATTTTTCTAAATAGTCGCGAACTTGCTTAATACTTAGGTCTAATTCTTCGGCTAATTCTGCTACCGTTGCAGTACGCCCTTTCTTTTGAGCTAGCTGTCTTTGAGCCTTCTTAATTTTATTCAGTTTTTCGGTGATATGGATCGGTAAACGAATTGTACGACCTTTTTCGGCGATCGCCCTAGTGATTGCTTGACGAATCCACCAGTAAGCATAGGTACTAAAACGATACCCTTTGGTGGGATCGAATTTTTCTACTCCTCGCTGCATCCCAATTGTTCCTTCTTGAATTAAATCCAAAAGGTCAAGATTACGCTTCAGATATTTTTTAGCGACTGAAACTACCAAACGTAAATTGGCTTCTACCATTTTACGCTTTGCCGAATCCCCTGATTCCAAGATTGTTTGAATTTCTTGGGGGGTCATTTTAGCTTCTTTCGCCCACTGTTCGATGGTGGGTTCGACACCAAGCTTTTCGGCTAATTCTTCTTGTATTTTGGTAATGGCGATCGCTTTTTGAACTCTTTTAGAATAAAGAATCTCTTCTTCATGAGTGAGTAAAGGAACGCGACCTATTTCTTTAAGATAGCTTCTAACTAAATCGTTAGATTTTTGTGCTGTTTTCATGACGCGATTTACTTACTGAATTGAATTTGGCAAGAATGAAACTCTTTTACTTATTGGTTGTTTCTAGGACAAGGCTGCTGAGAGTTTCTTCTATACTGTGCTGGTTTTATGAGATTTGCATTGACTTTTGTTACAATAAATGCAGTTCTTCTCGTATCTTTATACTTTGTATTGCTTTGCAGTTCACTTGTATATCAGCATTTTTCTTTCACCCTGACTGAACCAGCTCTTTTTTGGTTTATTCTACTAATATCTACGATACACGATATTTATTAACTTATGTAACTTTTATTAAAAATTCCATGAATAGGAATTATTGGTCGTTAAAGCTTTAAGTGTTTTTTCCCTAACTAAAAGCATATAGATAAAAATTAGTAAAAAATGCAACACTGACAACAAAAGCGAAGAATTCGCCAAAATTACGCTCTTAATACAGGCGGAGGGCAAGTATAATACTGTTTTAGAGCTACGAGTTTACCCTTAACCCTTGAAACTTTGCATTCAACTATGATGTTCTATTTCAAATATTACTATAAGGATCGCTAGCGCAAAGCTGTAAAAATGATTAAGCGTATGGCTAAAGAGCCATTACAGCAGCAGAATTGCCAAAAATCAGGAAATTTATGAAAACATCTCAAGTTGCTACTTTCGGATCTTGGAAATCTCCCATAACATCTGATTTGATTGTCTCCAAAACCATCGGTATTGGAGGAATTGTTGTCAATGAAAATAATATTTACTGGTTAGAAAAGAGACCTCAAGAGAAAGGCAGAAACGTAATTATCGGCTGCTTTGGACATCGCACCATCAAAAGCGTTACCCCTTCACCATTAAGTGTTCGCAGCAAAATACACGAATATGGTGGTGGAGCATATACAGTCAGCAGGAATACCGTTTATTTTTCTAATTATGGAGATGGGAGAATCTATCAACAGGTTATAGATCGACAGCCTCAACCTCTAACCAATAAACCCCATCAACGCTATGCCGATATAGTCGTTGACCACGCTAGGAATCGTCTGATCTGTGTCTGTGAAGACCATCAAAAAGAAGATACAGAGGCAGAGAATAGTTTAATAACGATCGATTTAACTACGGGAAAAATAGATACCCTCGTCAAGGGGCATGACTTTTATTCTTCCCCTCGTTTGAGTCATGATGGTAAGCAACTGGCTTGGTTGAGCTGGAATCACCCTCATATGCCTTGGGACAGCACCTACTTGTGGCTAGGAGATTTAGATGAAAAAGGAGCAGTCAGCACGTCTAAAATAGTAGCAGGAGGAGAAGAAGAGTCGATCTGTGAACCAAAATGGCATCAGGACGGCAGACTTTATTTTTCTAGCGATCGCACTGACTGGTGGAATTTATATCGCCGAAATAAAAATGGTTCAGTAGAAATACTACATCAAATGGCTGCCGAATTTGCCTATCCTCATTGGGTATTTGGACTGTCTACCTATGGTTTTATAGGAAGCGATCGCCTTGTATGTACTTACTCCACTGATGGTAGTTGGCATTTAGGAATAATTGACCTAAAAACTAAGCAGTTTGAAGAAATAAAAACTAGATATACCAATATTTCTGATTTACAAGTCAGTGAAAGTGGTTTTGTCGTATTTATTGGCGGTACACCTACAGAAACTACTTCCGTAGTCAAACTAGACTTAGAAAATAGGAAAGAACAAATATTAAAGCGTGCGGGAGATTTAACTATCGATCCCGATTATCTTGCTTTACCAGAAGCAATCTCTTTCCCTACCGCAGGCAATTTAACCGCTCATGCTTGGTATTATCCCCCTACCAATAAATACTATACTGCTCCTCTAGGAGAACTTCCTCCATTAATTGTTAAAAGTCATGGGGGTCCAACCGCAGCAGCTTCGATAGATCTCAATCTCCGCATCCAATATTGGACTAGTCGAGGTTTTGGTTATTTAGATGTAAATTATGGTGGCAGTATTGGTTATGGTCGTCAATACCGCCAGAGACTCGATGGTAAATGGGGAATTGTCGATATAGAAGATTGTGTCAATGGTGCTAAGTATTTAGTAGATCGAGGTATGGTAGATGGCGATCGCTTAGTGATTACAGGGAGTAGCGCGGGGGGATATACAACTCTTGCAGCCTTGACTTTCCGCGATACCTTCAAAGCTGGTGCTAGCTACTATGGTGTGAGCGATTTAGAAATCTTAGCCAAAGATACCCACAAATTTGAATCTCGCTATCTCGATCGCCTAATTGGTTCGTATCCCGAACAAAAGGCTATTTATCAAGAGCGATCGCCTATTTATCATACAGAACAACTCAACTGTCCTATTATTTTCTTCCAAGGCTTAGAAGATAAAGTTGTTCCTCCCAATCAAGCCGAAATGATGTTTAATGCTATTAAAGAAAAAGGTTTACCAGTGGCTTATGTAGCATTTGAACAGGAAGCTCATGGTTTTAGGATCTCAGATAACATTAAAAAGGCTCTTGATAGTGAATTTTACTTCTATTCCCAAATCTTCGGTTTCGAGCCAGCAGAATATATCGAACCAGTGGAAATTATCAATTTAGATTAGTTGTTAGTTATTAGAGACAAGGCATGCCTTGTCTGTACAGTGGTTAGTATTTGCTAACCAATTAATTGCCCCAAGCCTCCGAGTTTCTAATTATCAATTAATTCCTTTGGTATGGCTGGCATCAATATTTTAAAAGTAGTCCCCTTGCCAACTTTACTAGTGGCAGAAATAGAACCATCACAACGAAAAATCAACTGTTGAACCAAAGTCAAACCTAAACCCGCACCTGTAGCCTTCCCTTTGGTAGTAGGTTTGGTGCGATAGAAACCATGAAAGATTTTGTTGATTTCGCTATTGGGAATACCAACTCCCGTATCGCTAACTAAAATTTCTACGTACTCATTATCATTTTTCGCTGCTGCTTGGACAAATACCCTGCCCTTGGGAGGTGTAAATTGCAGACTGTTATTGAGAAGATTAATAATAATTTGTCTAAACCAATTAAGAGGACAGGCAATGGGAGGAATACCTTGGGGAATGGTATATCCCAATTGAATCTCTTTTTCTTCCGCCAAAGGTTGATAGGTACTAACTATTCCTGGGACAATATCGTCTAGGTGTAAATATTCTGCTTGAGTAGGAGTATCTAACTGTAGTAGCTCTAATAAACCACCCACTACAGAATTCTGGCGATCGCATTCATTGCTAACCATTTTGAGATAGCGTTGACGTTGTTCTCCTTTGATTTGTTTGGACTCCAAGAGACTCAGAGCCGTTTTCATATGGGTAATGGGCGATCGCAATTCTTGGACTAAATTGTTGAGAAAGTCTTTTTGCAATCCTAATACGGTAGTGCTTTTTTCGGGAATTTGATTGGTTTTGGATAATGATTCTAAAGTTGTTTGTAGTCTTTCACTATGACTGACTTGTTTTAGTATAAGTTCTCCCATCAATTTATTTTGAGCAACTAAATCAAAATTGATTCTCAAATCCTTCTCAGGAATAAATCCCCCATCAAATAGTATTTTATTAGAAATTGCTGATAAAGCTTGAGTGATTACTTCAAAATCAAAACTCGCAACTATTTCTAGATATGGTTGTTGCAATCTTTTACCAGAAGACTCTATTTGAATTCTACCTTTTTGCCACTGAGCCAAGAGCAAACTACAAAAACTAGGAGAAGAAACAATTAAAAAAGATTCCCTTTGAAAAACCGAGCTTTTATCAAATTTAAATGGAACAATTGGTGTTTTTTCAGTAGAATTATCTAAAAAAGAGCGAGTTGAATTGTTTTTTTTGCTACCACACAAATAGATGCTTTTAGCATTTCCATCTCGCTGTAGTTTACGTACTTGGTTGAGCCAGCTTTTGGTCTGAGGTAGCTTGACCCATACTGTGGCATCAATCTGTTTTTCTATTAGTAAGTCAATAATAGAACTGACATGATCTCTGAGAGTTTCTGCATCAATAGATATGGAAGAGGGGGTTTTTTCTAAGTTTTGCGTTAACTGGAACAAAGATGATTCAGAGATAGCAATATTCATATTGTTTAAAGCCACGCTATTATATCTAGCAAAATTAAAGATAAAGAAAATAATTTAAACCTAAATTATCGTTGTAGGAATAAGTTTCCGTAAAATCGTTGATAAATAATCAACAACTATGGCAGACAAATGCTTAAAGTGGCAACTACAGATTTGGCTAAAGTTTCTAAATGATAACCCCCCTCTAAACCAAACAGAGGATAGTTTGTAATCTGAAATACGTATTGTGTTAAAACACTATAATCCTCTGGCTGTAGAGATATCCCCGCCAAAGGATCTGCTTGATTGGCATCATAACCCGCACTAATTATTAAGATATCTGGTGGCAGATGTTGGAAGAAAGGAATAATTTCCTGCTCAAAAACTGACTGATAATCAGTAATTTTGCTTCCCGCAGCCATAGGTAAATTGAGAATATTTTTATACTTACCTTGTTTACTTTTGTCAACTCCCGTACCTGGGTAACAGGGATGTTGGTGTAGTGAACAATAGATAATATTAGGATTGTCTTGCACGATCTCTTCTGTGCCATTACCATGATGAACATCCCAGTCTAAGATGCCAACTCGGTTAACTCCTGGTTTAGTTAGAGCATATTCTGCTGCGATCGCAGCATTAGAAAATAAGCAAAATCCCATTGCTGTATTCCTTGTAGCGTGGTGTCCTGGGGGACGAGCCAACACAAAAGCAGGTTTTTGGTCTAATACTCGATCTACTCCATCCAGCCATCCACTAACTGCTAATAAAGCCACTTCATAACTTCTAGCAGAAATTGGGGTATCCCCATCTAAATATCCACCACCTTTATCAGCCACTCTTTTAATTCGTTCAATATGTTCTGGAGTATGAACTTTTTGAATATAGGATAGTACGTCTCTTTCTTTAATTGGTGTTGGTAGATGCCACTCTATTTCTTCATGCCATTCTACTTCCTTTAATGCCTTTGCGATCGCTGTTAGTCGTTTCGCTTTTTCTGGATGACCATAACCTGTATCGTGTTCGAGAAATTCTGGAGAATAGATAACCGAAATCATACTTGCGATGGATGGGAATTGGTTATATGTTTTCTTAACTTTAGATATTTTTCTTAATTTAGTAAAGCAAGAATTGTTTACATTCGCTTTTTGGGATGATATTGTCCCAAAAAGCGATCGCGATTCATACCATCCCAAACACAAATTATCAAACCCTAACACATCAATTTCGCGAAGCTTCCAATAACCTCATCTGCGTTCATCTGCGTTTATCAGCGGACTAATTATCATCTTTAATCGCCTTTAAAGCAGCCTTAATCAACTGAAAATAAGGCTCTTTAGTCACATTAACCTCTTTTGCCTCATCCCTCGACTTGCCTAATAAACCAGTGCGATCGCCTTGACTAACAGCCAAAACATTACCCTTGTCATTCCTGATTCGTAGCTCTTTATCGGTTCTACTGCATACATAGATTCTGCCACTGTGGGTAAACACTGCTTTCTGTAAAGTATTATTTTGGACGGGTTTTGCCAAAGTCGTCTTTTCCTTAACAGTCGGTGCTTGAGGTAGTCTAACCCCCACTAATTCCAATTCAATACTAGTGTTACCCTGCCAATGATTTTCTTGTAATTTATAAGCAATATCTATATATTCTGGTAGCGGACAATACTCTCCCCATCGCCAAGCCAAAGCTTTTATCTGAGAATCGGCATCAGCTTCCTGTAAAGTTAGCTTCAAATGGTCTTTAGTCTTACCGATCGCTCTTTGTTCAACTACTCTAACATTGGGTGTCCAAAACACAGGGGGACTATTACCAATACCCCAAGGTTGTAACCCCTCTAGCTGTTGATACAGTTCAAAATCGATCTGGCTAAAACTAGCCTCTGCATCTACCTTAACTAAAGGCTTAAGATGTTCTACTTCTAAGCATTTGTGAGCAAACTCGCTCAATCTCTCCTTGACCTGTTCGAGATTTTCGGCAATGAAACTAAAACCCCCTGCTGCGCGGTGTCCTCCATATTTACCTAATAAGTCATCGCAATATTTAAGAGCATCAAACACATTAAATTCATCGATGCTTCTTGCCGATCCGCGAATCATAGGAGGAGCTTTCTTTTGAGATTTCTTTTCTTTAGATTCTTCCTCTTCATATGTCCCAATAAAGACAGGCACACCATAACGCTCGACTAAACGAGATGCCACAATGCCAATCACTCCATGATGCCAACCTGCTGACACTATTACCAATACTCGACTTTCTTGCCAAGGAATAGGAGTAGATTCCACTAAAGCGATCGCTTCTTTTTCTATTTGTTCGCATAGTTGACGACGTTTACGATTAGTTTGTTCGCATCGATCTGCTTGTTGTAGGGCAATAGTCGGATCGTCCGTAGTTAGCAGTTCAATTACCATTTGCGGATCGCCAATACGCCCTACTGCATTAATTCTTGGCCCTAAGCGAAAGCCAATATCATCGGGTTTAAGTTGTTTTTGGGTTTCATTGACTTCTGCCACCTCCATCAATGCCTGAATACCCACTAGCTGGGAGTTGGGCAAAGCTCGCAACCCTCTTTTAAGCCAGCGACGATTTACCCCAACTAGAGGGGCGAGATCGGCAATCGTGCCTAAAGTAAATAGCTCTAAAATAGGATTAGTTAAGCCTTTTAATTTACCCAAACTTTGAGCAGTAGCGATCGCTAGTATATAAGCAACTCCCACCCCTGCCAATCCTTTATAGGGAGAAGTATCAGATAATAACTTTGGATTAAGAATGGCATCAGCAGGAGGCAGCCTTTCGGGTAAGTCGTGGTGATCGGTAATAATTACGCTCAAGCCTAATTCGATCGCTCTGGCTATGGGTTCGTAAGCAGAAATACCATTGTCTACCGTAAGAATTAAACCTACGCCGTTTTCGGCAAATTCTTCTACAATTCGCTCATTAATGCCGTAGCCATCTTTCATTCGACTGGGTATAGCATAATTCACCTTTGCCCCTAGATGCTTTAATGCTCTTAAGAGTAATGCAGTACTAGTCATGCCATCCGCATCATAATCCCCACAGATAGCAATCTGTTCGCCCTCAGCGATCGCATTTGTAATCAACTCCACGCTAGCTGCTAAATCCTCAAACTCAGATAGTGGAGAAGGTAAATCTTGAGATTCTGGCTCGATATAAGCATGAGCATCATCAGCCGTGGCAATATCGCGGTTTAACATCACCTGAGTCACCAAAGGCAATAAACCCGTAGAGATGCTCAACTTACTTGCTTGCTCAGAGTCAGGGGTAGCAATCTGCCATCTTTGAATGGGAAAGCGTTTGTGAACAGGGCGATCGCTAATCATTAGAGCTTAGATACATGGACAATCGGCAGTATAACAATTTAAGCTGTCGCTTAAGTATCGATTGACAATTAATTTAATTATTGCCAGAATTGTTTGCCATGAACTGAATAGCATGGCATTCATGTATTATTATGTAGTATGCGTACATAGTAAAACCAGAGCTTGCATTCTATTCTCTCAACGCAAGCTCTGGAAATGTTCGAGAAGTATCTTCTAATATAGTAAGTGGTGCTAGTATCGGGATCATCAGTCATTTGACTTAAGTAATGAGTGGGAATTGAATTCAACATCAGCAATATGACTTAGAAAGAGCGTTTGGGGAAAACAGCAGGCTTCAACATAAAACAGAATAAACTGATCGTGTGTAGGTTAATAAAAAATAGTAACGGTGTTTACTAGAAAAAACCTACCTCAATACTCCAAAATTATATAAGTAGTTAGAAAAGACTTTATTCTATGTTTGATGCTCTAGCAGATAAGTTGGATGATGCGTGGAAGAAAATACGCGGTCAAGGCAAAATATCCAAAGCCAATATTCAGGACACCCTCAAAGAAGTACGTCGCGCTCTTTTATCGGCAGATGTTAACCTCCAGGTAGTCAAAGCCTTCATTGCCGATGTAGAAGAGAAAGCATTAGGCGAGGGGGTTATTTCTGGGGTAAATCCTGGACAGCAGTTTATTAAAATTGTCTACGATGAGCTAGTCAAGGTGATGGGGGAAAGCAATGTCCCTCTAGCTCAGGCAGATAAACCTCCTACCGTGATTTTGATGGCGGGCTTGCAGGGTACAGGTAAAACCACCGCCACTGCCAAATTAGCTTTGTATTTACGCAAGCAAGAACGTTCTTGCTTGATGGTAGGAACAGATATATATCGTCCTGCTGCGATCGATCAGTTGCTTACTTTAGGTAATCAAATTGATGTTCCTGTGTTTGAAATGGGAACAGATGCCGATCCTGTCGAAATCGCCCGACAAGGGGTAGCCAAAGCCAAAGAACTTGGGGTAGATACGGTAATTGTCGATACTGCGGGACGACTGCAAATAGATGATGACATGATGGGGGAACTATCTCGCATCAAGAATGTTATTAAACCTGACGACACCTTGCTTGTTGTGGATGCCATGACAGGACAAGAAGCAGCCAATCTGACCTATACCTTCCACGAACAGATTGGTATTACGGGAGCTATCTTAACTAAGCTCGATGGGGATAGTCGCGGTGGTGCTGCACTATCGGTCAGGCAAATATCGGGACAACCGATTAAATTTGTCGGTGTAGGGGAAAAAGTAGAAGCTTTAGAACCTTTTTATCCCGATCGCTTGGCATCTCGTATCCTCAACATGGGAGATGTCTTAACTCTAGTTGAAAAAGCTCAAGAAGAGCTTGATTTGGCAGATGTTGAGAAGATGCAGTCCAAAATCATGGAGGCAAAGTTTGATTTTAATGACTTCATCAAGCAAATGCGTCTGTTGAAAAATATGGGATCTTTGGGAGGAGTTTTAAAACTTATTCCTGGGATGGGCAAAATTAGCGGTGCAGATTTAGCTAAGGGGGAAACTCAGCTGAGACGTACCGAGTCGATGATTAGCTCAATGACCAAAGCCGAAAAAGCCGATCCCGATCTATTAGCTCAATCTCCTAGTCGTCGTCGTCGAGTAGCCAAAGGCTCTGGTTTTGACGAAAAAGATGTATCTAAATTAGTGAAAGACTTTACCAAGATGCGCTCCATGATGCAGAATATGGGTCGTGGAATGCCTGGGATGGGAATGCCTGGAATGGGGATGCCTGGAATGGGCGGTGGAATGCCTGGGATGGGAATGCCTGGAATGGGTGATTATCCAGATCCAGGCAGAAGAAAAAAGAAGAAAAAGAAGAAAAAAGGCTTTGGCTCATTGTAGAATGGTAGTTTGTCTAAACTAACTTATAGATGAATTACGCTACAGCGTAATAGCAGCAGGGGTTCATCAGGGGCTAGCTGGGGAACTTTTGCTTGAGCTTATAATGCCCCACTTCGTAAATCTAGATAGATGGATTACAATCGTAAAGGATAAATTTGAATAACTCATGATTAAATTACGTTTGAAACGCTTCGGCAAGAAAAGAGAAGTCAGCTACCGTATCGTAGCGATTGAGAGCAAAACTCGTAGAGATGGTCGTCCCATTGAAGAATTAGGTTTTTATAACCCTAGAACAGATGAGACTAGATTGAATGTTCCTGCGATCGTTAAAAGACTACAGCAAGGCGCACAACCTAGTGAAACAGTAAGAAGTATTCTTAACAAAGCTCAAGTTTTTGAACAAGTAAATGTCAAATAAGACCGAAGGTGGGAACGATCGAGGAGCGAGTAAACCCAACTATGAAGAGTTAGTACGCTTTTTGATCGAACCTTTTTTAAACGATCCTCAATCCCTATGTGTGAATTCTGAAGTTAATCAGAAAAAGATTTGGTTGCGGGTTGCTTTTGACAAAAGCGATCGCGGTAAAGTTTTTGGTCGTGGTGGTCGCAATATTCAAGCCATTCGTACTGCCATTGAAACCGCAGCAAAATCCCATAACGAATTAATTTTCCTCGATATATACAGCGACGAACCTCCTAAATCAGATGATGGCGATCGCCGTGAGCGTTCTTCAGAAAATTCAGGCAGCAGAAAAAGAAACAGTCCTCCTAAACCAGCACCAAAAATCAGTAAAAAGTAATCTTGTAATTACTGATAGCGAGACAGTCCGTTGTCATTACCATGGTGCGGTTTAGCCGTATGCGGTTTATCCGTGCGCGGGTCAGATGCGGATATGCGGAGCGGTATGCTTTAGTACGAAGCGTCCTTTCTCCCGTTGTCCTAAAGGAAGATGCGGTGGGTAAATGGGTCGCGGTATCCGTGATAGACACCTTTCTCGCTTCGCATATAGGAACTGTCGAGAACACTAAATTACTGAAATAGTTCGTCGATCGCTAATTTGGATTGCCAATTCAATTGCCGACTTCATACTACTGGCGTTTGCTATACCTTGCCCTGCAATGTCAAAAGCTGTGCCGTGATCTGGGGAAGTGCGAATAAAAGGCAGTCCAACTGTTGTATTTATGGCTAGATCGAATGCCATTAATTTAACAGGAATCAAGCCCTGATCGTGATACAAAGCCAGATAAGCATCCGCAGTTTCAGGGGGAAATCGATCGTTACCATACCAGGCTTGACCAGGTTTGACCCACATAGTGTCAGGGGGAATTAATCCCGTTAGTTTGGCTTGAGGATATTGAGCTTGAGACTGTTTTAGCCATCCTAAAAGCCAATCTTGTTCTTCCGTACCTAGCTGTCCCGCTTCTCCACTGTGGGGATTTAAGCCAGCGATCGCAATATGAGGTTCGGTAACGCCAAAGTCTTGCTTTAGACATTCAATCAATAAATCCAATTTTGCCGACATCAACTCAGGAGTTAAAGCCTGAGAAACCTCAGCCAAGGGGATATGGGTGGTAGCCAAAATGCTACGTAAAATCCAGCCTGTATGGGGAGATTTTCCCACAAACATCATGCCAAATCTATCTACTCCTGCTCTTTGGGCTAAGACTTCAGTTTGACCAGGATATTCGTGTCCCGCTGCTTTCCATAAAGACTTGGCAATGGGTGCAGTAACAATTCCTTGAAACTTCGATTCAAGAGTCAAAGCGATCGCTTTATTTAAACAATCAAAGCTAAATCCACCGCTTATGGCATCACCCTGTCCCAAAGTAATCTTGTCCTCTAGAGGAATATCTAAGACTGACAGAGTTCGAGGATCGACTAAATCTTCTTTAGTTAAGGGTGTTTGTTGCAACAAATGCTCGTAGGTAAACTGCAATAGTTGGCGATTTCCAATCACCATGATTTCGCATCTTTGGGACAAAGACTTATCTGTCAAAGCCTTAAGAATAATTTCTGGACCAATTCCCGCAGGATCGCCCATGGTGATAGCCAAACAAGGAATACTAGACATAATAAAGCTGGGTTTTGAGATAATTTCGTGATAGAGGGTATGACTCGATGATCTAAAATACCTATTACTGATTATGATTGAAAATTAGTAATTTAAGAAGCTAGTAGCTAATAGCTTTTATAAAAAATATCTAGTAAAAAGGAGAAATAAACATGAGTGCTGAGAGTATGTTGTTCAATGGCGCAATCCTATGTATCACTTTGATATTAGGTGGATTGAGCTTAGGTTTTCTTATCCTTAAAATCCAAGGCGGAGAAACTGAGTAATCAATTGACAGTTATCAAGGCGATCGCTTTAAAATCAAGGCGATCGCCTTTTTTATCTTTTTTATATAATCGAGTAGTTTAATAAATAATTTAATGAAGATCGCAATCACAGGTGCAACAGGATTAGTTGGTAGTCGTTTAGTAGAGAAGCTTGATCGAGAAGGACACCAAATCTTAGTCTTTACTCGCAACCCAGACAAAGCACAGAAAGTATTTCCCGCTTCAGCCTATAGCAATTTAGAAATAGTCAAATACACTCCCCAAGAGTCGGGAGAATGGCAACAAAGCGTTTCTGGGTGCGATGCAGTAGTCAACTTAGCGGGAGAGCCTATTGCTGAAAGATGGAGTCCCCAGCAAAAAAAAGCCATTATGGAGAGTCGTCAACTTGGTACAAGAAAACTAGTTGAGGCAATTGAAATGGCACAAGAAAAGCCTCAAGTGCTGGTTAGTGGTTCGGCGATCGGCTACTATGGCACTAGTGAAACTACTGTATTCCAAGAAAATAGCTCTCCTGGGAACGATTTTCTGGCTCAAGTCTGTCAAAACTGGGAAGCAGAGGCGCAAAAAGTTACCGAGTCTGGAGTGCGTTTAGTTATTCTGCGTATTGGTATAGTCTTAGCTAACGGTGGCGCATTAGGCAAAATGCTTGGCCCCTTTAAAATGTTTGCAGGGGGTCCCATTGGCAGCGGAAAACAGTGGTTTTCTTGGATACACCGCGATGATTTGGTGGACTTAATTTATCAAGGAATTCAAAAGGCTGATATGTCTGGGGTATACAACGCAACTGCGCCTCATCCTGTACGGATGAAAACCCTGTGTCAGACTTTAGGAGACGTAATGAATCGTCCTTCCTGGCTACCTGTACCTGATTTCGTCTTAGAACTACTTTTAGGTGATGGTGCGGTAGTGGTTTTGGAAGGACAACAGGTATTACCCGAAAACACTAAAGGTACAGGCTTTGATTATAAATATCCCGAACTTCATTTGGCTTTGGAAGATATTGTCTCTTAAGGGATGTTTTGAAGGATAAAGGATAAGGAACGAGGAAGTATGTTTATAAATCTCTTTTAATTTTTTCCAAATTTAATTCCACTGGGTTGTATGGCGTTTGACCGCTATTATTATTTTGAGAAATTACCGATTGAACTCCCTCAATGGTTGAAATCATGCTGCGAGGATCCATAAACATGACCTTGCTGCTTTCACTATTGCCAATTTCTTTGCCCATTTCTAAATATTCTTGAGCCAAAAGAAACTGCAAAGCTTCTCGTGCATTAGGATCGTTTTGCAACTTCTCCATTACGATCTTCATCGCTTCTGCTGTGGCTTCAGCTTTCAAAATCTGTTCTTGACGTTCACCCTGGGCTTTGAGAACGATCGCCTGTTGTTCGGCTTCAGCCTGTAGAATAGCTGCTTTTTTTGCTGCTTCAGCCTGCAATAATTTAGCTTGAGCGTCCCCCTGGGCAGAATTAATTGCCGAGTCTCGATGTCCTTCTGAAGTCAGGATATTTGCCCGTTTTTGTCGTTCTGCTGCCATCTGTAATTCCATCGAGTCTTGGACGGCTTTGGAAGGCATTATGTCCCGTAACTCTACTCTAGTCACTTTCACTCCCCAAGGATCGGTAGCAATGTCCAATTCCCGCAGCAAGATTTCGTTGATTTCAGTACGAGCGGTAAAAGTTTGATCTAACTCCAATTTACCCATTTCTGAGCGAATTTGGGTCAAAACCATGTTTACCATTGCATCTCGCAAGTTTTCTACCTTGTAAAAAGCTTTGTACATATCCATGATCCGCCAGTAAACCACAGCATCAACAGTGATGTTAACGTTATCGCGAGTAATACAAGACTGGGCAGGAACATCTAAAACTTTTTCTCGAATAGTGTCTCGATAAACTACCTGATCGTAAACAGGAAGAATGAAATTTAAGCCTGGTTCTAGTTTTTTCCGATAGCTACCTAAACCTTCAATTAAATACTCTTCTTTTTCTTTAACAATTTTCACCGAACCTTTAAGTCCAGCCGCGACTAAGATCGCTAATATGATTGGCATCAAAGAACCCATAATTAAATTCTCCTAATAGTTAAGTTAAATATTGTTTTATTTATAACTCTGATTGAGAAATATTGATATTGAATTAAGCTTCATTTATTTTTAGTTAAGCATTTTGCAGGGCAAAATAATCAAGGTATTTCCCTGCTTATCTACCACATAAACTGCTTCGTTAGGAGCAATATCCCTGGTTATGTCTGCACATTTTGCTTGCCAAGAATTTCCTTCATACAAAACTCTTCCCGTTGTTCCTGCGGGAATACCGCTAATTGCTTTTGCTTCTACATCATCCCCTGTAATTGCTGTCTTACGTTTTGGAGTAAAGAAGCGCCTTGAAAGCATGGTTAAGCCTATGGAAAAAACTAACCATAAGGCTATTTGCAAAATGTATTGCGGTAAAAACAGGGATACTATTGCTACCAAAAGAGCAGCGATACCCATCGTGAAACTAACAAATGCTGTAGGAAAAATTGCTTCCATCATACAGAGAATGCCCCCTGCAATTGTCCAAAACAGAGTAGGATTAAGCATAAGTCGAACAGTTGATTATAAATTTAAAATATTTAAATACAGTATCTTACCTATACGTACATAGATTAATTATAGCTATGAAAAGATTTGATAAATGGTAAATATATTTTGAATGATAATGCCCTTTTTCTCAGAAGCTAATTTGCCTTATGCGTATACAAGGTAACTTGACTCAGATAAAATTAAAATAATAAAAATGTTATTAACTTCCTATAAATTGATTTTATGGTTTTTTTAGTAATTATTGGATTAGTTATGGCGGTATTAGCCATACTTTTCGCATTCCAAAATGCTACTGTCGTGGCAATAAGTTTTGGGGTGTGGAAATTTGAACAGTCTTTAGCTATTGTTTTAATTGTTACATTAGGCTTGGGTATTATTATTAGTCTGCTTTTGTCACTTCCTACTATTCTCAAGCGAGGTTGGCAAAACGCAAAATATAAAAAGAAAATTGCCGATTTACAAGCTCAATTAGAATCACAAAACAAAACAAATTCTCGACAACAACAACAAAGTTTAGCTCAACAAGATGCAACTCGGGAGTTATTACAAGCATTTGATTTGTCTGAAACAGTGACAGGTTTACTCACCAAAGATGCAACCGTCAAAATGACCGATCATCTTTTGCAGCAGATACAAACTCAACCTAATAACCCTCGATATTCTTCCTTAGTAGTGATGCTGTTTACAGTCGAACCTGGAAAGTCGCAGCTAAATTTTGCCGACGTGGGTAGTGAGAATGCAGTCTACAAGGCGATCGCAAATCGATTTAGAAATGCTACTATTCCCGACAGTTTTTTGGGAATCACAGAGCGCAAACGATTTGTTAGTTTGGCTTTAGGTTTGAAAGGTACAGAAATAATAGAATATGCCACTTATTTGCAAGACAAAATTACAGCATCTCCTCTACAAAAAGCAGATGGTAGCGTTTTACCTCTCAAGGTAAATGTGGGTGGGGTAATTGTAGATCCTACAGATGTCATAGACAGTCGCAGTATTCTCAAGCAAGCAGAGCAAAATTTACAGGTTTCTCTGGACAAGAACCATAACGATCCAGAGATAACCGAAATAACTGTAAAAACTCTTTGAATAAATTACGCAGACAATCTAATTTTTTTAAATTTATATTATAAAATTTTATTTACTACTTACGTATAAAGTGTCAAAAATAGAGCAAGTTTTTCATGGGTTCACCTCAAGCTGAAAATTTTGATTCTTTGTCTTCTAATGTTGAGCCTATTAACAATTTGCTCGATATTTTATTGGATTTAGAATCATCACAGAATAGTTCATCTGAGTCAGAAGATAGTTCTGATTCTTCCTCAAAAGCCATGGATATATCAGAGCAAAGTAAGTCTAACGAAATGGCTGAGTTTAGAAAGTTTGGTTCGTCAAAACGGCTTAAAACTCAACCTGAACTGCTAGATGATTTGAAGCTCAATCAGAATCAACAGCTTTCCGATATAGAAGTTGAAGTTGAAGAAAAAGATATTACCCTAGAAAAAGCAGTAGAGTACAAAGCATTTCTACGCCAAACTGTTGATTCAGATAAAGAACAAAACTTATCCCTCGACAATTCTGATAATAGTTCAATCGAACAATATGAAAATATTTTAGAAATAGAAACAGAATCAGCCTCTACAGAGGAATTAGCTGATGTTGTTAATAGTTTAATTCCTTTAATTGTGGAATTAATCAAATACAAAATTGACGATTCTCAAGAATCTATCTTGCGAGGAGTTACTCCTATAGTTGAAAGAATAATCGAGCAGCGTTCGGTCGAAGAACCACAAAAAATGGCAGCAGCGATCGCTAAAATTCTTCCCTCTGCAATTACTGAAAACATCAATCTTTCTCCTGAAGAAATAGCAAAAGCGATCGCTCCAGAACTGGCTTTATCGATTAAGGAGCAGATCCGTCTTGATGAGAACGCTATTTCTGAAGCGTTGGGTTCGGAAATGGGAAAAGCAATTAAAACCCAAATTGAAGTAGAAAAAGATGCGATGGTAGATGCGCTTTATCCTGTTATTGGGGATACTATTTCTAAATATATGATAGAAGTAGTTCAAGAGATTAACAGAAAAGTAGAAAACACCCTTAGTCCTGAAGGATTGAAACGAAAAGTACAGGCTAGAATAAAAGGAGTATCTGAAGCAGAATTAATCTTACAAGAGTCGGTTGGTTGTCATGTACAAGCTGTCTTTTTAATTGACAAAGATTCGGGTTTAATTATTCAAGAAGTACAGCAAGTAGGAGAACAGGCGTTGGACTCTGATATGCTGGGGGGAATGCTAACTGCTATTCGTAGCTTTGCCAATGATTGCATTGTATCAGGTTCGGAATTGGACAGCATTGATTATAGCAACTGGCAAATTCATCTAGAAGTAGCGGGATATTGCTATTTGGCGATAGTATTAAAAGGTGAGCCAAACAAAAATTTTATTACTAAAGTTCGACGTATTTTTGGCGATATTGTTTTGAACTATGGCGATGCTATTGAAAAGTTTGAGGGAAACATAGACACTATCCCAACTGCAATCAAGCGTGATTTAGAAATATTAATAATACCAGACATAAAGCCAGAGAAAAAAGCTTCATCACCCAACACTCTTCTTTGGCTGATAGCGTTCATTCTGGCAATGATTTTGATTCCTTGGGGTGTGATAAGTTATCGCTCTCGAATTGCCCAAAATATAGAACAGACAACTGCCATTCAATTAGATGCTGCACCAGAACTATCTGTATATCGTTTAGAACCAACAGTAAAAAAAGGAAAACTTACGGTACAGGGTAGAGTTCCTAGTGAGTATTTACGCGGACGAGCAGCAGTAATTAGTCAAAAAATTGCAGATGAAAATAATATTGAGTTTAATAATCAAATTGTCACTGTCGATGTTCCTGTTAACCCTAATTTGCTTACAGGAGAAATAGCTAGATTAACTGAATTATTTAATCAGCAATCGGGAGTTTCCATTAGAACAAATTATGAATTTGCGAACCTTTCTATAGAAGGATTTGTTCTTGATCAAGATCTGCAAAAATCAATTGTTAAAGCTTTTACTCGAATACCAGGAGTGAAACAAATAACAATAAACATTGCTGATTCAACTACCAAAGGTAGAAGAAAGAATTTATTTTGACAGTGCTTCTAATAAGATTAATATTGCAGATAATTCTAGCAAGATAGAATCCGCGATCGCATTTTTAAATCAATATCCAGATTTAAATTTAAGGCTGCTAGCTTTTAATGATGCCATAGGTTCAAAACAAATTAATCAAAAATTAGGAATAGAACGCTGTTCTAATCTTAAAGATGCTTTAATAGCCAAAGGTGTTGAGCCATCTAGACTGATAAGCGATTGTGAGACATATCGTATTTCCACTAGGCAGCCCAATCAAACAATTGAATTAACTCGCTATATTGAATTTAAGCCATTTATTCCCACCAAACAGTCCCCATAATCATTAAGTAATGTTAGTAATCACCAAGAAAATTTGTCTATTAGGAGATTTTAATGTCGGCAAAACTAGTTTGATCAAAAGGTTTGTCGAAGATAAGTTTAGCGACCAATATTTATCTACAGTTGGGGTTAAAGTATCTCGTAAATCCCTAAACATAAAAATAGACTTGGAGATTCACCAAATCAACTTGATGGTTTGGGATCTAGAAGGTAATACCAAATTCAAACCAATAACCCCCAGCTATCTTAAGGGTGCAAGTGGTTCAATTATTGTTGCCGATCTGACTCGTACTAATACCCTCGACAGTTTGAGTCAGCATATTGACCTTTTCTCAAAAATAAACCCTCAAGGAACTATTGCGATCGCACTCAACAAAGCAGATCTAGTCCCTCAAGAGAAATTAGCTAAACTCTTAGAAAACTATAATTCCCATAATCACGCTCAAATACTCAGCACTCATCCTACATCTGCAAAAACAGGAGACAATGTAGACGAAATATTTGAAGAATTATCCAAAAGTATTATTTAGTGTAAAGATAAGGCAAGCCTTATCTTTGTAAGTCTCCATTGGCAAGCAGATGAAATTGTTATTTCTATTGTTGTCGTGCAAATTGTTATTTGACCGTAAGTGCGATCGCAATAATTCTCGTAGCTTTTAAAGAATTCATTATCAAATTTATACGAACCCCATAGCAAAAACTCTCTAATTCTCGATACATTAGAAAAAATAACTCTGAAATTATCGCGTTATTCATTTCCTGTTCATCAATCACTCTTTTTTGGGGAGGCTGGATGAGACAATATATATCCTGCAATAAATCTACATATAGAGAGGAGAACTACTAAATGTTAGAAGAATATAAAAAGCAAGCTGCTGAAAGAGAAAAATTAGGTATCCCTGCATTACCCTTAACCGCACAGCAGACATCAGAATTGTGCGAAATGCTCAAAAATCCTCCTGAAGCAGAAAAAGAGGAATTATTATCATTATTACGCGATCGCATTCCCCCTGGTGTAGATGATGCAGCCTACGTCAAAGCTGGTTTTTTAACTGCGGTAGCCAAAGGTGAAATTAAATGTCCAGTAATTTCTGCCCAAGGTGCAGTCAGCTTACTAGGTACAATGATGGGTGGCTATAATGTTCATTCTTTAGTAGATTTACTAAAATCTAATGAACCTGGTATCGCCTCCGAAGCAGTAGCAGCCTTGAGTAAAACCTTATTGGTATTTGATGCGTTTAACGATGTATTAGAATTATCGGATAGTAATTCCTATGCCAAACAGGTAATCGATTCTTGGGCAAATGCAGAATGGTTTATTGGTCGTTCCAAACCAGCAGAAGCAATTACTGTAACTGTATTTAAAGTGCCAGGAGAAACCAACACCGATGATTTATCTCCCGCACCTCACGCCACAACTCGCCCCGATATTCCCCTCCACGCTTTAGCAATGCTAGAGTCCAAGATGCCTGATGGCTTGGAAACTATTGCCAAGTTGAAAGAAAAAGGTCATCCCGTTGCTTATGTCGGTGATGTGGTTGGTACTGGTTCATCCCGTAAATCGGCGATTAACTCAGTATTATGGCATATTGGTTCAGAAATACCTTTTGTACCCAACAAAAAAGCGGGTGGCTATATTTTAGGTAACAAAATTGCCCCCATCTTCTTTAATACTGCCGAAGACTCTGGCGCATTACCTATTGAATGCGATGTCAGTCAATTAAATACTGGAGATGTAATTACTATTCATCCTTATAAAGGCGAAATCGTTGTAGGGGCGAATGGTAGTTCGCCTAAAGTTATCTCTAATTTTGACCTCAAACCCGACACCATTATCGATGAAGTACGGGCTGGCGGTAGAATACCTTTATTAATTGGTAGGGCATTAACCGATAAAACCAGAGAAGCACTAGGCTTACCCGTATCCGAAATCTTTACTCGCCCATCTGCCCCAGTCGATACAGGCAAAGGCTTCACTCTGGCGCAAAAAATGGTAGGTAAAGCGTCTGGTTTACCTGGAGTTCGCCCTGGTACTTCCTGCGAACCTTTGATGACTACCGTTGGTTCTCAAGATACCACAGGACCAATGACGCGGGATGAATTAAAAGAATTAGCCTGTCTTGGTTTTAATGCCGATTTAACCCTACAAACCTTTTGTCACACCGCAGCCTATCCTAAGCCTGTCGATATCGACACTCATAAAAATTTACCCGACTTCTTTTCTACTCGCGGAGGGGTAGCCTTGCGCCCAGGAGACGGTATTATTCACTCTTGGTTAAACAGAATGTTACTACCCGATACTGTGGGTACTGGTGGCGACTCCCATACTCGTTTTCCTCTGGGTATTTCTTTTCCTGCGGGTTCTGGTTTGGTAGCCTTTGCAGCAGCATTAGGGGTAATGCCTCTGGATATGCCTGAGTCTGTATTGGTTCGCTTTACAGGAGATTTGCAGCCAGGAATTACCCTGAGAGATATTGTCAATGCAATTCCTTGGGTAGCTATTCAACAGGGTAAACTCACTGTTTCCAAAGAGAATAAGATCAACGTCTTCAACGGGCGAGTTATGGAAATGGAAGGCTTGCCAGATTTAAAAGTCGAACAGGCTTTTGAACTTACCGATGCGACTGCCGAACGTTCTTGTTCTGGAAGTACGATTAAACTAAGCGAGGATACTATAGCGGAATACTTGCGATCGAATGTAACCCTGCTAACTAATATGGTAGCCCGTGGTTATGGCGATGCTCGTACTATTATGCGTCGTGTTGGCAAGATGAAGCAGTGGTTGGCTAACCCCGAACTTATGTCTGCGGATGCTGATGCGGAATATGCCGATACAATTGAAGTCAATCTCAATGAAATAAAAGAACCCATTGTCGCTGCGCCCAACGATCCTGATAACGTCAAGTTAATGTCAGAATGTGCGGGAGACAAAGTAGATGAGGTATTTATTGGTTCTTGCATGACCAACATCGGACACTATCGCGCTGCTGCCAAAATCCTAGAAGGTGAAGGGGTAATCAAGGGAAGACTTTGGGTATGCCCTCCTACTCGCATGGATGAGAAACAACTCCGCGAAGAAGGCGTATATGGTATCTTTGCTGCTGCTGGGGCGCGTACCGAGATGCCTGGCTGTTCTCTTTGTATGGGTAATCAAGCCCGCGTGGAAGACAATGCAACTGTCTTTTCTACTTCTACCCGTAACTTCAACAACCGCATGGGTAAAGGCGCACAGGTTTACTTAGGTTCGGCTGAATTGGCTGCTGTCTGTGCTTTGTTAGGTAAGATTCCTACAGTGGAAGAGTATATGGCAGTTGTAAAAGAGAAGATTGCACCTTTTGAAAGCGATTTATATCGTTACCTCAACTTCGATCAAATTGATAATTTTGAAGATGACGGTAGGGTAATTGCTTTGGAAGATATGCCTAAGATTGAGGATATTTTAGGTATGCCTGTATAAACCTCTTCCCCAGCCCCTCTCCTACTAGGAGAGGGGTACTTTTTTCTATTTCTACAATTTCAGTCAAAAAAACCGAATATATTGATATTTTAAGTAAAACAGTGGGAATGATTAGATAAGAAACTAAAAATCTAATCTTCACATGAAAGCATCAGAAACTCATCTTCGCAATTTATTGGGAAACAATAATATACAATTTCAAGTTCCTCTTTTTCAAAGACCGTATTCTTGGAAGAAAGAAAATTGGGAAATTCTATGGGAAGATTTGATGCGTATCTATAGAGACGAAATTACAGGCAGTTATTTTCTTGGTTCGCTCGTTACTCAATCTCTTCCAGGTTCAGCAGATGGCATTTGTCCATTCCTAATTATTGATGGTCAACAACGTTTGACAACACTAACTATTATATTGGCAAGCTTAAAAGGATACTTGAAAAAGTCAAGACAAGCAGAAGATAAAAAGATAGCAGAAGAATTATACGAATGTTATTTGGTTAACAAGTTTCAACAAAAAGAAGATTATTACAAAATTTTGCCAACTCAAGACGATCGTGAAGTTTATCAGGGAATAGTTAAGGGTAAATCAAATAAAGATTTTAAAAATCAAGTCAAAGATAAAAATATCTATAAGGCTTACAGCTTTTTTGAAAGCTCTTTGAAAAAGATACCGTTCAATACTAAAGCAGAGCAAATTTTGAACTTCAAGAAAATAAAAAATATTATTTTAGAGCAGTTAGTTTTAGTTAATATTACATCTGAAGATAAGGACAATCCTTATTTAATATTTGAAAGCCTTAATAATAAAGGGCAGGAATTAACACAAGCTGATTTAGTTCGTAATTATTTGTTTATGAAATTACCAACAGATCGACAATCGAGTGTATATGAGGGCAAATGGCTACCTATAGAAACTACCTTTAAAGAAAATAATCAAAAAGAAGATAAATATTCGGAATTAATAACTGATTTTTTCTGGTTTTATTTACGTAAAGATGGAAAATCAATAACAAAAAAAGAAGTTTATCAAACTATCAAAAACCAAATAGACAATTCTAATTGCGATATTGAAGATGAAATAAATACAATTATTAAATTTGCTAAATACTATCAGTGCATAATATTTGAGGAGATAGAAAAAGAAGATATATTGAAAAAATATTTTAGCTATTTTCAGAAGCTAGATTTTAGTACGTGTCATATTTTTCTACTAAATATCTACAATGATTATCATGAACAAAATTTATCCCTTGAAGACTTTGAACAAATTTTAGCCTATTTAGAATCTTACTTTGTTAGGCGATGGTTTGCAGGTATTCCTCCCAATATTTTAGGGAAAATATTTGATAATCTCTATACTGAAGTCAAAAAAAATAATCCTGATGATTTAGTGAAAGGATTACGCACTGTATTAAGTAACTATAGCGGAAATAAGGCTTTTCCAAAAGACGATCCATTTCGTCAAGGAATTATTCAAAAAGCTATATATAAAAAAAGTGATGTTCCAAGAGTAAAATTTATTTTGGAGCGTTTGGAAAAATCATTGAATAAAAAAGAAATAGTTAATTCTGATACTCTTACTATAGAGCATATTATGCCTCAAACTTTAACTTCTGAATGGAAGAATAGTCTAGGGGGTAATCATAACACTATTAAGAAACAATGGTTGAATACATTAGGTAATCTTACATTGACGGGCTACAATTCAGAGCTTTCTAATAAAATATTCGATACCAAGAAGAAAATGTATCAAGAATCGAATATTTCATTAAATAAGCATTTTAAAGATGTTGATACATGGAATGAAGACTCTATGAAAAAACGCGCTGAACAATTAGCAGATATTGCAATTAACATATGGTCAAGATAAAAATATATTAGTTCCCTCCCTTAAGAGGAGATGGGCTGGGGAAGATGCTAAATGAAATCACCCAACATCATAATCGGACAAAAAGTATCTTCCGAAAAAGTCAAACGTGCCAAAGAATTACGGCAAAACATGACGACCGCAGAAAAAACACTGTGGGAACATCTAAGAGCAAAAAGATTTCACGGTTTGAAATTTCGTCGCCAACAAATAATTGCAGGATTCATCGTCGATTTCTATTGTCATTTTCTGGGATTAATAATAGAAGTGGATGGTAAAATACACAATCGCCAAAAAGAACAGGATCTTGAAAGAGAATCAATTCTAAAGGCAAAAGGCTTACAAATAATTCGCTTCACTAACGAACAAGTAATAGAAGATATAGAAACAGTTTTAAAAGCGATCGCCGAAGCCTAGCCGTCCCAAAGGAAGATGCGGTGGGTATATAGATCGCGTCGCATCTTCCGTTCAGGGACACCTTTGTCGCTACGCATATAGGCATCGCCCGATCGCAATCGAAAATAACCTTTGATTCAACATGAAGAGTATGCAAGGATATTAAAATAGGTTTGAATCTGGAGAAATAGGCATGGTTAATGTGGCTGTAATTGATTACGATATGGGCAACCTACATTCTGCCTGTAAAGGTTTGGAGAAAGCGGGTGCAGTGCCTAAAATTACTTATTCTCCTAAAGAAATCTTGGCTGCTGATGCGGTAGTATTGCCAGGAGTAGGGGCGTTCGATCCTGCTATGCACCACATTAGAGAGAGAAATTTAGAGCCAGTAATTAAAGATGCGATCGCGTCGGGCAAGCCTTTTTTGGGTATTTGTGTGGGGTTGCAGCTTTTGTTTGATGGCTCGGAAGAAGGCACGGAAAAGGGTTTGGGTATTGTTCCTGGTATGGTGCGTCGCTTCAGAAGTGAGCCTGGTATTACTATCCCTCAAATGGGTTGGAATCAGTTGGAGTTGATTCAGAATCAACTTTGCTTATGGGAAAATTTACCCGCAAATCCCTATCTTTATTTTGTTCACTCTTATTATGTCGATCCTATAGATAAGAGTATGAATGCAGGTACAGTAACTCATGGTACGCAAAAAGTTACTGCTGCGATCGCTAAAGACAACTTAATGGCAGTACAGTTTCACCCTGAAAAGTCTGCTGATAATGGGTTAAAGATATTATCTAACTTTGTTACTTTAGTGGAAAATTCTCGTTTAGTAGCTAGCTAATTATCAATTACGCCATGAACTATCAAGGATTATTTGTTGGTTTAACTACCTTAGACTGTATTTATCTAAGCGATCGCAATCTGCAATCAAATCAAAAAGTAGTAGCTAAAGATTATCTTACCGCAGCAGGAGGTCCTGCAACTAATGCTGCGGTGGCATTCAGTTATTGTGGTAATCAAGGAAAATTGTTAACTGTCTTAGGGAAACATCCCTTAAATCAATTAATTAAAAGCGATTTAGGCAACTATCCAATAGAGGTAATAGATTTAATTCCCCAGCAGCTAACTTCTCCTCCCGTATCTTCTATCATTGTTACTGCCAACACGGGAGAGCGATCGATAATTTCCATTAATGCAGTTAAATCTCAGGGAAAGCGATCGCAGATACCTCAAGATATTTTGAACGGAATAAATGTAGTTCTAATTGATGGGCATCAAATAGATGTCAGCTTGGCAATAATTGAAGTAGCTAAAGACAATCAGATTCGGGTGGTTATGGATGGAGGGAGTTGGAAGCCAGGATTGGAAGAAGTGCTTCCTTACATTGATTATGCGATATGTTCGGCTAATTTCTATCCTCCTCAATGCACCACTACACAAGAAGTATTTAAGTTTTTTACAAGCCAAAGGAATCGATCGCATTGCCATAACTCAAGGACAACAACCAATTTTGTATCTTGAAGAAGGAAAGATTGCTACCATACCCGTACCGACTATCAAAGCGATAGACACATTGGGTGCAGGAGATATTTTTCATGGTGCTTTTTGTCACTATATTTTGCAAGAAGATTTTGCTACTGCTTTAAGTCATGCAGCGCAGATAGCAAGTAAATCTTGTCAATTTTTTGGTACTAGAGAGTGGTTAAGCACGAAATAGTTGAGCGTATTTAATGAAAATAAAGCGATCCCTATAATTTTTCAATAAAACAAATGTATTGACTTTTGTGTAAAAAAGCGTAACAATAGATACAGAAAACAAAATAAATCGTTCATTCTTCTGAGATGAAGAACGGAAGTAGGGCAAACCCGAAGGAACGCGCCTCATAAACTCATTACAAATTTTAGGGGCGAGACTATGAAACTTAATTATCGCGGTGTCAGTTACGAACAAAATTCAGCCGAAGTTATTGTGAACGAAGGCAAGATTGGAGGAAAATTTAGAGGGCGTAACTGGCGCGTACATAACCTCAAAAATGCTCCCGTGGTTAAGCATTCTGCCAACTTGGTTTACCGTGGAGTTCCCGTAAACTAAGCACATAAGTTTAATTTACTTAATAAGATAGAGATGCTATTCAACATTTCTATCTTATTATTTTTAATGATTTAGAGTGGGCTAATTTCCAACGAGCTTTAATATTGTTGCTTTTTCAATATCTATTACTGTTTCGCAATCAGCATCAGCAGATGTTGCTAGTAATAAATAGTCAGTAGTAGATTTCGTTTTATCTTTTCCAACCGTAAATAAAACAGAATTACTATTATTTTGTTGGCTAGAACTAAGACTACCTGGTTTTAATCTTTTAATAAAATAGAATTGTGGCAACCTGACTATTGTTTGCACTTTGCGCTTTACTTCCGCAAAAATAGCTTTTCTAGCAAAAATCCATAAAATCTTTTTAGGATCTTGGGGGAAGGTGACAAGTTCTAACCATTTACTATTAAAACCTTTTGGTAGATAAACTGGTTTGAGACCAGGTGTGCTTTTTAATTCCATTAAAAATAATGGTTCATTATTGGTTCTACCAACAAATTTACCCAAAAAACTTCTTCCTCCAGCAGTCTTTCTAATATCCCAGTTTTGAAACTTTTTACCATTTTGTAACCGAAGAAAATCTTGAGAAAGATTTATTACTTTTGTACCATCATAAAATAGTGCTTCTCCAGACTTACCTTGAAATAAAGCACCATTCCATTCTGAAATATCGGCAATAAATGTAGCTTCTACTAATGATTCAGGTACAGATTTTTTATCTCCTGAAACAAATTCCCAGTGAAGATAAATTTGTTTCCTCCATGATTTTGTAGGATAGCCACTAACAAAAACTCGGTTAAGAGAAGAACTATAGCTATACTCTCCCTGACGACACTTTTTAAACAAACGCCTGAAAAAATGGCAAGGTTGAGCAGATAATTCTGGTAACTTAATAGCAGGATCGAAACTTGCTGATTGCTCGGCAAAATTTATCTTCATAATATAATCGATCGCATTTCTATCAATCCACAGCCAGTTATCCTCTCCTAGAATTAGATTGTTTATCTGTCCCCCTTCTTGTGAAAGAGTCGTCTGACTAATAACTGATTGTTCTCCTGCTCGTTTTAGTAATAGTTTTCTTTGATTAATATTGTCAACAGAAATAGCATAGATGCGATCGTTTCTAGTTACTGTTATAGGCGAAGAAGATTCATCTAGCAGTAACCTTGGCTGTTTTTTCTCTTCTGGATTATTATTTTTTTGCGAAATGCAATATCCGCTAAAAGACTGAGCAACAACACTTTGCGAAAATAATAAACCCGTCGCTGCCGCTGTAATTATTGTTAATAGATTTGATGTAGAAAATAAATTTTTGGCTAACATTTTATCTAACAAAAAAAAGCTGTAATTGGCTAATTGGTAATTAAAATGTTTTTTTAAACATACATTGGATAATTAAAAAATCAATGTCAATGTTCCTTTAGTTATTTTGCTTAATTGCCTTCAATCGGGCAAAACGAAATTCAAACTAAATCAAAAAAGCTAAGTTTTTTTTTCTCCCAAGCCAAAGCTGAACTAATTATTTCCTCTAAAGAATCATGTTGAGGTTTCCAACCAATTGTTGCTCTAATTTTATCTGCTGACGCTACAACACAAGCAGGATCTCCTTTTCTGCGAGGAGCTTCGTTAACAATAAAATCTACTCCCGAAATTTCTTTTATTTTTGACAACACTTCTTTGACACTATAACCTTTACCATAGCCACAATTAAAAATTTGACTAATTGATTGTTGGTTTAAATAAGCTAGAGCGTCTACATGAGCAGTAGCTAAATCTTCTACATGAATATAGTCCCTAATTCCAGTACCATCAGGAGTAGGGTAGTCTGTGCCAAAAACGCTAGCAGAAGAGCGAATACCTAAAGCTGCATCACAACCTATTTTGATTAAATGTGCTGCTTTTTTGCCCATTTGACCAATTTTACCCGAGCTATCTGCTCCTGCAACATTAAAGTAACGCAAGATCGCATACTTGAGTTTCGAGGATCGAGCATAGTCACCAATAATTCTTTCACTCATCAATTTAGATTGTCCGTAGGGATTGATGGGAAAAGTGGGCGAGGCTTCTGTTACGGGATAGTCTTTGATTTCGCCATATACCGCTGCGGTACTAGAAAAAACGAGTTTATTAATGCTATGCTTTTCACAACAGCGTAACAAATTAACAACATTACAAGTATTATTGTGATAATAATCTAAAGGCTTTTCTAGAGATTCTGGAACAGAAATGCTGGCTGCAAAATGTAATACTGCGTCGAATTTATGTTTTACAAAAACCTGAGACAAATCTTTAATGTTTTGAAGATCTCCTTCGAATAATTCACCATGCAATATCGCATTTGCCGATCCTGTAGATAAATTATCATAGACTACAACTTCATACCCCGCTTCTCCTAACTTTTTAACTGTGTGAGAACCAATATAACCTGCTCCACCAGTGACCAAAACTTTTGTCATAATGATTGTTACTTAGATATCTCATTCAACTCATAATCAATTATAAGCAAACATCTCATTTAAATGTTATTGAAAACATTTATTTTTTCGCCCTTTAGCATTACTTTTGTTGCTGATTATTAGCAATACAAGTCTGATAATATTAAAAATAAATTTATTTCGATATTAATATTTGATGAACTTTAAGTAACTATAATTTTAAAACTATTTAATATTCATATTGCTCAATCGCAGATTTTTTATCATATTTATTAAGTATTTATGCGGTGATTAATCATTTTTCAGTATGGCAAATAGCTTGAATTTCAGATATCGATCGCGTGTTGCTTGTAGCTCAAGACCATTTGAATTTGAAACAGTGACTCAATACTTGGTATCTTCATTGAGAGGAATAAATTCAAAAAATCAACAATCACAAGCATATTTTTATTAATAGTAATTATCAATCTTTCAATTACCCAATCCCTCTGTTTTTACTATGTCGCGATCGCCAAAGCTAAAATTTGACCGTGGAACTCTAATTTTGCACCCCCCCCCAAGAGGGAAAGCATGGTTAGACTATGCTACCTGGGACGATCGCGTCGAGAAATTTCGTATCCCTGCAATTCATTATCGTCCTTTGGTAGAAGCCTTGAAAGCTGATGATAAAAAGATAGTTGACGAAGCCAAAGAATTTTATGACTTAGATTTAAAAACCGTATCCCAATTTGAACCCTATCCCCATCAAGCAGAAGCTTTGCAAGCCTGGAAACAAGCGGGAAGAAAAGGGGTAGTCGTCTTACCCACCGCAGCGGGAAAAACCTATTTAGCCCAGCTAGCAATGGAAGCTACACCCCGCACTACTTTAATTGTCGTACCAACTTTGGACTTGATGCACCAGTGGTATGCTCAAGTTGAAAAAGCATTTCCCAACATAGAGGTAGGCTTATTAGGCGGAGGTTCGCGCGATCGCACGCCAATTTTAATTGCTACCTACAATAGCGCAGCTATCCATGCAGAAACACTGGGAAATCGCTACGCACTACAGATCTTTGATGAGTGTCACCATTTACCCACCGACTTTTTTAAAGTAATAGCCGAATATGCGATCGCGCCCTATCGTTTGGGCTTAACTGCAACTCCCGAACGCAGCGATGGTACACACCGTCATTTAGACACCCTGATTGGTAAAGTTATTTATCGCAAAACCCCCGAAGAATTATCAGGTGCAGCCTTAGCAGATCATAAAATAGTTCAGATGAGGGTGAAATTATCTAATGAGGAACAAAAACAATATAATAGTGCGATCGCAACTCGCAATCAGTTTTTGCGCGACTCTAATATTTCTTTAGGAAGTCTTCAAGGATGGCAGCTATTTATTCAAGCTAGTGCGCGATCGCCCCAAGGAAGAAAAGCAATGCTGGCACACCGACAAGCCAAGGAAATATCTCAGGGGACAGATGCAAAACTACGGGTTTTAACCGATCTAATTAGCGAACACGATACAGAACGCATTTTAATCTTTACCAACGACAACGCTACGGTTTATCGTATCTCTCAACAGTTTCTTATTCCCGCTATTACCTATCAAACTGCTGTCAAAGAAAGACATAATATTCTTACCAGTTTTAAAGCAGGGGAATATAAAACCCTAGTCGCTTCTCATGTCCTCAATGAAGGGGTAGATGTTCCCGATGCTCGCATTGCCATCATTTTATCTGGTACGGGTTCGACGAGGGAATATATTCAAAGACTGGGTAGGGTATTGCGAAAAGGTAACACTACTAATAAGCAAGCCATTCTTTATGAAGTGGTGACAGAAAATACTAGCGAAGAAAGAACTTCCGAACGCCGTCGCGGAGAACAAGAATCATCTGGTTATAGACAGTTGGAGCTAGTTCCTTCTCCTAAACCCAAGCCTAAGAAGAAACAGCAGTTCAAAGCAGCAGAAAAAGCTGAAGATTGGAAAAAAGACGAATAATTAGAGATCGCTTTTTTGATATTTATTGTACAGAAACTTTTCATCTATCTCCCTAATTGAAATTCAAGTGCAATCTTTAATCGTTTTTCTTTTTTCTTTCAAATTCTTTCCTTCTCAACCTCAATTGAATATCTTCCAACAATTGACGATTAACGCTCATCAAATCGGCAACCAAACCAAAAATCCAAAACTGTACGCCAATCAATATTAAGATTGCAGCTAAAACCAAACTAGGGACACGGGATTTAGCTGGATCGTCGCCAATAATACCCCAAAACAAAAACAACCAACGACAACACAGTAAAAACCCCAAACTAAAAGGAACACTCCCCAGCAGGGTAAAAAACTGAAGGGGACGATAGGTCATAAAAACCCGTAAGATAGTTAAGACGGAATGTTGCACATATGCTGAGATGCTTTTAACCAAACGAGAAGGACGTAAATAACCATTGGTACGAATGGGAACGGAAGTTATTACCAAACCTCTTTGACCAGCTTGAATAATAGTCTCTAAAGTATAGGTATATTCGTTAAACACATTCAAGCGTAGGGCAGCTTCTCGACTTATAGCCCTAAAACCGCTAGGGGCATCGGGAACACGAGTATTACTAGCCAAACGTACCACCAAACTACCTAATCTTTGTAAGAATTTTTTGATTGGTGAGAAATGTTCTATCTCTTGAATTGGTCTAGCACCAATAACTATTTCTGCCCTACCTTCCAAGATAGGTGCAATGAGTTTGGGAATATCTGCCGCACAATATTGATTGTCGGCATCAGTGTTGACAATGATATCTGCCCCCGCTTCTAAAGAAGCCTCCAGCCCCGCCATGAAAGCTTTTGCAAGTCCCTGATTACGTCGAAAATTAACAACGCGATCAACTCCGTTAGCTTTGGCTATCTCAAGAGTGCGATCGCGACTGCCATCATTAATAATTAACCATTCAATTTTGTCTATTCCAGGTAATTCACGAGGTAGTTGGGATAGTGTTAACCCTAGAGTTGTTTCCTCGTTATAACAAGGAATTTGAATGATTAGTTTCATCTAACTGTCTGAGTCGGTAACTCGCTTAATTGTCCAGAAAGGAAAATTTTGACTGGGGTTGATTACTACTCCTGCAACATTATTTTGGGCAAAGGCATAGTCTTTAGTTTGCCAGAGGGGAACATAGGGCACATCCTGAGCTAATAATTCCTGTAACTCGACAAAGATAGCCTGGCGTTTTGCCGTATCTTGTTCGGTGCGAGATTGTTCGATTAATTGATTAGCGCGATCGCTATAATAAAAAGAGCCACGACTTTGAGCTGCACCTTCTTCACAACCTACGTTGGGCGAACCTTTTGTACAAGCCATAAAGGGCTGGATGTAGTTATCTGGATCGAGAAAATCTGGATACCAATCTACCAAAGCAGTAGCATATATTCCCTGGCTAAGATTACTAAAGAAGGAAGCAGACTCGACACTGTTAGGAATAAACTGAATTATTCCACCTAATTCTTGTTCTGTATAAGCTTTAATCGTATCAGCAACAATACCACGGGTAATAGAGCCTGAAGGATGCCAAATTTCGATTATTGCAGGATTTTCCGAGGAATAGCCAGCTTTGGTTAATAATTCTTTGGCTAGATCCACATTCCCATCGCCATAGAGCTTTTCAAAAGTTGGTTGATAACTTTCAAACGCAGTGGGGATCAGACTATAAATTGGCTCTGCTTGTCCTTTTAAAACTCTTTGATTGATTAAAGCACGATTGATAATAGAAGCAACTGCTTGACGAACTTCTGGCTGATTTAAGGGTTCTTGCTGTAGATTGAGAACAAGATAGTTAACTACTGTACCCGATCCTTCAATTACCTTCCAGCTATTTTCTGCACCATTGATTAGGGTATCAACTTGCTGTGGATCTAAAGATTGATAACCTACATCGATCGCACCAGTTTTAAAGCTGTTAAATAGGTTAGCTGAATTTCCCGCATATACTTGAACATTAATTCCTTGATTAGCTGGAGTATCCCCCCAATAGTTTTCATTGACGTTCAAACTAATAGAATCACTTTTAAACTGGTTTAGCTTATATCTACCCGTTCCTACTAAAATATTAGGATTGAACTGCCCTGCACCAATTTTGTAAGCCTGGGGTGATACCGCACAAGCACCAGGAAAAGCCAACAAAGCAGGGAAAGCTGCAAAAGGTTGTTTTAAAGTAATTTTAAGTTCGTATTCTCCTGTTGCTTCTAATGCGGCGATCGCATCTCCTAATAAAAATGCTGGTTTTCCTCCATTTTCGATAAAGCGTTGTAAGGAAAAAGCCATTGCTTTGGCATTGAAAGCCGTACCGTCATGAAAAGTCACCCCCTCCCGCACGGGTATAGTGTAGGTCAAACCATCATCGCTAATCTGTGGCATTGCTGTAGCTAGCAATGGTTCTATTTCAGTTGTTCCTACCTTATATGTATAGAGACTTTCTCCCACATTATAGATAATATTCAACCCCGCTAATTCATAATTATCTGCTGGATCGAGGGTACGAGGCTTGAGGGTTGTTCCTACGGAAATACGTTGAGAAGTATTGACACTGTTGTTGCCTTGTTGCGGAGAATTACCGTTACATCCCACCACTAAAGTAAAACAAAATAAAAATAATAATATGTACCTGCCAAATCTATATAGTCTCTGCCAAATATAAAAAAATCTGTTGCCAATCATCACTAATTACGATGCCTCAAAAGTCTATCTCGCATAATAAACGTTAATTCATCACATGGCTTTTGTGGACATAAAAAATGTAAAAATTAATTCAACTATCGATTATTTTTGTTTTGAGATAAGATGAATCCTCAATTGCCACAAACCAATTTACTAGCATTATTTTTATTGTCGATCGGCAGAAGGAAACGCTTCAAGATTGTAGGTCAATCGATGCTACCTTTACTCAAACAAGGTGAAGAAATACTAATCGATCCCTACGCTTATCGCAAGTCTCCACCCCAAATAAATGATGTTGTAATAACAAGTCACCCCTGCAATCCTCAACTTACAATCGTAAAAAGAGTTATAGAGGTGACTATAGATGGAAGTTGCTTCTTGACAGGCGATAACCCACCAGCGAGTGTAGATAGCCGTCATTGGGGTATGGTCGATCAAAACAAGATCGTCGGCAAAGTAACTAATCGCTTTGTTTAGAATTGACTTTAATTATTTCACTATATTTTTAGCTATCTGCTTTGAGCTTAATTTAAGCTCATATTTATCATAAAGGCAATATTCGAGAATAATAGGTATTTAAAAATATGTCTTAACGAGCTTAATTTTTTAAATAACACTTAAGTGTCGCTACATCAACAACTCCAGTTAAAAATCTAAGCTTATGAATCAATTGTTGCTTCAAAAGCATTTTTATCTTCAAAAATTTCAAAGGCTTTATCTAGTTGAGTTAATTCAAACATGATGCGTACAGAAGGAGCAAGAGAACAAATTCCGAATCTGCGCCCTAGACTTTCTGCTAAACGAAAAGCTTTAATCAAAGCCATTAAACCTGCGCTATCCATAAAGTCAACTGCTTCCATGTTGACCAATAAAGCAGTATCTACTGAAGATCTCACCTCAACTGTCAAACGTTCCAAAAATTCAGAAGCATTTGCTGCGCTTAAAAAACCTTCTGGTCTAAAAGTTGTAAATTCGGTACATAATTTTGTGCTTGTCATTTGTTTAGCTTCTCGCTTTTGATATAGTTAATAAATTGGTTTTATTGTCTTAGAATAGTCCGTTATTTTACGTAGATCCACTGTTATCTACTGACTTTACGAAATCTTGATAGAAAGATAAAGCACTGCTAAACCTTGCTTGAAACACAATTTTTTAGACTAACATGTGTCTTGAATTACGTTTTACGGCGATCAACATGACTCGTAAGCAAATTTAATTTGCCTCAGATCTAAATCAAACTATTTACCTTTATAGTCAATTTCAAGCGGCTGTATATCGGGACAATCACTGAAATCTTTATTTGGGCTTTTTATTTGTCTAGGTGTGTACGACCAATTAAGCTAAATCAATTATGATTGACGTCAATCAAAAAATTAGTAATCAAATTTACTGAATTATTAATTTTTGCTTTTTTTGATTGACAATCACCTTAGAAGATAAAGGTAAAGAACTAGGAGAAAATTTGAGCTGGTAATCTTTAGGAAAGTAATTGTAATCTAAAAAAGATTTTTGATATCTAAAACTTATCTTGATTGGCTGCCCAAACTTGCCTTACAAATTGATTGAGATGCTGACGACATGATACACGATCTTGCTTTGACTTGTCGGTATTATCTGAATCTACTAGCAAAGATATTACTTCTGTATCTAAGGCAGGGCGAAATAAAGTTGTAGGCCACAATAAATCAGAGCTAGAGCGTAAGTGAATTAGGTCATAGTTTTTTGAATCTCGATCGCGTTCAAAATTAGAGATAGTCATACAGATTGGTCGAAACCAACACATTCCACGGTTTGGAATAAGTTGAATCACTTCACCATAAAGACAAGTGGTTTCATGCTCTAGACAAATGATTTGGCTTTCTTTGAACGGCATACTTGACTGGTCATGAGTAGATAGATGTAATTAATCTAAAATACTTTAACAAACCCCAATAAATTTGTTGCTCCCCATCTTTTCCTTCAAATAAACCTGGAGAATAGCACAAGCTACGGAGAGCATGGGGTTTAAATTGTGAGCTAAAGCGGTCTTGGGTAGGCTGAAACGCTTCCTTGCAAGGCAGTCACTCTATGAGAGAAACTCTCATAGAGTGACTGCCTCCCTAAAAAATACCGCTGAGCGACAATGAATTTGTTTGGGTTCTAAAAAATATAGTCTAATTCTTTGAGTTTATTAAATATTTTATCTACACTCTCGGATAATTCTTCGAGATCTGTACGACATTCTATTTCAGGGTTAGTAGGAGGTTCATAAGGATCGTCAATACCTGTAAATTGCTTGATCTTACCAGCTCTTACTTGCTTATAAAGTCCTTTCACATCGCGATCTTCGCACACGGATAAAGGGGCATTAACAAAAACTTCTAGGAAATTGCCGATATTACCTCTCATTTCTTCCCGAATAGCGCGGTAGGGAGAAATAACGGGAACTAAAACAATCACTCCATTTCGAGCTAGAAGTTTGGCTACAAATCCAATACGACGGATATTAGTATCCCTATCTTCTTTGGAGAAACCTAAGTCTTTGGTAAGATTTTCTCGGATTTCGTCACCATCTAGAACTTCTAGCTGATATCCTTCAGACTTCAATTTTTCGGTTAAAGCGTCAGCGATAGTGCTTTTGCCTGCGCCACTAAATCCTGTAAACCAGACGGCTACTCCACGTTGCTTCATGATTTTTTATATTCCTTAATATTTTCTGATGTCTCTCCGTATTTTACTTGCTTAAATCATTTTTGCAATTCTTAAAGTCGATATCTGGATAAAATTAAACTTATTTATTTTATATTTTCGTAATTATGAACGGATCGGCTATCTTTCATCTAGCAATTCCCATCGACGATGTAACTGTGGCAAAGCAATTTTATGCTCAAGGCTTAGGTTGCACTGTAGGAAGGGAAAATAAGTCAGCAGTTATCTTCAACTTCTTTGGCACACAGCTAGTAGGTCATATTACGCACAAAGAACTAGTTAAGCAGCCTGGCATTTATCCCCGTCATTTGGGGTTGATTTTAACCGAGAAACAAGCATGGTCAAAGCTTTGCGATCGCGCTGTCGAGCAGGAGTTAACTTTTTATCAACAGCCAAAATTACGCTTTCCCAATCAAAACCTGGAGCATCATACTTTTTTTTTAGAAGATCCCTTTTATAATCTTTTAGAATTTAAGTACTACCGCAACTATGATGTTATTTTTGGTGGCAGAGAATCAGCTTTAATTGGAGATACGCCCTAATTTAGACAACTAATCTTTTTTCTACAGTACAGAGCCTAATGTTGTGATCACAAACATCAAAATCATTACGGTGAAAACCCCCAAGAAGAAGCTGCTGATAAACAAAAAGTGTTGTCTTTTTTGACTTATCGTTTTAGAAGTAATTCTAGAATTATAGATATTTCCTTTTCTACCGCTAAAAATACTATTGTCGTTTCTTAATTTGGTTTTAATTTCTCGCTGAACCTGGGAATATTGATTAGTTAGGTTAACTATCGTATTTTCCTGAGATTTAATCGTTTCTTGAAGTTCAAAAATACCTGATGTTAGATCGGATATAGCATGGTTCATTTCCAGAGAATTGACTATTTGATTATCATAAGAATATTCTGAGTCTCGTCGAACGATAGCTGCGACCTTACTAGGAAAATAGTCTACGCTACTTCCATTCGAGTGATAATTATTTGCACCAGATCCATCCCAATTGCCAAATATAGGTCCTATTTGGAAGAAACCCTTTTCTGTCAGACGAATAATGTTGCTGATATCTTTTACACTGGTGTTTTTAAGGACATAGCCCCTCGCACCAGCCTGTAAAGCTCGATTTAGCTGATTTCTGTCATCTTGACTAGTAAACAGTAATACTTTGATGCGGGGAAAACGTTCGGTAATTACTTTAGTAGCATCAATACCATCAATGTTCCCTGGCATTTCAATGTCCATTAATACCAGATCTGGCTGATGTTCTTCCACCTGTGCGATCGCTGATTGGGCATTATCAGCCATGGCTATTACCTCTATGTCTACTTCAGTAGATAAATTTATTTTTAAAAATTCTCTTATGCTATTTTGATCGTCTACTATGATGATTTTGGTCATGATTCGTGGATGAAAATATAAATAATATAAATTTGAATAGGGTATCTTGTAATATCAAGTTTTAAAAACGGAGATTATAAGAAATAAAATATTTGAGACCTATTCAAAAGTGATTTTTCTTGCTTTGAAAGATGAATAATATACTAATGCTGTCTACGCCTAAAAACTCTAAATAATTAAAACAGTTTCTTTTTCTCAACTTCGATCTGTCTCAGACGACTGGAGTTGTTAACTAGATAACACTGTTTAACTTATCGATATTAGTGATTTTAATATTGATTAAGTAGTTTACCAAAATATAGGCATAATTACTACATACGTACAACTGACAGTTAATTTAAATAGTTTAATATTAATTATTTAACTTCAAACGCTGGAAAAAATAATTAGTCCACGGTAATGTACTAATCCTATAATAAGAAAAGTAACAAAAATAAACGAACCTAGTGATAAGACAGCAAATACAAGGTCTGTAGAGAATTTGTTTGCTTGAGAGCGATCGCGCGTCATGGTTTCAGATCTTATTGTTGTGCTTGACAAAAATACAAATCTATTGTTGCTTCGATTAAACCATCAAGACCACAATATACTATTAACTCAGAGGAGACTTAAGGAATGCTACGATTAGAACACATAAGCAAGATTTATACTACTGGAGAGGTTCTAAAAGACGTTACCTGGGAAGTTAAACCTGGAGAAAGAGTTGGTTTAGTTGGTGTTAATGGTGCAGGAAAATCAACCCAACTCAAAATTATTAGCGGAGAAGTAGAAGCAACATCAGGAGAAGTAATTCGTCCAACTAGTCTTAAGATTGCCTATCTAACTCAAGAGTTTGAGGTAGAGCCGACACGGACGGTGTATGAAGAATTCTGGACGGTTTTTACTGAAGCAAATGCCATTCAACAAAAAATGAACCAGATCCAGCAGGATATGGAAACAGCCGATCCTGATGAACTAAACAAGTTAATCGATCGATTAGACAAACTACAGCGGAAATTTGAGGGGTTAGATGGCTATAGCCTGGATGCCCAGATTGAGAAAATTTTACCCGAATTGGGATTCTCCTCCGAAGATGGCGATCGCCTTGTAAGCTCTTATAGTGGCGGTTGGCAAATGCGAATGAGTTTGGGTAAAATTTTGCTGCAAGAGCCAGATTTACTGCTGTTGGATGAACCGACTAACCATCTAGATTTAGAAACGATTGAATGGTTAGAAAATTATTTACGGGGAATCAATACGCCCATGGTAATTGTCTCCCACGATAGAGAATTTCTCGACCGTCTTTGTACCAAAATCGTCGAAACAGAGCGAGGAGTTTCGACAACTTATTTAGGTAACTATTCAAATTATCTAGCCCAAAAAGCAGAGGCAAAAGTAGCTCAGGGTGCAACCTTTGAAAGACAGCAAAAAGAAATAGCCAAACAACAAGAATTTATTGAAAAATTCCGCGCTAGTGCGACTCGAAGTACTCAAGCTAAAAGTAGAGAAAAGCAATTAGATAAAGTAGAACGAGTAGAAGCTCCCGTTGCTGACTTGAGAACTCTTAAATTCAGCTTTCCACCCTCTCCTAGAAGCGGTAGAGATGTAATTGTTATTGATGACTTGGTTCATACCTTTAATAACAACATTTTGTTTTTGGATGCAAACTTAACTATCGAAAGAGGCGATCGCATTGCTATTTTAGGTCCAAACGGAGCAGGAAAATCCACCTTATTACGCATGATTATGGGGATGGAACAATTTGACGAAGGAACTGTCGAAATAGGCAAACACAACGTAATTCCTGGCTACTTTGAGCAGAATCAAGCAGAAGCCTTGGACTTGAACAAAACTGTGATGGACACGATTCATGATGAAGTACCCAAGTGGACGAACGAAGAGGTACGCACTCTGCTCGGACAGTTTTTGTTTAGTGGCGAGACAGCCTTCAAAAAAGTTGAAGCCCTCAGTGGAGGGGAAAAAGCTCGTTTAGCATTAGCAAAAATGCTTTTAGCTCCTGCTAATTTACTAATTCTAGATGAGCCTACCAATCACCTGGATATTCCTGCCAAAGAAATGTTGGAAGGAGCATTGCAAGATTACGATGGTACGGTAGTAATTGTTTCTCACGATCGCTATTTTATTTCTCAGGTAGCCAACAAGATTGTAGAAATACGTGATGGGGAGTTAGTTGAGTTCCTTGGTGACTATCACTACTATTTAGATAAAATCGAAGAAGAAAAAGAAAAAGCAAGACAGAAAATAGAGGCAGACGAAAAAGCAGCAAAGCAGTCGGCTAAAAGAGAAAAGCAAGCTGAGAAAAAGAAAAACAAGAAGAAGAAAGCAAAAGCTTAGAGCAATTAATATTTAATAATGACATTAGATCGGCAGTTAGAAATACTGATAAACGATGCAGCAGATTATGGTGTTCCACCTGTGGCAATAGAAAAAGCGATCGCACCAGTCTTAAAAATGTTTGCCAATCAACTGCAACATCTGGAATATTATATTCTGCAAAATCTTGAAGAGGATTGGGTTTTAACTACCATTACCAATCCCAAATCCAAACAAAATAAGAATGTAATCTATGCTTTTGTTTCAGTAAAAGATGCTGCTAGGTTCGGCGGAAAAGCTAACCCCGATCTAATTGCTATGTCTATTCCAATAGCACAACTTTTGTTTAGATTATTTTCTTTGCAGGAGGTGGATAGTATTATCTTTCTGGAAAACTCGCAAGATCTCAATCGAGGTGTTGAAATTGAGCGAGAACATCTATCAGAGTTAATACAGCAACAAATCCAGCAGTTAAACAATATTCCTCCTAATTTTGCCTGAGACAACTAGTTATTGTTGTGTAAGAAAAAGTTTGATAAATCATTTTATGACAGTTTGAATGGCGGTAATTTGTCCTGGTTGTAAATATAATATGCAAAAAAGCGATCGCCTGATAATATACATTGCGATCGCTTTTCTATTATCTTAATAAATTAGTTTAGACAGACACAGGTTTTTTTGACTTGGGTGCAGTCTTTTCTTCTTTTTTGGGAGGATCGATTTCTAGTTGCAAAGATGGTTTTTCCGTAATCAAACGCGCACCTCTACCCAATGTGATGTAGTTCCATGCCCATTGAATCATAACTACTAACTTATTATCAAATTCAATTAGGTAATAGATGTGAGCAAAGATCCAAATAATCCAAGCAACAAAACCAGAGAATTTACCAGTGAAGCCAGCAAAGTTTAGATCGGCAACGGCTTTGTTTTGTCCAATTACTGCCATGCTACCAAAATCTGCGTAGCTAAATTGCTCGACTGTTTTTCCTTGAGTGCGTTTGATGAGTAGGTTGGCTACATATTCCCCTTCTTTCATTGCTACAGGGGCAACTCCAGGTAAAGGACGTTCTCCTTGGTGAGCAAAGTTAGCCAAATCTCCAATTACAAAGATATCACCATAACCCTTAATACTGAGGTCGGACTCTACTACTACTCTACCAGCACGGTCTAATTCTGCCCCAGTGCGATCGGCTAATACTTTACCCATAAAAGAAGCTCTAACCCCCGCAGCCCATAGTATAGTGTGAGCGTCAACGGTGTAAGTTTCGTCGCCCTGACGATAAGTTACAGAATTGTCGGCAATATTGGTTACTAATGTTTGAGCTTGAACATCTACACCCAAATCTTCTAGTGCTTTTTGAGCATCTGCGGAGCATTCTTCAGGATAAGGAGGCAAAATTCGTCCCATGCCTTCAAATAACAGTATTCTTGCCTGAGTGGTATCAATATCGCGAAAATCTTCTTTAACTGACTGGTGAGCAATTTCTGCGATCGCACCAGCTAATTCTACTCCAGTTGGACCACCACCTACAACCACAAAGGTAAGTAATGCCTTACGTTTCTCTTGATTTATTTCTTTTTCTGCTGCTTCAAACGCCATATAAATACGACGACGCATTTCTAAAGCATCTTCTACTGTTTTTAAGCCAGGAGCATCATTTTGCCACTGATCGTTACCAAAGTAGTGATGACTAACTCCCGTTGCAACTATCAAAGCATCGTAGTCTAATTCTTCTCTATCTTCCAAGTAGACTTTCTTGGCATCTGCATCTATATCTACTACTTTATCCAACAACACTTGAGTATTCTTATGCTTACTCAAAATTACTCGCAGCGGAGAAGCGATGTCAGCAGGAGACAGTGTGCCAGTAGCTACTTGATATAGCAGGGGTTGAAACAAGTGAAAGTTACGCTTGTCAATCAAAGTAACCTTTACTGGAGCATCCTTAAGAGATTTTGCTGCATAAAGCCCCCCAAAACCACCACCAACGATGACTACATGAGGAACTGATGTCTGCTTAGTTTGAGTGTTGTTCATATTGAATATTCTGTGGATAAATAATAAATGCTGCCTTGATATAGACTCAACTTTTGATAGAAAAACTTGTAATCACATAAAATTAATTTGTCAGCAATTATATACTAATATTAACTTTGATTAACTGATATAAATTCATTTCTATTTAAAGTATCGGTTGATAAATATTTTTTTATTGCTTATTTCCATTGATAGCTTTTAATTACAGAGATTTATGTAACAACCAAAACAAAATCTACATAAGTAATTTATATATTTTATATAAGAGTAAGTAATTACTCAGTATTAAGTTGATGTTTATTTAGTATCTATTTTTTAAGGAAAGGAAGTGAACAATTACAATTGCGATCGCCCTAAAGATGTATTAGATTTCTGGTTTTCTCCTGAAATTAAGCCTTTATGGTTTAAAAAAAGCGAAGAATTCGATCTAGAAATAAAACAGCGTTTTTTAAATCTTTACCAACAAGCAGCAGCGGGTATATTGAATCAATGGAGAGAAGATCCTCATCATATTCTGGCACTTATTATTGTGCTGGATCAGTTTCCGCGTAATATGTTTCGCAATCTTCCTCAATCATTTGCCACAGATTCTCAAGCGGTTGAATTAACTAAATATGCGGTTAAAAATAACTACCAAGAACACTTATCTACTGATGAACAAGTCTTTCTTTATATGCCTTTGATGCACAGTGAAAAGAGGGAACATCAAGAGCAATGCGTTCATCTTTTCAGAGAATTGGGGAAAGAAGATAATTTGAAGTTCGCTGCTAAACACCAAGAAATCATCGATCGCTTTGGTAGATTTCCCCATCGTAACCAAATACTAAGTCGTAAATCTACTCCAGAAGAAGAAAGATTTTCTCACTCAACCAGGATCGAGTTTTTAATTTTGATAATGATGATACGCCTTAATTTTATAGGTGGTTTATAAATTACTGATTTTGGGAACTACAGATACATATTATTTATGCGATCGAGATAAATTAGCATTACAGAATTGATTAATTTGTCTAACTAATGTGGTTTAACTCCAACAATAGTACGATGGCGAGGATCGCTGGCAACAGTGGTTTTATAATCAAAACCAGTCTCTTTCATCGCTGCTTCCACATCAAAAGTATAGTAATCATCGCTCCAAGGTTCGGTACTTTTCATTAAAGTAAACAATACTGGGGGCAAACCTTGGATTACAGGAGATGCAGGATTATTGTCTACTATCCCAATTACACCGCCTGGCTTAAGAATACGCAGCACTTCACGGAAGATGTCTTTTGTTGCTTGACGGGGTAACTCATGGATTATAAATTGTAGGGTTACTAGATCCAAAGAATTATCGGCTAAATTAGTGGCTTCCCCTAAGCCATGCAGCCATTGAGACACTTCTTGCTTTGTATCGGTGGTTTTTGCTACAGCCAACATATAGGGAGACAAATCCAAACCGATAGTATTAACTGGAGTCTCTTGTTTCTGAGTAAAATAGCGATGTAGTGCCAGAGTAGAGATGCCCACAGAACATCCTAAATCGAGAATATTGGTGACTGTTGCAGGGGTATATTGTTCTAATACTTGATAAAAGCTATGACGCAATCTTTCCTGCGCGTCTTGCCAAGTAATATCTTCATCCTTCCATACTCTCAAAGCCATTGAATAGGTAGCAGAAGATGCTTCAAATGCTGCTTGCCAACAAAGATTCCCTTTATCATAAGCATGGAAAGGTACTTGATAATAGTCGGGATAAACCAAACCAGAATTAGTCAGAGAATCTAATAAATCTTTTGCCCCAGATTTTTCTAACTCCTGATAGTTTTTGCGCCAGGGAATGCCATTTTTCTCAGCAGTCTTAATTAATACCTGTCGCGCTTGCCGTTGCATGACACGATATATCGGCTTGGTTTTAATTAACAAGTTGACAAAGCGAGAAAGAAAATCTTCTCCAGCCCAATCTGGTTTGAGTTTATCAGTCGAAAGTGTCACAGTTTTTTATTATCTATTGATCTAATCATTTACTTTACCTTATGGGCAATTTGAAACATAGAAAGATAAGATAATTTCAGGTAATCGTCGTAATATAATTCCAATCTCTTTTTCAATTCAACTAACAAAGTATTTCGTTGTGATGATTCGAGTCTGATATAGGGAGACAAGGTGGTTAACAAAGTCAAATATTCATCAATCGTATAATCTACCTGACAAATAATTCCTTGGGAAATTAAATCTTGATAATAGCCAGAATCAATCATTTCTTCGCCAAACTTAGCTAAGTTTTTCCTGTGGTTTTGAATATCTGCCTGTTGGGCTAATTCTGGTGCATATTCTTTGTAAACCTCTTCTAATTTCTGTAAGACTTCACTATCTGGCTGGGGTGGAGTATTCCATAACAAAATTAGATAACCATTATCTTTTAGGGCAGATGCAGTTTTTTGTGTCCGAATTTCTGGCGTTACCCAATGAAAAGAAGTTGTAGCGACTACTGCGTCAAATTTATGGGTAGTTAACTCCCAATCTTCAAACGTACTGTTAACAAGCTCAACTTGAGGATAATTAGTGCATTTACGTTGAGCTAATTCAACAGCAGACAGATTAGGTTCGATCGCAACTACTTTTAATCCCAATTTAGCTAACTCAATCGTAGCAATACCTGGACCCGATCCAATTTCTAATACCCTTTTTTGTGGCTGTAGCTGGGCTATTTCTTCTACTCGACTCAGTAACTTAGGAGAATATCTTGGTCTAGTGCGATCGTAAGCATCTACTACACTACTGTACCAACTGCTTTTATCCGCACATTGGTAAATATTGTTAAGCAGGTTCGATACATCTCCATGCCAGGCTTCAGGCTGATTCATTGATTTAAAATCTAATAAAAGTTACATAAGTTAACAATACCTGCTATATTATTTATATAAGTTAACAAATGATTTTTATAAGCAAATATCATTTGGTTAGGGTAGAGCAGGGTTTAGATTAACTCAGGGCAATACTTCAGAATATATTAAACAATTTATATGTTTAGTTTTTATCTTGAATCACTAAGTTAGTTTTTAATGCGACAAGCAATCTTCTCACAATAAATATCTCCTGATAAGCCTCAGTCTGGTAGCTGAGGTTTTTTATTGCTAATTTTGAGTATCAACTGAAAATCCATTGTAGCGATTCATGGACTGTTCGATTCCTTCTTTAAGGCTCAACTCGATCGCCTTGACCGATACATACAAAACTTCTTCAACAACCTTATACTCAGAGGGAGCAAACTTACCCAAAACATGACCTACGGTTTGTTTTCCACCACCCGACTTGCCAATACCAATTCTCAAACGAGGAAAATCTTTGCTTCCCAAATGAGAAATAATTGACTTCATCCCATTATGTCCGCCAGCCGATCCCGTAAAGCGGATACGCAACCTACCCACAGGTAAATCCATATCATCATAAATTACCAATACAGATTGAGGCTTGAGCTTATACCAGTCTGTTACTGCTCTAACTGATTGTCCAGAGCGATTCATATAGGTGAGGGGTTTTAGCAGGCGAACTTTCTTTCCTCCTGGCGCAACTCCCTCAGCAAATAAACCTTGAAAACGCTTGTTTTCTTTTAAATCTAGCTGCCAAATCTTAGCTAGCTCGTCAACTGCATTAAAACCAATGTTATGCCTAGTATTGTCGTATTTTGACTCAGGATTACCCAAGCCTACAATCAATTCAGGAATTATCAATGCAGTTGAATCAGTACTCACAATCAATTAACAAAAAATAAGACAAGTAATCAAATATCTTACTACCTAATTAGATTGAAACAGGGTTTCTAAATAAACTCTGGCACAGGCTCGATAATTTTGGGATGCTTCGGTGCTTTGTCCGTTGTTGTTTTGTAGCAAAAACAAAGATAGGGCAGCAGCAAAAACGCGATCTTGATCCCAATTGGGATGAGTTTCTAAATAGTTTTTCAATGATAAATGAAGTTCTTCGGGTATTTCTGCCAGGATGCTTACATTAGAGTTCATGGTTGCTTAAATGCTCCAATTGATAATAGTTTTGGGTTTTTAGGGACAAGAAATAGTGATTGCTTTAAAATGCACGAAACCACTATACTTTTAGCGATTGAGAAAGCCTTTTATATAAAGGTAATAATGCTTGTATCGCATAGTTTCAATGGAAAAGTGACTTTACATATGGGCTGCTCAATGGTTAAAACAGATCCTTGTCTGATGTGAAGTCTGATGTTCATCCAATGGTGAATAAATGGCTTATGAAACCTATTGTCATCTGAAAAGGGGGGAGTTTGTCAATGTTACAAAGTGTTGAGTAAACTCTTAAAATATTAGTTGACCTACGAAATATATAGGGTTTAGGGCTTATTTTTGTTACATTACTTTGCAAAATGCGGTTGATAAAGTATTAAGACTTGGTAAATTTAGAAATCCACTGTTTGAGAGTCAACACTATATTGCTACGTCTTTGCCTGTGGAAAACTTTGGGTAAAATGTGGAAAACGTTGAATAATTATGTGGAAACAAAGGGGAATTTATGAGGTAAATTGATCGATTTAGATAAGAAATAATAAGTTTTCCTTGACAAATCATAAAAAGTACTTTTGTACCCGATATTCGTGGCTAGTGATTTTTCCACCATTCCTGGGATAGAGAGCGTATTTGCTCTGATTCGGCGGGAGAAATCTTTTTAAGATGACTCAAAACTAAATTCATTCTACCGAGCGATCGCAACTTGTCTTGATGGCGGATTAAAAAATCCCAGTAGAAGAAATTGAAGGGACAGGCTTTTTCTCCAGTGCGATCGCTTTTTTTATATTTACAATCACTGCAATAGTCGCTCATTTTGTTGACATAGTTAGCCGACGCAGCATAGGGTTTAGAGGCCAATATTCCGCCATCGGCAAATTGTCCCATGCCTATTACATTTGTCTGCATCACCCAATCGTAAGCATCGATAAAGGCACTATGAAACCAGTTTTCAATCTCTTGGGGAGATATACCCGAAATCAAGGCAAAGTTACTTAAAACCATCAGCCTTTGAATATGATGTCCGTAGGCTGTCTCTTCCACTTGAGTTAGAGTTTGGTGCAAGCAATTCATGTCAGTTTTTTCTGCATCCCAAAAGAATTCTGGTAAGGGTTGGTTGTGGTTGAACCAATTATTTTTGCTGTATTTTTCGTCTTGTAGATAATAAATACCGTGCATATATTCTCGCCATCCCATCACCTGACGAATAAAACCTTCGACATTATTAAGGGATAATTCCTGTTGATAATATGCCGTTTCAATTGCATCAATTACTTCCATCGGTTCTAGCAAACCAAGATTTAAGTAAGGAGAAATCAAGCCGTGCCACATAGTATATTCCCCTGTAATCATGGCATCTTGATATGTGCCAAACTTAGGCAAACATTCCTCAACAAAATAAGCCAATACTTTTTGAGCTTGCTGTCTAGTTACTGCCCAATTAAAAGGCTCAATTTTTCCATAGTCAGAAAAGTTTTCTTGTTTAATATGTTCGATTACTTCCGCCGTAATAGCATCGGGAGTAAAAGTTAAAGGTGCAGGAGTTTGCAAACCTGTTTTGGGTGGCTTGCGGTTATCTTTGTCATAATTCCATTTACCACCTATGGGCTTTTTGCCATCCATCAAAATATTGAATTTCTTTCTACTGGCGCGATAAAAATCCTCCATCAATAGACGCTTGCGTGGTTTTGCCCAATCTACAAATTCATCTCGATCCCACAAGAAATGAGTGTCGGCTAAAAAAGTAACTTTACAGCTTAAATCTAAGTTTTGAATTAATTTATGAAAAGGGCGATCGCAGGGAATAGTTATCTGTAATTCAGTAATTTGATTTTGCTCGATCCAAGCTTTTAGTGGAGTAGCAAAATCATCCGCTACCTTATATGTAACCTGCCAGTTATTTGCCTTTAATTCTTCAGCAAAATGACGCATCGCCGACCAAACTAAAACCAATTTCTGCCGATGATAAGGTCGCTGTCTGACATAATTGTTAGACTCAATAAAGATAACGGGAGTTCGATCTTTATTATTTTGATTATTACTTAAGCTTAACTGTTTTGTAGTCAGGCGATCGCCTAAAATCCAAATTCCAATTTTCATAAATTAATTTTTAATAATAATAATGAATATAATAGAAAGCTTTAAAATGGCTACGGCTACCTTGGTGGGGAACAAAATGCGTAGCAGCCTGACAATGTTGGGGATTGTAATTGGCAATGCTTCAGTGATTGCAATGGTAGGAATCGGACAAGGGGCAAAAAACCTTGCTTCAGAACAATTTGAATCTCTTGGTCCTAACACAATCTTTATCGTACCTGGAACACAGGAGGAAAGACGGACAACTTTTAATGCACCCCAAACTCTAGTTTGGGCAGATGCGATCGCCATAAAGGATCAAGTGCCTAGTATAAGTGAAGTTGCACCTCAAATCACAGGGAATCAATTAATTAGCTATCGTAACCGCAATGCTAGCGAGCAAGTTGTAGGAACTACGGCAGAATATCTAACTGTTAGAAGTTTTGAGGTAGATAAAGGGCGATTTTTTAACGATTTTGATGTAAAACGCAACCGCCGAGTAATAGTTTTAGGTTCAGAAATAGCCGACAAGTTTTTTGGACAGCAAGATCCTATTGGGAAAAAGATTCGAGTCAAAAACATCAACTTAGAAGTCATTGGAGTTCTAGAATCAAAAGGTGCTTTTTTAGGTCAAAATCAAGACTTGACGGTATATGTTCCCCTAACCACAATGGCAAATCAAATTGTGGGTAATAAATCCCCCTATGGCACTCAAGTAACTGTTATCTCTATTACTGCTAAAGATGAAAACAGTATTCGTGCAGCCAAATTACAAATTGAAAATCTTTTACGTCTGCGTCATCAAATTACAGGAGAGGATGACTTTAGTGTCCGCACCCAAAAAGATGTTTTAGAAATCGTTGGGACAATTACCAGTGGCTTAACCGTATTACTAGCTGCGATCGCAGGTATATCATTGCTTGTAGGCGGTATTGGCGTAATGAACATTATGTTAGTAGCAGTATCAGAAAGAACCCAAGAAATCGGCTTGCGTAAAGCAATTGGGGCAAAAGAGGGGGATATCTTATGGCAATTTCTGATTGAAGCTACCATGCTTTCTGCTGCGGGTGGTGCGATCGGTACAGTAGTTGGGGTAACTGGTATTGTAATAGTCGGGGCATTGTCTCCCCTTACACCTACCATCTCTCCTGTAGCCATTGTAATCGCTGTCGGAGTCTCTGGGGCGATCGGTCTTTCCTTTGGTGTATTTCCCGCCAAAGCAGCAGCCAAGTTAGATCCTATTGTGGCTTTACGGAGTGTTTAATTTGTTAGTAGTCAGTCCTAAAGGATACCGCGACCCATATAGGCATCGCTATTCTATCAGCCCGATCGATCAATTCCACTATAGCTAGACAACACAATATATTTTCAGGATATGTTGGAACTAGCAAATCTAATTAAGGAATAAAAAATATTTCAACTAGTTTGATGCTAACTCAAATAAATATTTAGTAAGTTTTTCGATTCATTTACAACTTAATACACACATATATATGTAAGGTTAGCTATCTTAAATATATAAGGATGTGATTTGGATCTTATTGCCACAAAAGCCAATCTCCAACAGCTTTCCTAAGAATTGAATTATTTAAACAGACAGATTTTTCCATGACGAAGCAACGCATTTTAATTTGGTATCGCAATGACTTAAGAGTCCACGATCTTTTAGCCCTTGATGAAGCAGTGCAGCAAGGCGCAGATATTATTCCCGTATACTGCTTTGACGATCGCCTTTTTGAAGAGACATCCTTTGGTTTTCCTAAAATGGGTAGCTATCGCGCACAATTTTTAATTGAAAGTGTTGCTGACTTGCGTTCTTCTTTGCAAAAGTTAGGCAGCAACTTAATAGTGCGTCGGGGTTTGCCAGAAGAAGTAATACCTGCGATCGCCGAACAGTTAAAAGTCGATCGAGTTTCCTATAGTAAAGAAGTCACTTCCGAAGAAAAGCAGGTAGAAAAAAAACTTAGAAAAGCTTTATCTGCTAAAAATATTAAGACTGCAACTTATTGGGAAGCCACCTTATATTTGCCCGAAGACTTGCCCTTTGGTATTAAAGAAGTTCCAGAATTATATACTAATTTTCGTAAGCAGGTAGAAAAGCGATCAGAGATTAATCAGGCTCTTCCCGCACCCAAAAAACTATCACCTTTACCCGAAATAGAAATAGGAGAAATTCCAACTGTAGCGGATTTAGGTTTGAAAACTGCCGAAATAGATGATAGGGCGGTATTGCAATTTAAGGGTGGCGAAAGCGAAGCAATTAAAAGATTAGAAGATTACTTTTGGCAATCAGATTGTCTGCGTAACTACAAAGAAACCCGTAACGGAATGTTGGGTGCAAACTATTCTTCAAAGTTTTCTCCTTGGTTAGCTTTGGGCTGCATTTCTCCCCGATACATTAATGATAGAGTCATCGAATATGAGGCTGAAAGAGTCAAAAATAATTCTACTTATTGGCTAATCTTTGAATTAATATGGCGCGATTTCTTCCGCTTTATTGTAGCAAAACACGGCAATGAAGTATTTAAAATTGAAGGAATGCAGGGAGTATCAATTCCTTGGAAACAAGATTGGCAAAGATTTGATTTGTGGCGAGAAGGCAACACTGGCTATCCTCTAGTTGATGCCAATATGCGGGAACTGGCAGCAACAGGATTTATGTCCAATCGTGGCAGACAAAATGTAGCTAGTTTCCTGACAAAAAACCTCGGTATCGATTGGCGTATGGGTGCAGAATGGTTTGAATCGGTATTAATTGATTACGATGTATGTAGTAATTGGGGCAACTGGAATTACACCGCAGGAGTGGGTAACGATGCGCGAGGTTTTCGCTACTTTAATATTTCCAAACAAACCAAAGATTACGATCCAAAAGGAGAGTATATTAAACATTGGCTGCCAGAATTAGCATCACTTCCTGGGGATAAGGTGCGAGAGCCGTGGAAGTTAAGTAAAGACGAACAAAAGCAGTTTAAGGTGAATTTAGGCGTAGATTATCCTCGTCCTGTAGTTGACTTTTTTAAATCAGTTAAAGCTAATGAAAAAGTTTATCAAAGTCATATTAGATAATATTGAAAAACTTGCTTTTTGAAAGTTTCCATGTATTGATTTCAATAAATGTATGCTATTGGGTTTATATATAGCATTACCTGATAAACGAGATCGGTATAATTTAAAAATATTTATAAACAGTTTAATGTGTCTATAAAATCATAAATAAACGGATAAAAGTATACGCAATAGATAGTTTAAAATTGCAATTGATATAGATCGAGATCACCATCAGTTTATTGAAAATGTGTCAGTTTAGATAGCATAGAAAAGTGACACATTTTCAAAACTATGTTTAACAGTTGGAAAATCCTGCAACAATTGAATAAGAGAGATTTCCGCTGGACATTGGACAAGAAAATCGGTGGATTAGCAACTGTTCTTCTAGTTCTCTTAGGAGGGGTATCTTCATACTTTTACTTTGAAATCAACGAAATTAGCCGAGAGATCGAAGAAATTGGTCAGTCTGATTTTCCTATTTATAAAACAACAACCCAACTGCTCCTACATCAAAAAGAAAAACTTCTTTTACTTGAAGAACTAAACTATATCTATCATCACTCTACTAAAGACAAGTCACGTTATTTTTCTGAGATTGCCTATAAATTTGATCGTGTAGAGCAGAATATTAACATAACTCTATTAACTGGAATACAGCAATCACAATTTGCGCACCAAGAAGACATTGATAAAGAAGATAAAATTCGCTTGAATCAAGAAAAAGAAGATTATCAGCAGCTCAAAAACATTTTTCTCAAGCTAGAGTTAGAAAATCAGAAATTCAATCTAATTCTCGAACAATTCTTGGAGCAAGCTATTAGCCAACAGATTTCTCCATCAGCCAACTCAATTCAACAAGCTAGGCTTGAACTACAAGTTTTTGATGATTTAATTCAAGAAATTACGCAGAGACTTGACGATCATATAAATGGTTCTATCTTAGCTACAGCTGATGAGAGAACTTTGGCTGTTAAGACTAATGCTCTAATTGCTTTTAGTGCGCTTTTATTTGGCTTTTTTATCTCAACTATAGTAATTCGTCAGATAACTTCATCTGTTAATAAAGTGACTAAACAAGCCAAGTTCATTGCCAATAATGTCCATTCAGAAGGCTTGATTGTTGATACTTTAGTCGTTGATACTAATGATGAAATTGGAGATTTATCCGTTGCTTTTAATCGTATGGTCGAAAACTTTCTTGGTAGTCAAGCTGAACGCAAACAAATAGCAGAGCAGTTGTTTGCGGAAAAAGAATTAGCTCAATGGCAAGCCAACCACGATGTTTTAACTGGATTGGTAAATCGTCGAAAATTTGAAACTCAGCTCTCAGAAATTTGGTCAAGCAATTGTCAAAAAAGCCATAGTTTAATTTACCTAGATCTAGATCATTTTAAAATTGTTAATGATACTTGTGGACATACTGCTGGAGACGAGCTGTTACGGCAAGTTACTAAGGTTTTACAATCTCAGATACGAGCCTCGGATACTTTAGCTCGTCTCGGAGGTGATGAGTTTGGAATCATTATATATGAATGCGATCGGCATTCTGCTGTATCCTTAGCTAACAAAATTCTCAATAGTATTCAACAGTTCTGTTTTATTTGGTGTGAGCAAAGCTTCACTATTGGTGTGAGTATTGGGTTGCTATCTTTCAATTCTCAAGAAGATAACTTAACTTCCGTGCTGAAGGCAGCCGATGCTTCCTGCTACAGTGCTAAAAATTTGGGACGCAACCAAATTTATGTAATGGAAAACAAAGAGCAAGAATTAGCCCAACAATCCCAAGAAATGAATTGGTTAGCCAAAATTCATCAAGCCTTAGATTCAGATCGCTTTCTACTTTTTTATCAGACAATTAAACCTTTACAAACTGAATCTCTTGGCTCAGAACATTATGAAGTTCTGCTGCGAATGGAAGGAGAAAATGGTCAGATAATTTCGCCGATGGCTTTTATTCCTATTGCTGAACGCTATAAGTTAATGAATCAGATTGATCGCTGGGTGATCCGTACTCTCTTCGCTACTCAAGGTAGTCACTACCGAAAACAAGGAAGACTTTCTCAACAAAACGATCATTCTGTTAATAGTCTCTATGCAATTAACATTTCTGGAGAGACTTTGAATGATGTTCATTTTGTTCGCTTTATTAAGGAAGAACTAGACCGTCATCAAATCCCTCCTCAACTCATTTGTTTTGAGATTACAGAAACTGTGGCTATCTCCAATCTGCTACAAGCAAAATTAATGATTACTCAATTGAGAGAATTAGGCTGTCGCTTTGCTCTTGATGATTTTGGCAGTGGAATGTCATCTTTTGCTTACCTCAAGAGCTTACCAGTTGACTTTCTCAAAATTGATGGCATATTCATCCGAGAACTTCTAGAAGACCCTGTAAATAGCGCGATTATTAAATCGTTCCATCAAGTGGCTCAGGAGATGGGAATTGCTAGCATTGCTGAGTTTGTTGATAACGAGTCAAAGCTTCTTCATTTAAAGTCTCTTGGGATTGATTATGCTCAGGGTTATTGGATTGCCAAGCCTCAACCTCTTCCAAAACTAAAATTATTGACTGCGAATCCAGATGTTGCTTGACTAAAGGGGTAGGAAATGATGCGCGGAGTTTCCGCTATTTTAATATTCCCAAACAAACAGTGGTTAGAGATGTCTTTTAAATTTATAAGTTAATGGATACTCCTTAAATTCGCTGTTTAAACTATTCTAAAGTACGGTCGTTGAAAATATAGAAATCGAAAGATTCTGCGATGATAAGAACCAAAATAATAACTGCTGTTACTCTGTTAGTTCTAGTCTGGTCAACTGTGCCAGCTACAGCAGCTAGTTCTCCTTTAGAAACCTCAACCGAAAATCAACTGACTAAAGACGTAATTCAGCCTGTGAAAACCTACTATCTAAATGTTTTACCAGAAGCAGGAAGACGAGAAGTTAAATTCGATCTCCCTGCTTCTAATATTGCGGTAACATCTCAGTCAGGAGACACCACAGTTCGCTGTGGCGATGCCATCAATAACTATAGTTGTTCTCCAGGGAAACGATTAGAACTCAGATATGATGCTGCTGCGCCTCTGACAAAGTTTTGGGCAGAAAACACTACAGAAACCCCTGTAAGACTGCAAATAGATGTGTATCAAGTCGCTATAGAACAACCCTAATTAATCTAAACCGTGATTGGTGATTCGACATAAATAGTTGGTTCTTGAATAACAAACTCAATCTGGCTTTTCTTTAACTGCTTAGTAATTTTTTCATTAGCCAATTCCAACAAACGCTTGCGAAGCTGAATTGAATCTTCTGAAGAACCCAGTATAAAAAAGCTTACTCTAGCACGGCTTTTAGACTCTTTGTCTAAAGGAATCAGGATAATTTGAGTGCTACCTGGATCGATGCCAAACAGGGTGTCAGTACTACTTTTAATTACCTGTTCAGTTAATGCCTCTTCTTGTTGATTCAATCGTTTGAAAAAATCGAGATAAAGCAAGACCATTATTTTCTTACCTCGACTAATATTTTCAATATCTAAACTAGCCATTGTCGAGTTAGGAATAATCATCAATGTGCCTTTAGCAGCAGTACGGATTTTAGTCGATCGCAAACCGATGGATTCTACTCTGCCATATAAACCGCTAGGTAAGCGGATGTATTCCCCAGGAATATAAGGGCGATCAAAATAAATAACTATCGTACCCAGAAGCTGTTCTAAAGTCTTTTGAGCTGCAAAGGCGATCGCTAGTCCTCCAATTCCTAAACTGGCAAGCAATCCCACTAAATTTATTTGCTGACTCTGGGCAAAAGCGACAACAGCAATAAAACCAATAATTATGTTGGCAATAGTTTCAACAACTAAGAGTAATTCGTCAACTTCTCCTCCTAAACGATTAATCAAATCAATGCCATAGACTAAAACAAATTGACTAAATAAACGAGAAGCCAGCCAAGCGACAGCAATGATTACCGAGAGGTCAATAAAAAACTGGAGAAACTTAAATAGTCCCTGATAGTTTTGCAAAAAGTTTAATGACAGCCGAATTAGAACTAAGCTTCCTGCAATTCTAAATAAACGTCCTAAAGGAACGAGTAAATTCTCATAGATACTAGCAAAATTCTTGGGGGCAAACTTTCTGACAATTAAGCTAATTAGGGCTGGCGTGCCTCTGCCCAAGATAAGAGATATTACTACGAACAATAAAAAGATACCCAACTGCAAAGCTAAGACAACCAAAGTTTTTTGCAGATCGGCATCAATATTTAACCAATCAATTATCTGAGTAATATTCATAGAGTTTTTTGAGTAGACTTGGGCTTCAATAGAGATACCATTTTGATAATCTAAAACCTTTGCTAGATATAACTTCCTACTCCTTAGCTAAATAAAACTAGTACTAAATAGTTATCGGTGAGTCGATATTAATGGTTTGATCTTCTAAAACAAAGCCAATACCATATTTTTTTAGTTCTTTGCTTAGCTTTTGCTTGGCAATGTCTAGTAACTGTTGTCGGAGTTCCAGTGATACTTTTCCCGAACCCAAGATGATAAAGTTAATCTGTACTTTGGTGACTTTATCTTTTAGATCGTTGGTTGTTTCTTTAAAGATAACTTCAGTATTGCGGAAGTCTATACCATAAATATTATCTGTACTGTTAATAATAATTTGGCGTATAAAAGCTTTTTCTGATTCAGGAATAACTTGCTCAAAAATAATATTAATTAAAGAAATAATTTTTTTCGCTCCTGTATAGTTCTCTATATTTATCTGAGTTAAAGAACTATTTGGCACAATAACTACCGTTCCTTTTCCAGAGGTGCGAATTCGAGTCGATCGCAGTCCAATGGATTCAACTTTACCAAAAGTACCATCAGGTAAGCCAATATAGTCATCAACAAAAAAGGGTCTGTCTAAATAGAGAACAATACCGCCCAATATTTGTTCTAAAGTTTTTTGAGCAGCAAAAGCAATCGCTAGTCCGCTAATTCCTAGACTGGCAAACAAACCGACTAGATTTACTCGATGTGCCTGGGCAAAGATGAATATAACTACAAAAACAATGGCAATGTTGACTAAAGATTTGCTAACTATCAACAACTCGCTATTAAATCGACCGCGACTTTGAACTATTGAATCAAGTAAATAGGTCTCAAAAATATCTTGGAAAATATTACATCCCAGCCAGCTAATTAAAATGACTAAAACAACACCAACTATTATTTCTAGGTATTTAAACCAAATAATATTTGCAACAGTTAATAAAGCTAGATCGAGAACTATTAAAATACAAATTAATCCTAGACGGCTATAGTATGGTCTAACTATTGTTTGATAGGCTTCTTTTATTTTAGTTAAAGAAAATAGAGTTAGAACTAGAGTAATGAGGCGAGGAAATAAAAATAGAGCTGACAATAAACTAAAAGCAACTAATCCAAATAATCCCCAGAATGATCCTGTATCAATTGCTTCGGACATAATCGATTGAATATAACTGTCTACTATTATGAGTATGACTAAATTAAAAATCTAGGGTAGGTGTACCAACCAAATTAAAGGTAACAGAAGCTATAACAATACGTCCATTGCTGTTTTCACTTGCCTTTAGAATGCGACTGAGTAGTTCATCACATTACTTTTATATGTCTAAGAGGAGATGTAATAGAAATTAAATTTGATGGATAAGATGGAAATTAATTCAAGTACAATAGCAGTTTTTATTTCTGTATTTCTAGTATCTTCAAATATGAATTTTAATCAGGCAGAAAACTAAAAGCGATCGCCTTATTAAAAAACAAACAAATGCGATCGCTTTAATTCTATTTATTTGATCAGCAAAATTAAGCAGGATAGATTCTCAGACGGCGATTAGGATCGTCTCCAAAACTATCAGACTGTAAACGATAGTGTTCTATCAGTTCGTGCTGCATTTTTCTGATCTTTGCCGATCTAGGCAATAATTCAACAGGTTGTCCTTGAGGAATTACTATTTGTTCCACAGCCAATCTAGCTTCTTCTAATGCCTCGATTTCATCATCATTTCCCGCTTTGCTAAACAGACGTAAATCTGTTGCTTCGGGAATATTTGGATCGTCAAGCTCTAAAATCTGGCGAAAAGTGCGGGTAATTTGAGGAATCGTATTAGACTTGACGGTATGAATGGGAATATGACGATCTTTGGCAATATTACGCAGTTTAGAATGATGCTTAATTTGCGATCGCAATGCTACTACCGCATCTGCATCGTCTAAATCTTTGGTCAACATAATAGGAAGGTCTAACACTTCAATCACCTGATCTAACTGCGATCGACCAATACCATAAGCATAGATATAAACAGGCCAATCTTCCCCGTTAGGACCAGGAGTCCGAATTTTCTTGCTGTTAGGTTCTTTGGTTTGCCAAGATCTTTCCAGCATTTGGTCGAAGTCCGAACCGCTTGCTTTAGATTTGCTTCCATTACTAGAAACAGGAGTCATTTTACCCGACGATCTCAAGCCTTGGGGATAAAAAGCATTGGCAGTATTAGTAATCCTCGAAGGATTGGCATTCCTCGAAGGTAAAGCTTTGAAAGGGGAAGAAGATTCTTCATGAATGATCGTCACCTCTCCACTGTCATCCACTGTCCTCACCTGTGCTGGTGGCTCAATACCCCGCAACAGGGTGTCAATGGTGGCGGAAACATCATCGTGAACGACCCAACGTTGACGTTCTAGCATCTCTACAGCGATCGCAAATGTGGGAGGTGCTTTACGTTCTAAAACGGTCTTCTGGGTTCTTCTACGACGAGCTTCGTCATCCCCCAGGGTAACGCTTTGAATACCCCCAACCAGATCCGATAGAGTCGGGTTTTTAATTAGGTTTTCAACGGTATTACCGTGGGCAGTACCCACAAGCTGTACGCCTCGTTCGGCAATAGTTCTAGCTGCCAAGGCTTCTAGCTCTGTACCGATTTCATCAATGACAATCACTTCTGGAGTATGATTTTCTACCGCTTCAATCATTACTTGGTGCTGTAATTCTGGACGAGCCACCTGCATCCGACGAGCGCGACCAATAGCGGGATGAGGGATATCTCCATCCCCTGCTACTTCATTGGAAGTATCGATGATGACTACCCTTTTTTTCATGTCATCTGCCAATACTCTAGCTATTTCCCGCAATGCTGTAGTTTTGCCCACCCCAGGGCGACCCAATAGTAAGATAGAATTTCCTGTTTCAATTAGATCGCGAATCATCACAATCGTACCGAAAATTGCTCGACCAATACGACAGGTCAAACCAATAATATCCCCAGTACGGTTACGAATTGCACTAATACGGTGCAAAGTTCGCTCAATCCCCGCACGGTTGTCGGTGCTGAACATCCCCACCCGTTCGATACAGTATTGAATTTCTTCTTTGGTTACGGGTTCTTCTCTAATATAGGTAACATCATCGCGAAAACGAGCTTCTGGAGGTCTACCCAAGTCTAAAACTACTTCAATTAAATTATTGCTGTCAGTTTTAAGATGTTCATCTAGCCCAGAACGAATTGAGTCGGGAAAAATTGTAAGTAGCTTATCGAGGTTATCGGTGACTTGCATCCGATGTGAAGGTATTTCTGACTGCATTTAAAAAAAGTTGACTGTAATATTTTTTGATTCAGCAAAGTTATTAACGATTATTTGCCTTTAATTTGGTTTACTAGCCCACCAGCAATATCTACTGCTTGATGTAGTAAATCCTGGTTTTGTTCTAGTTTCAGGTTAAGCTCATTCATGGGCTGACTTTTAAATAAATTAGGTTTAATATTTTGCAGTTCAGTTGTTTCTAACTGGTCTAAAACAGGCGACAAGATCGCACGAGCATAACTGCCATAAGCTACTCCCGAAACAGATTTAATTCTGCTATCTTGATTTTGCCGTTGCAACATTTGCGATCGCCTTAATTTTTCTACTGTGTGATCGTTTGTTCCTCCTGCTAATTGAATATATCCAGGTATGCCAGCCTGTGAAACTTTTTGGGCAAAGGAAATTGCAGCATGGGTAGTCCCTTTGCCAATATCTCCACTCATAGATCGCCCGTCTGTCTGCCATATCAAAAGACAAGGTAAGGGGGTAATCAATTCATAAAGCGATCGCAAATAATCTATAACGTTTTCTCCATCGGTGCAGCTAATAGCTAACAACTTCAGCCGATGTACTACAGGATAAAGAACGCTCCAGACTCGTTTAAAATCTTCGTAATGACCTACCTGAGTATGAATTTCAACCGCATCTATTTCTATTGATTCGAGCGAGGATGCGATCGCATCCTTGCTTGATACGTGAGAGCGAGTAATGATTAATTCTTCAGGACAAATTGGCAAACAGCGACCACAGCCATAACAAAGATCGTTAATTATTCCTACCGAACTTGGGTCAATTGCATTGGCAGGACATATTTTTATGCAGGGTTGAGAGCAATCAGTAGGACATTGAGTTGGGTTAAATTCTGCCTTACGAAAATGAGGATCTTCTCCGTCATTTATACTTACCATCAACCAAGGTGATTCAGAAGTTGTGGAGGTTTTTCGGTTTAGAGAAAGGGTTTGACAATCATAATTTTTTTTAGCGATCGATAACTCAGCTTGTTTGGATAATTCTTGAGCAACTCTGATTCCTTCTCGTGCAGCAGCAATTACAGCAGTATCGGCAGCAACATCAATACAGTCAGCACCAGCCAAACTATATGCCAAAGCTAAATTACGAACCGCAGGAAGATGTTGGTAGCTAGCTCCGCAAATTAGCTTGAACCAGCTACCCTTAAAAAGTGAATGTAAGGGATAGGTTTGAATCACTCTTACATCGTAATAGTTTGTCTACTATTAGTGTTAGGTTTTTTTAAATAAAGCTTTAGGCTTCAAATGCTCACAAATTATTGAAACACATTTGCACTACAAAAAACAACTTAGTAATCAATAATTAACCTATGATAGCGTTCAACAAAACTTCAGCCAGAGTTAATCCCTGCATATCATCAATGGTAATAGTATCGACAATATCGAATTTAGCTCCCGCAGACTCTAACTGATCGTCTAATGCCTTTAAAAATTGAGTAGCTTTGCGATCGTTTCCTACTTGAATTAGAGATATACCCAACTCTTCATCTCGGTCAATCTGACGAGAAGCTTCAATGATGATTCGCATTACTGCTTTATAATCATCAGGTTCGCCATCAGTTATAACCACAATTGTTTCACCGTTGGTTTTGGCTTCTCCTACTGCTTTGCGATCAAAATAGTTATTGACTGCATCAGCTAAGACACTAGCTAGATCGGTACGTCCCATCGGATCGTTGTCCGCATAAATCTTACTAACTTTATCTGCGGTAACATTGTCGTAGCGACGAAAACGTCCAGAGAATAAATAAACGGTGATGCCATCGGGGTCAATTTTTTCACATTCTTGGGCTAGTGCAAGAGTAGAGTCTTGGGCAGATTCCCAGCGAGTTTTCCCTCCAGGGCGATCGTTAATCGACATACTGCCACTTTTATCGATAATTAATGTATAGTCGCGATCTTCGACGATAGAACTATCTGCCATGATGTCTCAATTTCTATTTGTTCTAGTTTTCTTCATTACAGCCTATTACAAGCTTGAAGCGAACTGTGAAAAATCAAAAATTTTCACAGATTTGTTTAATAAAGGCACAGTAGTAAATTTTCTGTCAAACCATTTTAAGCATTAGTACTCATGGCAAACGGAGAATTGTAAACAGATATTGCAACAATAGAGCGAAAATATTTGAATATTCTTTCGATCTGCAACCGATCGCCAAAATCTCCGCGATAATTTAGTTATCGAAAAGTTTATCAACGTCACTATTTAGGAGTTTTTCAATGAATAACGAGTTAAATAAATATAAGATGATTTGTACTTTGAAATTTGGTGATATTTACGGTCAGATCATTATTTGGTTGATCGTAATTTTCATTAGCTTGGCAACCACTTTAGCTTTGTGGAGTAGCACTAGACAAATTTATGCTTTAGCAACAGTAGGCATTGTTCTGGTACTGTCTTTACCTTTTTTACTATTTGCGTTTGTGACAACTCTTCTTAATAGAATTGAGTTTGTGCCGATGGAAGAAGAATTATTTAGCCGTACTGTCACTAGAAGCTCAACTTCAAAGGGTTCTGGCTCAGAATCAGCAGTTTCGGCTAGCTAGGATTGGATAACAAGGGAGTTTGAAGGATGTTTTTACCTTCGACTCCCTCTTCTCTTACGTTGCATAAATTAAAAAATCAATTAAATATAGGTAAGAACCAGTCGCTTACAACAAATGCTTTAAATCTGGTTTATCGTGCAGGGATTTGACTACCTGTTTAATATCTTGGGTATGATTCTTATCAACCACTAGAGTTACATTACCGTCGCGAACAATCACGACATCTTTCAAGCCAATAGTGACAATAACATCATCGCGATCGCTGGCATAAATCACTGCATCTTGGGTGTTTTTGCCAATATGAGTCCCAAACTCTACATTGTCGCGATCGCCTTTTAAAAGACGTTCTACCCCATTCCAATCCCCTAGATCGTCCCAACCAAAGTTAGCAGGAAGCACATAGGCTAATTTGGTTTTTTCCATCAAGGCATAGTCAATACTTTCTTTGCTCAATTCGGCATAGGCATCTTGCCCTTTTTCCGATAGGAGACTAAGCAGCTTTGGAGCGTATTTTTTGAGTTCATCCAAAACAACTCTCGTTTTGAAAATAAACATTCCACTGTTCCAACTAAACTTACCTGTATCGATAAAAGATTGAGCAGTAGCGCGATCGGGTTTTTCAGTAAAACGAGTTACTTTGTAAATAGGTAAGCCGTCAATCTTACCTTTCTCTGTGCCTTGTTCTATATATCCATAGCCTGTGGCTGGTTGATTGGGAGTAATACCTAGGGTTACTATTGATGGTTCAGATTTAGCCTGTTGAACAGCAGCCTGTAAGGTTTTTTCGTAGGCTACTGTATCTCCAATCCAATGATCCGCAGGAAAAAAACCAACGATTGCATCCTTTCCATATTTTTTTGATACTTCCAAAGTTGCCCAAGCTACCGCAGGTGCAGTATCTCTACCTTGGGGTTCGACTAAAATATTAGATTTTGGTAAATCTGGTAATTGTTCTTGTACTCCATCTGCAATTATTGCGGATGTAATTACCCAAAGATTTTCCCAGCCTCCTGCTAAATTTAAGAGGCGATCTGCGGTGGCTTGTAATAAACTTCTTCCACTACCATCTAAACATAAAAACTGTTTCGGTCTTTTAAGACGACTAACTGGCCAAAAACGTTCTCCTTTTCCGCCAGCCAAGATAATGGGAATTAATTGGGTTTTCATGGGTTCTTCCTATATAATGCAGTCCATAAATGATTATTGGCAGACTTTTTTAATCAAATAACGATTATTGAATCCTAAATTGTCTGAAACAGAAATAGCAGTATTGATGCTGGAATTATTGACTTTATATAGAGCTTTTGTTTTTTGATTGTTTGTGTATTTTTGGTATAAGAAAGTACAAATACTGCATTTTTTGCAATCACAAAGTTGTTGAGAAGTCTTTCACTCTTAATAAAAATTTAATCTATCTTGATTGACCCAATTGAGATTAAATATAATATCAAATCACTCCTCAAGCCAAAATATTGCATATGGATCGGAAAAGACTACGTAGCAAAGACCAGGCATTACCTAATCAGGGAAATAATCATCAAATTACACCCCAAGAAAAAGCCGAAGATATTCAAGGAATAAAATCTATTCCCACTATAGATCCATATTCAGCTAATCATCAGGGTATCCTATTTCAAGATGATTTTTGGTTTTGCTTAAGACAATCTTGCTGGTTTTATTTTAATAAGGGGCTTTTTTGGGGCGCAATTTTTGGTTTGACGGTTATTTTATCTGCTGGTTGCGGTGTTGCTCTGACAAAAATTGATGGGGTAGAAAAGAGAATTAATCAGGTAATTGATCGTAATTCTTCAACAATACGGTCGGTTTCAAAACACGATTTAACTCATCCTGTAAACATTTTATTATTAGAAGTAGCACCTAATGATGATGAAATAATTCAGTTCTCCTCCGCATTTGTTGGCAAAAGCAAAACTATTTTGTTGCTACAGTTCGATCCTCAATTAAATAAAGTTAAAGTAATCAATATTCCCGTTGATAGTCGAGTAAAAATTCCTGGATTTGGATGGGGAACTATTGGAGATGCTAATAAATACGGAGGTACTCCTTTAATATCCCAATTAGTTGTTCAATTACTAGATGGTATAACTATAGATCGCTATATTCGAGCAACTCCCTCAACTTTTCGAAAGCTAATGGCTAGTGGAAAAATTGAGCTTAATCATTGTAATGCTAAAATCGAAGATTGTTCCGATCGCGTAGAACAGATTTTGCAGCAGCAAATTACAGCAGACACTATTCGTCAACGCCTCAACATTCCTAGTTATTTGCAAAGCTTTGAAACGACCTTGACCGAGACAAGATCGGGTTTAGATACGAATCTTTCTGTGCTTGAAATTATGTCAGTAGCCAACTTTGTTAAGGAGTTAGAGCCAGATAATATTGAAGTAGATTTAATTTCAGACTACACGGCTCAAAATATTAATAGTCAACAATACAAGCAATACAAGCCTCATATTCCTAGTATTCACCTTACACCGATAAAATCTCAGTCAGTTTACAAGATCGATTCTTTAGAAAGCGATCGCCTTTTTAAAAATCGCCCCATAGCAGTACAGAACACTACAGATAGTCCAGAATTGGGAATGCGCTTTGTTGATTATTTGCGTGGCAAAAATTTCCAAGATGTTTATTTAGTGGAGCATATACCGTTAAAATTAGATCGGACTAAAATTATTATCGATCAAAGTCAGTTGGCAAGGGCAAAACACCTAAAAAATGCGATTGGTGTTGGTAAATTAGAGCCAAAATCTTATTCCAAACAAAAACCATTAACTATTCAAATCGGTGAAGATGCCCACAATTTGCCTTTAAGTAATTCTACTCATTAATTCTGTTAGATAACAATATTTTTATAACATGGTGATTTTGTCTAAATTAAAGCAGCGTTTACTCAATGTCTTAGTCATTATTGCGATCGCCTTGATGTGGGTATTGCTAGATGCCCATGTTGCAATCGCTCAAGAAAGTGCAGTCAACTATACTTACAGTGAAATTCGACAGCAAGATTTTTCCCATAAAGACCTAGTGGGGGGCGTTTTTGCTGCTGCGGATGCTAGAGGAGCGAGTTTTGAAGGTTCAGACGTAAGCAATTCGATTTTGACCAAAGGTATTTTTATTGGTACTAATCTTAAAGATTCTAATTTCACTAGCTCTTTGATGGATCGAGTTTCTTTTGAAAATTCTGACCTGACTAATGCTATTTTCAAAGACGCTGTAGCCACTAGCACTATTTTTGAAGGTGCAACAATTACAGGAGCCGATTTTACCGACGCTATCTTAGACCGCTATCAAATATATCTCATGTGTCAAAGAGCAGATGGTACTAACCCCGTAACAGGAGTAGAAACCAGATATAGTTTGGGTTGTAAAGATTAATGATTACTAATTACTGATTATTAATTACTGATTGCTTAATTATTGCAGAAAGTTTACTTACTTCTTTGCCCCATCAGGTTTAAAATAGGCTTCCATCACTTGCCTTACTAAAGGTGCAGCAACCGAACCACCACCACCACCAGAATGTTCGACAAACGCAACAACGGCTATTTCTGGTTTATCGTGGGGGGCATAAGCTCCAAACCAAGTATGAGAGTCCCCTGGAGGAGCTTCTGCTGTACCGCTTTTTCCCGCGCCTGGAGGTGTATCGGGAGAATTTAACTTTGTTCCTGTACCACCGTCTACCACCGCTCTAAGCCCTTGTTTTATAATACTGATAGTAGTTGGCTTAAGATTTAAATTAACCCTTTCTGCTTGCTTCTCTTCATTGTCAGATTGGAGCAAATGAGGTTTTACTCGATAACCATCATTGGCGATCGCACTTAACATTACCGCCACCTGTAGAGGTGTAGCAGCCGTGAATCCCTGACCAATGGACATATTAACCGTATCCCCTGTAGTCCAGCCCCAATTTCTAAAGTTAAGCCTCTTCCAAGCATCATCGGCAATCAATCCCTTGGTTTCACCTTGTAATTCAATCCCCGTAGGTTGACCATAGCCATATTTACGCGCCCATTTAATCAGACTTTCTCCACCAACTCCCCGACCAATTTGTCCATAGAACGTATTGCTACTCCAGGCTAAAGAAGAGACATAACCCATTCGTCCAAACCCTCTTTTATTCCACTCCCTAAATTTAGTCCCCCCAACAGATATATAAGGGTATGTCCCTAAAATAGTGTTTGGCGGATATTTTCCTGATTCCAATCCAGCAGTCGCAGTGACAATTTTAAATGTAGAAGCTGGGGGAAAGGCTCTCAAGGTCATGTTCAAAAAAGGATTTCCTTTTGCCTGTAATTCTTGCCAAATTTCATTAGTAATCGGAGCAGAAAAGATATTAGGATCGAAACTAGGATAACTAGCCATTGCTAGTACTGCACCATTGTGAGGATTGAGGGCAACGATTCCCCCCTTTCTTGTTCCCAAAGCTTTTTCCGCAGCTTCTTGCACGTCTACATCAATGGTTAAGGCAATATTTTCCCCTATCCCCGCAGGTTGTTCTCCCAAAAGTTCAACAATACGCCCTGCACCATTAACTCCAAGCTTCAAACCACCCCATTTGCCTCGAAGTTTAGATTCATAGGAAGATTCAACCCCCATTTTGCCTATCACATCTCCAAGACGATAGCCCTTTGGTTTTAGTTGTTCTAATTCTTCTCGATCAAGTTCTCCTGTATAACCAATAATATGGGCTGCAAGTTCCCCATGGGGATAATGTCTAACCTTACCAACATCAATTTCTACCCATTTCAACTCAGTGCGATATTCTTCTAATGCTGTAATTTGTTCTGGAGTAAGATTACGAGCAATGGGAATTAAACTAGGATAGTTATATCCCGCATCTTCTACCCTTTTTTGCAGATCTTTTGGTTCAATTTCTAAGATTGCTGCAATTAAATTGCGGTTTCTCTTCCAGTTCCTTTGTTGTTGAGCTTTTGGCCATAAATAGGCTGAATGAGATAGACGATTGGTGGCTAATATTTCGCCATTACGGTCTAAGATTGTGCCTCTAACTGGCGGTTTTGGCACAAGACGAGTGTGATTTTGTTCTGCCTTTGCTAAATTAAGATCTCCCTGCTGTAGCTGCAAGAAAGCCAAACGCCAACCAATTCCCCCAAACAGAATCAGACTGATTACCATTGCAATAGGAATTGCTTGGAGTTGATTCCCCACGGTGCGATTATTAGAGTCTTGAAATTTAGTTCTTAATTTTGCACTCATGTCAGTTATCAATGAACAATGAACAGTGAACAGTTAGTTGACATAACTGATATGTATAGTCTTCCCAATCCGAACGGTGACTAGCTCAATTTGTGTTTGTAACAACTGACTACTGACGATTGACTACTAACAAACTTAACCGACTAATCTGATTAATGACTAGCTACTTATTTTGGTATTTTAGAAAAATCTTCAAACCAACCCCGTTTCCAAAAGAAATAGACTAAAGAAGAAGCGATCGCAATCATCAATGCCCAGCATAAGGGATAACCCCAATACCAATCTAACTCTGGCATATTCAAAGGCGAAGCATTACTATTAAAATTCATTCCATAGATACCCGCAATAAAAGTCAGAGGAATAAAAATACTAGAAATTACCGTTAATAATTTCATTATCTCGTTCATTTTATTACTAATAGAAGAGAGGTAAATATCAGTCAGACTAGAGGCTAATTCACGATAAGTCTCAATGATGTCAATAATTTGTACCGTATGGTCATAGCAATCCCGTAGGAAGATTAGAATATCGGGATCGATTACACTACTACCATCTCTGATTAAGGTATTGAGGGCATTTCTTTGGGGCCAAATAGCTCGTCTTAGAGCCAGTAATTCTCTTTTGATTTGATATACTTCGGCTAGACTACTGTTGCTCGGATTGAATATAACTTTATCTTCTAAAGCTTCAATTTTTTCGCCATAAATCTCCAAAACAGGAAAAAAACCATCAATAACGGCATCCCAAAGAGCATAGGCTAAGTAATCTGCCCCCATATCTCGGATCGAACCTTTGTTGAATTTTATCCGTCGTCTTACTGGCAAAAAACAATCTTTCTCTGGTTTTTCCTGTACTGTCAGCAAATAGTTTTTTCCTACTACCAAACTCACTTGCTCTAACCAAAAACCTTCTCCTGATGGTTTGAGAACAACCATTTGAGTGATAATTACTAACTGTTGGGGATAGTCTTCTATCTTTGGTCTTTGAGGAACATTAACTACATCTTCTAAGACCAAAGGATGCAAATCGAACACTTTTCCTAATCGCTGTAGAATATTTTCGCTACCTAACCCTTTAACATCCACCCAAGAAACAGACTGCGTATTTAAATGTTCAGCACAGGCTTCAGGAGTTAAATTTTTAATTAGATCGGCGCGATCGCTACTATAATCAATCAACACAATTTCAGGTATTTCTGCATCGTCTTCAATGTTTAGTGTCCCTGGAATACTGCCTGGTTTTTCATAGGAATAATCAAATAAATCTTCTTCCTTTTCTACTGGAGGAAATCCAATTGCTTGGTTAGGTTGGTTTTCATAGCTCATAGGAAGATTTTAAGTTTAGAGTACTAGATTAATTATGACCCAAAAAAAAACGCCAGCGAAGCGATCGCTGGCTAGATAAAATGTTGTTGTTGTTTAAGCCTGGAAAATCTTTAGTTGCGCGTTCCCAAACGAGGCAACTGTCAAATCTTTGGACTTAACTAAGAATTGTAACAGAAGATACGGTAAATTTGTAAAAAAATAATAACTGTATTGTCTGTTACATCTATTTTACGCTAGTAAACTGTAAGGTCATGTGACCTGGATCGGTTGTTAGTGGTTATTTGTTAGTAGCTGGCGATCGTTAGAGACAAGGCATACCCATCTGGAGATTGGTTATAGGTTATAGGCTATGGCTTGCCAGTTTGTCTGCCCAGCGAGTAGTTTCAGGGAGGCGATATTTGGTTAGGCAGCCCATTACGTAGTCGATCGCCGTTGGCAAACTAATTTTATGTCCAATGGATACATAGATTGGTTTAACGTTGGTACGCGATCGCAATACTACCCCAATCGTCTCATCATTATCCATTAATGGCTTCTGGCTACCTTTTTCGGCTGGTACTTCTTCGTGTTCGCCAATAAACCGCGATTTCGCTACGCCGATAGTGGGTATGTCTAAAAGTACTCCCAAATGGCAAGCTAGTCCAAAACGGCGAGGATGAGCTAAACCTTGACCATCACATAATATGAGATCGGGAATTTGTTTTAATTGAGGAAACGCTGCTAAGATTGCAGGAATTTCGCGAAAAGAAAGGTATCCAGGGACATAAGGAAATGCGGTGGGGATACGAGCGATCGCTTTTTCTACTAGCTCTAATTCTGGATAGCTAAGTACTGCTACTGCTGCTTTGGAAATTTTGTAGTTATCTTCAAAACCAATATCTACCCCCGCGACATATTTTACCTCTCCCAAACAATCAGTTGCGATCGCTTTTGGTCTTAATTGTTCCTGTATTTGTTTAGCTTCTGCTACAGTTTTGACCCAAGGGTGGTTTAAATCAATCTTCATTACTGTCTTAACTGTTTCGACTATCGCTCTTTTTATAAAAATTGGCTAATTCAATAAGCGTTTAAAGCGTTCACCTTCTCCATCACCATAAATTTCAGCAGTATCGATTCTGGAAAATTACTTCCAATCAAAATTAATGCCCAAATATTCTTCTAACTTTTGATTGTAGGGGACAAAGTACTCAACCAAAGTTTTTCTTAAGGAAGAATCTGCTTCGTTATAACTTCCTGCATTTACTTTGGGGTATTGTTCTAAAGTATGGTCAGATAGACCGAGAAACTTGTGTACTTCTGCCATTTGCTGACCAGGATCTTGATAAAAATCTTCGCTTTTAAGAATCAAAAATTGCTCTCGACCTAAAATTTCAATCCACGGTTTAATTTTGTAGTAGTAAAGGCTGCTGATAATATTATCTGGATCGTAAAAGCTAGTTTTAGTGATTTCTTCTTCAGTAATGGTGGTCAATCTTTCCATTTCCGTTGCGATCGCCGTTGACAGGTCTTCATTGGTCAAACCTGTATTAAATTTATGATAGTGCCAAGAAATTGCCCGATCTGCGGGGTTTCTTAGCAAAATAATGATTTTTGTTTTAGGAAAAGTTTGTTTAATTCTGCGAGCCACGTGGGGAAAACGGAGATAGTTGGGAGTGGCTTCTCCTGTCATAAAATCAGGGCGATCGGTAATACTAGGAAAATGAGCTAGATACCAATCAATACCTCGCTCAAAGTTTTTCCAATAAAAATCAATCTCTTTTTTATGGGAAAGCAAGACTTGGGGATGACGGTCTAGGTAATGATAAATTGAAGACGTTCCACTTTTAGATGCCCCTGCAATGATAAAATCTGGGCCAGACTGCTGCGTTTCTTTCCAGTCTAATTTGGCTAAATGGGGATAGGTTTGAACTGCTCTTTGGTAACAGGCTTTCTGATAACATTCAATAGCTTCTGACACCCTTTCTTGCTGGGTGAGGGCATCTCCTAAGTTACCCCAGGCAATTGTAATATTAGGATGTTTTTCTACTATTCCACGATAAAACTCAATTAGTTGGGAAAGTTGATTTTTAACCGTAGGGGTATATTGCAAATCAATATAAGCCAATTTAAATTGAGGATCTATTTCAATCGTTCTTTGATAAGCTGCGATCGCTTCTGTAAAACGTCCTCTTGCTCTAAGTAGTTTGGCAAATTGATAGTAATTTTGAATGGTTGCTTGAGGGAATTTGGCTAAAGTTATTTTGTAGTCGGCAATAGTCTTGGTTTCTAAGATTGAATCTTCAATACTGTTGTTAATTGCTTCACGATGACAGGAAATAGCTAAATCGTATTGCTGAAGATGACGATAAACCAAAGCCATTTTAGTTAAAATACTGGGCAAATCTGTTTTAATAGTTCTAACTTTTCGATAAGCCTGAATTGCGTGTTCCCATTTTTTTTGCTTATGCCAAAGTACGCCGAGCTGAAAATAGGCTTCCCAATAGTCTGGTTGTAAAGAAATTGCCTTTTTGTATAACAATTCTGCTTCGGCAGTTTTGTCCATCTCAATCAAGGTTTGACCCAAATAACAATAAACCTTAGGTGATTCGGGTTCTAGTCGAGCAACGGCTTGATAACTTTCAATTGCCTCAGACCATTTTTTTAGATCTGCCAAAGCTTGTCCTAAAAGAAAATGAAATTCTGAGTTTTGCGGATTATTTTTTATTCCTTGACGATATAGAGAAATCGCCTTGTCATCATCTTTCCTCTGGCTCAGTAATTTACCTAAACTGCGATATGCCCCTAAGAAATCAGATTTACTAGCGATCGCTCGATGATAAGCTGCGATCGCTCTGCCAGGTTTGTTTTGCTGTTCTAAAGTTCTAGCTAATTTTAAATGTTGCTGAGGAGTAGGAAAGTCAGGGTCTAATTTAAACGCCAGATTTAAATGGTCTGCTGCTTTTCTATGATTGCCTAAATGAGCGAAGGTATCTGCTAGATAACGATGTGCGATCGCAAGTTCTGAATCAATCCCAATGGCTTCTTCATAGGACTTTTTTGCCTCTTGCCATTGTTTCTGTTGAGTATATAAATGTCCTAAATTAAGATAATCTTCTGCTGAAGGGGAATTATTTGCTATCTGCTCGACATACCTAGCAATTTCTTGTTGGACTTGAGTTTGGTTTGATTCGGACACAGAAGATTGTTTCATTTTGTTCTCAGCAGAAGTCAAAGCTACACTTTACGAATAATTAATTGAAATGTTTGAGCAGATTGATAGGTCGGCTGCCATCGATCTTTAATTGATCCTAAAAAGCGATCTATTCCTATTTTCGGATTTTCTCGATCATTACCAGGGTTGCGCCAGCCATAGTAATTTAAAATCATTAATCCCTGTGGTTTTAAAAGCTGCCAAGCCAATTCTGTCGTCTTTTCCACGTGGTCGATAAGCTTGCAACGATCTTGAAGGTTAATTAAATCAAAACTATTAGTTTTACATCCCCTCAATAGCTCGTGGGTATTCCCATCTAGGACACTAACCTTAAATTCTGCACCAGTTTTGGTGATATTTTCTTTTAGCTTGGGGTTGTAGTTTTCATCAATACAGGTAAGCCTAGCGGTTTTGTGAGTCAAAATAGTATCTAACAACCAACAGGCAGACATTCCTTGATAAAACCCAACTTCTAGGGCGTTAATATTTTCTGCTCCGATCGAAGATTTTAACTGCTCTGTCCAAACTTCGATACGATGGCTAAAAATATCCAGCGTAAAGAAGTAGTCACGATCTGCACATTCTTGCCAACCACGGTAAGCACAGGATTTGCGAAAGCTTGCTGCTGCTTCGGGCAATTTACCTTTTTCTCGCAGAGCATTGCCCAAATGACTATAAACCCAGGGATATTCATCTACCAAATTGAGAATTGCATAACAGGTAGAAATCGCTTCATCCCACTTACCCAAAATCAAAAATGTCTTGACTAAATCTCGATAAGCCCAGGGAAAATCTGGTGCATTTTTAATTGTTTGACGAAAACAACCAATCGCATCTTCAAAAGAACGTTTTTGTAGATAAACACTGCCCAATTTATACTGCGCCCTTGCTTCGGCTGGTTGGACTGCCAAAATCTTTTTGTAGATAGCTTCAGCCTTTTCTAATTTGCGTTGTCGCTGGTAAATCTCCCCTAAATCATAGAGAGCGGGAAGTATTCCCTCTTGTCCCTCAGCAGCTTTTTGATAACAGGCGATCGCTTTATCTATGTCTCCTTTCTGCTCCAAAGCTTTAGCTAATTTGTAATAACCTGTATTGTTAACTAAATTTGGATTTATTTCGGTTGCTTTATACCAAGAGTTCATCTCGGCTGCTTTATCTTGCAGTTGACCGTTGATTTGGGCTAAAGAAGAATAAATTTTAGCTGAATTGGGTAAATATTCTAGAGCATTTTCAAAAGACGTTAATGCAGCAGTCCAATTTTTCTCCATCATGTGAAGTTCACCTAACTGACAGTAAATCTCCCCTAAATTTGCCTCACTTTCTAATGCTAGGGAGTGCCAAACAATTGCTCGGTCAAATTGTCCCATTCCCTGAAGCAAATTACCCAGATCGGTAAAGGCTTCTTGCCATGTTCCAGAGTTATTGGGTCGATCTTCTACCACTTCTTCGCATTGAGCGATCGCCTGAATTAAATAGCTAGAATCCACAGTCAAATATAAGTTATTTTGGTTGGTTTATTGTTTATTGTTACTTGTTAAGTGCCTTATCGCCACTATATTAAGGATTAAGGAACAAGGCTTATTGAGTACTGGCTGCTGCTATATGATTCAAAATAAGCTTGAGAGAAGCAATGCTCACCAAAATATCTTCTGTTAAAGAGTTTTGATACATTAGATTACGCAATGATAAACATTCAAAGTTTTCCCCCACTAAATAATAATGCTGTAGTTCTAGATGTTGGCTAATCATCCAATAGTCTGTTCTTTGATAGTTGGGGGAAAATAGTTCGACAATTTTAGTATCGGGCGAACAAAAAACTAAATTAGTAAGTCCCGATCCGTGGGGAGCAACTATAACGTCGGCATTGGCAAATACAGCTACCTGTTCTAAAACTGTCATTTCTTCGAGAAAAACAGTGCTAAATCCTTGACTTGTCAGCAATCGATTGACTTCAAGTTCATTAATAATTTGCCTGTTTTTCGCTTTGGCTCGACTAATATAAATTTTTTTGCCTGCTTTAGTTTTAGCTAAATTGATTTGGGGTAAAAAAGCTTGTCGTAGAAACTTCATCGTACCAGGGGGAATCCAGTCCATATAGCCAGGGAAAGAAGGAACGATCAATTCTGTGGCTTGAATATGGCTATGGCGATCGCTTTCTATAATTTTGTTTATGGGAATGTTTAACAATTCTAAAGTTTCTTTTTGATAGGGTTTACTCAAACTGTTCACCACAAAATAGTCAATCTCGCTGAGTTTAATTTGACTACGCTGAATCAGTTCGATCCGAGGCAAAATATCAAACATCCAGTGGTAATAAACATGACCAGCCAAACCTGATAAGATAGCTACCTTCCCTTCTATTTTCTCTACAGGAGGTATGTGATCCAGTTCAAAAATACTGTGTTCTGTGCGTTCTTGATAAGGACATTCTGGTAAAAACCAAGGGTAATAACGGGATAAATCTCCTAAAAGATAGTTATCAGGAGTAATCACCGCCAAAGCATCACAGATAATCCAAGAATTTTTTTGCTGTGCAATCCAACTACGCCCTTCGGGAATAGTAACCACAAAAGGTAATTTACTTTGAATTGGTGCAGGTTGCTCTAAAGAACATTGATAAGCATTTTTGCCAAGCTGTGTCGGTTTAAAATGATCTATGAGTTTGACCATGCAGCTATTACAATTTACCCCACCACAATCTGAGTATTCAGTTTTTCCAGGAGGCAGAATATTAATTTTTTCTGGTTGTCTGATGCCCGTAATTTTATTATTGGCAACCGTTTCCTCAGACCATAATACCTGGACATAATTAAAGTCTTCCAATTCACAATCTCTTGCCCAATCCTGAGTGTAGTGATAAACCTCTTTTGGTAATAGGGACAAATTGTCTTCGTTATTAAACAAGCGCGGTAAATTTTCCCACTGCTTGGTATCCTTCATTTGTTGATTTAAAACTGCTTCGTAGCAATCAATCGCCTGCTCTGCCTCTTCTGTACGCTCTAAAACTTTTCCCAACTGAAAGCAAATTTGTGGATGTTCTGGCTCTATGGTTAAGCCAGCTTGATAAATAGCGATCGCTGCCTCTAACCGCTGTTGTTTTGCCAGACAATTGCCTAATTTTAAATATAGCTCTACTTCTTGAGGTTGAATTTGTAGAGCTTTTTGATAGTAAATTTCTGCCTGATGTACCCCTCTAAAGTCAAACAGAACATCTCCCATTTGATGATAGGTTTGTCCTAAATGATGATAAGCCAGACTATCTTCTTGTTGGAGCAATGCTTGAAGAAAAAGAGCGCAGGATCTTTTGGCCATGCCTAACAAGTCATCAGGCTCTAAAGTTAAAATTCTTTGGCAATATGAGGTGACAAAATTTGGTTTTAACTTAATTATTTTGCGCCACAAATCTAAAGCTGCTGCGAGATTACCCAATTTTTGTTCGGCATCAGAACAATGACTGTGTGCCAAAATATTCTGGGGTTCTAAAGCAATGACCTGACGATAGCAGCTAATTGCTTTGGGATAGTCACCTTGCTGCTGCCAAAGCTTGCCCAAATTATGATGAGCTAGAGCCATTCTAGAGTCTAAAGTAATGGCATTTTCAAAGCTAGATATTGCCAGTCCTGGCTGCTCATTAAACCAATAGACTTGACCGAGATTGTTGTGAAGAGTTGCCCAGGTCGGATCTATACTGATACCTTGTTTAAATATCTCGATCGCTTGAGAATATTCTTTTTTTCTGGCGTAGGTGCTACCAAGATTACTATATGCCCTCACAAAATTAGGCTGGACAATAATCACCTGTTTGTAACTGGCGATCGCGATTTCTAGTTCTCCTTTTTGATCGTATAAAACCCCTAAATTGAAATAAGCTGCCCCATAATTTGGCTTTATTTCTATCGCTTGGTTATAAGCTATTATTGCTGCATTCCAGTCATTTATTTGATGAAGTACTACTGCCAAGTTGTACTGCAATTCAGCCCAATCAGGTCTAAGAGCAAGGGCTTGTTGGTAATGCCATACAGCCTGTTCGAGATTTTTTTGTTTGCTCCAGAGTAAACCTAATTCCCCGTACACTTCAGATTGCTCGACTGTTGTACCCAAAGTTTTTTGATAGGAATCGATCGCTGCGGTTGTATTTCCTTGTAGAGCATAAGCTTTAGCTAAATAGAGGTAAAACTCAACAGCGTCAGGATTTAATGCGATCTCCTGCTGGCATTTTGCTATAGCCTGTTCCCACTCTCCTTTTGCAAGATGGGATCTAACATTCTTGATTGAGGATTCGCCTCTTCTCATTGATAGTAAAGGGAATAACCCGCACTTAAAATTACAGAATAACTAATAAAGTTAAATAATTAGATTTAACTACGGATAGATTTAACTTACCCAGGGTAGCCCATATCTTTCAATTGTCACACTCCCTAGTCTTCGCCTTAATAATCTCCGAGTACCTCAATATACTATTAGACCCATAACGTAACGTTATGGGTCTAGCAAAACTTAATTCAATTGTTTGAAGTTGAAGGTCACAATTTACTCATTTAGAATAAATCCCAAGTTCCATTATCTTCATTAACTTTAAAATCAACGTCTTTCCCTATACCGATGTCTATTGCATCATCACCATTAACTGAAACTATTCCAGTTGTCTCATCGTAGTCAACATCACCACCAACACCAACGCCAAAGATTTTGATCGTATCAGCAAAATCATCATCTTTGAAATCTACAATTTGGTCGATCATGTCACTGCCAAATTCGCTGGCAGAGAATTCAAAAATATCTGCACCAGAGCTACCTTTTAGCAGATCCGAACCAAAGCCACCTCTGATTACATCATCACCTTCTCCACCAATTATGACATCGTCTCCAAGACCGCCTCTAATAGTATCATCGCCTTCCCCGCCTCTGAGGATGTCATTTCCATTACCACCAGTAACCATATCATTGCCGTCTCCAGCAAAAACGATTGCATTACCAGCACCAGTAGTAATCTTATCTTCTAATGAACCGCCGACAATACTAAGGTCGGTATCACCTTTAATTTCAATGATATTTTGTTGATCTTGTTTACCGATAAATTGGAATCCACCATCGGCACTCCTCGTTTCTAACAAGGAATCAGTATTATCGTTTCCAATAATAGTTGACATAATATTAATACTCCTTTTTGTAGTGTTAACCCTATCCAAAAATGCCTTTAGAAGACACAAAATCCTTAATAAACATATGACAAATCATATTTATTTTGCTTCTAGTAAAATAGAATGCAAAATCTTTAAATAGTAGTACTATCTTCTATCTATTTTGTTTATATAAATTTAAATGTCAACGATAAATATCACAAGATCTTTTAAAGAGATAAAGATGGTTAATAATACTTAATTCATCAATATAAATACTGAAAAACATTTTTTTAAAGGTGAGACAAAAACAAACTGGATAATGATTAGGTGATATTAAGGATAAACTTAACTTAAAACCAATTAGTGATAATACCGAATCAAAACAAATCGAAGACAAAATAATAATAAAGAAAATAATCTAAGATTTCTTTTATGTATTTGAAGTTCGATTAATATCAGGAGTTTTTAACTCTAGAAAGCTAAGAATATAAAATATAGCGGTTTCTACTGACTTACTTAAGACAAGCCTTAAAACAGAGAATGAAAATTAATCATCAAAAAAATATGACATAGAGCTGATGATTAGGTCAAAATTAGATTGAATTGTGTAGGATGGAGATTAAACTCTGAATGATGGAATTGACCAATATCGAACCTACGGTAAGCGTGATTATTCCCTCTTATAATTGCGATCGCTTTATTGTTCAAGCGATCGAAAGCGTGTTAAGTCAAAAAGACTGTAGTTATGAGATTCTCGTCATCGATGATGGTTCGACAGATACCACCGAAGAAATTTTAGCTCCCTACGGCGATCGTATTCGATATATAAAACAAAAAAATCAAGGAGTTGCAGCAGCACGCAATCATGGCATAGCTGTAGCCAAAGCAGACTTTATTGCTTTTCTTGATGCTGATGATTATTTTGTTCCAGGAAAGTTAGCGCGTCAGGCAGAAATATTGACTCAACGCCCCGATTTAGGCATGGTTCATAGCGGTTGGCAAAGAGTTGATGCGGAGGGTAATAAGTTACTCGATGTACGTCCTTGGGAATATATTCCTGAACTAGATTTAGAAAACTGGTTGCGTTGGAAACCCGTGCTACCAAGTGCCATGATGTTTCGTCGAGAATGGTTGCAGTATGTAGGTGGTTTCGATCCTCGTTTTCCTCCCGCAGAAGACACAAATTTGGTTTTAAAACTGGCACTTAAAGGTTGTAAAACAGCTTGGCTGCGTCAGGTTACTGTATATTATCGCCAGCATGACGCTAGTGCTATGCACAAAGGCTTACCCCAAGCTCGTTCTTTAGTAGCAGTTACAGATGATTTCTTTGCTCAACCCAATTTGCCCGATCGCATAAGATTAATGGAACAATCTGTTCGCTATGGAACTTTGATTTGGATTGCTTGGTATCTCCACTTTACAGGTCATCAAGCTGAAACTACAAACTATCTCAAACAAGCGTGGAATTATCGCCCTGACTCTGGAACAGGAACTTTAATTAACTGGATTGAAAGTTTTGCTGAGTTTTCTCGCGGTTGGGGCGTAAAGCTCAACGTTAGTAGTTTGACTAGCTCTGATGAATGGAAGGACTTAGTTCAATGGCTGGTTCAGCAAAGAAAAGTAACTAGTACCGTTGAGGAAGTAAGAAGTAATTAAACTTCTGACAAAATGCTCTGGGCTAACTCTTGGAGATACTTTTCTCTCTTTGCCATAGCTGCGCTAGGTTCGAGATCCAAGGCAGACAACATATCCCGCCAACGATAAGCCCAGTCGTGTTTGAGTAGAGAATTAGCCACATTCATTTTGCTAATACGTTCTAGTCGTTCGGGTTGAGCATCCAACTCGGCGATCGCCTCGACCACATCTGTCCCGCGCAAGTCTGCCTTAATAATCGGATCTTCCCAGTCAAAATAACGCGGAAAAGCATCTCCAGCAGGGGGCATACCTACCATCACTGTTCCTGCTGCTGCTCCTTCAAAAAAACGATAGCCAATTTCTTGAGTACCGCCAGTTTCTTGAGTTTCGTTAAATTTGGCGTAGTTGGTAATGTTGTAACGACTCCGTTGAAACAGGTCGGCTAATAATATACGGTGTTCCTTGGGATTACCAATTTCTAACTTGCCCTTCATCGTATCGTAATAGTAGAAGAAATTATCTTTGGACGCTCTTTCAATTAGCGCATCATGAATAATTGGCGATCGCCTTCCAACATAAGAAACGTCAATCGAGCGTTGAGGCGGATTAGGATAAGGTGAAAAACGCAGGGTATCAACTGCTGGAGGAATATAGGTAACAGGCGGCTTAACTAATTTGCTCAAACCTTCAATACATTGAGTCACCCCTAAGAAAACATGGTCAAAATCATCCCAAGGTTCTTTAGTTAAACGCCAATTGGTTAAATCTGGCATCCACATCTCAGCAATAAAACAGGCTGTTTTACGGCATTTATCTCTCCATCCTTTAATTGATTCTAGTAAGTGCATCTGCCAGGGGTTGTCCAATACGGCAAACAAGAGATCGTATTCGCGATCTAAAACTAGCTCTTGAGGAAAAGGAGCAAGATTAGCAGCAGTGCGATCGCTTAAACCTGCATATTTTGCTGTACGATAAATTTTTCTGGCAGAATCAAATGGAAAAGCATATTCATCCCCAGGACAGTGCAACTGAGCCGATTCTAGATCGGTCAGTAAATCTTCAAATTCATAGATACAGCAGTTAGCTGCCTGAAAACGAAACCCACGAACAGAGACAACCAATATACGAGGCGTTTTGTCTGTATCCAAAGGAGAATTATTTGACATATCCAGTAAAATTTAAAAGTTTTGATTCACATCTAAACAAAAGAATATTAGAAGATGTTAAGGAATTAAGTTTAAAGTCCTAAAGCAAATTAATCAATGAATAATCAATTAAACTATTCCAATTTTGTTAAATTGGCATTTTGATAGTAGTGAGCCAAAATTCGGTGATAGTCAACTCCTTGTTGTGCCAAATAATAAGCTCCCCATTGACTTAAGCCTAATCCATGACCAAAACCACGACCACTTACTCGAACATTTGTACCATCTGTAGACATCCGAAATAGAGTACTACGAAGCTCAAGAGCTTGGCGTATTTCTTTGCCACTAAGATTAGCCGAACCGCGATCGCCTGTCACTTTCATCGTAACTATCCGACCACGAGGAGTCATTTTCACTGGCTGTAAACCTCGAATATTGCCCACTCCCGCAACAAGGGTTTTAATCCGACTGACAGGGAATATTTGTTGCCATTCAAACACTGGTGCTTTGTGGTCATAATCTACCACTGCTCTTAAATAAGGCAAGGGAGAACTCCAAACATCCTCTACGTTTTCCGTATATCCCCCAGAAGAAGAATGAAAAGCTGCTAAGATTACTTGGTTGTCATAGGTCATGATCTGCCCAAGAGTACTATCTACAGCTTCGTGGGTGGTAGTATATTCTGTGTCTAAACCTTTATATACTTGGGTGTTAACTGTAGTATCTACATCATAAATACTGTTAGCTCCAGTACTGCGCTTGTATAAAGCATAGGAACGGGCTGCTACAGCTTGAGCTTTAAGAGCTTCAATCGGCCAGGTTGAGACTGCTTCCGCTCCGACAACGCTATATAAATAGTGTTCTAAATCGACGTGATTAACAGCAGTAATGGTATTGCCTTCACGAATTAAGCGAGTCTTGCCTCGATACCAGCGATCGCCTATCCATACATAACCATTTTCTGTTGGTTCAATTGTTAATTCCGTTCCTTTGACGCTATGGGCGATCGCAATTTTATTTCCTTTCGTTTTTGCTGAGAGGGAGGACATTGGAGTTAGTTCGCCGATTTGTTTCCCTGCGCCATCTTTCACAATAGCAACTGTTGAACTACCAATCTTAAGTGAAGAGACATCTTTTCTAATTGCTACCCTCAACTCTAATGCTTGAGCAGGAAAAACCATTAGAAGCCAAATAAGTCCAGAAAATAGCCAATGAGATTTATCTGAAAATATTGACTTAACAATCAAATTAATAGATTTTAAGTTCTGAAATGTCATCAAAATTAATAGTTGTATTTTTATAAAAGATTCACATCAATATAATATTGCTGTATTTTTTTGTATATGACAATGATAATCTACACAACTTTTTAATTTAAAAGTTAGGTAGGCAATCGATTTGTACTTTTTCTATTAAAGGAGAGAATTAAATCAGTTATATTTAATTTTTAAATCTTTGGCGACAATAATTTAGTCCTATTAAACCCAGAAGAGCAGAGATTCCCAGGTTGGCGTTTGGCTCAAAAGGAACAGCCGTCACAGGACCAAAAGTTGTATCGCTAAATGCCCCCGCACTAGAACTTCCTGAGTAATTGATTGTTCCTAAAGGATTGCTGGAGGTGAGGATAATTACATCATTAAAAGTTTGTGCGCCTATACCTGCATTACTAGTTAGGAAGTTTGCCGATATGCTATCAAAACCACTGGGTAAGCTAAATTGCAAGTCACCATTATTGCTAGAATCGATCGCAGTAACACCACCTAGATCGGTTAATGCTAAAGGATCTCCTATGCTGAGGGTTTCATCCATGGCTAAAGTGACACTGTAGGAAAATGCACCTGTACCTGAATCGTAATTGTTGAGAGCAAAGGAAAAAGCTTGGGCAGAGGAAGCAAATAAGATTGTAACTGCTGTGGCTGTGATGGTTGAAGCTAAAAATGGTACGTTTTTCATAGGGAGTAATTAATGATTGAGTAGAAGGGAATAATCATTCGTCAGAAAGACTGGGTTCAAATAAAATTAAAATTCCGTAAAATCCTCTACTGTTAGATCGGTCATACCAAGGTCAACGTTATAGACAGTTGCCAACAATTCACTTCCATAAGAAACAGCGATCGCACTGCCACTTTGATTAATGCTTAGTGCGTCATATACATCAGCTACAGTATTTTCTGCAAAGCGATCGAGTTCTAAACCAAACATATCTAAGCCATCGGTATAGTCATAAATAATATTATCCGTGTCTTTTGGGGTGAGGACAAAGACATCCGAGCCACCAAAGCCAGATAAGCGATCGACACCAGCACCACCATTTAAGGTATCGTTATCTTCTCCTCCCATGAGGACATCATCTCCATCTCCACCAGAGATTAAATCTGCTCCTGCATCCCCCAACAGAAAGTCTGCCCCATCGCCACCAGAGATATCGTCATTATCGACACCGCCACTGATAAAATCATCATCTGCTCCACCATCAATGCGATCGCTACCAGCTTCTCCATGAAGTCTATCTTGACCACCTAGTCCGCTGAGCACATCATTATCGCTGCCAGCAAAAATTGTATCTGGACTACTACTACCTGTAGCACTATCATTGTTAAATATAAAAGGAACAGTCGTTGAAGAAATTACATCATCACTCCCATTCCAGTTTGCAGCATTACTAATAGCAGCGAGTAATTCAGCTTTAGTACCTGAAGTTATTATGTTGTTATAGCTAGAGTTATCAAATTCATCTTCATCACCAGCACCTTTCCCAACAGCTACGGCTGAAATTCCTACTTCTAGACCAAGAGGCAGTGCAGAGTTATTAGAACTGGTAGAATCAGTTTGAAATTGAGTACTGTTAGTTTGAACCGCGTAAATAAAATTGGGATCGGCAACAGTACCTTGATAGGCGATAACTTGATCCCCCAAAGTAGCGAGAGCAAAACCCAAGTCTTCTACCGAAAAATCACCGCTAATTTCCGCAAACTCGATAACAGAGCCAGCAAGAACGTTAGAAGGAGCGGTATATTTAACAATTCCCTCGCCACCTCTAAATGAACCGTCTTGATAAACGCCATTGTCAGTAAAAAAGATTTCTGTACCTGACTCAATATCAGTTAATAAAATAAAATTGAAACTGTCGGGATCGTCTGTTTGAACTTTAGTAATAGCTAAATCGCCTGGTGCTAGTACTGTTGACATAGTAGTTAATAATTTTGGTTAACTAGATAAATTAGTGAAAAGCTCGTTGTATTTAATCGAACTTCTTATTTAAAATTCCCAATTTGAACGCTTAGGCAACGCTATTTAAGAAAGTTTACATCTTCAACAAGAATTCTATGAAAATAACATGGTTAAAATAATTTGCGATCGCTTTGTTGTTGGTCGTTTAGAATTAGACAACATTTGAGAATAGATCGTGCGATCGCTTTGTATCGAGCAATATTCTAGAATTGGAATATGGTAAATAAACACCAAAAAATCTTATGGTAGCTTCTCCACAAAATTCCTATTTAACCCCAGAAGAATATTTACAGCTAGAAAGCAATAGCGATACCAAACATGAATATTTAAACGGTGAAATTTTTGCGATGGCTGGTGCAACAGACACTCATGTAACCATTGCTGGAAATATTTTTGCCTTATTGCTAAATCACCTAAGAGGATCGGGATGTCGGGTATATATATCGGATATGAAAGTGAGGATCGAGGCAAAAAATCGTTTCTTTTATCCTGACGTGATGGTGACTTGTGAAACCAAAGATCGAGAAAACAGTACTTATAAAGAGTTTCCTCGTTTAATTATAGAAGTGCTGTCAGATTCTACAGAAGCATTTGATCGCGGTGATAAGTTTGCTGACTATCAATCTTTACCTAGTTTGCAAGAATACGTTTTAATTAATGCCAAAAAAGCTAGAATCGAATGCTTTCGTCGTACAGATGATGGCTTGTGGTTACTGCAATTTTATGAGCTTGATAAAATTGATTTTGAATTAGCTAGCGTAGAGTTTTCAGCAAAGATTGAAGAAGTTTACCAAGAGGTTGATTTCCCTTCACCAAAAGATTCAACAGACGAATAGTTTCGATAAAAGCGATCGCAAAGTAGCTTGGAGATCGTTCTTATTCTTTTAGGCTTAATGTTCATCCTAATTATGACGATGCCTACAACAATAGATGGCTTGCTCATGTTAAATTAGAAAACAGAAGAAAAGCAGTGGAAGATTTTAGAAAAGCGGCTGGTCTTGGTAACGAGGCTGCCAAAAAAAATCTCGGTTATTAATAGAAAAATTAGTGAATTACGATATATATTTTCTTTCAAACCTTGAGTCGTCTCTTAAATGAGATCGCAATATAGTCTTTTTGATAAGTTAGTTCTAATATTTGCCAAGCTGTAGTTAAAGTGCGAGCAAATACTTTATAGCAGGTGTTTGGGGAGGAAAATAAAATTTGTGTCTTGAGTAAAAATAACTTTACCTTGAGATATGGCAAATTTTAACTGCGCTTCATCAGATACATCGATTGAAGATTTTTCTGGGGTGGTAGTTACATCGACTCCTCTTCTACGTAATCCTTGTGCAACAGCACTTCTTACATTTTCATCTAAGTGAAATTCAATTCTTTCAGCCATTTAATTTATTAAGCATTAGCCAAAATAAAACCTGTAGAAGAATCACACACCACACCTAGCTTGTACTTTCGATTCCAGATTCCGAATTGGGCAATTAATCAGCGTTATTTTTTCCGTTTCATAGCCAGTGGGAGGCATAATAATTAATTCTCCTTGGTGATTTGTCTCTAGTTTTAGGTCAGGATTAAGCTGACATAGCTGTTCAAAATGTTCGACCGTAATAAGATTAGCTAAAGGCTTTAAGTTAAGAGTGTAGATATTCATATCTCAAGTTATTTGGATACTTCTTAAATAATAAGGTATTAAATAAAAGCGATTGCAATCTAAACTGATGAATCTCAGGTTCAAGAACAAAATGCAATAGTCCATTAGCTTAGATTATACTTAACTAAGTTTATTCAACTAAGTTATGAAACAGATCAATATCCACGAAGCGAAAACCAATCTATCTAAACTTTTAGAAAAAGTAGAATCAGGAGAGCAAATCATTATCGCCAATCGTGGAGTGCCAAAAGCAATCTTGAGCAAATATGTCCCCAGAGAAAATTCAATTTTAGATAGCCCTTTGGGTAGATATGCTGGGCAAGTAAAAATTAGCGATGATTTTAATGATGAAGATGATGAGATCAATCAGCTTTTCGGTATCTAGTAAAAGATGAGATATTTACTAGATACTTGTGCCTGGATTTTTTTGCTAACCAATCCAGACAAGTTAAGCAAGCTACAGCAAGAAGCAATCTTAAATCCCCAGCACAATATTCATTTCTCGGTTGTTTCTGCCTGGGAAATGTCTATCAAAATTGCCAAAGGAAAACTTGAATTACCCAAATCCTTAGATGAACTTATTTTTGAGTCTTGCATTAAAGATGGATATATAATTCTCGATCTTGATATTTTTAGTGTCCTTAACAATAGAAGGTTACCCCATCATCACAAAGATCCTTTTGACCGAATGTTAATATCTCAAGCTATTAATAACGATTTAACTATTATTACAATAGATGCAAAATTTGCTGATTACGAGGTTAAATTACTTTATTAAATTGGATAATGAAACAATCGCATTTTTATTTTTTGTATTGTTAAAGCGATCGTAACTCTACCAGAATCATCTTCAAGATAGCCTATAAATTTGCTAAACTATTATGTACAGTAATGCGTACATTAGCTTATGTTTTCCTACGAAATTACCACTCCCACTGATGCTAGAAAAGGTTTTTTTAAATTACTAGAACAAGTAGTTCAAAACCATCAGGTGTATATAGTTAATCGACGTGATGGCGAAAATGTAGCTTTAATTTCTGAATCAGATTTAACCAGCTTAATAGAAACAGTATATCTTTTACGTTCTCCTGCAAACGGTAGTCGTCTTGTTAAATGCGATCGCTGAATCTCAATCAGGAAAAATTAAGCCTCAAACAGTCGCAGAATTAAAGCAAGAATTAGGAATAGATGGCGAAGAAGAAGGAAGCAGTCGAAGAAGAGTAAAGACTGAACCACTACAACCTGTTGTCATTCATCGCGTTCCTGGTTTTAGCTCTCAATTTAAAGAAGATTTAGGCTGGTGGTTTAAACAAGATTATAAAAAAGCTGCCAAAATTTTGGACATGGTTACGAGCGGTAATGGAAGATCCTTTTGAGGGAATTGGCAAACCCGAACCTCTCAAATACATGGATGCCAATATCTGGTCGAGAAGAATCGATTTAGAACATCGATTTATTTATCAACATCAATCAAAAGTCAAATAGACTTTTTGGCTTGTAGGTTTCACTACGAGTAAAATACGACTTATTACAGGGAAAAACTGAATTTATTAATAATTGCAATCTCTCTTTTCCTTTGTTTGGGCATTCTAACTATGGAGATGTGAAGTACTACATTGTTTTTGCTTCAACTTACATCTTTTAGTTATTATAAACATAGAGAGTTAATTGAATGCCAATTGGATTACCAGAATTTGTAGAAAACCCCGAACCGCGTTGCCCAGTAATTTATTATTATGCGATACATCTGGTTCGATGTCGGGAGAACCAATTAATGCTTTCAATGCAGGTTTAGGCAGCTTTTCAAAAAGACGTGTACAAAGACGAAATTGCATCTTTACGAGTCGAAGTCGCTTTGGTAACATTTGGACCCGTGAGATTGACCCAAGACTTTGTAACTATTGATGAGTTTTCTCCTCCTAGACTTACCGCAGATGGTGTTACGCCGATGGGAGAAGCGATCGAATATGCTTTGGATTTAATGGAACAGCGTAAGGAAACCTATAAAAATAACGGGGTGCAATACTATCGCCCTTGGGTATTTTTAATCACCGACGGCGCGCCTACTGATAGTTGGCAAAGTGCAGCCCAAAAAATCAGAGAAATGGAAGCACAGCGACGAATGTTGTTTTTTGCGGTGGGTGTAGCAGGGGCAGACATGAATAAGCTACGACAAATTGCTTTACCAGAACGTCCTCCCGTACTGCTCAACGGCTTAGATTTTACCTCGATGTTCCAATGGTTATCTACTTCTATGAAACGAGTTTCAGGTAGCAAGGTAGGTGGTTCGATGGTGGCTTTACCTGCTGTTGGCTGGGGTCAAATTACGACATAGGAGTTAAAAATGAACTGGAAAGCGATCGCTCGTTCGGCAATTGGAACGAGTCATATCAAGCAGCAAATGCCCTGTCAGGATTACGGTGATTATAAGATTGTTAATGATGCAATCATCGGTGTAGTAGCGGATGGGGCGGGTAGTGCTAAATATAGCGATATTGGTGCTAAAGTTAGCTGTAGATACGGTTTTAGAAGGCGATTCAACAGAACAGAGTATCGCTACTATTACGGAATTGTATAGTTCTCATCAGCGCTGAAGGAAGCAGAAAGTAAAACCAGACTCAGCTCGGAAACCTAGGAATTTATTAGGCAAGAGTGAGAAAAATAGCAATGCTGCTGTCACTATTGCTCAATCTCCTGCTGAAACAAAAGCTAGTCAGTTCTTTAGCCAGATTATGGAAGCGCCGGTAGGAAAAGAGGGAATGAGAATGGAAAGTAACAATAGTTTATAAACTGAGTTCGTCTTGAACTATTTTCTGATCATTATCTTGATTGATTACCAGAGTCTTTATTTGGGCAAAATGAGACTTTTTAGACTGCCAGAAATCTTCTAATCTATCAACAATAAAATCACTGGTTATTTTTGAAGAACTGAAATACAAAAATAACTCATCAAATTCTGGAATAAATATCCCGTAAGGAATTAGAGTTTCTTGAGGATTAAAATCATGGTCGAAAGTTTCGACAGGTAGTCTACTTTTTCCTCTCGATCAAAGCAGCAATATTGACACGAGCTTTGGCATCTAAGCTGAGACGTAACATTGTATGAGCTTCATCAGCTTCAGCATTAATTGTTGCTAATTGTTCAAAAATGGCTTCGGTTTCGGGAATTTTTTTTGAGGTAAAACTTTGGCGACTCGTTTAAGACGATAGCTAAATTATTTAACTTAACTCGAATGGTTTCTTCTGTGGGCAACTCTTCATTACTGTAACCAAATTTTTCAATTAACTGCTTTCTAACTTGAGCGCGCTTAGTCTTGTATAAAGTCTTTTACTTTTAAAAGTTGGGTCAGTTTGACTTTGAGAATCGACTAAGTTTTTAATCTTCTAAAAGGTAGGAAATGTTCTTCAGTTTAGGAATGATATGACACAAGAATACTTTAGTTGAAATTAGAATGTGTCATCAGAATTCGGAAGAAGACGAAATATAATTAAAACGGGAAAATGTTTCGGCGAATTGAATGAAGGCAGTTTCGGGAGAAATTGAGAATAGTAATTTAGGACACTAAAATGGAATAAAAAAGGAATAATGTACAATGACTACAAAATGAGAAGAGCAGATCGCGCTTAAAAAATGATATATTGAAAAGAAATTATGGAAGTTAAGCAAGTAGTATCTGCTTTAGCAACCCAGGCAGAAAACAATAATTATTTGATCGACGATCTAGCCTGTACCTTACTAATTGTTATTGCAACTTCTGATGGTATAGCTGCAATGCAGATTGGCGATGGTTTCATTACTGTCCGTTACCCCGAACAAGATCCACAGTTACTTTTTCCACCAGGCAAGGGGGAGTACATCAACGAGACTACTTTTGTTACTTCGGCTAATGCCTTAAAAGACATGAAGGTAGTGGTGCAGCCCGAACAGCCAGAATTTATCTGTGCTTCGACCGATGGATTAGAAAGATTGGCAATTCGCATGAGTGACTGGACACCCTTTACTCCTTTCTTTCAACCACTAGAACAATACCTGCAGGAAACGAAAAACTTAGAAGAATCCGATGAATATCTGATGAGTTTCCTCAATTCCGAGCGACTAAACGCCCGTACCGACGACGATAAAACCTTGTTTTTGTGTTTATACGATGGTTCTTCTCACCCGCCACAGTAATAATCAGCCTATATCTTTAACCAAACAGATTGCTGATAGTGGTGAGGGGCAAGTTTGGGAGACTAATCTTAATGGCTGTCTAGCAAAACTCTATCACGATCCTACACCAGCCAGAATTGCCAAACTAAAGGTGATGCTTGCTAATCCACCTGCCGATCCGATGTTGAGTCACAATCATGTCTCGATCGCCTGGGTATCGGATTTACTCAAAGATGGTAATGGCAAGTATATTGGCTTTTTAATGCCAGCCATAAAAGATAGCAAGCAGCTTTCTAGTGTTTACAATCCCCGTAGACGTAAAAAAGTCGCCCCAGGCTTTAACTGGTACTATCTCCATGTCACGGCATTAAACACATCTTGGATTATTCAGGAAATTCACGCCAAAGGTTATGTGTTAGGCGATATCAAGCTAGAGAATATTCTCGTTAACGATCGCGCCATGACTGCGGTAATTGATACCGATTCCTTTCAGGTACGAGATCCCCAATCTAACAAAGTATATCGCTGTACCGTTGGTTCAGAAGGCTTTACCCCACCCGAACTTTTAGGCAAAGACTTCGACACCACCAACCAAACCGAAATACACGATCGCTTTCGCCTGGGAGTATTAATTCACTATCTACTCTTTGGCTATCACCCTTTTTCGGGACAATGGACTGGTGTAGGAGAATCACCCGAACAAACCGAACTAATAAAACAAGGCTATAGGTATGCTGCACATAATAGTGCAATCCGCCCTAGCAAAACTACTATTTCTCTTGAGGTCGTTCATCCAGAACTTAAAAAGTTATTTCTGAGATGCTTTAACGATGGACACACAAAACCGCACCTACGTCCTACTACAAGAGATTGGCACAACGCTTTGGAAATGGCAGTTAATCAATTAACCTCTTGTAACCGAGTAGATAGCCATCATTATAGCAAGACTTATGGTAAATGTTACTGGTGCGATCGAGCAGTAACTTTTGGTGTTGGTACTTTTCCTAATCTAAATTTTAAAGTATTTTCAGCAGATGATATTACAGAATTAATTAAACACAAAGGTCAACAAATAACTGTAGTTGGTCAAATTGCCAGTACTCGTTATATGTCTAAAAACACCAATAAATTTTTTATAAATTGTGGCAATAATAAGACTAATATTAATGGTTATCGTCACTTTAGAGTTGTTATATTTTTTGAAGGGATTCAAAATTGGCTGAGTTGACAATTTAACCATTGATGAGTTGCGTAAATGGAAAAGCAAACATATCAAAATTACTGGAATTTTACACATTGAGCGAAAAAGATTGTACAAATAGTTTTGAAGGAATCAACTCAAATAAAGTTTATAAATAGGCTTGAAGCGAAGCAACCATCACAAACTTATACTCCTATAAGATTTTCTCAAAAAAAGCAAGCTTCTTCACCACCTCAAGTACCATCTCAGTTCGAAACAAGGCAAGCTTCTTCATCGCAAGCAGAATTTATCACCGACTCAATCTTCTCAGAGTGCTAATCCACGCAACACTCCTAATCAGACTACAAATCAAGCTGCTTCACCGCCTCAAGTACTATCTCCGCATCGTAAGAAGACTATTTCATACGCTACAAATTCAAAATTTGACATCATCAAATCAAACCTCTAAACAACCAATTTCTCAAAATAAAAAATCTTTCCCGTACCCAATAGCACCATCTCAATATCATCGTTTATTAATAAAATTTTGCCTTCTTTTTATCGTTTCAACTTGAATTAGGCAATGGTTTTTGGTGTTGCACGGGTTGTTATTTAGGTTCGCGATTCTAATAGGTGTATACCCTTGTTTCATAAAGCTTTGCTCTTCATTATTTATCTGATTTTCTATATAATTTTTATTTGTGTCTTGGGATTTATATCAAATAAAGTTGATATGTTTATGAATTCATATAGATACAAGAAGATTTTATAGTCAATCTGATTAGTTTTTTTACATTTTAATGAAACTCGACAAAAAACAACGATAAAAAAGCCTATTAGCGTATCGCTTTATTAATGAAAAAATTAAAGGGATTAAATTAATTAGAGAAACAGCAATAAAAGGCGATCTAACTTTCTTTAATTAAAATCTTGAAGGCGATCGCATTATTAACTGATGTTACGCACTAATTAATCTGTGAAGATTAGGTAGTAGGTAGTAGGTAGTAGGTAGTAGGTAGTAGGTAGCAGGTAGATTTTATTTTTCTGCTTCCACACGCTTGTTGAAAGTATCGATTTTTCGTTATTCTGCGTAACGTCAGTTATTAAAACAGAAAGAAAAGTGATAGCAAACCAAACTATTGATGTACGACAATTTCTTCGCGTTTTATCTCAGCATAATAATTATTCTGCAACAAATCTACCAAAGCAGATAAATTATTCTTGAAAATTTCCTCTAGTTTGCTATTTTTAATATTGCCCATAGAAACAAATAGCAAAATAGCAACTTTGATGGTTTTTGAATAGTAAAAAAAGAATCTACAAAATCAGCATCTTTAGTGATTACAACTCGTTCTTGCTCCATAGAGATATCATTTATTACGGTATCTGAAGTAGCATTTTGTTGAGGTAAATCTCTTGTATGCAAGGTATCATAGCCACTCGCTTGTATAAGTCTAGCCAAACGCACTGGTAGTTGGGCATCAACTAAAAACTTCATGAAGCTATTTTGTGAATACTCTTGACTTGACTCAATCTTGCAGCAAACAGCAAAACTGCTTGAATGTCTTCCGCTTCTAAGTCATCGTAATCTGCTAAAACTTCTTCGATTGTCATTCCCGAACTAAGAAGCTCTAAAATAAATTCAACAGGATATCTCAGTCCTCTAATACATGGTTTGCCATGACATATATTCTGATCGAGCGTAATTCTTTTTAAAAGATGATTTACCACAATTTTCTTAGGTTTCTTTAATTCTAAATGCTGTAGAGCGATCGCACGATCAAGTATTTAATAAAGCGATCGCCTTTCTCTTCATTTCCTAACTTGCATAAAAAACAACCTTGTCATAATGATCGCTGTTACTGTATCATTGGTGATTGTGGTTAAAACTGGCAAATCTCACCTTATAGATAATAGATATAACAATCTAATCAACCCCCTTAGTCAACAGATTAAATCCTGAAAGCTAAATAAGGGAGTTTTTACAAGAGATAAAAACAAACTTGTTATGGGGTAAGTGAGAAATTTATAGGATTTGCTACCTCCTCGAAAGAAACTGAGGGATTAATTTCTTTAAGTCTTTGAGGGTCAAGGTAACTGTGATTAGAAACGGTTAAAACTGAATCTAGCCTTAAATCTTAGAAAAAATTATATATTTGCTGCTGTACATCTTGTTTATAGCGGTTTAACCAGAAGTTCGTTTGTGTTTAGACATGAACGTTCATTATGGTGAATACCTACAAGATAGTTATTTTTTGTCAGGCAAAATTACACCGTACTGACTAGCAGTCGTCGGCGGTGCATAACCTTGTTGTGTTGCAATTATAGAGAGGCTAAAACTCGTGTCTGTCGGTATTCTTGGCACTAAATTAGGCATGACCCAGGTTTTTGACAAGGAAACAGGAAATGCAATTCCCGTTACTGTAGTTCAAGCTGGGCCTTGTGTCGTAACTCAGATTAAAACAAAAGAAACAGATGGCTATAGCTCGATCCAAATTGGCTATGGTGAAGTCAAAGAGAAGGCTTTATCAAAACCCGAACTCGGTCATTTAGGTAAAGCAGGTGCTAGTCCTTTGCGCCATCTCAAAGAATATCGTCTTGAAGATACTGCCAGTTACGAACTAGGCAAGACTCTAGACATTTCCGAGATTTTCAATCTTGAAACTACTGTAGATATCAGTGGTAAAACCATGGGTCGTGGTTTTACTGGTTATCACAAGCGTCATAACTTTCACCGTGGTTTAATGAGTCACGGTTCAAAGAGCCACCGCGCACCTGGTTCTACTGGTGCTGGTACTACTCCTGGTCGTACTTATCCTGGTAAGAAAATGGCTGGACGTTACGGTGGCAAGAAAGTAACTACTCGCAAGCTGAAAATTGTCAGAGTTGATGCAGAACAAAACTTGTTGCTCATCAAGGGTGCAGTCCCAGGAAAGCCTGGATCTCTGCTTAGTATTTCTCCCAGCAATATTGTTGGACAGTAATCGCAACTTGCTGATTATTTAAAAACAACTAGAAAGATAACAAACAAATAACTATGGTTAATTGTGTAGTCAAAAATTGGCAGGGGGAAGATGCTGGAGAAGCAACCCTAGAACTAAAAGTCGCCAAAGAAGAAAATGCGGAACATATTGTTCACAGAGCATTAGTCCGTCAATTAAATAACGCTCGTCAAGGTACAGCATCTACCAAAACCCGTGCAGAAGTTCGCGGTGGTGGACGTAAACCTTGGAGACAAAAAGGAACTGGTCGCGCTCGTGCAGGTTCTATTCGTTCTCCTCTATGGCGTGGCGGTGGTGTCATCTTTGGACCTAAGCCTAGAGATTACAGCACCAAGATGAATCGTAAGGAAAGACGTTTAGCCTTGAGAACAGCCTTTTCTGCTCGTGTCGAAGACATGATCGTAGTGGAAAACTTTTCGGCTGAATTTGATCGCCCAAAAACTAAGGACTTCATTGCAGCTTTAGACCGCTGGGGTGTAGGTACTGATGAGAAAGTGTTGTTGATTCTTAAAGAAGTTCCTGACAATGTGAACTTGTCTACTCGCAACATCGCCCTTGTCAAAATGATCAAGGCGACCAACCTCAACGTTGTTGATATCCTTCATGCTAACAAAATCATCGTTAGTAAAGACGCTCTAGAACAGATTCAGGAGGTTTACGGTGACGATTAAAAACACGACTAGATATCAAGAGAGAGATTTAGCAGATCTAATTCTCAAGCCGATTATTACCGAGAAAGGCACGATGCAAATGGAGCTTGGTAAATACGTATTTGATGTATTGCCTAAAGCTACTAAACCCGATATTAAAGCAGCAATTGAGAGCTTATTTGATGTCACTGTGATTAAGGTCAACACCTTAACTCTACCCCGCAAAAAACGTCGTGTAGGTAGATTTATTGGTTACAAGGCTCAATACAAAAGAGCTATCGTAACTTTAAAAGAAGGGGATAGCATCGGCTTATTCCCAGACGTATAAATACGTAATCAATTAGAACTCGAAAAAGCTAAATAAAAGCAAATTATGGGTACTCGTTCATTTAGACCATACACACCAGGGACTCGTCAAGCAGTAGTCCCAGATTTTTCGGAAATTACTAAAAGTAAGCCCGAGAAATCGTTAACAAAATATAATCACCGCAAAAAAGGTCGCAATAATCGTGGTGTTATTACCAGTCGTCGTCGTGGTGGTGGACACAAACGTCTTTACCGCATCATCGATTTTCGTCGCGACAAGCGTAATGTTCAAGCAGAAGTAATTGCGATCGAGTACGATCCCAATCGCAATGCTCGTATCGCCCTAGTTCAATATGAAGATGGCGAAAAACGCTACATTTTAGCTGCTGTTGGTATGAAAGTTGGTACGCCAATTATTGCCAGCGAAGATGCGCCGATTGAAATAGGTAACGCTTTACCTTTAAGCAAAATGCCTTTAGGTGAGACAATTCACAACGTCGAGCTTGTAGCTGGTCGGGGCGGACAAATTGTTCGTGCTGCTGGTGCTGCTGCCAAAGTAATGGCGAAAGAAGGTGACTATGTAACTATTGGTCTTCCCTCCAAAGAAGTCAGAATGGTACGTAAAGAATGCTACGCCACTATCGGACAGGTAGGTAACGTTGAATACCGCAACCTCAAGTTAGGTAAGGCGGGTAAAATGCGCCACAAAGGCAGAAGACCAGAAGTTCGTGGTAGTGCGATGAACCCTTGCGATCACCCTCATGGTGGTGGTGAAGGACGCGCTCCTATCGGTAGAAGTGGACCTGTATCTCCTTGGGGTAAACCAGCGTTGGGTAAGAAAACTCGCAAGAAGAACAAGCCCAGCAACAGACTAATTGTTCGTCGCCGTCGTTAATTTATTGTTGAACTTAAAAATATGAGTCGTTCTTTAAAGAAAGGGCCTTTTATTGCTGATAGTCTACTCAAGAAGATTGAGAAGCTAAATGCCAGTAATAAGAAAGAAGTAATCAAAAGTTGGTCGAGATCCTCAACCATTTTGCCTTTGATGGTGGGACATACAATCGCCGTACACAATGGTCGCCAACACATTCCCGTGTTTATTAGCGATCAAATGGTCGGACACAAATTAGGAGAATTCGCTCCTACCCGTACCTTTAGGGGTCATGCTAAAGGTGATAAAAAAGGGAGACGCTAGATACTAGATATCACTATGGCTATAGATAATAATAACGAAGTTAAAGCGATCGCTAGATACATCCGTATGTCTCCTTTTAAGGTCAGACGGGTATTAGACCAAATTCGCGGTCGTCAATATCGAGAAGCATTAATCATTCTCGAATTCATGCCTTATAAAGCCTGCGATCCAATTCTTAAAGCATTGAGATCGGCTGTGGCTAACGCAGAACACAACAATGGTTTAGATCCTGCAACTTTGGTAGTCAGCCAAGCTTTTGCTGATGGTGGTCCTGTTCTCAAACGTTATCGTCCTAGAGCGCAAGGTCGAGCTTACCAAATTCGTAAGCCTACCTGTCACATTACCGTGGCTGTTGCGCCAGAAGTAACCGATTAGAAACTTAATTAATTACTATTACGAGGAAACATTTGTGGGACAAAAGATACACCCAACGGGTTTTCGTTTAGGAGTCACCAAAGAACACCAATCTTGTTGGTATGCCGACACTAAGCGTTACCCAGAATTACTACAAGAAGATCGTAAGATTCGCGACTACGTTAACAAAGAATTGAGCAATGCGGGCATTTCTCAAGTCAAAATCGAACGTAAAGCCGATCAAATCGATCTAGCAATTCACACTGCAAGACCTGGTGTAGTTGTAGGACGTGGTGGTTCAGGAATTGAAAAACTACGCAATGAACTACAGGCTAAAGTGGGCAACGCTCGCCAAATTCGTATTAACGTAATTGAAGTACCTCGCGTCGATGCCGATGCAGCTTTGATTGCCGAATACATTTGTCAACAACTAGAGCGAAGAGTTTCTTTTCGTCGTGTTGTCCGTCAGGCCGTACAACGAGCGCAACGTGCCGAAGTTTTGGGTATCAAAATTCAGGTTAGCGGACGCTTAAACGGAGCAGAAATTGCTCGTACGGAATGGGTTAGAGAAGGTCGAGTTCCTCTACACACCCTTAGAGCCGATATTGATTACTCTTATCGCACTGCGTTGACTATCTACGGAATTCTTGGTGTAAAAGTTTGGGTCTTTAAAGGTGAAATTATTCCAGGACAAGAGGAAGCAGCAGCACCAAGCCAAGCTCCCCGCCGTCAGCGTCGCCGTCAGAAATTTGACGATCGCTCTGAATAATTATTAACAAGATTTATTTAGCACTTAATTTAGCAAAATACTAAGACTATGCTTAGTCCCAGAAGAACGAAATATCGCAAACAACATCGCGGTCGCATGAGAGGTATGGCTTATCGTGGCAGTACCTTAAACTTTGGTGATTTTGCCCTCCAAGCTACAGAACCTTCTTGGATTACTGCCCGTCAAATCGAGGCTGCTCGTCGAGCAATGACTCGCTATGTCAAAAGGGGTGGTAAAATCTGGATTCGGATTTTCCCCGACAAACCTGTAACCATGCGTCCTGCTGAAACTAGGATGGGTTCTGGTAAAGGTTCTCCCGAATTTTGGGTAGCAGTGGTCAAGCCAGGCAGAATCATGTTTGAAATGGCTGGTGTTTCTGAAGATGTGGCAAAAGAAGCGATGCGTTTAGCAGCTCAAAAGCTACCTATTAAAACTAAGTTTGTCACTCGCGACGAGGATTACAAATAAAATTATGGCTTTACCCAAGATTGAAGATGCCAGAAAGCTTGAGGGAGACGATCTCTCAGCCGAAATTTTAGCTGTTAAGCGAGAATTATTCCAACTGAGATTAGAACAGGCAACTCGTCGTTTGGAAAAACCTCATTTGTTCAAACACGCCAAGCACCGTTTGGCACAGCTATTGACCGTAGAACGCGAGCGCGAAATCGCAGCCGATCAAGGAGAATAGAATATGGCAGTTAAAGAACGAGTGGGAGAAGTGGTTAGCGACAAAATGGATAAAACCATTGTTGTGGCGATTGAAAACCGTTCTCCTCACCCCAAATACGGCAAAATTGTCGTTAGAACCAAAAAATACAAGGTACATGACGCAGAAAACCAATGCAAAATTGGCGATCGCGTGAGGATCAAAGAAACTCGCCCCCTCAGTAAAACAAAACGCTGGACGGTCGAGGAAATTATTGAATCCAGACAATCTTAACTCAAGCTCAAATCAATTTCCCCGATCGAGAGTAAACATGATTCAACAACAAACCTATCTAAATGTCGCTGACAATAGCGGCGCGCGCAAGCTGATGTGCTTGCGTGTAATTGGCAAAGGGAACTGTCCCTATGCTTTTATCGGCGATGTCGTCGTGGCAGTAGTCAAAGATGCTCTACCTAACATGGGGGTCAAAAAATCCGAAGTTGTTAAAGCGGTAATCGTTCGCACTAAACAATCAGTGAGTCGTCCTAGTGGCATGAGTATTCGCTTTGATGATAATGCGGCGGTGATTATTAACGAACAAGGAAGCCCCAGAGGTACTCGTGTCTTTGGTCCAGTAGCAAGAGAATTAAGAGAGAGAAACTTTACTAAGATTGTCTCTTTAGCTCCAGAGGTAATTTAAATGGCAAAAGCAAAAAAGGCACCAAGTCGTCACAAGATGCACGTTAAAAAAGGAGACACTATCCAAGTGATCTCTGGACGTGACAAAGGCAAAGTTGGCGAAATAACCACCATTAATCCCAAAACAAGTCAAGTGATTGTAGAAGGAGTTAATGTTCGTACTAAGCACGTTAAACCTCAACAGGAGGGAGAATCAGGTCAGATTGTGACTTTTGAAGCTCCTATTCATAGCTCTAATGTAATGCACTATTCGAATAAAGAAAAAACCGTAAGTCGTGTTGGTTACACCTTCACAGAAGACGGTCGCAAAGTGCGGATGCTCAAAAAAACTGGCGAAGTAATCGACTAGTTTCTTCATTGAACATTGGTCGTTGAACATCAAACAGTTATTCGTTCTGATTGATAAATGTTGAATGATAAATGATAAATGATTTTTTAAATTTATAGCCTCCTGACCAAGCCCAGGAAAAAATTAATCGTCATGCCAAAACCATTAAAAACCAGATATCAAGAAGATATCGTCCCCAAGCTAACGGAGCAGTTTAGCTTCAGTAACGTACACGAAGTTCCTAAAGTAGTCAAAATCGTCATCAACCGTGGTTTGGGCGAAGCATCTCAAAATGCCAAAGCTTTAGAATCTTCCATTCGCGAGCTAACCGTAATTACTGGACAAAAACCCGTTGTCACCAGAGCTAAAAAAGCGATCGCGTCATTCAAAATCCGTGAAGGAATGCCCGTCGGCGTGATGGTAACTCTGCGAGGCGAAAAAATGTATGCTTTCTTAGAAAGACTAATCGCCCTAGCATTACCTCGTATTCGTGACTTCCGTGGGATTAGTCCCAAGAGTTTCGATGGTCGCGGTAACTACAGTTTAGGTGTACGCGAGCAGTTGATGTTCCCTGAGATTGACTACGATAGCATCGATCAAATAAGAGGGATGGATATTTCCATTGTTACTTCCGCTTCTAACGACGAAGAAGGAAGATCTCTACTCAAAGAAATGGGAATGCCTTTTCGCGAAAATTAACATCCTTAGTATTTAATAATAAAAAATAGGAAATAATGGCAGCAACCGATACTATTTCAGATATGCTGACCCGCATCCGTAATGCCTGTATGGTCAAGCATCAAACCACCCAAGTACCTTCAACTCGCATGACAAAAGCGATCGCTCAAGTGTTGCAGAGTGAAGGGTTTATTGAGAGCTTTGAAGAAACTGGAGAAATTCCGCAAAAATTCATCGTTCTTTCTCTCAAATACAAGGGCAGAAATCGTCAGCCAATTATCAGCACTCTTAAAAGAGTTAGCAAGCCAGGACTACGAGTATATTCTCGTAAAAAAGATATTCCTCGCGTCCTTGGTGGTATTGGTATTGCGATCGTTTCCACTTCTCGTGGAGTAATGACAGATAGAGAAGCTCGTAGCCAAGGTGTTGGCGGTGAGATACTCTGTTACGTCTGGTAATTAAACAGGAGGACTAAAAATGTCTCGTATTGGCAAACTGCCTATTCCGATTCCTGATAAAGTGAGCGCGCAAATATCAGGACAGCATATTACCGTCAAAGGACCAAAAGGAACTCTCGAACGAGAAATTCCTCAGCCGATTGAAGTCAAACAAGAAGGCGACACTATTATCGTAACTCCCACTGATGGCTCTCGTATTGGTCGCCAACGTCACGGTCTTTGCCGTACTTTAGTAGCCAACATGGTAGATGGGGTATCTCAAGGATTCCAAAAACGTCTATCCATTCAAGGTGTAGGTTACAGAGCGCAAGCCCAAGGAAAAAAACTAACTCTTAACGTTGGTTACAGTAAACCCGTTGAGATGGAAATGCCCGACGGTATTGATGTAGCTGTAGAAAACAGAAACACAGAAATTACTGTCAGTGGCATTAATAAAGAAGTAGTTGGTAACGTCGCTGCTAGAATCAGAGCAGTCAGACCCCCCGAACCCTATAAAGGGAAAGGAATTCGCTACTTTGACGAACAGGTCAAACGCAAAGCTGGTAAGACAGGTAAGTAGAAATCATGAAGCTTTCACGCAAAGAATCAGTAAAACGCCGTCATCGACGGGTACGCAAAAAAGTAAGCGGTACTTCCGAACGCCCCCGTTTGTGTGTTTTCCGCTCCAACAATCACATTTATGCTCAAGTTATTGACGATGTGACGCAGCATACTTTAGCAGCAGCATCCGACTTCAACGTCGAGAAATCAACTTCTGGAGCTACTTGTGACGTTTCGGCTGAAGTAGGTAAACTAATAGCTAAACGAGCTAAAGAAAAAGGGGTTGGCAAGGTAGTATTTGATCGCGGTGGGAATCTCTATCACGGTCGAGTAAAATCTTTAGCCGATGCAGCCCGCGAAGCTGGCTTAGACTTTTAGAGCAAAATATAAAAAGTAATAACTATGGCTAATAAATCTAACAAGTCGCGCAAAAAAGGTCGCGCTAAAGATAAAGACTCAGCTTGGCAAGAGCGAGTAGTTCAAATTCGCCGAGTCAGCAAAGTAGTCAAGGGTGGTAAAAAACTCAGTTTCCGTGCGATTGTGGTCGTAGGCAATGAAAAGGGACAGGTAGGCGTTGGTGTCGGTAAAGCTGCTGACGTTATTGGTGCTGTTCGCAAAGGTGTTGCTGATGCTAAGAAACAGTTAGTAGAAGTATCTTTAACTAAAGCTAGCTCTATTGTCCACGTAGCCAATGGTGTTGCTGGCGGTGCCAAAGTGTTTATGCGCCCTGCTGCTCCTGGTACTGGGGTAATTGCTGGTGGTGCAGTACGTACTGTACTTGAGCTGGCTGGAGTTAAAAATATTTTAGCAAAACAGCTAGGTTCAAATAGTCCTTTAAACAATGCTAGAGCAGCGATTGATGCCTTAGCTGGTCTTCGTACCTTTGCTGAAGTAGCACGGGAAAGAGACATTCCAATAGAACAACTATACGCTTAAATCATTGAATTTTAAATAACAATGAAATTAGAAAATCTAAGCCCAAAAGAGGGTTCAAAAAGACGCAAACGTAGAGTTGGTCGTGGTATTGCAGCGGGTCAAGGGGCTAGCTGTGGTTTTGGTATGCGCGGTCAAAAGTCTCGTTCTGGTACAGGAACAAAAGCGGGTTTTGAAGGTGGTCAAATGCCTCTTTATCGCCGAGTTCCTAAACTCAAGCATTTTACCTTAATCAATCAAAAGCACTACACTACCGTTAATGTAGAGTCGCTAAGTTCTCTTGCTGCTAATACAGAAGTAACGCTGACTTCCTTAATGGAAAGTGGAATTGCAACTACTGATGATGGACCTTTGAAAATATTAGGTAACGGGGAACTATCCGTAGCCTTGAATGTTAAAGCAGCAGCTTTTACTAAGAGTGCAATCCAAAAAATCGAAGCAGCAGGTGGCAGTTGCGAGGTTATTGCTTAACAAGCAAGCAACGCGATTGGTATATCATGAGTAACGAAGGTATAAGATTAAGTTTATATAAGATTTCTTTGCATACAACTTAATTTAATACCAAGTATATAAGAGGTAAACCTGCATGGTTAGAGAAAAAACTCCATCAGCACAGGAGACTTTTTTACAAATGGCTCAAGCAGCAGGTCTTCGTGGCAGACTGCTTGTAACCATTGGTCTTCTAATATTGGTAAGACTGGGGGTATTTATACCCGTCCCAGGGATTGACCGAGAGGTCTTTGGTAATTTTATTGGTAACTCAGGAAATGCTTCCATTGTAGGATTTTTAGATATCTTCACTGGCGGTGGTATTTCAGCATTGGGTATTTTTGCCTTAGGTATTTTGCCCTTTATTAATGCTTCTATCATTATGCAGTTGTTAGCGACTGCAATCCCCTCTCTTGAAGACTTACAAAAAAACGAAGGCGAGGCGGGAAGACGCAAGATTTCCCAAATTACTCGTTATGTAGCTTTGGGTGGGGCAATTATTCAGAGTTTCGGTATTACTCTGGGACTCTTGGTGAATAATGGCATCATCGAAAGAAGCCTTTTTCCCATTGGTGAAACAGTACTGGCTTTGACTGCTGGTTCGATGTTCGTGATGTGGATTTCAGAACTGATTACTGAAAAAGGTATTGGTAATGGGGCTTCATTATTGATTTTTGTCAATATTGTGGCAGTGTTACCGAAAACTTTAGGTAACACTGTTGAATTTGCTCAAAGTGGCGGTAGAGAAGCGATCGCTCAAGTAATAGTTCTTCTTCTAGTCTTTTTGACTATGATTGTGGGTATTGTCTTTATTCAAGAAGGTACTCGCCGTATTCCGATTATTTCTGCTCGTCGTCAGGTAGGTAGAAGGGTGTACCGTGAAAGAAGCAACTATCTTCCTTTGAGGTTAAATCAGGGCGGAGTAATGCCAATTATTTTTGCTTCCTCAGTGTTATTTTTACCAGCGCAGCTATTAGGTTTTATACCTGGACAGGGGCCTGTTAAAGACATATTCACTAAAATTGCCACTGCAATTCAACCAGGAAACTGGGCATATGTTGCGGTCTATTTGATTTTAATTCTCTTCTTTAGCTACTTCTACGCTTCTCTGATTGTTAACCCTGTTGATATGTCCCAGAATTTGAAAAAAATGGGAGCATCAATTCCAGGTATTAGACCAGGAAAAGCAACAAGTGCTTATCTAGAAAAAGTTCTCAATCGTTTAACTCTTTTGGGAGCAATCTTTTTAGGCTTAGTGGCAACCGTTCCTACATTAGTAGAAAGTGCTATTCCCGCAGGTACTACAGTATTTAGTGGTTTTGGTGCAACTTCCCTACTGATATTGGTTGGTGTGGCAATTGATACTGCTAAACAAATCCAGACTTACGTGATTTCTCAACGTTACGAAGGGATGGTCAAGCAGTAAACCTGTTTAAAATATTGGCGAGTCTAATAATTTTAGAATCGCCAAATAAAATTCTAATTTGAACAATAGTATTAAGTTCTAAGCTCAAGGCTTTGAGATTGTCAAATTCAAGTACTCTCTTGATAAGCTTATAGCTTACCTAAAAGCGGTTTAATAAATTGATATGGCGAAGCGATTAATATTTCTCGGTCCTCCTGGCGCGGGCAAAGGAACTCAAGCACAAGTACTGTCAGAAAATCATCAGATTCCCCACGTCTCTACTGGAGATATTTTGAGGGCTGCTGTAACTAGACAAACTCCTTTGGGGAAACAAGCAAAAGATTATATGGATAGAGGGGAGTTAGTTCCTGACGATCTAATTCTTGGTCTAATTCAAGATCGTTTGTCTTATGAAGACACTGTCAATGGTTGGATACTAGATGGCTTTCCTCGGAACGTCAACCAGGCTTCTTTTTTAGAGGAGTTGCTAGCAAAATTGAATCAAAGTGCAGATTGTGTTTTAAACCTGGAAGTGCCAGATGAGCTTTTGGTAGAAAGATTGCTAGCCAGAAAACGAAAGGATGATAACGAAGAAACTATTCGCCGTCGCTTAGAAGTTTATCACCAAGATACAGTACCCGTAATCAATTTCTATCAAGAAAGGGAAACCTTACAAACTATTGATGGCAATAAATCAATGGAAGATGTGAGTAAATCCTTGAATGAAGCGATTGGCGCAGCCTAGCAGTAAACGTAGCCTAGTTGATTTAGGAAGGAAAAATACTCAAGCATAACTGCTCTAGTATAGCCAAAAACGGTAAGATTGAAAATGCTTTAAGAGCAATTTGCTGGACATACCGATGGATAAAGTGAGTGACAGTTAATTATTCATCATGAAATAGGGGAGAAAACAAACATTGGCTAAACAAGACTTAATTGAAATGGAAGGGACTGTAACAGAGTCCCTGCCCAATGCGATGTTTCGCGTCGATCTAGATAATGGCTTTAATGTATTAGCCCATATATCAGGAAAGATTCGACGCAATTACATCAAAATCCTACCAGGCGATCGCGTCAAAGTGGAATTAACGCCCTATGATTTGACCAAAGGAAGGATCACCTATCGTTTGAAAAACAAGTAAATGCTTTGTTTGAGAGCGATTGATACAGTTTGACTTAAAAACTGATTTATAGATATAATAATAGGCTTGCAGTATGGCCAGGATAAGGCATGAAAGTTAGACCATCAGTCAAAAGAATGTGTGAAAAATGCCGTGTGATCAAAAGACGCGGGCGAGTAATGGTAATTTGTAGCAGTAATCCCAAGCATAAACAACGCCAAGGATAATTGTCTACTATTTGGCTATTAATCAATGGTCGATTTCGAAACTGACCAAAAACTAAACAGAGAACTAAGAGTAAAAAGGGAGTAAAAACGTGGCACGGATTTCTGGCGTAGATCTTCCTCGTGATAAGCGTGTAGAAATTGCACTAACCTACATATTTGGTGTGGGTTTATCGCGAGCGCAAAAAGCGATCGCAGAAACTGGAGTTAATCCAGATATTAGAGTTCGAGATTTATCGGACGAAGATGTTACCAAACTAAGAGCTTACATCGAAGATAACTATCAGGTCGAAGGTGACTTGAGACGTTGGGAAGCGATGAACATCAAGCGTTTAGCTGATATCGGTACTTATCGCGGTCGTCGTCATCGCATGGGCTTACCTCTAAGAGGGCAAAGAACTCGTACTAATGCCCGTACCAGAAGAGGAAGAAGACTTACTGTTGCAGGTAAGAAAAAGGCTCCTGGTAAGAAGTAATTAGTTTTCATTCCTATACAAGTTAAGTACAAAATATAAGCAGCAATAAAAATGGCGCAACCAAAAAGAAGAAGCGGCGCAAAAAAAAGTAAGAAAAATGTCCCTAACGGTGTGGCTCACATTCAGTCCACCTTTAACAACACCATCGTTACCATTTCTGATACCAGAGGAGATGTAATTTCCTGGTCTTCTGCTGGAGCTAGCGGTTTTAAAGGAGCTAAGAAAGGTACTCCTTTTGCTGCTCAAACGGCAGCAGATAGCGCGGGAAGACGAGCAATGGATCAAGGAATGCGTCAGGTAGAAGTTATGGTCAGCGGTCCTGGTGCTGGTCGAGAGACTGCTATCAGAGCTTTACAGGGTGCAGGATTGGAAATTACCCTAATTCGTGACGTAACACCCATCCCTCACAATGGCTGTCGTCCGCCCAAAAGACGTAGAGTATAAACCGTAACGTAGCAATTATTATAGTTGCGACCCGATAGAGCAGTTATATTGTCTCAATTTATCAGATCGCTTGTCGAAGTAGGAGAGAAAGCAGCCTGTGGCACAATTTCAAATTGAGTGCGTAGAGTCTAAAACCTTAAAAAATCAGCATCAATACAGTAAGTTCGTTCTTGAACCTTTAGATAGGGGACAGGGTACAACTTTAGGTAACGCCCTCAGAAGAGTTTTATTATCAAACTTGGAAGGGGCTGCTGTCACCGCAATCCGTATTGGTGGCGGAATGGCAAAAGATGAGAGTAAGCAAGAACATCGTTTTGGGTTTGCTACCCACGAATTTGCAACAATTGAGGGGGTTAGAGAGGACGTTCTAGAGATTATTCTCAACATGAAAGAAATTGTCCTCAAAAGTTACAGTAATCAGCCCGAAATAGGTCGTTTAGTGGCTACTGGTCCTGGAACAGTTACAGCAGCACAGTTTACTTTACCTGAAGGGATCGAAACAGTTGACTCTAGCCAGTATGTAGCTACTATTGCCGAGGGTACAAGCTTGGAAATGGAATTCCGAGTGGAGAAAGGCAAGGGTTATCGTGCGGTAGCAAGAGGCAAAGAAGAAGGGAGTTCCCTTGACTTTTTGCAAATTGACGCTGTATTCATGCCTGTTACTAAAGTTAACTATAGTGTTGAAGATGCTCGTGTTGATGGTTCAGCTATCCGCGAGCGCTTGATCATGGAGATTTGGACAAACGGCAGTATCAAACCTGAAGAGGCATTGTCTCAAGCAGCGGGAATTGTTGTTGACTTGTTTAATCCTCTCAAAGACCTGACTTTAGAAGAGATCGTAGACGATTTTCAAGAGGATGAAGACCCCACAAGTCAAATTCCAATTGAAGAGTTGCAGCTATCAGTTAGAGCCTATAACTGTTTAAAACGCGCTCAAATTAACTCTGTATCAGATCTTCTTGATTATACCCAAGAGGACTTATTGGAAATTAAGAATTTTGGGCAAAAATCAGCTGATGAAGTAATTGAAGCTTTGCAGCAGCGTTTAGGAATTACTCTGTCTCAAGAAAAATCAGGTAAGTAAACACAAAAAAAGAAAAAGAAAATCATGCGACATCGATGTAAAGTAGCAAGGCTGGGATTGCCAGCAGACCAGAGGAAAGCTTTAATGCGTTCTTTGGCAACAGAAATTATCCGTCATGGTCAAATCAAAACTACTTTGATTCGTGCCAAAGCAGTGCGGAGTGAAGTAGACAAAATGATTACCTTGGCTAAGGACGGTTCTTTATCTGCTAGACGACAGGCTTTAGGATATATCTATGATAAAGACCTCGTAAGCGAGTTATTTAGTGCAGTAGGCGATCGCTATGGCAACCGCAATGGCGGCTATACTCGTGTCGTTAGAACTAAACGTCGCCGTGGTGACAATGCCGAAATGGCAATCATTGAGCTAGTCTAACTGGGCATTAAAGTGAATGGTTGTATATAGTCAAACTGAAACAGCGCCATCAAATAAAATAGCTTTGGTTATTCAATATTTAGGCACTAACTTTCACGGCTGGCAAAAACAACCAGATCAAATTAGCGTTCAAGGATACATCGAAGACGCGATCGCCAGCGTCGTAGATTATCCAGTTAGGATTTATGGTGCAGGTAGGACTGATGCGGGAGTTCACGCCGCTGCTCAAGTCGCTCATTTTGAGTACTCTGGGCTAATTCCACCTCATAAATGGGCTAAAATAATCAATGGGAGACTGCCAGAAGGTATACTAATTAGAGCTTCAGCTCCAGTTTCGGCTGATTGGCACGCTCGTTTTTCGGCTATTTGGCGGCGTTACCGCTATACAATTTATACCGATAAACGTCCTAATGTGTTCGTCCAACAAACCTGTTGGCACTACTATCAATCTGTATTGCAAGAATCTTTGATTCAGGAAGCTTTAAATCCTTTAATAGGAGAACACGAACTGTCAGCTTTTAAAAGGACTGGCTCAGACAGAGCAGATTCCTTGGTAGATATACAGGCTGCCGAATGCTATCGTCAAGGAGCATTCTTGTACTTAGAGATTCAAGCAAATGGTTTTTTGTACGGTATGGTGCGTCTACTGGTAGGAATGCTGGTAGAGGTAGGAGTAGGAAAGCGATCGCCTGAAAGTTTTACCGAAATTTGGCAAAACCAACATCGAGACCAAGTGAAGTATTCTGCTCCTGCTAAGGGGTTGTGCTTACTCAGGGTTGGTTATCCTGAATTTCCCTTGGCTAAAGAAATATGGTTTGATACTAAACCTAATTTTTATTTAGCTCCGTAATCTTATTTAAAATAATTCACAAAATACTATCATTCTAGAAATGAACAAAACTCCTTTACCAACCAAAGAAAACCTTGAAATGAAGTGGTATGTAGTAGATGCCGAGGGACAACGCTTAGGTCGTCTCGCTACAGAAATCGCCATGATTTTACGCGGTAAGAAAAAAGCCAGTTTCACGCCCAACATGGATACTGGAGATTTCGTAATTGTAATCAACGCTGAGAAAGTTGTTGTAACAGGTAGAAAAAACGAGCAAAAGCTATATCGTCGTCACTCTGGAAGACCAGGGGGCATGAAAACGGAAACTTTCGATCAGCTACAAAACAGAATTCCCGAGCGAATTGTAGAAAAAGCAGTAAAAGGAATGCTACCTAAAAACACTATGGGACGCAAGCTATTTACTAAGCTTAAAGTATACACAGGGGTAGACCATCCCCATGCTGCTCAATCTCCCGAAACTCTAACTATCAACACTATTCCTGTGAGGAACTAAAACATGGAAGGAACACAAGACAAAGTAGTATATTGGGGTACAGGTCGTCGTAAAGCTGCGATCGCCCGCGTTCGTCTAGTACCAGGTGAAGGTAATCTAGTAGTCAATGGCAAGTCTGGAGACGATTACTTTAATCGTATTCCTAGCTATTTGATGTCAATTAAAGGTCCTTTAGAGACTCTAGGCTTTGAAAACGAATATGACATTCTGGTCAATGCTCATGGTGGTGGTTTAACTGGTCAAGCTGATGCGGTAAAATTAGGGGTAGCGAGGGCATTGTGTAAACAAGATCCTAATAATCGTCAGCCTTTAAAAACAGAAGGATTCTTAACTCGCGATCCCCGTTGTAAAGAGCGTAAGAAATATGGTTTGAAGAAAGCGCGCAAAGCTCCTCAATTCTCCAAACGATAAAAATCTATTTGATAAATTTTTACAGAGAAAACTAAAATGCCTAAACCCGAAATACACCCCACCTGGTATCCAGACGCTAAAGTTATCTGCAATGGTGAAGTTGTAATGACTGTTGGTTCAACTCAACCCGAAATCAGTGTTGATGTTTGGTCTGGTAATCATCCTTTTTACACTGGAACACAAAAAATTATTGATACAGAAGGACGAGTCGATCGCTTTTTACGTAAATACGGTATGCTCGATTCTACTGAGGAAGCAGAAGAATCTGAATCTGACGCAGAAAAGTAGCAATTTAACACAAATTATATGCCCAGTGGTTAGCTTTGATTGACTGCTGGGTTTGTTGTATTTTTAGTTATTTTTTTGAGTTAATTACCCTACTTTAAATAGGAGAAGATCGATGGCAGAAGCTTATTTATTAGACAAACTAAAATCTGTAAAACTTACCTTTGAAGAACTAACTCTTCGTTTAGCCGATCCTGATATTGCGACTAATCCTGATGAATTGCAAAAAGTGGCTAAAGCTCGTTCTTCATTAGAGGAAACTGTCATTACTTATGAAAAATGGCAAGAAGCGACGGAAGAGTTGGCAGAAGCAAAAGAAATCCTCAAGGAAGCAGTCGATCCTGAGATGAAGGAAATGGCTAGCATGGAAGCTAGTGAGTTAGAGGAACAAATCGAAGAATTAGAAAAGAAACTTAAAGTTCTTTTATTACCTAGCGATCCTAATGATGATAAAAATATCATGTTAGAAATACGTGCTGGTACGGGAGGAGATGAAGCCAGTATCTGGGCGGGAGATTTAGTACGAATGTATTCTCGCTATGCGGAAGCTCAAAACTGGAAAGTATTTTTGCTGAGTGAGTCGGCAGCAGATATGGGTGGTTTTAAAGAAGCTATTCTTGAAGTTACGGGTGACTCTGTCTATAGTAAGCTCAAGTTTGAAGCAGGAGTACATCGAGTACAGCGAGTGCCTGAAACTGAAGCAGGAGGAAGAGTACATACCTCTACTGCGACAGTTGCGGTAATGCCAGAAGTAGATGATGTGGAAGTTCACATCGATCCTAAAGAAATTGAGCTGAAAACTGCTCGTTCTGGTGGTGCTGGAGGACAAAACGTCAACAAAGTTGAGACAGCGGTTGATTTAATCCATAAACCCACGGGAATTAGAATCTTCTGTACCGAAGAGCGATCGCAATTGCAAAACAGAGAACGAGCAATGCAAATCTTGCGAGCTAAACTATATGACATCAAGCTAGCAGAACAGCAGAAGGAAGTCAGAGGCTTAAGATTGTCTCAGGTAGGTACGGGTTCTCGTTCTGAGAAAATCCGTACCTACAACTACAAAGATAATCGCATTACCGATCATCGTTTGGGACAAAACTTTGCTTTAGCTAACTCTCTTGAAGGAGACATAGACGTGATGATTCAGTCTTGTATCTCCCAAGATCAGCAGGATAGATTAGAACAGTTGGCTCAGTCTCCAGATACCGCTGAAGCTCTAAACTAAAATCAATTGCTAGACTAAGATATTACCCTGGCTCAGATTGGATAACTGTTGTTAACACAAAATTCTTTCTGAGCAAAAGCATTCTGAAAGCTACGCAAGGCGTAATCGCTTTATTGAAAAACCATGCTGTTAGAAGTAAGTCGAATCATTGTACCCCCAGGACAAACAGTAGTACTGGAAAACATTAGCTGGTCTGAATTTGAGGCTGTTTTAGAGGATTTAGGCGAAAACCGAGGTTCTAGAATAGCCTATGACAATGGAAAGCTGGAAATTATGACACCTTTACCAGAACACGAAGTAAACAAAGTTTATATTAGTAATTTTTTAGAAATCTTACTAGAAGAACTAGATATTGAATTTTGTCCTTTGGGTTCGACTACTTTTAAAAATCAAGTAATGTTTAAGGGAATTGAACCCGATAGTTGTTTTTATATTCAGCATGAAGCAGCAGTTCGAGGAAAAGATAGATTAGATTTAACCATCGATCCGCCACCAGATTTAGCTTTGGAAATAGATATTACTAACCGCTCTCATCCAGAGATTTATCAAGCTTTGGGCGTACCCGAATTATGGCAATACAAAAGAGGCGAACTGAAGTTTTTGCTATTAGTAGACGGTAAATATGTTGAATCGAAAACCAGTGCTAATTTTCCTGATTTTTCTTTATTAAAAGTAATTCCTCAATATTTAAACCAATGCCGAACCGAAGGCAGAAATAAAGGCATGAAGGCTTTTCGCAGTTGGGTTAAAGAACAAGTATGAGCTTAATAGAAGATGCTCACTCTTCAAATAATTTAGCGATCGCAATTCACAAACGTTTTGCAGAACTTGATGGGGTTGAAGATTTACCCACCATCTCACGCGAATCAATGCCCTAACCACCTCAAATATAGTAATGAATATGTTTAACTTATTATGGCGATCGCTTTTTGACAAATCTTGAACGCTACTAATTAGGTAATTTTACATCGCTAAAATATACGCAGGATCTTCATTTTGAATAGTTTCTCCCCAATCAATCCAAAGTTTATCGTTTTTCTCAACTACAATTCCTGTTTGATTAGTTTCCCTAGCAAAAATAAGATCGCCAACTGCAACTAAATTCCAAACACAAGTCGCAATTTTACTTAATTCCCAGGATGCTAGAGCAAACATTTCTAATATTTCTAGCCATTGCCAAAAGCCTGTTATTAGGTCTTTAAATGAGATAAAGCTAGCTAATCTGCGACCAGAAATCGTATTTTCAAGATATATCCAGCTAACCTGACTTCTGCCAGTTGCAGCGATTATACGTAGAATTTTGATAGGACGATGCTGAAAAAATTGCTCTAAGACAGCTAGAAGTTGCTCTGAGTTGAGGATTTTATTGATTCGAGATATCATGACATTAACAATTATGTTTGAGTCTACCTTTGTGTATTCACTAGGTAGATTCACTTTTCTTTTTATATTCCTATTGTGTACAATAATGGAAAAAAAAACTGAAACTAGAGGGAAACATCCCAATAGTTTGCAAAACTTAGAAGCAGGTAGACGCAAGCCTAAGTATGAACAATCGAAGAGACAAAGAAGTGTTGCTTTGACAGATGATGGTTGGTCTAAGTGCAGGGAAGAAATTAAATCGACTTTAGGATTATCCGTTTCAGAATTCCTAGAACAGATTGGACGAGGAGAAATTAAAATTGTTGATGGAAAAGCAATTAGTTAATCGATTAAAAGATTTTAGGTAATTTGTCAGCTAGATCATCTATTTCTTTCTTTTTTATTCAATAAATTCTCAGCAATTTTATACCAAATTTGACGATAATTCTGATGTTCTGGGCTTTCGGTCAACTGTACTCCCTTTAATTCAGGATATTGTTGATGAAAAAGGGTATCTACCTGTTTATAAAAAGCACTTTCGTTAATATCTAAAGACTTAATTCTTTGATAAATATCTTGTTGCAAACTCTGTTCATTTTTAGCTAGAACAGAATATTCAGTATTTCGATTAAAGTTAAAAGGAAGATTGTGAGTAATCTTAGTTTTCATAAAAGAAAAACTAATCAAACCAGGTAATAAAAATACCCCTGCACTAATCATTCCCCATTGCCACGGCTCTAATTTTTTAAAATCTTTTTTCGTAGGGATATGAGTAGCTTGTCGAGAGATATTTGTTGCTTTATTACTAACGCGAGAAGCAACACCGTATAACTTGGAAGTAAAACCACTATCAGAACCAGAATTATAATTATTTCCTGGTGACACTACTAAAGTTCTAAGTCGAGAAATAAAACTATTAACTACCTGCGAAGCAGAATCTTTTTCTTTATTTAAAGCTTGACGTACCTTTTCCGCAGATTGATAGCGATCGCGCGGCTGATATGCCAACATTTTATTAAGTACTTTTCTTAAACTAGGACTAACTTTTACTTCAGATTCCCAGTCCCATTCCCCTTGATGACTATCGTAAAGTTCATCGGGTTGTTTGCCTGTTAATAATACTATTGCCGTAGCTGCCAAGGAATACAAATCGCTACAGGGAAAAGCTTGTCCACGACGTAATTGTTCGTCAGGAGAATATCCTTTTTTACCGATTAAAGTAATAGACTTTCCTGTAGATTCGGAAACAGCATTCGCAGCAATTTTCACACAGCCAAAATCAATTAATACTGTCTTATCATCGCTCTCACGACGAATTAAATTATCAGGAGAAATATCGCGATGAATTAAACCTGCATTATGAATATGCTCTAAAACAGGAAGCAATTCCCACATCATGTTAGTAACTTCTGTTTCAGTTAACTTACCGTGACGTTTTAATAATTCCCAATAACTTTCCCCTTCAACATATTCCTGTACGATAAAAAGCGATCGCTTGCCATCAATACGGGTTTGTAATAAAGCCTCAAATTTAGGAATTTGGGAATGTTGTAATCTGTAAAGTATGCCTGATTCTCGTTCAAATAAATCTTCTGCTTTGCGTAAATCACGATCGCTTTCTACTTGAGGCGCAAACTCTTTGAGGACACATAATTCTCTGTAGCGATGAATATCCTCGGCTAAGTATGCTCTCCCAAAGCCGCCTTGACCAATCTGCTTCACAATTCGGTAGCGGTTATTTAGAATAACTCCATCGCGTAATATTGCAGACAGTCTAGCCATATACCTACGTCTTTCAATTCCATAAAACACGGCTATTGTAACAACGGTTTTTGGAAATTAACAAGATGATTTAATTATCGAAATAAATTTCACATTTGTTTTTGGTGAGAAGGGAAAAGAAAAAACAGTATCATAATCACATCGATACTTTCCATCGGCAGCATTGGCATTTATGGCTCAAGTTAGTTTACAGGGAATTACTCGCGTCTTTGGTAATGTTACTGCAATTAGAGATATTACCTTTGATATTAGCGATCGCGAATTTTGGGTATTGGTTGGACCTTCAGGCTGTGGGAAATCGACTATACTAAGGACGATCGCGGGACTGGAATCTATTTCTAGTGGTAAGCTATATATTGGCGATCGCTTAGTTAATAATGTACCTGCTAGACAGCGAGACGTGGCGATGGTGTTTCAAAACTATGCTCTTTATCCTCACATGAGCGTAGCGGAGAATTTGGCTTTTGGTTTGAAGATGCGGGGAGAAGATAAGCCAGCTATGAATAAAAGAGTGCAAGAAGTTGCTCGATCTTTAGATATCGAGCATTTGCTCAAACGCAAGCCAAAGCAGCTATCGGGAGGACAACAGCAAAGAGTGGCACTAGGTAGAGCGATCGCTCGCAAACCCCAGGTATTTTTGTTAGATGAGCCTTTATCAAACTTAGATGCCCAATTGCGGGATGATACTAGAGCAGAATTAAAACAGCTTCATCAAAAAGTTGGTATTACTACAGTTTATGTCACCCACGATCAGGTAGAAGCGATGACGCTGGCAGATAAGGTGGTGGTTTTATACGATGGACAAGTGCAGCAAATAGGTAGTCCCCAGGGAATTTATGCTCATCCGATCAATAGCATGGTGGCAGGATTTTTGGGTAATCCTCCAATGAATATTTTGCCAGTTACCTATAGTGATGGACGACTGATTGTTTTTAATAATCAATCGATTGAATTAAATTTAGAAACTTTACAGCAGCTACAGCCAACTCAAGGACAAAAATTTGACTTGGGTATTCGTCCCGAACATATTACCCTTAATGATGCAGAAGGGAATAGCGATCGAGATCTAATAGTTCAGGTAAACTTAGTTGAGCCTTTAGGTAGAGAAACATTAATTAAGGCTACTGCACCCGAATCTAATCTCAGTCTTAATTTAATTGCAGGTGCAGCTTGGCAAGGTAAAAAAGGCGATCGCATTTCAGATCGGATTCGATCCCACAAAAATATTTATATTTAATTCTAATAACGGCAATACTTTAATACCCAACAATTATGGAAGCAACTAAAACTCGCACTTCTAAAAACTTTAAAAAACTCCAGGCGCGGTTGCGGGGACAGGTAGGCAAGGCGATCGCAGATTATAATATGATTGAATCAGGCGATCGAGTAATGGTGTGTCTGTCTGGGGGAAAAGATTCCTATACTATGCTGGATATGCTGCTGAGTTTGCAGCGCAAAGCACCGATTAAATTTGAACTACTAGCAGTTAATCTCGATCAAAAACAGCCAGGTTTTCCTCAACACATATTGCCTGAATATTTAGCCTCTTTGGATGTTCCTTATCGCATCGTGGAACAAGATACCTATAGTACCGTGACTACCATAGTACCAGAAGGTAAAACCATGTGTGGCTTATGCTCTCGTCTGCGTCGAGGGGTTTTATATCGAGTGGCAACCGAAGAAGGGATTAATAAAATTGCCTTGGGACATCACCGCGACGATATTGTCGAGACTTTGTTTCTCAATATGTTTTATGGTGGCAAGTTAAAAGCCATGCCACCTAAATTACTGAGTAATGACGAGCAAAATATTGTAATTCGTCCATTGGCTTATTGCACCGAAGCAGAAATACAAAAATACGCCACAGTGCGAGAATTTCCGATAATCCCCTGTAATCTATGTGGCAGCCAGGAGAATTTACAGCGGGTACAAATCAAACAAATGTTGCAAGGTTGGGAAAGAGAAACCCCAGGCAGAATTAATAATATTTTCCGCAGTCTGCAAAACATTACTCCTTCTCATCTGGCAGATCAAGAATTATTTAATTTCTCTGGATTAAATCAAATCAAGGACATATAGCTTTGCTTAATTGTTCTGAGAATTGAGGCGATAATTAGTCAAAAAATCCTTAAGACGATCGCTTGATAATGGTCTGCTAAAATAATAGCCTTGGACTTCATCACATCCCTGATTTTGTAAATAAGTCAACTGTTCTTGCGTTTCTACTCCCTCGGCAGTAATGTTTAATTTAAGACTTCTGGCTAAGGAAACGATCGCTTTGGAAATAGCAGCATCGCTAGGATTAGAAGCAATATTAGTTACAAACGAACGATCTATCTTCAAGGTATTGATAGGTAGCTTTTGTAGATAACTCAAAGATGAATAACCAGTACCAAAATCATCTAAAGCAATCGAAATGCCTTTTTGCTGTAGCTGTTGTAAAGTAGAGATCGCTTTTTCAATATCTTCTACCAAAAGGCTTTCGGTAATTTCTAGTTCTAGATAAGCCACATCTAAATTTGTATCTCTTAAAGTGCGATCAACCATTTCAATCAAATTTGTTTGTTTAAACTGGCATGGAGAAAGATTGACCGACATTCTTATTGGTGCAATACCCTCTTGCTGCCATCGTTTATTTTGCAGACAGGCATTATATAATACCCATTCTCCAATTGAGGCAATTAAGTTAGTTTCTTCGGCGATAGGAATAAATTCGCTAGGAGAGACAAAGCCAAATTCGGGAGTGTGCCAACGCAACAATGCTTCCACTGCTACCAAATTACCCGTTGCAATCTCAATTCGGGGTTGATAATAAATTGATAGTTCCTTTCTTGAGAGGGCGTAACGCAGGTTTTCTTTGATGGCTAAAATGCGTTTGAGTTGGGCGTTAATTGCTGGAGAATAAAACTGATAAGTGTTTAGATTCTGCTGTTTTGCCTGATGAATCGCGATATCCGCGTTTTGTAATAGTCGATCGACGCTATCACCATCAAAAGGATAAATAGTGATGCCAATCTTAGCAGCACAGTGAATTGTTCGCTTACTTAAAGAAAAGGGTTCTAATAAGCTTTCTAATAATCTGTTTGATAAAATAATCGGACTGTCAGAAGGACTAGCCAAATTAACACGCAAAATAGCAAATTCATCACCGCCAAAGCGAGCTACTACATCTCCTGATGCTGTATTACTGATTATTCTTTGCGCCACTTTTCTGAGTAATAAATCACCCGTGCTACGTCCAAGGGTATTATTAATATCTTTTAAACCATCAATATCTAAGACAATTAAGGCAAATTGCCGATCTCCTATATTAGATATAGCTTGCTGAATATAAGTTTCAAATAATTCTCGATTGGGTAGCCCAGTTAAACTATCGTAGTTAGTTAAATGCGTAATTGTTTCATCTAGCTGTTGTAAAGTTCGGTTAGTATCCGCCATCAAAGTACCCACTTCATCTTTGAAATTGCCAGGCAAGATAACTCGTTGCTGAAATTCGAGATATTTACGTAGCACTTTTGAGGTGAATACAACTGGCGCAAGTAAATGGTGCAAAAGAAATAGCGTTACCGCCGTACTTGTTAGAGTCGCAAGCAAAGTAACCAATAAGGTATAAATAATTGCTTTGGAAGAAGATGCAGAAGAAAAGGTAGCATCAATAATAAGCACAATTAGAGGAATGTGAGTACCAATAAAAGCTACCAACATGATTTTGCCTGGATAAGACTTGGGAAATGGTGTCTGAGAAATCCAAGTGTAAAACTTTAGGCGATCGCGATTCACGGCAAACGTATATAGAATATACTAATACCGTACATCATTTTAAAAGCTCAATATAGAACTATTTGCGTTTGAATCAATCAATTGAAACGAAAAAACTTATCTTGTTAGCTGAGTGAAAAATATCGGCAAAATTGCCTTGAATAATCGTAAAAACAGTACTTCTGTCATTTAACTGTTTAATTTATATTACGCTTGAGATTTTGTCCCTAGCTGCAACATTCCTTGAGTAATCCCAGGGAACAAACGATGTAAGAAAGTAGGAACTTTTGCCGAACCCACCACTACCTCTGCTTGAGGATGTTTAACCGCATCCCAGATAGCTTTTGCCACATCTTCTGGTTGGCTAGCAAGAGGGGAAGATAACATCTGCTTCATCTGTTCGGGATCGCTATCTTTAAAGACTGCACGTTCCATAAAATCGGTATTAGTAACGCTAGGATGGATTCCCGATACGTGGATACCTTGAGGTTCTAATTCCAGGCGCAGGGTTTCAGTCAAACCAGTTATGGCGTGTTTGCTAGTGCAGTAAGCCGTCATATTTGGCAAAGGCACTTTACCACCAAAAGAACCCACATTAATAATACTTCCCTGCTTTCTGGCTATAAAATGGGGCAACAGGGTATTAATCGTGTAAATATATCCCCAGAGATTGACGTTAATAATCCTTTCCCAATCTTCTATCGTAGTTTTAACCATCGGTGCTGTCATGCAAACACCTGCATTGTTAACTAAAACATCTATCTGAGAAAAACGTTCGATTCCTAAATTTATCAATGCTTCTACTGCACTACGATCGCTTACATCACTAGCGATCGCCAACACTTCCACGCCCAAAGTTCTGATTTCTTCGGCGACAGATTCTAGTTTGTCTTTAGTACGAGCAGTAATGATTAGATCGTAACCTTTTTTGGCAAATAATAAAGCGGTAGCTTTACCAATGCCTTGAGATGCGCCAGTTATAAGAGCAGTAGAAGACATATCTATCGTATGGGATTAAATTGGGATGATTAGAGAGATTGGTGGGGAAGCAAGGATAAAGACAAGGCAAGCCTTGCCTATAAGAATTCCTATGGATACTAAGGTTTGTTAGCCACCATGCTAGTAGGAGTAAAGTCTGACTTGGATTCTACGTAGACAATCAAACCAGGGACTAATTTACCGTTTAATTTCTCTGCTTTAATCGATTTAGCTGCTCTGATATGATACTGGTCGCTAATCTCAGTTAGAGAAGGCAAGAGGCTAGCTTGCGTAAGATCTCCTCGAAAATTAGGCGATACTGATAAAATCTTGTCTTTTTTAATATGTTTAATAAAATATTGCTGAGTTTCTATATCTAAAGCTTGAGCAGGGGTATTAAAACCAAAAATTCCTATTATTCCAATGCAAAATGCTAAAAAGCAGGAAAAACTAATTCGGACTAGATTGCGACCCATGATATTGATAAAAATGAAACGATATATATCTATAGGTTAAGTAATATTAAGCGATCTTGCCAGTATATTTGATTTTTTCTAACTAAAGGATGATAAATATTAAAACATTAGTCGTTGGCTGTCAGCTTTGGCTTATTAATTAACCACATTAAGCCAGTTAAAAATATCAACCCCATTATTCCAGCGATAGGATTGCGATCTATGCCTGTAACCCAGGCAGGAACTCGATCGGTGTATTTGATTAGTTCGCCAACATTAACAATGTAGTAACCCCAAACTAAACCAGCATGGATACCAATACAGATGCCCAGGCGATCGCCATATTTTTTTTTAGCTAGAATCAAAGTAATCCCTAGTAAGATCAGTGCGGGGAATGTTACGGCAGTTCTAATAACTTCTGCCAGGGGTTTAATGAAGTGTGCCAAGGCAAATACCGTCGCACCTACCCACATACTAGTTTTCTGGCTATAGTCTCGCTGTAATTCATCTAGTAGCCAGCCACGAAAAACTAATTCTTCTGCTAGTCCAATACCAAAGGCACTCAATAATCCTTCCACAACGATTCTCAGCAAGCTAAATTTGGCAGGAACAATTTCAATCCATCCAAGTAATGCTTCAACAATAAATAGACTGAGGCAAAGGCAAAAACCAGTAGCTAAACCTTTAAACAATTCTCTGCTATTTCTCTTGCTTCTTTCTAAACCATAACGGGTAAAAATCTTTTCTTCTTCATAGACAAGGTCACCCCAGAATTTCCATAAAAACAGTAATTCTACGAACAACAAACTCATCGTCACAATGCTGGTTAAATTAGCATCATCACCTAACAGTAAATGAATCGGAATTGCTAATGGCAGCCATAAAACAGCCAAAACACCAATGAAACATAACAATCTCATTGGTGCAGATAAGCGAGAAATTTTTTGATAATTAAAGTTAGTTAGCAATCAACTATTGACCCGCATTGCGATCGACAAACTAACCATAGCATTCTTAAAACTCTATTTAATCATCAGCCTCAATAGTGCTGGTCAAACCATTATTGCAAAGAGTTTCACAGTAAAACTCAGCCATTTCTAGAGCGCAGGTAATTACTAACCCAACACCGCTGTTGTGAGTTTCCATCATAATATTGACTGCTTGGGGAGGAGTCATCCCCCCAATAGTCTGCATTAAAACTTGTACCACATACTCCATTGAATTGAAATCGTCGTTATGGAGCAATACTTTATAGTTAGGTGCTGTCTTACGCACCGTTGAAGTTGAACTTTTATCAATTACAGAAGTTCCCAATGACACAAACTTTCTCCTCTGGTATTTCTCTTACTAAAATTACTTAAATGTTTCTAATTTGATGTTGCTCTTAAAATTTGAACATCAAATTGATGTTTGTTTTGCAGTAAAACTAAATTTGTTATACATAATTACCAAGCAATTGGCTACTCAATAACAGACTGTATTTTTAAATGTTTAGCTACCCCGCAATTATGCAAAATCAAAGCTGCATATTGCATATGCCAGGATTCTATTTCTAATGTAATTATATATAATTTCAAATTTTAGTGAAATCTTTGACCGAGATTTATCTACACCACTTCATATTTATCCAATGTAAACTATACAATGAAAAAGTTAAGATAACTTCATAAAGATATTTTGAATTAGATTATGGTCGCTATTTTTCAGTCTCTCCCTGGTACATATTGGCAATGGCGGGGCAATTCTATCTACTACGTCACCGCAGGGGAAAAACAGACTAATAAACCTGCATTGCTTTTAGTGCATGGTTTTGGGGCATCTACAGATCATTGGCGCAAGAATATTGTTCAATTACAAGAACAATTTCAAGTTTGGGCGATCGATCTTTTGGGCTTTGGACGCTCGGCAAAGCCCAATCAAGAATATAGTGGTAATCTCTGGCGCGAACAGCTAAATGACTTTATTACAGAGGTTATTGGTCAGCCTACAGTACTAGCGGGAAATTCCCTTGGTGGTTATGCCAGCCTGTGCGTCGCAGCAGCATATCCCCAGTCTACGGCTGGATTAATCTTACTTAATAGTGCTGGACCTTTTACCGATACAAATCCTGATGCAGTCCAAGAATCTAATTCCAATAGGATGGGCAAATTAGTCCGCTCAATTCTTCTTCAACCTTGGGCAAGCTTCTTACTATTTCAATATGTGCGCCGTAAATCTGTAATTAGGAAAACTCTCAACAAAGTATATTTTGATAAAAGTGCCGTTACCGATCAATTGATTGAAGATATTTATCGTCCTTCTGGCGATGTGGGTGCAGCAGAAGTTTTCAATGCTGTTTTTAAAACTCCTCAAGGCGAAAAAGTAGATGTATTATTGGGTCAGATGGAATGCCCATTATTAATTTTATGGGGAGAAAAAGACCCTTGGATTAATGCTAGAGATAGGGGAATCAAATTTCGTCAATATTATCCCCAGCTAACAGAGTATTATTTAGAGGCTGGTCACTGTCCTCATGACGAAATTCCAGACGAAGTTAATAACCTGATAACAAACTGGATTTTACTCCAGGGTGAGCTACAATTTTAATTGCTGAGTTCTTAATAATTTGTTACAAGGTAAGTAGTAACTCAATCTATAGCTCTATGTTTGGTGGATTTGTTGGTTTTGGTAATAAAAAAGGCGGAGATTGGGGCGAAAACTTGATCAACACTGTCGCAAGCAACACAATTCGTCATTTATTTTCTCGTAGTGAGTCAGTAGAAGTGTCGGTCAAGTGTAATCCCTCTAGCAAACTTGCTACAGGGGACAATTGATAGCTTCAAAATGAACGGTAGTGGTTTGGTGATAAAGAAGCAGTTTCGGACGGAAGAAATGTCTTTTGAAACCGATGCTGTGGCGATCGACTTTAGTTCGGCAGTTCAAGGTAAAATTTCACTCAAGCAACCTACTCAGGCGATCGCTTTGGTAAAATTGTCTGAAGCTGATATAAACAAGTCCTTTGAGGCAGATTTAGTTAGAAAACGTTTGGAAGATTTAACTCCAGATGGACTGACGGAAATATCTGGAGGTGAGCCAGTTTCCTTTACTGATGTCCAAGTCCAGCTGTTACCAGATAACAAGGTCAAATTGTTAGCCAAAGCAAGTTGGCAAGATACCACTGTCCCCGCTAGTCTTAGCTGTACATTGGACATTGCCAAACGTAGAAGAGTTAAGTTTGAAAACGTAAAATTTGAACAAGATGATATCGATCCAGAAGTTAGAGAAATCTCGGAGAAATTAACTTTAGCCTTAGGTGAAATACTCAACGAAATGGTCGATTTAGACCGCTTTAACCTAGATGGAGTTAAATTACGCCTCAATAGGTTAAATACTGAAGGAAAGATGCTTTTATTTAGCGGATATGCCCAAATTGAAAGAGTTCCTCAAACCAGCTAAGTAATAAGTAATAAGTTTGGTGGCACAAAGGAAGATAAACTTTAGATTGTGCTAAATCTTGTTTAGGTTGGCAACTGCACTATCAATGCGATCGCATTATTTGGCATTATTAAAAATAAATTTATCTTCAAAATGATTTTAATTAAGTTATTAACATCTTTGTCTCATAGATATAAACAACTAAAAACGCTGTTAACCAGACTGGTAGTTATTAGTCTGCTGGTTGTTTTAACTAGTTCTGTTTGGTGGACATCTTCTGCATTAGCTACTATTGAAGACGATCGCTATGAAGGAAATGTTTTTGTCTTGTTTGGGGGAAATGGTTCTCTTGTACCACCACGGATGGATTTACCAACTTCCTTAAAGAGAGAAAAACCTGCAATTCTTGTTTTTTATGTGGATGACAGTAGCGACTGCAAGCAATTTTCTGGTTTAGTAACTCGAATCCAAGAATTTTATGGGCGGGCAGCCAGCATTATTCCCGTAACTGTCGATTCATTTATTGACAAAGATAAATATAGTCCCGATGAGCCAGCCTATTACTATAGTGGAGTTGTTCCCGAAACTGTGATCCTCGATCAAAAGGGTAAAGTGGTTTATGACGGAAAAGGACAAGTACCCTACGAAGAAATAGATGATGTATTGCGTGAGGTGTTCGATTTGTTACCAAGATCTGAATCTGAAGTGTTAAAACGTCGCTCATTCAACGAGTTCAATTCTGGAATGACAAACTAAGGGATGAGGAGGAAGGAACGAGGAATAAGGAATAAAAATAGTTTTAAGCCTTGCTAATTGATTAAGAATAAATTGATTTGTCCAGAACTTCACTAGTTTATTTGCATAATATTGACAAATAAACATATCGATAACACAGCTGCAATATTGAGGTTTAGTTTTGGCTATGATACCAATAAAAAGTAAATTATCTCATTCAATGAGAATCGAAAAATCAATCACAGGTGTGGTAATTGCGATCGCCAGTGCGATAACTGCTACAGCCTTTTCTCACTCAGTTCAAGCTCAGACTCAAAAAGGCTTTGTCTGCGATAATAATTCTGATGTTCCTACCACTACATATTATAATTCTCAGGGTGCTTCTGAGCCTTGGATCAAATGGGTTTCCGAACACTTTTCCGAAGCGGAATGGACTCCCCAGGCTCGTTGTGAAATAGTAAGTGAGCGTTTAGAACAATATCGCCAAGAAGGTAAACTAAAATATGTCACCTTGGGCATAGAAAATGAGCAACAGATAATATGTGTGGCTAGCAGGGATAACGGTCCTTGTGAGGGGATTGTTTATACCTTAAAACCCGAACAGGATGGCATTTATGCCCTCAATAATTTATTTGCCTGGGGAAGCGGACAAGAAAACTTGGAGTCTAGCTATGAATCTTCTACTGCAATTCCTTATATCAATGTCGGAGAAAGGTTGGGCGAGTAAAAATCAACTAGGGTATATATGAAAAGCTCCAATCTCGGCTTGAAGCTTGGCATACATTTATTGAGTGCGATCGCTATTTTGTTTGGTAGTGTTAAAGGTGATTTTGGTAAACCAGTATTGGCTCAAGAAATACCCACTGTTAACGTTTTACCATCTATTCGTGATAGCAATATTCTGCAACTGTGCCAACCTATCACAGTGCGAGTAATCAAAACAGACTCGGCTGGATCTGGGGTGATTATAGGGCGATCGGGTAATTTATACTCAGTCTTGACTAATTGGCACGTGGTTGAATCGAGTAACCCTCTTATTTTGACAGTAGACGATCTACAGCATCAGTTAATCAACTCTCCTCAACAATTGGGAGATGCGGATTTAGCTGTACTTCAGTTTTATAGTGAGGCTGAGTATCCTACTGCCACAATCACCCCTGAAATACCTCAAATTGGCGATACAGTATATGCAGCGGGATTTCCTCTGGCGATCGCAGAAAACGAAAATACCGTAGATATTGGCAATAAAGCATTTCGTATGACTCAAGGAACAATATCAATAATTCCTGCCAAGTCTCTACCCCAAGGCTATCGTTTAGGCTACACCAATGATACATCAATGGGCATGAGTGGTAGCCCTATTTTTGATTCTCAAGGTTTGCTTGTGGGTATTCATGGCAGAGGAAAATATCGCGATCCTGGTTTTGGAGTTTATCTTTTTGAAGATGGTAGCGAACCTTCCCCACAGCAATTAGAACAAATGATTGAGTCTAGTTGGGGTATTCCTATTAGCACTTATTCAGAATTTTTCAATCGATAAATCTGAATCGGGATGGAGAGAATCGAACTCTCGGCTTCTGCTTCCCGAAAGCAGCACTCTGCCCCTGAGCTACATCCCGTACTCGCTATATATCCTAGCATATTTTGCATTTCATAATTTGCTGTAAGAGTGATATCATCATAATCTTTTCCAGGATAACTGCTGTTGTTTTTCATCCCAATGCCAACGCAACAAATTAGCAGGTTGTCCTATACCAATACCAGATAGTGCGATGTCTTCGACTAGCTTCTCAATCGCCTTACGGGGAGATTCTGTAGCCATTGCGATCGCTTTTTCTACATCGCAACCCCACTTCACTAAATTCTCTACTCCCACTAATAAAGGTAAGGTTGTACCCGATAATGTCCCGTCAGCTAATCTTGCTGTTCCTTTTGTAACCGTAATTTCTCGTTCATCCCAAGGATATACGCCATCGGGTAAACCCATCGGAGACAAGGCATCGCTGACTATAAATATCCCCTTGTCATAGTTACTGGCTTTGAGGATGATTTTTAACATGGTGGGACATACATGATTACCATCGGCGATTAAGCCACAATAAACATTAGGATTAATAATCGCTTCTCCTAATAATCCAGGTTGGCGATGGTGGAGACTAGGCATTGCATTAAAAGCATGAGTCACCATCGATGCACCTTGCTGGAAAGCCTGTTGCGCTTCTTCTGCTGTTGCCAAAGAATGTCCTAAACTAACGATAATATTTTTATCTTTTAAATAACTAACCGCTTCCCCACTACTATCTAATTCTGGTGCGAGAGTGATTACTTTTACTATCTCGCTGTAATCTCCCAATACCTGTTTAATATTCTCGACAGTTAAGGGTAATAGATATTGTTCGGGATGTGCGCCTCGTTTTTGAGTAGTTTAAAAATGGCCCTTCTAAATGTACTCCCAAAACTTTGGCTGTCTTGGCTGTATCGTCTTGAGTTGAAATGAATTGAGCGAGAACAAAAAGCGATCGCTTTATTTTGTCTACAGAAGTAGTAACTATAGTAGGCAAAAAGCCATCTACCCCTTGTGCATAAAGAAAATTACAGATCTTTTTAAGTTTAGGTAAGTCTTTTAATTCTAGATCGGGAAAAGCCAACCCCAAGCCACCATTAATCTGTAAATCTACCCCTCCCAAGGATAGCCAGTCTCCACCGAAGTCAATAGTAGATTGAGCATTAATTAAATCTAATTGAGGTGCGATTGCTTTAATCTTGCCCGATTCAATTGCAACCTGCTGTAATTCTTCATCGCCGATAACTTGAGCATTGTTAATTAATAAATCTACTTTCATGACTATTAATGTAAGGAGGAATAACAATTCTGACGATCTATCTTTTCTACAACCAATTACTAAATGAAATGATTAGTTGTGGTGGGCAATCAAGACTCGTATTTAATTCTCCCAAAATTTACTTTCGTTGCCCACCCTACAACTGATAAAATACGGAATTAACAATTTAACCAAGTGTTTTGAGTGAAACTAATCCGTTAATCGGAATTATTATGGGCAGTGATTCTGATTTGCCCACGATGGAAAAAGCGATCGCCGTGTGCGAAGATTTTGATGTCCCCCATGAAGTCGCTATCATTTCCGCCCATCGTACCCCAGACAGAATGGTAGAGTATGGTCGCAACGCTCATACTAAAGGTTTAAAAGTAATTATTGCAGGAGCAGGGGGGGCAGCCCATTTGCCAGGAATGGTAGCTGCTTTGACTCCCTTGCCCGTTATTGGTGTCCCTGTCAAAACTAGTACCCTAAGCGGTATAGATTCCCTCTATTCTATTGTGCAAATGCCAAGAGGTATTCCTGTGGCTACGGTCGCAATTGGCAATGCTCAAAATGCAGGATTATTAGCAGTACAGATTTTAGCCACAGGCGATCGCGCTTTACAGATTAAGGTAGAACAATATCGTCAAGATTTATCAAACATGGTAGTTGACAAACAGGATCGGCTTGATAAATTGGGATATCAGGCATATTTAGATCGAATGTAGATACGATGAATTATTACCAACGGTTAGGCAAGCCCCGTCGTAAAACGTCGGGGACCCTGACCTATCATCAATCGTCCATATCTAGCTATAAATAGCTCTAATAACTAATAATTAAAACTATATTGATTATTAAATGAGAAATTGAGCGCGATCGCGTTACATTTCTTTACCTCATTTTGAAATTAGTGTAAACTAACCGAGGACAGTCGTATATCTAAAGTAAGAGGAGCGAACGAAAAGATGCAGTCGGCTCAGACACTGCGAACAGTACCAAGAGAGTATTTGAAAGCTCCTGGTGGAATCAATCCCAATGTGGTGATGATGATTGCAGCGATCTCGTTGCTGACTATATCGACCACGGGTTATTTTCTTTGGCAATTCCCCGCTTGGTGTTCCTTCACCGCCAATGTTCTGGCATTACATTTGTCAGGAACAGTTATCCATGACGCTTCTCATAATAGCGCCCACAGCAATCGTATTATTAATTCTATATTGGGACATTGCAGTGCCTTAATGCTAGGCTTTGCTTTTCCTGTTTTTACACGAGTTCATTTACAACATCACGCCCACGTCAACGATCCAGAAAACGATCCAGACCACTTTGTTTCAACTGGTGGTCCATTGTGGCTTATTGCTGCTCGTTTTTTCTATCACGAGTATTTTTTCTTCCAAAGACGCTTGTGGCGAAAATACGAGTTGTTAGAGTGGTTTTTAAGCAGATTAGTCCTAATTACAATCGTTTTGTTGGGTATTCATTATGATTTTATTGGTTATGTAATGAACTTCTGGTTTGTTCCTGCAATGGTGGTAGGAATGGCACTAGGATTGTTTTTTGACTATTTACCCCATCGCCCTTTTAAAGAGCGCGATCGCTGGAAAAACTCTAGAGTATATCCTAGTCCTATCTTAAATCTACTTATTTTGGGACAAAACTATCATTTAGTCCATCATCTTTGGCCCTCTATTCCTTGGTACAAATATCAGTCAGCTTATTACAAAACCAAGCCTCTTTTGGATGCTAAAGGTTGCGATCAATCTCTAGGTCTTTTGGATGGTAAAAACTTCCTTAATTTTCTCTATGATATTTTAATTGGTATCCGTTTACATAAGCATTAGATTGCTTTTGGCTAGAGGCTTTTAGCGTTTTAAAAATTGAAATTCAAATTCGATCTTTATCAACATCCTTTTAAACAACCCTTACGTACCAATCATGGAATTTGGCGAGTACGTGAGGGTATTATTATTAGTCTCAGTGACAGAATAAACACTGCACGGGGAGAAATCGCTCCTCTATCGTGGTTTGGCTCAGAAACTATATCCCAAGCCTTAGAATTTTGTCAAAAATTGCCAGAAAATATCAGTTTAGAAGACATTGCCCACATTCAAGATAGTCTTCCCTGTTGTCAATTTGCCTTTGAATCTGCATTACTAGATCTAAATCAATCTAAATCAAACATTCAAGAGAATGATTTGGAATATTGCTACCTCTTACCTGCTGGAGAAACAGCATTAAGCTCATGGCAAGAAATTTATCATCAGAAGCACAACACTACCTTTAAATGGAAAATTGGAGTTCATTCCTTGGACGAAGAAATAGAAATATTACAGCAATTAGTTAAAATACTCCCACCTCAAGTCAAGTTAAGACTTGATGCCAATGGAGGATTAAATATAACTCAGGCGAAAAGACTCTTAAGCATAACCGATAGTCTGGATAAAATTGAATTTATTGAGCAACCTTTATCACCAGATGATTTTGCTCAAATGCTGCAACTTAGCCAAGAATATACAACTCCTTTGGCATTAGATGAATCTGTTGCTAGCTTTCAACAATTACAGCAAGCTGCGCAACAAGGATGGCAAGGAGTATTTATCATTAAAGCCTCTATTATGGGCTTTCCTACTCGGCTGATTCAATACTGTCAGCAGCATTCACTAGATGTTGTATTTTCTTCTGTGTTTGAAACTAATATAGGGCGTAATGCTGTATTAAGGCTGGCTCAACAATTAAATCATCCTCGCGCATTTGGCTTTGGCGTTAACTATTTTATTTAATGACAATAAATTTTAGGCTTTACGGCTATTAATCATTGCGATTTGAATATACTTAGCCAAAGTGCTTGCATCCACCCCTAATTCAGTGCGCTCTTCTGGCTGCTATAATTCCTGCCTGAGCGTGCCACCATGCTGCACTAGCTACAATATCTAGTAAACTATGTTCTTTTGCTTGAGCCACCAAACCGCCAACCAAACCTGTTAAGACATCTCCGCTACCTCCCCTTGCTAAAGCAGGAGTACTTTCAGGAATTAACCAAGTCAATCCTTCTGGATTAGCGATCGCCGTTCTTACGCCTTTTAATAATATAATCGAATTACTTTGACTTGCTGCGGTTTGAGCCAGGGTTAGGCGATCGCCTTCTGCTTGAGGAAATAGCCGTTTAAATTCTCCTTCATGGGGAGTTAAAATAGTCGGAAATTCTCTTTGAGTTAGGACTTCTATTACGTCTTGTTCGGATAAGATATTTAAACCGTCCGCATCCAAAATAATTGGACATTCAGCAGATAATACTTTGTCTACTATAGATTTAGCATCTTTGGTTATACCAGGACCACAGGCGATCGCTTTAAACTCACTTAGATCGGTTTGAGAAAAAGGCAAGGAAGAAATCGCACCTTCTTTATTTTCGGGACATTCAATAATCAAAGCCTCTGGTATCTGGCTCACCATCATTGCTTTAAGGGACTCTGGGACAGCTACAGATAACATTCCTACCCCACTAGCCCTTGCTCCCAATGCCGTCAAAATAGCTGCTCCTGCATAGCGTTGAGAGCCACAAATTAGTAGCAAATGACCTTGAGTATATTTATGACCAACAATAGGACGGGGTAGAGGAAGAAGCTCTAAGGCGATCGCTTGATTCATCCTCTTGACTGGTGCAGGTTTGGGCAACACCGACCAAATATGATGAGGCAAAATACCAAAGTCTATTCTTTCACTCTTGCCTAAATATTCCAAGGCTATATCTTGAAAAAATGCCTGTTTCCATAAACCCAAACAGAGGGTATGGGTAGCTTTAATAGCACCGCCGAGAGCTTTTCCCGTATCGGTATTTATTCCTGAAGGGAGATCGATACTAACAACAGGTTTTGACCAACTGTTAATTAAATTAATTACTTCAACGATATTTTCAGGTAACTCGCGGGTTAAACCAAAACCAAATAAGCCATCAATTAAGATTTGACATTCTTGTAATGGTTCAATTTCTTCATAAAAACTAATACCCAAACTGGTGGCGTAATTAAAGTGACTTGCCGTCAAAGATTTAAGTTTAAAAAAGGGACGAAAGACTTTAACCGTATATCCTGCTAAATATAGCTCGCGAGCTATTACCAAAGCATCTCCACCATTATGACCTGGTCCTACTAAAATACCAACAGAAGCAAATTCAGACTGAGGATATAAAGCAGTAATGCGATCGCTACAAAGTCTAGCTGCTTTTTCCATCAATGCTGAAACAGGCATCCCCGCAGCAAAGATTTGTTCTTCTATTTGCTGCATTTGAGATGCAGAGACGATAATGGTTTCAACTATATTGTTCATTAATTGAATGGTAGGGTAACAAAAGCAAATTAGCGGGAATCAAACACCAATATCGATTGCCCACCATAAGTAATCATTAACTACTAATTACCATAGTTAGATCGTAGTCGCCAGAGCTTGTACCAATATCATTACTAAAGTTAGTACTCCCGTTAATCGGATCGTACTCAAAATTGGGAAAACTGCTGACTCCTAAATAGTATTCTCCATCGATTTCGGCGGTAAACTCAAGTAAAGAATCTGTACTAGAAGTTTCATCACTGGCAAAACCGTCATCATTATTAGCTATTTCGTTACCTGCACCATCAAATAACCGCAATACACTATCTAAACTAGAATCTTGGATTGCTGCATCAATGTCTAGAGTAATCGTGTCTCCGCGATCTAATTGAAACTTGTATAGATCCACATCAGAGGCGGGAGCGATCGTATCACTTATGGTAGTCGATCGCTCTCCCACCGAACTAATTCCTGTATCAATGGCTTCGGAGATAGTATTATCGATATCATCGTCATTAATCACGGTTGATATATCGATCTCTAGCTGATAGCTTCCCGTACTAAAGCCTGAAGCATTGGAAAAGTTGTTGCTACCATTGACGACATCATAATTAGTATTTCCTTCGCTACTCACCCCGATATAATATTCTCCTGAAGTATCGGCGACAAAATTCAGTAGAGAGTCAGCAGTAGTGTCTTCCATAACGACAGTTGTTATCGTCGTCATCATCAAAGGCTAGCTCATTCCCTTGACTATCAAATAAACGTAAGTATGAATCTAAATCTGAATCTTGCGTTGCTGCGTTGAGATCGAAAGTAATTCCTTCTCCTGCATCCAACCCAAAGCTGTAAATATCTACATCCGATGTAGCATCTATCTCTCGATCTAATACAGTACTCCTTTCCCCGATAGAGCTTACATTGCTATTAACGGCTTCGGCTATAGTATTATCAATATCTTCGTCAGGAGTAATATTAGCCAGATTTATATTAAGCTCGTAACTACCAATGGTACTAAAAGGACTGGTAACATTACTAGAAAAATTAGTCCTACCATTGACAACATCGTAATCAAAATTTCCTGATGCACTAACACCGATAAAATATTCTCCCGCAGTCAAAGGGGCAAAAGCGATCGCCGAATCGGTGCTAAAATCTTCAGTAAAGTTAGTGTCGTCGTTATCATCAAAAGTTAATTCATTCCCTTGAGCATCAAATACCCGCAAAAAAGAATCAAGCTCAGAATCAATAATCTTTGCATCTAGATCGAGGTAAACTCCATCACCTTCACCTAATTGGATCTGATATACATCTACATCCAACTCTGGATCGATCTCTCCACTAACAATTCCATTCCTTTCCCCTGCTGAAGTAACACCGCTAACAACTGCTTCGGTAATAGTATTGTCGGGATCTTCATCGGGAATAACATCTAAAATGTCTACCTGTAGCTCATATTCTCCCGTACTAAAGCCCGTATTCGGAGATAAATTGAGGTTAGTGTCTCCATTGACCACATCATAATTGAAATTCCCCGCGCTGCTTACCCCAATAAAATATTCTCCTGGAATTGCAGGAGCAAAATCAATCGTCGAGTCAGTAGTAATATCGGCAGGGTTTTCACCAGGATTATTAGTACTATTATCATCAAAAGCTAGCTCATTTCCCGCACTATCGAACACTCGTAAATATGAATCAAGCTCAGAATCGATCGCCTTGGCATTTACCTTAAGCTTAACTCCTTCTCCTGCTGCTAGCTCTACTTGGAAAATATCTACATCAGATTCTAAGTCAATTACATTATCAATCGTCGTACTGCCAGTATCATCTGAGCTAATTACCACTGCTTCGGTAAGAGTATTGTTAGGATTTGTGTCGGGAGTAACTTCTACCAAATTGAAGTTTAAACTCATAGTCTCCTGGGACAAAATTATCTTGAAACTGACTAGAATTATCTCCATTTAAAGGGTTGTAGCCAATGTTGGCAACGCTACTCACCCCTACATAATAATTTCCCGTTTCATTGGCAATAAAGCCAATATAGGAATCCAAACTAAATTCTTCTGATTCTAAAGAAAAGTCATCGTTGAAAGCTAATTGATTACCATTTTCATCAAATATCCGTAGATAGGAATCAAAATTAGCTGTATTATCGTCTGCATTTATAGTATCGAGATCTAAAGTAATTCCCCTTCCTTGCTCTAAGGCAAATTGATAGAGATCTATATCCAATCGTGAATCAATACTACCGCTGACAGTAGTACTTTGTTCTTCCGTTGAACTTATGTTGGTAGCGTTCGCTTGGGAGATGATATTGTTGGGTTCAAATTCCATAAAGATAGAACTCCGTATAATAGCTAGAATATATTTGCAGGAATCTTATTATATTCTTAGACTGCGTTTTCTGCCTCTAGATGATGAATTACCTGACAATAAAAAAGTATTTGCCATTATTGCAGTTATTTTGGGTTTTAATTCCAGTTTGTAATCATTAATTATGATATTAAGTCTTTTATTAAGTCAGGCTTTGTTAGCATCTACAGTCAACTTGCCAACAATTCCCATTATTTCCCCTGTGGCAGAAACAACCATTCACAATCCTGTTGAAAAAGCCGATGCCGACGATCCAGCTATTTATATTAATGCAGAAGATCCAGCCTCCAGTTTGACAATCGCAACTTTTAAACGAGGTGGGTTAGGAGTTTACGATCTAACAGGAAAAGAAATTCAAACCATTACTCCTCCAAAAATACGCTACAACAATGTTGATATTGCCTACGGAGTTAAATCTCCATCTCAGATGGTGGGAGAAACTAATTTAGTCGATTTAGCGATCGCATCTGACAGGAAAAACGATACTCTTGCTATATTCAGCATTAATCCTCATGGTTATGAATTAGGGACGAACAAACGTTCTATTCTACAAAATGTTACCTCGATTGATATTCCTACTTCAATCTTTGGCGTGGATGATGGAGAAGCCACAGCATATGGTTTGGCTGTTTATACTAGTGTTGCCGAAGATAAAACCTACGTTTTTGTTTCTCAGTCTGATGGAAATAAAATTGCTCAACTTGAATTGAAGCCAGAAATCGGTGGTGCGGATCGATTTACAGTCAATGCAGAAATCGTACGTATTTTGGAAATACCTATTCCCCCAGGCTTGGAAATAGAAGATGCCTTTGTTGAAGGAATGGTAGTGGATAAAGAAACGGGAATGCTTTATCTAGCACAGGAAAACTTTGGTATTTGGAAAGTCGATGCAGAGCCAAATAGCGATCGCAAATTAATATTAGTCGATCGGGTAAAAGACTATCGAGAAGATTCTCCTTTGAGTGCCGATGTTGAAGGTTTAAGTATTTACTATGGTAAAGATAACAATGGATACTTGATTGTTTCTAGTCAAGGAGACAGTACTTTTGCTATTTATGATAAGGGCGATCGCGATTGCTATTTAAGTAGTTTTTCTGTTGAAGGTGTAGAAAATACTGATGGTTTAGACGTTAGCAATATATCCTTTGGAGAAAAATATCCTGCGGGTTTATTAGTAGTTCAAAATGGTATAGACAAAAAAAATACTAGCTTTAATCTCATTAGTATGGCAGATATTATTGATGTAGTAATCAATAATCAGTAACAGGAGCTTTAATATTTTGAAGATTATTTTTAGCTCTCTTTTTGGCTTTAGCCTGTAGTTCCATAATTGAGATCGGAATTACCACTATCCATAGTAAAGAAGCGATCGCAATTACAATCCAGGAATAAGAATCGGTTTTGGAACATTCTCGGTCTTGAAACATCTTACAAATTAAAAAAATGCAATATGCTGCAGTACCAGAAAAGTAAAAAGTCATTTTAAATATAATTATTATGTTTTATATAATATCTATTATGCTAGTTACAATCCGATTACGACAACAGTATTAATCAGTAAATATCGATCCAATTTAGCTAAAAGTAATCTTGGTGAAAATACTAACACTATGCCAATTTCCGCTAATACAACTGTTAATTCATCAAGATGGCAAGATTTGAGTCAGCCTAAATTGACTAATGATAGTCAGTTAAAAAACATTAAGTTTCATCTAGATTTAGTAATACTGGCTTTGGAGGCGATCGCCGAAATTAGCTCAGAAGCAATTATTGAGGCAGCTAAAGATTTAAACTTAGAATCTGTGATTAGCGATCGAATAACTTTATGGCGATTAAGATCTGCCAATCCCCAGCGAAAAAGTTCTGGCGGTAGGAAAAAACTGGATGTAGAAGAAGCCAGAAGCCTGGTATTAATTATTTGTCATTTAGCTAACAAACATCAAGAATTACTCCGTCGTGCAGTTAGCCTTTTAGAACAGGTAACAGAACAAAATAATCCTCCGCATCAAACTTCTTTACTCGGCAATTACCTCGATAATTTTACCAATTACTATCAAGAAAGAATTGTTGTTACTCCAGATTGTTCTACAGATTATTTGTCAAATTTAGCTTGGAAATTATTAATTAGCCTTTTATTTTATAGTGGTCAAAACGGTCATCGTTTACTATGGATTGCTATTTTTGATGCAGCCGAAAATTAAGATATTTAAAACAGAAATAATCTATGTTAACTACTATTCATCGTTTTACCCCGCCTACCTGTACTTTGGAAATTAAAGGTAAAAAGTCTCCTTTATCTCGCTGGACAAATAAAGATACCCTCAAAAACTTTAAGTTCAAACTTAGCTTTGACGATCCTCGTTTATCTAGAGATAGACAGATTGTAGTTACAGGCGATCGCTTTATATTAGAACAGTTGAAAACTTTAGTAGATCGATACATTCAAGCAAATTTACACAATTCTTTTATTCCTAATATAAATACAGAAAATAGCTATGATTCAAATAAAAATCAGCCCTATTTAAAGTCAAAAGGGCTAACAAATCATGAACTATTTTTTGGCAATTTGAATCATGATAGTGATGAAAACAAAGTAACTTTGAGTACGGTACAGTTATTCGACTTAGTAACAGCACTTGAAGCATATAGTAATCAAATTAACGCTTTACCTGAATTAGAAGAACAAGCCAAAAAAGCCATTCCTTTTGTGGGAGGGATAGCTGCCGTAGCTTTACTAGGGGTGGGTATCACAACTACAGTTATTATGTTTAGATCGCCGATAGAAAACATAGCCTCTTCTCCTCAAGCAGAATCACCCAACACCATGCCTTCATTCGATGATGTGATTCCTCCAGAAACCACTCCTAAATCGAGAAATAAGAATCCTCAACCAAAAATAAACGAATCTCTATCATCGGCAAAAAGACTACCACCACCACCTGCGGTAAGTACCCCAAAACCCAAGCCAAATATTCCCGATCCTGCTGATTATCCTTTGTCTCAAGTTGCTCGTCAGTCGGGATTAAAACCCTCCGTTAAAAACGAACAAACTAAAGAAAAGCAAGTCGAATCTATCATTTCACCCTCACCTAAAACTAGTCCAGAAGCAAAACCTAATCCAGAGCAAAAAATAGTCACGCCAAAAGATTCTAGAGAAGAATTTGATCTAGCAGACGCTAACAACAATATTGCGTTAAAAGATGCTCCTGCCAAACCAAGTCAAGCACAGGAAATCAAAGCTTATTTCCAAGATAAATGGCAGCCACCAGCAGACTTAAAACAAAGTCTTGAATATCGGTTGTATTTAAATCCAGATGGCTCAATCAAACGAGTAGTTCCAATTGGCAAAGCTTCAGAATTATATTTGAATAAAACTAATATTCCCGTTCGGGGAGAAACGTTTATTTCACCCCTCAAAGAATCTCAAAAATCTACAATTCGCCTACTACTAAATCCTAATGGTGAAATCAAAACTTTTTATGAGTAAGTAAAAACTTCCTACTTAATTTCTTAATTGAACTGGCATTACCAAATATGTCATATCCAATCCACCCAGGGGACTAAAAATTACTGGTTGATGACCTTCATTTAACTGCATTTTTATTTCAGGTGCAGATAAAGCCTTCAAGCCATCCATCAAATACTTAATATTAAAAGCAATTTCAATATCATCTCCGATAATTTCAGCGGGCAAAGACTGTTTAGCATTACCAATATCTTGAGCATCTGCTGATACCGTAAGTTCTCCCCGATCGTTGCTCAAACTAAACTTAACTAGATTGTTTTTCTGTGCCAAAACTGCAACCAATTCCAAGCCAGTCAACAATCGTTTACGATCTACAACCATCTCGCGAGTAAAATCTTGGGGAATTAACTGTCCATATGCCGGATAATCTCCTGGTATTCTGGCACTAGTTAACAAGCGATCGCCTAGTTCAAAAACCATTACCACATCATCAAAACTAACCTTAACTCGATCTGTCTCAGCAGCATCCCCTACAATTCTTTCTAGCTCTCGTAGTGCTTTAGCAGGAATGGTTACAGCAAATTCAGGTAGACTAATTACTGATTCAGATGACTCATCTTCATTCTTTAAATCTGTCGCCACCACTGCTAAACGATGACTGTCAGTAGCAGCAAATTCTAAAATGTCTGCGCTGCCATTCTCTCCTAGTGTCTTAGTCTTCAGATGAACCCCTGTAAGCACCTGTTTGGATAATTCTGTTGAAGCTGCAAATAAACAACCCCCTAACCCCTCATTAAGCAAGGCTATGGGTAGTTCCATCTTTTGTTCCCCTTCCACTGTGGGTAACTCAGGAAACTCTTCTGCATCGATTCCTGTCAGCTTAAATTCACCCCCAGCCGAACTTATGGTTGCAACAAAATTCTCTTCCTCATCTCCCGCATCAAGGGTGATTTCCATTTCGGGTAAACGAGTCACAATGTCGTTAAATAACTTAGCAGGAAGAGTAATGCTACCCCCTTCGATTACTTCGGCATTAAAACTGGTTTTGATACCCATACTCCCATCAAAAGCGACCATACTGACCTTTTGAGTCGCTTCTGTTGCGATGATCAAAACGTTAGCCAATACCGCAGGTTCAGCCCTAGAGGGAACAGCACGGCTGACAAGAGAAAGGTTATTTTTGAGATCGCTTTGACTAGAAACAATTTTCATTTCAGAATTGGGAAGTAAATACTTAAAACAATTGTACTATTAAAGCTAAAAGCCACGAATAGTAGTCCTTGAGATTTTTTACTTTACATCAGTAGAGTCAAAATTGTTTACTGATTTTTCAGGATTGTTTTGGATGCTAAACGAGTTTTCTTGCGATCGCTTTCTGATAAATCCTTGCCAATTTGCAAGCGGGTAGCATTGCTTTGCAGTACAGTTGCCCCCTGTTTATCCCCAAGCTGGAGGGCAGTTTTAGCTGCGGTTTGCAACATTGTCGCTGCGCCAGTGCGATCGCCATTTTTTAATTTGGTTTCCGCTATTTGAGTTTGACGATATTTAGCCAGAGTCAAAATATGATTGTGGACAGTATCATTTGATGAAGCCAAATATACGTCTTGCGCTTCCACTTCGATTGCCACAACATCAGAATGTAAATTCTCTTGGTTTATCCCAGGATCGTCATAACGTAGCTGTACCGCAGCAATTTTGTGTGTCCCTGCTGAAAGTTGATTAATATAAAAGTTAATTAAAATAATTCTTGGTCGATCTATCATCAAATCACCCAAACGAACCGTAAAGTGATTTCCTTCTAAGGTTATAGGTAATTCAATGGTTTCGGGTGCAACCTGAGCTACAGGCTTCAATTCCGCCAACCTTACCTTGGGCATCAACTCCACCGTCAAAGAGCTATTAGTCAAGCCGACAGATTGAGCGCGAGCAAATAAACGTTCAAATTCAAAAATTGCCTGTTCTGGTTTTTCAATATAGGCTAAAGTACCTTGGGCTGAGTCAGAAATTTGCTCTAGGACATCCTGATTCCAATGTTCCCCAAAGCCTAGAGTGTCAATTGTGATGTTATATTCAGAAGCCAATTCTGACAGCTTGAGACAACGTTTGTTATCTCCATGTTCATTTTCCCCGTCAGTCAATAAAAACAAACGAGAAACGCAGTGTTGCTTGTGGGCAGCGATTTCTCTAATACCCAAACGCATCCCTTCATCAATCGAAGTTCCTCCATCCGCAACCATTAACCTAATTTTTTGTCTGATCGGCTCAATATTATTTACCAATTGATTGGGAACAATTACTTTAGCTCGATGATCGAAGGTGACAATGCTAATGCGATCGCCTGGCTTAAGTTTTTCAATGATACCAATAGCTGCCTCTTTAACCATTTCTAATGGTTTTTCAGACATCGATCCACTACGATCTAGTACCAAACATAAATTTAAGGGAAGATCTTTAGTCGTATCTTCTGGAATAGCTGATATTGCCAATGACAGTTGACGTTGACTGCTGCTAATCTGAGCATCAATATTACTATCGCTTAAATAGGACTGTAGACCAACTTTCATAGTGACTAAAAATATAAATTTTCTGACTATCATAATAAACGTTAATTTTTAAACTGAAATTGACGCTTACTAAGATAGTTGTCTATCACCGATACCGCTACGCATACCAGTTGTTACCAATTCTATACTGTTATAAATATTCTGCATATTTACTTCATGTTCAAACTAACCCAGATTGGAATTAGAAATAAAATAGTCAACGATCCACACTATCGCTTTCAGACGCTAAAAGAAATTGCGATCGCTGTAGAGTTGGGTGTCAGGATTGATGTAAACCAAGCTTCCATCGACGATTGGCTCAGACTACCTGGGTTTTCAATTCATCAGGCGCGATCGCTTGTCAAATTAGTCAAAATGGGTGTCCAGCTATTTTGCATTGAAGATATCGCTGCTGCAATTAATGTACCCCTACAGCGTCTCCAGCCCTATGAATCAATTCTCGCTTTTGCTTATTACGATCGCCTCAGTAGCCTTAGTCCAGAGAAAATCAACCTAAATACTGCATCTGTCGCTGAAATTACCGCAATTCCCGATTTAAACCCAGATCTAGCCCATCAAATACAGTCCGATATTCAAATAAACGGCAGATATCGCAACATAGTCGATCTACAGTGTCGCCTTAATCTAGATCCTGGATTAACATCTCATCTAATGCACTATGTTCAATTTTAAGGCGATCGTTTAGCCTTCTTTCCTCCGCCATCAGTAATTAGTAATCAGTAATCAGTAATCAGTAATCATCAATGTCTACTCAAAATGAACCAATGCGGAGCGTTCACACTAATAACTTTCCTCATATTCTAAACCAACTAGGAATTTCGTTAGTAGTCTCCACTTATCAAGCAGGAAAGCTGATTGTATTGCGTGCAGATGAAGATCGTATCAATACCCATTTTCGGATCTTTAAAAAACCGATGGGTATCGCAGCAGATCCCCATAAAATTGCGATCGGCTGTAGTAGTCAAATTTGGGAATTAAACAATATTCCCGCAGTAGCAGCAAAAGTAGAGCCAGAAGGAAAGCACGATGCTTGTTATTTACCTCGCCAATCCCACACCACAGGAGATATTGACATTCACGAAATGGAGTGGGGAGGAAAAAATAATGCCGATTTATGGTTTGTTAACACTCGCTTTTCTTGTCTTTGCACCCTAGATAAAAACTATAGTTTTGTACCTCGATGGCGACCAAATTTCGTCAGTGCATTAACCCCTGAAGATCGTTGCCATCTCAATGGTTTGGCAATGGTAAACAATCAGCCAAAATATGTTACCGCATTAGGAGAAACAGACACTATGGGGGGTTGGCGAGACAATAAAGCCAATGGCGGTATTCTAATCGATGTGGCTAGCAATGAAATTATTAGTCGCCAGATATCCATGCCCCATTCTCCTCGTTGGTATCAAGATCGTCTGTGGGTATTAGAATCAGGACAGGGTAGTATTTCTCTTTGCGATCGCCATACGGGTAAATTAGAAACAATAATTACTCTTCCTGGCTTTACTCGCGGAATTGATTTTTATGGCTCACTAGCTTTTATTGGACTTTCTCAGGTAAGGGAAACAGCAGTATTTAGTGGTTTACCCCTTACCGAAAAACTCAACGAAAGAATTTGTGGTGTTTGGGTAGTTAATCTTGAGACAGCTAAAACCGTTGCTTTTCTTAAATTTGAAGATGCGGTACAAGAAATATTTGCGGTTAGGGTATTGCCAAATATTCGTTTCCCAGAAATTATTGATTGGGATGAACAATTAATCGGAAGTTCTTATGTATTACCTGATGCAGCTTTAGCAGATGTTCCCCAAGAAAGATTATCAATCAATAATTGATGCTACCCAAACAGCTAAAATTAAGTTGAATCCAAAACTATTAATCTAGAGTAATTGTGAACAAGCCACCAAAAGATCCATATACGATTGATGTAGATGCAGGAACACTATTGTTAATCGTATCTGCACTTATTTTATTACCATTACTGATAACAGGGTTTATTTCCCAATAAGAAGTAAAAACAAGCCATCTGCAAGGCTAATTTTACTTGCCGATCACTGTGACAACAATTGTAGATCGAGCATTCGATGAAAACTGTCTTTCGTCGGTAAAGAAGACTGTGCGCCATTTTTGGTTACTGCCAATGCACCACCCACTGCACCCCAAGACAAAGCCTCGGTTATAGATTTACCTGATGCTAATCCCGCAGCTAATGCACCATTAAAAGCATCTCCTGCTGCTACAGTGTCCACTACCGAAACAGGAATTGGTTTAATCCAAAAGTTTTCATCAGGGTTGCTGTATAAAGCACCTTTTTCCCCTAGGGTGATAACTACATTCTGAACGCCCATTTGATGTAAAAATGATGCTGCTTGTTTGGCGGTAGTCACTCCATCTACGGTGAAACCAACTAATTGACTGGCTTCGATTTCATTGGGTGTAATCAAATCAACCAAGCTATATAATTCTTCAGGAAAGTTAGAGATAACTGGAGCAGGATCGAGAATTAAAAAGCAGTTGTAAGCTTTAGCATCTCTGGCTGCATTTAACACCGTAGCAATGGGAATACCCAGTTCTAAAAGCGCAATTTTGGCTTTAGGCAAGAGAAGTTTAAACTGTTCTAATTCTTTCTCGCGGACAAGATTATTTGCTCCCGCAGCGCAAGCAATAGTATTTGCCCCCCTTTCGTCTACAACAATCGAAGCGATACCAGAATAGGTACTAGGGTTTACTGTAATGCCACTAGTATTTACTCCTGATGTTTGTAGGCTTTTGATTAGAGTTTGACCAAAGCTATCTTCGCCAATTTGACCTACCAAACTGACTGGCACACCCAATTTAGCGATCGCAACTGCTTGATTGGCTGCTTTTCCTCCCGCAGCAGAAAAGAAACGATTTCCTACTACCGTTTCTCCTTTTATGGGTAAATGAGGGACTTCTACCACTAAATCTAGGTTGATACTGCCAAAGACAACTACGGTCATTCTTTTAAATCATTATGTGAATCTTTGATGCTTATTGATTATAAGACTAACTCTGTGACTTTGTAGTTGTTAGTGATTAGTTACTTAACGAAGATATTGAAGCCCGCAAAGCAAAATTAGATAATTTGCTCGAAATGAAAGAAAATAAAGCAATTTAGAAATTCAACATTTGCCAGACTTGAGCAAAGAAGTCTCTAAAATCTATGGAGATATTACATTTCTGGTAAACAGTTAGCGATCGCTTTTAAATATAATTTCTTTATCATCAACAGATCTTAAACAATAATCTCGATCGAGATTATCCCCTAACTGTCTGCTAACTATAGAATTTTTAAAAACCGAATATCTAATAAGTTCTTCTGACTGAATTTAAAATATTAGTTAAGTTATATGTAAATTAACTAACAATATCAAATTATAAAATATCTTCTTATGCGAGACTTGGCTCAAATTCAACAAACAAACTACGATGTAATCGTCATCGGTGGCGGAATTAATGGTGCAGGTGTCGCGAGAGATGCAGCCTTGCGGGGTTTAAAAACCATCTTGATTGAAAAAAACGATTTTGCTAGTGGAAGCTCTAGTTGGTCGAGTCGCCTCATTCATGGCGGTTTGCGCTATCTAGAGTACTTTGAATTTCCCCTAGTTAGAGAATCTCTCAAAGAAAGAGAAGTGCTACTGCGTACCGCACCACACTTAGTAAACCCCCTACAGCTTACCATTCCTGTATATCGCGATCGCTCTCGTCCCTACTGGAAAATTTGGGCGGGAATGATTCTCTATGATATTTTTAGTTTTGATAAAACTCTTCCTTCCCATCGAATGCTACCCCAGGCAAAGTTTAAACAAATATTTCGCTCCATAGATAAGGACAATCTAGGTGGTGGAGCGCAGTATTATGATGGACAGGTAACTTTTGCCGAGCGTCTTTGTTTAGAAAATGTTCTCTCAGCGCAAAATGCTGGTGCATCGGTACTAAATTACGTTGAGGTAATGGAACTTGATATTCAAGATTCTCGCATTAGCGATGTTGTCTGCAAAGATAAACTAACGGGAGAAAGCTTTACTATTTCGGGTAGCAAGGATGCAGTGGTAATCAATACTGCTGGACCTTGGATCGATAAAATATGCAAACGGGGTAACAAAGCAGGAAAAGATGTTGCTATTGGCGATGCCAAAAAGAATGGTGGAACAAAAGGAAGTCATATAGTAGTTGACCCTTTTCCTGGCGCACCCAACTCCAATCTATATGTAGAAGCAAAATCAGATGGTCGTCCTTTCTTTATCCTTAAGTGGCTGGACAAATATTTAATCGGTACGACTGATATACCCTATAAAGATGATATCGAAAATATCAAAGCCGATGATGACGAAATAGATTACCTATTGCAAGAAGTCAACTATATTATCCCCGTAGCCAATTTAAAACGGGATGACGTTAAGTTTACTTATTCTGGAGTTCGTCCCTTACCCAACTCCGAAGGTAAAAAGCCTGGAAGTATTACCCGCAAACATATAATATTCGATCACAAGAAAGAAGGCGTCAACAACCTGCTGACTCTTATTGGTGGTAAGTTAACCACCTATCGCAACGTAGGAGAAGAAATGGTAGATAAAATTCTCAAACGTACAAAGCGATCGCCTCAACCTTGTCGTACCGACACTCTTCCTCTTCCTGGGTGCATTTTACCTAGCGATCCGCGCATTCAAAAGGCAATTGATGAATATAGTTCTATCCTTTCTGTAAAAACTATCGACCATCTATTTTTTAGCTATGGTGCAAAAGCTCTAGATATCTTACCTTTGACTAAAGATAATCCCGCGTTGCGAGAACAAATAAGCCCCAGTTTGCCTGATATTAAAGCTCAGGTAGTTTATGCCGTTCAATCGGAATTGGCTTGCACTCTGGTAGATATATTACGTCGTCGTACTACATTAGCGATGAATGGTCACTATGGTATGGATTTATTACCCGCCGTCACCGAGACATTACAAAAACACTGTGATTGGACTCCCGAACAATGCGATCGCGCTTGCGATGATTATCGCTTTTACATGGAACACAATTGCATTCCCGACTATCAAATGGTCTAAAGCAAAATTATAGGATATTTTTTTGGGGTGCGATCGCGATCGCACCCCATTATTAATTTCACGTAAACAATATATTTAAGTCCAACTACTTTATCTGTACCTGATTAATTACCCAGATTAAACTCGATAACCCAAAATAGCTATTTGTGTGTGACTAGCATCACTTTGTTTCTTGTATACGATCGTGTAACAAAAAGAAAAAGTGCCTGATTATGTATACATGAAGGCAAGAAGCTCTTAAAAACAGTCAACTGTCTTTCATACCACAAGAAATTTTTAGTCACATACATATTTTATTGATAACATGGCACAATTTACTGAAAGCTATTTTGAAGAACTATTTGATTTTGCAGAATTAGACAACACAGTCTCCTCAACAATTCGTTTAGCTGCTAAAGATCCTCAAGCTTTATATCAGTTTTTCCACAGATATATGTATTTCAACGGCTATGCGTCTTCAGTAATTGCGCGTTTGGCTAGTTCGATTGCAATGTCTCGTTATCTCTTTAACGATCCTAAAGTTGCAGTTAAAGAAGAGGCAGATCGCGGCTTCCAAATATCTGCTGAAGTAATGATTGCAGCAGCCGATGAAGGTTCTCATGAAATAACTCACCGTGAGTTAGCACAGCTACTAGACAAAACATTGGGCGACTATGCCGAACTTTCTGCTGACGAGCGCAATGCAGTAGCTCAAGCACCTGCTTGGCTAGACGAAATCTGCCAAAAAACTATGGCTCAATATCAAGGTACTCCTGGTGATGCAGAATCTTTGATTAAAGCAATTGGCTTCCATGCTGCTTCTGAATTGATGGGCGATCGTGAGTATGCTTTACTCGATATGATTGTTCGTTATGAGAATGAAGGAATCGGATTCGATCGCTATCTCAAGCAAGAAACCAAAGCTACTAAAATCGGCAAACATCGCTACCTTCCCTGGGGTTATATCTTAATTCACGGTAAATATGAAGGTACTGGCGCAGAAGCCAAGCACTTCGTTCACGTTCTGAATGCACTTAACATGGTTCTAGAATGTCGTCCTGAGTCCGAAGAACAGCTTACTGAGTGGGTAAAAGAAGGATTCTCATCATTTGTTGAATTGCAACAAAGCTTATTCAGAAAAATCTTCAAAGAGTGTTTAGAAATGAACCAAGCATTTGAAGTTGAGCAAATTGCAGCAAATTCTGAATCATTAGTTAACGCATAGAGTATAAATTGATTGCCAAGTTAATTGGGCTGTGATGCTTGTCACAGCCTATTTTTTATTAGCAAATATAATCGAAGTCAGGCTGTCTGTTTACAGAACTAATTATGATAACTAGTATTGAATCTAAATCTAAATCTAAATCTAAATATAGTCAGACTAAAGTACTTGATAAACATCATTACATTAGCCAACATAAACCAGTTGCCAATATAGCTGCTATTTCCTATACTTTTTCTGCCTATATCTGTGGAGTTATTTTATTATTTGCATCTAGCTATATTTTAAACATATCTGGAATATTTTTAATAACTCATGGCTTAGTTTGTTCGGCATATCTAACTCATGAATTTATGCACGGAACAATTTTTAAAAGCCGCCGTTTGAATAGCATTTTTGGCAACATAATGCTGTGGTTAAATGGAGGATGCTACAACGGATTTAAAGCATTAACTTTGCAGCACATCGCTCATCACATAGATCGCGTCGATGTATTTACCTTTGAACCCGTTCCCAAACTACAGCAGCTACCAAATATTGCTCGTCGAATTATATTAGCGTTGGAATGGCTATACTTCCCCATTATGGGGTTTTGGTCGCGTTGGCACTCGGTATTTTCTCCTTTTTGGAATCCCGAACGTAGTAATGAAAAAGTTCGCGTAATCAGTATTTTGTTGCTGAGACTGGGAATATTTTCTTTAGTAGGAGCAATATCTTTCAAAGCATTATTGCTTTATTTTGTTGCTTATTTGGGCATGATTACAGTATTGCGTTGGGCAGATGCTTTTCAGCATACCTATGAAGGATTTCCTCCTGGAATAGAATTACCAAAACGCGATCGCTCTCACGAAGAAGCTCATACTTATTCCACTCTATTATCTCGTCGCTATCCCTGGCTAAATATTCTTTTACTTAACTTTGGCTATCACAATGCTCACCATACGCTGATGAAATGTCCTTGGCATAGTTTGCCAGAGTTAAACCAAGAAATAGAACAGCCAAGCAACGTTAGATATGTATCTTTAAAAGAACAATTTGTTCACTATCACCGTTTTCGCTTGACCCGTTTTATTCTCGGTCAAGGAGAATCAATAGATGAAAATCAACAACCTACGTTTGATAAATTCTACGGCGCACATGATGTTTCTTTCTTATTCTTATACTGAATATTATTTTGACTTTTTCAAAGGTAATTAATAATGAACGATCTTAAGACAATTTTGGGTTTAATAGCAGCTATTGTTTCTATCTTTTGCTACCTTCCTTATATCGTCACCACGATTCAAGGTAAAACTAAACCAAATATTGCGACTTGGCTTACCTGGACAATTTTAAGCATTGTTGTAACTGCCACGATGTTCGCAGAACGTTCATTTAACACCTTATGGGTTCCTCTTATTGGAGTATTTGGACAGGGTACTATTGCTTTATTGGCTTTAAAACAAGGAAAAGGAAAATGGAGTAATTTTGATATTATTTGCCTCTTTTTTGTCGGATTGGGTTTGGCTTTCTGGTGGCATTATGACGAGCCAATGATTGCCTTAGCAATGGCTCTATCAGTAGATTTAGTTGGAGTTTTACCTACATTCAAAAAGTCTTATGAAGAACCAGAATCAGAAAATATGCTGACCTGGGTTTTATACTTAATATCGAGTATATTTCTAATCTTTTCGGTTGAAACTTGGATCTCAAATGATAGTTTATTCTTTATATCAGATGACGGTTTGTTTTCTATGTATTTATTTTCGGTGAATTTTATTATAGTTGCATTGCTAGTTAGAGGAAAAGCAATAGGAAGAACATTAAAAACTTAAATTCAAAGTAAAAAAAATACTATTAACTTGATCAAATATTAATTACTCAGCATTTATTGGCGGAGATGTTGATTATCGCTTGGCTTTTGGGAACTTTAAACAATAGCAATACTATTATTAAAACTTCTATGTCATCCAAACTTACATCTAAAAAAGCTTCTAACTTACAACTTGAAAAAGCCTCTAATGTCAATCAGAAAGGAAATATACCGCTTCGTTTGATTCTTGTAGTTCCTTTTGTTGCTCAAATATTTGCTGCGGTTGGATTAACAGGGTATTTGTCGTTACGTAATGGACAAAGAGCGGTAAACGATTTGGCTAGTCAATTAAAAACCGAAGTAAGTACCAGAATAGATCAGCGTCTTGATAGTTATATGGCATCTCCTCTTCAAGTTGTTCAAAACAACTGGGATGCTATACAAATGGGACTATTAAATGTGGAAGATACAAAAGTTTTGGGCAACTATTTTTGGAAGCAATTAAAAACTTTTAAAGTTGGTTATGTGCTTTATGGTTTTGAATCAGGTAAATTTCTTGCTGCTGGCTATTTTGATGATACGAATATTACTATTGATGAAGTATCAAAAGAACTTCATAATGATTCCAAATTATATATTTATAAGACAGACGATAAAGGGAATCGTGCTGGAATCGACATTGAATTGGAAGGATCGTTTTTTCAAAAAGAAGGTTGGTATACAGAAGCAGTTAAAAGTGATGGTCTTGTCTGGAGTCCAGTTTACAACTGGGAAACAGAACCTTACCATTTAAACGTTGCTGCCAGTCGTGCTGTTTATGACGAACAGGGAAAATTACATGGAGTAATTTCTGTAGAACAGCGTCTTGCTCGTATTAGTGAGTTTTTACGCCAAGTAAAAGTTAGCCCATCGGCTAAAACATTTATTATCGAACGAAATGGCTTACTGATTGGAGATACTGCCAAAGAACAACCATTTAAAATAGTCGATGGTAAACCTCAGAGAATTAAGGCAGTAAATAGTCAAGATCCTTTAATTAAAGCTACTGCTAAATATTTGACTTGAAAGTTTGGCGATTTAGAAAAAATTAAAGGGACTCAACAGCTTGATTTTAAACTTGATGGAGAGCGTCAGTTTGTTCAGGTAACACCTTGGCAAGATGAGTTGGGTTTAGATTGGTTGATGGTGGTAGCCGTGCCTGAGTCTGATTTTATGGGACAGATTAATGCTAATACCCGTTCTACCATTATGCTGTGTCTGTTGGCATTAGGAGTTGCGATCGCATCGGGTTTCTATACTTCTCGCTGGATTACCAAGCCTATTCTGCAATTAAACGAAGCTTCTGAGGCGATCGCAGATGGACACTTGGAACAAAAGGTAGACGAAGAGTTTAAGGTTAATGAGCTAAGTGTTTTGGCTCAGTCTTTCAACCGCATGGCGGGACAGTTACGCGCCTCATTTACTGCCCTGGCTGAAACTAATATTGTCCTAGAAAAACGAGTTGAAGAAAGAACCGTAGAACTTAAAGAAGCAAAAGTTGAGGCTGATTCTGCCAACCAAGCAAAAAGCGAATTCTTAGCCAACATGAGTCACGAATTGAGAACGCCTTTAAACGGTATCTTGGGTTATGCTCAGATTCTGCAACAGTCCCGCTCTATGCAGGCAAAAGAGAAAAAAGGGGTCGATATTATCAGTCAATGTGGTACTCACCTATTGACTTTAATTAACGATATCCTCGATCTTTCCAAAATTGAAGCTCGCAAAATGGAGTTGCATCCTGTCGAGCTGCATTTCCCTTCCTTTGTTCAAGGTGTGGTGGAAATTTGTCAAATCAAAGCAGAACAAAAAGGAATTGAGTTCATCTACGAACCAAATTCCAATCTACCTGTTGGTGTTGAAGCTGATGAAAAAATGCTACGTCAGGTGATCATGAACCTTTTAAGTAATGCAATTAAGTTTACTGAAAAAGGTAGCGTTCAGTTAATAGTCACCAAAAAATCAAAAAATTCCGATGAGTCAGAGATCGATACCATTCGCTTTGAAGTAAAAGATAGTGGTATTGGTATGAACCCTGAAGATATTGCCAAGGTATTTTTGCCCTTTGAGCAGGTAGGAACTGTTAAGAAACAGTCTGAAGGTACGGGTTTAGGTTTGGCTATTAGTCAAAAGATCGTTGAGATGATGGGTGGTGAACTACAGGCTAGTAGTAAATTAAATCATGGTACTACTTTCTGGTTTGAGATTGACCTCAAACAGACAAGCAATTGGCAAGAAGTAGCGCAAATAGCTGCTGTTCAAGGAAAAATAACAGGTTTCAAACGAGAAGAATGCAAAATACTCGTTATTGACGATCGCTGGGAAAATACTTCTGTAGTTGTTCAGTTACTAGAACCATTTGGTTTTACGATGAAGTCAGCCGAAAATGGTCAAGAGGGTTTGGCAATAGCCCTTGAATGGCAGCCAGATTTGATTATTACTGACTTGACTATGCCCGTGATGGATGGTCACGAAATGTTGTCTCAACTGCGTCAATTGCCAGAAATATCTTCCAATATGAAGGTGATTGTTTCCTCCGCCAGTGTCTTTGAAAGCGATCGCCAAAAAAGCCTCCAGGCTGGCGCAAATGACTTCTTACCCAAGCCAATTCAAAAAGACGTTTTATTGGCGTGTTTGCAACAGCATCTCAATTTGGAGTGGGTATACGACCAGCAATCTATGCCAGCTAAAAAAGCAAGAATTGTCATTGACAAGGCTACCCACATTCCTCAGTCAACTCCTATTATCCCGCCTTCTCCAGAAGATGTAGCGTTGCTACACGATTTGAGTCGCAAAGGTTTGCTCAATGACTTGCTGCAAGAAATTGAGCGTATCGAACACTTGGACATAAAATTTTCACCATTTACTCAAACTTTGCGGGAATATGCCAAGGGATTTAAATTGAGACAGATTAAATCCTTTATTGAAGAATATCTCTAAAGCCATCATGTTGACTACCAACTGCTAATTACACGCATATCTTAGAGCAAGGGAGGATTACAAATGACCGAAAATACTAGTTCCCACAGTATTTTAATTGTGGATGATAATCATAATAATCTAGAAGTATTATCAGAAACACTAACCAGAGCAGGGTTTCAAATTTCTGTAGCGATCGATGGCGAAAATGCTCTGGAACAAATCGAATATTACAAGCCAGAGCTAATTCTTTTAGACGTTATGATGCCTGGAATTGATGGCTATCAAACTTGTCAGCGGATTAAGTCTAATCCTGATACTTTTGATATTCCAATTATTTTTATGACGGCTTTGTCAGATACCGAGCATAAAGTCAGAGGTTTTGCTCTTGGAGCAGTAGACTATATTACCAAACCCTTTCAAAGAGAAGAAGTGCTTGCTAGGGTTCGAGTACAGTTACAACTGCGTAATTTGGCTCGAACCTTGGAAGGGCAAAACAGAATGCTCAAGACAGAGATTCTACAACGAGAAAGAGTAGAAAACTCTTTAACCAAACTCAACCAAGAGCTAGAGAAAAGAGTAGAAGAACGTACTAACAAACTTTCCCGTACTTTAAAGACTTTACGCCAGGCTCAAGTCGAACTAGTGCAGCAAAAGAAAGATTTGGAAATTCGTGTTAGAGAGCGTACTGCTGAGTTAGCCAAAAGTATGGCTGATGCGGAAAAGGCTAACCAGGCAAAAAGCCAATTTTTAGCCAACATGAGTCACGAGCTGCGGACTCCGATGAATGCCATCATTGGCTATAGCGAAATGCTTATGGAGGAAGCAGAAGATATTGGACAAGATGACTTTGTCCCCGATCTTAATAAGATTCATGGTGCAGGAAAACATCTTTTAAATTTAATTAACGATATTCTCGATCTCTCAAAAATTGAGGCTGGTCGAATGGAATTATATTTAGAGAATTTTAATATTAAAAGTTTAATCAATGAAACCGTATCGACTATTCATCCTCTAATTGAAAAAAATCAAAACACTTTAAAAACTAATCTGGCAGATAACCTGGATGTAATGCACGCGGATTTGACCAAGGTGCGTCAAAGTCTGTTTAACCTACTTAGCAATGCTAGTAAATTTACCAAACAAGGCAAAATTACTTTAGATGTTACTTCTGAGATAGTTGAAGAAAAACAGTTCATCACTTTCAAAGTGCAGGATACAGGCATTGGGATGAACTCGGAGCAAATGGGTAAATTATTCCAAGCTTTTACTCAAGCCGATGCTTCGACTACCCGCAAATATGGCGGGACAGGATTAGGTTTAGCCATCACCAAAAAATTCTGTCAGATGATGGGAGGTGATATTAAGGTAGAAAGCGAAGCAGGCAAAGGTTCGACTTTTACTATAAATCTTCCAGTTCAAGTAATTGATTCTAGTAAATCAAAACAAAATAATCCTGGGGAAAACTTTAAATCTAAAACAGATAATTTAGCAACCAAGAAAAATACGATCTTGGTAATCGATGATGATCCAACAATTCATGATTTACTGAGACGTTTCTTGAGTAAAAAAGGATTTGAGGTCAAAACAGCTAAAACTGGTGCTGAAGGAGTTCGATTAGCAAAACTGCTGCAACCAGAAGCGATTACCCTAGATGTAATGATGCCTGGAATGGATGGTTGGTCGGTGTTAACATCTCTTAAGGCTAATCCTCAAACAGCCGATATTCCCGTCATCATGATGACTATGGTTGATGACCAAAATCTTGGTTATGCTTTGGGTGCTACGGAATATTTGCTTAAGCCGATTGATGGTAAAAAACTAGAAACTATTTTGGATAAATTCAAGCCTACCTCTAGTTCCAATTTGATTATGGTGGTCGAAGACGATTCTGGGATTAGAGAAATGCTATGCCGTCAATTAAAAGCAGAAAGATGGAAAGTTATTGAAGCGGAAAATGGCAAAGAAGCATTACTCAAGCTAAAAAATTGTACTCCAGGATTAATTCTTTCTGATTTGATGATGCCAGAAATGGATGGCTTTGAATTAGTTCATCGTCTCAAACAAGTCGATCGACTAAGTTCTATTCCTGTAGTTATTTTGACGGCAAAAACCATCACCAATCAAGATCGCCAAAAATTGCATGGCGGGGTAAACAAAATTTTTGAAAAAGGTTCGTATCAAAGATCGGTATTGTTCAACGAAGTTAGTAATTTGCTCGACAAAGCGATCGCTCGCCAACACAATGAAGCCACGGGTATATCTGTATAGCTAAACATTAATATTCTCAATAAAAGTATCTAAAACAATGCTCAAAATACTGTTAGTCGAAGATAACGAGATGAACCGAGATATGCTGTCTCGAAGGTTAAAACGTCGAGGATATGAAGTGTCGATTGCTGTTAATGGTGTAGAAGGTGTAGAAATGGCAACTTCAACAACACCAGATCTGATTCTGATGGATATGAGTTTGCCCGTGATGGATGGTTGGGAAGCTACTAGAAATATTAAAGCTGACCCGACTACTCAGTCTATTCCTGTAATTGCTCTGACAGCTCATGCGATGTCAGGCGATCGCGAGAAAGCCCTACAGGCAGGCTGTGATGACTACGATACTAAACCCATCGAACTATCTCGTCTGCTAACTAAAATCAAAATATTTTTGCCCGATAGCTGAGTCGAGACTATACCGTCTTTGATGAGCTATCTATTTATTATTTCATAAATTTCAATGATTACTTTAATTGCACCATACTTTAAATGACTATAGATAACCAATCTCAGTTATCCCTATCTCATCTGCGTCACGAACTACGCACGCCAATTAATGCAATTATTGGCTACAGTGAGATGATTTTTGAGGAATTTGAAGATACAAATACAAAAGTCGAATATCTCAATGAACTAGAAGAAATTCGGGAATGCGGTGCTAAATTGCTAGTTTCGATCGATAATTTCTTGAATCCCGCCAAGCTACCTCAAAGCCAGCTTGAATTTGAACAAATTATTGCTAACCCCAAACTCAAAGTTGAACTTCAAAAACCCACCCAGGTTGTTATTAAAAATTGTCAGCAGTTAATTCCGATTATTGAGACAGAGTTTGTTGCAGATGTAGAAAAGATTAATCTTGCAGCTAACAAATTATTACAAGAAATTGAGGATCTACTCAAAATTCATTCTATAGAAAATAGTTTTCTAACCGAAGAAGAAGTTATCGCTTCAGATATTAATTGTTGGGTGGAAACAACTTCTGCGATCGACATTATCATTGATTCGGGTCTTCCTTTGGCAGAGGAAACAGAACAACCTCTAGACCCAACACAATACACAATTTTGATTGTCGATGACAATAGCACCAATCGAGATTTGCTTTCTCGTCAGGTTGAAAATCAAGGTTATCAGGTTGCTGTTGCAATAAATGGGAAACAGGCAATTGAAATGATTCAAACAGGAATTTATGACCTTATTTTACTGGATATTATTATGCCAGATATTAATGGTTATCAAGTCCTCAAATGGATTCGTGCTGGTGCTTGGCGACATATTCCGACCATCATGATTTCTGCACTAGATGAAATTGATAGTGTAATCAAATGTATCGAAATGGGTGCAGCAGATTATTTAGCCAAACCTTTTAATCCAACCTTATTAAAAGCCAGACTAGGAGCTTGCTTAGAGCAAAAAAGACTTAGAGATAAAGAATCATCTTATCTAGAGCAGCTAGCCATAGCTAATGAGGAAATACAGAGCCTTAATGGTTGCTTGCAAGAAGAGAATATGCGTCTTAGCACCGAGCTAGAAGTTACTCAGCGTCTACAGATGATGCTCTTACCTAAAGAAAAAGAACTGAACGAAATTGAAGGTTTGGAAATTGCAGGTTTCATGGAACCTGCTGATGAAGTTGGAGGAGATTATTATGATGTTCTGCAACATCATGGACGGGTAACGATTGGTATTGGAGATGTGACAGGACACGGTTTAGAAAGTGGTGTCTTAATGTTGATGGTACAAACGGCTGTTCGGACTTTGATGGAAAACAATGAAACCGATCCAAAAAAGTTTTTTGAAGTACTCAATCGTACTATTTATAAAAACGTGCAGCGGATGGACTCCGACAAAAATCTATCTTTGTGTTTGGTTGACTATCGAGATGGTGTCCTTAGCTTGAGTGGTCAACATGAAGAGATGCTGGTAGTTCGTTCTGGAGGAATAGTTGAAAGAGTAGACACTATTGATTTAGGGTTTCCTATTGGTCTTGAAGAAACTATTGAAGATTTTGTTTTTCAAGTGCAAATTAACCTAAACCAAGGTGATGTAGTCATACTTTACACCGATGGAATCACAGAAGCAGAAAACACTTCAGGAGTACATTATGGATTAGAAACTTTGTGTAATGTCTTACAGCAAAATTGGCAGGACTCAGCGCAAGACATTAGACAAGCTGTTATTGAGGACTTGCGATCGCATATTGGAGTAGAGAAAGTATATGACGACATAACCCTAGTAGTTCTTAAACAAAAATAGATTTTAAATACCTACCGAACAAATAATATCTAAATTTTTAACTATCTTAAATTATATGAGTACTAGTAAGATTGCTATTCAACAAATATTGGGCGACTTTATTCAAAATTTGCCTCCCAGCCAGGAATATCTAATTCTGAGTTTTTCCCCTGGTTCGATTCCTTTACGTCAAAGATGGCGCAATAACTGTTTATCAGCAGATTTTTTAGCAGACTATCTTAGTACTTTTTTCTTGAACGACGAGCATCAACAAGTAGATTGCAGTAAACAAGCCGAAGTCAAAAGTGCGGTTAGTTACATTGCTAACGAATTATTAGAGAATGCAATGAAATATGGTGTAGAAATGTCGCGTTTTCCAATCAGTATTCAAATTCATCTCAATCCTGACTTAATTATTTTCCAGCTAACCAATAGTATTCAGTCCAAGCAAACCTTAGCATTTCAAGAACATATTGAAACCCTCTTGAGTGACGATCCTGACGAATTATACATTGCTCAATTGGAAAAAAATGCCTTGGAGGAAGAAGGTCAAGAATCTGGCTTGGGAATATTGACCATGCTCAACGATTATGGAGCAAAGCTAGGCTGGAAATTTGAGTCCCTACCTCAAGAGTCTGATGAAATGGCAGTAACTACAATGGTACAGCTTAGAATTTAATTTGAATTATTTTGGAATCAAAATCTTTTCAATTCGAGCATTAGTTGCAGACGATGCCAATCGCGGTATCCGTGTAGACACCTTTCCCGAAAAGGCTAAGATAGCGGATAAGTTATAACTATCTATCTTGAACTGGATAATTCTATAATTCCAAACGATGAAGCTAATTTACTACTAAATATCAACTTTCAAAAGATAGCAATGGAAATTAAAACTGAGAATTACAAAGTCTTATATGATGAGATGTCTCACAATATTATTTTTGATGGTTCATTACGTCTCAACGGTACAGCAGAATATGCTTCTATCACCGAACTGTTAAACAGTGTTGTTCAACAAGAACCAGAAAAAATTGTTTTAAACCTCAAAGAATTAAATTTTCTCAATAGTTCGGGAATTAGTATACTGTCCAAATTTGTTATTAGTATTCGCCGACGTAAAAATATTCAAATGGTGGTAATTGGAGCAAAAAAGAACCCTTGGCAAGGTAAGTCGCTTAAAAATCTACAGCGTTTGATGCCTTCCTTAAAATTAGAAATGGAGTGATTTTGAGCAATACAGGAAAATTAAAGTGCTTACAAATATCTATACTGTATGCACTTTAACTTAAAACTATGAGACTTTAGCTTTATTAGGAGGTAGCTTAATGTTTTTGGCTAAACCGAAGAATGATAAAGTTTTAATCATCATCCAGGTTAAATCGATTTCCCACCACTTTAAACCATGACGAGCAGAGTATTGGAAAGCATGATGGTTGTTATGCCATCCTTCGCCAAAGGTTAACAATGCGACCCACCAGCAGTTGAGGGATGTATCTTGGGAGTCATAGCTTTTATAGCCAAACTTGTGAGTCGCACTATTGACAAACCAAGTGCAGTGAAATACTACTACCAAACGGACAAATACGCCCCAAATTACAAAGGGCAAGCCACCAAAGTAATAGAGAATAGCTGCTAGGGCTAGCTGAATGGGAATCATGCCATGTTGGCAGAATTGATAAAAGCGATCGCCTGATATGTCTTTAGTATAGCGAGGAATATATTCGTTAGAAGGATTCTGACATAACATCCAACCCAAGTGACTCCAATAAAACCCCTTCAAGGAGTTGTGAGGATCTAATTGTTTATCGGAATATTGATGATGAATACGATGTAGACCAATCCAGTCAAAAGGACCACCTTGACCTGCTAATGTGCCGCAAAAAATCAAGAAATATTCTAGTAATTTAGGAACTTCAAAACTGCGATGGGAAACAAGGCGATGAAAGCCTAGTGTTATTCCTACCCCTGCGGTAATAACATACAAAACAAAAGCAACTCCCAAAGCATTCCAATTAAAATTGCTAGGAATTAGGGCAAATAAAGCTATAAAGTGAATTATACCCATGTAAACAATCGTCCCCCAAGCAGGAGGGATTTTTTCTGATGTAGCAACTGTCATTTAATAACCTAAGTCTCAACTCTACGTAATATTTATGTGCCTGTAAAACACTTTAAAAAATATATGAATACCAAACATCTGCTATTAGAAGCAGAAAAAGCACTAATACCGATTTTTTCTGGTATTGACACCCAGGTCAAGCAAAATTTAAAAAAAGTTCTGTCATCTTTTCATGATAATCGGGTTGGAGTCCAGCATTTTGCAAGCGTTAGCGGGTATGGACACGACGATTTGGGAAGAGACACTTTAGACAAAGTTTTCGCTCAAATCATGGGTGCAGAAACAGCGGTTGTTAGAGTTCAGTTTGTTTCAGGAACTCATGCGATCGCCAGTGCCTTGTATGGTGTATTACGACCAGGAGATGAAATGCTAGCGATCGCTGGAACACCTTATGACACTCTAGAAGAAGTGATTGGTTTGCGGGGGGATAATAAAGGTTCTCTTAAGGATTTTCAGATTGATTATCGAGAGTTGGACTTGACGGAAAAAGGAATAATTGACTGGGAAGGTTTGAAAACATCAGTTAAGCCTAAGACTCGTTTGGTGTTGATTCAAAGATCCTGTGGTTATTCTTGGCGACAAAGTTTATCCATTGAAGATATCAGAAGAGTTGTAGAGATTGTTAAGCAGCAAAACCCGAATACGGTTTGTTTTGTGGATAATTGCTATGGAGAATTTATCGATACGGTCGAACCTACTGCTGTCGGGGCAGATTTGATGGCGGGTTCGTTAATTAAAAACCCTGGGGGGACTATTGTAACTGCGGGGGGATATATTGCAGGAAAAAAAGAATTAGTGGAAATGGCAGCCTGTCGTTTAACCGCACCAGGAATAGGCAGCAGCAGCGGGGCGACATTAGACCAAAATCGCCTAATGTATCAAGGTTTGTTCCTCGCATCGGGAATGGTAGGAGAAGCAGTCAAAGGAAGTCATTTGATTTCTTATGTATTTGAACAATTGGGGTATCCTGTCAATCCCCTTCCGTTTGAATCCCGTCGAGATATTATTCAAGCAATTCAATTGGGTTCGCCAGAGAAATTGATAGCCTTTTGTAAAGCAATTCAGCAGCACTCTCCCGTAGATTCGTACTTAGAACCCGTTCCCGCCGAAATGCCTGGCTATGAAAGCCAATTAGTAATGGCTGGAGGAACGTTTGTAGATGGCAGTACCTCCGAGTTTTCCGCAGATGGTCCTTTGCGAGAACCATATATTGCATTTTGTCAGGGAGGTACACACTGGACGCATATTGCGATCGCTCTTGAAGCAGCAGTTGATGCTATTACAAAGATGTAAAGACAAGGTGTGCGTTATCTTTACATCTTTGTCTGTACGATTAGTTAGATAGTTGAAATCTTTGATGATAACTCTGCCTGAATCGGGTTAATTTATAATATTTGAGTATGCTATGTATAAACTCTATGATTTGAATGATTAAGACTGCAATTTCTTTGATTTTAGGTATTTCTGCTGCTTTACTACCGATCGAAGCGACCGCAGCCGAAAAAATCACGTTTAATTTTTCACCTTTTGGCGAATTTTATCTTAAAGTTGACGATCTCGAAACATTTGTAGAAACGGGTAAAATAAGTAGCGAACTTGCTTATTATCTCAATCGTTTACCCCCCGAACAAGTAGAGAGATTACCAGAATTGTTATCAACTCCCTTAGAATTTAATCCCTTAACTATTGCTAATTTTAGTAATTCTACTGTGGGAGAAACGGTAATCAAAAATTTTGGGAAAGGTATCAGGACAAGTACAAACCGCAATGGATTTCTAGCTTTAAGAGGAGCAATTATTGCTGCTGCATTTGATGAAGAAGAGTTGACAATAATCAACTTACTGCATCAATTTCCCTTGAAAACTATTTACGTCGATTTTAATATTATAAATAGATACATTAAACAGGGAGGAAAAATACTAAAAGACCGAGAATTGATTAACCAGCTTTTTTTTACGGATAATTTAGATAAGAGTAATCTCCCAAAAGAAGCAGTTCAAGAATCATCTCAACCTGGCAAATATAGTTGGCAAAAGAAAACCTATACTTATAATAATCCCGATCGTTCTAAGCTAGGATATTTTGACTTATATCTACCAAAAAAAGAACAGTCTCCTTTAGTTGTTATTTCTCATGGATTAGCTTCTAGTCGTAAAACTTTTGTTTATTTAGGCGAACATTTGGCGAGCCATGGCTTTGCTGTTGCAATAGTCGAACATGACGATATTAGTTTAACTAAATTTGATAGTTTTTTATCAGGATCGGAGCGTTTCCCAGAACCAAATAATTTAATCGATCAACCTTTAGATATTAAATATGTTCTGGACAAATTAGAACGAGAATTTTCAATTAATTCTTCGCAACAAAATAAAATAAATCTGCAACAAGTGGGCGTAATTGGACATTCTTTTGGCGGTTACACATCTTTAGTATTAGCAGGAGGAAAACTGATTGTAGATCCTCAAGCAGAAAAATGCCAAACAGAAGATTATCAAAATGTATTGCTAGACTTATCTTCTTTAGCAAAATGCACTTTTAACGAAACTTATACAGTTGACTATCAGTTAAAAGATCCAAGAATAAAAGCTGTAATTGCCATCAATCCGATGGGAAGAATATTTGGTAAGGCTGGAACGAGTTCTATTAATGTTCCAACGATGATTATCTCAGGAACAAACGATTTAGTTATGCCTCCCGTTGCCGAACAAATTCAGCCTTTTAACTGGATAAATCGAGATATTGATAAATACTTGGTTTTGGTAAAACCAGGGACGCATTTTAGTTTTTTACGGGAAGGCTTAGGGGTTTTACCCGTACCTGATGAAGTTGTGGGTATTAGCCCAACTCAAGCCTATCCAGTTATTGATACCTTGGCTACCGTGTTTTTTCAAGCTTATCTCAATGGGCAAGAAAGCGATTCGAGAATATCTACAAAGTAATAATTTTAATTTGCTCGATAATAACAGCTTTCAACTATCAATTATTCGCTCTTTAAGTAATTCTCAATTACAAGAATTAATCAAGGACTAATGAATGCCTAACACAAAAAACGCCTAGAAAAATCTAGACGCTCAAATAATCAGTCTCAATTGATCGAAACTTATAGCTTATAAATTAAAATTACAAAGCATTAGCACCTGCAACTACTTCAGAAAGCTCTTGAGTAATTGCTGCCTGTCTTGCTTTGTTGTAAGACATGGTTAAATTACCCATCAATTCTGAAGCATTTTCACTAGCGTTATTCATGGCAGTCATTCTGGCTGCAAGTTCACTAGCTGCTGCTTCTTGTAAAGAACGTAATATTTGGTTATTGAGATAAAGAGGTAGCAAAGCTTCCAAAATCTGTACGGGATCTTGTTCAAAAATCGTATCTTTAGGATATTCGTTAACTTCAGAAGTTACAGCATCTCTTTCGACGCCAAATTGACCGCCTTTAGTAGTTAAACGGAAGATTTCGTCATCTTTAACTTCTAAGCCTTGGGTCGTTAAAGGCATTAGCGTTTGAATTACGGGCTTGGAAGCAATAAGAGAGACAAACTTAGTATAAATAAGCTCAACCTTATCAACTTCTTCCGCTAAGAAAAGAGAAAGTAATTCATCGCCGATTTCTGCTGCTTCGGGTGCAGTAGGAATCTGTTCTAAACCGACAAACTTCTTTTCTATAGGAGCTTGGCGAGTTTCATTACTAAAGTATTGAACTGCTTTTTTGCCAACTATGACATAAGTATATTCAACGCCTTGAGCAGTCAATTCTTTAGCTCGCATTTCTGCACGGCGAATTACGTTAGTGTTATAGCCACCACACAAACCGCGATCGCCACTGACCACTACCAGAGCTACTTTTTTTGCTTCTCTTTGTTGAAATAAAGGAAGATCGACATCTTCAAACTGAAGTTTGCCTTGAATGTTATAGAGAACCTGCGCCAAACTATCGGCAAAAGGACGAGTAGAGTTTACTTGTTCTTGAGCGCGACGAACTTTGGCAGCAGCCACTAAGCGCATTGCTTCAGTGATTTTTTTTGTATTTTTTACCGACGCGATGCGATCGCGAATCGCTTTTAAATTAGCCATAATTTAAATAAGGAATAAAGGATGAAGGAGTAAGGAATAGAGGAAATAGGACAAGAAACGTACTTATTCCTGTCCTCTTTATCTCGTTCCTCTCTTCCCTTAAATTTATGCTGTTGCCATGAAGGACTGTTTGTATTCGTTAATCCCTTCTTTTAAGAGATCTTCTGCTTCATCGGTTAGTTTTTTCTCAGAGGCAATGATTTCACCATACTTAGCTTTGCTGCTGCCAAGATAGTCTTGTAATCCTTGCGCGAATTCACTAGCTTTATCGACAGGCACTTCATCCAAATAACCGTTTAAACCAGCGTATACTACTGCAACCTGTTCTGCCACGGATAGAGGAGAGTTTTGAGGTTGCTTGAGAATTTGACGCAAACGTTGACCACGAGCTAACTGATTTTGAGTAGCTGCATCCAAGTCAGACGCAAACTGAGCAAATGCTTCAAGCTCGGCAAATTGAGCTAATTCTAGCTTGAGTTTACCTGCTACCTGTTTCATTGCTTTGGTTTGAGCAGCAGATCCTACACGGGATACGGATACACCCGCGTTAATCGCAGGACGGAAACCAGCGTTAAACAAGTCAGAAGACAAGAAGATTTGACCGTCAGTAATAGAGATTACGTTGGTAGGAATATAAGCGGATACGTCGCCAGCTTGAGTTTCGATGATAGGTAGAGCAGTCATACTACCCGCACCTAACTCATCACTTAGTTTTGCTGCGCGTTCTAACAAACGAGAGTGTAGATAGAATACGTCTCCAGGATATGCTTCACGTCCTGGTGGACGACGTAGTAGCAAGGACATTTGGCGGTAAGCCTGAGCCTGTTTGGTCAAGTCATCATATACAATCAAAGTCGCTTTGCCTTTGTACATGAAGTATTCAGCGATCGCAGCACCAGTATAAGGAGCGAGATACTGAAGTGTGGCAGGATCGTTAGCGTTAGCTGCTACAACAACCGTATAGTCCATTGCACCTTTTGATTCTAAGGTAGTAACTACTTGAGCTACTGTAGAAGCTTTTTGTCCAACTGCTACATAAACGCAAATTACATCTTCACCCTGTTGGTTGATGATCGTATCTACTGCTACCGCTGTTTTACCAGTTTGTCTGTCACCAATAATCAACTCCCGTTGACCGCGACCTACGGGAATCATCGCGTCAATCGCAGTGATTCCTGTTTGCATAGGTTCATGAACGGATTTACGTTCAATAATCCCAGGAGCCATAGACTCGATTAAGCGAGTCTCGGAAGTGTTGATTTCGCCTTTACCGTCTAAAGGTTGAGCCAAAGAATCAACAACTCTACCTGCCAATGCTTCTCCTACAGGAATAGAAGCGATTTTACCAGTTGCTTTTACCGTACTGCCTTCTTGGATGCCGAAACCGTTACCCATAAGTACAGCGCCGACGTTGTCTTCTTCTAGGTTAAGTGCGATACCTACTGTACCATCTTCAAATTCTAGAAGTTCCCCTGCCATTGCTTGTTCTAAGCCATAAATACGAGCAATGCCGTCCCCTACTTGAAGGACTGTACCAACATTAGATACTTGAACATCTTGCTCGTAAGATTCGATCTGCTGGCGAATAATGTTGCTAATTTCGTCTGGTCTGATGCTAACCATAGCTTCTTAATGATTAATTATTCTTGATTTACTTACAATTTTAACTGCGCGATTACGCTGGCGCGTAGCTTATCGATCGCAGCTTATTACTGATTGAGGCTGACGCTGATGCGACGCAGTTGTCCGCGAAGACTAGCATCAATTACTTTTGAACCTACTTTAATGATGACTCCACCAATTAGATTAGGATCGACAGTGGTTTTAAGCTCTACATCGCGAGCTTCGACAATTCTCTTAACTTTCTCAACGATCTTGTCTTCTTGTTCGCGGTCTAATCTTGTAGCGGAAGTTACTTCTGCCAATACGGTTTGATTTAGCTTACGCAGCAAACTTAAATATTGTTCTACGATTGATTCAAGGAAGACAATTCGTCTTTTATCAACCAACAGCATCATAAAGTTCACGAGGTAAGGATTGGCATCTCCCATCACCTTTTTTAATACCTCTTTTTTGTCCTCATTCTTGATGACGGGATTGAGAACAAAATCTTTAAATTCTGGAGATTCTGTCAACAATGAATCTAAATCGCGAAAAGCTCTACCAAACTCTTCAGTAAGGTTGCTTTGCTCTGCTAAAGACATTATTGCCTGGGCATAAGGTTCGCCGATTTTGCTACTAACTAGAGTTCCACTCATTTTCTACTCTCCTATGTTAGCGATACTGCGGTCGATTAGCTGCCGCTGTTTGTCATCGTTCAGCACTTCTCCCATGCGAGATTCAACTCGTTCTAATGCCATTTCTACTGCTCTTGCTCTTAGTTGAGATATTGCTCTTTCCTGTTCGGAGTTGAGATCCGCAGCAGCAGATGACTTGAGTCTTTCTACTTCTTTTTGTCCTTTGACTAAAGCTGCTTCTTTTGCTTTTTGAGCGTTGGTTTCTGCTTCAGAACGGATTGTAACCGCAGTTGACTGTGCTTCTTTTAAGTTTTTCTGTGCCTTTGCTAAAGCCTCTTTCGATTCTTTAGCGCGAGCTTCGGCTGATTTTATTTCTGCTTCTATTTTGGCGCGTCTTTCGCTGAGTATATTACCGACTACCTTGCCTCCGTAGACAATAAGTAGTACAAAGATAATTGCCAAGTTGATTAAATTAGATTCAAACAGGTCAAATTTGAATCCAAAACCACTTTCTGCACCCGCTTCCGCGTTAAGAAGGAAAAAAGTACCTATCATCTTTACTTCTTATCCGTACTTTAAGGTTATGTTTTTTTAATAAGCTTCTTGACACAATAGCTCTATGAGAGTGAGGCTTTAGCCGCAACTGTACCCTCAAGACCGCTTTGTGTCGCTGTTAGCTGTTAGCTTTTGGCTTTTTTAATCGATATCTTAGGCTTTATATTTTAGTAATATATAAGGTTAAGTAAGATTGATTATTTAGCTGATAGCTGATAGCCTATCACTTGTAGCTTTAGTCGTTTTATCGGTATAGATCGATCAGTCAGCGTTTGTTGACTAATTCTGCTCCTAATAACTTTTCTAAAATTTGGTTACTTAGAGTATCTACTTGTTGTTCTAGAGACTGCATTGCTTCTACTTTTTGCTTCTCAATTTCATCCGCTGCTTGTTGCTTTTGGGCTGCTACCTCTTGTTGTGCCTCTTGAATTTTGGCGTTAGAGATTTTGTCAGCTTCAGCTTTAGCTGCTGCAATGGTTGATTGAGATTCGCGACGAACTTCTCTCAATTCGTTTTCGTATTGTGCTGCCAAGGATTCTGTTTTCTCCTTTAGTTCGCGAGCATCTTTTAAGCTACTGCGAACGTAGTCAGTCCTTTCATCAATGGCTTTTCCTAATGGCTTATATAGCAGTGCATTTAAAATTGCCATCAGGATTAAAAACTGAAGCGCCATCAAAGGCAAGGTGGCGTTAATATCAAATAAACCACCTTCAGCAGTTGTTTCAGCAGCGGCATCTGCTGCTGTCAAGAAAATAGTCCAGTATGTCATTATGTTTAACCCTGTTTTTTCTGCTGAGATTAGTAATCATTTACTAACTTTAAAAATTTAATACCAAGGTTTTTTTGGTTATAAATATATGGTTGAGGGGGCATAAATTCTACAGTCAGAACTATCAATCGCCCGCCAATTTTGTCTGCCCGATCTCCCTCTACAAAAGATAATAGATCGGGCAACAAAAATCTCTTAAGAGAAGGGGTTAGCGAATAACAATACTAGGGATACTACCAAACCGTAGATAGTTAACGCTTCCATGAACGCCAAACTAAGTAGTAAAGTACCGCGAATTTTACCTTCTGCTTCAGGTTGACGAGCAATACCTTCTACAGCTTGACCAGCAGCATTACCTTGACCAATACCAGGGCCGATTGCGCCTAGACCTACAGCAAGAGCAGCAGCGATAACCGAAGCAGCAGCAACGATGGGTTCCATGTTTTTTTCCTTTAAATTAGATGTGAGTTTACAGATAAATAAAACGATCGGCTTTAATAGCGATCGCAAACTTCAAAAGAGTTTACGATTATCGGGTGACGATCGACCCAAGACGGACACGAAAAAATAGATATTAAATACCTAAAGCTTATTAATGATGTTCTTCTAAAGCTTCACCAATGTAGGCAGCAGCTAGAGTCGCAAAAATAAGAGCTTGAATCGCGCTTAAAAATAGTCCTAAGACCATCAAGGGCAGAGGTACGAAAAGAGGAACTAACAGTACCAATACTGCTACTACTAATTCATCTGCCAAGATGTTTCCGAAAAGACGGAAGCTTAGGGACAAAGGTTTTGTAAAATCTTCTAAAACCTTGAATGGTGCAAGAATTGGCGTTGGTTCGAGATATCCTGCAAAGTAGCCCAAGCCTTTCTTTTTGATTCCTGCATAAAAATATGCTGCGGAGGTCAATAAAGCTAGAGCAACTGTGGTGTTGATATCGTTTGTAGGTGCAGCCAGTTCACTATTGGGAATCTCAATTAATTTCCAAGGAACTAATGCCCCAGACCAGTTGGAAACGAAGATGAACAGGAACAAAGTACCCACAAAAGGCACCCATTCACGATATTCTTTTTCGCCAATTTGATCTTTTGCCAAACTCCGTATGAAATCCAGCACATACTCCATAAAGTTTTGCATGCCACTGGGGATTCTCTGGATATTTCTTGACCCTAAAAAAGCAGCAATTACTAAAATAGCAATTACTACCCAAGAAGCAAGAAAAACTTGACCATGTAATTTTAAACCGCCTATTTCCCAGTAAAAGTGTTTACCAACTTCTAATGAAGCTAAGGGGAATTGTACGAGAGAATTAAAATTATTTAAAATTTCCATGATTAGGATTTTTCCCTTGATATCACGCTTTTCAACCCTCTTCTAGTTATTTTGACCACTACATTATTCCTATTTTTTCGCTGGCACAAGGGTTGTCTGTATCACGTAAAAAATAATTGCAGCTTTGTAGGTCAGAAAACCGAGAATAATGGGTACGATTTGCAATTGTTGCTGTTGAGTAGCAACAATAATTACACCAGCTATTAGTGCCAGTCTTGTTGACCCTACACCTTTTTTATTCGAGCCAATTTTTTCTACTTCTCTGGCTAACATACCGAGGTAAACTATGCCGACACAAGCCCCTATCATATAGTTAAGAGCAGTATTTAATGTATAGGTAATCCATACAGATCCGAAGATTATCGCCGTCATTCCTAAAGTTACCAGCAATAAGTTTTGCTTAAGCTGATAGTACTCAGTCATAGAGTCATCTACGATTCGCAGATTCTTCTATTGAACTTTGACTTTCTTCGATTGTTGACGTTGGTTTAAGCTGGTTGCTAGACAAGATTAGATCGTTATTAATCAACTTTGGCTCATGCTGAATGTTCGTCTGGAGTTACAGTTTTTTATTAGTCGATTCGTCACCGCTTGTGCAATTTAATAGTCAAGAAGAATTTTCTATATATTTATTGCTTTAGGAATGACCAGTCAGACTGCCAATCTACCGTTACCCTAGTCCAGACAACAAAAATCATATCACGCTAAAGTAACAATTATTAAAATTTTCTAAATCGAGTTTCAACTAAAGATTTGTATACGATTTGGCAAGAAAGTAACACCGTAGCGTTGCCCAAAATAGACGTTTATTCTCAATTGTTGCTCTGAATACACCTATCTAAATGGACAGCAACCGTTTTTTGTACCATATACATTAAATTAGTGCAGAATTGCCAAGAGCATTGACTGGCAAATTTTATGAATATTTTTGCGATCGCCTTTTAATCCTGATACACTCGCCGTCACTTATTATTCTATTGGCTCTCAACTCTTCTAAGTAGCTCACCTTGCAGTTAGTTACTACTCAAAATAATCAATTGCCTTTCAAGAGTGCGATCGCACTCTTGCTAAATCCAGTTGACAATTAATATATCCCTAACTATTTTTTGTTCATTATTCTTATCGCAAGCAAACATAAACTGATATTCCTCTACAACTGCTACGCTGTCGCGATAGTCTCCTTGAAATAAAGCGATCGCCTTTATCTAAGGAAGTAAAAACAATGGTTCAGACAAAATTCAATCTTTAACGAAAGAATAGGGATTTGAGACTAACATGAACAAATTATTGATTGCCTACAACTGCTCTAACTGCTCTAACTGTCCTAACTGCTCTAACTGTTGTAAAAAATCAATTGTATTAAGTTTTGCTAATCTGGACGTTCTTCTGCTTCAATAAAATAAGTATTAAAAAAAATTAAAAAAATTAATTTACTAGTCTCATTTGATTCTCTTATAATAATGAACGGATTCGCCAAAGCATTACTAGACCCTAAATTAGCTCCTACTGCTGTTAGAGTTGCACTAGTGGTTGGCTCTCTGTTATTTACTATTAATCACGGCTCTGCTTTAGCTAAAGGCGAGATGACTAGAACAAGATGGCTGTCGGGTTTGATTACCTATCTAATCCCTTATAGCGTAAATATTCATGGTCAATTCACAAATTCTCGCAGAGCGATAAAAAAATAATTTTAAAACTATATCTAATTCTGGATTTTGAGCAATGGTTTTCACCGTCAAAGAATCTAAATCTGTTGATTTGACCCAAATTCGCCCAGAGATACGCCAGTTACAGTCAAGTATTGTTGATTGGCGACGGATACTCCATCAAAAACCAGAATTGGCCTTTCAAGAACAAATTACTGCCCAATTCATTCAGCAGAAATTAGAATCCTGGAATATTCCTCATAAAACTGCCATAGCCAAAACGGGTATTGTAGCTACTATTTCAGGTAAATCTCCTGGCAAAGTGTTGGCAATTCGTGCAGACATGGATGCTTTACCCATCAAAGAAGCTAACGAGGTTTCCTATAAGTCCCAGCACGATGGTAAAATGCACGCCTGCGGACATGATGGACACACAGCGATCGCATTAGCTACAGCTTATTATTTATCCCAGCATCAAAATGATTTTTCGGGAACGGTAAAAATTATCTTCCAGCCAGCTGAAGAAGGTCCTGGAGGGGCAAAACCAATGATTGAAGAGGGTGTCTTAACCAACCCTGATGTAGATGCAATTATTGGCTTACATTTGTGGAACAACCTGCCTCTAGGTACAGTTGGGGTGCGTAGTGGTGCATTAATGGCTGCGGTAGAGTGTTTTCGTCTCTCAATTTTGGGTAGAGGTGGTCATGGTGCAATGCCCGATCAGACAGTAGACTCGATTATAGTAGCCAGTCAAATAGTTAATGCCTTACAAACAATTGTTTCTCGCAACGTCAAACCGTTGGATTCTGCGGTGGTAACGGTAGGGGAACTTCATGCAGGGACAGCATTGAACGTAATTGCCGATACTGCCCGTATGAGTGGCACAATTCGCTATTTCAACCCTGAACTTGAAACCTTAATCGGAGAAAGGCTAGAGGCGATTATTGCTGGTGTGTGTCAGATGCACGGTGCTAAATACGAACTCAACCACTGGCAACTGTATCCCCCCACAGTTAATGATAGTGCGATCGCAGAATTAGTTCGCTCGGTAGCAGCCGAAGTAGTAGAAACTCCTGTGGGAGTTGTTCCAGAATGTCAAACTATGGGAGGAGAAGATATGTCTTTCTTCCTGCAGCAAGTGCCAGGATGCTATTTCTTTTTAGGTTCGGCAAATCCAGAAAAGGGTCTGGCATATCCTCACCATCATCCCCGTTTTGACTTTGATGAAACAGCCTTGGGTATGGGAGTTGAAATATTTGTGCGCTGTGTGGAAAAGTATTTGAACGCCTAAAGTTATCGAAACTAAAGACCAACATCAGCAGCAGAAGTAGAAATAACAAAGTCATCAAAGTAAGCATATACGTCTTCACTTGGCCACCATTGTTCCCCCGATCCGCCATGAAAAGTGCTAAAAAACAATTTGTTAACCCCTTGATTGTTGGTAACGAACTTGAAAATTCTGTTTGATAGCACCTTTTCTTTGTCCATCCAGACATCTATCTCGCCGTTAGACTTATCGCCGTCATTAATTCTGACTCTTTGGACTAAATTGTGCCATTTCCCCCGCTGAAAGTATTTGGTTCGACCATCTTGTCCTTTTAATTGCAGGTCATCCCCATACTTACCAGCTTTATCCATATGATATAGATAAAGAACAGCCCTACCATTTTCACGCCACATATACCGAGAGGAAAAGCCATTATTGCCATCGCAATTTCCACCTCCGTTACAAAGTCCTTTTGAACCCAAACCTGGTAGCTTTCCGCCACTAGACCAATCGTATTTGCCATCAAAGTCAAAGTTTTGAGCAAATAAAATCCAATATGATAAGTAATACTCTCTTTGATTGGACAATATCCACGACGCACCCACGTTGGACTGTTTGTCGCTAGGATAACGCAATCTTAGGGATTTTGTGCCACTAGTATTGTGGATCAAGCGAGCTTGATAAATTACCTATTCATTGTAGTTCGGTCTTTGCGCATCCAGACATCTTTCTGCGTTAGTTTATGGCCGTATCCATACTGATTCAATGGACAAATCTTGCCATTTTCTGCTGAAAGTATTTGCCGCCATCTGATCCTTAATTGAGTATGACCATTCTATATTCCAGTCTTTCTTCGTATGAATAGATATGAGATTGCGATACTAGGCGCTTTTTCTGGGATGCCAGACCACAGGAGAAAACAAGGTAAAAGGCACTCGCTACAATTGTGTTTAGCTTTGTTTACGTTAGCAGTAGTAGCGGGAAATCAAGGTTTTTTAGCGATTTGGGATTGGCTCGAATCATATAGCCAGCAGCTAAAAGAGCTTTTAAAAGTGGAGCGGTTGCCATCTTACAGCACAATCAGAAGAACTTTGCTAGAACTAGATTATGAAGATTACTCAGCTAGATTGAGCAGTTTCATCGAGATTACTCCGATTAAAGGAGAGACTTTGGCGGTAGATGGTAAAGTTCTTAGAGGTTCATACTTGCTATCAGAAGATAATCCTTATTGTGAACCTCATCAAGCGATTACTCTGGTCAGTGCATATTTAGTCGAGCGAGGATTAATTCTCAAACCACAAGAGGTAGAGAATAAAAGTATTGAAATTCTGCGTGATTTTCAAAACTAACCGCAATTGGTTGGAAAGGCGGTACGGTATCATTTGATGCTATGAATACACAAAAAAAACCATTGCGACTATCGTAAATTCAGGGTTAATGACTTCTCCACCATTGGTATCAAGGCAAGCTATATCAGACGGTTCAACAACAATTTGTTTCCAAAGAGATATTTGAGGAAATTAACAAAGGGCATGGTCGAATCGAAAAACGAAGAGTAAGCATTAGTCAAACAAAGTTTAATCTCACTGAATGGTTAGGAGTCAAAACTATTGTCAAAGTTGAATCCCAGCGTCAGCTGAAACACAAAATAGAATCTAATACAAGATATTATATTTCCGACTTAGAAGAAACGGCATTTCAGTTTTACCAGAGAGTTAGAGGTTACTAGGGAGTTGAAAATAAAGTTCATTATGTCAGAGATGTTACTCAAGGAGAAGATAAGTCGCGCATTCGGACTACACCCTTGCCTCAAGTTTTAGCGATCGCCCGTAATTTAGCAATTAATCTCTATCGAGATGCTGGATTTTCTAATATGGCACAGGCGCAACGAAAATGCAGCTATAGCTTGGAGCATATTTTATCTCTTTTTGTAATAAAAATGGCTTTGACTTTTTGCCCTGCATTTAGGGTGTTCCAGTCATTCAAACCGCTGATAGTATAGCTACCATTATTATTGTTGTTTAGATCGACTCCATAAATTTCCTTAATTCGGTAAGGCAGATCGAAATCTAGCTTCCAATTATTAGCTTGGGATTTAGCCGTCAGGTCTAACTCTAACTTATAGCCACCATTCCAGGTTTGGGATACGTAAGAATTGAGATCGAAATTCATCGGATAAAATTGATGCAAAGTGGTTGTTGACAAGATAGATATCAAATGAGCCAGCAGCAATTTAGAAATAAATTGCTTACTTAATTGAAAAATATGTTGTACGTCTAAAATCATACAATAAGACGCTTAAAAAGAGCGTTTTGTTAACATAATTTTGCGATCGCATTTTTAACAACACTGCAATTCTCAAAACCTTTTTAACTTATTACTTATTACTTATCCTTTCATGCCATACGATCCAATAGTTGACGGCGTTTTTGTTCAAACTCATATTCTGTTACTAAGCCATCTTCCCGCAGCTTATCCAATTCTCGCATAGCTTCGGCGATCGCTTTTACTTGAGGAGAAGTATTCAAACTATATTCACTATGTCCGTTAAACTGTCGCTCAAACTGTTCTAAATCTTGAACCAGATACCAAACTGCATCAATAGCTGCTGCAATACGAGCAATAGGAGTAGACCACAATACTAAGTAAATAATGCCCCAGACTGGTTGTCCTAGATATAGTTTATGTAATCCTGCGATCGGTGTTACTGTTCCTAATAAGGCTAAAGCCACTGCCACTCGGCGATTTTTGTGATGTTTGAAGAGTTTATCCAGAGCCAACATATCAACGAAAATCTGATTAAGTTCAAGAATTCACGACTGCGCGCATTCCCTAGCGCCGTAAAACGACGCGGGGTCGCTCGTCAGTTTACTTTAGCTTATTTTTTTGACGTTGGGGACTTTTATATATGTTGTATGGAGTATTCTTGTTTTATTCATTCATTCACAATCCAAATACCAAATTTCGTTAGAATCTTAGATGTAATTATCTTCCCCTGTCGATTATGAGCCAGACTACAATTAATTTTGCTGAAATCAAAGTAGAAACTCCCCAAATCGAACAAGTTACGGCGGAATATAAAAGTATTAATGATGCTTTAGATAGCGCGGAAACTACAGCAGCTAAAAAAGAAGCTTTACAACAGTGGGAAGATTTGCGTCGTCGTTTGGATAGTTGGAGTGCGATAACCTCCCTACATTTTAGTCAGGATACTACCAACGAAGATTATAAGAAAGCTCAAGAATATAGTGATGAATTGCAGCCAAAACTGACAGCATTAGAAGTAGCCGTGAAAAGACGGTTACTAGATAGTCCAGATAGAGCAGAATTTGAATCTATTTTGGGGGAACAAGCATTTAGTTTATGGTCAGCCGATGTGACTACTTTTGAATCGATAATTGAGGGTGATTTAGTTCAAGAATCTAAACTAATTAATGAGTATGTTCAGTTGCTAGCCTCTGCATCAATCGAATTTCAGGGAGAGACAGTTAACTTATCGGGAATTCGTAAGTATACTGAAGATAGCGATCGCAATACCCGTCATTCAGCAGAAAAGGCTCGCTGGAATTTCTTTAGTCAAAATCAAGAGAAGCTAGACAACATCTACGACAGTCTAGTCAAATTACGTCACAAAATGGCGCAAAAGCTAGGTTATGAAAATTACATTGGTTTGGGATATAAGCGAATGCAGCGCATCGACTATAACCAAGCTGATGTAGCTAGCTATCGCGATGAGGTAGTAAATAAAGTAGTCCCCCTCGCACAAAAAATCATTGACAAAAAAGCAGAAAAGTTAAATCTAGATCGGGTTAAATTTTGGGATGAAGCAGTGTTCGATCTCCAAGGAAACCCCGAACCCCAAGGAGATCATGACTGGATGCTCAAACAAGCACAAGAAATGTTTGATGCGATGCACCCAGAATTAGGTAGTTTCTTTGCCATGATGGTGCAAGGGGACTTTATCGATCTTAAAACTCGCACAGGTAAAGCTGGAGGTGGTTTTTGTACTAGCTTTCCCACAGAAGGAGTACCCTATATCTTTGCTAACTTTAACGGTACAAAAGGCGATGTAGAAGTATTTACTCACGAAATGGGTCACGCTTTCCAAGCTTGGCAAAGTCGCAACATACCAACCATTGATTATCTTTGGCCGACTTTAGAATCTTGTGAAATTCATTCCATGAGTTTAGAATTTCTTACCTGGTCACAAATGGATAAGTTTTTTGGTGATGACGCAGATCGTTTTCGGGAGATTCATCTAGCACAGTCAATCCTATTCTTACCCTACGGTTGCGCGGTAGACCATTTCCAGCACTTAGTTTATGCCAATCCTGAAGCCACTCCCCAGGAAAGAAATCAAATGTGGCAACAAATGGAAGCGCGTTATCTTCCTTGGCGAGAATATGGCGATTTAGAATATCCCGCACAAGGAGGTTTGTGGCAAGAAAAGCAACATATATATTGCTCTCCTTTTTACTATATTGATTACACTCTGGCATTATGCTGTGCGATGCAGTTTTGGGTCAAGGCAGAAGTTGATTTTGAGTCGGCTTTGACTGAATATATTGCTTTATGTCAGCGTGGCGGGAAAGCACCATTTCAAGCCTTGGTAAGTTCGGCTAATTTAGTTTCTCCTTTTAAATCAGGCTCATTATCTGATGTGGTGGATAAAGGCTCAAGAGTTTTTGAAGTACTGATAATTTAAGGGATTCGAGCAGCGAGTAATTAAATCTTTTAGTCATTTTCTCAACTTGTGGTTAAAAAAGCGATCGCATTCCAACTATTCAAAATTTTTTAAGAATAAAGATGGCGTGCATTTCAATCACCAAGGTTATGAGTTTTTAACATAAAGAAGAAAAACGTTTATTCGACAGGTTATGTCCTGGTTTCGATCCACTCTTTCATACCTTCTCTTTTTAAAATAGCGCGATCGCTTTTAGTAGATACAGATTCTTTCTTGATATTCTTTTCCTTTCAATTTATAGAACCCAAGCGATACAATATCCTCCAAGACCAAAACTGGTTAAGGAGTGTAAAGCGATCGCATATGAGTTCATTTTCTAAATTCTGTCTATCTTTGGGTATGGCAATTACCATTACCGCCTGTGGTAGTCCATCAGGTACATCTAGCAGTAAAGAAGATAGCAGCACCCTAAAATTACTCTATTGGCAAGCTCCTACAATTCTTAATCCCCATCTCTCCACTGGGTTTAAAGATGCTGAAGCCAGTCGTATCAGTCTCGAACCTCTAGCTAGTTTTGATAACGAAGGAAATTTGATTCCCTTTTTAGCAGCAGAAATTCCTACAGCAGAAAATGGTGATGTGGCGGAAGATGGTAAATCTGTTACCTGGAAGCTAAAGCAAGATATTAAATGGTCTGATGGAACGCCATTCACGGCTCAAGATGTAGTGTTTACCTATGAGTTTTTGAGTAATCCCGAAGTAGGTGCAGTATCCTCTGGTACTTATGAATTAGTTGAAAGTGTTGAAGCCATTGATGACTATACGGTTAAAGTCAATTTTAAAGAGGTTAATCCTGCTTGGTCATTGGTATTTGTTGGTGGGGAAGGAATGATCTTACCCAAACATATTTATGAATCTTACAACGGTGCAAATGCGAGGGAAGCACCTGCCAACTTGAAGCCCGTGGGTACGGGAGCTTATCGAGTAGTAGATTTTCGACCAGGAGATACGGTAATTTATGAGCCTAATCCTGAATTTCGTCAAGCAAAAGAATTAGGCTTTACCCGAATTGAACTCAAGGGCGGTGGCGACGCTACATCCGCAGCTAGGGCAGTTTTACAAACGGGAGATGCTGATTTTGCCTACAACCTTCAGGTAGAAGCACCTGTTTTGAAAGAATTAGAAGCTGCGGGGCAAGGAGAAGTGGTGTCCAATTATGGTGCGTTGATGGAACGAATTATTATTAACCATAGCGATCCCAACAAAGTTGCTCCTTCGGGAGAAAGATCTAGTTTAAAATTTCCCCATCCATTTTTAAGCGATCGCAATGTTCGCCAAGCCTTCGCTCTAGCAGTTAATAGAGATGTTGTAGCCGAGCAGCTATATGGAGTTACAGGTAAAGCCACACCTAACTTCTTGGTAGCACCGTCAGAATATGTTTCTTCTAATACTAGCTATGAATATAATCCTGAAAAAGCTAAGGAATTATTAGATCAAGCAGGATGGAAAGATACTAACGGTAACGGTATTCGCGATAAAAACGGGACAGAAATGCAGATGGTATTTCAAACTTCAGTTAACCCTTTGCGTCAAAAAACTCAAACTGTAGTTAAACAAGGCTTACAATCGATTGGAGTAGGAGTTGAATTAAAAAGTATTGACCCCAGCGTTTATTTTTCTAGTGACTCTAGTAATAATGATACGGTAGAGCATTTTTACGCAGACTTACAAATGTACACCACAGGAAATACTGTTCCCGATCCTACCTCCTATATGAACTTTATGACCTGCGCTCAGATTCCTCAAAAGGCAAACAATTGGTCTGGAGACAATAATTCTCGCTACTGCAACCCAGAATACGATCGCCTGTGGCAAGAAGCCAGTCAAGAATTAGACTCCGAAAAGCGATCGCAATTATTTATCGAAATGAACGATATGTTGATTGAAGACGCAGAGGTAATTCCCCTTGTTCATCGTGCTGATGTAATGGCTTTTGGCAACAGTTTAACAGGCTACGAGCCAACCGCTTGGGACATGAGAACTTGGGACATTATGAACTGGAAAAGGAAGGAATAACAGGGCTTTGCCCTAGCTATTAGCTCACTCAAATATAATTTTAAATCGTGCTTTTGTTTGCTAAAGGCTTGACGTTGTTTCTTGAAAGTAACTAATGCTTAATTATTTTCTGAACTTGGTTGACTGCTACGCCAGCTTAATGCAGTCCTTTTGATTGCTGCTGCTATTGGTACAGCAGTAATTACCCCCAAAACTCCCCCTATTTTTGCCCCTAAAAGTAAAGAGATAATAATCCAGACAGGATTTAAACCAACCAAACCGCTAAAAATACGAGGTGCGATCGCATGATCGATAGCCTGATCGATAATAGTCGCCACTGCTAAAACTTCTCCCCCTAACCAGACGTTTTTTAGACCTATTAATAAGCTAACGCTGACGATACCCAAAATATCGCCAAAAGGAACTAACACTAAAGCTCCAATAGCGATTCCAAACAGCAAGCCAAAGGGAACTTTGAGCAGTAAAAAAGCGGTGGTAATACAAACACTCATTATGCCCGCGATCGCACTTTGACCGAGAAAGTAATTTTGGAAACTTGTATTAACGGAATCTCTAATACGATCTCCCCAAACGCTAGGCAGCCATTGCCATATACCAGCCCAAAAACTGTGACCGTTGAGTAAAAGATAGAGGGTCAATACCAAGGTTACTAATAGTTCTAAACTACTATCAAACACTCCAATTAAAAAGTTAATTACATACGTTGGTAAAGCTTTAACTTCGGTGGCAAAACGTTCTTGCAGTTGAATTATCAAAGCACTGACATCAATAGGAAGATTGTTATCTGTTGCCCAGACTTCAAAGGTTTGTAATTGCCCAGATCCAGAATCAATCCAGCTTGGCAAACGACGAGCCAATTCATTTAGCTGAGTCAAAAGTAAGGGTAAAAGAGTCAGGGCGATCGCTATTAAAACAATTAATGCCAACAAAAATACTACCGCAACGGCATAACCTCGCTTAAATTTCCATGACATTAACAAGCGCACGGGATAATTAAGCAAAAACGATAGTAGTGCTGCCGTAATTACCAAGACCAAAATTGATTGAAGATATCGAAATACAGGAAATAAAAGATAACCGTCAACGACAAAAAAGGTAATTAACAAACCCCAAGACAGCCAGCGCGGAAATCTATTCTCTAACATGATTATGGAATTGAAAGAGCGATCGCTCTTTTAGGTAAACATCAAGATTAGCCTTGGATTGACATCTTTCCATTATGACAGCAACATATAATCACTTTACTTAGTATTCACGCCACAGAGCTAATCAGAGCAGGATATAGATATCGATCGTGTTAGTAAAAGATTAGTTCATTCGTTCCTGCGATCGCTTTTTTACTTAATAAATATAACAGAGCTTTGTACGTCAGTTTGCCCAATGAAAACGTTATAGTTTACGTTGCAGTTTAGCTATAACCTTTTACTCAATTACAAATCATCTTCTGAGCCAAAAACTGCATAAAACGCTAACAAATAACCTAAGATTGTGGACTACTAATTAGACTCGTAGGGGCTGATATAATATGTATTCAAAATTTATACTTAATCAAAAACTATTTAAAAAAATATTCACTGGTTTGATGGTGTCAATAATTATCATTGCCACCTCAACGACGGCAATAAGTCAAAATACGAAAAACTACGGCGAAGCATTGCAAAAATCAATTCTATTTTATGAAGCGCAGCAAGCAGGGGATTTACCAGAATGGAATCGAGTCCCCTGGCGAGATGATGCCACATTAGAAGATGGTGCAGATGTGGGAGTCGATCTTAGTGGAGGGTGGTTAGATGCGGGGGACAACGTCAAGTTTAACTTTCCGATGGCATATACAGTAACTACCTTAGCCTGGGGTGGAATTGAATATTATGATGCTTACGAGCGATCGCAACAGCTAGATGACCTGTCTCAAAATATTCGCTGGGTAACGGATTATTTACTCAATTCTTTTGCTAATGATAATCCTGGGGAATACGTCCTTTATGGACAGGTTGGGGATGGTAAGAAAGACCACAAGTGGTGGGGTTCGGCTGAGGTAGTTCATTATGAAATGGAGCGACCAGTTTATAAAATTGATACTAGTTGTCCAGGGACTGATCTCGCAGCAGAAACTTCCGCAGCCTTAGCATCTAGTTCAATTTTGTTTAGAAGAAATGGCGACACAGAATATGCAGACTTGTTGGTAGACAAAGCCGAAAAACTGTTTGACTTTGCTAATAGTTATCGCGGTAAATATTCCGATTGTTTAAAAGAAGCCGTTCCTTTTTATACTTCCGTCAATGGTAATCAAGATGAACTAACTTGGGGCGCAGTTTGGTTACACAAAGCTAAAGAAGCACAGAATAGTTCTTATTCAGGGGAATATTTAGCCATAGCTGAAGCAGAATATCAAAAGATGGATAAACCCTTCAACTACACCTATCAGTTTGATGATAAATCCTATGCAGTTTATGTATTGCTAGCCCAAGAAACAGGAAAATCAGAATATCAACAACGTGCAGAAGCTTGGTTGGACTACTGGACGGTGGGATATCAGGGTCAACAGATCAAATATACCCCAGGAGGACTCGCTTTTTTAGCCAAATGGGGTTCACTACCTTTAACGGCTAACACCAGCTTTGTCGCCTTTGTCTACAGTGATTGGTTAAAAGAAACTCAAGGAGAGTCAGCCAAAACAGAACGTTATGATAAATTTGCTGCTAGTCAAATCGACTATATTTTAGGGCAAAATCCTTCAGGACGTAGTTATATGATTGGCTACGGCGAAAACTATCCCCAAAACCCCCATCACCGTACTGCCCATGGTAGCTGGCTCAATAGTGTTAAAAACCCTCAACAAACTCGTAATCTTTTAATAGGTGCATTAGTAGGTGGTCCAGATGGTGCAGAAAATTGGGAGGACGATCGCAATGATTGGGTACGGAATGAAGTAGGCGTGACTTACAATGCTGGTCTGACAGGGGCTTTAGCTAAAATGTATGATGAGTTTGGCGGTGAACCTTTAGCTGAAATTTCTTTTCCTAGTAGTGATGAACCTGAAATTTATGTCGAATCTGAGACTGATAAAACAGGCAAAGAAGGTACTAGTGTCAATCTAACCATTGTAAATAAATCCGCTGCTCCTGCTCGAGCAATAGAGAATGCCAAGGTGCGAGTTTTCTATCAGGTCAAACCAGGACGAGTCAAAGACATATTTGTTTCGGCTGCATCGAATGATTGCCCTAATTCTCCTGCAAAAGTAGCCAAGGTCAAGGAAGATACGTATTACACTGAAGTAGTCTGTAGCGGTACAGTCATTTATCCAGGGGGAGATGCGGACTATAAAAAGCAAATTGCTCTGACATTAAATTTAAACAAGTCAGGTGGTGGTTTATTTGATAGCTTGAGTCGAACCTTTAGTAAACCCCCGCAAATTACCAAAATCTGTTTATATGATGGCGATGAACTCCTTTGGGAATCAGACTTTCAGTAAATATCTTGCTTTATAAAAATTCAAGGAGGTTTATTACAAAATTTTGCAGTTATCGTAAAGAGTAATGAATATTGCCTTAAGGTAAAAAATATTACTTAACTGCAATTAATAAGCTTAACTTTTATATGACTGTTTCTCCCCACAAGAAGGCGAAGGCATTAAAACCAGGTAGCCGTCGTCCAGCCAAAGAGCTTTGTAGTGAATGTGGACTTTGCGATACTTACTATGTTCACTACGTCAAAGAAGCTTGTGCTTTTCTCAATCAGCAAATTGCTGAATTAGAAACAGTCGCTCATGGTCGTAGTCGTAACTTAGACAACGAAAACGATCTCTATTTTGGTGTCAGTCAAGAAATGATGGCTGCACGCAAAAAAGAACCCATTGAGGGGGCGCAGTGGACGGGCATTGTTAGCACGATCGCCTGTGAAATGTTGGAGCGTAAAATGGTAGAAGGGGTGGTATGTGTCCAAAATACTGCCGAAGATCGTTTTCAACCGATGCCAGTGATTGCCCGAACTCCCGCCGAGGTATTAGCAGCAAAGGTAAATAAACCTACTCTATCGCCAAATCTCAACGTATTAGAGCAAATAGAACGCTCAGGGATGAAACGACTGTTAGTTATTGGCGTAGGCTGCCAAATTCAAGCTTTAAGAGCAGTGGAGAAGGAATTAGGCTTAGAAAAGCTCTATATTTTGGGTACGCCCTGCGTTGATAATGTCAGCCGAGAAGGGTTGCAAAAGTTTTTGGATACCACTAGCAGATCTCCCGATACTGTGGTGCATTACGAATTTATGCAGGATTTTCGCATTCACTTCAAACACGAGGATGGTTCAATCGAGAAAGTGCCTTTCTTTGGCTTGAAAACCAATCAGCTAAAAGATGTCTTCGCTCCTTCCTGTATGAGTTGTTTTGACTATGTCAATTCCTTGGCAGATTTGGTCGTAGGCTACATGGGCGCACCCTTTGGCTGGCAATGGATTGTCGTGCGTAACGACACTGGTAAAGAAATGCTAGACTTAGTCCAAGACCAACTTGATACTCAACCAGTTATGTCTCAAGGCGATCGCTCTAACGCCGTACAGCAGAGTATTCCTGCCTACGACAAGGGGGTTACTTTACCCATGTGGGCTGCGAAAATGATGGGGGTTGTCATTGAACGTATCGGTCCCAAAGGACTTGAATACGCCCGTTTTTCGATTGATTCTCACTTTACCCGCAACTATATATACCTAAAACGTAATTATCCTGAAAAACTAGAACAGCACGTTCCTGAATATGCGAAAAAGATTGTAGGTCAGTATAAATTACCTGAATAATCTAGTAGAGATAAGGTATGCCTTATCTCTACTAGATGACAATATCTTTGAAAATATGTGGTTGATTTTTCCTATCCTATTTATTATGGCTGTAAATTCGATCGTGAATGTTTGATGAGAACTGGGAGCTATTAAAATAAAAATGGGGAATAATCAGACTGTAGTAGTCATCACAGGGATGCACCGTTCTGGTACATCTCTAACTACCTCATTGTTGCAAAGTGCGGGGTTATTTATCGGCGATCGCCTTTTGGGGAATAATTTCAGTAATCCCAAGGGACATTTTGAAGATCTAGACTTTGTTGAATTTCATCAAAATCTGCTCAAGTCTCAAGGGGTATGCAGTCAAGGATGGACGGATAATAGTTCTAAAGAAATTCCAGAAAAATATATAGCTCTTGCTCAAAATTTGCTGGCACAAAGAAGCAGTCATTCCTTCTGGGGATGGAAAGATCCTCGCACGACTTTATTCCTCGATTTTTGGTCAGAATTAGTTCCCGATGCCAAATACGTTTTTGTCTATCGATCTCCTTGGGAAGTAGTTGATTCTCTATTCCGTCGTGGAGATTCTTTTTTTCAAACCGATCCTGAAACAGCAATTAAAACTTGGGTAAACTACAACCAGAAAATTCTTCATTTTTGTAATTCTACGTCTCGCCCTTGGATATTATTAAGAATTGAAGATGTGATTAATAATCCCCAATTTATTATTAGTTCGGTTAATCAAGAATTATCTCTCAATTTGCGATCGCCACATAGTCTTTATGACGATTCTTTATTTAAAAAAGGTGCAGTAAATCTCTATAAAGCAGGATTAGTTCAAAAATATTTTCCTGAAGCCTTTAATTTATATTTAAAACTCCACTCGTCGGCTACTCTAGTAGAAAATGCTAGAGCAACCATACTAAAACCAACTGCACTACCTTGGTTTTGGCAGAATTGGTTGGATAAACCCGTTAGTAGAATTAAAATGATTAGATATTGGTCGAGGCTAAAGCGATCGATAATTACTGATTACTAATATTGCTGCTTTAAAACTAAAAGCAAAAAAAAAGAGTCAGCAATTAAGCTAACTCCATAATACTGTTACGAAATCTATTCAGACTGCGATTAAAAACCAAACATTGATCAATGCTCAATGATTGACGTATCTAGCCCCCTGCAACCGCAGGAACAATACTTACTTCATCACCATCAGTCAAAGCTGTGTCTGTGCCTTCAAGGAAGCGAATATCTTCACTATTGACGTAAAGATTGAGGAAACGACGAGGTTTGCCTGTTTCGTCGCAAATACGCGATTTGATACCAGGACAATTGGTTTCTAATGCGTCAATCAATTCATCAATATTACTACCACCACATTCGATAGTAGCTTGATTGTTAGTGAACTTTTGGAGGGGTGTAGGAACTAATACTTTTACGGTCATAATCGATTGGAAAAATGATAAATGTTAAATGTTAAATGTCGCCCTCGACAATAACCTTAACGGGGTGAACCCCCGCAACGGTTTTGTCTCGCAATGCTTAAACGTTAGTCTGCTGCCATTCCAAACGCTCTAGAGTGCGAGAACGTTCTAGCGCACGCTCGAAGCTTTCTAGTTTAGGTTCGATGATGAAAGGTTCGCCGATGTATCCTTGTACTGCTTCTTGGGTTTTTAATCCATTACCAGTGATATAAACAACAGTTTTCTCATCAGGGTTGATTTTGCCTGCTTCTACTAGTTTTTTAAGCACAGCAATTGTAGTACCACCAGCAGTTTCAGTAAAGATACCTTCGGTTTCAGCCAAAAGCTTCATTCCGTCAATAATTTCAGCATCAGTAACAGATTCTATATTACCGTTGGTCTTGCGAGCAACTTCTAAAGCATAGCAACCATCAGCAGGATTACCAATTGCAATAGATTTAGCAATGGTATTGGGTTTGACTGGAGTTACAAAGTCTCTGCCTTCTCTAAATGCTTGAGCGATAGGAGAACAGCCTTCAGCTTGTGCGCCACTAAAGCGAACATCTTTGTCTTCGACTAAACCAACTTTAACAAATTCATTAAATCCTTTGTAGATTTTGGTAAATAGTGAGCCTGAAGCTAACGGCGCAACGATATGATCGGGCAATTCCCAACCTAATTGTTCTGCAACTTCATAACCCAAAGTTTTTGAACCTTCAGAGTAGTATGGTCGAAGGTTAATGTTGACGAAACCCCAACCGTAACTATTTCCTACTTCTGAGCAAAGGCGGTTGACCTGATCGTAGTTGCCTTTAACTGCCATTAAAGTAGGATTGTAGATTAACGTACCTAATACTTTTCCCGCTTCTAAATCGGAAGGAATAAATACGCAGCAGTCCATTCCTGCATGAGCTGCGATCGCAGCAGTAGAATTGGCTAAGTTACCAGTACTCGCACACGATACTGTGGAAAATCCTAATTCTCTAGCGCGAGTTAAGGCTACTGACACTACCCTGTCTTTGAAACTAAGGGTAGGCATATTTACCGCATCGTTTTTAATATAAAGATTTTTTAGACCCAGACGACGAGCTAAACGATTGGACTTAACCAAAGGAGTCATTCCTGTACCCACATCAATAGGATCTTCGCTTTCCACAGGCAAAAATGCTTTGTAACGCCAAATGGAATGAGGTCCTGCTGCGATGCTTTCACGGCTAACCTGACGACGAATTTCATCGTAGTCATAAGCAACTTCCAAAGGAGAAAAAGTTTCTTCACATACGTTGAGAGCCTTGAGGGGATATTTAACGCCACCTTCTTTGGAAACGAGGTGAGTGAATGTCTTGCCTTTAGTTACTTTGATAGGTGTCTGAGTCATAATTTTTTTTTGATTCCGTCAACAGTGATTTGATACTATCACGGTCAAAATCATTGAGTCAAATATACCCGATAATTTTAGTCGGGATTAATTTAACCAGATGAAAATATGTTTTTAGGACTTGAATTTAATCAGTCTTTTGTTTAGTTGACCAAATCATGATTTACGATCAATGATCGATGATCGTTGACTATATATTTTGCTATGACCATTGCTAGGACAATTTGTATCGGGTTTTTAGTTCTGATCGTCATTGGCACAGGACTATTGATGATGCCCTTTGCCACTGCTTCAGGAGAGTGGAACAGTTTTATCGTAGCCTTGTTTACTTCCACTTCTGCGGTTTGTGTTACTGGTTTGGCTGTAGTAGATACAGGAAGTGATTTTTCTTTTTGGGGACAATTGACTATCCTGCTTCTAATCCAAGTTGGTGGTTTAGGTTATATGATGACCACCACTTTTTTGATTTTGCTGTTAGGTAGAAAATTTGACCTGAGACAAAAATTTGCTATTCAAGAATCTTTTGATCGCCCTTTTTTGCAGGGGAGTAATAATCTGGTGCGATCTATCATCGCTACAACGATGATTTTTGAAATCACGGGCATCTTTTTATTGTTACGTACTTTCGTTAAAGAGTTTGGCTGGTCAACAGGTTTATGGTATTCGGTATTTCATAGCATTAGTGCTTGGAACAATGCTGGATTTAGCTTGTTTTCTGATAGTTTAGTAGGCTATCGTTCCTCTTTGGCGGTTAATTTGGTAATTCCAGCTTTGGTAATTTTTGGAGGTATTGGCTATCAGGTGATTATTGAAGCCTATTTGTGGCTAGTTGGCAAAATTAAAGGTAAATCAGAACGATTTTGTTTTTCTCTCAATTTCAAAGTAGTCGTAAGCACTACATCTTTGCTTTTATTAGTTGGTACGATCGCCTTTTTCTTAACCGAGCTAAATAATCCTGGTACTATAGCTAACTTTAGTTTTAAAGATAAATTTTTGGCTGCTTGGTTTCAGTCCATGAGTACTCGAACTGCTGGCTTTAATAGTATTGATTTGGGCAAGATGACCACTGCGGGACTATTCATCACGATGGGATTTATGTTTATTGGTGCGAGTCCTAGCGGTACAGGAGGAGGAATTAAAACCACCACCTTTAGAATTTTGTACAACAGCACTAAATCAGTCTTGCGAGGGAAAGATGAAGTGGTTTTATATCAAAGAGAAGTTCCTAGCACTTTGATTCTCAAGGCAGTAGCAGTAGTATTTGGCACAGCAGCATCAATTGTCTTGATGACTATTTTAATTGCTGCCATTGATACTAAATTTGAATTTTTACCAATTCTGTTTGAAGTTATTTCTGCTTTTGCCACCGTAGGCTTATCGACGGGAATCACTTCGAGTTTGGCGGTGGCATCAAAGGTTGTCTTGGTGTTTGCGATGTATATTGGCAGAGTTAGCATTTTGATGCTTATTGCAGCAGTTATTGGCGATCCTAGTCCCAGCACTTTGCACTATCCCGAAGAGAATCTTTTGGTTGGCTAAATTCTGACCGCGGAAGGCGGTGAACGGTACTCCGCCTTTTCAAGGCGGAGTACCGTTCACTCATAAACTACAAAAAACTATCTTAATTACAAACCTATAGATTAAAATGCCAATAGTTAGAATTATTCAGGCACACGAGGCATCAATTGAAATCTCTCAATTTTTTAACTAACTCCAACCCCCGCGATAAAAATCGCCAGTTTGCGGTCATCGGGCTAGGACGTTTTGGTCGATCTGTATGTACTTCTTTGCACAAAATGGGCTACGAAGTTTTGGGTACAGATATCGATGAAAAGTTGGTTACTCAAGCATTAACGCAAAAAATTGCCTCTCATGCGATTCAACTTGATTCTACCGAGCCAGAATCTCTCAAAGAAGCAGGAATTTTTGAGATGGACACGGTGATTGTAGCGATCGGAAACTATCTCCAAGAAAGCATTATCACTACTCTTAATGTCAAAGAAGCGGGAGTAGATTATGTAGTGGCAAAAGCATCGTCGGAAATTCACGGCAAGGTTTTGCGGCGAGTAGGGGCAGATCGAGTAGTCTTTCCTGAATATGAAGCTGGCTGTGCCTTGGCAAGTAATTTGACTACTCCTGCGTTTCTTGAGCGTTTCGAGCTAGATACGGAAAATAGTATTGTAGAAGTTTTAGTACCAGAAGAATTTAATGGTCAAACTTTAGCTCAGCTAGATCTACGCAAGCGTTACGGTGTAAATGTTTTGGCCGTTGGCGATGGTAAGAAGTTTATAACCAACCTCAGTCCTGGACAAATACTCAAAAAGGGATTGGTGATGGTGGTTATCGGCGATAACAAGAACTTACAGCGTTTGCCAGTGGCAACTTCATGACCTATGTGACACACTAATTTGTGGAGACTTGGGAACTGGGAGACTTAGGGACTTGGAGACTAATCGATCGTTATCTAAACCATACGTAGGAATTATGAAACGCTTAGATTATTAATAAAATCGGCGATCGCATTATTAACTATTTGAGGATATTCGGCAATGAGCAAATGTCCTGCTTCTGGCAGATGAAAATGTTGTCCCAGAGCAAAGCTACTGGCTAACTCGTCTCCCATCTCTTCGGTAAAGCTGGGATCTTTGCCTCCAGTAATTACTAACACGGGAATTTTTTTGTTTAAACCAGCTTGATAACGCTGCCAAAAATTGTAGCCCCAAAAAATTTCCAATGCTTCATAAGCATGGGGTTCGGTTGGGAAAGAGCTTTCGGCAAAAAACTGTTCTATTTTTTCATGAGAGCGATCGCTCGATACACGATTTGTAAAGGTCTGTACCCCAGGAATATGATACAAATATCTGCCTCCCCAAGCCAGAAACTTCATCAAGGGAATTTCCCACCAGGGAGCAAGGTCATGTGTACCTCCTGCGACTAAAACTAAAGCTCTGGCGTCATTACGTCTCGCCCATTCCAAACCTAAAGGAACACCGTAACTATGACAACAAACTATGGGAGATTTTAGGTGATATCTTCTTAATAACCGAGTCAAATCTCGGCGATGTCTGCCTAGAGAATAGCGATTATAAGGACTAGACTGTCCGTGTCCAGCTAAATCGTAGGTTAAGACTTCCCTTCCTTGGTGGAGAAAGAACTCATATTGCGATCGCCAGTTAAAACGATTACCCAAACCACCATGCAAGAATACTAGCCCAGGAGTTGTCCCACTGTGATAGCTAACCTGTAGCTTAACTCGACCGCGTAGGGGTACTAATTTGCCTTCTAATAAGTCATCGGATGCAGAATTATCAAGCTGATTCGAGGATAATTGATTCATATTATTAACTTTCAAGAAACAAATTAATCTGCTATGACTGGGAAAAGGTTAAGGGGTAAGGGTTAAAGGGTTTATTGATTTTTTCTCCATACCTTATTCAAACTATTGATTTTTCGTGATTTTGCGTAACGTCAGTTATTAATAATTTCCATCGCGTCTCACTTGCTTAAAGGATTAGACATTGAAGAGACTATTGCCGCAGCTTTATTATTGATTTTATTGTTGCTGTAAAAGTAGAGGATAACTATACTTACTACTTCCTACTTCTCACTTTTAAGCCAACCCAACCGCCAGAAATAGGCAATCAAACTAAAAGCGATCGCGCTCATAACTGCTATACACAGAGGATATCCCCAGTACCAGTCTAGTTCTGGCATATTCCAAGGAGAAGCATCGGTATTAAAGTTCATGCCATAAATTCCAGCTACGAAGGTTAAAGGAATAAAAACGGTGGAAATAACCGCTAATAGCTTCATCACCTCATTCATTTTGTTGCTAACTGCCGACAGGTAAACATCCATTAGTCCAGATGCTAATTCTCGATAGATTTCAATCGTATCAATGATTTGTACAGTATGGTCATAACAGTCTTTTAGATAGCGCAATACACGGTCGTTAATCAGAGGATGACCATCTCTAATTAAAACATTCAACACATCTCTTTGGGGCCAAATAGCACGACGTAAAACTAAAAGTTCGCGCTTAATCTGGTGAATTTTACTTAAAGTTGATTCTGTAGGCTGTTTTAAAACTAATTCTTCTAATTCCTCTATCCTTTCGCCATAGGCTTCTAAAACAGGAAAATAACTGTCAATAATACTGTCCCAAAGAGCATAGGTAAGATAATCAGCTTTTTGTTGACGAATGATGCCTTTATTTTTACTAAGGCGATCGCGAACAGGACGAAAGCAGTCTTGTTGGGGTTCTTCCTGTACGGTCAGTAAATAGTTTTTGCCTAAAATAAAGCTGACCTGCTCTAACCAAGTTTCTTGAGCTTTGGGATCGAAGTTAACCATCTGAGTAATGATTACCAACTGATCCTGATAGTCTTCTAGCTTGGGACGCTGGGGAACATTGACTATACTTTCCAATAACAGGGGATGTAATTCAAATACCTGGGCTAATTTCTCTAAAGTGGCTCTATCTCCCAAACCTCCCACATCTACCCAAGATACCAACTCTGTATCGAGGTAAGTAGAGCATTCTTCTGGAGTTAAGTTGGTAGCATAGCGATAGCAATCGCGATCGTAGTCCGTCAGAACAATTTCAGGTGGTTTAGCCCCATCTGCAATGGATATAGTACCTGGGATACTGCCTGGCTTATTATGAGAATAATTGAGGGGAATTGATTGATGAAATTCGCTACTTCGATCGATTGAGTCCGTCTTTGCCATCATAGAAAGTCACGATAAATAACGCGGTACTCAATTGTCGCCCCACTTTATCTTTTAAGGTAGTAACTGTATATGCCATCGGAAAGTTAAACTTGACATTTAACATCTCTCTGTGATATTGCCTAAGAAGAAAAGCGATCCCTATATCCAAAACTGATAAATATTACGATTTTAATAATACCTTTGCATTGCTCTCTCTAAGCAAATGTTGAGGGTTTTGACAACGAGTAAGAAAGTTTAGTCAATAAGCAAAAAAAAGTTATCCACAGCTTCTACATAGAGTCAGCTATCTTGACCAGTGTTTCCATTTTTCCTGCTTTAATACCAACGCTATGAACAACTGAATCTTGTTTCCAAGTCAAAGTAGAGTCAGTACATTGAGCATCGCACATCGCATCAGTAAAATAGGCTTCAGTGCCATTATTGAGGGTTACTGTTTGTTCTCCCTTCAAAGGAGATGAAGAGTTTGGGGTTGTTGCTTTTATATTCCCTAAGCGACAGAAATTCTGCCCTTCACAATCTGGAGTGTAACCCAGCACAATTTGATATTTAGATTTATCGACATTGGCTAAAACTGCGTGAAGGGGAGGATCGCTTTTATATTCAGGAAGATAGGTAGGTAAGACGGGTTTTATTTTAGTCTTTTCTTTTAATTCTGGCAAAATTTCTTCAAAAACTGGATTAGAAGACAAACTAGTCTGCTCTATAGTAGGGTTTGATTGATTTTCAGATGGATTAATTTGACAAGCAGATAAGATACCGATTAGTCCAACAGTTCGTATTAAATAGTTAGTTTTAGACATAACTTAGTTTAATAGTTTCGACAGTCTAACCGTTTTCCATCCGAAATCCTCGATCGATCTTATGCAGAATAATCGATCGCTAAATACATAAGATCCTTAATATATTCTGTGGTGTCATCGAGATTTGCTTTTCTCGCATTAATCTATAAACTGGCTATATCAATTTTAGGTGTTCGAGCAAATTATCTTCCTAAGCTGACTTTTACTTATTTGCTTAGAGCTTGAAGCCTACAGCTTATAGCTATTCATAACAGTTAGATCGCCAGTGAAAGAGATAAAAACATGAGCTATCAAATGGATCGACGGGCATATGCAGATACTTATGGTGCAACAACGGGCGATCGCGTTAGACTAGCAGATACGGAATTATTTATTGAAGTAGAACGAGACTATACTACCTACGGTGATGAAGTTAAGTTTGGTGGTGGTAAGGTAATCCGCGACGGGATGGGACAGTCTGCTATTTCTCGCAAAGATGGTGCTGTAGATTTAGTAATTACCAATGCCTTAATCCTTGACTGGTGGGGAATTGTTAAGGCAGACATTGGGATTAAAGACGGTAATATTTGCAAAATTGGTAAAGCAGGAAATCCTCAGATACAGGATAACGTCGATATTATTATTGGTGCTGCAACGGAAATTGTGGCAGGGGAAGGACATATAGTTACTGCGGGGGGAATAGATAGCCATATTCACTTTATCTGTCCCCAGCAAATAGAAACTGCGATCGCATCGGGTATTACTACTATGATCGGGGGTGGTACTGGTCCAGCAACAGGTACAAACGCAACAACCTGTACTCCTGGGGCGTGGAATATCTGGCGGATGCTACAGGCGGGGGATGCTTTTCCGATGAATTTGGGCTTTTTGGGCAAGGGCAACAGTGCCAAACCCGAAGGGCTGATCGAACAGGTACAGGCGGGGGCGATGGGGCTAAAACTCCACGAAGATTGGGGAACAACCCCGAAAGCGATCGATACTTGTTTAAATGTGGCGGATGAATATGATGTCCAGGTGGCAATTCACACCGATACTTTAAATGAAGCTGGCTTTGTGGAAAATACTATTGCTGCTTTTAAAGACAGGGTAATTCATACCTACCATACAGAAGGTGCTGGCGGTGGACACGCCCCCGATATTATTAAAGTCTGCGCCCAAAGTAATGTCTTGCCTTCTTCGACTAACCCCACTCGTCCTTTTACCGTTAATACTTTAGAAGAGCATTTGGATATGTTGATGGTATGTCATCATCTTGACAAAAGCATTCCTGAAGATGTAGCTTTTGCAGAATCTCGTATTCGCCAGGAAACCATTGCAGCAGAAGATATTTTGCACGATCTTGGGGCATTTAGCATGATTGCTTCTGATTCTCAAGCAATGGGGAGAGTAGGGGAAACTATTATTCGTACTTGGCAAACGGCACACAAAATGAAGGTACAGCGAGGCAGTCTCCCCTCTCCTACAGGAGAGGGGGCGGGGAAGAGGTCTGATAACTTCCGCGCTAAACGCTACATTGCTAAATATACAATTAACCCCGCCATTACTCACGGAATAAGCGATCGCGTTGGTTCAATAGAAGCAGGCAAACTAGCGGATATTTGTCTTTGGAAACCAGCCATGTTTGGGGTGAAACCAGAAATAGTCATTAAAGGTGGCGCGATCGCTTATGCTCAAATGGGAGATCCTAATGCTAGTATTCCCACCCCCCAACCTGTATATATGCGTCCCATGTTTGGTAGCTTTGGTGGTGCAGTTGGTGCAACTTCGATTTCTTTTCTTTCTCAAGCTGCGATCGATGCAGGTATTCCCAAACAAATTGGTTTAAGTAAAATGGTTGCTGCGGTTAGCAATACTCGGAAGTTGAGCAAGAAAGACATGAAGCTAAATGATGCTTTACTTAATATTGAAGTCAATCCAGAAACTTATGAAGTGAAAGCGGATGGTGAATTATTAACCTGCGAACCTGCAAAGGTTTTACCAATGGCGCAACGATATTTCTTGTTTTGATAGTTGTTGATTATAAAATATCTTATGCTGAAAAATTATAATGTCTCTTGCCAAAAACAAGAGTTAAAAACCGAGTCTCTCTTCAATCTATTTTTTAGGTTTTATATTTGAGAAAAATATTGTCAAAGCTAATCAGCCTCATATTTTATATAGGTATAAAAAGCCTAAATATTGAGTTTGCGAATTAAGCTAGACAATGTACAGCCTAATTATTCTTGCATCGGATAAATAACATACTTCTTATTAGGCATTGGTGAATCTAAAACATCTTGTATCGGACAATTCAATTTTAAAAATAGCAGACAAATTTATCTGCGTTTATCTGCGTTTATCTGAGGACGTTATTTCGTTTATTTCAAATTTAAATGCAAACCGCTGTAATTATAAAAATACTAATTAAAATTATTTTTGTACATAAAGACAATTACTTTAATGTCTATTTTTTTTCGCATAATATTAGTTTTACTTTGCTTATTATGTTCCTTCACTATTCCTCTTCAAGCCAATGCTCAAACAGAACAACGTAGCTATCTTACTTTAGAAATATTGCAGGAGAAAGTAAATAACTTAGTTACAACTGAAGGAAAAGAAAAAATAGACCTAAGCAATTTTATTATCAACGTATCCAATTCAGATAACGAATTTAGTCAACAGTTTTATCAAGAGATAAACAATACTACTAATAAAACTTCCAATCCGATTAATCTTGATTTTAGCAACTCCGTTATCCAGGGTAATTTTAAACTCAATCAATTAGGAATATATAGTGCAATAGGAGAAGGTGCATTATCTTCTTTATTTACTCCTGCCGAACAAGAACAAATCGATCAATACTATCCTGTAAATAACAACGTAAGTCAAGAAATACCAAGGATTAATATATTTCGTGGTGGGTTTAATTTTGCAGGGGCTGTTTTTACAGCAGAGGTGGAAGGAGATAATAGTTTATTTCTGCAACCAGTGATTGCCACTTCAGCAAAATTTCAAGATACAGTCAAGCTCGATCGCAGTATTTTTGCCAAAGAAGTTGATTTCAGCAATAGCATTTTTGAGCAGAATATAAATTTGAGCCACAGTCATTTTTTCTCCACAGCTAAATTTAAGCAAATTGAGTTTAAGGGAATTAGTGATTTTAGCAATGGTCAGTTTGAAGCATTAACTGAATTTAATGAATCTTTCTTTAATCAGGTTACTAACTTTACTCGCACGGTGTTTATTCAACCAGTAAATTTTAGCAAGACAATATTTCGCGATCGCCTTATTTTTACCAAGAGTAAGTTTTTAGATGCTCTAATTTTAATCAACACAACCTTGGAAAAAACTGTTACCTTCCGCGATATTTACATTAACGGAATAATTAATCTTCAAGATGCCCATCTATTAGATAGGATTGACTTTAGTAATGCTTTCTTCACGCCTAAAGCTAGCATTAATACTTCAGGATTAGCTTTTGATAGTGCAGAAGCAAAAATAATCGGTGAAAAAGGTATTGGAAAGTTTATTGATATTAATAAATTGGAAGCAAATGAAACTGTCCTACGTAATTTGATTCGTAATTTTCGTAGTTCAGAACAGATAGGAGATGCTAACTATATAGAATATCAAAGAGAACAGCTAAGAGCCAAACAAATAAGCGATCGCATTACTAAAACATCTTGGCATAAAGTGTTTACTTGGGGATGGATTAGTTTAATTCCCCAGTGGTTGATACTTAATTTATTATTAATCATGGGAGACTATGGTACAAACATAAATCTCATCTTTACTATTGGCATAATTATTATTAGCTTCTTTAGCTTTTTATTCTGGTTGATAGATCGCTATCGCCCCAATATATCTACGCCAGTTATACCTAATCGCTACGAAACTCTAGTTATGACTGGTAGCTATTTATCATTTACAATTCTCAGCATAATCAATCTTTTATTAATTACAGATAGACCATTACTAGCATTATTTGGTATAGCAATAATTCTCTTACCAATACCAATCCTAATTACCAGTTCGATCTATAAAAAAGGTAGATATCACAAACTTCTAAATACAACCTATTTCGTAGAAGATGGTTCGTTTAGAGAGTTTCGCCTACTAATCGGGCGTTTACCTATTATGCCTCGGTTTCCCTTCTTTCGCGATCGCTTTCAACCAATTCTTTGGGAAAAACGTTGGAGTTGGCTAAACTACTATGACTTCAGCTTCAATAATATCTTCAAGTTAGGTTTTAATGATATTCGCGTCAGGGATAAACATCTACCAGGCTTGATATCTGCTTTAGTTTGGTATCAATGGTGCTTGGGGGTTTTGTACATTATTTTGCTCTTGTGGACTCTTTCTCGTACTATTCCTGGCTTGAACCTTTTGATCTACTTCTAAGTATTCAAGACTGCTAAATAAGGTTATGATGGCTAAGAGTTAAAACAGCTTATAGCTTATAGTCTCAAGCTTATAGCTCAGTACGAACAAGAATTTTACACTTTTACTTAGCAATTCCATAAATGTGTCGATTATTAGGCTACCTTGGTGATTCAATTCAACTAGATCGCATATTACTTAAGCCAGAACACTCTCTGGTAGTTCAAAGCTACAAACCCAACGAAATGACTGCGGGGTTATTAAATGCTGATGGCTTTGGAATTGGCTGGTATGATGTAAAACCCAATAATCCTCCATATTCCTACAGAAATGTTTTACCTATATGGAATGATGCTAATCTTCCCCAACTTGGACGTTATATCCAATCTCAATGTTATTTAGGGTATGTGCGTAGTGCTACCTCTAATCTTTCCGTAGACATAATTAACTGTCAGCCATTTTCCCATCAAAATCTGTTATTTGTACACAACGGCTATATTGACGATTTTCGTAAAACTCTCTATCGCCCTATCCGTAACAATTTAAACGACTTTGCTTACCAACGCATTGAAGGTACTACCGACTCAGAACATATATTTGCTTTAGTGGTTAACGAACTAGAAACAAAAGCAGATATCAGCCTCAAACAAGCTCTACAAAACACTATCATCAAATTAATAGAATTATCCCAGCCAGATAATATTAGTTTCTCGGCTAACATTGTTCTTAGTAATGGCAAAGAATTAACCGCCTGTCGCTATTCCAACCGCGAACAAAGTCCTACCCTATACTATGCAAAAGAAAACTCGTCCTATAAAGATGCAGTTATCGTGGCTTCTGAACCCATGTTTGAAGGTGATTGGATTGACTTCCCCGAACACAGTATTATTGGCGTAAAAGAAAACCTTGAAATCAACATCGATTCCATCTCTTAAAAAATCTATCCTCATCGAATTACAGCAAGTTCGCCAACATACCTTAGATTTGTTGGGTGAAATTGATGAACAACTCTTCTTTACTCAAGCTCATTCTGATTTCAGCCCGATTGGTTGGCATTTTGGTCATATTGCCTTCACTGAAGCCTATTGGATTTTGGAACATTTAGCTAAATTACCCTCTAGTTTTAAAGAATACCATCGCTTATTTGCTGCTGACGGACTACCCAAAAAAGAACGCCAAAACTTACCTAACATACTAGTAATTGAAGATTATCTCTCCACTGTCAGAAATCGAGTGTTAGATTATCTAGAATCGACAACTATAGAGCAACAGGAACGTCTTTGGCGATGGCTGATTCAACATGAAAGCCAGCACAATGAAACTGCTGCTTTTCTTTGGCAATTACATCTTCAACGTAACAACCAGAATTCTCTTATAAACTTCGATCTGCTTAATCCATTAGCATCCTCCCAAAATTTCACCTTTGATGAGATGGTAAAGATAGAATCAGGAGAATTCGTTATAGGAAGCAATGATATAGAAGCCCTAGATAATGAACGTCCTGCTCATAAAATATATTTAAGCACTTATTGGATCGATCGCTTTCCTGTCACCTGCAAACAATACTCTCAATTTATGAGTGCGGGGGGTTATCAAAAGCGTCAATACTGGAGTGACGCAGGTTGGCAATGGTTGCAGCACAATCCTGTCTCTCAGCCTTTATATTGGTCAAATTCGACTGATTGGGATGACCATCCTGTATGTGGAGTGAGCTATTATGAAGCCCAAGCCTACGCCAAATTTGTCGGAAAAAGACTACCCACAGAAGCTGAATGGGAAAAATCGGCATCGGGTGCGTCTTTGAAATGCAATCATAATCGCCTAATTGGACATACTAGTCCTGTTAATGCTTATCTAGGCAGCAGTAAATATGGCTGTCAGGATATGTTGGGTAATGTTTGGGAGTGGACTACATCATGGTTTGATGGCTATTCAGGCTTTGCTAGTTACCCCTATCCTGGCTATTCAGAAGTTTATTTTGACGGCGAACACAAAGTATTAAAAGGAGGAAGTTGGGCGACTGGTAATTCTGGTTTGAGGACTAGCTTCCGCAACTGGTATCATCCTAATGTTAGGCAAATTTTAGCTGGTTTTCGCTGCGTTCGCGATTAGTTTGCTATTGCAGTATGTTAATTTTTTAAGACGGTTTGCATTTCAATTTAAGATAAACAAGATAACGTCCCCTAAAGGACTAACTCCGTGTCGCACAGATAAACGCAGATAAACGCAGATAAACGCAGATAAACCCTAAAGGACTAGCTTTATGCGTAGCGGTATCCTTTAGGGCGCGTCGCGCAGATAAATTAATCTGCTATTTTTAAAATTGAATTGTCCGATAGAAGATGTATTAGTTAGTCATGCAAACGGCTGTAACGTTAATCGAATTATTTCCTCCGACCTGTAGTTATCTAAAAGTTATAAGCAAATCTTTTTTATGCTTTCTTTTTATTTCGATAAACTAAAGGAATTACTGATAACAATGCCAAGAAAGTAAGAGCTAAGAAAAAGGAAAGGCGATCGCCTCCTTTCATTGCCTGTTCGCCACTTTTACCAATCCAACTATAGGCAAAACTACCAGGAATTACGCCTATAAAAGTAGCAAAAGTATAGTCTGCCCAATTGATTGTTGTTAAACCAAATAGATAATTAACTAAATTAAAAGGAGAAATAGGAATCAGGCGCGTTGTTAGAACAAAGGAAAAAGGTCGGTCTAATACAGCAGTTTGAAATTTATTAAGCTGTTTGTTTTTACTAAATCTCCGTTGAGCAAAGTTTTGCAATAAATAACGAGCAGCCCAAAAAGCAAACAAAGCCCCTAAAGTAGCACTAACAATTGAAATCAAAGTACCGTACCACAAGCCAAAAAGACAACCGCCAACAATAGTTAAAATTGTCCCAGGAATACCGATTACTGTTAGTGCGGTATAAATAACAATAAACATTATTTCTACATAACCTTCATACTGCTCGATAAAGTTTTTGAACAATGTAAAATCAAAAACAATTTTGAGCGGAGTAAAAATAAATAAAGGTACTAACAATAAGACAACGGTAAATAAGGCGATCGCTTTTCTAGTAATCACAATATTAGTCAGTTTTTGGTTTATTATTTTGAGCATTGTGATAATATTTAAACCAAAGATCCCCCACAGCTAGAACCAGTCCCAGCAGTGCAACCATAACAATAATTAGCTGTTTTTATTTCTTTTATTACGTCTAAATTATCCAATTCCAAAAGCTTACTAACCGTCAATCTTTCTTTACTAGGAGTAGCAGCAATAATACTTTCCATTTGATTGAAATCGCAATCATAGATATTGCCTAAATAGTCTACTGATAGCTCGTTGCGACACATTACATGGTCTAAAGTTACGGCATTATAATTATCTTCTAAAAACTTTAGATAATCATGATGAATTCCTCGACGCTGCAAGAATTGTTTGGTTCTACCAATGGGAATATTGGTAATGGTAAACAGGTTGTTGAATTTAATTCCAAAATTATCTTTTAAATAAGTCTTATAATCTGATTCCAACTTCTGTTGATTGGGAGTAAGAGAAAAATTATTATTAATAGGCAAAGCAGGATTATAAACCAAATCTAAAACCAAATTAGGGCTTTCTCCATAACCCAATTGATTTAATTTTTGAATTGCTTTAATCGAATCATTATAGACTCCTGCACCTCTTTGTTTATCGACATTAGTCTCAAGATAACAGGGAAGAGAAGCCGTAACTCTCAGCTTATGTTTGGCAAAATATTCGGGCAAATCTTCATATCCAGGTTCAAAAAAGATCGTTAAATTAGAACGAACAATTACTTCTTTACCCCTTGCTCTTGCTGCTTGCACAATAGGACGAAAACCATAATTCATCTCTGGCGCACCACCAGTCAAGTCTACTGTTTGAATTTGAGGAAAGCGATCGATTACTTCAATCAGCTGCTGGCAAACTTCAGGGGACAATTCTTCAGTACGTTTAGGACTAGCTTCTACATGACAATGGATACAAGCAAGATTGCACTTCCTTCCTAAATTTATTTGTAAAACATTAATTTTGTTTTTAACTAAAGGCGTGGCGATTTTTTTGGCAAAGGGAGTCAGGGAAGTTTTGATGGTCGATGACATAAATTGATAATGATTTTGACAAGATGGTTTGCGATCGGTTAATTGATGATAATCTTAATAAGGTGTAATAACCACACTCTTTTTGGGTAAATTTCCCTGATTACCATTGAGAGGGTTGATAAAAATTAGTTCGTTTTTGAAAAGTCTTACAAACCAACTCTCCAGGACTATTATCCTTAAAAGGAATAGGATATTTACCCTTGCGAGTCAAAGTGCGATCGCGACAGTTATAAATCTCTTTTGCTGACTGTTTTTTTCCATCTATACTGACTGTAGCTCGATATTCCCAATAGTTTTTAGCACTACGCTTCAACTTGAGAATACATATTCGCCCATCAAAGCGATCGCGACACATATCTGCATGAGCGATCGGCGTAAAACCCAGCCAAAATATCAATAATAATAATAAAAATAACTGTCTAGATCTCACTATTCCTTTATCCTCTGTACAGACAAGGCATGCCTTGTCTCTAACATGACTCTACATCTCAAACAGGGGGTAATTCCAAAGGAATCTGTCCCATGTTTCCTGTACGAAAATCATACAGTATTTGACGCGCTACTCTTTCCTTGTCTCCCTTATAAAAGCGATCGCTTGCTTCTTGAATAAAAGCTTCTCCTGTCATTCCTGTAGGGTCTACATTAAGACGAGACTGGAGTATTTTGCCATAGTTTAATTTTAGAAGTAAATCCACTTCTGCTGCTGCCACAACTTGATTATCATAGGAAGCCTGTCCAATATCTTCACAGATAGCTAATTTTATAGCATCTTCTTGGTTTTCTAACCGCCAGGGAATAATTCCAGGAGCATCTAACAATTCTATTTCCTGAGAAATCTTTACCCAGCGTAGTTGGCGAGTTACCCCTGCACGACGTTCGCTAACGACAATTTTCTTTCCTACTAAACGATTAATTAAAGCCGATTTTCCAACGTTGGGAAACCCAATTACCACGGCTCGAACAGGACGAGGACGCATTCCGCGATCGCGCCGACGTTTATTCATCGATAACCCTGTTTTTTGTGCAGCAATTTTGATTGCTTTTATGCCTTTACCCTGTTTGGCGTTGGTAAAGTAAGGCTGTTGTTCTCGCGAATTAAACCACTTGAGCCAATCTTGTTTGGTAGATTCAGGAATCATATCCATACGATTAAGGACGACAATGCGAGGTTTTTCGCCAATCCAACTATCTATTTGAGGATGATGAGAAGCTAGAGGAATACGAGCATCAAGTATTTCTAAGACAACATCAACCTTTTGGAGTTGTCCTTTAAGCTGTTTTTCAGCTTTGGCAATATGACCTGGATACCATTGGATTGGAGGAGCAGACATAAGCAACAATAATAAGTAATAAAAAAATAAAACCCCTTAGACTAATCTAGGGGTTCTAGTAACTACTTGGCAAAGATTATTCAAACAAATAGCCGATTAAGGTTTGAGAATATACTCAGAATCTATAGATTTCAATTTACCAGTTTTGACTAAAGCTTGGTGAATCATAGCTGCTACTTCGCCACGAGTTGCCGATTCATTGGGATTGAGAGAATTATTAGCAAATTCGGGACGATTAACGATTAAACCTGATTCTGCGGCGGCTGCTACCTGTTCTTTTGCCCAGTCAGGTATATCTGTGCCACCATCAAGTTTTTGTAAGATTTGGTCTGGATCTCCTGATGGCTTTAACCCCAAGCCTGTTGCTAAAGTTACCAAAACTTGATAGCGAGGAATATTTTCTAGAGGGCGAAATGTATTTTCAGAATAACCCTGCATAAAGCCCATTCTTACTGCTTCATTAACATCAGCAGCGATCGCATTATCATCAGAGACATCTCTAAATTGTTTGACGCCTTCGTTTTTAGCCTTGTAATCAAAAGCTTGGCTAATCAAGGTAGCCATGCCAGCCCTAGTAATCAATTTGTTTGGTTCAAAATTTTGATCGTCTGAAAAATCTGGCACTAAACCTTTACCACTCATTTGCTTAACAAATGGATAAGCCCAATAGCTAGGAACAATATCATCAGGTATTTCTACTTTTTCAGGAGTAGTTGCCACTGGAGTTTCTGCTTTTTTAGGAGCAGTTGTCACTGGGGTTTCTGGTTTTTTAGGAGTAGTTGTCACTGGGGTTTTTGCTCGATCGCCAACAACGTTTCTATCTAGGTCAGGTCGATCGATTAATCCAGGTACAACTGCCACTCCAGCCAAAGGAACTAATTTTCTTCTCGTATCTAACTGGTAAGAGTTAGGTCCTAGCACCGAGCCTGTATTAAAGCTTGAAGCTGGAACTAAAGCAACAGACTTTTGTAGAGATGAATTATTGGCTATTATAAGGCGATCGCTATCAGTTTCTAGCTCGCTCAACTCCAAATCAGAGTTGGCTTTAATGCTAGCAATACCAATTCCAACATCGTCTCCAGACAATGCGCTATTTTGTCCTCCCAAACCAAAGTTGCCAGCAATTTCGCCTTTTCTACCGCCCAAAATCCAAAATAAGATTGCCCCAATGGTGGAAAAAGCAACAATAATGGCAACCATCTCATCAAAAGTGACTCCCGTTGCTGGTTTTCGTCTACGTTCTGGAATAGGCTTTTGTGGGTCTTGAGGAGATGAATTGGTCATAATATTAAATTATCAAATTATTGATGGGACACTAAATACTTAAAAAATAGACTAGGTTCAAGATAATGTTCGAGAAATACTCTGAAGTTTTTATAATTTCCTCAAAATACTGTTATTGATTTGTTGCTAATCGTAACGCGGTTATTTGTGCCTCGGCTTTGTTTAATGACTCATACCATTCTTGTTCGGGGTTGCTATCAGCAACAATACCTGCTCCAACCTGTCCGTATACTTGAGCTTGCTCCGAATCAGCAGATGGAACATATAACAGAGTACGGATGAGAATATTTAAGTCTAAATTTCCCCGACAGTCAAGGTAGCCACAAGAACCATAAAATAGACTTCGACCCACAGGTTCTAATTCTTCAATAATTTCCATACAGCGAACTTTGGGACATCCTGTAATTGTTCCTCCAGGAAATACACCTCGAATCAAATCGACTGCATCATAGTCAGATTGTAAAATTCCCTTAACATTACTAACCAAGTGCATCACATGACTATAGCGTTCGATCGCTAGTAATTCATCTACTTCTACCGAACCCCACTGACAGACTCTACCTAGATCGTTGCGTTCTAGATCTACGAGCATGATATGTTCGGCTCTTTCTTTAGTATTAGACAATAATTCTCGTGCTAAGGTTGCGATCGCTTTCTCTATCGAAGCCTCTTCTTCTCGTTCCTGCAATTGGTCTAGTTTCTGCTTGTTTTTCTTGCAGCTTAACCAATCGTTCGGGAGAACAACTGATAATATCTCCCCAAGGCGATCGCCAGTAGCTAGCAAAAGGGGAAGGATTTATTTGTTGCAGTTGACGATATATTGACCAACTATCTCGGTCGGTTTGAGTTTGAAAGCGTAAGGATAAATTAGTCTGAAAAATATCTCCTGCTTGAATATATTTTTTGGCTTGTTTGACAGCGTTTTGATATTGTTCTCGATCTGTTAAAAAATGAATTTTGGCAGGGACTTGGGGTTCTAACCCTAAAGGATACCGCTTCCCTAAAGGACTCGCTTCGCATCGCGCATAAGGATATACCTTCGGATAGCTTGGGGACTGGGAGATAATTTTTTTTTCTAAATTGTCTAGTTGTTCTGGTTCAGTGCTGGCTAGCCAAAGGGTTTGCTCTACACGATCCAAAACAGCAAAACATTCAGGTTCATACCAGTATGCGATAGGGAAGGGTAGTGTATCCTGATTGAGATTGGGTAAAGATTCGATTTCCCATGCTAGATCGTAACCCAACCAACCCAACCAACCCCCTGTAAAGGGAAGATGAGCAACATCTGGATTGTCTATTCTCGATTGCTGTAATAGCGATCGCAAAAAGGGCAATATTTTACCCGTCTTAGGAGTCCATAATTTAGCCTTGCCATCTACTTTTCGTGGTGAACCAGCACAAATGGAATAGCGAGACAGTTGGGGGTATTCTGGGTCGGCTTTACTTGGACTTTCAAGGAGAGTAGCAATGTCTTCATCACCAAATAAAGTAGTGAATATATCTGAAGCGGTACGGTTTTTAAGAGGTAGCGATCGCCATAACCACGATCGGATTGCTTCTACCACGATCAAAAAGCTCCACCAACAAACCAACGGGCGCACCAGAAAGGAATTAGGACACCTAATGCAATCCAATCACGCGATCGCAATTTTAATTGATGCCATTGAACTCGATGTTCGTTAGGAGTTGTAAACCCTCTTACATCCATTGCTACTGCAATTTGTTCTGCTCTGAGTAACAAGTTTTCTAATAGTTTCTCGCAAACAATCAGCCATAGTTGAGAACTTCGACGTAAACCGAGTTTTTTCCAGTTAATTGCCCTAGTACGTACCGAACGAACCAAATTTTGCACTTCTTCTAAGACTAAAGGTATAAAACGTAAAGATAGGGTCAAAGTAAGAACAATCTCAGATACGGGTATATTTAGACGACGTAGAGGACTCATTAAATCGTCTAATCCTTCGGTGATTTCTTCTGGGGCGGTGGTTAAAAGATACAGGCTGGTACTATAAATTAAAGTAAAAATTAAGGTAGAAATCCTAATCGCTACATCTAAAGAGCGACGAGTAATGGTTAAACGGGGTATCACTAAGAACTTAGGTTGGTCGAATAAGACATACCTGTAGTCAGTTGCATCGGGTAAAGGAGAAGCACATTTTGTAGGCTGTATCAACTGACTATCTGTAGCGGTTTTCACTGAAGCTGCATCAGGGCAGAATGGAGCAATTCTAGGGGTGTGTTTTACTGCTAGGCTATCGGGAGAAATGCTAGCAAATAAAAACATAAAAGTGCATAACAACAGTAGCCACCCCATTTGTTTGCGCCATACTCGAAAGGGAATCCCCGCAACAATAGTTAATAAAATTAAAGAGGCTGCTAAAGCGATGCGCCAAAAAGGATTACTCAACAGAGGAGCAATTAAAAAAGTCATTAACCAGGTTAATTTTACTCGTGGATCTATTCTGTGCAGCCAAGTAACAGGCTGTTCTAAATATGACCCAATAGGAAGCGATCGCAATAAATCCATTTTAATTAAGGAAAGAGGAAAGAGGAATAAGGAACGAGGAAAGTAGCCAATTATGTCCTCAATCAGTAATTACTATTGATTTCGTTGACGGCGAATTTCTCTGGTGGCTGCTTCATGTTCCCTTAAGGTTTCACTAAAGATATGAGTTCCATCATAACGAGCCACAAAGTATAAATAATTTGTACCTTCTGGGTTCAAGAGTCGCTTTTAGGCTTTCTATACCAGGGGAAGCAATCGGAGTTGGAGTTAAGCCAGCATTCATATAGGTATTATAAGGCGATGGCGTTTCTACTTGGGCATAGGTGAGGGGTTGATCGGCAGTTTGTCGGATACCCAAACCATATTCTACGGTGGGATCAGATCCTAATCTGATACCTTGGTCTAGCCTAGCGGTAAATACCCCAGCAATTAAACGTCTTTCTTCTCCAACCACCGCTTCTTTTTCGACAATGCTAGCTAGTGTCACCCAGTCTTTTAAACTCATATCTGGCTTTTCGGCTTCATAGACAGGTAAAGCTATTTGTTCAAAGCGATCGAGCATAGTATTGATTATCGCCTGGGGATTGCTAATGCGATCGCTGCTAATCTTATAGGTATCTGGATATAAAAAGCCTTCTAGAATCGGTAAATCTTGAGGAAGCCAAGAATATTTCTCGTCAGGAATTTCTTCTATTGCCCTCTCAAATTCATCCGCGCTAAAGTAACCCTGAGATTCAAAATATTCTGCCATTTGTTTGGTAGACCAACCTTCAGGAATGGTAAAGTTAGTCTGCATGATTTTCCCATCCCAAATCTTAGCTGCAATATCAGATAAAGATTCTTCGGGGGAAACTAAATAAGTTCCCGCTTTAAAACCACCTTTAGAGTCTGTCGCTTGCTTTAGCTTTGTCCAGATCTTCCAGCCATTATCGGATTTTATCAAACCAGCCCGTTCTAATTCTGCTCCAATTTGATTTCCTCCCACACCAGATTTAACCGTAAACTGGACTTGCTTTTCTTTATCTACCTCTTTTCCTTTCGCCTCGACTGGGGCTGTTAAACCTTTCCAACTAACCCAGCCTAAAAGTAATATAACTCCAACAGTCGCAGGAATTATTCTCATAGCTGGACTTATTTTATTTTTTCTTTTAACAGTTTTTTTATTCTTGGGCTTTTTTTGAGTAGTCATAATATCAGTTATAAATATTTAATTTGCGATCGGGTTCGATTTTACCTCGATCGCTTTTGAATTGTCTTCTTTAAGATAAAATACGTCCAAAGTGTGTCAATAAAGTTAAATGTAATATACTAATTTTGTTTTGGTATTTTACTGGATTTTTGAGAAAAATATATGGAATCCAGAAAAATATGCCAAACATTCAAATGCTTAATTAAAGTGGGCGCAAAAATTACGGAAAAATATAGATTTTGCAAAATACGAAATAATTATAATTGCGAAAATTCGATTTATTTTTTTCGAACGCTACTCTTAACTGGAGGGATTAGCAGGTTGGATACGTACAGTTAGAAATATTAATTTAGGAATTTTTGACTGAAGAAAACCCAGCCATAGCTAAAGAGAATGGAAAGGATCGTATTATTGTAATTTCTCAACTAGAATTAAGGGCAAAAGCACGATCCCCATACCAAAATAAAATGAGGCAGTATCTAGAGAAAACTTGAAAGCGATCGCAAGCTAGGCTGACTTTGATGGCTCAGGTAGTGCGATTGTAAATGGAAGCATAGCTTTTCTACGGCGAAAAGCTCATACTCCTGTGTAGTATGTTTAGAACATACTATCCCTGTAAGTACGGAGAGGGTGGGATTCGAACCCACGGTACATCTCTGTACACTCGATTTCAAGTCGAGCGCGTTCGACCACTCTGCCACCTCTCCTGAAGCAGCCTAACAATAATAACAAAAAATACGAACAACTAACTAGTTTAGTTTTAGTTTATTGACCCCAGTTATCAAAGAAATAATTATTACGCAGGTTTCATCACCACAACTCCATAAGCTTCTGGATTGAGATATTTTTGCGCTGCTGTTTGTAAATCCTTGGCAGATACAGACTGAATATGTTGGGGATAATTCAAAGCAGGGGAAAGATCTTGTAACTGGGAATAATAGAAACCGTAAAGGTTAGCGCGATCGCTTGGACGTTCATTGGCAAAGACAAATCGATTAGCTACCTGAGTACGAATGCGATCGATATCTTTAGCTGCAATGGGTTCTTTTTGAATATTTCTAATCTGATCGGCGATCGCTTTTTCAACTTCTGGGATGTTTTCGGTGGGTAAAGCAGCCGAAATATAAAATACCCCCTGGTGAGTTTGGGTCATGTTACTTACACCGATTTGATTAACCAAACCTTTTTCTTCCCGTAACTCTCTAAACAGACGAGATACCTTACCCTGTCCTAAAATTACCGCCAAAATATCTAAAGCATAAGTTTCGTCAAGGTTTTCCATTCCAGGAACACGCCACACCATGACTAATCTAGCCTGTTGCAAACTTTCATCAGTATATTCATGACGAACAATGTTTGTGAAAGGTTTTTCTGGACTTACTGAAGGGGTAGAATTTTTAATATATTCCTGACCCGAACTGTAGTGATGGTCAAATGCTTGAGTGACAGTACCAATCAACTCTTCAACGGGCAAATTGCCCACTACTGCTGCGGTCATCGACTGGGGTTGATACCATGCACCATGAAAATCTTGCATTTGTTGCGATCGCAAGTTTTCAATTACATTGACAGGTCCTAATACGGGACGGCGATAGGGAAGAGTTTCGTAGCAAGTTTCCATCGAACGGTAAAAAGTACGACGACGAGGACTATCTTCGGAGCGACGAATTTCTTCCAATACAACTAGCTTTTCCCGTTCAAAAGCCTCATTTTCTAGACTAGGATTCAATACTACATCTAACTGTAGGGGTGCTAGTTCGGCAAAATCTTTGGGGGCAGTTGTAATATAGTAATGAGTATAATCTTGGCTTGTAGCAGCATTAGTAACAGCACCACGCTCTTCAATCAACTGTTCAAACTCACCAACCTTTAAATTGGGCGTACCCTTGAACACCATATGTTCTAGAAAATGCGCCATGCCGTTAATTTCATCGCTTTCTTTAGCTGAACCTACATTAATCCACACATTGAGGTTCACTGCCTCGACGGGCATTTGTTCGGCAATGATAGTTAAACCATTATCAAGCTTACATATAGTTGGAGCATTGAGCTTAGGCGTAAGAGTAATAATTGAAGTCATTAAATATATGTGATGGAGTATTTAAAATATATGAAAAACTTATAGTTATTCTAGTCCTTATCCAGTAATAAAGGGGATGGTAATGCCCGATCTACACGAAGAGAGATTTTCAACTAAAGTGTTCTTTCTTTAATGGCGCAAACTGACTTCACAATAATCGATCTTAAACGTCTATCATAAATCAGTATAAAAATGGCATACAGTCAACTAGTCCAACCTAAAACCGTAATAAAAATGTTTAGTTGGGAACTATATTAATTGGACGTACATAAGTGAGGAGGTACAAGGTGTCATCAAATTGGATCGGATCGCTAGTTTCAATCTCTGTGGGTTTATTAGTATGGGATTTAGGATTATCAGCCAAAGCAGTATCACCTCCTACTGTCGATCGGACAGTCGAATGTGAGCTATTGGTTATTGGTGGCGGTTTATCAGGAGTCGCAGCCAGCTACGAGGCATTACTAGCAGGTAGAACAGTTTGCATGACTGAAATTACAGACTGGGTTGGGGGACAGATATCGTCTCAAGGCACATCTGCATTAGATGAAAGAACTACTCAACGTTCCCAGCTTTTCTTTCCTCGTGGTTATTTAGAATTTAGAAAGCGGATAGAAAAATACTACAAAGAACTAAATCCTGGAGACTGCTGGGTAAGTGAATCCTGTTTTTTGCCTAAAGATGCCCATAAGGTAATGTGGGAACAGCTTAAGGAGGCAGAAAAAAAAGGCAAAGGTAAATTGCACTGGTTTCCCGCTACGGTAGTCAAAGATTTATCAATTGAAGCTGTTGAAGGGGAAGGAACTGGAAAGCAAATAACTAGTGCCGTAGCTATTCAACATAGTCCTAAAAGTGAATATCTACCCCTGAATGCTTTGCCTCTATCCAGCACTATTGAAGATGCCTATACCTACGAAGACTCTTCCAAATTTAGCAAGTCGATAATTCGTTTTGTTCCTGCTTCAAACTCCGAACAAGCAGCAGACTGGTATGTTATTGAAGCCACTGAAACGGGTGAAATTGTGGCATTAGCGGATATTCCCTATCGTTTGGGCATCGATCCTTTGTCTTCTACTGAACCATCTTCTTCTAGCACCGAAGGCGATCCTTACTGTACCCAAGGATTTACTTATACTTTTGCCATGGAAGCAACCGAAGACGAGCAAGAGCATGAGATGCCAACCTTTTATGATAAGCACCAAAATTACTATAGCTATGAACTAGAAAGACTAGCCGATTTCGATTTAGTCTTTACTTACCGTCGTATTTGGAGTCCCAAAGAAGGAGATACAGAAAAGTTTCGGGGGATTGAATTTACCGCACCCACCCCTGGAGATATTTCCATGCAGAATTGGACTTGGGGTAATGATTACCGTCCAGGCACAGCTAAGGATAATTTGGTCTATACCCGTCAACAACTTGAAGAATTGGGGCAACTCGAACCTGGTGGTTGGCAAGGAGGACTACGCACTAAGACTTTAAGTCGAGGAGAAGATCATGCCCTTGGCTATTTTTATTGGTTAGTGCGAGGAACTACCGATTCTCAATTGGGAGATGGGGTCAAACAACCTCAGCCCAATCATCTTTTACTCACGGGATTAGATTCCCCAATGGGTACGGCTCATGGTTTATCTAAATATCCTTATATTAGAGAAGGAAGAAGAATTATTGGTCGAGTATATCCAGGCTATTCTAAAGGATTTAGCATCAATGAAATAGATATTTCGCGGGCTGACTATCGAGACGAACACTACAGCCAAAACTTAGATGCCACTACCTATCGCCAACTATGGAAGGGGGTAGACGGTAGAGAGGCATTGATGAATAAAGACATGAGTATCGACAAGATTAAAAGGCGCACTCGTTCGACTATCTATCCTGATTCTGTGGGAGTCGGTCATTATGCGATCGATTTTCATCCTTGCATGAATGAAAGTCCAGCCGAAAAAGCTGGCAATACAGAAAGAGAAGGAGAAAGACAAGGAGGAGGACAGGCTTATCCGTTCCAGATTCCCTTAAGAGCAATGATTCCTCAAGACATTGATAACTTGATTGTAGCTGGAAAGAGTATTGCAACTAGTCATATTGCTGCTGCTGCTTATCGGGTACATTCTTTTGAATGGTCTTCTGGTGCTGCTGCGGGTATAGCAGCTATTTTTAGCTTAGATCGAGAGATTATGCCTTATCAGTTGGTGGATGAAGCGTTTATCAATGAGGAGGAGTTAGGCGTATTAAAGGAAAAAATAGATCGAACTGGCAATCCTACCGCATTTCCTAATACGTCTATTTTTAATCAAGATTGGGAAGATTGGCAATAGAATGTATCATCAGCTTTAATTTATCGAGTAGGGTGGGCAATGCCCACCCTACAATCAATGTTTGTACTAACTCGATTAATTAGTAAACTTTAAGGTTACGTTGTTGAGCTTATCTCCCAAAACAGGGGGTTTCTTATTAGTATTCTTGACGCTAATCGTACCATGAATATTAGTTAAACCCTGTTTTTTAGCAGGGTTATTAACATAAAGTGCTGGACGACTTTTATCGTCTCTAATAGAAAATTTATTACCAAAATCGATATTACAGACGACTCCAGGCTTTAAGCTATTTTGCAGGCTAACTGGGAAGAAATTGGTTGATTTGGTTGCGGTATTATTTAGAGTAGTATTGTCAAAACTAATTTTAAAAGTATCTGAAGGATTTTTGTGATCGGACTTGATCCAAACTCCATTTTCTCCAGACTTAGCAACTATGCAATTTTTAAAATCGATAAAACCTTTAGGACCATCAGTAAAGCCAGCATCATGAGCATTAATAGAAATACCGTCTTCGCCGTTTCCTACAGATCTACAACCATCAAAAGTAATACTAATATCCGATACATTTGCACCGCGATATCGAGCTAATCCAATTTGAATTCCGTTACGACCATTGTTGAGGAATTTGTTATTTTTGAATTGAATATTGGACAGCTTTTGCCAATCATGATCTGGTTCAATATCTACTCCTGAAGAGGGTTTTACACCACTACTAGTTCTGAAAATACTATTTTCAACTGTTAGATCTTGCGCGCTCATGATGCTTAATCCCAGTCGATGATTATTCTCAGAAATCACGTCACGAATGATACCCGATGAGTATTTCTTGACGGGAACAGCTTTGTTATTTTCTCTTTGACCATGGGATACAAAAAGACCATCCCCTCCTGCATCTCTCAATCTTAGTCCTTCTACCACAAAATTTCTTGCACCTCTAAGGGAGATGATGTGACGAAATGGAGAAGGTGTATATAGCTTAGGATTTTGGTAGTCGGCTTTACGCATTTTGAGCGTAGCTTTGTACCCAGAAAGGGTTACATTGTCTGCCAAAACTGTAATCATTGTCGAAGTATCTTTTTTAAAAGCTCCTGGTTTGGCTTCTACTACCACTCCAGGCTTGAAGATAATTTTTTGATTGGGTTGTTTGGCATAAATAGTCTCACCAACTAACCAAGGCTGAGTTGCTTTGGGAATAATAACGGTGCTATCACCAGAATCGATCGCCTTTTGAATATTGGCTGCGTTATCCCCTGCTTGCCATTTGACTACTACATCAGCCATTGCAGCCTGTGCAGATAAAGAAAGTCCCGCCACTACTACTGTCAACAAGGATAGATATTTAGATTTCATAAGTCTTTACCAAAACTTTAGATTTGTAATATCATCGTTCCCAGCTGTAGCTAAAAAAATTACAGTTCCTTTGAATATTATTTTTTATAACAACACAATAGATATTCATAACTGCTTAATAAAAAGCCAAGCAGTCAAGGAGAAAGATAATTTTTGAAACAGATAAAAAATCTCTATTCGCGAGCTTGCTAATATATTCTTTGAAGTTTTATTCAATAGTGTAGTTACTTTCTTTTTAGCATGGTAGACACATTTCCCCATAATGCAGCAGAGCGTTTTAGACAGCTACAAAACCAGCTAAGAGAGTGGACAAAATCCTCTGAAGAAGGGCAGCTTTGGCAGAGTGTCGATATATTTGACCAAGATGATTATGATATTTTAGTTATTCCTTCCTTTAGCGTGGATCAAGAGGTAGGAAGTAAGGTAGATGGATTTTTACATTACGAAGAGAGACTGCTATTTTCTTTAATTCGTCTGCGTAACCCTCTGACACGAGTTATCTACATCACTGCTTTGCCGTTATGTCCCATCGTCATCGACTATTATCTACAGCTATTACCAGGAATACCATTTTCTCACGCTCGCGATCGCCTTTTGTTAATTAGCACCTATGATGGATCGCTCAAACCACTAACTCAAAAGATTTTAGACCGTCCTCGTCTGGTGAAAAAAATTCGTCGCGCGTTGCGTCCTAACAAATCTTATATGGTTTGTTATAACTCCACGGATCTCGAACAAAAACTATCTTTAAAACTGGGTATTCCGATGTTGGCTGCTTCTCCTGATGTACTATACTGGGGTTCAAAAAGTGGTAGTCGTCAAATCTTTGCGGAGGTAAAAATTCCTCACCCAGATGGAAGCTATACGGTAACAAACGTCTTCGATTTGGTTCAAGAGTTATTTAATCTGTGGCGCAGACAACCAGGTTTAAAAAGAATTGTAGTCAAGCTCAACGAAGGTTTTTCAGGAGAGGGTAATGCTTTATTAGATTTAAGACAAATTCAGGACTGTAATCCTGACCATTGCGATCGCGAAAAGACAGCTGATGCTTTGAATAAACAGTTAGTAAACATGAGCTTTCAAGGAGCAGGAGAGACTTGGAAGACTTTTTCGGCTCGTATTCCTGAATTAGGCGCAATTGTCGAGGCTTTTGTTGAAGGAGATGTAAAGCGATCGCCTAGTGTCCAGGGATACATTAGACCATCAGGAGAAGTAGAAATTATCTCTACCCACGACCAAATCTTGGGTGGTGCAGACGGACAGGTGTATGAAGGTTGCTACTTTCCCGCCGATGCGGACTATCGTTTTCAACTGCAAGAATTAGGTTTAAAAGTAGGAGAAGCACTAGCAGCCAAAGGTGCAATAGAGCGTTATAGCGTAGATTTTATTGCGGTACAACAGCCAGGTAATAAATGGGATATTCAGGCGATCGAAATCAATTTACGCAAAGGAGGCACTACCCACCCCTTTATGACCCTAAGACTTTTGACTAATGGTACATTCGATTATGATACAGGCAAGTTTTTGAGTCAGCAAAATCAAGAAAAGCACTATATTGCTACGGATAATTTGCAAAAAGAGCAGTATAAAGGTTTGCTTCCCAACGATTTGATGGATATTATCGCCCAGGAAAGATTACATTTTGACAGTAGTAGTCGGACTGGCACTGTATTTCATCTCATGGGTGCATTATCAGAATTTGGCAAGCTTGGTTTAACTAGTATTGGTAATTCTCTTGAAGAAGCACAAGCGATTTACGATCGCGTTGAAGCTGTGTTAGATCGGGAAACGGAAATTGTTAAACCAAGTGGTGATATTCAAGATACTGCTTTACCGATTAATTGGAATCAGTAATCATGTCATTGACCATTTATCAGTGAGCAACTATAGGTTATAGGTTATAGGTTATTAAAGAATAGATAACTCTCCAATAGTTTCCAAGCGTTTGTAAGGAGTCAATTGAACAAATTTGTCGGATAGTATTTCGGCGATCGCAGGGGAGATCCAGCCCATCTGTCGCAGTAATTGAATTGCGGTTGCATATTTGGCTCTTCTTGCGCCATCTTTGACCTTGATCGCCAGTCCCATTCCCTGTCCGACTCTACCGACGCACTGAATACCTTCTGCACCTGATTTACTGACTAATTCTCCTTCACTCAAACGCATTAATTCGGTATCGAAATTACCATCTCCCGAAATCAATCGAGGATAATAGGTCATTGCTCTGGCGATACGTTCTAAATCTAAGCTGCTACCTGCTGCTAGCTGAGCGTATAAATGAGCCATCTGCTTCAATTCCATTGCGTAGGTAGGCATCCCACAATCATCCTTTGCCCCAATGAGTTCTTCTCCAGGCATTTGGAGCAATTCTGATATCTTATCTAAAATCAGCTTTTGTACGGGGTTAGAACGGTGTAGATAAGTGTTTAGGGGCCAATTACGGTTTTGACAAACAGCTAATGCTCCCGCGTGGTTTCCAGAGCAATTGTGCTGTAATTGCGTGCTTTTACCATCAGGAATAGGACACTTGAGATTATTTGCATCTACATCAGCTTGCCAAAGCACATTAAAGGCTTGTCTTGCCTGTTCGATTGTCCCTTGATGAGAACTACAGATAATTGCTAAATCGCGATCGCTCAAGTCGTATTTTTGCAATGTACCCGTACTAGTAACTGCTAATGCCTGAAAAGGCTTCAATGCCGAGCGAATAAATGCTGATGTCTCCGCGTTTCCTGCCAATAGCAAGACTCTCCCTCGCTCGTCGCAAACCGCTGCTTCTACCCGATGGGATGATTCAACGATTCCTTCTCGGAGGAGGTGGACTTCTAGCGGAGTTGTATTAGTTCTTTTTCCCCTGGTCATTCGATCCTGCGCTTTTATATAAAAATAATAATGCCTTGAAACCAAGCTATTAGGCGAAGCGATTATCTAAAGGTGTATCTACACGATAGAATCCTTTAGAATAGCTATGAACAATAATTGGCAGGCAAGTGGTTCAACTGATAATTAGCCAAGCCAAACTGCTTAAAGCAATCATGCTCACTAACAAACCATAGGTTTTGTGGAATCGACTTAGGATGGGTTCGATTTCATAATTAGCTACTAGGAGATCGCGGTTTAACATAGCAGTAGGCTTGAGCCAAGTTTGTCCATCATACCAGCCTGACTCTTCATAAAAAATGCGATCGCTTCTCAAACGATCTTTAATATACTGCCAGCCTAAATAAATTCTGGAAATAAATATTCCTGTCAAAAAAGAAATACCAACCAAACTTGAGAGGATGCAATGAAATACATCCTGTTTGGGAGCAAAAACTGACATCGCCAGAGGCACAACCAAAATTGCACTCCAAAAGCATACCCAGGCTATCTTTTTGCTATATTGACTTACTCCCAAAATTCCCCAATCAAACAGCCATGACTCTTTTAGTTTTTCGTATTCGTTAATTGGTTGTTGTTCGGTTGGGACGGGACAAAAATTTATCGTTGATTTATTCATGGATGGAGTTTAACTAGACTGGGAGACGTATTCTGTGCGCTCGGCGTGTCCCCAAAATGCCTCTAGATTATAATACTCTCTCTCTTCAGGGAGAAAGATATGTACAATAACATCTTCATAATCTAGAACTATCCAGTTTCCCTCTCTTTTGCCTGAAACTCTTACAGGTAGACGATTATATTTTTCTTCAATTCGTCGATCTATAGAATCGGCGATCGCTTTTAATTGAGTGCCTGAAAAACCTGTGATAATCACAAAATAGTCAGCCAAATAAGAAACCTCAGACACCTCTAACAGGACAATATCTTGGGCTTTCTTGTCTTCAGCTGCATCCGCTATCTGTAAAGCTAATTCTTTACTATCAACGGACATATTTTGGTTTAATTGTTGTTGGGTGGAAACTGCCTGTTCTGATGATAAGTTACTCATGCAAATATGTTCTAAAGTTTTATTTTGGTTTTAATTAGGCTTGATGAGTGGACAATTAGTTATTTATGCTTGGCTTTAGACAAAGCCCAATTTCTGGTCAAGATGGTGCGAGGATGAATTGTTTTTTGCTGACTTACTAAATATTTTAAAGAATAATCACTAGTTTGTTGCACACATTTGTAAAGATTTTCTTTTGCTGTAGCACGCATCGCGTTTAATTCTGTATTATCCCCTCGATTTGGTTCGAGGGCATCGGCAATAAAAACCACGCAGCTTAATTTGCTCATTCCTGGCGTTCCCAAGGTATGATTTGCGATCGCAGCTAATATTTTTGCGTCTTTAATTCCAAATTCTTGTTGGGCTACCACGGCACTAATATCGGCATGAATCAGGTGGGGAGAGTTGAGACATATTTCGTCTACTTCCATCTTCTCTTCCCTCGCTATCTTCAGTAGCTTTTTGGGGGGGAAGAACTTCGCCAAATCGTGCATTAATCCTGCTTGTGCTGCCTTTTCTTCGTTTAGTTGATGACAGCGAGCTAAGTCAACACAGGTTTGCTCTACGCCTAAAATGTGTTGCAAACGGTGTTGGGAAACATTTTCCTCTAGCCAAGATATGACGCGCTCGCGCATGAACACAGGATTCTTAATTTTAATAGTTGAAAACAATCATTTTTGTAGCTCCAAGCTGCCAATCTCTATTGGCTTCTAACTTTACTGTTAATTATGATGAGATTTATTATAGCTTGTTTTTATCTTTTAATACTAACTATTACTCCAATTCAGTCATTAGATTTCTTTTTTCTTTTAATCACCCAATAAGCCACAGCAGCCAAAACTCCGACTAACACCATGATGGAAACTGGTTTTAAATATGTTCCAACTTTTTTATAGTTAGCTCCCAAAATATATCCTGCACCAGCTAAAAAACTTACCCAGAAAACACTTCCTAAAGTTGAATAGAATAGGAAGGACAAAAAAGGCATTTTACTAATACCTGCGGGCAAAGATATATAAGTACGAATGCCAGGCACAAGGCGACCCAACCCAGTAGCCATGTTGCCTCTGAGATCGAACCACTTTTTAGCTTTTTCGACCTCTTTTCCCGAAACAGTAAGCCACTTTCCATAGCGATCGGCAATTTGTTTTGTCCTTTTGAGTCCCCAATATTTCCCTAAAAAATACCAGGGAGTTGCGCCTACTACTGAACCAATAGTTCCTGCTACCACTACGGCAAAAAAGCTCATTTTTCCTTGAGTAACAGTAAACCCCGCCAAAGGCATAATCAATTCTGAAGGAATTGGGGGAATTATATTTTCTAATGCCATCAATAAAGCAATTCCTACATATCCAAGGGAATTTATTGTGTTAGTAATAGATTCAAGCATTAGTTGTTGATTATGATTTTATTAATTATTTAAATTGACTTTTATCTATTCAATTCCCCATTAGATTATGATGATTAGGAGCATCATATACATTCCAATTACTAAGTTGATAATTAAGTAAAATGGCTTTGGCACCATTTATTTCTGCTTCCGTACCTTCTACTAAAACAACATAACTACCTTCAGACAAAAGCTCTTGATAATATTCTGCTTGCTCTTCAGGTATTCCCCAGCCCATTAAAGCACCAACTAAAGTACCTCCAGCAGCACCAAGTCCACTACCCAACAGAGCATTACCTAATAAAACCGCAACTTCAGTAGCAACGCCAACTCCAGGAATTGCTAAAATACTCAAACTACCAATCAAGCCTAGAATACCGCCTGTTGTTGCACCCATAACCGCGCCTGTCTCCGCGCCTTCTTTAGCTCTTTCTGCACTAGATTTGACTTCTACATCGGCTAGATCTCCCCCTTGGGGATTTTTAGCGATCGCCGATACCTTGTCCATATTAAAGCCAGCATCCCGAAGATCTATTAGTGCTACTTCGGTGTCTTTGCGGGTAGGAAATGTGCCAACAGCGCGTTTTGGTTGATTATCTGTCATTTAAAAATGGTTTATTTTATTGCATACAGTATTATGCAGTAAATCATTTAAAAATACATCCAACCATAGTTGTAATGTTTGTCATTGTTAATTCAAAAGTACGGTTATAAATTTATCGTTTATCAAAACGAAATGCCTCATAATTACTCAAAATTATCAACTTTAAAAATTAAAAGTAAGTTTATATACTAAGACAGATAAATATAAACCCTTAATCAAATAAGCTAAATAATAAATTTTTAATATTAATATGGAAACATTTGCAAGGTTTGGCTATGCAGCCAAAGGGTTCGTCTATGGTGCGATCGGTATATTAGCCTTGTTAGCAGCCTTTACCACTGGTGGTGATACGACTGATACGGGAGGTGCTTTGCAAGCGATCGCAAAGCAGCCTTTTGGCAAAATATTATTAGGTTTGATTGCCATCGGCTTAGTAGGATATGTTATTTGGCGTTTTATTGAAGCTATCAACGATCCAAGAGACAAAGGTACAGACGCGAAGGGAATATTCACCCGTTTGGGATATCTTTTGAGTGGTTTGGCATATATTGGAGTAGCTGCAAATGCTGCTTTGCTGGCAATTGGTTCTGGTGGTAGTAGCGGTGGTGGTAATTCCAAGCAAGATTGGACGGCGATGGTAATGCAGCAGCCTTTTGGAAGGTGGCTCGTGGGTATAGGTGGCGCAGTAACTATTGGTATTGGTTTTTATCGTATTTATCGCGCTTATAAAACTAAGTTTCGTAAGAAACTTAACTTAAGTGAGCTTAATCATCAGCAAGAAAAATTATTAGTTAATATCAGTCGTTTTGGCATAGCTGCCAGAGGAATTGTGTTTGTTATGATTGGCTTTTTTATTATTCAAGCAGCCAGAAATTACGATCCAGATAAGGTAAAAGGATTGGATGGAGCATTATTGACTTTGGCGCAGCAGCCTTTTGGCAAAGTTTTGTTAGGATTGATGGCTTTAGGGCTAATAGCATACGCTATATATTTATTTATACAGGCTCGCTATCGTGCTTTTAAGATGAGTTAATTTCAGGTGTTTTTTTAAGGTAATTTGTAACTGGCAACTCGAACAACTAGTTTTCCTTCTTTGGGGTTATGGTTGAAAATAAACTCACCAGATCTTTCTTCCTGGCGAGATAGAAAATTTACCTGCTGTCTGCCAGTTTCTTCATCACTATTAAATAATAATTTAGCAACAATCTCTGCCGATTCTACCGTTTCCCCACCAGAATTAGTTATTGTAAAAGGCACATAATACTGTTGTTTTATATGTCTGATATCAGATCCAGTTTCAACTGACAAGATGGGTGGATTGTTATCCCCTGTAACCCAAGCAAAACAAACTAGAAAAAATAAAATACTGACAATAAATAAGGAAATGATAAAGCTAGCTCTTTCGGCAGAAGAGGTTTTTTTATTAGTTTTCGGCATTGTTTATTCATTAAACGCTAGGCAATTTATCATACTGCCAAACGTCCTGCTGCACCACCGATACTTGCGGGAAAAGCCAAAATTATACTGTAGCGCAACCAAACAAACCAAGGATCGCCAAAGGTAACTTTTTGAAAAAACCACAGCATTAACATACCTGCAAGTAAAGATATTAAATAAGATATGATAGTTTCACTTTGAGGAGTTTGAAATAATCCTCGTTGCTGAAGACGATGTTGATAGTTAGCAATATTAGAAGCAAAAACTATTCCATAGGAAACTAGCAAGGAAGTAGCAATAATAATTAATAGTCTCAGAGGAGAAGAAGAGGCTGCTAAGACTGTAATTTCATCTGTGGGAGCAATGCTAAAGGCAATAAATAAAGCTCCAATCAAAGTTGCACTAAAGTCAGCTAAAGTATCCTGCCAGATTATTTTTTTCTGGCTATCATGGGGAGATCGATCTTGGGCTGAATCATCTTTATCTTCACCATTTAAAAGCGATCGCGAAAAAGTTACTCCCAATGAAAAAGGTACGCCTTCAAATACTATTTTGCCCAAAGTTTCAGCTAGGGGAGTTTGAAAATCGATCCGACCCAAAATTATTAGCATCAAAGTAGCGCAAGACATACCAATAGCTAAAGTTTCCATAGTTTCGGCGATCGCACCTAATAATGTTTCACTTTCTTGGGGACGAAAACCTTCAATTTGATTGAGCAAAAAGACCACAATAATGATGATAATCAAAACAATTAAGAGGAATGGAGGTTCAATATAAGACCCAATAAACCAGACTTCCATTGTATAAAGTAAAGGAATTCCAAATAAAAATCCTCCAGAAGCTCCACTAATTATTTCTTTTAACTCTTGCTGCCAATTGTCACCATTATTGCGCTTTTTTCTAACCATCTGTTTGCGATCTATATATTTTTTATGCCTGTTAACTATAAATAATTAAAGCAAAGTATAGTAGCCATTATTACTTTGGGCAGACACTATTTATTAAAAAAGCGAATATAATCTAAGCACAAACTAATTAAATGTTTGTAATTTTAAAAAACAATTTATGGTTTATAGGTAAAACTCGATCGAACAAACTCAACAAAATTAACCAATAGGTAAGTAAAATCGTGGTAGCAGAAATAAGATATACTTCCAAACAGAAATCTGTTAATAATGCTCACAAACCTAATCGAGTCATAGCGATCGCATCTTCAATGGGAGGTGTAGAAGCATTAAAGACTGTTGTTACGAATTTACCTCAAGATTTTCCTGGCGCGATCATAATTGTTCAACATTTGTCTCCTCAATACAAAAGCCATTTAACTAGCATTCTCAATCGACATAGCCCTTTGCAAGTATATGAAGCCAAAGAAGGTATGGAATTGCGTGCAGGAGCTATTTATGTTGCTCCTCCCAATAAGCATTTAATTGTTAACGATGGAACACTTAGTCTTTCTGATGCTCCAAAAGAGCATTTTGTCCGTCCCTCTGCCGAATATACTTTTAAGTCTTTGGCCAATAGTTACAAGGAAAAAGCAGTAGCAATCGTACTAACTGGCTGTGATGGTGATGGTAAAGAGGGGGTGCAAGTAGTCAAAAAGATGGGAGGTAAAGTGATTGCTCAGGATCGCCAAACTTCTCAAGTATTTAGTATGCCAGAAAACGCCATTGAAACTGGCTGTGTGGATTTGATTTTACCCCTTGATGAAATTGTAGACGGTATAGTTAGTATGGTTTTTAGTTAATCAGAAAAACAACTAATTGATTTGTTTTGTCTTGATAATAACTGTCTTGAGAATGATTGATTCAAGTTTGGTAACTGCTTATATTGAAAGAGTAAGAAACTAAATCACTACAATACTATGAATTTAGAAGATATTCCTCAAGAAAGCCAAAAACTAATGAATAAAGTTACAGATGCCGTCGAAAAAACTGGTAAGAAAGTTGTTAGTGAAGTTTCAAATATTACTGATGGCAAGACCGAAGAAGTTACAGAAAAAGTTATTCAAGGAGCAGTCGATCAAGCTCTCGATGTAATTCAAATTGCGGGGGATAGAGTTAGAGAAAAGAACATGAACGCTGAAAGAGTGACTTTAGAAGTGGATGTTGAAGTAATTAATGTGGTGCGTTTAAAAATAACCACTGACATACCAGGAAGTGATGAACAGTAATTATCGACTATTCATCAACGATCGGAATTGTGACAGTAAAAGTAGTTCCGACTTCTAACTCGCTTTCAACAGCGATCTCGCCCTGATGAAATTCAACATATTCTTTAGCGATCGCCAGCCCTAAACCCGTTCCCTGATAGTTTTTTGAGTTGCTAGCGCGATAAAAGGAGTTAAACAAATTGGGGATATCTTCTGGGGGAATACCAATACCGCGATCGCGCACAATAAATATTAACTCCGAAGCTTTTAAGTATATTTCTAGGTCAACAATACTATTTAAAGAAGAATATTTACAGGCATTAGTCAGCAGGTTGCTTAAGACATGATCGAGTAGTTTACTATCTAGATTAAATTTTTCTTGTTCTGTGTTGTAAGTAAAGTTAATTATTTGCTTATCGTTAAAGGCTGTTTGTACTTCCGCAATCAAATCGAGACAAAATGCTTTTAAATCGAGCGATGCTGGGTCAAATTGGAGCTTGTCCATATCTTTTTTGCTAATGACCAACACATCATCTATGAGACTGGTCATTTTGGTGACGTTACGCCTTAGCTGTTGTAAAACTTCTGTCTTTTTTTCTGGCTCTAATTTGTCACCATAGGCTTCTAGGATTTGCGCCATTCCTGAAATACTGTTTAACGGATTGCGGAAATCGTGAGAAACAGTGGAAATAAAGCGAGATTTTATCTTGTTTAGTTCTTTTTCCTTGACCAAAGATTCGTTGAGCTTATCTCTGGCTGATTGAAGCTGAAGAGAATAGGAACGCGATCGCAATAACACTCTGATTTTGGTTTGTAGCTCGATTTTTTCAACGGGAACATGAATAATATCATCAATCAGTGCTTCTAAATGGTCAGTAGATATACCAACCTCTTGCTGCGTAGTTAGAAAAATAATTGGCAAAAATAGAGGAATAGCTGCATCTCTTCTGGCGAGGATCTTTTCTCTTAAAAGATGAATAGCCGTAAAATCAATAAAGCATAGATCGAAATCTTCTTTCAGTATTTCCTCTCCAGCGATCGCAAAATCAGACTCAACTTCAGGAACGAGAACTTTATAGTATTGCTCTAGAGCTTGGTGTAAAACTTTTCTATTCTGTTGATGTTCTATTAATAAGAGAATACGCTTCATCTTGATTTTCCTACAAAGCCATAAATTAAACCGCTGCAATGACCGTAACTAATATTACCCACTAACGTTATCTATTATTTGATTCAAAAAGGTGGGGAAGGAGATGCAGTTAGACTGTATCGGAATAATCAACGATCTCTATTCATCAATTCAGGAACACCGCTTAAAATACCTCGCAAATGGGTCAAAGGTTCTCCTACCTTAATACCATACTTGGTAATTTTAAATTCTCGCATAGTACGTTCAAAATCTGATACTCTCTTTTTTAGTACGCCGATCGCTTTACGCAATTCTCCATTTAATTCTAAATAGCGAAGAAAAATCAAATTGTCTGCCAGATAAGACAGTCCTACTTCTGTTATATTAAATTCTCCTCCTGCTATAGAGTGGGTTTCATTAACTAGAATTACTGTTACTCCTCGGTTCTTTAAATATTGGCAAAGGGAATGTAGCTGGCGAACCAAATCTTCCCCCTGAATTGAAAGTTTATAGCCAGAAGTACTATCGATCATAACAATTTTGGCATTGTTACTTTCTATTTCCTTACGGACTAAGTAGGCAAATTGATTGGGAGTATATTTTAATGGCTCTATTTTGACGACGGACAGTGTTCCTCGTTCGATCATAGCTTTAACGGGAACATTAACTGATTGACAGCGTTCTAACAAAGTGTTTTTTCCCTCTTCAAAAGCATACAGCACGGATCTTTCTCCTCTGCCTGCTGCTTCTTTCATAAACTGCATTCCAAAAGTAGATTTGCCTACCCCAGAAGGACCACTGATGATAGTTGTCGCCCCTCTTTCGATACCACCGTGCAATAGCTCATCAATTTCAGGAATACCCGAAGAAATGGCAGTTATCTCTATATTGTTGTGTTCTTCCTCTTCAAGAATTAAGCGAGGAAAAACCACCATGCCAAGATTGTTTAATTCTAATTCGTGGTAGCCACCGACAAAATTTGAACCTCGAAATTTAGTGATGTTTATATTGCGTTGGTCAACTGTTTTTTGTAGTTCAATGACTCCATCGCTCATAAACTGGAGATCGTCATCAGGATTATAATCGCTTCCTTCAGAGGTAAATAATAGAGTGATGTCGCGATCTACTATGTAGCGGAGGAAAGACTGTACCTGCTTGCGAAATTCAAAGGTGTCTTTTGCTAAGTAGCGAAATTGGGTAATTGCATCGAGAAAAATGCGATCGGGCTTTATTTTTTCAATACTAGCGATTAGTTTCTCTGTAATCGGAGCTTTTTCTACTTCTGAGGGAGAGAATATGTCATATCTTTCATCGGCAGTAAAGAAATCGGCGGTAGTGCTGAGATCGAGAAATTCAACTTGTTCGAGGTCGATGCCAATTAACCTGGCATTGCGACGCAGTCTAGCTTCTGACTCACTAAAGCTAATAAATAGACTAGTTTCTTCCTGGGATATTCCTTGAGCGAGGAAATGAAACCCCAGGGTAGTCTTACCGCTACCTGGTTGACCTTTAATCAAATAAGCCTGATTGCTAATTAGCCCTCCTGATAAAATCTCATCTAAACCAGTAATTCCAGTTGATGTACGTTTGATTGTCATTTATAAGACTATATATGAGTTGATTTTCTCAGATAGATTTTTTCTACAGCCAGAAGCTAGGATAATTTACAGTCAAGCTTATCCTATATATTTAATGAAATTCTTAAGATTAGTATCGATCTTTATTACATCTTTTAAAGATTTGCATCTTGTATTAATGTGATGTTGCTGTAGGCGATCGCAATTATTTTAAAAAACACAGATATGTATCGAATCCATTTTTTAAATATTATTTGACTCTAAATTTTCTTGTAAAATATCTAAAACAATCTGAGGATCGGTTGCTTGCTGCATTATTTTAGCTTCCCAATCTTTGCGATCGCGCATATCAGGCAAATCTTCTCTTAATTCTTCAACCAACTCAATCAACTTGGCAATTTTTTGCTCTGTCAGTAAATTTATTTGTAAGGTCAAGTGAGATCTCTGTTCTGCCAATCGATCTTGACGACTTTGCTGCACCAATACTCCTGTAGCAATTAGTAAAGCTGCAATATCGACTCCCATTGCTTTGCCATCAAAAACGGGTAAGCCAAAGGGTAATAGTTGAGGTGATAGGTTACTACATATTGCCCAACTAGCAAAAAAAGACAACTGCAAGTACAAAAATTCTGACTTCCCAAAAAAAGCAGCTATCTTTTCAACCAAACGATCTTTAAGCGGTAACTTTTGCGCTTGTTTTGCTTGAAATCCAATAATAGATTCAATATTTTTGATTACTTGCTCGGATAAAGGATATTTAATCCCATCAATATAAGTTGGCTTAATTGAAGGTGTCTCGCTAGGTGATTTTTTGGATGTGGAAGCCATATAATTCATATCCGATCGAGGCGATAATAAATTGCAGTTCCACTATAGTTTTTCTTAAGCGGGATTACTTCTGCCAAAAGAAGGAAAATATTTCATAGCGTTACTGGTTTGAGTAATAATATACAAAACAATAACGCTTTATGCTCTATTTTTTTTGATAACTATCGCAATTTTAGTTGTCAAAAAAAGCTTATAGTTCCGTATCTGTTTTTCTATTTAATAAAAGCACGCCACCGATTGCCAAAAAAGCAATTCCCCACCAAAGAGATCTGCCAGGGAGTGCTTTAAGAAATAGTGTAGTCAGTCCTGAAGAAATTAGCGACCAGCCCGTAGTGTTTCTATATGACATTTTATTTGTATTATATGAACTGCTTTGGATTACCTATTAATGGTAATAGTTCATTAACAGTCAAAACCTCTATCCATAGATGCAAGATAAGCTGCATTTAATTTCAAGTTACTAATTTTTAAATAATGACTTTAATGAATAGTAAGCAATATTAATTTACCAAACCAAACTGTCAGTCAGTGTATATGATGGGATTTCCTTTTAATTACTTATTACTTATCCTAATTAGTCCCCAATAACCTATCCCAAAAGGTAAAATATAGTCCATAATGCCTAGTACAATGCCGATGATGTAGAGAATGATGGTCTGAACTAATCAACCATTTTCCTAGCCAATGATTGGGGAAATTTGGGAACAATTCAAAACCTAAATGATTGACTAGTGACCAAATAGTCATGGTTATTAGCCACAGTGCTAACACAGCAAAATGAAGGGGAATTATAAAAACTATAGCTACTAAAAATAATCCCTGAATTAATGCTTCGGGAAAATCAAGGGCAAAAGATGTCCAAGGTGTTGGATTTTTGGAGCGATGATGTCCTCGATGTAGCCACTTATAAAGTAAAGGATGGTGAAATCCTAGATGAAGAAAATAATAGCAAGTATCCTGTAGTAGAATTACGCCAAAGAAGCTAACAAATAGGTACCACGTACCATAATCATCAGCTGAACTATATAGGCGAGTAGCACCAGAATCATAAATTGTCATAACTATTGCTGCACAAATAGCAGACGCTACAGTAGCAGCAATAGACAAAGTAATATCTTTTTTTATTAATTGCTTATGAGAGAATTTCTTTTGAGGAGATTGTTCGACAATAGACTTATTTGAAGCAGAATAAAATAGCCAATACATCCCTCCCGCTAACAAAAAATAACGCAACAAGATAATTGCAAAAAAGGTGAAGAGATAGTATAGCCAAAGGTTCATTGATTAAATTAATGATGAAATAAATAGTTTTTAGTGAGTGTTAGCCATTGTTGCGCGATCGAATTCTTTGACATCTTTAAGAGCAGAAGCAGTACCATGACCTAAATTTGTAATGACGCTAAAGCTACCGTCTGTTTCTAATACAACTGCATCCGCATCTTCAATCGCACTTACGCCATTGGCTCGTAATGCTGCCAAAACTTCTCCGTTAGCTACTCTTTCTCGCTTCATCACATCATCTTGAAACTGTCCTTTATACAATAATAAAGCAGGTTCGGCTTTAACTAATTTTTGCACCCAAGAAGAGCGAGAGGAAACCCACGTAATTATATATTGAAATAGTACTAGTAAAGCAAAACCGAGAATTCCCGTACCAAAAGAGTCTTTAGTTGATAGCAAAATGCTAGCCAAAATTGAGCCAAAGGCGATGGTAACTACAAAATCAAAGGAGTTCCATTTTGATAAAGTACGTTTGCCTGATATTCGCAGCATGAAAACTATTGCCACATAAGCAATAGTTCCTAAAAAAACCGTATTTAAAAATGGATTATCGAACATGATTTGTCACCTAATAATTGACTATTTCTGACATAATTTAGGGGCTAGCATTGCCAGCCCCTAAATATTACTTACTTGTTACGATTCTATGATTCAGCAGCAGGTATTACTTCTACTTCCATAGTTACTTCATTAACTCCAGTAATTTCTTGAGCTAGAGGCAAAATACTTTCGTATTCTTTCTCACTAGGAACAGTACCGACAATGGCAACGTTGCCATCTTCAGCATCTACAGTGAGCTTGGCACGAGGAATGTTAGCTTCTAACTTAGCTCTAATTTCACTTTCAAGGTCAGAGTCATTTCTCACTTCTTGGTCGCCCAAAACATCATTACGTTGCTCTCTGGCGCGAATATCAGAGGTCAACTGTTCTTGGCGAACTTCGCTATTAGCATCTTCTAAAGTTTCTTCTACTTCGCCAGGGTTTTCAACCACTGCACCTTCTTCTACATCTGAGGGTGCATCTGCGCTAGTGCGAGCCTCGTCACAAGCTACTGCACCAAATAACAATGCACTACTTAATAAAAATCCTGTTAATTTCTTCATTTTCTATTTTCTCTAAATTGATAACTGATAATTGATAATTGATGACTTTTATCCAACAGTGGCTACTGAACCACCATCAACTCTATAATTTGCGCCGACAACAAAACTAGAATGCTCGGAACATAAGAAGGCAATTACCGCAGCAACTTCTTGCGCTTTTCCTCGACGATGTAATTCCAAATGGGGGCGTTTCTCATCAAGGAAAGTTTCTATTGCTTTGTCAAAACTCATTCCCTTTTCTTCCGCCCGTTTTTCCATCATGGCATCAGTCATAGGAGTAGCAATATATGCGGGAGATACCGAGTTAACCAGAATACCATCCTTGGCAAATGCTTTAGATAAATTCTTCGTTAAGTTAAGCACTCCTGCTTTTGCTGCACAGTAGGGCATCTCGTCGGTATATGGTTGTACCGCATCTTCTGAACCAATTAGAACGATTCTGCCCCAACCTTCTTTTTGCATGGAAGGAATGAAAGCCCGACAGACACGCACTGCCGACATAAAATCTACATCTATGGTTTCATACCAATCTTCGTCAGTTAACTTAAGAAACTCTTTGGTTGAGCCAGTGATACCAGCGCAATTAACTAATATATTAACCGAGCCAAAGTGGTCGAGAATTTGCTGTTTTGCTGCCTCAACATCTTCTGATTTTCTTAAATCTGCCGTGACTGGTATTGCTTCACCAATCTTGCTGATTTCTTCTGCTGTTGCTTTCAACTCGTCTGTTGTTTTGTCAATCAGGGCAATTTTTACCCCTTCAGCAGCTAGTAGTTTAGCGGTGGCTTTACCCATTCCTGAGTCACCACCAGTAATCACCGCCACTTTACCTTTTATACCAAAATCCATGCTTATCTTCTATTCGTTTTGCTATATGTCTTTTTGAATTACGTCGCCATCAGCTTCTACTTCTAGCTCTTCACGACGAATAGTTTCGCGAGCTTCAACAGTATCCTGTTCTACCTCTTTACGAACGTTGACTTCTTCACGAACAAAAGCCTGCTTTTCAATGTCGGCTGTTTCTTCGTATACATCTACACGAGCCACTTCCGCAGAATTGAAGTCAGCTGTACCAGGCTTGACTGCTGTAGTATTTGTTGCATCTGTACGCTCGATCACGATACGTTCTCTTTCGACGGGTACAGCCACCTCTGCTGTTTCAGTTTCTACACGCTTACCGATCGCTACTGAGCCAGCTCTTTCACGGTGTTTGTTGACCATTAGACGCTCTTCATAAAGTCTAATTTTGCTGTTGTCGTCGATGTCTGTTCTGGTTCTTAGATCATCATCAACATCATGAACAGCAGTGGGTGTTGCCCCAGGCATATCATAAATATCGAATTCTTCTACACCATGTTGACGCATAATAGTCGCAGCGCGATCTATCGCGTATGCTGTTCCTGTTACCATTACGAGGAAGCTACCACTACCAACGCGATCGCTGTAGATTTTAGCTTTTTCTTCAGGAATACCCAAACCAATCAATGCACCAATCAAACCACCAGCAGCAGCACCAATACCTGCACCTGCTAAAGTAGTTGCGATCGCAGTTGCTTCTGCACCAGCTAATAAGATTGGTCCAATGCCAGGAATAGCTAATGTGCCTAAACCTATTAATAGACCAGTAATACCGCCTAATGCACCACCAGTTAAAGCACCAGCCGCAGCACCTTCATCGGCTTTATTCCCGACTTCTTTTGTCGTGTCGTGTCCTGCAACCTTATCTGCATCTTTAGCGATTACAGACACTTGATCCATATCGTAACCCGCCTCCTTGAGTGCGCGTACTGCTGCTTCTGCTTCATCACGACTGTAATATAGTCCAGCAGCTCGTTTATATGCTTTAGTACCTGTAGTAGTATTTGTATTTACCATTTTTACTCCTTTATTTTTATGTATATGTTTTTGCTGACTCAAACCCTGAAATGAGATTTGAATGGCGACTCACTAAGTACAATCACTTTCTCAGATTTTTTGAAAAAAACTATCTGTCTATAGTTGCATTAGCGAATCGTCTGTAAGATAGATAGTTGCATTACTCTTCAAGTCTTTTGTTATCAGTTTGAGCTGATGGTAGCAAGCCTTTTTCACCAAAGTATTTACCAATTAAGGTGTTAGTAGAAGATAAGATTACAGGTCCTACAAGAAAGGCGATTAAACCTGCAACTCTAAATCCTGGTACAAAAAGCGAAGCCAACCAAAAGCATAAACCGTTGACTACCAAGGAAAATCCACCCAACGTAAGGATATTAAAAGGCAGAGACAACAGAGATATTACTGGTTTAACTGCTGCATTGATAATACCTATGCTGGCAGCAGCTATCAAGGCAGCAGGAAAATTCGCTATGCTAACTCCAGGGAATATAATGTCAACCACAAGAAGACTGAGGGCAGTGGCTAAAATGGTTAAGAATGTGCCTAACATATTTTAATTTCTCCTAAATTTACTGTCTATTGCTATTTGTTGCTATTTCTTATTACTTTTGATACTAGATATTTGCATAATTAAATACCTCCTACAAAAGATATATATCAATTTGTGGGTAACAAATCTACATCAAATAATGAAGAAATATAATGGCTATTAGCTGTAAAAAAAATACAAGGTATTTCGAACATTTTTTTTAAGCTCTAATCCTAAAACTGAACGCTCACTATTGCTATTTCATATTCAACTACAGTAATGTACAAACCATTTTCGTTAATTATCTTTCTGAAGATAGAAGATTTACATAACGAATTTTAATAATATGATTAACAAATACATAGATACAGGTATGCAAAAATGAGCTTTATTAACATTGTCGCTTCAATATTACTTCCTCCTCTTGGCGTTTTCATGAATATGGGAATTAGCCAAGCCTTCGTTATCAACATTTTATTAACCCTGCTTGGTTGGTTGCCTGGAGTTATTCATGCTCTTTGGATTGCTTCTAAAAAAGCAGAACAAGCAAACGTTTAATAATGGGCAATAAAAATTGCTTCTTTATCCGCAAGATAAAACCTCCTTACTATTGTTTGGAGGTTTTTGTTTTGTCTTTATTGATTAATTGCTGTTCATCAATAAAAAGGTACTTATAGAATTTATACGGCTACATCTAAGAGTCTTTATGTTCGCGAAAGACCTCGGAAATAGATTTCCAAAGCTCTTTCAAAAGCCGTTTGACCTGTTTTTCTCTTTTGGCGATCGCCGTACCAGTTTCGCCTAATTTCGATTCAAATTCTTGCTGTCTTTCTTCTATTTTTCCTGTAAAAACTTCGGGATTGTCTTTGGCTTTTTCATACCAAGTTTTTGCATCATCTAGATATTGATTGACGTTGCCATAACTCTCGCCATACCTACTAGCTAAGTTGGCTTGAATAATAGCCAACTGTGCTTTTAATTCGGCATAACGTTTTTGTAATAGTGCTACTTCTTCACTATTTTCTAAACCGCGAATGGCATCGATAATTGCTGTTTTTACCCGTTCAGAATCATTTTTTCCTGCCTGTATTTCTTTTAATGCCCCGTCTATTTCTTGTTGTAATTGAGCCTCTTCCCGTTCGACTTTTACTTCCAAAGTTTGAATTTCTGACTGAGTGTTTGAAATTGCCTCTCTTCTAGCACTACTAACACCTTCCAATGCACCTTCAATTGAAGCGGAAACTTCTTCTTTTATTTCGCCTTTTTTATCTTTATATATTTCGACCACTGCTGCGATCGCCTCTTGCACCAAAGTGACAATTTCTGCTCTACCTTCTTTGGCTTCCGATGCAGCTTCGGATACTGCTGTTTTAACAATATCTCTAATATTTTCTGTTTTTAACTGTCCTGTCTGTTTGGCTTGCTGTAGATTATTGATTATCTTATCTTTTCTAGATTCTTCCATGATAGGTATCTCACCTGATATATTTTTTATGTCTGCGTTAATCTTTTGTTATTCGGTCTATTTAAAGCAAAACATTTTTATTGATTGTTCTTTAATGGTTAGATATTTTTTGCTAAATATAATCCGTCTATAGGAATAGTCTGTCTGTAGAGAGAGTGCTACAACCAAGACTTAAAAATAGCGATCTATAAAATTAAACAATGCCAAACTCTTTTAATGCAGGAATAAAATTTTTCTTATAAATCTTAGTTTCAACTTCTGTTCTACAAGGCAAATCTACCAGAGTTTGACGTTCGGATTGACCAAATTGATTCTAATGTACTAGTTTTAGTTTGACACCACAATTATCTAACTTCATTCTGACCTGCATTGGAATACATTAAAGAGAGCCAACGAAATCGGATTCAAATTGAAAATAAGACATTAGTGATTCAATGGATAAATTAATGGGTATTCTGGTCTCAAACCTATACTATTACTTCACCACATCCTTGTAAAATTTAAATAGTAAGAAATGTGAAGTAATAAAAGAAATTTTAGCAAATGCCTAAACCTACCCAAGCTCACCTTGAGCGCACTATAAATCGAAACGATCCTATTGAAGAGAAACAAAAAACACTCAATCAAATGCACTATTATATGGGGGCAAAATTGGTTGAGGTAAGAATAGATCCGCAAAAAGTCATGTACCGTTGGTCGGTTGAAGACAAGGGAGATCTACAAGCATTTACTCTCAGTGCTTTTTGGGGAGATTCTCAACAGAAAATCCTCTCAGGAGAAAATCGTCTCCAAGGGGAAGAATTAGTCAATTGTGCCAAAGCAAACGCTTCTGGAGGAATCGAACAAGCAGCTACCCTCTGCGGTTTTGCTTCAGATGTAGATAATTTTCGTTCGAGTTTGAAAGAAGCTATTCAGGAATTGGATTTGCCCGAAGAATCCTTTCAAAAACTGCTTGCCTGATTTAGTTTCAAACCGAGATTGACTCACCTACTGAATTTTGTCGATCGATCTTGCCCTCATTTTCAGTGCGATCGCTGTAATAGGATAAACTGTTAGCCGAATCATTTTTTGACTTTACCAAAGTCAAATTTACTGCACAAGCTTTTAGTTCTGGCTGGAGAGAAATTGGACAAGATTCAGGGTGAGTTAAGAGATTGGCTTCTCCATTATCAGTCCATAATGCGCCCCAGTGCATCGGCACAAAAACAGTACCAGGAACAACTGCTTTGGTAACTTTAGCAGGAAAACGAGCCATTCCCCGACGCGATCGCACTTCTACCATCATTTCTTCTTCAACATCCAACTTCACTGCATCTTTGGGATGAATTTCAATAAAAGGTTCGGGTTGTTTTTTCATAATTTTCTCAATCCTTCCAGTACGAGTCATGGTGTGCCAATGTTCGTAAAGGCGACCTATGGTTAAGACAAAAGGATAAGCATTATCAATCGGTTCAGCTAATCCTTTAGCATGGAAAGCTGAGAATTTTGCCCGTCCATCGGGAGTATTAAACCTACCGTTGGTATAAAGCCTTTTAGCTGGAATAGCTTCATCTTTACTCCGAAATAGATTGGAAAACAAACCCTTGGCTTCCTCACTATTTTTAGAGACATTTCCTTCCGTGCTACAGGTAAGGGCGATACTATTCAAGTCGTTAGGATCGTTTTCTTTTAGAGGACAGGGCCACTGTATCGCTCCTTGCTGGCGCAGTCTACCGTGACTCAAACCGCTCATATCACAAGGACGGTCTTGGGTTAAACTGACAAACTCCCGATACACTTGAGCAGAATTGGCAAAATTAAACTCTTTGGTGAAACCCAAGCGACGACCAACCTCAGCAAAAATTTCCCAATCTGGTTTAGCTTCTCCTGGGGCGGGGCGAAACTGAGGACAAAGAGTCACCACCCGTTCGGAATTGGTCATTGTGCCTGTTTTCTCTCCCCATTGAGCAGCAGGTAAAACTACGTGGGCAAAGCTAGCGGTTTCCATTGGATAGTAAGCATCCTGCACGATGGTAAAAGGCGATCGCAGTAAGGCTTTTTTGGTTCTTACTAAATCGGGCATACTCACCGCAGGATTAGTCGCTGCTACCCAAAACACACCCACATCTCCTGTTTCTAAACCTGTAATCATACTCCAGGCATCTCTACCAGGAATAGGATTAATACTACCTTCTGGCAACTGCCAAGCCTGTTCTAATTCCCGTCGATGGTCGGGGTTTTTGACGGCTCTGTAGCCAGGAAGAATATGAGATAGTCCTCCTGCTTCTCTGCCTCCCATAGCGTTAGGCTGTCCAGTTAGGGAAAAAGGACCCGCTCCTGGTTTGCCAATATTTCCCGTCATCAGGTGCAGATTGATAATGGTGCGAACTTTTGCCGTCCCTTCAGTAGACTGATTGACTCCCATCGACCACAGTGAAAGTACGTTGTTTGATTCCGCCCAATAGCGAGCAGCTTCTTCAAGATGGTCTATTCTAATACCGCAGCGACGAGCTACTAATTCGGGGGGATATTGTTGAATTACTTGGACAAAATTACTAAAGCCTTGGGTACATTCATCAATAAAGAGACTGTCTAATTCTCCCCAACGCAATAACAGATGAGCAATGCCATTAAGCAGATCCATATCTGTCCCTGGTTGAATTGCTAGATGTAGATCTGCATCTTTTGCCGTCTTTGTTTCGCGAGGATCGACCACGATCATTTTTACGTTGCGGTTTTTCTTGTGGTGCATCCGCAAGCGATTATAAATAATGGGATGACATTCTGCGGTGTTTGTACCAATCAAGAAAGCACAGTCGGTTAATTCTAAGTCATCGTAACAAGAAGGTGGTCCATCCGAACCAAAGCTTTGGACATACCCTGCTACAGCAGAAGACATACAGAGACGAGAATTAGCATCAAAGTTATTTGTACCCAAACAACCCTTTAAGAGTTTTTGAGCAATATAATAGTCTTCGGTTTGAAACTGTCCTGAGCCATACATACAGATGCCATCTGCACCCTGAGTTCTCACTTGTTGAATGCGATCGACAATCCGATTTAAAGCGACCTCCCAACTTACGCGACGAAACTCTCGGTCTAATGAATCTCGCATCAGGGGATATTTAAGTCGGTCTTTATCCAAAGATTCGGCAACCGTACCTCCTTTGATACATACTTTGCCTTTACTAGAGGGATGAGAGCGATCGCCACGAACAGACCACAAAGGATTTCCTTGGCTATCTCTATTGGTGGCTTTGCCTGATTGGGCGGGGGGTAAAACCTCTAGACCACAGCCTACTCCACAATAAGGACATAAGGTTTTGATTGGTTCGTTCACGATTCTTCTCTCCCAGTTGAGTACTTAATGAAAAATTCTAATTTATAGTTAATTTTTTAAATTTCTTTACTTAGGTTATATCGTTAATCTGTTATCAATCGTTGTTAATAATAATACCGACTCAAGCTTTTTTTCATATGCTTTTCATAGTAAAAAGTGCTGAGAACACCACGGTGTTGCCTCAGCACCTAGCAGTTGTAGACGACAAAAAGTTAGATGTTTTCCGTCTCTAATACTGGGGATGTGTTGGGTATGTCTTTTTCTTCATCATGGTGAGCGTCAGCAAAAGAACCTTTAGGCTCTTTGAGAATTACGAAGCACAATGCAGAAACAATCAACGCAGCCACTCCCATAATTTGAAAGAACCTTGCAGTAGATGCAGCCTCAATTGCAGGAGTGGGGTCTGCCCCACCACCTAACCAACCAGGAAGTAAACTAAAAATATTTAGATACAGTACTGCACCAACGTTTCCATAAGCACCAACGTTTCCAGCTATCTGTCCAGTAACGCGCTTTTTAACTAGAGGAACGATGGAAAAAGTTGAACCTTCCCCAGCCTGGACAAAGAATGAACAACACATAATTAATACAACCGCAGCAGGTAAGAACCAGCTACTGTTAACCTGGCTGAAAATTAGATAACAAATACCCATACAGCCTGTTAAAACACCCATAGTCAATTTACGACTACCTAGCTTGTCAGAAATCAATCCGCCACCAGGACGAGCAACTAAGTTCATAAAGGCATAGCTAGAAGCAATCATCCCTGCTGCTGCTGCCGATAGACTGAATGTTCCTTCAAAAAATGCGGGAAGCATCGATACTACCGCCAATTCAGAACCAAAGTTGACTACATAAGTGAGTTCGAGAATAGCTACCTGAGAGAAGTTGTAACGGTCTTCGGCAGGATAACGTTTCTTGCCAGTCATCAAATCCTTGTTAACTGCCCAGCAGTTGTAGGCTTGGAATAGATACAATCCCAACAAAGCTAACCAGACTATATACATGGTGCCAGTGCCATACAAGCCAAGCTTCATCAAGCGCCAAGCTACAAGACCTAAGATTGCGCTTAAAGGCACATTCATTAGCATCAAGAACCAAAAGTCTTTTTTGCTAGTTACTTCAATTCCTCTAGCACTTCTGGGACGACGATAAACTTTTCCTGGAGGAGTATCTTTAGCGTTGAAGAGATAAAAGACACCATAAAGGGCTGCAATTATTCCCGTACCAGCGATCGCTGCACGCCAGTTTAATGCCGAACCAGGTGCGCCAAAAGCCAACCAGCCAGCAATCAAAGCCATAGTAAATGCGGAGAAAGCAGAACCAAAGTTACCCCAACCGCCGTATATACCTTCGGCTAAACCAATTTCTTTGGGGGGAAACCATTCTGCAACCATACGAATACCGATTACAAAGCCTGCACCAACAATACCCATTAGCAAGCGGGAAACTACTAGCTGACTAAAGTTTTGCGCTGAAGCAAACATTAAGCAGGGAATTGCTGCATACATTAGAAGCAGCGAATAGGTTAAACGAGGTCCAAACTTATCTAGCAACATCCCGATGATGATACGTGCGGGAACTGTTAACGCCACGTTACAGATCGCAATAGTTGCAATCTGTTCCTTAGTTAAGTCTAGATCCGCCCCTACCGTAGTTGCCAAAGGTGGAAAGTTGAACCACACAACAAATGATAGAAAGAATGCAAACCAAGTGATATGCAGTATCTTATACCTACCATTAAATTGCCACATTTCTCCGAGCATTTAGTTACCTTCCTTATTATCAATAATTACCATATTTTGAAATCAAATTTTAGAGACTTAATTAGTGTGATGTACAACCATAAAATATCTATATTTTGGTTTTTTTAATAACCTTTTATTTAAGTTGATAGCTGCTCACTAAATCACTAATCTCTTCGTACATTTAAAAAACTAATTTTAATTATAAATAGTCCTTAAGATGTATTTATCTTGAAGTAATAATTACATTTACGAAAATGTTTTATCGTATATTTTGCTACTAAATCTTACTAAATCCCTCGCTTTATGTGTTTTTTACATTAGGTGTATACTTTTATTGCATTATGAATTTAAATTACTTGGTTAATTCAAACAAAAAAAGAGATTGACAGCTCAAGTAACCTCAATCTCAAATAAAGATAAACTAGAAAATAATGGATGTTAGATGCTTTGGCGTAGTTTTTGAGCAACATACAGCTTATCCATCAGGGCGCGATCGCGCCCTGATGGAAGATGCGGTGGGTTATATGCCCTAAGGAAAGGGGGAATTCCCGTATGTATTCCCTGTAGAGCTAATGGCAAACATCTTAGCCACGGCGATCGCAACTACTAACATTGCCAGGATTAAAGCAGCACGAGTCTGAATTACGGTTTCGATTTGTTCCTCACTAAAGAAGAGAGCTTGAGGAACAAATAAGGCAATTAAGCCAATAAAACTCTATTATTTAGTAATGCAGTTAACTTACCAATCAGACGGAAGATAGCTATAAGTATTGTTGCCACTGACGCTCCAATTACGCCCAAAACAATACTCTGTAATAGTTCTATTGATACTAGGTAAATTTGTTTATTTTAAAGATGAGATATTTACTAAATTATTTATTAGCAATTGATTGTTTAATCGAGTTTTATAAAGCCTATCTTCTTTATTTTTATCTAATTTACTAACAAGACAAATCTAATAACTGTTAATTAAAACACCTTTTATCGAGAATTATGTAATATGCGTATTACTAAATAACTTTTTGCCTGTTAACATTTAGCCTAAAACATATTGTTTAGAGCAAAATATCATCTGTTAAAAGATAAGGTAAAAGAAACAAGAAAATTTAAGATATATTTATTGTTCAATATTACAAAAATTTTTATGGAGATTATTATATATAGCGATCGCCTTTCAAGAATCTTCAGCTATATCTGATATATTATTCATCTTCTGATTATATTTTGCTTGATCGTAATTGCGATCGCAAATCAGAGTATTATCCCCTAATCATATATTTAATGACCAACAACCCCAATTCATTCCTAAATCTCAAATACGAACCCATGATTGAGAATTTGGGTGATGACTACTATGATGAAGTAGTTGCTGCTGAGTTTCCTGCCCACTGGTTACGTTTTCGCAACGATTCGTTGTTGCCATTAATGGGTTTAGATCCAGCCGATGTCAGTGATGGAGATTTTATCGATGCTTTTGGCAAATTTAAGGGTGTGCGTCCATTTTTAGCCCTACGTTATCATGGTTATCAATTTGGTGCTTATAATCCCTTTTTGGGAGATGGTAGAGGTTTTTTATACGGACAGATTAGAAACGTAGATGGAAAGCTTTATGACTTGGGAACAAAAGGCTCTGGTAGAACTCCCTATTCTCGCAGTGCAGATGGTAGGCTAACTTTAAAGGGTGGAATTAGAGAAATTTTAGCAGCAGAAGCATTACATCAATTAGGAGTAAAAACTTCTCGTTGTTTGAGCTTGATCGAGACAGGAGAATCTCTCTGGCGGGGTGATGAGCCATCTCCTACTCGTTCTTCGGTCATGGTTCGATTTAGTAGTTCTCACATTCGTTTTGGTACATTTGAGCGACTACATTATCTAAAGCGTCCCGATTTAATTGAAAAATTGCTAGATGGAGCGATCGCAGCTTATTATCCTGATATTCCCGATACGGATGATAAGTATGTTCTATTTTATGGCGCATTAGTCAAGCGAGTGGCGAAACTGGCTGCGCAATGGATGGCTGCTGGTTTTTGCCACGGAGTATTAAACACGGATAATATGTCGATTACGGGGGAAAGCTTCGATTATGGTCCCTATGCTTTTATTCCGACTTATGATGCAAGGTTTACTGCTGCTAGCTTTGACTATGGCGGACGCTATAGTTATGGCAATCAGCCTTATATTTGTAAGTTTAATTTGGAGATGTTGCAATTACCATTAGAGATGGTGACGGAAAAGTCTCTGTTGGAGGCGGAATTGATTCAGTTTGACGATTATTACCAACAACATTATCAAACTTTGATGGAAAAGAAGTTAGGTTTTGAAACTGATTTTCCTTTATTAAACGAATTGGTTGTAATAACAATTCAGCTGCTGAGAGATTCGGATATTGGCTATCACAGTTTTTTTGCGGAATTAGCTCAAGGCTTTAATTATGGCTGGCGGGAAAATAGTAGTTTAATTCTAGAAAATGCTGCTTTTATGACCCAAATTAATTATTCTTTTCATCAGGAATTAAAGGAACGTTGGTGTAATTTATATCATAAGTGTTTAAATGAGTTACCCATTTCTGAAATGGATAAAATAGGCGATCGCCTATCTTTTTACAATCCTTCTACTGCTTTATTGCGCCCAGTTATAGAATCTGTCTGGCAATCGATCTACGAAGAAAATAACTGGCAACCTTTTTATGATTTATTAGAGAAATTAAACAATTATTGATTGATAATTAAAACATTTGGTTTGAACCATCTTTGCTAACATGAATAAATTGACAAATGACTTTATAGAAATGCTTGCTTCCTCTCAAAAAACAAAAGGCAGATATCAATAGAATCTGGAAATTAAATAGTAAAGCTATATTGCGATCGTTTATTGCTAGGACAGCGACGAAGACTAAATAAATTAATAGACAAAAAAAGTAACGAGGAAAATCCATCGGCCAACTACTGTTTATGCCACCCAAATAACGATATAAAATATATTGGATCGAGCGAGTTAGCACACAACTTAGAAGAAACATTAATCCTATAATATTTGTAGATACAACTACAAGAAATCCACAGTAGCGGAAAGCCTGTAGCACTAAATATAGCCAGATACGACTCTGCTTATTGATATGGTTGTAAATATAAAATACAAATCTCAAAATTAATAGGAATGCTGTCCAACAAATCAGTTCTTTGCAAAACCAAAGTAAATTAAAGCTGTATTCATTTGGTAAAAAAGAAAAAGTAATATTTCTAAATGCTCGATCTTTGGCTAAGGAAATAATACCTAAAACAGATAAAACTAATGACCACATCCATGGTTGCCAAAATCCAAAAGACACTTCATAGGATTGATAATTATAAGAAAGGACTGCTTTATCTTCAAACTTTTCTCCAATCACATCATTTTCAATGTATCCCAACTCATAAATACACCAGAATGCCATTTGCAGGAAGAACAGACCAGTAAGATTGGATAAAAAATGAGAGCTTGAATAAATAAAAGATAGGACTATTATAATAAAATCTTCTCCAATAATATTATTTAAGAAATATTTTTTGTCTGGTCTTTTGACTTTCTCAGAGTAAAAGAGTGGTATATAAATTTTCACTGTATTTTTTTTAGTAATACGCTTTAATATATTTTTTCATTGCTTTCTTACGATCTTTTTGCAGGATATATAAATATAAAATTTAATCTATTGCACTTCCTAAATTTACTCTTTGCCTTTAAACACATTAAAGTCAGCTATAGTTGAGGTATATAACCTGTGTTTAAAAAGTATTTACGTTGAGGGCGATCGCGAAATAATTTCACTAAGCAAGCATTGTGATAATACAATGAAATGCTTGTGGCTAATTGCGAGATAACTTTAGATCATAGTAAAAATTATTATTTAATAATATTCTTTTATTAACAGTCAAACTGCATTAAAAGGCTTAATTTGAGCAATAAACAACAGTTTATTACTCAAAATTAGATACAAGTACATATATTAGACCCAAGCAAACCGTACGGTATTTCGGTAAAATTTAGGACAACACTAGTATTCCCAAATATCGATCGATAATTAACTAACCAAGCTCTTCTTGCAAAACGTTTTGATAGATTTGTGGTAAGTAATTACTCATAGAGTTAGTTTCAATTCCATAACCCAAACTCGTCCAAGTACCAGATAATAACTTCAGTACTTCGGTCACTTCTCCTTGTCTGAGAAGTTGAGAAATATCTGTACCCCAAGCACTGTTGTCGCTCAACCAGTCGTGGACTACAGCATCTTGATACTCCGCTTCAAAACTATAGCTTTTCCATCGCCAGATTCCTGAAGGGTTGGGATGATATTTATTAGCTTGCCTATCCCAGGTAAAATCCAACATTTGATAGCGTCCCGCAGCAGTCGTACATTGTCCTACATTAGGACCTGCAACAATGGGTACACAAACTTCTGGATGACGCTCGAGGTCTTCAACGTATCGACCGCCATAAATTACGTGGTAAGGTCGTTTAACGTTAGCTTCACTAGCAGTAATAGTTCGCATCAAAGCTCTAATATAGGGATCTCCACCATCCATTATTAAAGGTTGAGTACGATATATGCTGGGAATGTTTGTGATGTTAAGATTTGAAGATGGTTTCTTTTCTGACCAATGTTCGGCAAATCTTGTCAGCAAATCTTTTGAACTGTTTAGGTAAGACCTTGCTTGAGTTTTGCTAATATGTTCCCTAAATTGGGATAATACTAAAATTAGGCAGGCGAGATAAAGGAACTTGCTAGTTTTGTTAATTAGTTGCATTTTTAGAGCTGGTGAGCAAACAACCTGAAATCGGTAGTATTCTTGGTATTAAACTATATTACTAAATAACTGCTCCCAAGTTTGAGATTTTGCTTCTGGATTAGCTACTATTTCTACTATTTTGGATTTAGCTTCTGGCTGAAATAGTGCTTCGACACATACCTGGGCAACTTTGAGACGGGGAATACTCCCATCGAATAGACTATCTGCACCCTTCATAACTATAGACTCGGAGTTGTCTTCGTTTTTTAGCCCTCCTGGTCTTACAATGGTGTAATTTAAACCGCTAGCTTGTATATATTCTTCTGCTTGCTTCTTCCAATACAAAACTAGCCAAAATAAGTTCAGAGGATGAAAGAATTTAGAAACACACAGAGAAGAGACTAAAACAAAATGCTCTATACTATTTCGTTTTGCCATGTCAACTAAATTCTTTGTCCCTTGATAATCCACTTGATAAGGACCAGTCGGATCTAAACTAGGACTAGCACCAGTTGCACAAATTAAAACGCTACAATCAGACAGATGCCGTTCAAATGTATCTGGTTTGAGAACATCACCCAATACTAATTCTGCGGAGTCAGGAAGTATAGTTTTGGCTTTTTCCAAATCTCTAACCAATGCTTTAACAGAAATATTTTTCTCAACTAGCTGTCGAACAATATGTCTTCCAGTTTGTCCTGTAGCTCCAGCAACAAGTATTTTCATTTCCATCTCAAATCACACCTGTTTAGAAAAAAAAGTGTTTAGCTAATAATTAACACCTTTATTGTAATCATCTTAACAGTAGAGGAGATTATAAAGCGGTAGTTTAAAAATCAGCATGCAATCTAAATTTATTGACAGTTCACAAAATTCAATCTTAGAAATTTCTACATCTAATTCTATGCAGCTTACCTGTGCCAATTCCTTAGAAAGTAAAAAAGCCTTCGTCTTTGAAGTTGGCTTTAGAGGACGAATGGATATGTATAGTGATGCAGATACAGTAGCCGAATATTTAAATGCTCACGAAGGATGGTTTTGCCGTTGCGCTCAACCAATGAAAGTCGAGCCATTGGGCAATAGTGGTTACGTTTTGACGGTAGGAAAATATGGTTCTTTTGGTTATGAAGTAGAGCCAAAAATGGGAGTTGTTTTACATCCTCCTGTAGATAGAGTTTATCAAATGCAAACTATTCCTATTCCTAATTATGAAGCGCCTGGATATGATGTCAATTATCAAGCGTCAATGAAATTAACTGAAATTGCCACAGAAGATAGAGCAGAGTCCAAAGAGGGTTTATTTTCCCGCAAGCAAGCTCGTCCTTCCCGTATAACTGAAGTGAATTGGACGTTAAATTTAGCAGTTGAAGTGGAGTTTCCTCAGTTTATTGGCAAACTATCATCCTCCTTGATTCAGACTACAGGCGATCGCTTGTTAGGTCAAATTGTCCGTCAAGTTTCACCCCGTTTAACCTATAAAGTACAGCAAGATTTCCATACTAGTCATCAGCTACCAATACCACCAAAAAGTAGCAGAGAATTAAACAAAATAGATAAATCTCAACGATGCGCTGCTTAATTTATTTTTATGAGCATTACACAAAGGACGGGTAATTATTACCTGTCCTTATTTTTTTACCACCTCATCCCTCGGTTTCGCGTTTTTAATATTCAGTTTGACAACGGTTTCTAATACCTTGTAAAACGGTTAACATCACCAATCGCTGTATATAAAATTTGAAAGGGATTAAAAAGAGCGATCGCTCTGGTAAAAAATTAATAAGTATAAAATGAATCAGTTGCAGGGTTTAATATTTGATGTTGATGGGACAATTGCCAATACAGAAAGGGATGGACATCGAGTAGCTTTCAATAGTGCTTTTGAAGAAGCTAGATTAGATTGGCATTGGTCGGTAGATTTCTATGGTGAATTATTAAAAGTTACTGGTGGAAAAGAAAGAGTCAAATATTTTTTGCGTCAATATAAACCTAATTTTATTAACAGCAGAGATATTAATCAATTTGCAGCCGATATCCACCAGCTAAAAACTAAATACTACTTAAAGTTACTACATAGTGGCTCAATTACAATGCGTCCAGGGGTAAAAAGACTGATAGAAGAAGCAAAACAAGCAAATATCGTTATGGCGATCGCAACTACATCTTCTTTGCCTAATGTAATTGCTTTATTGGAAAAATATTTGGATTTAGATTGGTTTGAGGTGATCGCAGCAGGAGATATTGTTGCGGCCAAAAAACCTGCTCCTGATATCTATCAATATGTTCTAGATAAAACACAAATTCCTGCTAACAATCTATTGGTTTTTGAAGATTCCGATAATGGGTTGATTGCAGCTAAAGCAGCAGGATTAAAAACTATAGTCACTGTTAATAACTACACTCAGAAACAAGATTTTAGCCAAGCAGACTTGGTAATTAGCGACTTGGGTGAACCCAACCAACCTTGTCATGTTATTCAAGGTGATTTTAAAGGGGAATACATAAATATATTAAATCTACAGACAATCTAATAAGACTTGGTGAATGACCGACCTTCAAAGCCGTCGGCTAAAGTCAACTATTAACCTTGAATCTTTTGCCGATCGATTCGGCAGCAGCTATCCCAGACATTACTGCCCCTTCTATCGTGGGGGCAACAAAAGCATCTCCCGCCATAATCAAAGGCAATTCAAATAATGCTAAATAAAATTCATTGTAAAAAGTTTTAGGCAAGCTATAACGCCAGCGATGCACCTGATATTTAATCACTGGGGAATCCAAATGATCCGCAGCAGCGGTGAGTAATTTATAAGCAATTTCAGCATCATCACTGTCCCAATAGTAATCGCTAAACTTAGGTGTAGCTATAAGCGTTACTGCATAACCGTTGGGAGAAATTCCCTTTTGATGATTATCCCCCAACCAAGCTACAGAATCATCTTTTAAATTCATTCCTCCTGGTGCAGCAATTTTGCTCGGCTTTTCTAACAACGCTAGAATAGTAATGCAACTATCATATTCAATTTGTTCCAAGGAAAATCTAACTTCTAAAGGAAAAGGTACAAAAGAGGCATCTAATAAAGATAGAGATTGAGGTAAAGGAGAAGTCATCACTAACATATCTCCTTGGTATTGTTGTTTATCTTGAGTTTCTATTAGCCATTTCTTTTTATAGCTAAATTCGGTTACTTCGGTATTAGTACGAACATCCAAATCTTTAGCTAAATGGTTGGCAATTCCTTTCATACCGTCAATACCGCAGTAGATCGGTTTTCCATCGACTTTATCCAAGTTCTGACACCATTCTTTGATTACTTCCTGCTTCAACCAATCATCTACCCAAACTTGAAATTGAGGGTTGCTGACGGTGAGATATTGAGTACCATAATCAAAAACTCCCTCAACAGACTCATCTTGACTAATAACGCGAGTTGCTAAACGTCCACCGATATTTTTTTCCTTATCCAATACCGTTACCTTAATTCCCTGGCGTTGCAAAATAGTAGCGATAATTAATCCCGTAATACCCCCGCCGATAACAACACAGTCAGAATTTATTATTTGAAGCTCGCTACTAGACATTATTCAAGATTTTGACTTTGATTGCTGGTTATCTATTAAATCATTTTTTTTGCTCGCTTTGCTACTTGTTGTAAACATTTGCTTTCTAAAATGTTTTAATGAGGCATGATTGATTCAAGGTATAAAATTGACAATAACGCTGTAATATTTATTGATAAACTTTATCTTTTTTAGTTAAAGTTGAAACGACCGCTTTTTTTAAATCATCTAGAGCGTAAGGTTTACTAAGATAGCCATCAAAACCTGATGCAAAGATTAACTCCTGTTTTTCATTTCCGACTAAGCCCGTAACTGCAATTAGAGGTATGTTTTTTGTCTGGGCATGACTTTTGAGCAGTCTGGCTGTTTGCAATCCACTTATATCTGGCATTACTATGTCTAGCAAAATTAAATCTGGTTGTCTTTTTTTTGCTGTATCAATTGTACCAATAGCATCGACAGCAAATATATATTTCCAACCAAACATAGCGATCGCATATTCTAGTACAAGCTGATTATCTTCATCATCTTCAACCACCAATATTAAAGGATTAAAGCTACTTGGATATTTTTCATTTTTAAAAAACTGTTCCGTGTCCATCCTTATTTCCTAAATAATTGGGATAGGACGACGCTTGACTTCAGTGGAATAATTTTACATGAGGCTTATTTCACATATCAGTAAACGGGTCGTATTTATTTCAGACGATTTTTGAATATCTCTGCTCATGAAAAATTAGAGGAGAGAAAAGTATCAACAAGAAGTGTAATATTAATATTATCTTAATTATTGTTCATTGAGCTTACTTATTATTATTGAATACACTATTATTAATTTTTATCTATAAAACTTAATGCAAAAGCTAACTTCGTAAGTAAATTGATGCTAAGAATAGGGTTCAAAGCAAATAGGCAAAAAAATATCGGTCGTTTGTGACCGATTAGTTTTTAATTAAAAACTATATAAAAGAGCAGATAATATATCCCAAAACTCTAGACCGTCATAATATCCTTTTCTTTGACAGCTAGTAAATCTTCAACTTTCTTATTAAAACTATCGGTGACGCTTTGAATTTCATCCTGTAAATCTCTCGATTCATCCTCAGAAATATCGCTATTTTTCTCCTCTTTCCGCACTTCATCGATCGCATCGCGACGAATATTACGAATTCCCACCTTACCTTCTTCGGCTAATTTTCCCGCAGTTTTTACTAATTCTTTACGACGTTCCTTAGTTAGAGGAGGAATATTCAGTCTAATAATATCCCCATCGTTGTTAGGAGTAAGACCAATATCCGACATGGAAATAGCCTTTTCAATTTGACCCATACTACCTTTATCATAAGGCTGGATCATGATTGTCGTAGCGTCAGGAGTACTTAGGTTAGCCAAAGACTTTAGTTGCGTTTCTGCGCCATAATAATCCACCATCACACGGTCTAACAAAGATGTGCTAGCTCGTCCTGTACGAATAGTATTAAAAGACCTTTGGGTTGCCTCAACTGTCTTTTGCATACGTTCTTTTACTTCAGATAACTTCACAATTTCCTCCTACAATAGTGCCAACAGTTTCACCTTTAGTAGCACGCATAATATTACCGTTAACGGAAAGATCGAATACTAATATAGGAATATCATTTTCCTTGCACAAAGCGATCGCAGTGCTATCCATTACCCGCAGTTCGTTGGCTAACACATGATTATAGGTCAAACTTTCGTAGCGACGAGCGTTACTGTTTTCTTTTGGGTCAGAATCATAGATACCATCTACCTTAGTAGCTTTAAAAATGATTTCCGCCTCGATTTCCGCAGCTCTTAATGCAGCAGTAGTATCCGTCGTAAAAAATGGATTACCCGAACCTGCACCAAAGATAACTACTCGACCCTTTTCTAAATGGCGAATAGCACGACGACGAATATAGGGTTCTGCCACCTCCTGCATAGATATGGCTGTTTGTAAGCGATTAGCAATACCAATTCTCTCTAAAGCATCTTGTAGAGTCATGGCATTCATTACCGTAGCAATCATACCAATATAATCAGCAGTAGCTCGATCCATTCCCGCAGCAGATGCTTTCATCCCGCGAAAAATATTGCCTCCACCAACGACAATTGCCACTTGTACACCACTTTTAACCACATCGGCTACTTCTTGGGCAATTTCAGCGACTACGGCAGGATCGATACCATAGCCCAAATCACCCATCAACGCTTCGCCACTTAGCTTTAATAAAACCCTCTGGTAACTCATTCCTAGAAAAGTAAACCTCGATCTTTCTTGTTATTTACCTCCCCATAACATAGCAGCTTTCTGCGCTTTGTCATTAAAAAAGCTTTTAGCCTTTAGTTGTCAGAAATTTATAAGATATAATATTTTGATTTTAGAGAATTTGCTTAACTAGCTCATTTAGGTCGCCATTTAATCCGATCTCCTGTAGGCTCAACATAGTCTTTAGCTACTTTTTTATCGGACAATACAGCAGAAACGCTATCTCGTAGATAATTATTAGTTACTTTTTTGCCTAATTCTCCACCATCATCAATACTACCCTGATAGCGAATTACTGCATCACTATCCAATAGATAAACTGTGGGAAGAACTTTGACCTTAAAGGATCTTGCCACATCTTGATTTGAATCGCGCAAGTAGGGAAAATTAAGACCTTGATTTTGAGCATATTTTTTCATCGTTGCCATACTTTCTGCAATAGGCTCGCTACGATGGTTAGAATCTATCCCGATAACTGTAAAGTCTCGGTCGGCAAAATCAGCTTGAATTTGCTTGAGACGTTCAATATATAAATCTACGTTAGAACTAATGTTACCGATAAAAACGACCGCAATCGCCTTATACTTTTTCAGATAGCTACCCAAATGATAGACTTGCCTATCAATGCCTGGAATTTCAAAATCGGGTGCGTAGTCACCAATGGTATTCATATATACTTTTTCCTATAAATAAAAAGGTTGCTTGCTGGGTTCAAATAACCAATTTTATCAATTTTAATTAGGATTGGAGTGTGAGTTGAAACCTAGTTCAAAAACTACGACGATCTTTGACCATTTACAAATAAACTTTTATCGATCCATAGCTTATGATACATGGCTTTATTCCTCCTCAACGCTACTTTCCCTATTTGACTTGGAAAGAAATAGAGCAAATGCCCAATAAAGAGAATGTAGTTATTATTCAACCTATTGGCGCGATCGAGCAGCATGGTCCTCATTTACCCATTGCAGTTGACTCTGCCATTAGTTTAGGAGTGTTGGGTAAGGCTTTGTCTGGGCTAAAGGACAGTGTCCCTGCCTATGCTTTGCCTTGTTTATATTACGGTAAATCTAACGAACATTCAGGATTTCCTGGCACAATTACCCTTTCTGCCACCACTCTTTTGGATGTAATTAGAGAAATGGCGGTTAGCGTATACAATTCAGGTTTTCGCAAATTAGTGTTAATGAACTCTCATGGCGGACAACCACAAATCATGGAAATAGCTGCCAGAGATTTGCATCAAGAATATCCTGACTTTGCCGTATTTCCTTTATTTACCTGGCGCGTCCCTCATGTTGTGGGAGAGATGCTTACCCCCAAAGAAAAGGAATATGGTATTCACGCAGGAGATGCAGAAACTAGTATTATGCTATCCCTACTGCCAGAACAAGTAAAAATGGATCGAGCGGTCAAAGAGTATCCCCAGGGTTTACCAAAGGATAGTCTGTTGGATATGGAAGGCAAATTACCTTTTGCCTGGATCACTAAAGAATTAAGTAAAAGCGGTGTCATGGGAGATGCGACTGTTGCTACTAAAGAAAAAGGCGATCGCATTTTGCAATCTGTCGCTGATGGTTGGGTAAGGGTAATTGAAGATGTTTATAAATTTAAACAACCGAGGATTAAGGGATAAAAGATGAGGGATGAAAAATTATTTTTAATTATCAATTGTCAATTGATAACTGTCGGCATCACAGTGCTGTTGTATGACTGCATAGCATTCTTCCACAGTCGATCTTTGCTGCATTGCTTCTACTAGAGCTTCATAAGACTGCTGGTGTCTAGTTAATAAATTAGTCGCCTGTAGTTGCGCCCAGCGTTCTTTTTGACCGTAGCCAACTTCAGGTAAACCCGCCATCGTTAGAGCCTGTTTTAGCTGTCCTCGGTCTTCTGCACCCCCTTGAGAGTCCCCATAGACCATTTTTTCCGCTGCAATTCCTGCCATCCACACTGTACAAAAACGATCTAAGGTCAGACGCATCTCTTGAATATTGAAGGGTTGGTTAGTCAATGTTTCCGTTTCAAACGCAACTCCTCCAAGACCTAGCCGTCCCTGTTTAATCATTTCCCAGGCGGTCAAAGTGTAGCCTGTGATGGGAATACCCAAAAAATAAGCGGTCAAGAAATGACCTGCTTCGTGGCTAATAATACGCTGGCGTTGTTCACCAGAAGCAAACAAGTCTAATAACAAAGAAACCCCTCGACTGTTCCAACTCAGAGTATCGGCTGTAGCCAAACTCAAAATACCAAACGTGACAGCAGCGGGGACAACAGGGGGAATATGAAAGATTGGTCCTAATAAAGATGTCATAGTTATCAAGAAGACTCCTATGGCAATGAGATTTAAAGCAGTTTGAGGCATTATAAATATACTTTTTAAATGTTTAGATATATTAAGTATATTTATTTTAGTCAATGCCAGATCTTTTTCTTTGTCTCACTGCCGAACGGAGAAGATGTCGCAGCTACAATAATCTACATTTTGACTAATTCTTTTGTTTTCTTGTCTGACTTAGCTTTGGCTTGGATTGTCTCTTGTTTTTGAGTTGTTTGTTTGATCTTGCTAGTTTTACTCAAGCCTAGTATTGACCAAAATATCTTTCTTCGCATCAAAAAGACCAATGTACCTCCCACTATTACTGCAAATATGCGTGAATAATCGATCGCCTCTATTTGAGATGTTGCCATATAGTGAGGTCCAACCAAAATGGTATGGAGAATTGCCAAAGCTAAAGCGGGAACAGTCAGTAAATGAATTTGTCGCCATTTCTTACCTAACTTGACGCTGGAAAAATTGAAAGCTAGTTACCGCAGCAGGAGTCATTGCTAGTAGGGACAGGATACCGATGACTATACCCCACTTGCTTTGATTCGATAAAGCCAGCATTTTTGCCAAATCTAGCTCCAATACTTTGAAAGTGGCGTAAAAAGCATGAGCAACAGCAGCAGCGAAGGCAAAAATACCGATCGCTCGACGGTGCTTCATAGGCCAACTCCAATAGGTTTTTATAGGGCGAGCAATCAAAGACAACATGAGGAATAATAACCCTGCATGGGCCAGATGATGACCCATGCCACGAACTTGAGACAAAAATATCACGGAAATGATTATGGTCAGCCAATCTCCATATTGGAACAGCGGTTTTTGTTGAATTGGTGGCTTTTTAGCCTTAGCTTTTCCAACTTTGACGATTTGTGATTGTCCTTGATTAAGGGGAACGTCAATGGTGCAAACCTGCTGGGGCAATATTCTAGCATTGTCTAAAGGAGAATTTTTTACAACAGTTTTGGCCAACCTATCGATGATTCCAGGGGCAAAATGAGCAGCACCTCTGTCTACTGCCAGAATTGCTGAAGCTAAATCTTGCGCCATCGTGGTTTTAAATAAATAGCCTTTTGCACCTACAGAGATCGCTTTTAATATTAAAGAATCGTCTTCAAAACTACTCAAGATAATAACTTTTACTTCAGGAAAAAGCCGTGATATTTCTTTAGTCGTCTTAATCCCATCCATCACAGGCATTAAAATATCAACCAGAACTATGTCTGGTTGGCGATCGCTTTTAGTAATTTGGGCGATCGCTTCTTTTCCATTTTCGGCAAATCCAACAATTTCAATCTCTCTACTATCGGCAAACATTGCCTTCAAACCTTCGTAAATCAGTCTTAAGTCATCAACAACCAGTACACGAATCATTCTTACAATTGCTCCAGTAATTTTTAGTCAGGGTTGTTAGATTCTTAATTAGCCAAGTATTTATAAGAAAAATCCCATCTTACTTTTGAGAAGCTTCTTATTTGTTCGCAATACTATATGCAAAATGTTAAGAACAATGAAAGGTTTTATTTATACAGCTATAGATCGGACAAAAAATACCGTCTAACCAAGTGGCAGACGGCAATATAGTAATTATTAATAAGTTATAGATTCTATATAGTAATTATTAATAAACTACAAACTCTATTCAGGACTATCTTCAGGAATACTTTCTGTTTCAGAAGAATTATTTTCAGGATTTGGTGATGTGTCTTCAGGTATTATGGGCTGAGTTTCAATGGTATTGTTAATCGGACTACTTTCAGGCGATCGCACTTCTGGAATTGGAATCACAAAGAAAGCACCTGCTGCCAACGCCAAACTAGTAAATCCGATTACTACGGGAGTCAATCTTTCTGCTAGGGGTTGTTCGGGCTTACGATAGCGTCTGCTGACGGGCTTTAATTCTAGACTCATCCCTGGCAAAGTAGTGCGATCTGCATGAAACTGATCGATCGCATCAACCAAGTCAAATAGTTCGATGGTGGTTAGGTCAATTTCTGTTTTTTCGCCCTCTGCACTCTTTTCTGGGGTCAAAGTCAAATGATGAAGGTGGCTATCTGTTTGATCGATAGTCACTTGAGGATATTCTGTACTGTCTGCGTGGGGATGGTTTAGACCACTCAAAAAGCTTTGAGCATAATTACTAACAGTACGGGATAAATTCTTCAGAAAGACGCTACCACCGCTGAGGGTTTTGTTAGTTCTAATAAAATTGCATTCAGCATTAATTAAAATCGACATTGGAGACTGACCATCCAAAATATCAACATTTTCTGAATCACTATCTTCCAAACCTTCCAAAATTAAACTGCAGTTAGGCAAAATATACTGTCGCTTGACACTCATAATCTATGCTACCTCTCCATCAAACAGACTAAACCACACTCTTTGTATTCCTTTTGTGCCAGTACAAAACAACAGTTTGTTCAAAAGGGACAACGCCAATTCGTTCAACTGTTCTTCCGAAGCAATGTAAGCTGATACTTTAGCACGGCGAGAATTCATTCGACTACGAAAATGAGCGCGGAATCTTTCTAAATATTCTGAAAGGCGAAAGTGATTTTCAACGGGCAGATTTTTTTCGCGCATTTGTTGTTCTGCCAACAATAATTGTCTGATACTAACCATCAAATCTTTAGCCCGATAGCCAGCTACAATCACCAGTGCTTTGGCTTCTTCTAAACTTAGATCGTCTCTGGTATAAGAACGTCGCCAAGGATTACTACACCGCAAACGCCAGAGATTGACACGGTGCTTAATAATTCCATCAACGTTTAGTTGTCTCGCCATGGCTAGCATTTGTTCTGAACCGCCTAATTCTAGAGCTTCTAATGCCAGCAAAAGCAAATCAATTTGTTGTTGAGTACGAGGAGAACAACTCTTAGCAGGAAGAGATATGTCTGGTAAAGTATTTAAAATTGATGCGGGGGTGTTGGAGGAGGAAGGAAAGTCGGATTCTAAACTTGCAGATTGACTCATCATAAAATCAAATCAATATTCTAATTATAAGTATTATTCCCTGTCGAGAATGACAAATTAATCTCTGGTGCTATGATGCCACAGCTATCTAATATAAGAATTAATCTTAAGGACTAATCTAATTTAATCTAAAATTACCAACGTTGTTTATGGAACTCAAATCTTTAATTCGAGATATACCTGATTTTCCTCAACCAGGGATTCTATTTCGCGATATTACCACCTTACTAAATAATCCCCAGGGATTGAGGACGACAATCAATTTGCTGAAGGACAAATGTAAAGCCGCCAATCTTGCGCCAGATTATATTGTCGGCATGGAATCACGGGGTTTTATTTTTGCTACACCTTTGGCTTATCAGTTAAATGCGGGCTTTGTCCCCGTGCGAAAACCAGGCAAACTGCCAGCACCAACATATTCTGTATCTTATGACCTAGAATACGGTACGGATAGCTTAGAAATTCATCAAGATGCGATCGCTCCCAATTCTAAAGTACTCATCGTTGACGATTTATTAGCTACAGGAGGAACAGCTAAAGCTACTATCGATCTTTTGGCTGAAGTGGATGCTGAAATTATTGGCTGTGCTTTTGTAATTGAGCTTGTGGCTCTAAAGGGTAGAGAAAAGCTATCAAATATTCCAATCATCAATTTAATGGAGTATTAGATCTTTTTATTTTGTCAGATATAGATTGCCAGATAAACTCTAAATAGCGTAATTGACTACCAAATTTCAACGGTTACAACATAATCTAAGGAAATGATAGATTGTTATGTTGCTCTATATCAAGTTAGTTGACAAAACTATTGTCACAGCGACAATAGCGAGTATGGAATTATCCATATTTTATAGTGGCACAATTTTGCTAACTATTCGCTAACTAGTTGTGGTGATAGAGATTATTGTCTCTTGAGACTAAATAAAATTCTAAAATTAAAGGAGTGAGGAGTGGGTAAAAAAAATCAATTTATTAAAACCATTGGCATAAGTACTATTGTTGTACTCAGCAATGCAATTGTAGCTGTTGCAGAAGAAACATCCGAACTTACCAATTTACGTTTAAGATCCCAGACCTTAGCCCAGGCAGCAGAGACTACTCAAGATATTCTTAAACCTGCTCAACAATCCATCGGCAATACGGAAAAGCTGAATCCTAGTGCCAATCCCTTATCGTTTCCAACTCAAGCTGATGAGGTAAAAGTCAATCTTCAAGAACCAATTACATTAGAGCAGGCGATCGAGCTATCCTTGAAAAACAACCAAGATGTACAGCAAACTAGATTACAAGTAGAACAGTCTGGTTTGGCATTAAGAGAAGCAAGAGCCGCGCTCTTTCCCACATTGGATTTGGGTAGTGGTATAGACTACAGCAACAGTGCTTTTCTAGATAGTGTTAACGAGCAAATAATTGAAGAGAGAGGGGAAGGCAGTTTAACTAACCCCGAAACTAGTAGTTTTAACTTTAGTAGTAATCTGAGTCTTGGATATAACATCTATGATGGTGGTCAAAGGGGTGCGACAATTCGTGCTTCTCAAAAACAACTGCAGTCTGCCGAATTGGATTTAGAAACTATTGTCGAGCAAACTAGATTTGAAACTTCAAGAGACTATTACAACCTGCAAAATAGTGATGCTCAGGTTGGAATCGAGCAGGCTGCGGTAGAAGATGCCAACCAAACCCTAAGAGATGCCCAACTTTTAGAAAAAGCTGGTTTGGGGACAAGATTTGATGTTCTACGAGCCGAAGTAGAATTAGCTCAAGCACAACAAAGATTAAGCACTGCTAAGGCGAATCAGAGCATATCTCGCAGACAATTGGCAGAGACTATCAGTGTTTCCCATAATACCGATTTATCTACTGCCGATACCATTGAAGAAGCTGGTATTTGGTCACTTTCTTTACCAGAAAGCATTGTTCAAGCATTTAAGAACCGTGCCGAATTAGAGCAGTTCTTACTTCAAAGAGAAATCGGTGCTGAACAACGAAAAATTGCATTATCCCAAGTAAGACCAAGATTGAGTGCTGATGCAACCTATAATATCACTGATGATTTTGAAGACAGCTTTGACATGAGCGATCAGTATCAAGTTGGCTTAAACTTGCAATGGAGATTATTTGACGGTGGTGCTGCTCGTGCTTCTGCTAGACAGTCAGATAAAGACATTGAAATTGCTGAAACGCAGTTTGCCAATCAACGCAATCAAATTCGTTTTGCTGTAGAGCAAGCTTATTTTGGTTTAGAAGCAAATCAAAAAAATATTGGTACAGCGACCAAAGAGGTAGAATTAGCAGAAGAAAGTTTACGTTTGGCTCGACTACGTTTCCAGGCGGGTGTCGGTACTCAAACAGATGTAATTGATGCCCAAACTCAGCTGACTACAGCTCGCGGTAACTTGCTTTCTTCGATTATTGACTACAATCAGTCCTATATCGATCTGCAAAGACAGGTTTCTAACACTCCTGATAATGGTTTGCAAGATTTACCTTAAATACAAGGGATAGTTTGAAAGTTAAGGGAGATAGATTTATAGAAAAGATAGATCGGCAAAACAGCCGTTGGACATGGTTGTGTTTTTGTTTAAGTGTCCTAATACTTCCGCTGTTTCCAGCAATGGGAGCAGTGGGATTATTTATTTTGAGTAGCCGTATTTGGCTAACTAATTATCCAAAAATTATAGCCAGTCACCTTAATCAGAGTTTGGGAATACTGACGGTTTTGTTGCTTGTCAGCTGTGCTTTTGCAGAATATCCCCAAGAAGCTTGGTTAGGGCTGGCTAACTTTGTACCTTTTTTTTGGCTGTTTGTCGCATTAAAAGAGTTGATTAAACAACCAGCAAACCTCAAGCAGTTGTCTTGGATCTTGATTCTTCCTTCTTTGCCCATTGTCATATTGGGTTTTGCTCAACTTTATTTACTCTGGGATACCCCACCTTTACTAGAATCTGTCTTGGGTTGGGAGTTAATTCCCCAGGGAGTGCCAACAGGTAGAATGTCTTCAGTATTTATTTATACTAACTTTTTAGCTATTTATCTGGCGATCGCCTTTATCTTGGCTTTAGGATTGTGGTTGGATACTTGGCACTGGCGATCGCCACTTGCTCCCAAAAAGCTACGAATTCTTTTATTTTTAACCGTAATCCTTCTAGCAGATATTAGTGGATTGGTTCTCACCAGCTCTCGTAACGCTTGGGGACTAGCTGTAATTAGTTTTATGGCTTATGCCTTATTTATGGGTTGGCGTTGGCTTGTTTGGGCGGTTACAGGGTTAGCTACGACAATTTTGTGGGCTTCTTTTGCCCCCAATTTAGGTGGTACACAATTAAGAAAAGTTGTCCCTGCTTTTTTTTGGGGAAGACTTTCAGATCGATCTTACGATCGCCCGATAGAAACTCTTCGCATTACTCAATGGGAATTCTGCTGGAATTTAATTAAAGAAAAACCTTGGTTTGGTTGGGGTTTGCGTAATTTTACCCCTTTGTACGAAGCGAAAATGAACTATTGGTTTGGGCATCCCCACAGTTTATATTTGATGCTGGGTGCGGAAACAGGAATAGTTGCTACTTTGCTATTTATGAGTATCAGTGGGTTTTATTACGTATCGAGCAAGCAGTTTGTTAATTAACTGGACATTTGATAGTTCAAAATTAATTTACTTTAGTTATTTAGTAGTGTTTTCTTGCTGTATTTTATTTAATTTGTCGGATGTAACCATATTCGATCTACGAGTTAATATTATTATTTGGATAATACTTGCTGCTATTAGCGGGATAGCAACGAACAAAAAACAATTAATATAATTGCCGATCGCTCATTACATGAAAATTTTAATCGTAGAAGACGAACAGGAAATTGGTCAATTAATCGAGCAAACTTTAAATAGAGAAGGTTTTTCTTGTTTGATTGCTAATGATGGTTTAAATGCTTTGGAAATTTTTAGACAACAACAGCCTGATGTCGTAATTCTCGATCTAATGCTTCCTGGTTTGGATGGACTAGAGGTATGCACCCGCATCCGTCAACAGCCTTTTGATAAAGATCCTTATATATTAATGCTCACCGCCAGAGGAGAAGAAATAGATCGGGTGATTGGACTGTCTACGGGTGCAGACGATTATTTAGTTAAACCTTTTAGTCCCCGTGAGTTGGTTGCGAGAGTTCGCGCATTATTGCGACGTAGTTTGCGTCATGAAGTACAAGAAGTCTCCCAAACATACAGCACCAAACATTTTGTCGTCGATTTGGATCAACATACTGCTACGCGAAACCTTGATAATACTACTGATGAGTTAGATTTGACTACCTTAGAGTTTAGTTTGCTAGCTACCTTCTTGAGCTATCCTGGTCGAGTTTGGAGTCGCACTCAACTGATCGATAAGCTTTGGGGTAATGACTTTTTTGGGGATGAAAGGGTGGTAGATACTCACATCAGAAGACTGCGAAAGAAAATTGAACCTGATTCGGCTAATCCTACTTTTGTTAAAACCGTGGTGGGAGTTGGTTATAAGTTTGAAGATGAAACGTAGTATAGCCGTACAAAAATCATTTTTTCGGCTCAAATTATTGGTTTAATTAACCTTAAATTATTTAAAAAGCTTATAGCCTAAAGCTTATAGCTTATAGCTACCCTAATAATTTAATTTCTTTAGCCCGAACTCACGTTATCTTAGTATGATTGCTTATGATAGCTTTATACAGTCTTGATTTCTGCTGTTCCTATAGCAAACACAATTAAAACAATATGGCACGTAGCTCTTTACAGTTAAACAGCGAATGGATACCAAAGGTAGAGGAATCTTTAGCAACTCAGCAATTATCTCAACGTACAATAGCCGAGCGTTTAGAAATATCCCGATCTTCAGTCTCTAAATTTATTAACTGTAAACCTGTCGCGCTTAATACCTTCATTCGTCTTTGCCAAGAATTAGATATTGATTGGAATGGTGCTTCCCAACCAGAGAGAGAATGGAACGATGACATAGAAAGTTTTAAATTCAAACAGGATGAGTTTAAAGCTAATCCAGGGGGACAAATATCCCCTGCTGAGATTGTTGGTAGAGATGATTTAATTGAAGAACTTTGGAATAGATTAAGACAGCAAAGCTTTATCTTTAGTGGAGAGAGACGAATTGGTAAAAGCAGTACTCTCAAAAAGATGACGGCTAATTCTCCAGAGGATATGCTGCCAATTTATCGAGATTTGGAAGGAATCAGAAGTCCAATTGAATTTGTCGAAGGAGTTTGGCAAGATACGGAAACTTATTTGCGAGAAAAAGGGAAAGCCAGAAGAGTTAGGGAGTTTATTAGTGAATTGAATGGGAGTCACTTTACTGCCTATCAGTTTCCCGAAACAGCAGCACCCCATTGGAAGATTTTGCTAACCAAAACTGTTGAAGATTTAATCACCCTACAAAACAAACAGATTGTCTTTATTTGGGATGAAATGCCTCATATGCTAGGAAACTTCAGTGATGAGGCAGCAATGGAAATGTTAGATATTTTGCGATCGCTTCGTCAGACTTATCCTGATATTCGGATGGTATTTTCTGGCTCAATTGGCTTGCATCATATTGTTAAAAATCTTCAGAGTGCAGGCTATAGCAACGATCCGACTAATGATATGTATTCTGTTGATGGTCAACCTCTATATTTGGAAGATGCGGTTGATTTAGCCATCAGTTTATTGCAGGGTGAAGATGTTCCTGTTTCCAATATTCAAGAAACAGCCGAAGAAATAGCCTTAGCCGTAGACTGTATTCCTTTTTATATTCATCACTTGGTTAATCAGCTTAAAGATTATTCAGGAGAAATTGATCGAGAAGCAATTCTCAATACGGTTGATGAGTCTTTACGTAATCCATTAAATCTGTGGAAAATGGATCACTATCGCGAACGCATTGATAATTATTACAACGATGTCCAAAAGCCTTATGCTTTGGAAATTCTGGATATTCTTTCAATCAATCCTCCCACTCCATTTCAGAGGTTGTGGCAGTATCTCAAGAGCGAACCTGCTACTACAGATAAAGAAACCGCGAGGACTGTTTTAAGACTACTGATGAAGGATTATTATTTGATTCAGGAAGATAATCTCTCAGGAAGTGTGTACTCTTTCCGCTATCAACTGGTGCAAAAATATTGGCGCATTTCTAGAGGGCTTTGAAGAAAATAAAATATAATCTAGAAGATATTATCAGTAATCAGTAATTACTCCTGATAATCACTTTGTATCTCCACATCCAAAGTGTCTTCATCAACATGAATATAAAGAACATTTGGACGACAACATACCTGGCAATCTTCCGTATAAGACTGTTGCATCCCCGCACTTATATCGACAAAGGTACTATTAGTTTCGCCACAAAAGGCGCAGATGTAATCGGCAGTAGTTTGCATTAATTGATAGTTTTTAATTATTAACTGATCTAGCTTCGTTCAAATGTTTAACCAGAGTCTTCTGAGGTAATGCACCGTGTAAATGTTGCCAAGGAAGAATTCTTGATTCTGAATCCCAATGGTCATGAACATAATAATCAAGAGTGGGTATTTGCCCTTTTAATTGCTTGAACGCTCGTTTATAACTCCCTACAGAATCGCCAAATTCTCTAGTTAATTGAAGCAGCTTTCCTAAACGGCGATCGCCACGGGAAATCAATCCTTGGATCACAGACCAATTGTAGCTTTCAGGGCGAAAATCAATCCCTTGTTTACGCAGATTTTTCTCTAAATATTTTAATCTCTTTTTGGCATCAGGATTAACACCATACCACTGAAAAGGAGTGTGAGATTTAGGAACAAAAGTACTGCAACCGAAAGTTAGGCGTAATCCTGGTGCAGCCTTTTTTATTTCTGACATCATTGCCACGGTTTCTTCTACATCACTCATTTCTTCCATGGGAATACCTACCATTCCGTAAAGTTTAAGAGCTTTTAATCCGCCAGCTTTGGCATTAATTGCTGCTTGGACAATTTCTTCATTAGTCAATTTTTTGTTAACAATTTGTCTAACTTTTGAAGAACCACTTTCTACTGCGATGGTAATCGAACGAGTATCGCGATTAGCTAGGGTTGATGCCAGTTTTTCTGTAACCGTATTGGTACGTACCGAAGCAATACTCAAACGAACATCTTCATATTTAGGTTGGGAAAGATAATCAAGGATGGCTTCAAATTCGGGATGTTGAGTCACTGAAGCACCAAGTAAACCCAAACGTCTAGTAACTTTCAAGCCTTTTTCAATCGCAGGGATTAAAGAACTCTCAACTGATGCAGTACGAAAGGGCAAAGTAAGATAGCTAGCCAAACAAAAACGACACATTTCAGGACAACTGCGAACAACTTCTACCATGTAGATATTTTCCCAGGCTGCTTTTTCCGTAACCACAGTAGAAGCAGAAAGAGTATTACCGCGATAGGTTTGTTTCTGAACTTGAGGAGGAATATCAGAATCAATAGGTGCGATCGCTTTTATTTCTCCATCAAAACTATGGTAAGTCACTTCATACAGGCTAGGAATATAGATTCCTGGTACTTGTGCTAAATGGCGTAGCTTAGTTTTACGATCTGCATTTCTTACTTCTTGATAAGCATCGATAAAACTATCTAGTAAATCTTCTCCATCCCCTAACAAAATTACATCAAAAAAATCAGCAAAAGGTTCTGGGTTAGCGGTTAAAACAGTACCGCCACCAAATACTAAGGGATGATGATCTTTGCGATCGCTACTATGAAGAGGTATATCTAAAGATTCGAGTAAATTGAAGATATTAATATAATCTAGTTCCCAAGATACAGAAAATCCCAATAATTGCGGATTTCTCGGCAATGGTTCGCTCAAATCTGTGAACAGACGACTAACATCAACATCCGAACGCATTGCCAAAGTCGCCCAGACAATCTGAAAACCTAAGCTGGTAATACCGATAGTATATTCATTGGGAAAAGCAAAAATTGCGGGTATGGCATTATTTTCTGGAGTTGCAGGGGTAAATAATAAACGTTCTTGTTGAAATACAGACACAAATGATTAATTTCTTATATTGAAGTGATAGCTTACAGAATTTGTAGTTACTTGATTATCGATCGCTTTGGGATAATGCTGCAAAAATGTTAATCATTGAAATTATGAAATTGACGACATGATTATTTAGCCTTATAGTAATCCTAATCTAAATCTAAAAACGAAGTTTAAAAAATGCTAGAACAAGAGGCTTTTAAGCCTTTGCGTGTTGCAGCCGAACGAATATTATCCACATCATTCGGCGATCGCATTTACATAAAACTTCTTTCAGAAGTGAAATAATACTAGTCCAAGCCAAAAAAGCGATCGCCTTTTAGATAAAGCGATCGCTTTTTGTTTTCTTTACATCAATCTCTTAGAAACCAACACCGTCAGCATCAACACCAGGTAGCGCATCCAACTCAGCCATCGATAGAGCATCTCCACCAAGACCGTCATACTGTTGAATCAAAGCAGAAGCAAAAGGCGCATTGTAGCTAGTTCCTACTTCATTAGTCACCCAGTCATCACGGCGGTCATTATGAGAGAAATCATCAGGACTACCAGGACCACCCACAACCGCACCATACAAAATATTCTCTTGAGGTGTAGTCGCATCTCCAGATAAATTAGGGGCAGAACCTCTATGGTGAGGACGTTCGGGATAATTATCACCAAACCCCACCATGTAGCTCAGGTTAGCTGGATTATCACCCAAGATATAGTCCACTTGATTATTAGCAAAATCACTATAGCGACTATCAGATTTTACCGTATCGTTATAAAGTTGAGCTAGATAAGCAGCAGAACTAGTTACAGGCACAGAACCCCAAGCTGCACGGTGAGCAAAACCACCACTGGTGTATTTGATATTGCTATTACCATTAATCCACTTGTCTAACCAGCCTTCTACTTGACCTTTAAAGAAAGAATCGTCACTTTCTTGAGCTAAGATTACCGCAGCACCATAACTATGGTCATCTACCGCCCATGACCAATCTCCTAGTCCACCTACTTTAGTCTTGAAGTGATTTTCGGCTTTGGTTAGGTATGACTGTTCTCCTGTGGCTTTGGCTAACCAGGCTGCACCCGAGGCTAACTCATCACCATAACCACTCCAGGATGTATAGAAAGGACTCGCTTGAGTTACGGAGTCGGAATACTTACCTTGATGAGTTTCGGCAAAATCATAAAGCTGCTTGGCATTCTTTAATAGTTCATCAGCATAGGCATTGTCTACTCCACGGAATAACATCGATGCTGCTGCTAAGGCACTAGAGGTACTCGCTGCTACATCAGAACCAGGGTTGTTGGCATCAATGGCAAAAGCTCTACGAGTAGTGTTAGCTTCAACGGACTCAGGAGAACCCCAATATCCGTGGTCATTAGCTCGTACCACCTTCTCCTACCTGTACCCATAGTTTTGATGTTTTGCCGCCACTGGTTTCGTGGGCTTTGAGGAAGTAGTCTGTTCCCCATTTGACTGCATTCGAGTAGTTCGTCAAACTGTCCTGCTTGTTTGTAAGCGTCGGTGTATTCTACTCCACCCCATGCCAGCATATTAACGCTAGCTGCCATTGGTTGACCGAATTTGACGTGGTCTCCTGCATCGAAGTAACCGCCTTCTAGGTCGCGTCCGACAGTGCTACCATCTTTGGTGGTGGAGTCACTGCGCCATTGGATACGGTTAGAGGGTCCTAAGTCTCCTGAACGGTTGGCTTCGAGGAAGAGGAAGTTTTTCTGTAGGGCTTCACCATAAGCGAATTTTCCTTGTTGTCCGACGTTTTTTCCGCTGTTGTCAGGAATGTTTAAATCGATAGGATCGTCATTGCTGCTATCGGAGTTATTGTCTTCGATTATTGGTTGGACAATTGGTTTTGATACTTCTGAGTTGTTCAGGATGAATTGTGGTGCGAGTGCTTCTCCTCCGTTGTCTTGAATGATGAAGACGGATTCGATTGAATTTCCTTCTACCAGGTTTGCTTGCTCGTTTTGTCCAGAAATGGTGTAGCTTCCGTTGCCGTTGTTTGTTAGGTCTACTCCGTATACTTCACTAATTTGGTAGGGTAGTTCAAAGTCTAGTGTCCAATTGTCGGACTGGCTTTGTGCGGTGAGATTTAGTTCTACTTTGTATCCTCCGTTCCAGTCTTGGGAGATAACGGAGTTGGTTTTAATGTTTGTTTGATTAGCCATTTTGGAGTAACTTGGTAACTTGTTTTTGTTTTCGTTTAACTTGTTACCTTTATAAAAGCTTTACACTCTCTTCACAGTGACTTCATGTTAGTCAAGATGATGATCTCGATCGCGCTTGGTAGATAATATGGCTCGTTATCTCCTTTTATTTGACCGCGGAAGGCGGTCACAGGCAAGCACCGCATCGGAAAGCGTTCCCTTGCGCCTATCGGCGACGCGGGGTCTTTCCTCCTTTTCAAGGCGGTGAACCTGTGACTATTCTCCTGGCGATCGCTCTTTTCTGTAAGTTATGATATTCCTCAGCTTGAGTCATTTTGAACTGCAATAATTCCCTTGATGCTAAGTAATATTTTTGCAAAGGTTTAGTGGGAATTATTTCTAGAGAATCAATAATTTGCCCTGCCACCGCCTTAGCCAACAGCGGAGGAACGGAATTACCAATTTGTCGAAAACCGTGCCATTTTGTCGCATGAAACATAAACCAGTCGGGATAGGAATGAAGACGGGCAGCCTCTCTAACAGTGATGCAGCGAGGGGTAATAGGATGGATGGGACGAGGAGATGTATATGCACCTCGATTACTAGCTGTACCTGCTCTTAAGGTATTACACAGACCGTTTAAATCTAAGACGGTGAAAATGACTAATGCGATCGCTTTTACCTGGATTGGTAACAGCAAATCTAGCAATAGTTTGGGCGGTGTGTTTCGTGCGTCGGCTACAGGTTAAAAGTTTCGAGTTATATTCTCTCGGATAAGAATAATCATCTTTAATTAGAATCAGATTACGTAGTTGACTGGCATATAAACTTGGCTCGCCATAATCTGCCTGTACCCAATCTCTATGCTCTAATTCAGGATAATGGTTAACTTCGGGAATATCTCCAATCGCTGCGTGGACGTTAGGAGTATTAGGTAAATGAGTATTAGTGGATTTAACTTTTCTCCTGGTGCTAGTTTTTGCAATTGCCCTGATGTGTTTCCTTGTTGGTGGTTGAGTCAAAGCTGCGGGATAGTCAGGTAAATTAAAGCCTTGACGACAGCCGATTAAAAACAATCGTCGGCGATTTTGAGGAACTCCATAATCAGCAGCGTTCAAAACTTGATAGTTTTCTCGAACCTGATAGCCTTGTTCTTGAAAGGTTCTAATTATATTCTGCAATACGCTTTTTTGCTTCCCAATAGTAATTCCCCGCACATTTTCCATTACAAAAAACTTGGGCTGCAAATCTAATACTAGGCGAACAAAGTGGAACACTAAAGAATTACGGTCATCGTCCAGATTTCGTTTACCCATCAAAGAAAAACCTTGACAGGGTGGTCCACCAAAAACCACATCAATATCGCGATCGCCAATCGCCGATTTTTCTCTAATTTCTCTCCCTGTAATATCTGTAACGCTTTGACAAATAGTTGTCCAAAAAGGAAAGTTATATTCGTGAATGCTGGCATGAATAGGATCGAACTCTACCGCAGCTAAGACATCAAACCCTGCTTGCTCAAAACCCAAAGTCATCCCTCCCGCCCCAGCAAACAGGTCGACAGCAACAGGTCTGTGGTTATTACTAGCCATAACTTACCCTATAAGGAGATCTCAACAGCGTGATTGTATTTGCGCCGTGAGACGACGCATACCCCACGCTCGATCTAAGATTTTAATCCGAAATGGTTGACGATGCCTGTGGCTAGCTCTGCAATCGCCAGAATTATTTCTGTAGCATTGCGTAAATCAAAAATAGGTAAGATCTTATGTATTAAATTTATTCCTTGTTCCTTCTCTATCTTTATCTCTACTTTACAAAAGACCAAATATTATTAAAGATTTAATCAAGTAACTAACTATTCAAAGTTAGCTAAATCGAAAAGATGTAACCTTTTTTATGGAGGAGTAAAAAACAAAAGTAACAATACAGCATTAGTAATTACTAAAATATTTTTGATTCGATATATACAAATCATAAGTATTGATACTTGTCGTCGAGGTGTGGTGTTGTATCCAGTAATATCATGATTGCTAAGTAAACGAACACTCTATTGATAATTTACTTGACCAGTTTATTTTGATGATTTACTTTCATAAAAATAAACTTTTATTAAAGTTTAGCCCAAGCAAATTTCATTATGTCTTCTTCATCTCCCCAAGCTTTTAATAATTTAATACCTCTCAAGAGAAAAGATTCTCGAATCATAGTTTTTATCGACTCTAGTATTGCTAACTGTGAAACTATAGCTCAAAGGGTGATCCCCCAAGCAAGAGCAATCATAATTGGTTCAGAAGATAATGGTGTCAAAGAAATAAGTAAAATACTTAGAGCCAGCAGTTGTCCTGAAATTCATATCCTTTCATCTGGTTTTCCTGGATGTATTTGCTTAGGAAATAGCGAATTGAGCATCAATACCTTAATTACCTATAGTTTAGAGCTTGAGACTTGGTTTAATACTATAAATCTGATTGAAAGGAATTTAGTGAATTCACGGCATCTTTATTTCTATAGTTCTAATCTAGGTATAGGAGACGCTGGTGAAGAATTTGCGCTCAAATTAAGCCCAATTATCAAAGCAAAAATTTTCATCTCATCGGATTTGGCAAGCAATGATATCCTAAATCATGCTGCTTAATTGTGTATGATATTGCAACTTCTTATTTTGCTAAAAGTGGTGCAGCAGAAAGCAATTTTTTCGTATAAGGATGTTGAGCTTGGGTAAATATTTTTTCCGTAGCGTCAATTTCGACAATTTTACCTGAGTTCATTACAGCAATGCGATCGCAAAAGAATCTAGCTACCCAAAGGTCGTGGGTGATAAAGAGGTAAGTTAGGTCAAATTCCTTTTTCAATGCCAGCATAAGTTCTAATACCTGGGTTTGCACCGTAGCATCCAGCATACTTACAGGTTCATCGCAGATTACTAACTTAGGCTTGGTGATTAAAGCTCTAGCGATCGCAACTCTCTGTTGTTGTCCTCCCGATAATTCTTTGGGATAGCGTTGATAATATTCTTTTACAGGAGTTAAGCCAACCTTTTCTAGCATCATTGCAACCTGTTCTTTTGCTTCTGCCCAATTAGCTAATTTATGAATCAGCAAAGGATCGGCAATACTATCTCCCACTGTCATTAAAGGATTAAGACAGGCGTGAGGATCTTGAAAGATCATCTGTAGCTGTCTTCTTTGGCTTCGCATTGCTTGAGGCGAAAGAGTAGTTAGATCTTGTCCCAAAAATTTGACTGTACCCGAAGTAGGTTGAAGCAACTGTAAGATTGTGCGAGAAAGGGTACTCTTTCCACACCCAGATTCCCCAACTAACCCCAAAATTTCCCCTGGATATAAATTAAAGCTGATATCATCCACTGCTTTAATTGCTTCTGGCTTTTTGCGAGAAAACCACTGCTGGATCAAACTTCCTTCGATCGTAAAGTGCTGTTGCAAATCTTGGACTTGTAAAATTGGTGCTTCGTTACTTTGAGTTTGTTCTCGATCTTCTTCTACTACTTGCAAAAGCATGGCTGCTTTTAATAAAGACTTAGTATATTCATGCTGGGGATTATAAAGAATCGATTTTACATCTCCCTTTTCTACCATTTTGCCCTGATACATCACCGCAATGCGATCGCAATATTCCCCTACCATTGCTAAGTCATGGGAAATTAATAACAAACCCATTTCTCTTTCACTACACAGACGGGTTAACTCATCCAGAATTTCTGCTGAGACAGTAACATCCAAACTAGTAGTCGGTTCATCTGCAACAATAATTTTAGGATTGAGTAACAGTGCTAAAGCGATCGCAACTCTTTGGCGCATTCCGCCACTAAATTCGTGGGGATATTGTCCCCAACGGTTTGCGGGTATTTTGACCGTACCTAATGTTTCAATGGCTAGCTGCTTGGCTGCGGTTTTAGATAATTCTGGCTGATGGGCTTTTAAAGTTTCCAAACAGTGATCGCCAATAGTCATCAGAGGATCTAATCTAGTCATCGGATCTTGAAAAATTAAAGCCACTACTTCCCCCCGAAATTGTCTGAGGTCAGTTTTATTTAACTCAAAAACCGATTTATCTTGAAAAACAGCTTTTCCCTCTACCTGACTACCATCAGGTAATAGGCGCATAATAGCCCTTCCCAGAGTAGATTTGCCACAACCAGACTCTCCTACCAAACCCATCTTTTCGCCCTTTTTAAGCTCAAAAGAAACATCATCTACCGCCCAAGTAGTTTGCGATCGCGATCTATTGGGATAAGCAACTTTAAGATTAGTGACTGACAAAAGGGTTGAAGTCATAGTCTGAGTCATGGGTAGATAGGGAGAGAAAAACAATTAACCGATCGCATTGTAATCAGCTAATTATTAAATTGGCTATTATTTTTAAAGCTAATCCAGATTACACATTGAATATACAACATGAATTTTTACTTAGGCTGTGCGGTGTGGTCATATAAGGAATGGGTCGGAAATTTATATCCTCCTAAAAGCAAACCGTCTGATTTTCTGAACTTATATAGTCGGCGGTTTACTACCGTAGAAGGAAATACTACGTTTTATGCTATACCTTCAGCTCAAACAATTCAGAAATGGGTTGCACAAACTCCTCCAGGATTTAAGTTTTGTCCCAAAGTCAATCGTCAAATTACTCATCAAGGTTTATTATTACCCCGTGTTGGTGAAGCTTTGAATTTTCTCGAAAGAATGTCTGGTTTAGGCGATCGCTTGGGAACAACTTTTATTCAGTTACCTCCTAGCTATAGTCCTCAATACTGGCAAGACTTGACCGAGTTTTTAAACATTTGCAGTCAATCTAATTTGTCTTTGGCTTTGGAAGTACGACACCTAGATTGGTTTAAACCTGAATATAGCGATCGCTTAAACTCTCTACTCACCAAACTAAGCATATCCAGAGTTTTACTAGATACTCGTCCTATCTACAACTGTCCTGACGATCCTCAAGCCTTGTCCCAGCGTAAAAAACCAAAACTTCCTCTACAGGAAACAATTACGGGAAAGATTGGCTTTGTCCGTTTCATCAGCCACCCTACTCACCAGTACAATCAGTCATATTTAGAACAATGGGCTGCTAGTCTAAATAATTGGTTATGTCAAGGAAAAACAATCTATTTTTTTGTTCACTGTCCTCAAGAAGTTCATTCTCCCGAAACCGCAAAATATTTTCAATCCTTGCTAGTGCAGCAAAAGTCCAACATACCTACATTGCCTTGGGATAAAATCGATCCTAATCCCAAACAATTGAGCTTATTTTAAACTTTCTTATTGTAAATAAATGTAAACTTAATTCTCTCAATTGAATTATAAATATTTTGTAAAGCTTATAATTGTAAATATAAAGAAGGAAGCAGAAGGAGATCGAGTGAGATTTTCCTGCAACAAATCCTAATTTACGACTCCACCAAAATATTGCGTAACAGTTTTATAGTAATGACTTAGAGGCGTTGTTTGGCTGACGGCACCTCTATATTTTTTTGTCTATGTATATGAGAATAAGGCTTTAACTGTTACAAAAATTAATGACACTGCAAACTAGCATATCAATAAGGTTTGAGAGGTCTCTGATCAAAAATTACACGCTTAAAATTTTCATCGAGAGGTGGGACTGATTTAAAATGGTGCATACAAATGCGAAGAGTGACTAGGCTCTAAACTAATAACTCTTTGCTATTTGAATTTACGACTCGATTTGCAATATTGCTTAACGGTTCTATATGGTTGGTTTTAGGGGTGTTGTTTGGCTGACAACGCTCCTAATTTTTTTTGCGTTCTTTCAACTAAGATATAGGTTAATTTGAAACCTATGTCTGTGTCTTCCGTAAATATACTAGTTTTTTAAACGAATTTAACTAGTTTTTATAAAGCTTTGATGTTTTTTTTGTCAATATAAGTTATCTTCTTGACCTAAACTTTATAAAAGTCGTCAGCAAATTCTTTGATACGAACCTTTTCGTATTTTTCAAAAGGTTGGTCGATCCAAGGATTATCAGGTAAATAATCAACAAAGTAATCGGGTGTTTTTACTGAAATACCCTTGTACCAAATCACCGCAGTACGCATATCTACTATATTTTTTCCGTAATTGTTTTGTAGCCACTTCAAAGACTCTGCCAAACTAATTCCAGAATCTACTAAATCATCTACAAGCAAAATACGATCGCCTAAAGATTCAATGAAAGAAAGATGTTGAGAAAACTTAATCTTTCCGCGATCGCGATTCTCTTCTCCTCCATAGGATGCCGTAGAGAGAATAGCCAGAGGAACATCATATAATCGACAAAGAATATCTCCTACACGCAAGCCACCCTTCGCCAAACAGACAATTTGATTAAACTGCCAATTAGACTGATAGATCTTGACAGCCAGGGTTTCAATTTTATGATGATATTCTGACCAAGTAATATTTAAATCTGTCATATACAATAGGAACTTTAAAAAATTGGATATTAGCGAGAAGTCGGTAGACCGCGAAAAGCTTAACTTTACCACCAAATTAGCCTATGGTTCGGGGGATATGGGTCCTGCGATTACCGCTAATATTTTAGTATTTTATCTGTTATATTTCTTTACCAACGTAGCGGGATTAGATCCAGGTTTGGCAGGGAGTATTTTAGCCATTGGTAAGATTGGTGATGCGATCAACGATCCCATTGCAGGAATATTGAGCGATCGCACGCGGACTCGTTGGGGTAGACGTATTCCTTGGATGTTATTTGGGGCAATTCCCTTTGGAATTTTCTTTTTCTTACAGTGGATTGTGCCTAGTTTTAGTGCCGATCCCAACGTTAATAAATGGTGCTTGTTTGCTTATTACATCGTTATTGCCACCTTCTTTAATTTGTTTTATACGGTGGTAAATTTACCTTATACGGCATTAACTCCAGAATTAACTCAAGACTATAACGAACGTACCAGTCTCAACAGTTTCCGTTTTGCCTTTTCCATCGGTGGAAGTATCTTATCTTTAGTGTTGGCTGGTTTAATTAGCGCAGCCTATCCAGACGATTTACAGCAAAGATATATAGTGCTGGGTTTGGTTTCCACTGCCATCTCAGTAATAGCTCTATTGTGGTGTACGTTTCGGATTCAAGAAAAAGGCGCATCGCCACTATTGCAGCAACAGGGGAAAAAAATATTAGGCTTTATCTTATGTGCTGCGAGTGCAGCAGCAATGGCCTATGGTATTGCTCAAATAGTTGGCAGTCAAGGAATTAATATTACTGGAATTATCAGTATTTTATTTGGCTTACAGCTAATTGGTTTTGGCTTAACCATGATTTTCGCCAAAATAGAATCCCATCTTAATAGTACCGAAGCGATCGCAGCTAGAGCCGAGGCTGATAGTGTACCTAGTCTGCCGATTAAAGAACAGCTTAAAATTGCTTTCGCCAATAAAGCCTTTTTATATGTAATAGGAATTTATATGTGTTCATGGCTGGGAGTACAGATGACTGCATCTATCCTCATTTACTACGTAGTTGGCTGGATGGGAATGGATGAATCTACCTTTCCACAAGTTGCGATCGCCGTTCAGGGAACAGCCTTAATTATGTTGTTTTTCTGGAAATTCGTCAGTGATAAACTGGGCAAAAAAGCAGTTTACTACATGGGGACAGCTATTTGGATTGTCGCTCAAGCAGCTTTATTTCTAATTCAGCCTGGTCAAATCGGATTATTGTATGTTGGGGCAATTATGGCTGGTTTTGGCGTTTCTGTAGCATATTTAATTCCTTGGTCGATGATTCCCGACGTTGTGGATTTAGATGAATTAAATACTGGCAAAAGAAGAGAGGGAATATTTTATAGCTTCATGGTGTTTTTGCAAAAGCTAGGGCTAGCCTTGGCTTTATTTTTGATTGGACTGGCTTTAGAGTGGTCTGGTTTTATCGAACAAGTACCAGGGGAGGCTATTCCCGTACAGCCAGAAAGTGCATTGCTAGCCATTCGTATTGCGATCGCGCCACTACCGACAGTATTTTTAATTATTGGCGTTATCTTGACCTATTTCTATCCCATCACCAAAGAAGTCCACGCAGATATCATTAGGCAATTAAAAGCGAGGAAAAGTATTAATTACTAATTACTCAGGTGGGCAAAGACTTATTTTTTACTAATAACAATTTTGTCGTATTGCTCACCCTTATCATATTGAAATAAAGGAGGTTTGAATGTCAACTGAAGATCCTCAAACTATTGTTCTTGAATTTTACAAATCTTTCGATGATAGAAATATAGAACAAGCCTTTACTTTTCTCGCTCCAAATTTTACTGCTTATATGGCAGGTATCCCCGAACCAATGAATGATGAGGCTTTTAAACAGTTTGGCATGGAGTTTTATTCTGCTTTTGCTGAAGGTCAACACAAATTTGACGAAATAATAGTTGCAGATAACAAAGTCGTTACCTGTGGAACATTTACCGCTACACATTTAGGCGAATTTCAAGGTCTTCCACCAACGGGGAAACAGATTAAAATATCGATTATGCACATCGATCGCGTGGAAAATGGCAAAATTATAGAACATTGGGGACAGGGAGATGCTCAAGGATTAATGCAGCAACTCGGTATTATGTTTCTTCCTAGCCCCAAACTTATTCCTCATATCGCCAAAAACACATTATCCAAAATATTCTCTCGACGCAAATCAAGATAACTCAAAAGCAGACTGTAAATAACTTCTAATGGTTAATTGGTATCTACCTATCTCTAAAGGTTGACCTATTTCTAGTGAGACAATATCTTTGAAATCAATCTCTGCTTCTCTTTTCTTTGCGTCTCTTTCGAGACCCCGCGTCGCCGACAGGCGCAAGGGAACGCTCGAATTGCGTCTTTGCGCGAAACCTTTATAGCTCACCAAAGCCACATCAAACCTACAGGGTAACTCCGCCAATTGAGGATACTTAGCCAAAAACAAAGATGCAGTTTTAATAATCTTCTCCTGCTTAGTAAAATCAACCGCCAGTAAACCACCCTCATCCCAACTGTTCTTACTGCGGGTTTTCACTTCCACAAAAGCGATCGTTTTACTCACTTTATCTTGAGCGATAATATCTACCTCACCCCAACGACAACGCCAGTTTTGCTGTAATAGCTCGTAATTCTCCAACTGTAACCATCTGCCAACTAATGCTTCTCCCAATCTGCCAATATCTTGCATAAATTAAACCTACAGATATTTAATTGTCATTTCTCAAAATGTCTTCTTAACTACAGTCAATAACAACCATTTAAGGGAAGTTGAAATGATAGCTCGATCTTAATAGGTGTTATATATGACTGGAAATAAAATTTTTAATCACGACGTTATGCACTGTACCCATGATGCAGTACTTGGTAACTATCTCTATTCTGGCAGAGTATTAGGTATGACCAAACCTGACGATTTAATTCAACTACATCCCGATCTAGAATCTGAATGGTCGGCTATTAACTCACATTATCGTAATATTGATTTGAGTCACAGTCAAAATCCAATTTGGGATGTTTCTTTTGAACGATTAAGAGATTATCCAGATTGTGAACCATCGGTATTTATTTTTGGCGATGCTATTAATGATTCTAATCAGAATAACGATTGGTTTAGCGATCGCAACCAAGATTGGCAAGACGTAGTTAAATTTATCAACTCTAAAAACAATTTTATTAATTTGGCTCAAGAGTTAAACGTCGATATTCCTCGCACTCTTTGCGCGAATAATTCAGCCGAACTCAAAGATTATGCTGATATTCCCTATCCCTGCTATCTTAAACCAGCAATTTCAGTCGATGGGGTAGGTATTTACCGCTGTGCCGATCGAGAGGAATTTGATCAAGCACTAACTAAGTTAGACGATAATACACCCGTCCAGGTTCAACAAGAAGTAGTTGCCGATAAGTTTCTCAATCTTCAATATGAAATAGAACAAGAAGAAGTTAGACCTTTAGCTGCTACAGAACAAATACTTGATGGTTTTGCTCACCAAGGTAATCGCTATCCTACAGCCTATCAGCCTTGGGAGTTAGTCGAGCCAATGGCAAAGTGGATGATGCAAAAAGGCATGAAAGGAATTTTTGCTTTTGATGTGGCTGTGGTAGATAAAAAAGATCGGACTAATTATTTTGCGATCGAGTGTAATCCTAGATTCAACGGTGCTTCCTATCCTACAGGAATTGCTCAAAAACTCAAGCTCGAAAGTTGGTCGAGCGATAATTTTACTACGAAGTTTCGCTCGTTGAGCAAGCTTAATTTAGGTGAATTAGAATATAATCCTGCCACCAAAACAGGAGCGATCGTCTACAACTGGGGTAGCATCTTGGTGGGCAAATTAGGAATATTACTTGCAGGTTCAATTGCTCAACAAGATGAACTTCGCCAACTTCTCAAACAAAAACTTGAATAATTATTAATAACTAATAACTCAAGGGTTTACTTGTTGAGTTGACCAAGTTAAATCTTCTTTTAGTTGATAAATACAACGTTGTTGCGGATCGCCTCTTAATTGAAGGTGATCTATTTTTTTAGGAATTAATAACAGCAAACAGAAATTATCTAGGGGAACATTTTGATCGAGGGGATCTATCTCAAAAGCTTCTTTTTCTGCTGCGGGCTGGGCTGGATTTGGCCAAGCAAATTGCGATCGCGCCGAGTCTGATAAATTGTGCCAAGTTATCTTGCGAGCTTTTTGTAAGTCTATGTCACTTTCTTCAGCAGTAATTAAACGTAGATTACCGCTAATCCGAAATTGTTCGCGGGTTTTAGTGAAATACCAGCATATTTCCCCATTTGCTTGATGTTTTATGTCCTGTATTTTGGCACTGCGAAGATCGGTGATAGTTTTGAGGCTATTTTGTTCATCCTCTAAAAAGCCACGAAACACCACTGTACGATTGGTGGGATAGCCCTCTGGAGTAACGGTTGCCAACTGGAAATAGCGGGAAAAAGGTTTTGAACGGTTGCGGTGAATGGCACTGGATAAAGGCGATCGCCAGGGAGGTATAGTCATTCCAAATAAGAACCAGGTTATTTTTGAAAAAAGTAACAAGTAGTAGGGTGCGAACGGCTGTTCGCCCGTACGGGAGTAGGGAGTAGTATTTAACCTAGTTATTAATACAAAACTACCATCTCTGAAATTAATTGAAGTGACTATATCATATAGTCAGATATAGTATTCACGTATCTCAATGTCTACAGTGCAGTTTATCAAATGACTTGCGATCGCGATCGCACTAGGGAAATCAACAAAGCAATTATAGTGAAGCAGATTGTTTTTGATTTTTCTAGCTTGGCAGTGTTTTTGAATGAAGTCGCAAATCAACCAACAAGTTACAATTCGTCCAGCTAAACCTGAAGACAAGTATCAAATTATTAGAATTCAATATAATGCGTTGAGAATTCTTTCAGCTAAAGATTATAATTCAAAACAATTAAATGCTTTATTAAAAAGTAAAAGTATTCCTAGAAAATCTCCTGAAACTATTTTTATTGCAGAAGTAAATAGGCAGCCAGTGGGTTTTGCTTCATTGCTATTTCCTCTTAATACTATTGGGGCTGTTTTTGTCGATCCTAATTTTATCAGGAAAAATATCGGAACACTATTATTAAAACGACTAGAACAAGAAGCAATTGAGAACAAAATACCTGTTCTTTGGGTTTATTCTTCTTTGAATGGTCATTATTTTTATCAAGCAAACGGATATGAAACTATTGGTAAAGCTCTTTTGCCTCTTTATTCAACTTATATTCCCTGCATACAGATGAAAAAGAGGCTTTTACCTATCACTCAAAACGAGGCGACAAAAGAAATCTCTCAGTTTATTAGCGCAACAATTATGGTAATCGTAATAATATTATTTTGCTTGTAATTAGCATTAAATTAGTTTTTAAGGTCTAACATTCACTGTATAAGATAACTCAAAAGGCGAAAAAGAAGCATTATCCTTCGGTGTTCCAACTATCTCCAATTCATAAGAACCAGCTTTAGGAAAAGTAATATCTGCCCCTGGGATTTCTTGATATTTCTCTACATTAATTGCTGAAAGTTGAGGCTGCAAAATGGGTTCATCCTCGTCAGCACGAGGAACAGCATAAACATTTAAAATACAATTACACTCCGACAGAGGAATAGTTTGACCTCCCCGACGAGTTAAGGCAAACCAAGCCTGAGTTGGTTTACCTATTTGGGGATTATGATTGGGTGTAATGTGAAATGTGGCTGCTACTTCGTTCGATATTTCTACATTATGAGCGATCGCAGGTATGGATACAAAAGTGCAAAATGCGATCAAACTTAAAGCTTTCAACATAGTTCATCAGTCCGCTATTCAACTATCACAGTGATTGGTTCAGAAATCACAGGGTTATCATGGGGAACATGAGCATAATTACCCAACACTAACTGTAAAGTATGTTCCCCAGGAGTCAAAGTGAGTTCGGTTTCTGTCTGTGCTTTACCAAAATGTCGAATTTGTTCTGTAGAAGGTAGGGAAGTCGTCGCATCGAATTCTGGTCGATCGATTAATAGGTGGTGATGTCCTGCGTTTTCTTGTTCCACCCCAGCAGGAGCAAGATCCATCCCCGACAAACCAAATTTAATCGTAAATGTTTCAGGCAAAATTGTTCCATCCGCAGGTTCAATTATGTAAGCTTGAGCATCAAGAGGAGCATGGGAAATTAAATCTTGGGCGGATGCTGCTGGTGCAATTAACAATACGAAAGCGCATAAAAGTGCAACACACAAAGCTTTGAGACTCATATAAACTCTAAGAATTATTAGTTTTCTTAATAAATGTTCACGTTGTCTATATTATCAAAATATTGCCTATCCTTAAGAACAAATAAAGCGTTAACAGACATTTATGGCGATCGCCTTATTTGTGCAAAAATTCCTTAATCCCTTGATAAGCAAAACGTTTAGCTCGATCTAAGCATTTTTTTTGGTGGTGTTTTTTTTACAAAGTACGACTCTCTGATAAAATCAATTTCGTCAAAAGTAAAAAAATATACACGAACACTCGATCGCTGATTTACTACTTGAAGTTACTTGGCCGTTGCTCGAGTTTGTAGAGGTGTGTCGGCTAGTTCACCTATGGGAGTTTATCTGAATGCCGAGTGAATCTATAGATGTAAATTATTCTCAGGTGCAAGACTGGGGAAATGGTTTTCAAGGAGAAATATACATTACCAATAATGGTGACAGCAATTTAGTCAGTTGGGATTTGGAATTCGATCTATCCAACGAAATTACTGGAATTTGGGATGCTCAAATTGTAAGTAATGATAATGGAAGCTATACTATCGAACATGAATCTTGGAATCGCGAAATCAGAGCAGGAGAAACTATCACCGTTAATTTTGTCAGTAATGGTAGTAGCAATAGTCCTCAAAACTTCGATATTGAAGGTTCTGAGTTTGACAGCCCTAGTAGCTCAGATAGCATTTACACCTTCTCAAATCCCAATTTAAGCTCAGAATTATCGTTGGGTCAAAATTATCAAGGAAGAGCAACTTTCTATGATGCAGCTAACCCTACTGGTGGTCTAGGTAACTCTGGTTACGATATTCCTTATGGAAACTTGGATGGAGTCACCGCCATTAATAACATTCAGTGGAATGGTTCAGAAGCCAGCGGTGCATTTATTTCCGTATCAGGACCCAGACAAAGAGAGGGCGCAGAACCAATTATAGTCCAGGTTTCCGATTTATTGTACGAACGCTCTGATGGTTTAGACTTGAGTGCAGAAGCCTTTGCCCAGGTAGCCGATCCTGTGGATGGTGTGGTTAACATTGACTATGAGTTGATTAGTCCTGGAGATAATTTTCAAACTCCTTATGGTTACACCATTGGTCAAGGTATTGTCGTTGAAGGAATCCCCGAATCTAATCCTTGGTACGGTGCGGTGAGACTTAACAACCACCGTTATCCGATTGAGAGTGTAGATTTGCTGACTGAAGATGGGGGCACTGTATCTATGGAACGTCGTAGTGATAACCGTTTCACGATTGAGAATGGTGCTTTGTATGGAGCGCAAAATCTACTTGTAACGGATATCTTTGGTCAACAAGTCACTTTGAATGATGTCGATATTACCAATGGTAGTAGTGCTGACGTTATTACTGGCAAACAATTTTCAATGCTTTAAAACTACATATCAAACATTAGCGATCGCCTTAATCAAAGCGATCGCTTTTTTTATTAATAAATTTATTTCAATTGTCAACGATCGCGATCGCAGTTGTTTTGGGTACTCTAAGTGATACTTATGGCGAGGTATTTTTGTGCCTGGTTTTTGTATGTATGTAAGTCTTAGTTTTATATGAAACTGTTATTGTTACGAGTCCTATTACAGCGTCGCGCTAGAGATGAAGGTTTTACCCTACCGATGGTAATTGCCCTTGGGCTAGTAATGCTTTTACTAGGTGCGGTTAATATTACTACTGCTAATGAAGAAAACTTAACTGCTATTTCTCAAAATTCTCGCTCTGATGCTTTGGCGATCGCGGAAGTGGGAGTTGCTCGCTACAGGGAATTGTTAGATCGCAATCGACTATTAGCAATAAACGATTCAGACTGCCAATGGGAAGCAAATAACGCAAGTTTGTGATGATAATATTGCTTCTTTGCTGTCACGATGACCAGTCTCAACACCAACGGAACCTCAAAACATTACCTTAAATGAAGATGGTCAGATACTCAACAATGATGGTGATTCAACTGACGCTTTCGGTATTGGTTCTTATTCCTTAGTTTCCTATGACTATATCAACGATTCCCGATGCTGATCCAGATGATAGCGATGATTTTGACGTGACTGATGATTCTCACAATGTTGATGCAACTGGGAATAATGCGACGAGGAATTTTAACAGTCAGAGGTACAGCACCTAACAATGCTGGAGAAGCACAAATTGAAGTAGAAATTCCAATTCGTATTAATCTACAGGATATGACTAATCTTGCTCCTGCTTTATGGATTGGTGATAAGACTGTTAGTGCTGAAGACTTGAAACCTTTAACTGTCGGCAATGGGAATATTGTAATCAAAGATCCAGCCGTAACTACTTCTGGAAGCGAAGCAGATGGATGCAGAGATTTTTCTGATGCTGACACTACTGATGGTTCACAGGATTTAGCCTCTGACGCTGATATCGTAACAACTACAGGAACAGTAGTTAGCAGCAGTCGCGATCTGCCTCCAATTCAAGAAGTTATTGACAATATTACTGCTGCCAAAACTGCTTATTCTGTTGCTGCGGGTGATCCAATAAATACTCCTCTTGCTAATACTCCTAGCGCAGGGCAATTGCTTTTTGGGGCTACACAAATGGATGACGGTAGTGGTGGTTTTATTTCCACCAGACCATATAACCCAGACGCAAACACTAGCAATTGTCCGAACATTAATTTATGTCGCTATTACTACGATAATTTTACTACTGGAACTTATACAGATACAGATTTGTTCACAGACGGGGTTGCCAAAACAACTTTGTTGCTAGATGAAGCACTTACCATAAAAGCAACAGGCGGTGATGTAAAAATAGGTAGCACTAGTAACGTTGTCAATGATTCTAACGCGTTTGAAATATATGTTAGTGGTACAAATAACATAGAACTTGATGCTACGGGAGGGAATATAACTATCAATGGTTTTATTCATGCCCCTCAAAGCACTTTAACTATTACTGGAGGTGGAGATGTAACCATTAATGGTTCTGTTTGGGTTGGCGATTTTGTCAACAACAGTACAGGTAACGTAACTATCTCTCCAGATATAATTTCCAGAGAGCCTACCCCTTCAGATCCTTCAACTTCAGGTAGAGCCTACAAATTTTACAGCACAACCCCTAGCAGAACTCCCAGACCATTGACTGGTAGCCCAACTAACTGGAAAACGGAGGAGATAAATTAATCTATTATGAATAAGCTATTTATATTTAAAACCATAACCTCTCGTAAAGAAGCAGGTTTCACTACTTTTGAAGTTCTTATTTCGCTTTTAATAGCTTTAGGCTTTGTCGCTGTATCTATGCAAAGTTTGGTCTATGCGATGGCAATGAAGGTACAGGCTCAAGAAAAACAAAGGGCTAATGAACTAATTCAAGAAGATATTGAAAGAATTAATCGCTTAGGTAGTAATGCAGCTTTGGCAGGAACTTGTAATGCAACTACTTATGCAGGTAGTTACGCCAAAGAACTTTGGAATGCTAGAAATTTTAATCCAGCAGGCACCGCCAACTAAAACAATTATCAAAAAAATTAACTCAGATGGTTCTGTAGGAACAGGTGGTAAGCAGCTAGCCTTGAGACGTTTTGAAGTTAGTAGTACTGCCAATAATAGTACTGCACCCCATCGAACTTTAAAAGTTGGCTATCAAGTATGGGATTGGAATGGTACTGAGACTTACACAAATCGAAAATGGCGGAACTCTGACTGCTGGAGATGAGCCGATCGCAGAAACTTATGTGGAGATTATTCCTGATGTTGCTTTACAATGCCCGTAGATCTGATGATGGCTTTACTTTAATTGAAATGCTTACCGTAATTATTATAATTGGGGTGATTGCTGCGATCGCAGCTCCTAATTTTCTGGGCTTGCTTAATCGTAATCGTGTTAATGAAGCAGCACAACAAATTGAAGGTGCATTAAAAGAAGCTCAAAGACAAGCTATGCGTCAAGGTAAACAATGCAGAGTTGATATTGACACTGCTAATAATATAATTTCTAATCCTGCTGCTCCTCTCAATGGTTGCTTGTTGAGTAATAGAAATCTAAACAATTTGATTCAACTAAACTCAAATACAACAACAATTACTTTTTCAGGAAAAGGTAATATAACAGGGGCAACTCCTCCTGTATTGGTTGTATCTATTCCCAATGGTACAGATTTGCAAAAATGTATAGTTCTTGATAGTTTATTGGGTTCGCAAAGGTCGGGAGAATATACAGGAGCTATACCAACATCTCCTGTATCTGCTAGCTGCCAATAAATACAATTGGTTTTATATTTCTAGATTATTAAACTACAAAAATTGATAATGCCAAAGCAAGCAGAAAAAAGCGATCGCGGTTATACATTAATGGAACTGATGATCGTTCTGGTTATTATAGGAGTTATTGCTGCGATCGCATCTCCCACCTTTACAGGATTAGTAAGTCGCTATAGATTGGAGGGTGCTTTACAACAGCTTTTAGGGGCAATTAATGAAGCTCAGAGATTAGCCATGGTACGAAGTCAATCTTGTAGAATTATCATCGATAATAATACAAACAACATATCTACCAATACAGCAGGATGTTTGTTAAGTAACCGTCGCATTGATGACAGCGTAACTGTACGCAGCAATTTTCCAGGAACAACACCAAATATCTTGTTCTCTTATAAAGGTAGTACGACGAGAATGGGAACTATCGTTTTATCTTCTAACAATGCTGATTCTCAGAAATGCTTTGTAATTGCTCTAGGAACTGGTATTAAAAGAATTGGTAATTACAATGGTAGCAAAACTGGTTCAGTCTCCAGCAATAATTGTCAAACAATTTAAAATAACCGATTGACACATTTACTACAAATAGTCTTACTTTTAAAGTAAGACTACAAAAACTGTATTTAGAAAAATGATTTTTAATCTTTATCAAATACCAGGGCTTAAATTTTTGCTAAGATCAATTAGGTCAAAAAGAATCAGCAGGGAATTTCTTTTTAAATACGTTTGACGTAACAATGAAGATATTGTCTTGCAAATCAAATCCAGGTCTAGTGCTATCAGTGCGATCTCCCATTTCAAAACCAATAATACGTTGATCGTCACCTAAGGTTTTGAACTCAGCTTTTTCCGCAGCTGTCAAACTAGATGACGCCAAATAACTCTCTAATTCCGAAGCGGTGGGAAGTCTAAAAGTTGTTGTTATATTATTAGGATCTCCTCCACCCACAGGTATAGCTAACCCTTGATCGTATAAAAATCTTCCTAAAGATTGTTGATCGCCTTCAGAAGGTTCATACACGCCATCATTGTTTAGCATCATAACCGCCATAAGGTGGAATGTTAAAACCCTTTTTGAAAAATTGTACGGCTTCATCACTTCCAACGATTGAATTATTTGCAGTAGTATCTGTTTCGTGATCGCCATTAAATGTAGTCGGATCTCCAAAATCTATTTCATGAGTTACTGGAATTGGGTTATTAAGACAGTCTGCTGGATTTTGACCTGTAGCGGTAGAAGTAATTGTTAACGGTTTGCTAGAGTTTATTTCGATAGGTTGAGCTTGCCTGGTTATGCCTGGACTCTGAGTCCAGCTTGTAGTTTTGTCAGGATCGGTCGTATCGTTAGTAAAGTCAGTTTGCATATCCCATGCCGTACTAGGGGGTCTACAATTGAAACTACCTCCTAAACCTTCAACGTACCAATTGACGACATTGTTCTCATCATGTTCTTTCTGCAAGGGCAGTTCTAGCTCTTGCCACAACCTGACTATCATTGGTTTGGGTGTCATTAACTCCACTGGCAACTTTAGTTTGTCCTGTGAGAAATAATTGGGCGGTATTGTTCGGATTATCAATCTGCATCATATGGTATCATAAGGATCAGGATTTTGACGAGAAATACAAGCATAAAAACCCTGTGGTGTTGCTGGTGTAACTGTTCCAGTTGTACAAGGACTAGAGACAGTTGTATTGTCAATACCATCAATCAATGCTTGATCTCCCCATGTACCAGTAGTATAGTTGCCGTTTGCATCCAAAGGAGGACCCCATCGATACAATACTTGAGGTCCTTTCCAGCTAGTACCAAGATTTGACCTAAGATAATAGATTATTCTTCGATTTGCACTAGCAGCAGTTGTACCAGCACTAATTTCTGGAATGTCTAATGCTAATACTACCGTTTTACCAGTAGGACTATAAGCAGTACCAGCATTAGTTGCATCTGTTTCAATATTCCTAGTCCTTCTAAGTTCATCAGAAATAAAATCTAAAGCACGAGAGTTTTCATTTCTTGCCGTAGTTTTGGAATTTTCGCGTTGAGTAGTTTGTAATACTGTTACTAAACCAAAACCTAATGCACCAATCACAAAAATACTCATAATTAAGCCAACAAGTAACTCAGTTAAAGTAAAACCAGAATTAGGATTAGATTTGTTTTTTTTTAAAAGTTTATGAAACTCTTTATTTTTCATATTGAGAAAAGTTTTTTGTATATAAAACTAAAAATATTTTTAGTATCTGCGCGAATCTTTTACAAGCAAAGCAAAAATGATTGAATATTGCTTATAATGGTCGCCATTTATACTATTACTGTCCCAATATAGTTGGCAAAATCGAGCAGCGTAAATTCGTGAACACACTGATTTTTCAGTAAAGCTGACATAAAGATCGGGCAAATTACCTTGGTTTTAAAACTTATTAGCTCTACTCCTATTTTCAATTCTTGTTCCCCCAAAGTTGGGAGCTAGGGGGCGATTATGTTGTCAATAAATATCCTTCAATTAAAATATCTTGAGCGATCGCTTTAACTTCAACATCTTTTAATCGCAGCGCATCTGTCATCTTGCTCAAACCCAATTCACCGACGGGGGATGGTGCGGATATTCCACCGATAATTTTAGGGGCAATAAATGCCATTACTTTCTGAACTGTACCATCTGCGATCGCTTTTGCAGCTAATGTCCCACCACATTCCCACAACACTTTTGATAGTTCTTTTTGGTATAAGTGTTCCATGACTATTTTGGGAGTGAGTGCAGCAACGGTAATAATTTCTACTCCTTTGTCGATCAGTTCTTTTTGTAGAGAAGAGTTATTATTATTTTCAGTAAATATTAATGTTGGTGCAATGTCTATATTCCAAAGATTGCATTCTCTAGGTAAGTCTAAACTACGACTCATCACAACTCGAAGGGGATTGTGTTCTGTTACGCCATGAGTAGTTAGATTGGGATTGTCTTTTCGTACCGTATTGCCCCCAATAATTACCGCATCGCAGGTACTTCTTACCTGGTGTACTAAGTGGCGGGAAGCTTTGCTTGTTACCCAGGCACTATGTCCACCCGTCGCTGCAATTTTGCCATCCAATGTCATGGCATATTTCAAAATACCGAAGGGCTGTTTTTTAGTGATGCGATGGATAAAGGCTTCATTAAGTTGACGACAGGCTTTTTCTTCCACACCTACCACCACTTCAATTCCTGCTTTTCTTAACTTGTCAATTCCTCCTCCAGCAACGCGAGGATCGGGATCTACCATTCCCGCAACTACTTTCCCTACCTTAGCTTTAATCAAAGCTTCCGAACAGGGTGGGGTTCTGCCATAATGATTGCAGGGTTCGAGATTGACATATACTGTTGCGCCTTGGGCTGCTTCTCCCGCATCTCGCAGCGCAAATACTTCCGCATGGGGTTGTCCTACTCCTGGATGAAAGCCCTCTCCAATAATCTTGCCGTCTTTCACTATTACTGAACCAACTAAGGGATTAGGAGTCGTTTTCCCTGCTGCGCGTTGGGCTAACTCCAAACACCTCTGCATCATTAACACATCAAAATCTAATTTTGTCTGTTCATCGCTCATAGCTAATTCATACTATTACTTGGTATCATTCTCTTAAAATATTCGGATGCTGTTAAAGCTTTTATTACGGAAAAGCTAGATACGCTTAAGTAGCTAACGGCTTATAGCTACGAAGAGTATCTACTATCAGTTACCATACCTAATAATCGGCAACGACCCAATGGCAGTGTATCAAAATCGAGAAGCATTTATCCCCTACAGTCGCCAGGAAATTATTGAGCTATGTATTGCTGATGGTAATATTGCGATCGCCGAACAGCAAAAATTCCGCGATTTTTGTCACATTCTATCAGCTTATTATCATTTTAAACTGCACCATTCTTTAGAAACTTTAAAAGCTAATTTCGTTCCTTTTAATCCCGATCTAGAGCTTGATCAATCCACAAATCGCTTAAACAATGATTTGAACGAGCAGCAAGAAAATGATTTAATTGATACTTTTGAAACAATTTTAAAACAGGCTAATTATTATCCTATATCTAAATCCAAACTAGAGAAAGCTCTCCTCGAAGACTCAGTATTCGATCTAAAAACGGAAGTAGATTTTGATGATTTTGACCGTATGGTTTGCTACTGTCGTGGGGATAGAACAGAAAAAATTACCGTTAAAAAATGGATGTTCAAAAAAGTCGAACAACAAGTTGATGTTTATCGACGAGTAGTATTACTAATTAAGTTCAAAGAAGAACAGCATTTCCAGAGATAAACCAATTGCCGAAGAAGAGCTAAACTTTAAACCAGGAAAAATTTATATTTATCTCTATAAAAATTTATCCAAACTAGATATTGAATTTATTTTTCCTAATATTAAAATGAGCATGAATTGGAAAGATAGATTACTATTTGGTCTTCCCGCTGTTGGTGCAGCGATTCCCTTGATTTTAAAAGTACTTCCGCAGATAATCTTAATATTGGGGGTAGTTATTTACTTGACTTTAGGACATCAGCCAATTAATGAGTTAGAAGTAAAAGAAGAAGATGTCAGAAATATTATGCCATTGTTAATTGCTGTCTTATCTTTAATTGTTACTTTAGGAGGATTTGCTTTTAAGCAGTATACCAGCTACAAAAATAAGCAGGTTAAATTTCAAAAGAGCGTTACAGAAACTCTTTTTTATCGCAATATTGCTAACAACACGGGCGTTTTTCACTATTTAATTGATGCAGCAGAAGAAGAAGAATGTAAAGAAATTATCTTGGCTTATTATCATTTATTAACTAGCAAGAAACCTTTGACTCCATCACAGTTGGACGATCGCATTGAAGCCTGGATGGAAGATCGTTTTAATATTAAAATTGATTTTGATATTACTAACCCTATCCGTAATTTAGAAGATATTAAAGCCGAAATAAATCATACTGAAGAGAATAATTATGCTATCAAGCAGGTGGCTTTGTTAAAACGCGATCGCACTTCCCGCTGTCAGGTATTACCGCTGACAGAAGCTAAACAAGCAATGGATTATGTTTGGGACAATATTTTCCAGTTTTAACTTTAATTGGAAGCTAATAGCTACGATCCTTATGACTCTGTATTTAAAGCTTAAATAATTTTGGCGATCGCAAAACCTTAATAAAAAAATATTAATAATCTTCTTTAGCTTCAGCTAAACTGCTGATAGTGACTATTTAATTATTTATTATTCTCGATTCAAGCTAGCTTATTTTTATAGATGCTCGTTAATCTAAAAATCAATAATTTTGCTTTGGTAGACTCCCTAGAACTCAATCTAGATCGCGGATTGAGCGTTCTGACGGGAGAAACTGGAGCAGGAAAATCAATTATTCTTGATGCTATTGATATGGTATTGGGCGGGAAGCCTAATGTTCGCATGATTCGCAGCGGTAGCGATCGCACAATTATTGAAGCTACCTTTGATATTAGTCAAAATTTAACTAAGTGGTTACTCGAACAGGAAATCGATCCTCTAGAAGAAGATACCCTAATTTGTAGCCGAGAAATAGTGATTGGTAAAAACAGTCTTCGCTCCCGTAGTCGGGTAAATGGCATAGTGGTAAATCGCCAATTGATGGGGGAATTGCGATCGCGTTTAGTAGAAATTACTGCTCAAGGACAAACGGTTAATTTATTGATTTCCGAGAAGCAGCGAGAATTATTGGACGCTTATGGCGGGAAGTCTGTTGCTAAACAATTAAATAAGGTAGCTGAAGTTTCTGCTATTACCCAAAAAGCTAAAAAAGAATTAGAAAATAGAATCAAATCAGAGCAAGAAGTGCTACAGCGTCAAGATTTATTAGAATTTCAGCTTAAAGATTTAAATGAAGCCGAATTAACTGATGCTGATGAACTAGATGAACTAGAGCTAGAACGCGATCGCCTTTCTCATGTAGTGGAATTGCAGCAGCTTGGTCATCAAGCCTATCAAATGCTTTATGAAGGGGACAATGACGAACCCGCAGCAGCAGATTTATTGGGCAAAGCCGAATCTTGTCTGATGGAGATGGCAGAATACGACCAAGAATTAAGTCCTATTTTGGAAATGATTCAGTCAGGGTTGGCTCAAATCGTTGAAGCTGGTCAACAAATCAGTAGCTACAGCGATGGTTTAGAGGCAGATCCAGAGCGTTTGAGTGAAATCGAATCTAGAATTAGACAGTTGAAAAACGTCTGTCGTAAATATGGTCCAGATTTAGTTGATGCGATCGCTTTATATGAGAAGCTACAGGCAGAATTAAATCAAATTACCGATAGCGGACAGTCTATTACGGCTCTACAGCAGGAATATGAGCTTGCTCTAGGCAATTTAACTCAAGAATGTGACAAGCTGACCAAACTACGTCAAAAGGCTGCCACAAAGCTAGAAAAACAGCTAGTCAAGGAATTGAAACCGTTGGCAATGGATAAGGTTATTTTTGAATGTCGCCTAGAACAATGTCCTCCCTCGGCTACAGGTTCAGACAAAATAGTATTTTACTTTAGTCCCAACGCAGGAGAAACTACTCAACCTTTATCAGTTATAGCGTCTGGTGGTGAAATGAGTCGTTTTTTACTTGCACTCAAAGCCTGTTTTACTGGTGCAGAAAAAAGCTCAGGTACTCTCATTTTTGATGAAATAGACGCGGGAGTATCGGGCAAAGTCGCTCAAGCGATCGCGGAAAAGCTCCATCAATTAGGAAAACAACACCAAGTATTATGTGTCACCCACCAACCGTTAATTGCAGCAATGGCTAACGGACATTTTAAAGTAGAGAAGACTATCATCGAGGAATCTTCGGCTAAAAAGAAAAATGGTGGCTCTATTGTTCCTGATATTCGTACTGTAGTTAGGGTGAAATCTCTGGGAGAACATACCGTCAGAGTTGAAGAATTGGCTCAAATTACGGGAGGACATTCCGCTGATGATGCGATCGCTTTTGCCGAATCTTTGTTATCTAAAGCAGCTAAATATAGAGCTTCTCAATCAAGTTGAAAAATACAGTATTGCTTACTTATTACTCAACCAAGGACATTTTGAATTATCAAGTATTTCTGAGGCTGTATCGCGCTCGATTTGTGCCACAAGCTCTACTTTTCCTTGATGATTGATTTTCCAGGTTGATGCTTCAACTTTAGCTTTGGGCAACGAGTTGACCTTGGTTTGTTCAAGATCTAACCCTTTGTCAGCAGTTAGAGTATTATCCAAAGAAAAATCGGGAATAAGAGCGCGATCGCCTACCTGATATTCTGTTAAGAGACTGGGAGATACACCGCCTTTTCCTATATAAGAAAATACTCCTTTCTGGCTGTTGTTGTTACCGCAGCTTTTGACAATTAGAGTATCAGCTTTGATTGTTTTTTCAGGCAATCTAACTAAATTATTTCGCTCGTTAGTACTAAAGGTTTTAATATCCACTCGTCCATCAATTCCTAACTGGGAACTAGCAGTAATTTCGCTATCTAATGTAATAAATAAATCTGTAGCCTCTATATTAATGTTGCCACCTTGACCAGATAAAGCGTTGGCAGAAATCTTACTTCCCCCAGACGCGATGACAAACTCGGTTTTAATATTGATGTTGCCACCATTACCAGTACCAGTGGCATTAGTATCGATTATAGAGCGATCGCTTAATTTAAGAATATTATTTATCCCCAGATTAATATTACCCCCTTGACCAAAGAGAGTAGTACCGTTGAGACGACCTCGATCTCCTAAAGAAAGAGAATCAGCTTCAATCTCCAAAGTTCCTGCCGATCCTATTCCGATACTATTAACCGAAATTTCTCCGCGATCGTGAATAGATAATCTTCCTGTATTGATAATAATGTCGCTAGCAGGAGTAGAAGTACTGGTAGTACTAGATATACGGCTGCTAGAAGATATATTAAAAGGATTGTCTTCGGTGGCTGTACCAAATACTTCAACTGATTCAGAAGCATTAATAATCAGTTGTCCCTGAGGAATAGTGCTGTTTGGCGGATTCAACGATGTGTTTTGTCTTCCTGATCAAAAATTCGATATTGTTAGTTTCAATATTTGCCCCACCTGCGATCGATAAACGTTGGGTATCAATAGTCAAATTCCCAGAAAAACCCGTTCCTGCATAAGTTCCTGTAGAAATACTCCCAGAAAACAGTAAATCGGGAACAACATTAGCAAGATTAATCGATTCGCTGGCAAAGATAGACAAATCTCCTGCATTGCCACTATTCACGCTAGCAGAAGCGATCGCACTACCTTCCAAAACATTTAAGTTTTTGGTATTGAGTTCAATCTTTCCTGCGTTACCATTACCAAAAGTAGGAGATATAATTGCTGCTCCCACAAGATTAATACTTTCTGACGCATCTATCTTTAGATTTCCCGCATCATCATTACCAAAAGTCGCTGTCGAAATAAGCGCACCGTTTCTTAAGTTCAACTGAGGAGTCTGAATCGTAATATCACCCGCATCACCTTCTGTCAAAGTTAATGCAGCTATACCACCCTTGATATTTTCTATCTTTAGTTGTCCTTGTAAACCATCTATTAGTAGTTGTTGTAGGTTGCTTACCTCTGCTCCCGATAGATTTATCGATCCAGTAGCATTGATAAAAATATTTCCACCGTCCCCTTTACCGATAGACGAAGCTGAAATAAAGCCCTGATTATTTAATACTAAATTTCCTGTATTAATTATCAAATCCCCCGCAGGGCTATTAGTCGTGGTGTCGCTCAATATACTGCTAAAAAAATTACCATCTGCTGATGCACCGCTAATATTTAGAGACTCACTAGCATTGATAGTAACCTTTCCTCCTTTTCCGCCAAATGGAATAGTACCAGTATTGGTCACTGCACCACTAGAAGCTGAAATGTCGCTACCACCTTTTACCATAAGTTTCATAGTATGGATACTTAAGTTTCCACCTCTACCACTACCCCAAACTGTATTGCTGTAGACTCCTGTAGGAATAAAAGAGTTGGCAGGAGTATCTTTAATTTCAATCGAACTAGAAGCCTTAATATTTAAGTTCCCCGCATCTCCATTACCCAAAGTAGAAGAGGAAATAATACCGCCTTGTGCGATCGATAATCGGTCTGTACTAACATTTATTTCCCCTGCTTTTCCTGGCACGAAAGCTATAGATCCTGTCAATAATCCCGAACCAGTTATCTCAAATGTATCGGCAACATCAATATTTATGTTTCCTGTCGCTCCTCGGTCAAATGTGCTGCTAATTATTCTTGCACCACGGTCGATAAACAGGTTTTGAGCTTCAACTTTAATATTACCAGCATCACCAATTCCTTGAGTCAATGTCTGGATAATACTACTATTGACTAGAGAACTATCTGCAAGCTGTACGTTTTGCAGTAAGAATTGCTGAAAAACACTATTATCTTTGCCAATTACTTCTACTGACTCTTCCGCTTTTAGATTAATGTCTGCACTATTTCCTGCACCAGTAGTAAAGCTCGAAATTTCTGAATTTTCCTCGATCAGCAAATTATTGACTTCCAATTTAATTTCCCCACCATGAAAATCGCCCAAATTATTTATTACTATTGCCGATTCTTCTGCTAAGGTAACAAAATCTCCTTGGATATAGATAGAGCTACTAGTCATACCGCCAGCCTCTAGCAAACTATTTTGAGTTAGAGTAATATCGCCTTTGATGCTGTTTTCAGGAAAATGTAGCTTGAATCCCGAATCAATGCCTATTTCTGCCTTATCTGCGATCGCACCTAAATTAATGTTACCTTCAGGGGCATTCAAACTAGAATTTTGAAGCAAAATACCAGGAGTTTCATCAACTTCTCGTCCTAGTAAAGTAATATTTTGCCCTGACGATACCCTTATGTTGCTTCGCTCGACGAGAATCGAGCCTTGTTGTCCCATCTGATTGAAGAATAATGCAGAAGGATCGACGGTTAATAAAGCCAAATTTTCTTGAGCTTGAGGTATTGCCGAGAAAGAATTGTCATTGCCAAACTGAATTTGATCGGCGGTAGTAGCCACAAACGAACCACCAATATCTAAAACCGCACCTTCACCAAAAAGAATACCGTTTGGATTGAGTAGCCATAAATTAGCATTTCCCCCTGATACTCCCAAAGTACCGAATATTTCTGAGGTATTGTTTCCCGTTACCCGACTGAAGATATTGGCTACTCCAGGATTGGCAAAATAAACGTTTTCATTTGCACCGATATTAAACTCAGAAAAACTATGGAATAGGTTTTGCCCTGCCAGCTCTCCTCCATTAATATTACAAGAATTCTGACAATTGTTGGTTATAGATGTGTTAGCTGTATTGTCGGGGACAATTTGACTTTTGACGGGATTAGCCAGTAAAAAAGAGCCAAATACACTACTAGTTATTAAAATTCGCCTTACAAGCATGAAAATTAAGCCAAAGAGCCATTCGCTTTCAACCTAATAGTTCCCATTAATTAGTTGTTAATTTCAAATGGTAGCGATATAGTGCCACTGGTCGATCGCCTGCGGTAAAATAGTCTGGGTCTTTTGGGGAAAGATAAATAGCTGTAATCTGTTCTGCTTCTATATTTCGCGGGTCTAATAAATGATAATCAGAGGTGGTTTCTACTTCGTTTAAATAAAGTCTTTCGGGAGATCTAAATAATTGTTGGGTAACTTCTGTGGCAATAAATTCGTTGCTATTGGGAATTTCCCTACCTCTTCCTGTCACTTTAGAGATTAACTTTCTCTCGCCTTTTAAAAAGGTAATTTGTTGATTGGGATTATCAGGATCGATTTTTACCTGATAAACATTGTCTTCTCCCAAATATGCCTCGGCAATCTTTTTTCCATTGAATGCCCTATCTGCTACTACGATAGGTTGGGATGATTTGAAGACTGATAATAATCCAGTCGGGGAAGTATAGTACTCTTTGCCAAATCTGACCTGAAAGGCGATCGCGAGATCGATATAATTATCATTATCTTCAAATCCAGGACTCACTATATCTGGTGCTAGAGGGGCAACTTTATCAATCAAAGTACTCTCTACATTCCATGTCCCTGACATCCACTCAGGGTATTCTAAATCTCCTTTAGCAAGCTTTACTGATGGTTTGCTGTTCCACTGAGGATATTGCTCAATACGGCTTTGAATGGTTGCTGCAATAGCAGTGGGTGAAAGGGTGAATAAGATTAAGAAAACCAGAAAAATACTTAATAACTTAGGCTTAATAGTTGATAGTCGATTGTTAGGATTTACTTGTTCTGGCATTCTTAAAATATGGCTCAATATATCATTAGCATTATTATCCCAGTTCTCAACGAGGCTGCAATTATTAAACCAACCCTCGAAAAACTTCAGCGTTATTCTGATGTGGAAATAATTGTCATTGATGGGGGGAGTCAAGATAATACCCTAGCTATTGCTCAAGCAGCAAAAGTTAAAACGTTGACTGTCTCAGGGGGAAGATCGGCACAAATGAATGCAGGTGCGGATATTGCCAAGGGAAACATTTTGCTATTTCTACACATTGATACCAGCCTGCCCGATAATTTTATCGATCTAATTACCCAAACTTTAGAACACCCAGAAATCATTGCGGGAGCGTTTGAATTAGCTATTGAAGGGAAAAAAAGCTCTTTGCGTTGGATTGAAGCCTTAGTAAGAATGCGATCGCATTTGTTTTCTCTTCCCTATGGAGATCAGGCAATTTTTATTAGGAAACAAACATTTCTCAAGATTGGTGGATTTTCTCAAATGCCAATTATGGAAGACTTTGAGCTAATTCAACGACTAAAGCGTCAGGGAAAAATTGCGATCGCTCCAGGATTTGTGGTTACTTCTGGTAGACGTTGGCAAAAATTGGGAGTTTGGCAGACTACTTTAATCAATCAGTTAGTTATCGCTGGATATTACTTGGGAATTTCCCCTATCAAGTTAAGTCATTTTTATCGTAGTAAAGGAAAAAGTTCACAATAGATAAATAATTATCACTTTACTATCTGTTTTGGTTGTTTGAGATCGCTATTTTTTTAAAAGATTACATAAATTGCTAACAAAGTTTCAGTAAACATAACGTTAATTTTATTCAATTTTTGGGAATCATAGCTTTATCTATATTAATTAATATTGGTTTTTTCTAAGTAAAAATCCACAAAAATAATAATGTCATCACAGAATTATGAATCAGGTAAGCTTAACTCTCTTTTAGAATCTTTATTACAAAAGAAAGCTAGTGGAGTTTTAAGCCTAAAAACCCAAGTCTCTCATTGGCATAAGCAAAGATCTGGCATTCTCATGGTGCGTGAGGGTGCATTAGTTTATGGAGATATCAATGTTGCCGAAATTCCCGACAACAAAGAAATTTGTTTGATATTAGGGAAAAAGCTCAAGCCAGATTTGATCAATGCAGCACTATCTGTAGCTGTTGAAAAATCAGCCAACCCTGCTTCATTTAGAGAGGTGATGGAATTATTAATTAAGATGAGAGTTTTTACTTGGCAAGAAGTAGAAGCTTTTGTCAGCGACAAGATAGTTATAATTTTAGAGCAATTCTTATCTAATCCAGGTAAGGCAAAATGGCAAAAGAACGATAATATCGATCTCGATTATGGAGCAGATCGACATGGCTTGAGCTGGTCAGATATCAAGCAAGAAATTAATCAACGCCAGCAAAAATGGAATCAATATGCACCAACAATTCCCTGTATGGATGCAATTCCTTTTGTCACTGGCGAGCAGCTAGCAAATATAAGCGATCGCAATGTTCAAAAGCATTTGAAAGGTTCGGCAGACGGTCAAAACACCTTGTTTGATATTGCCGACAAAATGGGCAAAGATCCTTTGAAGGTAGCAAAAAGCTATGTCAATTGGGCTAATAATGGTTGGGTGAATATCAATACAACTCCTCAAGCAAAAAGTGGGGTTGCTAATCATGTTAAAACAACGATTCAATCAGTTTCAAACGAAACTCCATCCCAAGCAAGCCAAACTGTTGAGCCTCCCAGTCCATCAACCAATGATATAAACAGCCAAGGCTTACCCATAGTTTTGTCGGTTGATGATAGTGCCATTATCCAAATATCTATCAAGCGAGCATTACAAGAACAGTATCAGGTTTTGCTAGCAACTAAAGCAGCAGATGCTCTCAAAATACTTAATGAACATCCCGTTGAGCTTTTGTTACTAGATTTGACTATGCCCGACGTGGATGGCTTAGAGTTTTGCAAAATCGTTCGCAAAATTGATAGGTTTCATAACTTACCGATAGTGATGGTGACGGCGCGGGATGGCTTAGTCAACAAAATGAAAGGACATATTGCAGGTTCGAGTAGGTATTTAACCAAACCTTTCAAACCAGAGCAACTGAGACAAGTTGTCGGTGAATACATTAAATAGCCCTGAAACAAACTTGAGGAATAAAGCATGGCTACTAAACCTTATTTAATTTTTAGCTTAAAAAATACGCGATATGCGATCGCAGCCGAACTAGTTACAGAAATATTTTTATTACCCGAATTAATTCCTGTGGCAGAAGCACCACCAGATATTTTGGGTTTGCTAGACTTCCACGGTTTATATGTACCAGTAATGCACTTAAATTTGCGTTTTGGTCATCAATTCGATCGATGTCACCTGAACGATAGTGTAATTGTGGTTGAGTCTGTTGGTTTGCAGGTAGGGGTAATCGTTCATCAGGTAGAAACGGTTATCGATATTGACGATCGCTATATTCAAGGAGATTTAGACTATGGTAGAGAGCGAATAGATCGAGCCTTCGTCAAAGGAATAATTAACCTTGATGATGAAATGATTATTTTGCTCGATGCGAATAATCTTATACGTCATCCTACTGCTTTAGAAACTCTAGGCGATTCTGAAGAATCTGCTTTAGAACTTCAATCTGGTGACTTTTATGAATCCTATTTTCCCACAGCTTCAGACAGCGTCAAAGAAATCTTATTCAAACGTGCTGTCAACCTGAAAATTGCCACAGACAGTCAAGAGTCAGTGGATTTAACTCCGATAGCTATCGTCAAGCTCAACGGGGATTATTTTGGCATAGATTTAGGAATAGTACGAGAGTTTGCCAAAATTGGGCGAATAACCACTATTCCCTGCTGTCCCAGCCATATTATCGGCAATATCAATTTGAGAGGAGAAATACTGACCCTAATTGATATTCGTCAGCCGTTAAACTTAGCCATCAAAAACAATCGGCTAGCAACCAAAGCGATTGTTATCGAAGTCGATAACCTGATCGCAGGCATTGTGGTGGAGGAAGTGGTTGACGTAGTCGATTTTCGTCCCGAAGAACTAAAGCCAGTCCCCGTCGCTACCGATAGCAACACCGCAAGTTATCTCAAAGGTATAGTGGATTATTTTGACCAGTCGTTAAACATAATCAATTTACCCAAACTCATGACACAAGCTGCAATGACAGTAGAGCTTGCAGTCTAAACCCATATTCTTACTAACTTATTACTTTAAATTATCAGGTAAAAAACCCATGAAAATCGGAACTCAGTTAACCGCAGGTGCGATCGCAATTGGAACTGCTGTTGCTCTCAACTTAGGAGTTGTATTCCTACAGTCTTCTGAAGAAGATGCGATCGTTATCAACAATTCTGGGGTAGTTCGGGGGGCAACCCAAAGATCCATCAAACTAGAACTTTCAAATTCTCCCAACGATAAGCTAATTGTCAAATTGGATAACCTAATCGAAAGTTTGATCGACGGTAATGAAGAACTAGGATTATCTCCAGCGACTGATTTGGCTTATATTGCAGCCATGGAAGAAGCAAAAACCCAGTGGAACGTAAGTAAAGGATTAATTCAGCAGCTTAGAAATAACCCGACAGATGCTGTCCGTCAAAACTTGCTAACAGAAAGCGAACAACTCTTTGAGCTTACCAACGCAGCAGTAAACGCAGCGGAAGAATATGCCAGAAATGACGTACAACAATTAAGGACGATTCAGATCTTTGTAACCATCTTTAACCTGATTATTGTAGTAGCAATTGTCGGGGGTTCGAGACGTATCACCAATACTCTAAACGAATTTACCAATAATATTGCTTTGTCCACCAGAGAAATTGCCTCTAAAGTAGAACGTCAGGAAACAGCAGCTAATGAACAGGCGAGTTCGGTTGGTCAAACTACTTCCACAGTAGATACCTTGGGTGAAACCTCCAGACGCTCGGCAGTTCAGGCAGAAGAATCAGCCAAGAGTGCGAGTACCGCCCTCTCCCTAGCCGAATCTGGTGCAGAAACCGTAGAACAAACCAGGGTAGGGATGGAGAGTCTCAAAGAGAGGGTAAGAGAAATTGCCGAACAAATCATCAACTTGAGCGAACAAACAGAGCAAATTGCAGGGGTATCAGAACTGGTGGGTGACTTGGCAAGTCAAACAAATATGCTCGCACTAAACGCAGCGGTTGAGGCAGCAAGGGCAGGAGAATACGGAAAAGGTTTCGGGGTGGTTGCTGGTGAGATTCGGAAACTAGCGGATCAAAGTCGTAAATCTGCCGATAAAATCAATAACCTAGTAACAGATGTACAGGCTGCAATGAACAGTGCGGTGATGGTAACAGATGAAGGTAAGAAAACCGCAGAATCTAGTATTGAGTTGGCACTAGATACGGCAGAATCATTTATTGGGGTGAAAGATGCCATTAACAATGTGTTTGCCAACACTTCAGAAATCTCTAACTCAGCCAAACTTCAAGCGGTAGGTATTCAAGAAATTCTGGCAGCGGTTAACGCTCTTAACCTTGGTGCAATGGATACTGCTACTGATATGGAAGATGTGAAAAATTCTACTATCAAACTAACCAAATCCGCTGACGAACTAAAGGCGATTGTGTAAGGGAATTTATCGAGCAAAAAAATCATGTACATAGATGATGAAGAGTTAAGAGAGCTTTATAAGACTTCCAGCAGCGAACATATTTCCAAGCTGGAATCTGAGTTGATGATCTTGGAGAAAAACCCCCAGGATAGTTCTGCTTTAGAAGAGTTTTTGCGGGAAGCTCACACCCTCAAGGGTGACTCGCGGATGTTGGGGTTAGATGATATTGAAAAACTCGTACATCACTTGGAAGACTGCGTTGAAGGTATCAAAGCAGGAAAAGGGGAACTGACACCTGAATTATGCGATCGCCTGTACCAAGGTATTGATGCGATCGATCGCCTTTCCCATGAGGCGGTTACGGGAGAAACGGTAGATGTTGACTCTACAGCGATACTAGCATCCTTAATGGGTGATACTTCTGTAGACTTGTTCGAGGATGAGCTAAGTTCGGAATCATCTTTGTTTGATGACGACGATGATGATAGTGGCTTCTTTGATACTGAGGCTAACACCGAATCATCTCTGTTTGATGACGAGGATGATGATAGCGATATCTTTAGCAATGATGCTGATACGGAATCATCTTTATTTGATGAAGATGAAGATATCGAGCCTAGTAGTCTGCTAAATTTAGAACCTAATCCTGCTATCGAACAGTCTGCTGCTGAAGATATCAGCAACCCAGTTAAGGCAGCAACCCCAGTCAAAGATCGTAAAATAGATACGATTCGGGTTGAGCCTCAAAAGCTAGATACTTTAATTACTCAAGCAAGCGAGTTAGCCGTTACCAAACTGCGTATTTCGCAGCAAATGGCAGAAATCGATCAAATGCTGGCTTTGTCTGAAGGTTGGAGTAAATATAGTCCTGGGAAAGATAATTTATTTGCCGAACTTGAATCTAGCCTAACGATAGAACAACTCCAACCCCTACAATATTTTTACAATCACGCTCAACAGTATTTGAATTCCTTTGGCAATTTAGCTAACGAGCTTAAAACTAGAGCTAGTGAGGATATTGCCAGTCTGGAAATTATTAGCGATCGCCTGGAAACAGGAATTCAGGGTTTAAGACAATTACCTTTATCTACAGTATTCAATATCTATCCCCGTATGGTTAGAGATCTAGCCAGACAACAGGGTAAGAAAATCGAGCTAGTCATTGAAGGAGGAGATACCAAAGCGGATAAAAAGATTTTAGAAGAAATTAAAGATCCTTTACTCCATCTGATTCGTAATGCAGTAGATCACGGTATTGAAACTCCAGAAGAACGAACTATTCGCGGTAAACCCGAAACTGCCACGATTATCCTACGGGGTTATCAAACAGGTAGCAGCATCGGCATTGAACTGGTTGATGATGGACGAGGTTTGGATCTTCAAAGTATTAAAAACACTGCTCTACGGCGTAATGTGCGTACTTCGGCACAACTAGCCTCTATGAGTGAGTCAGAGATTCAATCCTTGATTTTTGCTTCTGGCTTTTCTACCCGCACAGAAATTACCGAACTTTCTGGAAGGGGAGTCGGCTTAGATGTAGTTAGAGCTAATGTCGAAAAACTTAAAGGTGCAATCCAAGTAACTTCTACTCCTGGTAATGGTTGTAAATTCCAGGTGCGCCTAAGCACCAGTTTGGCAACAACAAAAGTCTTGATTGTCGAGCTTAACCAAACTCATTATGCTTTGCCTTTAGAATTTATTAAAACCATGATTACTCTGCCCAAAACAGAGCTTTATGAAGTTGAAGGCAAACCGACAATTACCTTTGAAGATAAACCTATATCTATAACCAAGCTCACCAGCCTGTTACAATTACCAACCTCTGAAAATAGTCAGGAAAAAGATAATCTTTTCTGTATTATTCTACAAATTGGTGATGAACAGTTTGGCGCGGTTGTTGATGACTTAGTAGATCAGCAGGATATTGTCATCAAACCCCAAAGCAAACTACTCAAACGCATTCCTAATATTGCAGGGGCGACTATTTTAGGTAGTGGGGAAGTTTGTCTGATTCTCAATCCTCCCGATCTATTGCATTCTCTCAGGAACGGTAATTGGCGCACTGTGGTTACTTCAACTGAATCAGAATCACCTAAGAATAGACTGCTTCTAGTAGAAGATTCAATTATCATCCGTACTCAAATGCAGCGTTTGCTTAAGGGTGCTGGCTATAATGTTGCGATCGCTGAAAACGGCGCAATTGGATTACAAAAAGTTCAAGAGCAAGAATTTGACATTGTGCTTTCTGACGTAGAAATGCCCCATATGAATGGTTTAGAAATGACCGCTAATATTCGCAAACATAGTCAATACGATCGACTACCTATTGTCTTAATTACTACCTTGGCATCGACCGAAGACAAGCGCAGGGGAAAAGAAGCAGGGGCAAATGCTTATCTGACTAAAGGTGATTTCGATCAGCAACTACTGTTCCAAACTTTAGGACAACTAATCAACTAACAATCTCAAATATCATGGCAAAAATTAAAGTTTTACTCATAGAAGATTCCGCAGTAGCAATCAATATATATGAAAGAATGCTCAATGCTTCCTCCCATATCGAAGTAATTGGTAAAGCTCAAGATGGTAAGGAAGGACTCGCTTTAGTATCTAAATTAAATCCTGATGTTATTTGTACCGATCTACAAATGCCTGAAATGGATGGTTTGGAATTTACCAAGCAAGTAATGGCAAAATACCCCACGCCAATTCTTGTCCTGAGTAATGCAGTTCAAAAATCCGATGCCGATAATATCTATGAAGTAATAAAAGCTGGTGCGGTAGATGTCATGCCCAAACCTCAAACTGCTTCGGCTGGTAATTTCGACTCGATGCAAAATGAACTAATTGTCAAAATTCGAGTTCTGGCAACCAAGAAAGTTTCGGCAATTCCCCTTTCTTAAAAGAAAAGAGGGAATATATTTTTTGCATAATTGTCTTATATTTCGCTGTTTGGATAGCGGCTCAGAATATTCGTTGTGGTCGATTCATCTCAGCTTTAGCCTTCGTTTATGAATGGGAGTTAGCAAGAGAAACAGAAAATTAATTGTTAAAACTATGATAATCGGGATTAAATCCTGATTATCATAGTATGATTAAATTTGTTTTAAAGATTTAATCGTTGAAACAAACTTGTCCCTGGGTATATACGGTTGCCTGGGGACATTGTATTTTATGAGACTTGAACCATCCTATTTGTAATATTTACAAATTGTGCCTCACTTTGTCTGTCCGTTAACCAACATAGATGCAGTATAAATTTAAAAATCGACAATCTTTAAAATCGTAATTTTTAGTTATTCCCACAGCCGACGACGCTTCTTACCTTTAAGTCTTCGGTGGGTATCTCTAAGCAAGCTAGGAATAGGTAATTGTTCGGGACATCGAGGTAAACAGTCGCCACAGTCGGTACACTTGTCGCCTTTTTTTCCTGGAAACCAATGTCCTGCATTTTCTAACATTCCGTAGCGATATTGTCCGTAGTCTTCCATATCGTATGCCACGGTTAAGTTGCGTAGTCTCAGGATTTCGGGGATATTAATATCTTCTGGACAGGGAAGACATCGATCGCATTGACGACAAAGATCTGTAGACAGGCTGGTTTCTAATTGTTGTTCGAGCTTATTGAATATAGCAATTTCTTGTTCAGTCAGGGGATAATCTGCATCACATACTTTCAAAGGAGCAATTAATTCTTCTGGAGTCGCAGCACCTATGCTTAAGGTAGTAATACGAGCATCGCCCAGTAAAAAACGATAGTTTAATTCTAGGGGAGTATAGGGACTACATAGTTCTTCTAGCTTTTCTGGAGGGGTATATAATTTACCCCCCTTGTCCCCAGGAGAAATAATAAATATTCCCATATCTTTCTCGGCTGCTAAAGCGATCGCTTTTTTATTACGCTGAAAGAAATAATAGTAGTGCAGCTCGATAAATTCAAATAAATCTGTTTCAATTGCTGCAACGATTAGATCGAGGCTGCCATGAGTTGAAAAGCCTAAATGTCTTATTTTCCCTTGGTCTATCGCATTATGTATTGATGCAAGACAACCATCAGGGTTTGTTGCCTGTTGAAGATGGGAGGGGGTATTAATGCCGTGAATTGCCAGACAGTCAATATAGTCAACCTGTAGCTTATCTAAAGATCGATCGATCCCCTGGCTCATTTCTAAAGGATCTAAAGTAGGAGATAACTTAGTAGTGATGTAAATCTCCTCGCGAGGAATAGCCAGGTCTTTTAAAGCTTGCCCAACATAGCTTTCACTCTTGCCGTAACCTTGTGCCGTTTCTAAGTGATTGATGCCTAAAGCGATCGCTTGTTCAATAGTTTTATGGGTGGTTTGGGGAAAAGCCAAACAGCGCATTGTCCCCAAAGAAAACACCGATAAATCAAGACCAGTTTTACCAAACCGTCTTTTTTGCATAACTTCTTAAAGATAAATGGCGTAAACAAAAACCACATTAGTGTTTTTCTTTATAACCACCTTTTTTAATTAAAGTATCTGGACTTAGACTAGAAACAAACTTTTTAAAAGCCTGTCTTTCCGCATCGTCCGCATCTCGATCTACGGGGATAGAAGCGTCAGCAATGACTTCTTCCAATACCCAAATAGGACTATCAGTACGTAAAGCAAGGGCAACTGCATCACTTGGACGACAATCTATTTCTTTTTTGACACCGTTGACTTCAATACAAAGGACTGCGTAAAAAATATCATCACTTAGGGAATGGATAATAACTTTCTCTAGTACGATATCGCAGTCGTCAAAAATATGAGCAACCAAATCGTGAGTCAGAGGACGGGATGGACTATTTCCCTCTAAAGCTTTTATGATAGCGTCAGCTTGATCTTGTCCAATAAAAATTGGTAAGGCTCTACGCTCCAAACCGTCTTTGAGTAGAATCATCGGACTGCGACTAGCAGCATTTAAGACAATGCCCGCAACTTTCATTTCAATCATAGTATAGCCTCTGAAGTAATTAAGATTAGCAGGAGTTAAGAGCGAGCTTATTAAGAATAGACAACAATATATATGATGTATCTATCTTTAAATTTAGATATGTTTTCTGTGACTTGCAACCCCAACTGAAGTTACAGACTTAGAACACAACGTTCTAAGTGCTAATGTTTAGTCATAGTATGCCTCAGTTTTTTTCTGTTGCCCGTAGTATTCAGAAAAAAATAATAGTTAAGTTATCTAAAGTTACATAGTTTAAAATAATGTTCACAGGTTTAGTACAGTGTTTGGGATCGATTGAGAGTTACAGCCAGGATGCTTTTACAATTTCCATAGTTGGCAACGATCGCAGCCAAATTATGTCTGATTTGGCAATTGGAGATAGTGTATCAGTTGATGGAGTTTGTTTGACCGTAGAAACTATTCAAGAAAAAGGTTTTGTTGCCACTGCTTCTCCTGAAACTTTAGATCGAACAACATTAGGCGATCGCGATCGCTCTGCTAAATACGTCAATTTGGAAACCTCTTTGCGAATGGGAAGTAAGATTGGCGGACACTTCGTTACAGGACACATTGATGGAATTGGCTGTTTGGTTGAAGCGATTTCTACAGCAGCTTCTTGGGAAATTCGTTTTGGAATGCCTTCAGGAATGGACGAACAATGGCATGAAAGGATAGGTCGCTATCTTGTTTCTAAGGGTAGTATTGCAGTCAATGGTATTAGTTTAACAATCGCTGAATGCGCCCCTGATAGTAGTTGGTTTAGCGCAGCGGTTATTCCTCACACTTATGCAGAAACTAATTTAAGCTGTCTGCAAGGAGGAAATTTAGTTAATTTGGAAAGCGATATTTTGGGTAAATATGTCGATCGCCTGATTTCTCATCGCAAGCCAAATCACGATCGGCAAGAGGAGGTTAGTCTGTCTTTTTTAGCCGAACATGGGTATGGGTAATTGATGTTACGCAAAAGAACGAAACCCAGTTTCCCAAACCTATAAATTAATCGCGACAAGTTTATTTTTAAAGACATCCATTAGCTACTATTTGTTGATAATTTTGATGCAGTTTGTCTGTAATAGATCCACACTCAGGACAAGTTGCTGTAGGAGTAAGATTTTCTAGATATAAAACCAATCCTACCTCAGAAGATAAAACGATATTCTTTAACCTTTAACCTTTGCCCCTCTTAATAAATTAATCAGTAGGTAGCACCAGTTACTAAGATACTTATGCCAATATGGAGCTTTCATTTAAGTAAAGAGATGAAAGTCCTGTATCGTTTGTTTTGTTTGATTTATAGGATACAGCAATGGCTAGTAAAGCGTTTTACTCCAGGTGGGATAGGGGTTTTAATTTGTCTTGTTGGTGCTGCAATTATTAGCTTGGATACCAAACAAACAATGGCGTATCAGATTCTCACTTTTTTGCTGGCAATCTTATTAATTGCGATCGCCTTTAGCAATTTTTTTCGCCCTCACCTTCAAGTGCAGCGTCACTTACCCAACTTTGCTACGGTAGGAGTAAAGCTTTCTTATCGTTTAACATTTATCAACCAAACCAAGAAAATTCAATCTGGTTTGGGCTTTATCGAAGAAATACGCCATCCTAAATTTAGTTTTGCAGAATTTAAGCGAATAATCCAGCAAGATTCTCAAAAATCCTCAATTAAATCTCTAACTTATATTTATTTACGCTGGCTAAAAGCGATCGCCCGTGAACGAAAAGCTAAAGTAAAAGCGATCGCGCTTCCTGCTCTCAAACCCAATACAGAAACTACTGTCAAAGGAGAAATTACCCCCACCCATCGAGGAATAGTCCGACTTGAGGCGATCGACATTTTGCGTCCCGATCCTTTCAATATTTTCAACGCAGTAAAAACAATTGTCCAACCCCAATCGTTATTAGTATTACCACGAAGATATCAGCTACCAGCTATTAGTCTTCCTGGCTCAAGAATGTCTCAATCTGGTAGCGTTAGCCTAGCTTCTTCCGTTGGTGACTCCGAAGAATTTGTTTCTCTGCGAGACTATCGCCCAGGCGATCCTTTACGCAGAATTCATTGGAAAAGCTGGGCAAAAACAGGTCAACCTGTAGTTAGGGAAGAACAAAGCGAGTATTTTGTCCGTCATGCTCTTATTTTAGATACCTTTCAAATACAGAGAGAAAGTACAATCTTAGAAGAAGCGATTTCTGTAGCAGCCTCCTTCGCCTGCGATTTTCATACTCAAGAATCATTATTAGATTTGATGTTTGTTGGTTTGCAATCCTATTGCTTTACCTCTGGTAGAGGATTGGGTAGCAGCGAACAAATGTTAGAAATCTTAGCTAGCGTACAGGCTTGCCAAGATAAAACCTTTAATTATTTAACCGCTGCGGTAATGGAAAGACTATCAGCGTTGAGTGGTTGCATTTGTATCTTTATTACCTGGGATGAGGAGAGAGAAAAATTAATCCGTCAGCTTCAACAATTTAAGATCCCGTTGTTAATTTTATTATTAGCAGAAACAGAACAAGAATACAGCCATCTCAGTATAGAAAACCTGCACACATTACCCTTAAATAAAATACAAGAATCATTATTATCACTTCAATTGGATAGTAATTAGACCAACCACCAGTTAGTAATCAGTAATCAGTAATCAGTATTTAAAAATGTCCATAACAGATCGAGATATTGATATTGCTACCTATATCGACCACACCATTCTTAAGCCTAGTGCTATCCCAGAAGAAATTAAAAAAGTATGCCAGGAAGCCTGGCGATACAACTTCCCTGCTGTCTGTGTCTATCCTGCTGCGGTGCAGCAAGCGAGAGAACTATTACACGACAAGCAACCCAATATTTGTACGGTGATTGGCTTTCCTAGTGGTGCAGTAACTTCTGCTGTCAAACTCTATGAAGCACAAGAAGCAGTCGAAAACGGTGCGACAGAGCTAGATGTTGTAATCAACCTTGGATGGCTAAAGACTGGCGATACAAGCAAGATATATAATGAAATAGCCCAAATATGCTCTGAAACAGGTCAAGTAGTTAAAGCAATTTTAGAAACCACCGTTTTGACCAACGAAGAAAAAAGACTGGGGGGCGAAATTTGCTTGGATGCAGGAGTCGCTTATCTTAAAACCAGCACGGGATGGTTTGGCGGTGCGACGGTAGAAGATGTCAAGATATTAGCGGAGATTACCAAAGGACAAATTGGTGTCAAAGCTTCTGGGGGTATTCGTACCTATGAACAGGCGATCGCCTTAATTCAAGCAGGTGCAACTCGTCTTGGTACTTCTCGCGGAGTGGATCTATTAAGACAGCAAAGTGAAAGTATTAAGGGATGAGGGACGAGGAACAAGGAACAAGGAACGAGGAACGAGGAATGAGGAATGAGGAACGAAGGATGAAGAATAAGGAACGAGGAACTAACAAACTGAATGGTTCAAAAATATAAGGCTACAGGAATTATTTTAAAAGGCTCGTCTCTCAAGGAAAGCGATCGCTTGGTGACGGTGTTGACTCCTGAATATGGCTTAATTAGAGCGGTTGCACCTGGAGCAAAGAAAATCAAGTCTAGCCTGCGGGGAAGAACACAATTATTTGTGATTAATGAGTTATTAATTCTTAGGGGAAAGTCTCTCGATAAGATTATTCAGGCGGATACTATTTATACTTATCCTGGTTTGAGCAAAGATATTGGTAAATTGGCTGCTGCTCAATATTTGGCTGAATTGGCTTTGTTTTTGGCGGTGGATGAACAACCCCAGCCAGAATTATACGAGTTGTTAAACGAACATCTAAGACGAGTAGAAGCCTCGGATAAAGACAAGTCGGTATATCCTTATTTGGCTCAAGCTGTTTTCCACTTAGTTGCGATCGCAGGTTTGACTCCCCAGGTATTTAATTGTTGTCTAACTCAAGTAACAATTGCACCCGATTTAATTACTTCTAGAGAGGATGTCGGTTTTAGTTTTGAAGGGGGGGGAATAGTCGATTTAAGAAAGTTGCAAACAGCTAAAGAGCAAAGTCAGGCAGATCGTACTCAGGATGCAGAAGCTCGTTACAACAATCGCCTGCCAAAAATTGATTATCGTATCAGTGGGATTGAACTGGAGATTTTGCAACAATTAAATTACCAATCTTTATCATCATTAAGCAATTTTACAATCTGTGACTTAGATCCAGAGGTTGCTTGGATTAGAGTCGAAAGAATTCTGCGAGAATATATCCAATATCATACTGGTAGAACGATTCGTTCGGCTAACCTAGTAGATAACCTGTACGTTGAATTTTAAAATTCCTCTGCGATTAGCTATGAACCTGTGGCTTGTAGGGAAAAATTATATATAAATACTATTGAATTTGATATCACAAACACAATGAGACTGTCGAAATCTGAAACACCTTCAGAAAAAGAAATAGTAGAACAACCTGATTCTGAAGGATTTGCTCCCGTATTGAAAAACAACCGCTTCTTAATTTTATGGAGTGGTCAAATATTTTCCCAGTTGGCAGATAAAGTATATTTGGTTTTAATGATTGCGATCGTCGCGAATCAATTCCAATTACCCAATCAGCCAATCAGTAAATGGGTATCCCCAATTATGGTGGCATTTACCATTCCTGCAATGTTGTTTGGTTCATTAGCAGGGGTATACGTAGATCGTTGGCAAAAAAAATTGATTTTAGTAGTTTCTAATTTAATAAGAGGTGGCTTGGTATTGATGTTGCCGCCTCTACTATTATTTTCTCAAGGAAAGACTCTTTTTGAAGCTATTCCTTTAGGTTTTGGCTTGATGTTAGCCGTTACCTTTGCCGTATCTACTTTTACTCAATTTTTCGCTCCCGCAGAACAAGCCGTGATTCCTTTAATTGTCAAGGATAAGGATTTGCTAGCTGCTAATTCTCTCTACACCACTACGATGATGGCATTGCTAATCATTGGTTTTGCCATCGGTGAGCCATTATTAGACATTTCTGATAGTCTAGCCATTCAAGCTGGATTACCCAACGGTATTGGCAAAGAGATTTTAGTCGGTGGTGCTTATGCGATCGCTGGTATTATTTTAGTCGCATTACAAACAGGAGAAAAGCTCCAAGATTCTGATAAAGAACAACCCCACCCTTGGCAAGATATTAAAGACGGAATCAAATATCTGGGACAAAATCAGCGGGTACGCAATGCCTTAATTCAATTGGTAATCTTGTTTTCTATTTTTGCTGCTTTAGCTGTATTAGCAGTCAGTTTGGCAGATCAAATCCCTCAAATAGAAGCGGAACAGTTTGGCTTTTTACTAGCATCGGCGGGAGTTGGTATGGGAGCAAGTGCAGCTATTCTTGGTAGCAAGGGACAAAACATAAATCGCGCTCGCCTAAGCTTGATTGGCTCAATTGGAGTTACAGCGTCTTTAGTCGGATTATCTTTTTCTACCCAAAACCTTTGGTTAGCTTTGGCTATGACAGCAATATTAGGAGCATTTGCAGCATTAATTGGTGTTCCGATGCAGACTACTATCCAGTCTAAAACTCCCGTAGAAATGCGAGGAAAAGTATTTGGTTTGCAAAACAACGCGGTAAATATTGCCCTGTCTTTACCCTTAGTCTTAGCAGCAGAAGCAGAAACTCGCTTTGGTTTACCGATGGTTATGATTGGTTTAGCTGCGATCGCATTTCTGGGAGGAATTTTGACTTGGTATATGATCCGAAATGATGATTAGTAATCAGTAATTAGTAATTAGTAATAAATTATCAATCGTTAGGCAATTGTTCATTGATTTTCCCGCAATCTGGTAAATTAACTAAAGCTGATAAATAGTAGTCATTATTTGGTATTACTAACTAAGTCTTAATTATCCGTTGTAGTTGCCTAGAACAAAGAGCATTTGAATGCATATCGCTTGGCTGGGAAAAAAATCACCTTTTTGTGGCAATGTAACCTATGGTCGTGAAATTACTAACGCGCTGTTAGACAGAGACTATCGGGTAAGCTTTCTGCATTTCTCTCAACCACAGGGAAATTATGAACATCAGGAAAAATACGTTAAAAAACAGCATAATTGGGCTAATTGCCAAGAGATTCCCCTTCCTTTCATCTACAAGTCGCAGATTTATACCATCCCTACTTTAAAATCCAGTAAAGTTTTATTGCGATCGCTCCAGAAACTCAAGCCAGATTTGGTACACGCTTCTTTGACCCTTTCTCCTCTAGATTTTTTGCTACCAGACATTTGTGCCGAGTTAAATATCCCTTTGATAGCTACTTTCCATCCCCCATTTGACAGTAAACTCCGTAATTTGAAGTCTAGTACCCAATACTTGACTTATCAGCTATATGCACCATTTTTGGCTCGCTATGACAGGGTAATTGTATTTAGCGAAATTCAACGGGATTTACTCATAAAATTGGGTGTAGGAAGAAATCGCGTTGTCATTATTCCCAATGGAGTGGACGAACAAAAATATTCCCCTGGCTACTCCAACATTAAGTATCAGCTACAAACAAAAAAGCTATTTGTCTATCAGGGGAGAATTGCTACAGAAAAAAATATCGAAGCTTTACTCAAAGCCTGGAAGCTAGCTAAAATGGGAGATGATTGTCATTTACTGATGGTGGGGGATGGTCCAAATAGAAGCTCTCTGCAACTCCACTATGGTAAAGAACATAATATTATTTGGTTTGGTTTTGTCTCGGACGAACAACAGCGAATTGATATTCTAAGAGCATCAGATGTTTTTATTTTGCCCTCTTTGGTAGAAGGTTTATCCATCTCCTTGCTAGAAGCTATGTCTTGTGGTGTAGCCTGTTTAGCCACTGATGCTGGTGCAGATGGTGAAGTCTTAGAAGATGGTGCTGGGGTAGTCTTAGACACCCAAGGAGTTACCGCACAATTAAAAATACTGTTACCCCTGTTTCGCAATCATCCCGAAATGACCAACCTTCTAGGTAACAAAGCTCGACAAAGAGTGCTAGAGCGTTATACACTACGCCAAAATATCACCAAACTAGAATATCTATATGCCGAATTAGCTGGTAACAGGCAATTGATTAGCGGTTAGTAGTCAGCCATTTAATTTCCTTATCCTTCATCCCTCAAAAGCATGGTTAAAGTTAGCGTAATTATTCCTGTTTACAATGGCGATCGCTATATTGAAGAGGCGATCGCAGGTATTCTGGCTCAAACCTACACCGACTATGAAATTATCGTGGTGGATGATGGCTCAACTGATAATACTCCACAAATAATTCAGCAACACGGCGATCAAATTAACTACTTTAGTCAAACCAACCAAGGAGTAGCAGCAAGCCGTAATCTTGGATTATCTAAATCTCAAGGAGAATTTATCGCTTTTTTAGACCAGGATGACGTTTTTTTATCCCATAAATTAGCTACTCAAGTAGCTTTGTTGTCAGAAAATAGTTCTTTGGGAATAGTAAACAGTGGTTGGCAAATTGTCGATCGAGATGGCACATTTCAAGCAGCAGTTGAACCTTGGAAACAAATTCAGGATCTAAATACGGCAAACTTAATTATCTGGAAGCCTGTTTTTTTAGGAGCGATGCTATTTAGGCGATCTTGGCTCGAACAAACAACAGGATTTGACACAACTCTACAACAAACACCAGATGTCGATTTAGTCCTTCGTTTGGCAGGAATGGGCTGTAGTGCAGACTGGGCAAGGGAAACAACGGTCAAATACCGTCAGCATGAAGCTAATGCTTCTAGAAACACCCTGCTGCAAGCTCAAGAATTAGACCAAATTTTAGAGCGATTTTTTGCTCAACCTGACTTATCCCCAGAAATTAAAAAGCTAGAAGCCGATTCTCGTTATCAAAGTTTGGTATGGAGTGCGTGGCGACTTCAGCAAACAGGAAGACTCAGCGAAATGAGTGATTATCTCAGTAAATCGGGAAATTATAGCCAGAAATATCCTACGGAGATAGTTCTGGGTTGGATTGAATCTTTTAAAAACTATTCTGCTGAATATGGTACACAGATCGATATTGTTGAGCTTACTGCATCTCCTGCATGGAAAAGTTTAATCAAACAATATTTGCTTTAAATAATAAAAAACTGCATATCTATCACCTTAAAGACATACTTAAAAGAAGTAGACTTTATTAGATAAACAAAATGCTAAAAGAAGTAACCTCAGAAATTCTAGAATTATCCAAAGACTTGGGATTTGTTCGTAACCTGTCTTTAACTTCTATTTTGGCGATCGCTTGTTTGTTTGGTTTATCAGATTTACACAGCCAAAATACTACAGTATCCGAACGAGCAGCCATTACTAATGTGTCCCATATCACTACCAAATTTATTATCGAACGTTAAATAAAGTGGAACTATCTACAGGCGATCGCTATAGTCTAGTTCGGAAAAGATAATTTGAAAGCAAGTACCTTCATCTCTAATAAGTTGGATTTCACCTTCAAGTTGCCTAGTCAAAATACTAACTAGTTTTAGACCTAGAGAGTCACTATTAAGAAAATCAAAATCTGGTGATACTCCAATACCATCATCTTTGATTTCTAGTAATATTTTATGGTTTTGGTTGCGTTTTAGACTCAAGTATATACTACCCTTTCTATTATTAGGAAAAGCGTGCTCTAGCGCGTTAGTAATCAATTCATTAACAATTAGTCCACATGAATGAGCTGTTTCTATATTAAAATTAACTTCTTCTGAATTAACGATAAAATTAATTCCTTTCTCTGAAACTGCATGAGAATCAGATATCTTATCAAGCAATGCTTGAATATAGACACTAAGATCGATTTCTTTGAGATTTTTAGACTTATATAATTGTTCGTGAACTAATGCCATAGAATGAATCCTACTTTGGCTGTTTTTAAACATTTTGATAATTTCTGGATTGTCAAGATAATTAGTTTGGAGTTCCAACATACTGGAGACAACTAGCAAATTGTTTTTGACTCGATGATAAATCTCTTTGAGTAATATTTCTTTTTCTTTAAGAGAGTTTCTAACAATTTCCTCTGCTTGCTTGCGCTCTAAAATTTCTTGCTGTAATTGTCGATTGCTTTGTCTTAACTGGATAGTACGTTTTTCAACTCTATGTTCTAGTTCCTCATTGAGTTTTTTTAGAGCTTCTTGAGCAGTTATGCGATCGCTGACTTCTTGTTCTAATTTATGATTAATTTGTCCCAGTCTTGCTTGGACGACTTTTCTCTGCTCGATCTCAGCAGTAAGAATTTCATTCTGTCTGTTTTGAGCATTGTTCATGTGACGTAACTGTAGATGCAGCTTAATTCTGGCTAACACCTCTTCAGGCTGGATAGGTTTAGTTACATAGTCAACTGCTCCCACTTCAAATCCTTTCACTTTATCTTCTGTACTAGATAGAGCCGTCATAAAAATCACGGGAATATCTTTAGTTTTTGGCTCTTGTTTTAAAAGACGACAGGTTTCATATCCATCGATACCTGGCATTAATACATCTAGCAAAATAATCCCAGGCTTGGCATATTTAGCTCTTTTTAAACTGCTATAGCCATCTTGAGAAACTAAAATTGTCAAGCCAGAATCTTCTAGGTAGTCAACAATTACAGATAAATTTGTCGGGTTATCATCGACAATTAAAATATTATAGTTTTTGAAATCGAATTGAGCATTAAATCCATAGTCAGTGATGAAATTCATTACTTATTTTCCTAAGGTAGATGTTGTTCGACTAAATCGATAATTGCTTTTTCTTGAAAGGTATTGGCTAAATTTTTTAGCTGCGCTGCTAGAGGAGCAAACTGTTCGTCTAATTTTTCTAGATATACCGCTCGTTCGCGAATTTTTTTCATGCTGCCTAACATAGCTAGCTCATAGAGAATCTCTAGTTCTTCAGCAGGTGGCAGAGCTAAATTAGGCAGAGGATTTATTTTTCCATCCACTAGATTGACATCTGTTGCTGATATCTCTTCGTAGATCCATTCCAGTTTTAAATGGTGTTGCAGAGCTGCAAATAGTTTCTTCTCCTCCACTGGCTTAGAAACAAAAGAATCAAAACCTAGAAGACGACTTTTTTGACCGTCTAGTTCTAAAACGCTGGCAGAAACGGCAATGATAATTGCGTTATCTAAATCGGGCAGATCGCGAATCTCTCTAACTGCTTCAAAACCAGTTTTGACAGACATAATTAGATCGGTCAAAATACAGTCTGGTTTAAGCTTCTGAGCAAAATCTACTGCTTCTTGACCATTGTTTGCCAAATTTATTTCAAACCCCAGCGGTTCGAGAATATCTTTGAGAATTAGGCAATTTGCTCTTTTATCATCTACCACTAAGATGTGCTTTCTTTGACCTTTGTAACCAATAATTGCTCTCTGCTTTTGGCTTTCCTGCCTCTTCATTAAAGCTGTAACTACAGGCAAGGTAATTTCAAACCAGAATGTCGAACCTTGACCCAATTCACTCTTTACCTGCAATTGACCACCCATCAACTCTACTAATTGCCTGCTGATGGCCAAACCCAAACCCGTTCCTGCATCCTGACGTTTTTTATCTCCTACCTGCTCGAATGCTTGAAAGATTTTTCCCAACTGCTGAGGATTCATGCCAATTCCCGTATCGACAATTTCAAAACGCAAAGTTTGAAAATTGAAAAAACCGCTATTTTCTTCATTCTCAAGAAGTATTGAGCAGGGATAACTACTAACATTGAGAGCCACCTGTCCGAGATCGGTAAATTTGATTGCATTGCCCAATAAATTAAAGATAATTTGTCGCAGTCGCTTTTCATCAGCCACAATTCCAGTTGGCAAAGAGCTGGTTTTGCATTTAAATTTGATGTTTTTTTCCATCGCTCGCGACTTAAAGATATCTTCTACCCCAGATAAGAAAGTTCCTAGATGTATGTCTTGGGGGATTAAATCTAATTTGCGGGCTTCAATTTTTGAAATATCTAAAATGTCATTGATTAAGGTCAATAAATGATTGCCACTTTCTTGGATAATATTCAAACCTTTCTTTTGACGGCTAGTTAAAGTGCGATCGCGACTGAGAATTTGAGCATAGCCCAAAATGCCATTGAGGGGAGTTCGCAGTTCGTGACTCATATTGGAGAGGAATTCACTTTTGGCTCTACTGGCAACTTCTGCTGCTTCCTTGGCTTTTTGCAGTTCGTTAGTTCTGGTTTGAACCCTCGCTTCTAAATTAGCAAAATTTTGGTCGATAATCGAACTAATTAGGGTGGTGCTTAATAAAAATACGGTAGCCACACCAACCATCGTGCCTAAGATAGTCGGATCGATATCCGTAGTATTGATATTGGTTGTATGAGCTTTAGGGCTAAACATGACGGCAGCCATACCAGTGTAGTGCATTCCACTAATAGCGATCCCCATGACTGCTGCACCACCAAGCTTGTGCCAGTTAAATCCTTGCCCTCGATCTTCTTGAAAATAAAAGGCTAGCCACAAAGCAGTAATTGAAGCGGTAATGGCGATCGCAATTGACAATGCAGCTAGCCATAAGTCGTACTTCATCTCAGCCTGAACTTCCATAGCAGCCATTCCTGCATAGTGCATCCAGGCGATCGCCATTCCCATACAGCTTCCCCCAGCCAATAAGACAGGTAAGCTGACTCGAACATATCCCAGCAGCCAGAGAGCAAAACCAGAAGCCGCGATCGCATAAATCAAAGAAAGTAATGTTTTGCCAACCTGATAGTTGATTGGTATTGATAATTGGAAAGCCAGCATGGCGACAAAGTGCATCGACCAAATACCTGCACCCATAGCTGCTGCACCACCAATTAGCCAAAGAAAACGGGTTTTTCCTTGAGTTTTTCTAACTTTTCCTCCCAAGTCTAAAGCTGTATAGGAGGCGAACACGGCGATCGCAAAAGAAAATATTACTAAACTGAAATTATAATTACTGGTCATTGATTTGAATATATTCGCTAGAAAATAAAGTAAATTTTGTCAAAACCTGTTTAGTTTGGCAGATATTGTTCGAGGAGATTGAGAATTGCCTTTTCTTGGAAACCTTGAGCTAAGTTTTTGAGTTTGGCAGCCAAAGGAGCATATTGTTCGTCCAGTTCCTCTAAATGAATTGCTCGTTCGCGAATTTTTTTCATGCTGCCTAGCATGGCTAATTCATAAAGAATTTCCATCTCTTCGGGAGGAGGGGCAACCATTTGAGTCGCCGAATCTTCAATAACCGATCGCTTGGGCTGAGATTCTGCTATCTCTTCATAAATCCAATCTAACTCCAAGTGTTTTTGTAAAAGTGCCAGTAGCTTCAACTCGTCTACTGGTTTGGGCAAAAAAGAGTCACAGCCAAAGTCTTTGCTTTTGGCTCGATCCATATCTAGAACACTGGCAGAAATAGCAATAATAATTACGTCTTTGATGGGATCGCAATGGCGAATTTCTTTGACTGCTTCAAATCCAGTTTTGATTGGCATGACCAAATCCGTCAAAATACAGTCTGGCTGTATTGCCTGAGCTAAATCGATTTCTTGCTGACCATCTTGTGCCAAGGTTATTTCAAAACCCAATGGTTCGAGCATCCCTTGCAATACCAGACGATTCTCTTCTTTGTCGTCTACTACCAAAATGTGTCTTCGTTTCCCCTGATAATTCAAGACCTTTTTCTGTGGGTTCAATAAATCTTGAGCTGTGACTTGTTCGACAATGGGAAATGTAGCTTCAAACCAAAAAGTTGAACCTCGACCTAGTTCGCTCTTTACCTGCATTTCTCCCCCCATTAGTTCTACCAGTTGTTTGCTAATGGCTAACCCCAAACCCGTTCCCGCACCACGACGTTGGACATCCCCTACCTGTTCAAACGCTTGGAATATTTTGTCTAGCTGTTGGGGATGCATTCCCACCCCTGTATCTCCAACTTCAAAACGTATTTGATGCAGGTTATCTTGAACATCGTTTTTTGACTCGACTAAACTCACTTTCAAAGTCACTGTTCCCAGATCGGTGAACTTTACCGCATTACCGAGCAGATTGAGCAATACCTGTCGGAGTCTTTTTTCATCAGCTTTGATACCTGTGGGGAGTGCTGGATCTAGCTCATATTGAAACAATATATCTTTCTCTAACGCCCGCATCTGAATAATTCCCGTCACGCTAGAGAGAAAGCTAGCTAAATGTAAATCGTTGCCATATAGCTCTAATTTGCGAGCTTCAATTTTGGAAAGGTCGAGAATATCGTTGATTAGAGTCAGCAAATGATTGCCACTCTGATATATGATTTTGAGTCCGTTGTTTTGATTATCTGTAAGGTTGCGATCGCGTCGTAGAATTTGAGCGTAGCCCAAAATGCCGTTGAGGGGAGTCCTTAATTCGTGGCTCATGCTGGAAAGAAAATCACTCTTTGCTTGACTGGCGACTTCGGCAACTTCCTTGGCTTCTTGAAGTTCGGCTGTACGTTCTTCAACTCGATCTTCTAGTTCTTCGTTGATTTTGGCTAAAGTGGCAAAAGATTCTCTAAGCTGCTGTGCCATACGGTTAAAAGACTGAGCTAAGATATCGATCTCATTGACTCGGGATTTACCTACCTTTTGTTCTAGTTTGCCTGACGCGATCGCCTCAGAAGCCTGACTTAACATCAGAATGGGTTGGCTAATCCAGCGAGAGGTAAAAATGCTCAATACGGTAGCAATGACTAAAGCAGCCAAACATAGCAGAATAGTAGTCCGCGTATTAGCATCAATCTGTTCCATAAAATCGGATTCAGGAACAACAACGATACTCAGCCAGTTAACTCCCCGCCCATCGTTGATTGGCATTACCTGAATGAACTGATGTTCGCCTTGGTAGTAAAATTCCAGTTGATGACTAGCGGTAATAGTTTCTAAACTGTCAAAGTGTCGATCTAGGTATTGAGCGGTGGCACTAATAATCGGATCTTGAGAATCAACAGCTTTAATTCTGCCGACTCGTTTACCTTCAACATTGTACGGCTGCTCAATTTTGGAGCTAGCAACCATACTGCCATTCCTTTCCATAATAAAGGTCTGTCCTGTACGACCGATGGCAATACTTGCCAGAAAATCGCGAATCTGACCGACCTCAAACAAATTTTGCAGAACTCCTAGCAATTTCCCCGATTTATCATATATCGGTTGAGAAGGAGAAAAAGCCACTATCGGTTTATCTTTTGCTGCTCTGGCATAAAAGGGACTCCAAAAAGGAGCGTTTGCTTCAACGGTAGTGGTGTACCAGGGACGAGTTCTAGGGTCGTAGTCTTTGGACTTGACCAGCTTGAGGCGGTTGCCTTGACTATCGAGACTATATACTTGGCGAATTGGCTCTGTGACGGCATCTCGATATCTAGCCACCAGTCGGTTTTCTTCTACCCGTTCGACCGCAACAACGTAACCATCTTGACTGCCAAACTGAATATAGTTAACAATTTTTTTATCTACCAAACGCCAAAAATATCGCTCCAACGCTGGTAGATCTCCTACATCTATTTGACCTTCTTCCATCGCCTCGGCAATGACAGCATTGACTAAGTGAGGATCGTTGAGATAGGTAAATACCTGTTGTTTGATGCGATCGCTTACTTCCCCTCTTAGCTGGCTAGCAACATCATTAACTGCTTTCTGACCATTACGCAGGGAAAGCCAGCCAGTTAAGCTTACCGCCACAAAAATTTGAAGGATGAAAGGTAGAATTAATAATAAACGCAGAGATATCTTTTTAGAAGGACTCATGATTTTTGACCAGAGCGAATTTTGAGTTTTGGCAATCGTTAAAATGCTCGATTAAATTAGGTAGATATTGCTCGATTAAATTGACGATCGCTTTTTCTTGAAAACCTTGAGCTAAGTCTTGGAGTTGGGCAGCAAGGGGAGCATATTTTTCGTCTAATTCTTCTAAATAAGTTGCGCGATCGCGAATTTTTTTCATGCTGCCTAACATGGCTAATTTATAGAGAATTTTCATTTCTTCGATTGGCGGTGCAGCTAACGCTTGGGCAGCAGGAACTTTAGCCGTTGAAAGATGGGAAAAGCTCAATTCTTCTACATCTTCATAAATCCAATTCAACTGCAAATACTCCTGTAAAGTAGCGAGTAATTTTTCCTCTTCTACTGGGAAAAAAGTCCGTCTCTTCCTCTTTCCAGACTAAATCGTAGTCAGTTTTACCTTTGATTTCATCTGGATTTTTAATTCCAGCTATCTCAGAAAAGTTTTGATTGCAGCCCAAATAGACAGAGTTGCGATCTTTCCAAAAAATGAATTGAGGAATGTTATCCATTACTAGCTGTAAAAGCTGCTTAGATTTTCTCAACTCTTCTTGAGTCTGCATCAATGCCGATTCATTGCGTTTATGCTGGATTAAATAAACAGTACTATAGGTAAGAGCAACAATTGCCATACTAAAAAATATCAGCCAGTATTGATATTGATAAATTGCTTCAACCTTAGTAACTTTGCCCCAATCATCATAGGGACGAATAGCTCCATAAATCCATTCCAACTCTACATACATTTTAGGACTGGGCAGCACAACCTCTATCTGAGAATTATTTTCCTCTGAAATACTCGGAGCAATTGAAAATAGACTAAAAGCCGATGTTGCTCCTATAAAAACTAGAAACCAGATTGACAATTTGAAGTTAGCAGAGCGAAATTTATGTTTCATACTATTTTCCAATCCTTATCCTCAGAGGGAAACCAAATTACAATCGCTCAAAAGATTAATTAAGCTTAAAATCTCATGCTATGCAGGATTCATCTGCATATCTGCAAGAGAAAGATGTTTATGACTGAAAAGCAATTTTTCAAAATCTTTAGTAGGTAGAGGACGACTAAATAAATAGCCTTGAATTTCATCGCACCCATGCTCGACTAAAAAATCTAGTTCTGCCTGAGTTTCAATTCCTTCGGCAACCACCTTTAGATTTAGCTCATGTGCCATGGAGATAATTGTTTTGACAATCACCGCATTGGTTGGATTGAGGTCGATATTACTCACAAAACAGCGATCAATTTTCAAAATATCAAAGGGAAACTGTTGCAGATAACTCAAAGAAGAATAACCTGTGCCAAAATCATCAAGGGAGATTTGGATACCTAGGTTTTTGGTGAGGTTCAGCCGTTGGACATTAGCTTTAAGATTGTCTACCAGAATCTTTTCAGTCAGCTCTAATTCTAAAAACTTAGGCTCCAGAGTTGATTCAAATAAAATTTCTGTCAATCGGTGAAACGAATCGAGCTGTTTGAATTGACGACCAGATAAATTAACCGCGATTTTGAAGTTATCAAATCCAGCTTGCTGCCAAGTTTTAGTCTGTGTACAAGCTTCTTTTAGCACCCACTCACCAATAGATTCAATTAGACTGCTGGCTTCTGCCAAAGGAATAAACCTATTAGGCGAAATTAAGCCTTGTTTGGGGTGATTCCAGCGTATAAGAGCTTCTGCGCCAACAATTTTACCAGTTTTGAGACTGACTTTTGGTTGATAGAAAAGTTCTAATTCTTGACGCTTTAGAGCATAATGCAGCTCTGTTTCTAACGCCAAGTCTTCTGAAACGGTGGAGGGCATCATATTTAGTGCTGCGCTATAAAACTTATACTGATTGCCTCCTTGTTGCCGCGCATACTTCATTGCTTGTTTGGCTTGTCCCAACGACAATTCTATTTTGCTGTCATTAGCCGAGTAAAAAGCAATACCTAAACTAGCAGTTAAAAAAATTTCGCGCTCGTAGATAACGGTAGGTTGGTGAAGAGATTCTATAATAGTTCGAGCCAAATTTGCTGTTGCCTGGCGTAAATCCAGGGCAAACAATACAATTGCAAATTCACTATCTTGTATACGAAGAACAGCCGTTTCATTCTGGTTATTATTTGAAATGCCTGTCAATCGATCTGCTATAGCTTTAATTAAAATTTCACTTTCGTCTTTGCTAAAAGAATCGTTAATTTGATCAATTCTATCAATATCGAGATAGAGAAATGCCAAGTCTTGCTGGTTATTTTTTAAAAAGATAGATTCTTTTTCTTGGCTACAATTAATATCAGAAATTTCAAAGTCAGCAGATTGAATATTGTCTTTTGAAAGCAAAAAATCGCATATATCCCGCAGACAAAGCTGGCTAGGAAGTTGAGTTAGACTGTCTATGTTAATACCATTATTTTCATTAGAAAGCTCATTGATAGTTCTATGTAGCGAACTTTGAATATTTGTTTGTTCTAAATGCTTATTGAGTACAACTTTAATCGTGGCGTGTAACTCTCGATCTTTAAAAGGTTTGAGAATATAACCGTAACAACTAGTCTCAGTAGCTCTTTCTAAAGTTTCATCATCTGCGTAAGCAGTTAAATAAACTATTGGAATTTCTGCTATTGTTCTTATTTTTGCTGCGGTCTGAATACCATCTATACTACTACCCTTTATAGCAATATCCATAAGGATTAAATCGGGTTTGCAAGCATGAACTTGCTCAATTGCAGCTTTTCCTGAAGAAACAATACCACTAATATAATAACCATTCTTTTTCAGTTTCATCGCCAGATTTTCGGCAATCAGCAACTCATCTTCTACAATTAATATATTAGCTTTTTTCATCGTTTACAAATAGAATTATTAATACTTTATTGCTTAAAAAAACAAGCGCTTATTATATTCCGTATCCAAAACGTAATTTAAATTACACTTATTTATTGATCGACAATTTAAATACATTCTAAATATAACTAAGTGCTTTGATATCGTTGCAAATACTTAAATACCAAAATAAATATTCATTTAAAATCTTTGATTTAACATTGTGCATAGCCTTTCATAAAGCTATAAAAAATATAAAATAATTAGCGACTAAAAACTAACGAGTAGCAAAAACTAAAGTTGTTTACACCGCATTAAAATAAAAATCGCTATATGTTGCCCGACAACAATATATTTCGATGACTTGAAGAGTTATGAAGGTATATATAAGGGGTGTAACAAATTATATTTAAAGATGAAATATAAAGATAACAATAGCCTGAAAATATAAAAAGTAATATTTGTCTCAAGCAAAAAACAGCTATAAGAGCTATAAAAGACAGAGACAATGTGTGCGTTATCTGTAGCTCGGTCGGTAATTAAGTAACACTTCTTTGCAGATTCAAAACCGACAATACTTATCTAAGCTACGATCAAAAGGTTAAGTTTGGTTTTGGCAAAAGTTTGAAAAATGAATTATCTAATTGCTGTTTTATCCGATCGCATTCAAGCAGAAGAAGCTTATACAGCGTTAGAAAAAGCAGGTATTCCTTTGAATAAAGTTGCGATCGCAGGAAGAGGTTACAAAACTGCGGATGAATTGGGTTTACTCGATCCCATGAAGCAAGCAAAAAAAAGAGCCAGATTTATGGCATATTGGTTAATTCCCTTTGGATTTTTTGGGGGGTATGTCTTTAATATGATTACAGGATTACACAATCTAGATTGGGCAGGAGAACCAGGAAATCATATAGTAGGGGGTATCTTAGGGGCAATTGCTGGTGCGATGGGTAGCGTTTTTATTGGTGGTGGTGTTGGTTGGGCGATGGACACAGGAAGCGATACTATACCCTATCGGGATTATTTGGACGCAAACAAATATTTAGTCTTGGTAGAAGATGTGGCGGGATTAAGCGATCGCGCCGTAGCCATTTTACGCCAGCAGTCTCCTGAAACTTTGCAAAGTTATAGTTCATAAAAAGAAAAGGAAGAGAAACATTATAATTACGTCTCTCTTCCCTAAAAATACTATCGAAATACTATTGATAGATTTTTTACTTAAACAAAGTCAGCAGAAGTAATATTTACCGCTTCAACATCCCGTAGAATAGCTAATGTTTGATTAGTATTGGTTTCGATAATAAAAGTATTAGTTCCTATGTCGTTGATAGTAAGACTGCCGAAACTCAAGCTTCCTGTCAGGTCAAGAAGATCTACTCCATCAGTAAAATCTAAAATTATATCAAGGTCGTCGGTAGATCCAGAAACAATGGCAAATAGGTCTGTACCACTTCCTCCTTCAAGAGTATCTCTTCCTAAACCGCCCAACAAATAATCATCGTTGTCTTCTCCTTTAAGTAAATCCGCTCCAGCATCGCCAAACAGAGCGTCATTACCTTCATTACCTAGAAGCCTATCATCCCCTTCGTTCCCATTGAGAGTATCATCGCCGACTTCACCATCAAGTAAGTCATTACCTAATCCTCCGTTGAGAAGATCTCGATCTCTGCCACCAAAAAGGCGATCGTCATCTGCTCCACCGTTGAGGGTGTCATCACCATCTTTTCCGCGTAAGAGATCGGCACCAGCATCGCCGTTAATCAGATCGGCACCAGCATCGTTGCCTCCTATTAAAGTATCGTCTCCCAGACCACCATTGAGAATATCATTGCCATTTTGCCCGTTGAGGAAGTCGTTTCCTCCATCTCCATTTAATCCATCTGCACCATTGCCACCTATAAGGCGATCGTTGTCTTCTCCCCCGTTGAGGGTGTCATTTCCATCTCTACCATTGAGAATATCATTGCCATCCCCCCCAACAAGAACATCTCCACTGAGATCGTTGCCACCGTTGAGGGTATCATCGCCCGATCCTCCATCTATGGTATCTGCACCATTACCGCCATTGAGAAGATCGTTCCCTGTTCCTCCATCTAACGAATCAAATCCATCATTGCCAATCAGAGTATCATCTCCTAAACCACCTCTGAGAGTATCATCGCCCAACTCCTCCTAATAGTCGATCTTGCCCTGAATCACCATTGAGAACATCATTACCATTGCCACCGTCAAGGATATCGTTATCATCTCCTCCGTTGAGAACATCATCCCCTCCATTTCCCTTCAGATTATCGTTTCCTCCATCGCCAAATACTAAGTCGTCATCTCCTCCACCGCTGAGGCTATCTGCTCCATCTCCACCAGCGATCGTATCATTGCCAGTAAGTCCGTTAACAACATCATCTCCAGGGGTAGCACAGCCTGTTAGGTCATCATCGCCACCTGTAGGATTACAGGGAGCTATCACAGGAGGAATGCCGAAAATAACATAGCTTTGACCAGCAGCAGCGTTGCCATTGGCATCTGCATCGTATGCACCAATAATAATGTCTGATGTACCGTCATTGTTAACATCTCCTGCATTGCTTACGGAGTAGCCAGTGGTAAGGTCGAGTCCTCTAATGGTGAAGCCGTTTGTACCATTGAGAGTAGAAAGGTTCAAACTACCAGAACTACCTAAATTTGTACCACCGAAGACAACATAGCTTTCTCCTGCACCACCAGAGCTACTAGTTTCAGCGCGACTTGCACCAATAATTAGGTCGGCTACACCATCGCCATTAAGATCTCCTGCATTACTCACCGAACGTCCTGAGAAGTCTCCGCCTGCCACACCATTAATAACAAAGCCATTTGAACCATTTAAACTCGATAGATCTAAGCTTCCCGAAGCACCTAGATTTGTACCACCAAAGACAACGTAGCTTTCTCCTGAATTGTTACCATTAGGATCGCCATTAGGTGCGCCAATGAGTAGGTCATCAATACCATCGCCATTAACGTCTCCTGCATTACTCACAGAACGTCCTGAAAGATCTCCTGCGCCAACTCCATTAAGCACAAAACCGTTTGAACCGTTTAGGTTAGATGGATTGATAACGCCAGAACTACCTACATTTGAGCTACCAAAAATAACGTAGCTTTCTCCCGAACTATTTCCATTGGGATCGGCGGTAGATCCACCAACAATTACATCGGCAAAACCATCATTGTTAACATCTCCTGCATTGCTCACAGAAAAGCCTTGGAAATCTCCAGCACTGCCACCGTTGATAGTAAAACCATTTGAACCATTAAGATTAGAGAGATTTAATTCTCCCAAGCTACCTACATTAGAGCCACCAAATACCACATAGCTTTCGCCAGAAGCACTACCGTTGGGATCTGCTGCGGGTGCGCCAATTAAAAGATCGTCGATGCCATCGCCGTTGACATCTCCTGCATTGCTAACGGATCGCCCTGAGCGATCGCCTGTATCGGCACCATTGATAATAAAACCATTAGAACCGTTGAGAGTGGAGAGATTGAAACTACTAGAAATCCCAAGGTTATCTTGACCAAATACTACGTAGGTTTCTCCCGCAGCATTATTGGCATTGGGGTCAGCAGTAGACGCACCAATTACAAAGTCATCAATACCATCGTTGTTAATGTCACCTGCATTATTTACAGAAATTTCATTAGAATCTCCAGTATTAATTTCTGATATGACAAAACCATTTGAACCATCAAGACTGGATAAATTAAAGTTACCAGAACTGCCCAGGTTATTGCGACCAAAAATAATGTAGCTTTCCCCTGCGCCAGTAGTTCCATTGGGTATTGTGCTAGGTGCGCCAATAATTAGATCGGCAATACCATCGTTGTTAACATCTCCTGCATTACTAACAGAAAATCCAGAGCGATCGCCCACGCTAATGCCATTTATACGAAAACCATTTGAGCCATTTAGACTAGACAGATCGAATATTGAATTAAACATATTGGTTACTTCTTTGTTGATTATTTAGATAGGGTTGAAAAGTAAATTTATTAGAACCTCTAATCGGATTTTGAATATTTGCTAAAACTAGACTCTAACTAAGTATTTCGTGAAAATAGCAGATCTAATTGAACATATAGAATCAAGCTAATCAAATTCATAATGAAAAATAGAAGGTGAATTTTATTTGTTGTATTTGATTTTTGAAATAATCTTTGAAACAGGCTAATGTCTTTCTAATTTAAACCTCAGCTTCAAATATAGCTTTGAGTCAATCATAATAATGACTGTGAAAACACCTATATATTATTTGATTCCTGCTAGGCTAACCTTTATTATTCTTGAATACAATAAAAAACCAATGAAGATTGCGATCGTTTTTTATTGCTATTGTAAAGACGTTTATCAAAAAAAAACGAGCAATTTATAATCTTGCTTTCTGTATTCTTTGTCGCTGTAGCGCTTTGATTATTTAAATTCGAAAAACAATTACAATCAATCTCGATTTTGCTAGTTTACAAAAGCTGCTAAATGATCTTAGTGTTTATTAAAACTTTATATAATCTTTGCTTTATTTTTATTTGTCAAAAATAGAATATTTGATTTATTAGCAATTGCTGTACTAGTTAAAATAAGCAGGGTAATCGCATTAAAATGTCAAAATTAAAATATGCCTGAATTAGATAAGATCTCAAGCCGATCCTATATCGAAGCTAAAAAAAGCAATTCTAATATGCTGGATATTTTCATTGAGCTACAAGATTCCAGAAAAACCTAACTGAAAAGAAGGTTAATGTGGCAAACCCGAAGACAATAATTGCTAATAATAAAACCAAGCCAATAATAAGCAGGGGATTAGTTTTTCCCGTCTCTGCAATCTCCAAATGCTTTTCTAATAGCTCAATATTTTTAATATTAGACTTCCAGCCAACATCAAACAAATCGCCCAAGATAGGAATTGTCCCCGCAAAAGAATCCAATAAGATATTTCCTACCATCTTCCCTAACACTTCGCGAGGCAAACCCATTTTGGCAGCTTCCACCACAATATAAGCAGATATCCCGCCAGTAATGGTGTCTCCCCCTCCAGGAAGCAAACCCAAAATCGGATCTAAACCAAAGCTAAACTTAGTCCCAGGTATAGTAACTGCATTATCTAACACCCTGCTAATACGACGTAGTTTCTTGATTTTGGCAATATGCTTGGGAGGAGTTTTCATAGAATAAAAGTAATCAGTTATTAATTATTAAGCCCCTATATCTTCCATTGCCAGGCGAATTTGTTCAATACGTCGGCGGTTAACGCCAAGATCAGATTCCCCTACTCGCGAAGCAGATCTAACTTGAATTACCTTCTTGTCTTTAGGGAAATAAAATTCAGCATCATCAACAAACTTAAAAATACGACTAGTAGATTCAGTATGAATATAATTATCTGTCTGTTCGACCACTTCTGTACGAGGGACAACTGATAATACTTTTAACAAGGTTTCTTTAGCCGTAATGCGATCGCTTGTGTAAGGGATAGGTGCAACACTATGTTTCTCATCGCCATTTTGACTGACTACACAGTTAGGAGATTCGGGACAAGGAGATAGTTGACTATCATTGAGTCCAATAGCAGCCAATGCAGGATGAGCAAAAATTAGACTGCTGGATAGGGTAATAATTAGACCGAAAATAATTGATAAAAAACGGGACACGGTAAGTTCACTCTCTAACAAAATACTCTTTATACTATAGAGTGATTCTTAACTTTTATTAAGTTGAATCTTATTCGATTGAGAAAATACAAAATCTAGATAATCCCCTGCCTGGAAGCAAAATAGGCTAACATTCTATGGGAATTGTTACATTACGAGATTTATGCCCAAAGGCGAGATTATTGGTTTAGGAAGATCGGGAATTGCAGCAGCCAGACTTTTAAACAAAGACGGTTGGCAAGTTACCCTCATAGATTCGGCAACAAAAGAACAAATTGCATCGAGATCTAATGCCAGTCAACTACAAACAGCGCAACAACAACTCATAGAAGAAGGAATTGCTGTAAAGCTAGACAGTGGCGTAACTTTGCAAGGAGTAAATACGCCAGACTTGATTGTAGTTAGCCCTGGTGTACCTTGGGACATAAAGCCTTTAGAAACAGCGAGAAACCAAGGTATAGAAACTATTGGCGAAATTGAACTAGCCTGGCGTTATCTCAATCGTATTCCTTGGATTGGAATTACGGGGACAAATGGCAAGACTACAACTACTGCACTAATGGCAGCAATTTTTCAAGCTGGAGGATTAAATGCTCCTGCCTGTGGCAATATTGGTAATGCTGCTTGTGAATTGGCAATTCAGAATTTAGATAGTCCTGATAGCAAGGCTTTTGAGTGGATTATTGCTGAATTGAGTAGTTATCAAATCGAGTCTTCGTCAAAACTAGCACCACAGATAGGCATTTTTACTACTTTCACCCCCGATCATCTCAGTCGCCACAAAACTCTAGAAAACTATTATCAAATCAAGGCTTCTCTACTCCATCGTAGCCAGCAAAAAATCGTTAATGGTAATGATAGTTTCCTACAAAAAGCGGGGTTAGAATTTGGAGAAGATGTTATTTGGACGAATGTTCGAGGTAAGGATAGTTTTGCCGATCGCCGTTCTGTAGAAGTTTATATTGAAGATGGTTGGATTGTGGCGTTTGGCGAACTTATCTCCCCCGTATCCCTGTTTAAAATGCCTGGAGAACATAATCTGCAAAATCTCTTGGTAGCCGTAGCAGCAGCAAAATTGGCAGGAATAGATAAAGAAGCGATCGCCTCGGCTATTACTTCTTTTCCTGGGGTAAAACATCGTTTGGAATACGTTTGCACCTATCAAGGAATCAAATTTATTAACGACAGCAAGGCGACTAACTATGATGCTGCTGAAGTAGGGTTAAATTCTGTCGAAGCACCAGCAATTTTGATTGCGGGAGGACAGGGTAAAACAGGGGATGATACTGCCTGGATCGAAAGTATTAAAGCCAATGCTGCCACTGTATTGTTGATCGGGGAAGCTGCTTCAGACTTTGCTCGAAGATTGAGCGATCGCAATTATCACGATTACCAGATTGTCGAGACGATGGAAAATGCTGTCTCTAAAAGTACGGCGATCGCTTTAGCCAAACAAGCTAAGGTAGTCTTACTCTCTCCTGCTTGTGCTAGTTTTGATCGATATTTAAGTTTTGAAGCTAGAGGGGAACATTTTAAAGAATTATGTTTGGCTATGAACAATTTGCAGGAGAATTGAACTAGCTGTAGATATTGGTTGGCTGATGAATAAAATATTTCTATTGTGGGAAATTCCCTTAGCTTTGACATCCTTTGTTTTTTACAAAGTCATGAAGTTTGTAATTGGGAATTTGTTTACTGTTTATCTGGCTGTAGACAAAAAGAAAGCTCTCCAATGGCGTGTCTTGTCCCAAAAAACAATTAATGCACCCTTAGTATTGCCCGTTTTGATGACTAAAGGACCTCGCTGGAATACTCATGCCATAATTGGTACATTGGGACCATTTGCTGTCCAAGAAACCATTGAAATAGATGTAGCAACTGCCAATCAATCGTCGCGATCGTGGATTGCCGTAGTTTATAGTTTTCCTGGTTATAAAACTATCACAAGCATTGAATCAGAGAAAATTGATTCAGATCTACCTTGGCACACGATCGAATTACCTACTGGGAAATATTCTTTGGGAGTGCGTTACTATAATCGTTCGAAACTATTAATTATCCTGCGATAAAGGTAGATAGTAACCCCTATGTAGATACTTATAGTGTTCCCAATAATATTAATGATTATTATCACAATTTAATTAATTCAAAGAACTGGTTTTACTCCAGCCTGCACTATTATATTTTCACTATTCTCAAGTTACGCAACTACTTACCAGAATCTTTTGTACGTCGAGAATATTTACCCGTCGGCGCACCTGCTACTCATTTTGCCTACAATTATTTGGAATCTGATCAAAGGTTAAAAATAAAAATAAAACCTGAAATTCTTCAGCAGTTTGATACTTATTTTACTCTCTACGATCGCTCTAGTCTTCCTTTAAGTTGGTGCATCATCACCGAACCTGAATATTTTTTACCACGCCCAAATATAAAGGGTTATTTTTTGCTGCGCGTGCGTCCAAAACCCGAACATTCTGAAACTGAGATTAAGGTGAAGTCTCAATTATTGAAGATAGATGATTCAATGCAAACCTGGGAAATTAGTTAGCATTTTGGGAACTATAGAAGAGTCGATTGTCCATTGCTGAATTACATGGCTCATTACAAATTTAATCCTAGAAATCATCTTTGTTCCTTAGTTTGGACAATATTTCTCTTAATCACCGTCACCAAAGAAACTAAATTAATCAATGGCATTACCTGTAGACATTGTTTGGTGTACCCACAGTTATAACGGGAATTAATTTCTTAGAAAAAGCCGAACGAGAAAAACGGCTGCAAATTATAGGATCATACCGAACAACAAATGCTTACTGTTAGCCAAACAGCTAATATGCTAAGCGGATACGCTCCTGCTGATGAAGCTCAAATACTACTCAGCCAGCTTTATCGAGAATCTAAGAAAAGTCCATCTGCTACAGCCAAACCACAATAAAGATATGACTGTTGTATACATTCCTGCAAATCAATAGTTATCGATTGCCAATTTTGCGGTAAAGTTTTTATCAATCCTGTTCTTGTAAATTAAGCCTTATGTCGCTCAAAGTATACAGGAATACCTAATTGTGGAACTTGCAAAAAAGCGATGAGACCCCGCGTCGCCGTCAGGCGC